>NZ_QETF01000019.1:0-59754 GCF_003129565.1 Salibaculum griseiflavum
ATCATGTTTGGTAGGTTGAAGGATTGGCGGCGTGTGGCAACCCGCTACGACAGGTGCCCGAAGGTCTTCCTGTCAGCCATCGCCCTCGCAGCACTCGTCATCTACTGGCTATGAGTCCTGACCCTAGCAGACTTAGGCCATGACTTTTCAGCGAATAACGTGAACCGCGCCAAAGCCGACGCGCGCGGGGGCGATTGATCCGCTGGGGCTGAAGCGCTTTATCCCGACCACATCCGAAAAACCTCAAGCGATGCCCTGTAGTGGCCAAAAAGCCGCCGCATGGGAGCGCGACGGCTTTGACGCGGCGGGCTACGCCCTTGAGTCCGCACCCGGGCGCCGCTCAAACCTCACATCGCCATCCCACGGTCTGGCCATCGCGCGGCTTTCTCGCCCTACTCCTGTATCCCTTCCAGATAGGCCACCAGGTCCGCCACCGGGCGGCTGGTCATCATGGGCTGGCCGGTCTCGACCTTGATCGCCGTGTCGTCGCCCTCGAAGAACGGCCCGTAGACCGGCATGGGGCTGCCGTGGCTGACCAGCGGGTCGCGCCCGTCCACGCGCATGGCCACGCGAGTGGTGGGGAAAACCCCGTCATTGCCCGCCGCCAGCGCGGTCAGGTCGGGCGGTTGCAGGATCAGCGCCGGGGCCATCGGCCCGTCGCCCGCGCCATCAATGCCGTGGCAGGTGGCGCAATGCTGCTGGTAGAGCCGCGCGCCTTCCTCGGCGTCCTGCGCGGCCAGTGGCGCGGCCAGGCAACCCAAAACCAGTGACAGTTTCAATGCACGGGTCATCGCCCCCTCCTATTCCTGGATGGTTTCAAGGTAGTTGGCCAGCGCCAGCAAGGTGGCGGGCACCGGGGTGCCGACGCCGTCTTCCTCGACGATGACCGTGGGGCCAAGGTCCAGCACGCCGAATTCGGGCATCGCGGCGGAAAAGGCGTGGCTGCGGTCATAGCCGTCGATCACCGACATGACGTAATCGCGCGGGAAGTCGCCGCCGTTCTGGGCGCTCAGCGTGGTCAGGTCGGGCGGGATCGTGAACAGCTCCACCCCGAAATCGCCCGCGCCGCGCCCGTCGGCCCCGTGGCAGGCGGCGCATTCCGTCTGATAGGCGGCCTTGCCCGCCTCGACGCTGGTATCGGGCTGCTGCGCCACGCAGGCCCCCAGAAGGAACGGTATGAGAAGAAGCGGTTTTTTCATTGCAGGTCCTCCTGTTCGCAAAGCCAGCCTCGCGCCGGGGCGTCGGCGCCGCCTTGATCCAGATCAGGAAGAGTCTAGGCTGGCGCCATGCGGTTTGTCACCCTCTGCCTTCTGACACTGGCCGGTTGCGGCCGAGCGCTGACAGGCGGCGAAGAGGCGCTGGTGGCCGAGTTGATGGGTCCGACGCTGGACACCGGCGAGGTGCGGATGCTGGAAGCGGGGTTCATCGGCCTGACCACGCAGACCTATCCGACGCGCCCCCGCGTGACCTGCCGTGAAAAGATCGCGCCGCCGCCCCGTGGCCCAACGGTCCAGGTCCGCACGGCGGGCGCGGTGCTGTTCGATCATGTGCTCAGCGCCCCGGACTGGACGCTGCCCGATTACCTGCCGGGCTATCCCGACCGGATCAACCTTGTCGCGGCGATGTATTTCACCCACGAGATGGCCCATATCTGGCAATGGCAGAACCGCGAGATCACCGGCTATCACCCCCTGCGCGGCGCGGCCGAGCATCGCGGCGGGGCCGATCCCTATCTCTTCGACCCCGAGGACCGGACCCCGTTCCTCGATCTGGGCTATGAACAGCAGGCCTCGCTGGTCGAGGAATATGTCTGCTGCCGCACGCTGGACCCGGCCGGCGCCCGGACCCAGCGCATCTGGGAAAGGCTCAGCGCCGTCATGCCCGTCGCGCCGCCCGGCACCGCGCCCCGGCCCATCGCGGTTTCGGGCCTGCATGAGGAGACTGACATCGACGGGATTTGCAGTTAGCGCAGCACCAGGTCCGAGACCGAGGCCCGGATGGCGGTGCCGGTATCGTCGCTGTCCGCCGACACGGCCACCCCGACCAATGCGCCGGGCTGGCCGCCGAAGGCAGCGCTGAAGTCCCGCGCCAGATCGACGGTTTCGGAATGCGCGCCCGTTCCGGCTTGCCGCAAGGCCACGGTCACCCCCTGCCCCGGCGCATAGGGCGACGGCAGGATCTCTCCGCGCCCGTGATTGCCGCCCCATGCATATTGCAGGATCCGGACATTCGCGTTGCGTTGCAGCCGCAGCAGACCCGCGCCCTCAAGCCGCTGGGCATCCGCTTGCGGCAGGAAGACGAAATAGATCGAGATATTTCGGTCATCTCCGCCCTTGCGGGCCAGGTTCGTGGCGGGCACGGACTGGTCGACGGACCAGGACCAGCTGGCCCCGCGCTTGTCCCAATTGGACCGGCCCAGCGGCTTCCAGGCCAGCGATACGGCCGCATCCGAGGCGATGCCAAGCGTCGCCCCGAAGTCGTAATCGTTCGAGCTGAACAGCGACAGGCGCTGGTGGTTCCATCCGGCAGCGAGCGAGACCGGACCGGCGGCCAAGGTGCTGGCGGCAAGAGCGATGGGCAGGGCAAGAAACATGGAACGCATGGGAGACCTTTCATTGGATTGCGGCGATCCTATGCAGACACGCCGCGCCCTCAATGGAAGTTGCGCGCTCTCACGCCATTGTCAGCCCTGTGTGAGCGCCTTGCATTGGGTCCACAACGCGTCGGGAACATCGACTTCCGTCATGGCCTGTCGCGCGGCACCGGGGATGCGGGCACCCTCTTGCGCCAGCACAGCTTCGGCGACGCGG
This sequence comes from Salibaculum griseiflavum, assembly GCF_003129565.1. Taxonomy (GTDB): domain Bacteria; phylum Pseudomonadota; class Alphaproteobacteria; order Rhodobacterales; family Rhodobacteraceae; genus Salibaculum; species Salibaculum griseiflavum. Next base: position 2,811 of record NZ_QETF01000019.1, read on the forward strand.
GTGAAACGGTCCGCGAAGTCGGCGCGGGGTTCCATCAGGATGTAGAACTGCCCAAGATCATGGGGCTTGCCTTCAGCCACTTTCAGCCCGGCAACGTCCAGCGAATTGACTGACCCGGTCATGCCCGCGGCCAGCAATTCGACCATCAGGCCAAAGCCCCAGCCCTTGTAGCCCCCGGCGCTGAGCAGGGCGCCCTGCAGCGCCTTTTCCGGGTCGTCCGTCGGGTTGCCTTCGGCATCCACGGCCCATCCTAACGGGATCTTTTCACCCGCCGCCTTGGCCATGGTGATCTTGCCCAGCGCCACGGCCGAGGTTGAAAAATCGAAATGCATCACCGGGCCATCCTGGCCCGGGACGGACATCGAGATTGGATTTGTCCCAATCGTCTTGGCGTTGCCGCCCGGTGGGGCCACGACCGGAGAGGCATTGGTCATGCCGATCCCGATCAGTCCGGCACCGGAAATCTGTTCGGTGAAATACCCCAGCGACGTGCAGGTGTGGGCATGGCCCACCGCCAGCGTGGCCACGCCGTTTTCACGGGTAGCGGCAATCGCTTGCGGAAGCCCGCGGGCAAAGGCGGGCTGGGCAAATCCGAACTGCGCATCCACGTCGACGGTGCCGGGCTTCGGGCGGCTGACCGTCGGTTCGACCTGCCCATCCACGCGCCCCGAACGCAACTGTGTGCAATAGCTTTCAAGGTAGTAGAGGCCGCAGATGACATTGCCCAGCGCCTCAGACCGGGCCGTGGCGCGGGCGACCTCGCCCGCCTGCCAGTCACCCGCGCCATGGGCGATCATCGCATCCTTGGCGACCTGTTCGATTTCGGTGACGGCAATCTTCATGTCACGACCTTTCCGGTATCAAGCCGCACCGTGCGGTCCATCCGCGCGGCGAGTTCAAGGTTATGGGTTGCGATCAGCGCAGCCAGCCCGGTGTCGCGGACAAGGTCCATCAGGGCGGCGAAAACGCGATCGGAAGTTTCGGGATCAAGGTTGCCGGTGGGCTCATCGGCCAGCAACAAGCGGGGTTGGTTGGCCAGGGCGCGGCAGAAGGCGACGCGCTGTTGCTCACCCCCCGACAGGGCGGCGGGGCGATGATCGGCCCGGTCGGCAATACCGACCCGGCCCAACAGGTCGCGGGCCCGGGTTTCGGCCGCGCGCTGACCGGCGCCATTGGCGAGCTGCGGCAGGACGATGTTTTCCAGCGCCGAGAATTCCGGCAACAGGTGGTGAAACTGGTAGATGAACCCCACGTCATTGCGCCGGATGGCCGTGCGGCGGCGATCGCCTAGGCCGGTCACGTCCTCACCGCCGATCCGCACCTGGCCGGCATCCGGTGTGTCCAGCAATCCGGCGATATGCAGCAAGGTCGATTTGCCCGCGCCCGAGGGTGCCACAAGGGCCACAACCTCGCCCGGCTTCACCGACAATTCAACGCCGCGCAACACGTTGATCTCGTTGGGGCGTCCGTGGTTGTAGCCCTTTTCGATACCCGCGAGATCCAGTGCGTTACTCATAGCGCAGCGCCTCCACAGGGTTCATCCGGGCCGCCCGCCGGGCCGGAAAGATCGTCACGATCCAGGACAGGGCCAGCGACAGGGCGCTGGCCTTGACCACATCCACAAGGCGCAATTCGGCGGGCAGGTCATAAATTCCCCGGATCGACGGGTCCCAGACGCCCCCGCCGGCGACATAATTCACGAAGGAAAAGATCGGGTCGATATAGATGGCGAAAAGACAGCCCAGCACGATCCCCAGCGCCGTGCCGATGGTCCCGATCCCGGCCCCGCAGATGAAGAAGACCCGAAGCACGGATCCTTCGGTCAGGCCCATGGTGCGCAGGATGCCGATGTCGCGCCCCTTGTTCTTCACCAGCATGATCAGGCCGGAAATGATGTTCATCGACGCGATCAGCACCAGAATCGAAAGGATCACGAACATCACGTTGTCTTCGACCGTCAGCGCCCGCAGGAAACTGCCCGCGCTGTCTCGCCAGGTCCAGATCAGGTAGCCGTCGCCCGCCGCGGTGCGAATACCGGCAAGATAGCGGTCAACCTGGTCGGGGTCCGTGACCATGACCTCGATCTCGTCGGCCACGCCATCCTTGTTGAAGAACAGCTGCGCCTCGGCCAGTGGCAGGTAGACCCGGGTGCGGTCGATGTCCCAGCGCCCGGCGGTAAAGATATACGTGACTTCAAAGGCGCTGACGCGGGGGCTGGTGCCGAAGGCGGTCCGTTGTCCGTTCGGGCTGATGATGCGGATACGGTCGCCCACCATCACCCCCAGTTCCCGCGCGACGCCCGAACCGATGGCGATCCCGTCGGCAAAGTGACCGATATCGCCCGCTGCCTCGACCGGGTTGGCGATGCGGGGAATGGTGGCCAGGTCCTCTGGAGCGATGCCATAGACCTCGACCCCGGTATTGTTCTGCTGGTTATTGGCCATGACCTGGCCACGCACCAGCGGTGCGGCGCGGGTGACGCCGGGGGCGGTCCGGATCGCCCGGGCCAGGGCGTCATAGTCCTCGATCCGGCGGTCGATGCCGCCATTGGGCGTCACGACCCCCTGTTCATAGACCGTGACATGGGCATTGGCGCCCACGATCGTATCGACAAATTCGGTCCGGAACCCGGCCCGCACGGCCAGCGTGGCGATCAGTGCGAAAACCGCCAGCGTGATCCCCACAAGGCTGATCCAGGTCATGGTCGACACGCCGCCCTCGGCGCGTTTGGCGCGGATATAGCGCCAGGCGATCATCCATTCGAAACGGGAAAACGGGGCGGTCCTGCCTGCCATGCGCCGGGGCCTTTTCACTGGGTTTCGGTCAACCTGCGTTGAAAGCGGGTGGGGGTCAAGCGGGCGGCGATCATGCCGTGGTCAGCGCAACGCGACGGGCGGCTCGACACGCGCAGCCGAGGGTTTCGCCGCGCGGCCGGCGAACAGGCGCCGCACCGGCCATGAGACAAGGGCGAACACACCACGCAAGGCAAGGACCCCGACCAGAAAACCCACAAGCGCAGAGAGCGCCCCCGCGAGCGTCAGCGGCACCGCCGGCTTGAACCCGGCCCAGGTGCCCCGCAAGGTGGCCGCGTCGCCCATCCGGTGCGGCATGGTCAGGCGTTCCAGCGGGCCAGCTGCCTGCAAAGCGTCATGGTGCGACGTCAATTGATAGAGCCGGGCAAAAGCGCGGGTCATGTCGGCGCGGCGATCTTGCAGGAAATCGGTTCCGGTCATCTGTGCCAGCGCCTCGTCCCGCGTCAGGTCCGACCGCGCCGCACTGGCGTCGAAATCGGCAGCGACGACCGACAACGCCTCGATCTGGCCCGCCAGATGCTGCGTGTATTGCTGGGTGAATTCCGGATATTGCGACAGGCCGGCCGCCCCGGCCAGACCACCCGCGAGGGCCGCTGCTCTGACAATCATGCCTCTATGCTCCTTGGCCCAGTTCGACGGGGCTTCTGGTCACAGAATAGCAGAGGCCGGCCCAACCGGGAAGGGATCAGCCCGGCACGGCCAGATTTGGGCAGTGTGGCGCATAGATCCGCGCCAGCTTCGCCACCGCCTCTTCGGGGGGCAGTTCCTCGCTTTCGCCGGTGCGGCGGCTGGTGAGTTCCACCACACCGTTCTTGAGGCCGCGCGGCCCCACGGTGATACGCCACGGCAGGCCGATCAGGTCCATCGTGGCGAACTTGCCGCCGGCCCGCTCGTTGCGATCATCGTAAAGCGGCTCCAGCCCCAGCGCGGCGATCGCGTCATGCAGGCCGTCGCAGGCGGCATCGGCCTCGGCGTCGCCCTGCTTGAGATTGACGATCCCGCAATGGAAGGGCGTGACCCCCTCGGGCCAGATGATGCCGTTGTCGTCATGGCTGGCCTCGATGATCGCGCCCAGAAGGCGCGACACGCCGATCCCGTGGCTGCCCATATGCACCGGGACGGGCTTGCCGTCCGGGCCCTGCACCGTGGCGCCCATCGGTTCGGAATATTTGGTGCCGAAATAGAAGATCTGGCCGACCTCGATGCCGCGCGCGACACGGCGGCGCTCTTCGGGCACCTCGGCGAACCTGGCTTCGTCATGGGTCTCATCGGTGCGCGCATAGCGGCTGGTGAATTCTTCCAGCACGGCCTGGCACTGGGCCTTGTCGTCATAGTCGATGTCGCGGTCACCGAATTTCAGCTCGGTGATCTCGCTGTCATAGAACACCTCGGACTCGCCGGTTTCGGCAAGCACCAGGAATTCATGGGTGTCATCGCCACCGATCGGGCCGGAATCCGCGCGCATCGGGATCGCCTGAAGCCCCATCCGTTCATAGGTGCGCAGGTAGCTGACCAAATGGCGGTTATAGGCGTGCAACGCGTCCTCTTTGGTGAGGTCGAAATTGTAGCCGTCCTTCATGTAGAACTCGCGCCCGCGCATCACGCCGAAGCGGGGACGGATCTCGTCCCGGAATTTCCACTGGATCTGGTAAAGCGTCAGCGGCAGGTCCTTGTAGCTGCTGACATGGGAGCGGAAGATGTCCGTCACCATTTCCTCGGCGGTGGGGGTGTAAAGCAGATCGCGCTCGTGGCGGTCCTGCATGCGCAGCATTTCCTGCCCGTAGTCATCATAGCGCCCGCTTTCGCGCCACAGGTCCGCCGGTTGCAGGATCGGCATCTGGATGGCGATATGGCCAGCCCGCGCCTGTTCCTCGTGGACGATGTTCTCGATCTTGCGCAGAACCTTGAAGCCCAGCGGCAACCACGAATAGATGCCCGCTGCCTGCTGCTTGATCATGCCCGCGCGCAACATCAGGCGATGGCTGACGATCTGGGCCTCTGACGGGGTTTCCTTCAGGACAGGCAGAAAATAACGGGACAGGCGCATCTTGGTCGGCTCCTTGCACATTCGTTTCGCCAATACGCCACGCGGCAAAGCGGGGCAAGGGGCGGGGATCTGTTCACGCGACATCACAGGGTCGTTACAATGGTGAACGGAACCCCGTGACCCGGCGTAACCCGATCACATGCCAGCAAGGCATACTGCAACCAAAGGGACCAATTCCATGACTTTCTTGAAGAAAACCGCTTTCGGCGGACTGGCCGCGCTGTGCCTGTCCTCTGCCGCCGCCGCCCAGAACATCGTCGAGATCGCCGCCGGTGACGATCGTTTCTCGACCCTCGTGGCCGCTGTGACCGCCGCCGACCTGGCCGAAACGCTCTCCGGCCCCGGCCCCTTCACGGTCTATGCTCCGGTCAACGATGCCTTTGCCGCGCTTCCCGAAGGCACGGTCGAGACCCTGCTCGAGCCGGAGAACAAGGATCAGCTGACCAATGTGCTGCTCTATCACGTGGATGATCGCCAGCTGAACGCCGCCGACTTCCCGGCCGGGTCGAACTATTTCAAGCCCGTCCTGGAAAGCGAACGCCTGTGCATCACCGCCGGCAGCGACGGCGTCACCATTGCCGACGGCACCGGCGACGTGGCCAACGTGATTATCGCGGACATCCAGGCCGACAACGGCGTGATCCATGTGATCGACAAGGTGCTGCTGCCCGGCACCCGTCCGGCCTGCCACTAAGCGACACCCTCCCTGGTGGACCGGCTCCGGCGTGGCGACACGCCGGGGCCTTTTTCTTGCAACGGGCCGCGCGATCCGCCAATTAGATGGCAATGATCGAAAGGACGCCGCCATGGCCCTCGCCCCGCGCGAACAGGTGAAATACTGGAGCATTGCCGCAGCGATCTTCGTGGCGATCCTCTGGTTTCTGGGCGATGTCCTGACGCCCTTCGTCCTTGGCGGCGCCGTGGCCTATTGCCTCGACCCCGTGGCCGACCGGCTGGAACGCGCAGGCCTGAGCCGGATCGCGGCCACCATCGTGATCACCCTGATGGGCGTCCTGATCTTCGTGGTGGCGCTGCTGCTGATCCTGCCGTCGCTGATCAATCAGGCCGGCCAGTTGATCCAGCAGATCGGCGCACTGGTCCAGAATGCGCCCCAGCTCTTCGACCGGTTCGAGGGTTGGCTGACGACGCAATTCCCGTCCATCGACCTGGAATCCGACGCGATCCGCCAGCAACTGGCCAATATCGGGTCTGCCATCCAGTCGTCGGGTGGATCGGTGCTGAACTCGATCCTCAGCTCGGCGCTCAACCTGATCAACGTAGTGGTTCTGCTGGTGATCGTGCCCGTGGTGTCGTTCTACCTGCTGATGGACTGGGATCGCATGGTGGCGAAGATCGACGACCTGCTGCCCCGCGACCACGCGCCGACCGTGCGCAAGCTGGCCAGCCAGATCGACAACACCCTGGCCTCGTTCATCCGGGGACAGGGCACCGTCTGTCTGGTTCTGGGCACCTACTATGCCGTAGCGCTGATGCTGGCGGGGCTGAACTACGGGCTGATCATCGGTTTCGTGGCCGGGCTGATTTCCTTCATCCCCTATGTCGGCGCGCTTGTCGGCGGGATCCTGGCGATCGGCGTGGCGCTGATCCAGTGGTGGTCGGGGACGGAAATGGTGGACGGGCAGACCGTCGAAGTCGGCATCAACTGGCTGCGCATCGGCATCGTTGCCGCGATCTTCATGTTCGGCCAGTTCTTCGAGGGCAATATCCTGACCCCGAACCTTGTCGGGCAATCCGTCGGGCTGCACCCGGTCTGGCTGATCCTGGCGCTGGCGATCTTCGGCTCGCTCTTCGGGTTCGTGGGCATGCTGGTGGCCGTTCCCGTCGCCGCCATGATCGGGGTCGTGGCCCGGTTTCTGATCTCGGAATACAAGAACGGGCGGCTCTATCGGGGGCTGTCGGGTCCGGGCGAATGATGGCCGAACAACTGACCTTCGACTGGCCCCGGCGTGTCGCGATGGGGGCCGAGACCTTCTTCGTGTCCGAGGCAAATGCCGAGGCCTATGCGCTGGTCACCGCCCCGTCCAGCTGGCCGGATGCCAAGCTGGCTGTTGCCGGACCACCCGGTGCGGGCAAGACCCACCTGGCGCGGTTATTCGCGGATCAGAGTGGGGCAGCGGTTTTGAATGCGGGCGACATCGACCCCGACGCCGCGCTGCCTGACGGCCCGCTGGTGGTCGAGGATGGCGACACGTTGCCCGAGGCGGCACAGGAATGGCTGTTCCATGCCCATAATCACCTGCGCAGCCAGGCGCTGCCCCTGCTGCTGACCGGACAAACACCGCCCAACCGCTGGGCGATCACCCTGCCCGATCTTGCGTCGCGCCTGTCCGCGACGACCTGTGTTGCCATCTCGGACCCCGATGACCAGCTTCTTGACGCAGTGTTGATGAAGCAGTTTCAGGATCATCAGATCGCGCCCACGCCGAATGCGTTTGCCCTGCTGCGCAAGCATATAGACCGGTCCTTCCAGGCCGCGATCGACACCGTCGCGGCCCTGGATCGCGCCGCCATGGCCCAGGGCCGCGCGGTGAACCGCGCGCTGGTCCGCGAGGTTCTGGACATCACCCACCGGACAGGGTGATAGTGTCATCTTTCTGTAACCCCCACCCGCCACAAGGCCCGCATGACACTTGCCGATTTTCTCCGTTCCGATTTCCCTGCCCCGGTCACGCCAGAAAGCGAAGTGACCGGACCGGACCGGTTTTATAACCGCGAACTCAGCTGGCTGGGGTTCAACTGGCGGGTGTTGGAAGAAGCCGAGAACATGCGCGTGCCGCTGCTGGAACGGCTGCGCTTCCTGTCGATTTCGGCCACCAACCTGGATGAGTTCTACACTGTCCGCGTCGCGGGCCTGCGCGAATTGGTGCGCGAAGGACATCAGACGCCATCGGTGGACGGGCTGACGCCGGCTGAACAGCTGGCGTTGATCGACCTCGACGCCCGCAAATTGCTGGCCCGTCAACAGGCCGTGCTGGAAGGGCTGCGCGCCGAGATGGAAGACGAGAACATCTCCATCCTGTCGCGCAAGGACCTGACCAAAGCCGACCGGACATTCCTGAAGGACGTATTCCTGAACAAGGTCTTCCCGGTCCTGTCGCCACTGGCCATCGACCCGGCGCACCCCTTCCCCTTCCTGCCCAACGAGGGGTTTGCCCTGGCACTGGAACTGGAACGCGACAGCGACAAGCGCCCGCTCAGGGCACTTTTGCCCGTGCCGCACCAGATCGACCGTTTCGTCGCCCTGCCGACCGAGGACGGCCACAGGTTCCTGCCGTTGGAAGAGGTGCTTCTGGAAAACCTGAACAGCCTGTTTCCCGGATACAGCTTCAAGGGCTCCTGCGCCTTCCGCGTGCTCCGTGACAGCGACCTGGAGGTCGAGGACGAGGCCGAAGACCTCGTGCGCGAATTCGAGGTCGCCCTGAAACGGCGGCGCCGTGGCGAAGTGGTGCGCATGAAGATCTCGGCCGGGGCGCCCGCGACCCTCAAGGCCCTGATCATGCGCGAATTGCACGTGACCGAGGCCGAGGTGGTCGAGGTCGACGGCGTGATCGGCATCGGCGACCTGAGCGAACTTGTGCTGGATGACCGCCCCGACCTGCTGTGGCGGCCCTTTTCACCCCGGGTTCCGGAACGGGTCACGGATTTCGACGGTGATATGTTCGCGGCGATCCGGCAAAAGGACATGCTGCTGCACCACCCTTATGAAACCTTCGACATGGTGGTGCGCTTCCTGACCCAGGCCGCCCGCGACCCGGACGTTGTGGCCATCAAGCAGACGCTTTACCGGACCTCGCGCAAATCCCCGATTGTCGAGGCATTGTGCGAAGCCGCCGAGGACGGCAAATCGGTCACCGCGTTGGTCGAACTCAAGGCGCGGTTCGACGAAGCCGCGAATATCCGCCAGTCGCGGCGGCTGGAACGGGCCGGTGCGCATGTGGTTTACGGGTTTCTCGACCTCAAGACCCATGCCAAGATTTCCACCGTGGTCCGCCGCGAGGGGGATCAGCTGGTCACCTACACCCATTACGGGACCGGCAACTATCACCCGATCACCGCGAAGATATACACGGACCTGAGCCTCTTTACCTGCGACGCCGCGCTGGGGCGCGATGCGACCAAGGTGTTCAATTACCTGTCGGGTTACGTGCAGCCCGAGAACCTCGAAAACCTTGCCATTTCCCCCACCACGCTGAAACCCCGCCTGATCGAGATGATCCGCGCCGAGGCCGAGAATGCCCGCAACGGCAAGCCGGCGGCGATATGGGCCAAGATGAATTCCCTGATCGAGGAGGATGTGATCGACGCGCTCTACGAGGCCAGCCAAGCCGGCGTGAAAATAAGCCTTGTCGTGCGCGGGATCTGCGGGCTGCGTCCCGGTATCGCGGGCCTGTCCGAGAATATCCGCGTGAAATCCATCGTCGGGCGGTTCCTCGAACATTCGCGCATCGTCTGTTTCGCCAATGGCGCGGGCCTGCCGCACAAGAAGGCGCGGGTCTTCATCTCCTCGGCGGACTGGATGGGGCGGAACCTGAACCGGCGGGTGGAAACGCTGGTCGAGATCACCAATGGCACCGTGAAGGCCCAGATCGTGAGCCAGATCATGGCCGCAAACCTGGCAGATATCGCCCAAAGCTGGGTCATGAAACCCGATGGGCACTTCGTCCGCGCCGAGATGACCGAAGGCGAATTCGCGTTCAACTGCCACCGCTTCTTCATGGAAAACCCGTCGCTGTCCGGGCGCGGATCGGCGGGGGCATCGGATGTGCCGAAACTGACCCATACCGAAGATTGAGTGGGCGATTTACTTTGGTAAAGTGAAGCATTTCTGATGCTTTCGGTATAACGTGTCTACTTTTTATTAAGCTATTTCAATTTCTTAGTCATAACCGCCCTCCCCTCCCCCCTTGATTGCTTTGCCTTCTATGGTCACCTTTTTCATGACTGAGGCGCATTATTTGCGCCGGTTAAACGGAAAGGAGGTCCGATCATGTTAGGCTGGGCCCTTACATTCCTTGTTATCGCGATCATTGCCGGCGTCCTTGGCTTCGGCGGCGTTGCCGTCGTCTCCGCTGAGATCGCTCAGATGATCTTTTTCGTTTTCATCGTGCTTTTCGCGGTGGCGATGATCGCCCGCGCTGTTCGGGGCCGTCCGCCGCTCTAGCCCGCTTGCGGCGCCAGCACGTGACAGCACCAAACCCTCAAATCTGAAAGGAGGCCGCCCCATGGCGACCAAGGAAGAACTAGAAGAGCAATTGCAGACCGCGCGAAATGACATCGCTACCCTGACGGCGATGGCCGGCGAAACGGCCCGCGAGCAGGCCCGCAACGGCGTTGACCACGCGCGGGCCTCGGTTGACGGGCTGTCGAGTGAAACCCGGGCACTCTACGACTCTGCCCGGTCAGAGGGCGCCCGCCTGCGCCAGCAGACCGAGCACCAGGTGCAGGACCATCCGTTCGCCGCGACGGGCCTGGCCTTTGCCACCGGTGTCGTCGTTGCAGGGTTGATGGCCCGCCGGTGACCGCCCTGACCCATATCGCACGGGACGGCGCCCGCATGGTGCGCCAATCCGCCCGCAAGGCCGCCCTGTCGGCGGCCTTGCTCGGCGCGGCATTGGTGACCTTCGCCATCACGATGGGGTTCGCCGGGTTGGGCCTGTTCCTGATGCTTGAGCTGCGCCATGATCCGATCGTGGCCGCCTTCGGGGTCGCAACGGCGGGTCTGCTCCTTGTTGCCCTGTTGATATTCGCCGCCACCCGCGCGGCCCAGTCATCGCACGCCCACCAGTCGCAGCCCCCGGCCACCGAATCCGAAAAGCCTGACCACCCAACGCCCGAGACCACGGCCGCTGTCATCAGCGCCGGCTTCCTGAACGGGCTGTTGACCGGCCGGGGCTGATCCGCACACAGCGGCGAACCGGAGATTGACCCCGGCGACCAGCCGGGGCCATAACGGGGTTCGCAAGGCAAGCGGAGAACACGATGGACGGCCAATCCGAAAGCACCGCTCAGGATTACGGCCCCTTTGGCAAGCCGATCTTCGATGACCCCAAGGCGCGGGCGTTGTCCCGTGTCGGTGTGATCGATGTCGGCTCCAACTCTGTCCGGCTGGTGATCTTTGACGGGGCGGCCCGCAGCCCCGCCTATTTCTACAATGAAAAGATCATGGCGGGCCTCGGCGCGGGCATGTCCGAAACCGGCAAGCTGAACCCCGAGGGCCGTGCGCGCGCCAAGGCCGCCATCCGTCGCTTCGTGGCACTGGCCGACGGGTTGGGCATCTCGCCGCTGACCGCCGTGGCCACGGCGGCGGTGCGTGAGGCCAGCGACGGCCCCGCTTTCCGCGACGAGATCGAACGGGAAACCGGCCTGAAAATCTGGGTGATAGACGGCCAGGAAGAGGCCCGGCTGTCGGCGCAAGGCGTCTTGCTGGGGTGGCCGGGGTCCTACGGGCTGGTCTGCGATATCGGCGGGTCGTCCATGGAGCTGGCGGACCTGCATGACGGGCAGGTCAGCCACCGCGTGACGTCTCCGCTCGGCCCGTTGAAGCTGCAGGAGGTCAAGGGCGGCAAGAAAGGCCGAAAGGCCTTCATCAGGGACACGGTCGAGTCCCTGTTCGAAGAAATGGGCGAGGAAACCGGCAAGCGGCTGTTCCTGGTGGGCGGGTCGTGGCGGGCCATCGCGCGGATCGACATGGAGCGGCGCGGCTACCCGCTTTCCGTTCTGCATGAATATCGCATGACACCGCGCCGGGTTTCCAAGACACTGAAATACATAGAGGAAAACAATCTCGAAGAGCTGCGCAGCCGCTGCGGTGTATCCAGCCGGCGCATGGAACTGGTGCCTTTGGCCATCCATGTCCTTCGACAGGTCGTCGCCCGGTTCAAACCCAAGGATATCGCGATTTCGTCCTACGGGATTCGTGAAGGGCTGCTTTATGAACAGATGCCTCAGGACCTGCGGGAACGTGACCCCCTGATCGAGGCCTGCCGCTTCGCCGAGGCCAAGGATGCCCGTCTACCCGGCTACGGCAAGACGCTTTACGATTTCGTCATGCCCCTGTTCCCGCGCTGCGGCTGGCAGAAGAAGCGCCTGATCAAGGCCGCAACCCTGTTGCACGATGTCAGCTGGCGCGCTCATCCCGACTACCGGCACGAGGTCGTCTTCGACAACGCCACCCGCGCCAACCTGGGCGGGCTGAAGCATTCCGAGAGGGTCTTTCTGGGGATCGCCCTGTTGCACCGCTATTCCAACAAGCGAGAAGGCACGCGGTTCGAGAACCTTTACGACCTTCTGGACGAGCGCGAGCAGCGCGACGCCGAGGTCCTGGGCAAGGCCATGCGGCTGGGCGCGATGCTATGGCTGAAGGATGCAAATGATCCGCCGGGCACGCTGAAACTGTCGGCCAAGAAGAACGAATTGGAACTGGTGCTGCACCCGCAGGCCGGCCCGCTGTTCGGCGAAGTGGCCGAAGCCCGGCTGAAGTCTCTGGCGGGGTCGCTGGGCGCCTCGGCCTCGGCCCGGGTCAAGGGCGCCAGACGCTAAAGCTCGATCTCTTCGCCCGGCTCGATCATCGGGCTGTCGGGGTCATAGGGCGGGGCATCGTCGCGGCGGCGGATGATGATGTCTCCGTTGGGCAGCACCTCAGGCGCCTCGTAGTAGCGCACATTGTCCAGCTTTCGCATCAATTCCATCAACGCCGGACCCATCTCGCTTGCCAGCATCTCGAGGGCGGGCTGGATCTCTTTCGCCATACCCTCGAAGTCCTCGATCGCCGGCTCCATTTCCCGCATGATGCCGCGAAACATCAGCCGCGCCCCCTCTTCCATCAGGGAAAAGCCCTCACCGATCTCGCCTTCCTCCGCTTCGGACTGAGCGGCAAGCTGAAGCGGCGAAAGGGCAATCAGGCCAGCAAAAAGAACATGTTTCATGGGATCAATATAGGCGCTTTGCAGCGATTCCCAAATCAATCCTTGAAATCCAGCGTCACCGGGAAATGGTCCGACGCGGTCAGTAATGCCCGGCGCAAGGTTTCATCCGCATAGCAATCGGGGTCGTCGAACGGGTGCCAGATGCACCAGCGGGGGTCGGTCTCGCGCAGGCCATCGGACACCATGATATAATCCAGCAGAACGGACAGGAACCGCCCGTCGGGGGGCACCTGGAACCGGGCCGAAACCGGCGCGGCGGCGATGCGTTTCGACAGGGCCTGTCGGGCATGGGGGTCGAACAATTGTTCCCCATTGCCCTCACCCAGCACGATCTCGACGCCTGATCGGCCAAAGAGTTTCTCGTATTCGTCCAGTCCGGGACCATCGTTGAAATCACCCAGAACGATCAGGTCATCGCCTGCGGCCAGGTCTTCCTCGACTCGGCGACGCAGCCAGATGCATTGTGCCAATTGCTTGCGGCGGTTCTCGATCGACAGGCGCATGATCTGTTCGCGCCCCTTGGCCCCGTGTGGCGCCTTGGATTTGGCATGCACCCCGATCAGCCGAAGCCTGCGCCCCGAGGCGGTTTCAAGCGCCACCTCCAACGGCGGCTTGGACCAGCGGATGACCTCGGGCGCGCGGTCCACGTCGAGGTCCAGCCGAAAGGTCAGATCGAAGCGAGGAACGCCATCGCTTTCGCGAGGGTCATGGCGCGCGGTCATCCGGTCGGGATCATACATCAGGATGATTTCCTGCTGCGTATCATTGACGAAGCCGATCAGCGCCTTGCGCGCGCGCAACCCGAACCGCGCCGCGAAACCCTCCAGCGCCTTGACCCCGTCGCGCCTCGAATGGCTGTCCGGGCCTTCGATCACCATCACCGCATCGGCGTCCAGCGCCCGGAAAACGATGCCCAGGGCCGCGGTCTGCTGGGCCCGCGTCACGTCCTGCCGCCCGGACCAGCCGCCGTCATCGTAAAGCTCTTCGTTTTCATCGAACAGGTTGGCAAACCATTCGACATTATACGTCGCCAGCCGCATCAGGCACGCTCCGATATCTCGTCCCAGGCATGATTGATGGCAATCATGCGTTTCTCGGCCAGTTTCACCGCCTCTTCGGGCACGCCGCGCGCCAGCATGGCATCGGGATGGGTATCGCGCACCAGACGCCGCCAAACCTTGCGGATCTCGTCCAATGACATTGTCGGGTCGACGCCCAGCACGTCGTAAGGGTCGCGTTCGGCATCGGGGACGAATTGCGCCCGCACGGTCTTGAAGCGCCGCTCGCCCAGCTCGAAGATCTCGGCCACGCGCGACAGGAATTCATCTTCCTTGGGGTGGTATTCACCATCGGCCAAGGCGATATGGAACAGGCCCTCCATCAACTCACACAGCGGCGCCTTTTCATCGTCGCCATACATGTTGCGGATTTTGCGGGCATAATCCTCGAACCCGGCCACGTCCTGACGTGCGAGGTTGAACAGGCGCGCGGCGTTTTTCTCCTCTCGCGGCGGAATATGAAAAACCTCGCGAAAGGCCGCGACCTCGTTGCGGGTCACCTGGCCGTCGGCCTTGGCCATCTTGGCGCCCAGCGCAATCACCGCGATTGCGAAGGCCACGGTGCGTTCGGGTGGCGTGCGGAGCCGTCCGAACACCTCGGACAGGCTTTCGCCCTGGCGCAGCGCGGCAAGCGCATCGGATATGCGATCCCAGATCGACATGGGCGCACCATAGCGGCCACGGCCGGGAATGTCAGAGCCGTTTTTGCATCAGGATCAGGTCCATCCAGCGGCCAAATTTGTGACCCACTTCAGGCAGGCGGGCGACCTGCCTGTAGCCCAATGCGCGATGGAACCGGACGCCTTCGGGGTTTTCCCCGCTGACCCCGGCAAAGAGCGAATGCACCGCCCCCGCGCGGGCATGGTCCTCAAGCGCGGTCATCAGGGCGCGACCCAATCCGCGACCCGATGAACCGGGCGCCAATTGCACCGTATGTTCCATCGTGTGGCGATAGCCGACGCCTCCCCGGAACTGAAAATAGGTCGCAAATCCGGCGACGGCCCCGTCGGCCTCGATCACGAGGAAACAGGGATTTGCAGCGATGGCGGCCTCGACCTCGGACGCGGTTTTTTCCGCCGAATTGAAGGTGGCGGAGGTCTCGCGGATGTAATGGTTCCAGATCGCGGCAATGGCCCCGGCATCCGCGGCGCGGGCCGGGCGCGGCGTCACAGCGTGACCTCGCCGCGGGGCGTGTGGAACCGCGCCGAAAGACCGGGCTGATCGCCCTGCTGATAGACGACACCGGGCACCGAGATCCGCCGCGACAGGGCCGCGGCCTGCGGGTGGGTGATCGTCAGACCGGCAAAG
The DNA here is from genome assembly GCF_003129565.1 of Salibaculum griseiflavum. Taxonomy (GTDB): domain Bacteria; phylum Pseudomonadota; class Alphaproteobacteria; order Rhodobacterales; family Rhodobacteraceae; genus Salibaculum; species Salibaculum griseiflavum. Next base: position 17,983 of record NZ_QETF01000019.1, read on the forward strand.
CGGACACCGCTTTCCGGCAGGCTGTCGCCCGGCGGGCTGTCCACCTGCCATTGCAGAAGGGTCGGCAGGGCGGCATCCAGCGGCAGGCGGCCATCCCCGGGCACGGAAATGCGCCAGCGCAGGGCATCGCGGGCCAGGTCGACAGCAACGCCGCATTCCGGGAAATCGGCCAGCGCCGCATCCAGATCGGGCACACGGCAGATCCAGTTGACAAGGCGCGGGCTATCAGGCGGATTGTCCAGGCCGAACCACCTTGGGCCCTGGCTTTCGGCGGAGGGGTCCGGGGCAATGACCTCAAGATACAGGCCCGCCCCCAGCCCAAGCAGCCGATTATGGGTGCCGAAATGGGCGTGTTTCCCGCCCGGCCCCATCGGCACGCCCAGCCGCGCCTCGGCCGAGGCGACACCCTCCTCAAGGTCGGCCGCACATATGGCGAGATGATCAAGCTGCATCGCGTTGCCCTTCCTTCGCACAGATCACCCGGATTCCGGCACCGGGGCAAGGTGCCAAGGGCAACGGACGGGGCGGGCACGCTCGGCGCAAGCCGGCGGGGCCGCCCGTCCGCGCGTTTACCCTCGCGCTTCGCGGATCAGGCGCAGGATATCCTTGGCCGCCTCGGGGATATTGGTGCCCGGGCCGAAGATCGCCTTGACCCCGGCCTTTTTCAGGAAATCGTAATCCTGCTGCGGGATCACACCGCCGCAGATCACGATGATATCCTCGGCGTCGGCCGCTTTCAGCGCCTCGATCAGCTTGGGGGCAAGGGTCTTGTGACCCGCCGCCTGCGACGAGATACCGATCACGTGCACGTCGTTGTCCACCGCGTCCTGCGCGGCCTCTTCGGGCGTCTGGAACAAGGGGCCAACATCCACGTCAAACCCGATATCGGCAAAGGCCGTGGCGATGACCTTTGCGCCGCGGTCGTGGCCGTCCTGCCCCATCTTGACCACCAGCATGCGCGGGCGGCGCCCCTCGTCCTTGGCGAAGGCGTTCACGGCCTCTTGTATGGCGGCGAAATCCTCGTCGCCCTCATAGGCGGCGCCATAGACCCCGGCCAGTGTCTTGACCTCGGCGCGGTGCCGTCCGAATTCCTTTTCCATCGCCATGCTGATTTCTCCGACGGTTGCGCGGGCGCGCGCGGCCTCCACCGCGGCCTCCAGCAGGTTGCCTCCCTCTTTTGCGCGACGGGTCAGTTCCGCCAGCGCGTCGTCACAGGCCGCCTGGTCGCGGCTGTCGCGGATGCGTTTCAAGGCCGCGATCTGGCTGTCGCGAACCTTGACGTTGTCCACGTCGAGGATGTCGATCGGGTCTTCCTTGTCCTTGCGATACTTGTTGACACCGACGATCACCTCGTCGCCGCGGTCTATCATCGCCTGCCGGGTCGCGGCGGTTTCCTCGATCCTCAGCTTGGGCATGCCAGAGGCGACGGCCTTGGTCATGCCGCTCATCTCCTCGACCTCTTCCATCAGCTTCCAGGCCTCTTCGGCCAGGTCATGGGTCAGCTTTTCGACGTAGTAGGATCCCGCCAGCGGATCGACCACGTTGGTCACGCCGGTTTCTTCCTGCAGGATCAGCTGGGTGTTGCGGGCGATGCGCGCGCTGAATTCCGTGGGCAGCGCGATGGCCTCGTCCAGCGCGTTGGTGTGCAAGCTTTGCGTGCCGCCCAGAACCGCGCTCATCGCCTCGTAGGCAGTGCGGATGACGTTGTTGTAGGGGTCCTGTTCCTGCAAGGACACGCCGCTGGTCTGGCAATGGGTGCGCAGCATCTTCGACCGGTCATTCTTCGCGCCGAACTCGGTCATGATGCGGTGCCAGAGCATCCGCGCCGCGCGCAGCTTGGCCGCCTCCATGAAGAAATTCATGCCGATGGCAAAGAAGAAGGACAGCCGGCCCGCGAACTTGTCCACGTCCATCCCCGCCTCGATCGCCGCTTTCACGTATTCGCGCCCGTCGGCCAGCGTATAGGCCAGTTCTTGCACCAGGTTCGCGCCGGCCTCCTGCATGTGGTAGCCGGAGATCGAGATCGAGTTGAATTTCGGCATCTCGTTGGAGGTGTATTCGATGATGTCCGAGATGATCCGCATCGAAGGTTCGGGCGGATAGATATAGGTGTTCCGGACCATGAATTCCTTCAGAATGTCGTTCTGAATGGTGCCGGCCAGCACCGATTTGTCGTGTCCCTGCTCCTCACCCGCGACGATGAAACTGGCAAGGATCGGGATCACGGCACCGTTCATCGTCATCGAGACCGAGACCTTGTCGAGCGGGATGCCGTCGAACAGGACTTTCATGTCCTCGACCGAGTCGATGGCAACGCCCGCCTTGCCCACATCGCCCTCGACGCGGGGGTGGTCGCTGTCATAGCCGCGATGGGTGGCCAGGTCGAAGGCGACCGAGACGCCCTGCTGCCCGGCGGCCAGGTTCTTGCGATAGAAGGCGTTGGACTCTTCGGCCGTCGAGAAGCCCGCATATTGCCGGATGGTCCAGGGCCGCCCGGCATACATGGTGGAGCGCACCCCACGGGTGAACGGCGCCTCGCCGGGCAGAGTGCCCATATGTGGCAGGTCGCGCGCATCCTCGTCGGTATAGAGCGGCTGGACGTCGATCCCTTCCAGCGTCTTCCATGTCAGGTCATCCAGTGGCCGCCCGCGCAGTTCCTTTTCGGCGCGTTCAGCCCACTCCTTTTTCGATCCCATCTTTCAGTCCTCCGGTTGGCGTGGGGCCGCTTCCCGGCACCACGCGCAGATTCCTTCTGCCCGGTTTCCCGGGCCTGTCAGTCGTCGCGGACGTTTTTCGCCCGTCGGTATAGGTGGCCAGCCCTTCGGCCCCGGCCTTCAGCCAAGCCAGGTCATGGCGATACTCGGCGTGCAGAACAGCGCGCTGGTCCTCATCAAAGGGCATCCAGCGCCCGGCCTTGTCCTGATACGATCCGCCGGGCATGCATTCGCCACGCAGCGCCAGTTCCTCGACCAGGCCGCCGAAACCGGGGCCCCGATTGTGCCAGTCCGCCGGGTCGGAAAGACCGGCGGGCAGGTCCCTGCGCCACAGCGCCGCGACCACGTCGCGGGGCCGCCCGGCCCATTGTTCATAGGTCCAGACCGTGATTTCGGCCCCCGGAAAAACCGTGGCGATATCGCGGACCAGCCGCCGCCAGCGTCGCGGCTGTGTGACAAGGCAATCCAGCAAGGCCCGGTCGGGGGCGGGATAGCCACGCCGGATGGCAAAGCCCAGGCAAGACGCCCAATAGTCTTCGTAGGACCGAATCCCGAGCCCAAGTCGCAGAGTGTGCCCGTCGAATGCCGGGGCATAGCGTGCCATCCGTTCCACGAGGTAGGGGTAGAGCCTGCGATCCTCGATATTGTTCATCATCGTGCCGAGCAGGTTTTCCTCTGACAGCAACAGCGCCGATTGACCGGCGATTTCCAGCCGCCCCAGTTCAAGCTGAATGCGTCCGATCGACCGCAGGCCGCGCTGATCATCCTCCATCGTGACGCGCATGGGGTGGCGCACCAGCCCATCCAGCAGCCCGTCGCGGGTGCGGCGCGGTGTCCAGGGGGTCAGGCCCGCGGCGGCCAATGCCGCCCGATTGTTCCAAAGGAAGGCCTGGAAACTGGTTGTGGCGGTGCGATGCGCGCCCAGATGCAGCAGAATGTCCATATGCCTTGATCCTTTCCAGCGTGGTGGACAGGACGCGCCAAACGGCGCATCTCGCCATGGACCTGTTTCAAGACAGTTTCTGACAATAGGCTTAATGATAAAATTGTTCCGGCCAGTGGGACGCAAAGCCTTCGATTTCCCGGACAAGACCCCTATATCAGACGCGAAGGGATGACGAATGACACGACTTTTCGCCCTAGTTTTCGCGGGTCTACTGGCCGGATCGGCCATTGCGCAGGACAGTCCTGACTTGTCCGCGGTCGAACTCTGGCAAGCCGAGCCCGCCACGGTTTTTGCCGCCGATGAATTGGATTTGAGCGAATTTGTATGGATCGCGCGACCCATCGTGATCTTCGCCGATAGCCCGAACGATCCGCGCCTGCGCCAGCAGCTGGATCTTCTGGCCGACCGCCCCGAGGTTCTGATAGAACGCGACGTGGTCGTCGTGGTCGATACCGACCCTGCCGCCATGTCGCCCCTGCGCGAGCGGTTGCGGCCCCGCGGCTTCATGCTGGTGATCATTGGCAAGGACGGCGAGGTCGAACTGCGCAAACCCGCCCCTTGGCCCGCGCGAGAGATATCGCGCTCGATCGACAAGATGCCGCTCAGGCAGCAGGAGATCGACGCCGAACGCGGTTTCTGAGCCATCTCAGTCGCCCTCGACGCGAAGCGCAAGCGCCAGGCCTGCGGCCAACGTGACCAGAACAACCAAGCCCAATGCAGCAACCGGGCCCATCCCGGCCCCGATCAACAGGTAGGCCGCCCCCCACATCGCCAGCAGAACCACGGCGGCCAATACCCAGAACCCGCCTCGCAGGGCACGGCCCCGACCGATACCGTAGACCAGTGCAAAGGCGGCCACCCCGGCGACCGGCGCGGCCAGAAGGCGCAGCCCGGACGGGCCGGTCTGACCGGGCGCGAAGACCGCCCCGGCCTGCAACCGCATCACCGCATAGGCGGTTCCGAGCGCCGCAAGGTAGGCCAACAGGTAGACCAGCGCGATATGGGCGCGGCGCGGCATGGGGCTATTCGAACTCCATGATCACGTCGTCGACCGCAAGGCTGTCACCGGCCCCGGCATTGATCTGCAACACGATCCCGGTCCGTTCCGCACGCAGGATGTTTTCCATCTTCATCGCCTCGACGGTGCAGAGCGCCTGGCCCTCCTGCACCTCCTGGCCGACCTCGACATCGACCTTCACGATCATCCCGGGCATCGGGCAAAGAAGCATCTTGGACGTGTCCGGCGGCAGTTTCTCGGGCATAAGCGCGGCCAGTTCGGCCTGGCGCGGGGTGCGCACGTTCACCTTCAGGTCCGCTCCGCGATACCGCAGCCGGAAGCCCGCGGAAATCAGGTCGGTCTTGAGCACGAGCGGCGCCCCATCCACGGACATGCGCGCCAGAGACTGGCCGGGCGTCCAGTCCCCCTCGACGCGATAAGTCTGGCCATCGACGTCGACAGTCGCACCTTCGCGATCCGCCTCGACACGGGCTTCATAGGTCTCGCCCTGCAGGGTCACGACCCAATCCTGCCCGACATGACGTTCATGGTTGCCCATCCGCCCCGAGATACGCGCCCGGCGAATTTCGCAGACCCGGTACATGGCGACGGCAGCGGCAGCAACGCGGCCCAGCTCCGCCTTGGGCAGGGTCACGCCCTCGAACCCGTCGGGGTATTCTTCGGCGATGAAGGCGGTGGTCATCTCGCCGCTGGTGAATTTCGGGTGATCATAGACCGCGGCCAGGAAGGGGATGTTGTGCCCGATCCCCTCGACCTCGAAACTGTCGAGCGCGATGCGCATCTCCTCGATCGCCGTGTCGCGGTCAGGGGCCCACGTGCACAGCTTGGCGATCATCGGGTCATAATATATGGAAATCTCGCCGCCCTCGAAGACGCCGGTATCGTTGCGCACCGCGCGCTTGGCCTCGGCCACCTCTGCGGGCGGGCGATAGCGGGTCAGCCGCCCGATCGAGGGCAGGAAGCCGCGATAGGGGTCCTCGGCGTAAAGCCGGCTTTCCATCGCCCAGCCATTGAGCTGAATGTCGTCCTGGCTGAGTTGCAGAACCTCGCCATTCGCGACGCGGATCATCTGTTCGACAAGGTCGACGCCGGTAATCAGCTCGGTGACGGGGTGTTCCACCTGCAAACGGGTGTTCATTTCAAGGAAGTAGAAGTTCTTTTCGCCGTCGACGATAAACTCGACGGTGCCGGCGCTGGCATAATCAACAGCCTGCGCAAGCGCCACGGCCTGTTCGCCCATCGCCTTGCGCGTCGCCTCGTCGAGGAAGGGGCTCGGGGCCTCTTCGATCACCTTCTGGTTTCGGCGCTGGATCGAGCATTCCCGCTCGCCCAGATAGATGCCGTTGCCGTGGCTGTCGCACAGGACCTGAATCTCGATATGGCGCGGCTGGGTGACGAATTTCTCGATGAAGATGCGGTCGTCGCCAAAGGAACTGGCCGCCTCGTTCTTCGACGATTGAAAGCCCTCGCGCGCCTCCTCGTCGTTCCAGGCGATCCGCATGCCCTTGCCCCCGCCCCCGGCGCTGGCCTTGATCATCACCGGGTAGCCGATCTCCTGGCTGATCTTCACCGCCTCATCGGCATCCTCGATCAGGCCCATCACGCCGGGCACGGTGCTGACACCGGCTTCCTGCGCGATCTTTTTCGAAGTGATCTTGTCGCCCATCGCCTCGATCGCGCCCTTGGGCGGCCCGATGAAGGCGACGCCTTCAGCCTCCAGCGCCTCGGCAAACTTGGCATTCTCGGAAAGGAACCCGTAGCCCGGATGCACCGCCTCGGCCCCGGTTTCGCGGATCGCCTTCATCACGTTCTCGATCACGATATAGGACTGGTTCGCCGGAGCCGGTCCGATATGAACCGCCTCGTCCGCCATTTCCACGTGCAAAGCGTGCTTGTCCGCGTCCGAGTAGATGGCAACGGTCGCGATGCCCATCTTGCGGGCGGTCTTGATGACGCGGCAGGCGATCTCGCCCCGGTTGGCGATCAGGATTTTCTTGAACATGGGCTAGGGTCCTTCAAAGAAAAACCGCCGCGCCGGGGAAATCCCGGAACGGCGGTTGGGTAGGTTCGGCCGCCCCGGACGGGGCGCAATCAGATCAGCGGCAAGCGGTCGTGACTTCGTCGCACAGCGCACCGGCCGCGCCACCGACGATGGCACCCGTGACGGGGTCGCCGCCAAGCGCATCGGTGACGACGGCACCGGCAGCGGCGCCGGCAAGGCCGCGCTCGAGATCGTTGTCGAGGCAGGCCGACAGGCCGGCCACTGCCACACAGGCGAGAACGAGACGGATTTTGAACATTGGATACTGCCCTTGTTTTGGTTGGTCTTATGGTAGTGAGAATCGGCGTTTTCACGCTTGAACACAACTGAAAACTTGAGCTGCAAGGGTTTTGCGCGGAATTGCCCCACCGAGAAAAGGGGTGCCGGCCCGACCGCAGAGCGATCAGGCCGACGAGGGGAAGGGTAACGGTTTTGACAATATGCGCGCGGCTGGGAACCGCCCGCTCCATCACGTTGCCACCCCCGGCCTGCCCGGTCACGCGCAAGCTGCGCACAGGGGCGAAGCTCGGCCATTTCCCGCCAAAAGTGTATTCTGGTGCGCCGATTCCTGCCGATCATGGCGACCATCCCGGCATGAAGATTTCAGGAAAGCTGGCATGGGCGACCTTCATATCGACCCGCAGCAGGGCATCGTAGCTTTCCGGATCAAAGGGATCCTCGGCGGGCACGACCTCTCGCTCGAACAACCAATTCAACCGCCCGGCATCCAGATTGCCACGTGCGAATGGCTCGTCTCCGAAATGGTCGATCAAGGCCCAGAGGAACCCCTCGTCCGCCTTGCGATCTGCAGGCCGCCGATCGGCATAACGCTCGCGGCGCTTCAATGCGGGGGGCGTGCCCTTGGCAGGACGCCGCAGCGTGAACTGGTAGTCGGTGCCGGGCAGGCGACTGGGGAATCCGCGGTGCTTTTCCATCACGCGCCCTCGCCGATCGGAAGGCGCGTCGGTGGGACAGGCTGGCGCGCCTGTCCCGAGACCGGCCTAGTTGTACTTGCCGGAAAAGCTGGGCTCGGTGGTAACCGGAACCGGGTCAACGACCACGAATTCCTCGACCTCGCCGGCATCATTGCCGCCGCAAGCCGCAACCAGGGCCAGCACGGCCACGGCCGCGAGGCTCTTGATTTTGTTCGACATGACTGTCTCCTGTCTCTTGTCTGCACGCGGATCGTGCCGGTCTCGCGCCGGTTCGGATCCGATTTCCGAGGTAAGGCTGCTTGGGAACAACCCTGTGGAAAACTACGCGAAACAGGGGCCGATTGATACGGGACAGTTTTCGGCGCCGGGGCCTGTGGCGCACCCGACACAAAGCAGCATATACATGAGCTTCGTTTTGCAAGATATTGTGTCTGCATCAAAAAGCCTCCCATATGCAGTCACCGTTCTCGATGCTGAAAACTTCGAAGAACTGCGTCACATCGGGGGCGACCTCTCCGAAGGGCACATCTTTTGCCGACATCGAGATCACCAGTTTGTCCACCGTGACATCGCTTGCAGCAAGGGCCGGCAATGCCAAATCCGCACACAGCACGGCGAAGTCATCGGCCACCGCCTCGAAACCACGTGCATCGAGGTCCGGCGCGAGGAACCGGAACCGTGCCAGCACCGGCACCTCCTCCAGTCGCACCTCCAAAAGACTAAGCGGCTGGCCAGAGGGCACCGTCACGTCCTGAGCAGCCACCGCGGGAGCGGCGGCCAACATCAGGACGGAAAGGAACGAACGGATCAACAAGGGCGTGCCACCTGGCTTCTTTGGGTCGAAAATACCGCGGGGGAGTCGGCCCATCGGGCCGACGGGGGCAGAGCCCCCGCCCCGTGCCGGACTAGAGCGGGATGTTGTCGTGCTTCTTCCACGGCATCTTGCGCTGCTTGCCGCGCAACCCGGCAAAGGCCCGGCACAGCCGCTTGCGCGTCGAACGGGGCTGGATCACTTCGTCGATGAACCCGCGCTCGGCGGCCACGAAGGGATTGGCGAAGCGGTCTTCGTATTCCGCCGTGCGGGCCGCGATCTTTTCTTCGTCGCCAAGTTCGGAGCGATAAAGGATCTCGGTCGCGCCCTTTGCGCCCATCACCGCCACTTCCGAGGTGGGCCAGGCATAGTTGATATCCCCGCGCAGGTGTTTGGAGCTCATGACCACGTAGGCGCCACCATAGGCCTTGCGGGTGATGACGGTGACCTTCGGCACCGTTGCCTCGCCATAGGCGAACAACAGCTTGGCGCCGTGCTTGATGACGCCGCGATATTCCTGGCCCGTGCCCGGCAGGAAGCCCGGCACGTCCACCAACGTCAGCAGCGGAATTTCAAAAGCATCGCAGAAGCGGACGAAACGCGCCGCCTTGCGCGAGCTGTCGATATCCAGGCAGCCGGCAAGCACCATCGGCTGGTTGGCGACCACACCCACGGTCTGGCCTTCGAGCCTGATGAACCCGGTGATGATGTTCTTGGCGAAATCCTCCTGGATCTCGTAGAAGTCGCCCTCGTCGCCGATCTTGTGGATCAGCTCTTTCATGTCATAGGGCATATTCGGGTTTTCGGGCACCAGCGTGTCGAGGCTGTCCTCGACCCGGTCCACATCATCGAAGAAGGGGCGCACGGGCGGCTTCTGCTGGTTGTTGAGCGGCAGGAAATCCACCAGGCGGCGCACTTCGGCCAGGGCCTCCACGTCGTTTTCAAAGGCCGCGTCGGCGACGCTCGACTTCTTGGTATGGGTGCTGGCCCCGCCCAATTCCTCTGCGGTGACCTGTTCGTTGGTCACCGTCTTGACCACGTCGGGGCCGGTGACGAACATGTAAGAGCTGTCCTTCACCATGAAGATGAAGTCGGTCATGGCCGGGGAATAGACCGCGCCGCCCGCACAGGGGCCCATGATAACGGAAATCTGCGGCACCACGCCTGAGGCCTCGATATTGCGCTGGAAGACCTCGCCATATCCGGCCAGGCTGTCGACGCCCTCCTGGATACGGGCGCCGCCCGAGTCGTTGATGCCGATGACCGGGGCACCGTTCTGCATGGCCATGTCCATGATCTTGCAGATCTTCTGGGCATGGGTCGCGCTGACCGATCCGCCCAGAACGGTGAAATCCTGTGAAAAGACATAGACTTGGCGGCCATTGATCGTGCCCCAGCCGGTGACGACCCCGTCGCCATAGGGGCGGTTGTCCTGCATGCCGAAATCAATGCAGCGGTGAGCGACGAACATGTCGTATTCCTCGAAACTGCCCTCGTCGAGCAGCAGTTCGATCCGTTCGCGTGCGGTCAGCTTGCCCTTGGAATGCTGGGCGTCGATACGCTTCTGCCCCCCGCCGAGGCGGGCGGCCTCGCGGCGCTCTTCCAGTTGCTGCAAAATATCGGTCATGCGGTGATCCCTTGGCTAGATTGGCTCCGTTCTAGACCGCCATGCGCCAAAACCCGAGTCCCGATTGGCAAATTTGCAAAGAAATGGATTTGCGGCACTCGTATTTAGCAAATCTGCGAACGCTCGACCCTGTGCGTCGACGGCCCCGACCATGTGCATGGACACACTCGTCGAAAGGGCCTAGCCCTGTTTCATGACAACCTCGCCCGATGTCCGGTTTCTCGATCGCCGGACCGCCCCACACCTTCTGACCCTGATCCTGTTGGCCGGTATTCCCGCGCTCAACATGTCGATCTTCCTGCCGTCGCTGAACGGCATGGCGGTCTATTTCCAGGCCGATTACGCGGTGATGCAGCTCGCGGTTTCGGGCTACCTGGCGGCGACAGCGATCCTCCAGGTCGGAATCGGCCCCCTGGCCGACCGATACGGGCGCCGGCCGATGATCCTCGGGGCGCTCAGCTTGTTCCTGGTCGCGACGATCGGCACGATCCTGTCCCCGACAGTCGAAGTCTTCCTGGCATTCCGGCTTCTTCAGGCGGCGGTCGCCACGGCCATGGTCTTGTCTCGGGCGATCGTGCGCGACATGGTCCCTGACGCCGAGGCGGCCTCGATGATCGGCTACGTCACCATGGGCATGGCCCTGGTGCCGATGATCGGCCCGGCCATCGGGGGTGCGCTCGACCAGCTGTTCGATTGGCATGCCTCTTTCGTCTTTCTTGCAGTCGCCGGAGCGGCGGTTCTGGCGCTGGCCTATTACGACCTGGGCGAGACCGTGGCCGGGTCGGGGATGGATTTCCGGGCGCAGATGCGCACCTATCCCGAACTTCTGACATCGCCGCGTTTCTGGGGCTATGTCGCCTGCGCCGCCTTCGGATCGGGCGCCTTCTTTGCCCTGTTGGGCGGCGCATCCTTCGTGGCGGGAGAGGTGTTCGGACTATCCCCGTTCTGGGCCGGGATCGCGCTTGGATCCCCCGCGATCGGCTATGCGATCGGAAACGGGATTTCCGGGCGATTCTCTGTCCGGATCGGCATCGACCGGATGATCCTGATCGGCACCCTGATCGCCGGGGCTGGCATGGGGGCCTCGCTGATCGTTTCGCTGTTGGGGTATTCGCACCCTCTGCTGTTTTTCGGGTTCTGCACCTCGCTTGGGCTGGGCAACGGAATCATGCTGCCCAATGCCACCGCCGGGTCGCTATCAGTGCGCCCGCATCTGGCCGGCACGGCCAGCGGGCTGGGCGGCGCGATCATGATCGGCGGCGGTGCTTTCCTGTCGGCTATCGCGGGCAGCCTTCTGACCGAGCAAACCGGCGCTTTGCCGCTGCAGGCCATCATGTTCGTAACGTCGGTTCTGGCAACCGGCTCGATCCTGTTGGTGATGCGCCGCACGGCCAAACTGAGCCGCTGATCATTGCGCGACGGGTTTGCAAAGACTATCGTCTTTCCAGGCTAACCTGCAAAGCACCCACTGCCCCGAGGACCTGCCGACATGGCGACCCAGAAACTCTATGCCGGCGCCAAGCTGCGCGAATTGCGCGGGCGCATCGGCCTGACCCAAAAGGCCTTCGCCGAGAAGTTGGGCGTGTCCCTGCCCTATCTCAACCAGATGGAAAACAACAACCGCCCGGTCTCGACCACGGTGGTTCTGGCGCTGGCGCAGGAATTCGGCTTCGACGTGACCGAGTTGCAATCGGGCGACGAGGCGCGCCTTGTCTCGGATATGCGCGAGGCCCTGGCCGACCCGGTCTTTACCAGCTCCGCCCCGCCGCAATCGGACCTGCGGCTGGCCGCCTCCAACGCGCCGGCCCTGGCCCGTGCCTTTCTCGAACTGCACACCGCCTATCGCCAGACCCATGAGCGTCTGGCCAGCCTCGACGAGGCACTGGGGCGCGAGGACAGCCGACTGCAACCCAGCCCGTGGGAAGAGGTGCGCGACTTTTTCCACTACTGCGACAATTACATCGACGCCGTCGACCGCGCGGCCGAAAGCTTCGCCGCCAAGGCCGGCCCGGATATCGAGGCCGCGACGGCAAACGCGCTGACACGGCACGGCGTCACCATCGCCCGCAGCCGCGACCCCGAGATCCGGCGCTACGACGCCGAAACCAAGACCCTGACGCTCGCGCGCACCGCTGCGCCCTCGACGCAGGTTTTCCAGATGCTGCTGCAACTGGCGTTACTGGAACAGGACAAGCTGCTGGAGGCGACGCTCGATTTCGCCCGTTTCCAGAGCGATCAGGCCCGATCCATCGCCAAGATCGGCCTTGCCAATTATTTCGCCGGGGCCGCGCTGATGCCTTACGGCGTCTTCCTGGCGGCGGCGCAGGAAACACGGCACGACCTCGAACGGCTGGCGGACCGCTTCAGCGCCTCGCTGGAACAGGTGGCGCATCGCTTGTCGACCCTGCAAAGGCCCGGCGCCAAGGGGATTCCGTTCTTTTTCGTAAGGGTGGACCAGGCCGGCACCATCACCAAGCGCCACTCGGCCACAACGCTGCAATTCGCGCGGTTCGGCGGGGCGTGCCCGCTGTGGAATGTCCACCGGGCCTTCGAGACCCCCGGCCGCTGGTTGCGGCAACTGGCCGAAACCCCAGACGGCGTGCGCTATTTCTGTCTCGCGCGGGATGTGTCCAAGCCCGGCGGCGCCTGGGGCATTCCGACCCGCCGCTACGCCATCGGGCTGGGCTGCGAGGTGAAACATGCGGGCGCCCTGACCTATGCCGACGGCATGCCCACCGATCATGCCGAGGCCTTCGAACCGATCGGCATTTCCTGCCGCATCTGCGAACGGCGCAATTGCCCGCAGCGATCGGTCCCGCCATTGGAACGGCAGCTGCGCGTGGACCCCAATCGTCGTGGCATGCTGCCCTACCAGGTCGATTGACGCGCAGGGTCCATTCGGGACACAAGTATCGGACACCAATGCCGGGAGGAGCGCAGCATGGAACTGAGCGGGACACAGATGATCGCCGCCGACAGGGAAACCGTCTGGACCCATCTGAACGATGCCGAAACACTGAAGGCCTGCATCCCAGGCTGCGAAGAGCTGACCGGCAATGCGCAGGAGGGGTTCGAGGCCGTGGTCAAACAGAAGGTCGGCCCGGTCAAGGCGACCTTCAAGGGCCAGGTGACGCTGGAAAACGTGAATGCGCCCGAAAGCTACACGCTGGTTGGCGAAGGCAAGGGCGGCGTGGCCGGTTTCGCGAAGGGGTCAGCCGATGTATCGCTCGCGCCGGTCTCCGAGGGCACGGAACTGACCTACGCGGTGGAGGCCAAGGTTGGCGGCAAGCTGGCTCAGTTGGGCAGCCGTGTCGTGGGCGGGTTCGCCCGCAAGATGGCGGATGCGTTTTTCGAGAATTTCAAAGCCCATGTGGAGGGCGCGGGCGACAACGCCTGACCAGCCATCCACTTATTGATCCTTCGCGGCATACGGGGCCCGCTATCCACGTCTGGTAGCGCAGTTGGCGGGCCGCCGGGCTCAGGCTTTTTGCAGCTCGGACCAGATTTGGTCCTTGAGGGCCAGACGTTGCTTGCGCAGCTCGGCCATATGCAGATCATCGGTCGGTTCCACGTCCGTTTCGGCACGATGCACCGCGCGGTTGATCTCGTGGTATTCCTCGAAAAGCTTGGCGAAATGGGCGTCTTCCACCTTCAGCTTGTGGATCGCGTCGACGTGATCCGGAAATTCCTCGGCCAGCTCGTGAGGGGTATGCGACATGGTTCTCCCTTTCTGTTCGCGTCTTCACGAAACGACGCTAGAGGCCAGCACCGCACTGCACTTTGACAGGGATCAAAGGATTCGGCCTATCTTTGAGAATTCTGCCAATCGGGGTGAACCCATGGCCGATCATTGGCCGGGGGCAGACGGCGTCCAAGCACATGATCGGCGATCTTCTCGCCCACCATGATCGAGGGTGCATTCAGGTTCCCGTTCGTGATGCGCGGAAAGATCGAGCTGTCGGCCACGCGCAACCCCTGGACCCCGATCACCCGACCCTGCGGATCGACCACCGCGTCCGGGTCATCGGCACGGCCCATGCGGCAGGTGCCACAGGGGTGATAGGCGCTTTCGGCATGCTCGCGTATCGCCGCGTCCAGATCGGCATCGCTCTGGGCCATCGGCCCCGGCACCAGTTCCTCGCCCCGCCAAGGCGCAAAGGCCTCCTGCCCGAGGATTTCGCGGGTCAGGCGGATGCAGGTGCGGAACTCGTCCCAGTCGTCGGGATGGGACATGTAGTTGAAGAAAATGCGCGGATCGTCCTCGGGATTGGCCGAGCGCAAGGTCACCGCGCCGCGCGATTTCGACCGCATCGGGCCGACATGGGCCTGGAACCCTTCGCGCGCGCCCTTCCCGTCATAGCGCACGGCAAGGGGCAGGAAGTGGAACTGGATGTCCGGATACGCAATACCCGCCCGGCTGCGGATGAAGCCGCAGCTTTCGAACTGATTGCTTGTGCCGGGGCCCTGCCGGCGGAACAGCCATTGCGCCCCGACCCAGGCTTTTCCCAAAAGGCTCCAATACTTGTAGAGGCTCACGCGGCCCTTCGCCGACATCTGAACGTAGAGTTCGAGGTGATCCTGCAGGTTCTGCCCGACGCCGGGGCGATCGGCCACGACCTCGATCCCGTGTTCGGCCAGATGCGCCGCAGGGCCAATCCCCGACAGCATCAAGAGCTTGGGCGAGTTGATGGCCGAGGCGGCAACGATCACTTCAGCGCGCGCCGAGATCACGCGTCCATCGGCCAGTTCCACGCCCTTGGCGCGCCCTTCGTCGATCACCAGCCTTGCTGCGAGACCATGCACGATACGACAGCGGCCGGTGTCCTGGGCCGGGCGCAGATAGGCCCGCGCGGCCGACCAGCGTTTGCCTTTCCAGATCGTCGCCTCAAAGGGGCCGAAGCCTTCTTGCTTTTCACCGTTGTAATCGTCGGTCAGCTCATACCCGGCCTGTCCGCCCGCCTCTATGAAAGCCTGCACAAGGGGGTTCTTGCCCGCCCCGCGCGTGACATGCAGCGGGCCGCCCTGACCGCGCCAGGCCGGATCGCCGCCACGTCCGCCATCGTGCCAGTCTTCCATGCGCCGGTAATAGGGCAGCACGTCGGCATAGCCCCAGCCCTCGGCCCCGGTTTCGGCCCAATAATCAAAGTCGTGGGCATGGCCCCGCACGTAGATCATGCCGTTGATCGAGGACGATCCCCCGATCACCTTGCCCCGCGGACAGGCCAGCCGCCGCCCGCCCAGATGCGGCTCGGGTTCGGTTTCATAGCCCCAGTCATAGCGGCGCATGTTCATCGGGTAGGACAGCGCTGCGGGCATGTTTATGAAAGGCCCAAGATCGGAGCCGCCATATTCGATCACCAGCACGGATTTCCCGGCCTCGGCCAGCCGGTAGGCCATGGCACAGCCCGCCGAACCGGCCCCGACGATGACGTAATCAGCCTGCATGTTTGCTCCTGCTCAGAAGGGCGCCTCGACATCGCCCATGCGGACATAGACGGACTTCTTCTCGCTGAAATGCTCGATGGCGGCGCTGGAGTTTTCGCGGCCCACGCCAGATTGCTTGGAGCCACCGAACGGGGCCTCGACGGGCGCATCATTATAGGTGTTGATGTAACAGGTGCCCGCCTCGAACCCCGCGGCCATGCGGTGGGCGCGGGTCAGGTCGCGCGTGAAGACGCCCGCGGACAGGCCGAACTCGGTATCGTTGGCCCGCGCCAGCACCTCGTCCTCGGTCTCGAAATCCAGCACCGACAGGACCGGGCCGAAGATCTCCTCGCGGGCGATGGTCATGTCGTCTGTCACGTCGGCGAAGACGGTGGGTTCGATATAATACCCCTCGCGGTCAACCCGATTGCCGCCGTGAACCAGACGGGCGCCCTCTTCGAGGCCCTTGGCGACATAGCCCTCAACGATCTCGAGTTGGGATTGGCTGACCAGCGGACCGAAATTGGTGTTTTCATCCAACGGGTCGCCCATCTTCACGCCTGCCAGCCGTTCGGTCATCCGCGCCAGAAAGGCCTCCTTGATGCCCTTCTGGACGAAAACCCGGGTGCCGTTGGAACAGACCTGCCCCGAGGAATAGAAATTGCCGTTGATCGCGCCGCTGACCGCGTTCTCCAGGTCGGCATCGTCGAAAATCACGAGCGGCGACTTGCCGCCCAGTTCCATCGTCACGTGCTTCATGCCGACAGCGGCCATTGCATAGACCTTGCGGCCCGTGGGAACGGACCCGGTCAGCGACACCTTGGCCACCCGTTTGTCATTGACCAGAAGCGAGCCGACCCGCGCCCGGCCCTGCACCACGTTGTAAAGCCCCTTGGGCAGGCCCGCCTCGTGCAGGATCTCGGCCACCTGAAGGGCGGAAAGCGGCGTGGTTTCCGAGGGTTTGAAAACCATCGCATTACCGCAGGCCAGCGCCGGGGCACCCTTCCAGCAGGCAATCTGGGTGGGATAGTTCCAAGCCCCGAGGCCGACGCAGACGCCCAGAGGTTCGCGGCGCGTATAGACGAAGTCCTCGCCCAGCGGGATGTAGTCGCCCGTCAGGCTGCCCGCGATCCCTCCAAAGTATTCCAGCGCATCGGCGCCGCTTGTGGCATCGGCGACAAGCGTTTCCTGCAAGGGCTTTCCGGTGTCGCGGGTTTCCAGCACCGAAAGATCGTGGTTGCGTTCGCGCATGATATCGGCAGCGCGGCGGAGGATACGGCCCCGCTCGGTTCCCGTCATGGCCGCCCATTCGGGCTGGGCCCGCTTGGCGGCGGCCAGGGCCTGTTCGACCACCGCGTCAGTGGCGGCGTAGACGGTCGCGATCTGTTCGCCGGTGGCCGGATAGATCACCGGAATCTCGGCCCCGGTGGAATCCTCGACATATTCTCCGTCAACGAAATGGCTGCCCCTTGGCTGTGGGTCGATCATCTCATTCTCCTCTCGGAAAGCGTTGGTTTTCCTCAAGAACATTGAGGTCCATGTGATTGCGCATATAGCGTTCGGATGCCTTCTGAAGCGGCTGGTAATCCCACGGGTAATAGGC
Organism: Salibaculum griseiflavum; assembly: GCF_003129565.1. GTDB lineage: Bacteria > Pseudomonadota > Alphaproteobacteria > Rhodobacterales > Rhodobacteraceae > Salibaculum > Salibaculum griseiflavum. The sequence continues at coordinate 35,102 of NZ_QETF01000019.1, forward strand.
CCCGTTGCGCAGCGCCTCGTAGACCACCCAGCGCCGCGCCTGGCTTTGGCGCACCTCGGCATCGAACTTGTCGAGATCCCATCTGGCATCCGCCTGAGCCCGGAAATCCGCCAGGGTGCCTTGATGTTCTGCAACCTCGGCAAGATTGATCCGCTCTTGCGGGTCGGCCTCCAGGTCGAACAATTGCTCGGGGTCGAGCGCGCAACGATTGTATTTCCAACGGCCCTGCCGCAGCGACACGAGCGGCGCATAGGAGGCCTCGGCGGCATATTCCATCGCCACGGGGCTGGTCCGTGCGCCGCCCTGCCCCAAGGGTTTCAGGCTTTCGCCATCGGTCCAGGGCGCGACCTCGTCCATGCTGACCCCGGCCAGATCACAGACGGTCGGGCAGACGTCGATATTGCTGACGGGCGTATCCACGCGACCTGCCGCCATGTCCGGATCGCAGACCATCAGGGGCACGCGCGCCGAGCCCTCGAAGAAGGACATCTTGAACCACAGACCACGCTCCCCCAGCATGTCGCCATGATCCGACACGAAGAGGATCGTGGCCTCCTGACGGGTGTCTTCCAGCACCTGAAGGATCTCTCCGATCTTGTCGTCAAGATAGCTGATATTGGCGAAATAGGCGCGGCGGGCGCGGCGGATATGGTCCTCGGTGATGTCGTAGCTGCGCCAGTCATTGGCGTCGAAAATGCGCTGCGAATGGGGATCGTGATCGTCGTAGTCCAGCGCTGCCATCTGCGGCAGCAGGTGATCGCAATCCTCGTAGAGATCCCAGTATTTCTTGCGCGCCACGTAGGGGTCATGGGGGTGGGTGAAGCTGACCGTCAGGCACCAGGGCCGGTCATCCTGACCGCGCGCAAGGTCGTAAAGCTTGCGGGTCGCGTGATAGGCGACCTCGTCATCATATTCCATCTGATTGGAGATCTCGGCCACGCCCGCCCCGGTGACCGATCCCATGTTGTGATACCACCAGTCGATCCGTTCACCCGGCTTGCGATAATCCGGCGTCCAGCCGAAATCGGCCGGGTAGATATCGGTGGTCAGGCGTTCCTCGAACCCGTGCATCTGGTCGGGGCCGACGAAATGCATCTTGCCCGAAAGGCAGGTCTGGTAGCCCGCCCGGCGCAGATGGTGGGCATAGGTCGGCAGGGCCGAGCTGAACTCGGCGGCATTGTCATAGACGCCGGTGCGACTGGGCAATTGGCCGGTCATGAAACTGGCCCGCCCGGGCGCGCAAAGCGGGCTGGCGGTATAGCTGTTGGCAAAACGTGTGGACCGATCCGCCAATCTGCGCAGATTCGGTGTATGCAGCCAATCGGCAGGCCCGTCGGGGAACAACGTCCCGTTCAACTGGTCCACCATCAGGATCAGGATATTGCGGGTCATCTCAGCTCCCTTTCGATCAGGCCGAGGGCCAGCGCCGTCGCCTCGTCCCCGTTTTCAAGGTCGTCGCGCAGGCTGACCCGCAGGTAGAGCCCGTCGATCAGCGCCGCGAGGCGCTCGGCTATAGCCTCGGCAGCATCGCCGGCAAGCGGCCGCAGTTCATGCAGCAGGTTGGACCGCAACCGCCGCCGATAGATCGTCAGGAGCCGGGCCGCGCTGTCACTTTTCTGAGCAAGAACATAGAAATTCAGCCAGGATGCGATGGTCTCCTTGCGAAAATTCGATGTCGAGAAGCTGGCCCGCACGATCGCCTCCAACCTGTCACGCGGTCCGGTTGCCATGGCCAGCGCACCGCGCACCTCGGCGCCATAGACGGTCAGGGTGTGGCGCATCGCGGCCAGGAAAATATCCTCCTTGCCGCCGAAATAATGATGCGCCAGCGCACTGGACATCCCCGCCCGCTTGGCGATGCGGGCCACGGTCACGTCAAGACTTCCGGTGGCCCCGATCTCGGCGATCGTGGCTTTTACCAGTGCCTCGCGGCGTATAGGCTCTGCCCCAAGCTTTGGCATGCGGTCTCCGAAATGACTTGCAATGTGCAAGCTAGTTTGTTTTTTATTGACTCGTCAATCAAGAAAAAGCCGAAACCGACAACAGGGAGATACCTATGAAATCCTCGCTTTCGATCCTCGCCATCTGCGCGGCCACCGCGGCCCATGCCGATTGCGAAACCGTGACCTTCTCGGATGTGGGCTGGACCGACATCACTGCCACCACCGCTGCCACCACCGTCGTGCTCGAAGCCTTGGGCTACGACACCGATATCAAGGTTCTGTCCGTTCCGGTGACATACACCTCGCTGGCCGAAGGTGACGTCGATGTCTTCCTTGGCAACTGGATGCCCACCATGGAAGGTGACATCGCCCCCTACCGCGAGGCCGGCACCGTCGACACCGTGCGCGCCAACCTGGAAGGCGCGAAATACACGCTGGCCACCAATGCCGCGGGTGCCGCGCTGGGAATCACCACTTTCGCCGATATCGCCCCCAATGCCGATGCACTGGATGCGGAAATCTACGGCATCGAGCCGGGCAATGACGGCAACCGCCTGATCATGGACATGATCGCCGACAACGCCTTTGGTCTCGGCGATGCCGATTTCGAGGTGGTCGAAAGCTCCGAGGCGGGGATGCTGGCCCAGGTGGGCCGCGCGTCGGACCGGGACGAGGCGATCGTGTTCCTGGGCTGGGAACCCCACCCGATGAACGCAAGTTACGACATGACCTACCTGGAAGGTGGCGATGACTGGTTCGGCCCGAACCTCGGCGGCGCGACGGTCTATACCAATACCACCGCCGGCTACACCGAGGCCTGCCCGAACCTTGGGGTATTCCTGAACAACCTGGAATTCACGCTGGCCATGGAAAACGAGATCATGGGCGCGATCCTGAACGATGGCGAAGACCCCGCCGAGGCCGCGACCGCCTGGATGGCCGGCAACACGGATGTCGTCATGGGCTGGCTTGACGGCGTGACCACCAAGGATGGCGGCGACGCCGCCGAGGCCGTTTCGGCCGCGCTGGATATGTAAGAGCGACCGGGCCGTCCTGATGGGGCGGCCCGATTTCCTTGGACGGGACGCGATGATGCAACGCCCTGACCTCGCTGGGCGGATTGGAGGCCCATGCTGAACTGGTTAACCGAAAACAAGCTGCCGATCGGCGCCTGGGCCGAGGCCGGCTTTGACTGGCTCGAACGGACGGGTCAGGTCTTTTTCGATTTCCTGTCGCTGGCCATGGAAGGCCTGATCGATGGCATCCTGTGGGTGCTGCAAACCCCGCACCCCTTGTTCATCATCGCTGCCTTCGTCGCCCTGACATGGGTGTTGCAGCGCAACTGGAAGACCTGCCTGTTCGTGGCTGCGGGGTTCCTGTTCATCCTCAACCAGGATTATTGGGAAGAAACAGCCGAAAGCCTGACGCTGGTGCTGTCGGCCTGCGTCGTCTGCATGGCCATCGGCGTGCCCATCGGCATCGCCGCTGCCCACCGGCCGCGCCTTTATGCCTGGATGCGGCCCGTGCTGGACCTGATGCAGACCTTGCCCACCTTCGTCTACCTGATCCCGGCCATCGTCTTTTTCGGCATCGGCATGGTGCCCGGCCTGATCGCCACGGTGATCTTCGTGATCCCGGCCCCGATCCGCCTGACACAGCTGGGCATCGCCTCGACCCCGCTGGCACTACTGGAGGCGGCGGACGCGTTTGGCGCCACGCCGCGACAAAAGTTGTGGAAGGTCGAACTGCCCTCGGCCCTGCCGCAGATCATGACCGGGCTGAACCAGACGATCATGCTGTCGCTGTCCATGGTGGTGATCGCCGCGCTGGTGGGCGCCGACGGGCTGGGCGTGCCCGTGGTGCGGGCATTGAATACGGTCGACACGGCCAAGGGGTTTGAAAGCGGGCTGGTGATCGTGATCGTCGCGATCATGCTGGACCGGATGCTACGGGTGGACCGGAAATGAGCGCTGTAGAATTCGACAATGTCTCGATCGTTTTCGGAGAGTCCCCCGAGGCGGCCCTGCCGCTGATGGACGACGGGCAGGACCGCCACAACATCCAGAAAGCCACTGGTCAGGTGCTGGGCGTGCACGACTGTTCGCTCGATGTGGAAGAGGGCGAGATCCTTGTCCTGATGGGCCTGTCAGGGTCCGGCAAGTCCACCCTGCTGCGCGCGGTAAACGGGCTGAACCCGGTGGTGCGCGGAGAAGTGCGGGTCGAGGAGGACGGCGAAAAGGTGAGCGTTACCCATGCCGACACGGCCACCCTGCGCCGCCTGCGCCGCAAGAAAATCGCCATGGTCTTTCAGCAATTCGGCCTGCTGCCCTGGCGCAGCGTGCGCGATAATGTTGGCTTCGGGCTGGAACTGGATGGCATGGAAAAGGCCGAGCGACAGGAAAAAGTCGAGGCGCAACTGGCGCTGGTCGGCCTGTCCGACCGGGCCGATGCACTGGTGGGTGAGCTTTCCGGCGGCATGCAGCAACGCGTCGGACTGGCCCGCGCCTTTGCCACGGATGCGCCGATCCTGTTGATGGACGAACCGTTTTCGGCGCTCGACCCGTTGATCCGCACCCGGTTGCAGGACGAGTTGCTGGACCTTCAGAAACGACTGGGCAAGACCATCATCTTCGTCAGCCACGACCTCGACGAGGCGTTCAAGATCGGCAACCGGATCGCCATCATGGAAGGCGGGCGGATCGTGCAATGCGGCACTCCGCGAGAGATCTTCTCGAACCCGGCGAATGATTACGTGGCCGATTTCGTGGCCAACATGAACCCATTGGGCGTGCTGCGCGCACGCGACGTGATGATCGACGGCACCGATGGGCCCGAGGTGGATGCCGAGGCGCCGCTTGCCGACCTGATCACCCGTCTGCAAGACACGCCAAGCCTGACCGTGACCGAACATGGCCAACCCATCGGCAAGGTCACGCAAGCCTCTGTGCTGGCGCGGATCGGCTAGGCGGCGCGAAGAATTTTCTGGAGAATTCTTGCCCGTCAGCCGCGCGCGGCCACGCCCTTGGCGGCATGGGTCAGCTCTTCGACAAGGGTTTCCGCCATCGAGCGGAACACCATGATCTGGAACGCGTTGGCCCCGGTCCGGGTTATACTGGCCGTCATGTGGCCCAGCAGGGATTTGACCGTGTGACCCCGCTTGAAAACCGCTGCCCGCAGATCCACGGGAACCAGGCGGGCCAGCACATCCTCGGCGGCCTCACCGGCGATCTCGACCACGCACCACGCATCGGATTGATCCACGAAGGCCGCGCCCGGCAGGTCGGGGCAATCGGCGCCCATCAGAAGGGCCTCACCCTTTCCGACCCAGACCATGCGCGCGCCGGCCTTAGCCTCGCTACGCCCGGGCGCCGGAAATCCCACGCCCAAGGCCGTTTTCAAGGTCTCGGCAACCGCCTTCTGCTGCCCCTTGAAAGGCAGGATTGCCGTGATCCGTCCGGGTTCGACCTCGGCAATGGTGACCGCACCGATCGTCTGCGGCAGAAGCCCGGCACAGGGCGAAAGAGCAACAAGATTAGCCACGGACGCGCCCCCCTTCCTTGTCAAAGAACACCGGATCGCAGACCTCGCACAGCGTCGTGACCCCGCGCAAGTGATCGACCAGCTTGATCGTTTCGCCATACCGCGCCCGGCCATTTGCCAGGAAGCCCAGCGCCAGGTCATGCCCGAGTGTCGGCGAGTGGCAGACACTTGTGACATAGCCATGATCGTTGGTTCGTACGGGCTGGGCACGTTCCTCGAACAGATGCGCCCCAGCGGTCAGTTGGCCTGCCGGATCGACGGGTTTCAGCCCCACAAGTTGTTCGCGGCTGTCCTCCAGAAGGCCCGGACGGCGCGAGGCGGATTGGCCGACGCAGTCCTTCTTCTTACTGACCATCCCCTCGAACCCGATATCAAAGGCCGTGGTCCGGCCATGAATCTCGGCATGGGTGATATGGCCCTTTTCGATCCGCATGACGTTCAGCGCTTCCATCCCGTAGGCGCCGCCGCCCATGGTTTCGGCCTGCGCCAGCAAGACGCGGTAGAGCGCCGCGCCATAGCGGGCCGGCACCGCGATCTCGTAGGCATGTTCCCCCGAGAAGGAGATACGGAACAGCCGCCCATGCACGCCCATCACGTCGACCTCGCCACAGGCCATGAAAGGCCAGGCCTCGGGGTCGATGCCCCCATCGACCACTGCATCCAGCAGCTCCCGCGATTTCGGCCCGGCCACGGCGAATTGCGCCCATTGTTCGGTGGCACTTGTGAACACCACGTCGAGATCGGGGCGCAGCGCCTGCGACACCCATTCCAGATGCCGCATGACAAGCCCCGCCGCCGCCGTGGTCGTGGTCATCACGAAGTGGTTTTCCCCCATTCGCGCGGTGGTGCCATCATCCATGACATGGCCGTCCTCGCGCAGCATCAGACCATAGCGCACCCGGCCCACCTTCAGCGTGCTGAAGGTGTTGGTGTAGACGAAATCGAGGAAGGCCGCTGCATCGGAGCCCTGAATGTCGATCTTTCCAAGGGTGGAGACGTCGCAGATGCCCACGGCATTGCGGACCATCTTGACCTCTCGGTTGCAAGCCTCCAGCCAGGTCTTTTCATCGGGTTTCGGGAAATAGCTTGGGCGATACCACAGACCCGCCTCGATCATCGGCGCCCCGCGGTCGACACTGGCATGATGGCTGGTCGTCAGGCGTTTGGGCGCGAATCCCTCGCCCTGCGATCCCGCGCCCATCGCGGCGATGGAAACCGGCGTATAGGGCGGGCGGAACGTGGTTGTTCCGGTTTCGGGAATGCTACGGCCCGTGGCATCGGCCAGCACGGCCAGGGCGGCCACGTTGGAATTCTTGCCCTGATCGGTCGCCATGCCCTGCGTCGTGTAGCGCTTCATATGCTCGACCGAGCGGAAGTTTTCCTGCGCCGCGAGCCGCACATCCTTCACATGCACGTCGTTCTGGAAGTCGAGCCACTTGCGGCCCTTTCCTTCGACCGCCCACAATTCCTCGATGCGATAGGGGCGATCCTCGGCGTCGGGCACGGCATTGTCCGCCGGCGTCCGCCCCAGTTCCGAGAGGACATCCCCGGCCACCCGCACCCCATCGGCGAGGCAGGCCGCGGTCGAGAATTGCCCGCGCGCGGCCCCGGCCACGGTGAGGCCCGGCACCATCCCGTCGCGCGGCAGGAAGCTGAGCGTTTCGGCATCCCATTCCGGGCGGCCATTCATGTGGCAGGTCAGGTGCACCGAGGGGTTCCAGCCCCCCGACATGGCAAGGCAATCGGCGGCAACCCGGACCCGGCCGGATCCGGTGTCGACGGTCAGGCTTTCGAGCCCCTTCCGGCCCTTGGTTCCGATGACCTGCGCCCCGGCATGCAAGGGATAATCGCCCAAAGCCTGCGCCCCGGCGCGGCTGTCGATCACCGCCGCCACCTCGATGCCCGCATCCATCAGGTCCAGTGCGGTCCGGTGTGCCCCGTCATTGTTAGCGAAAAGGGCAACCTTTCGGCCCGCCACGACACCCCAGCGGTTGAGATAGGCACGCACGGCCCCGGCGGTCATGATGCCCGGGCGGTCATTGTTGGGAAAGGCCACGGGCCGTTCCAGCGCCCCGGCACACAGGATCGCGCGGCTGGCGGCGATGCGCCAGAAACATTCCAGCGGCTTGCCGGGCTGGTGCGGATGGTGCTGACCCACCCGTTCCAGCGCGCCGTAAGTGCCCTGGTCATAGGCGCCGGTCACCGCGGTCCGCGGCATCAGGCGCACGTTCTCCATGGCCGCGAGTTCGGCCGCGACCTCGGCCGCCCAGACTGGGCCGGGCTTGCCGTCAACCTCTTGCGTTTCGGCCAGAAGGCGGCCGCCCATCTGGCTGTCTTCATCGGCAAGGATCACATCCGCCCCGGCCCGGGCCGCGGTCAGCGCCGCCATCAACCCCGCCGGGCCCGCCCCGATCACCAGCACATCGCAGAAGGCATAGGCCTTCTCATAGCTGTCTTCGTTGGTCAGGCCCGACAGGGCACCCAGACCTGCGGCGCGGCGGATGATGGGTTCGTAAAGCTTTTCCCAAAAACTCTTGGGCCACATGAACGTCTTGTAATAGAACCCCGCCCCCAGGAAGGGCGACATCAGGTCATTGACCGCCATCAGGTCGAAATTGACCGAGGGGAACGCATTCTGGCTGCGCGCCTCCAGCCCCTCGTACAGTTCCTGAACCGTGGCGCGCACGTTCGGATCCTGCTGCGGGCCATGGCCGATGGTGACCAGCGCGTTGGGTTCCTCGGACCCGGCGGTCAGGATGCCGCGCGGCCGGTGATACTTGAAAGACCGCGCCACGACCCGCTTGTCATTGGCGATCAGGGCCGCGGCGAGCGTATCGCCCTCGCGCCCGGTCAGCCGTTCGCCGTCAAAGGTGAACGGAACCGAGGTGTTCGTCTGGTAAAGGCCGCGCCCCTCGATCCTCATGATGCCACCTTCTCGGCCAGTTCGGCGCCCATGACCTCGTGCGTGGCGGTGTTGCGCGTCACCACCAGCCAGGCCCCGCAACCGGCCTCGTGAAACCACAGGTCGCGGGTTTCGCCGCAGGGATTGTCGCGATTGTGCAGGTAGTCGTCCCAGGCGGCGTCGCCCGCATCGGGGGCCGGGCGGTGCAACAGCTCTGCCGCGCCCTGGTAATAGAATTCGCGCCGGTCACGGGTGCCGCAGATGGGGCAAGGGATGCGCATGTCGTGTCCTTAATGCAGGTTGTGCTGAGAGCCGGTGCCCTCTTCATCCATCAGGCCGCGCCCGGTGCGGAACCGGTCCAGCCGGAATTTCGCCGCCGGCTCGTGATGGCGTCCGGTGGCCATCAGATGGGCGAAGGAAAAGCCCGATCCCGGCACCGCCTTGAAGCCGCCATAGCACCAGCCGCAATCTATAAAGAGACCTTCGGTCCCGGTCTTGTCGATGATCGGGCTGCCATCGGGCGTCATGTCCATGATCCCGCCCCAGCTGCGCAGCACCTTGGCCTTGCCGATGGCGGGCATCAGGGTCATGGCCGCATCCATCACGTGCTCGGCCATGGGCAGGTTGCCGCGGCTGGCGTAAGAGCTGTAGAAGTCCAGATCGCCGCCAAAGACCAGCCCGCCCTTGTCGGACTGGCTGATATAGAAATGGCCCATCCCGAAGCTGACCACATGGTCGATGATCGGCTTGAGCCCCTCGGTCACGAAGGCCTGCAGGATATGGCTTTCGATGGGCAGGCGCATGCCGGCCATTTCCGCCACCTGCCCCGAGCGACCCGCGACGACGATCCCAACCTTCTTGGCCCGGATCGCGCCGCGCGTGGTCTGAACGCCGGTGACCTTGCCGTTCTGGATGTCGATCCCCGTGACCTCGCAATTCTGGATCAGGTCGACGCCGCGCTGGTCGGCGCCACGGGCATAGCCCCAGGCCACGGCATCATGCCGGGCGGTGCCCCCGCGCGGGTGATAGAGCCCGCCATAGATGGGAAAGCGCACATTGTCGAAATCGAGGTAGGGCAGATGCTCGCGCACCCCGTCGCGATCCAGCAGGATCGCATCGTCGCCCTGGTTGACCATGGCGTTACCGCGCCGGGCAAAAGCGTCGCGCTGGCCGTCGGAATGGAACAGGTTGATCAGGCCGCGCTGCGAATGCATCACGTTGTAGTTGAGGTCTTGCTCAAGGCTTTCCCACAGCTTGAGCGAATGGCTGTAGAACTCCGAATTGCCGGGCAGGAAGTAGTTGGCCCGCACGATCGTGGTGTTCCGCCCCACATTGCCGCCGCCGATATAGCCTTTCTCCAGGACGGCCACGTTGGTCAGCCCGTGTTCCTTGGCCAGGTAATAGGCGGTGGACAGGCCATGTCCGCCGCCACCGATGATGACGATGTCATATTCCGGCCTGGGGTCGGGATCGCGCCAGACGGGTTTCCAGCCCTTGTGGCCCAAAAGCCCTTCCTTGAGAACGCGGAACCCTGAATAGCCCATGATGCGTGGCCTCCCCTGCTTGGGGCGACCCTAGCAAGTGGCGCGGGCCGCGCAACGGTGCTTTTCGACAAATACCGGCCAGCCCGCGACAGATGCCGCGCGCCGGCCTTTGGAGGGCGCTAGAGTCCCTTGGCTGCGTAGCTCTTGGCGACGCGTTCGATCGCCGTGATGAAACCGGCGGTGCGCAGGTCATTGACGTCACTGCGCCCGTGCCATTTTTCGCGCATGGCCTGGAACGCCGTGCGCATCGTATCGTCCAGGCCCGAGCGGACCAGTTCCAATTCGTCCGCCCCGCGCATGTATTTGCGCTTGAAATCGGGGGACATGGACCAGGCATCGCCCATCTTGTCGTCCAGCCGTTCCAGTTCACGAACAATGAGTTCGTGGCGCGCCTCTTCCTGGCGGCGCTGCATCCGGCCGAACCGGATATGGGACAGGTTCTTGACCCATTCGAAATAGGACACGGTCACACCGCCGGCATTTGCATAGAGGTCGGGAATGATCACGGTGCCCTTTTCGCGCAGCACGTCATCGGCCCCTGCGGTCACCGGGCCGTTCGCGGCCTCGATGATCAGCGGCGCCTTGATGCGCGGGGCATTCTGCAGGTTGATCACCCCTTCCAGGGCGGCCGGGATCAGGATGTCGCAATCCGCCTCTAGCACCTTGTTGCCATCGGCATGATGGGTGGCGTCGGGGTAGTTCGAGACGCCGCCATGTTTCATGATCCACTGACGCACGGTTTCCACGTCGATACCCGCTTCGTTCAGCAGCGCGCCGTCGCGTTCGATGATGCCGATGACCTTGCAGCCGTCCTCCTCGGACAGGAACTTGGCCGCATGATACCCGACATTGCCGAGGCCCTGAACGATCACGCGCTTGCCGTCCAACGAACCCGACAAGCCCGCCTTCTTGACGTCCTCGGGTTCACGGAAAAACTCGCGCAGGGCGTATTCCACACCGCGGCCCGTGGCCTCGACCCGGCCCTGGATGCCACCCGCGTGCGGCGGCTTGCCGGTGACACAGGCGGCGGCGTTGATATCGGTGGTGTTCATGCGGCGATACTGGTCGGCGATCCAGGCCATTTCGCGCTCGCCGGTGCCCATGTCGGGGGCGGGCACGTTCTGGGAGGGGTTGATCAGGTCGCGCTTGGCCAGTTCATAGGCGAAGCGGCGGGTGATCTGTTCGAGCTCGTGTTCTTCCCACTTGGTCGGATCGACACAGAGCCCGCCCTTGGACCCGCCAAACGGCGTTTCGACAAGGGCGCACTTGTAGGTCATCAGCGCCGCCAGCGCCTCGACCTCGTCCTGGTCAACGGCCAGGGCATAGCGAATGCCGCCCTTGACCGGTTCCATGTGCTCCGAATGCACCGAGCGATAGCCCGTGAAGGTCTCGACCTTGCCCCGTAGCCGCACGCCGAACCGCACCGTGTAGGTGGCATTGCAGACGCGGATTTTCTCTTCCAAGCCGGGCGGAAGGTCCATCAGGGCCACGGCGCGGTTGTACATGATGTCCACGCTCTCGCGGAATGTCGGCTCGTTCTGGGGCATTACGTTCATGATCTTTGACCTTCCTTGTAGGGGCCCGGTTCGGGCAAATGGCGTTCTTGCGACGCCTTTTGCCCGACCTTAACGCCGATTCGCCCGGTTTTTGAACAATTCGTTGGTTTGGAGTGGGATGGCGTGCCAATCAGCGCCCGAGCTTGGGATAAGTGCCCCGCCGCATCGCGCCATTGGCCCGAAAGCGGCAACAGATCATCACAAATCCCGTGCATCGTTTCGCCCCCGTCGCCAGTTAGTCGATTTGCGTCCAGCCTTCGCCTCATTTTCGCCACCTAGACCTGATGTCTTGCCCTCGGGGAAATGCGCCTCGGCCGAGGTGCGCAGAGTGAACGTGGGAAAGGTTGACCGATGCCCAACACGAGGAAACCAGAAAAGACGCGGCCCGATCCAGCGCCGTGGCTGCACCGTTTCCGGCGAGACGAAGAAGGTGGCATGATCATCTTCTTCTCGTTGTTCCTGTTCGTCCTGATCCTCTGGTTCGGTGGCATGGCAGTCGACTACATGCGCTTCGAGACCACCCGTGCCAAGTTGCAGGGCACGCTGGATCGCGCCGTTCTGGCCGCCGCGGACCTGGATCAGACACTCCCCCCTGCCGAGGTGGTCGAGAACTATTTCGAAACCGCCGGCCTGCGCGATTACCTGATCGACAGCCCCCAGGTCGACGAGGGGCTGAACTACCGGGTGGTATCGGCTTCCGCCGAGGCGAACATGCCGATGTTCTTCACCGAATTGCCCCGTGTCTTCATGGAGCCGTTCCAGCCGGGCTTGTCGACCCTCAAGGTCAGCAGCACCTCGACCGCCGAGGAACGGGTCTCGGATGTCGAGGTCTCGCTTGTGCTCGATGTCTCGGGGTCCATGGATCGCAACAACCGGATCCAGAACCTGCGCCCGGCCGCGCGGGAATTCGTGTCGACCGTCCTGGCAAACAACACGAACGCTCCGAACGGGCTGATCACCATTTCGATGATCCCCTACAGCGCCGTGGTCAACCCCGGCACGCAGATCTCGCCTTTTTTGAACATTTCGCGCACCCATCCTCATTCAACCTGTCCCCTCTTCGAGGACGACGTTTTCGACACGACAGAGCTGGACCTGTCGGAGACCTACGACCACGTTTCGCATTTCGACCCGGATTGGTACTGGGATTCACGCTACAACAACCCGATCAAGTATCCTTGGTGCCACGAGGGCGACCACAACGGGATCGTGCTGACCACCTCGAACGAGGGGCTTCTGCATAACGCGATCGACGCGCTGCAACCCTATGGGAACACCGCCATCGACATGGGTATGAAATGGGGCGTCGGCTTGCTGGACCCCAGCACGCGGCCGATCATGCAAGGGCTTGCAGGCCAGACCGGCAGTTCCGTGCCCGCCGCCGCCGCCGACCGCCCACAGAGCTTTGACGACGACGAGGTGCTCAAGATCGTCGTCCTGATGACAGACGGACAGAACACCAGCCAATACGACCTCGAAGAGCCCATGAAATCGGGTATGTCGATGCTCTGGTTCGACCGGGACTATGCCGGCCAGCCGCTGAGTCAAGTGGACTCGAACGAGTTCTCGGTCCAATACGCCGGGCTGGACACACCGGATTATCGCTGGGACGACCGCTTTTACTGGAACGGGTTCAGTTGGTCATCGCGCTGGAGGGACTATCCCAATGGCTTCGACAGCCGCTCGGACTACATCAACGCGACCCCGGAATCGCCCACCGGCATCGCCGGCCAAGGGGTCCACTACGAAGACAACGTCTATCATGCCAGTTGGCAGGACATGTATGCCGAGCACGTCTACAACCGCATCAACAACATCTACCTTTCAAGGGCCTATAATGACGGGGCCCTGTCCTGGTATGAATACCGCGCGCCCGATTATGCGCTTGATACCGGCCTGGTGAATTCCTGGCAGGCCGACAACAGGTTGTCAGAGATCTGCGCAACCGCGCGCGACGCCGGCGTGGTGATCTACACGGTTGCCTTCGAGGCGCCCTCGGGCGGCCAGATCGCCCTGCGCGACTGCGCCAGCTCCCCGAACCACTACTTCAACGTGGACGGGGTCGAGATTTCGGAAGCATTCAGCGCCATCGCCTCGGACATCCGAGCCCTGAAACTGACCAAGTAGGCAAAACGGTTCATGTTCAAACGTATCCTGTCTTTCCCCTTCCGGTTCCGGCGGCGTGACGATGGCGGCCCGACGATCGAATTCGTCCTGGTCTTCTTGCCCTTCATGGTGCTGCTTGTGTCCGCCTATGAGCTGGGCCTGATGATGACCCGTCACGTCATGCTGGAGCGCGGGTTGGACATGGCCGTGCGCGAAGTGCGCCTGAACACCGGGTCGGACCTGGATGAACAGGACCTGCGCCGGATGATCTGCAATGCCGCCGGGATCATCCCCGACTGCACGACCACGATGCGGCTGGAGATGCGCCCGATCGATCCGGATAACTGGTCCAACATTCCGCGCCAGGCAAGCTGCATCAATGTCAGTGAGCCTTTCGAACCCGCCCGAAATTTCAACAACGGCGCCGACAACGAGATCATGGTCCTGCGCGCCTGCGGCCTGTTCCGGCCGATGCTGCCGGAATTCGGCCTTGGCTACGTGCTGTCGCGCAGCCATAGCGACCGGCACTACCGCCTGGTCTCCATGTCGGCCTTCGTGATGGAGCCGAGCTGATCCATGTTGCGCCGTATCCATAGCCAGTATCGCAAGTTTCGCCGGGACGAGGGCGGCACGGCCGTGGTCGAGACATTCCTGATGTTTCCGACCCTCTTCGTTGCCTGCCTTGCAACCTATGTCTTCTTCGAAGCTTTCCGCTCGCAATCGAACAACCTCAAGGCCGCCTATACGATTTCCGACGCGCTGAGCCGCCGCGGCGGCGATACCGAAGGATATGTCACCGGGGATTACCTCAACAGCATGTGGCGGCTGCACCGCTTCATCACCACGTCGAACCACGACACCAGCCTGCGCGTGTCGGTCATCAGCTTTGACGAGGATGACAACGACTATTTCGTCTGCTGGTCCGAGGCCAAGGGTGAACTGACCCCGATGAGCGACGGCACGCTCGACACGTATGTGTCCGAAAACAAGATCCCTGTTCTGCCGGATGGCCAGGCTCTGATCGTCGTGGAAACCCAGGTCGCCCATGAGCCGATCTTCACCATCGGTCGGGACTGGACGATCGTCTTCGAGGACATGATCGTCACCGCCCCGCGTTTCACGCCGCAGCTCAAGTGGAGCACCACCGGCAATCCCGCGGGCGAGGTCGGCTGTTTCTGACACGGCCTGAACCGGTCACCGGAACTCCTTGGCGTGATCTGATCGGCCATCACCGGCGACACCCCGGCCCAGCGCCAGCAACATGCCGCAGGTCATTGCCCGGCCAGCGGAGGCGACACGCATTTCGGCAATGGGCTGGTCATCGGTCGTTCAAGGCACCTTGCGGCAAGGTGCACAGGCGGGATGCGCGGGCAAAGGTCTCAAATGCCGACAAGCCGCCGCACCATGCCCACATAAAGCCCCTCGATCCTGTCCAGGCTCAACCGGCCCTCGGCCCGGTACCATGTGCTCATCCCCGTCAACATGGCGATGATCGCGAGGGTCGTCACCTTGGTGTCGTCCAGATGGAACAGGCCCGCATCGACGCCGTCCTGCAGGATGTGCTCCAACTCGTCCTCGTAGACCTTCCGCAACCGTTCGATCTCGGCGAAATTCTCCGGGGTCAGGTTGCGCAGTTCCATATAGGAAATGAATACCTGGTCCCCGCGCGGCAGGTGCCAGTGGATGTGGAACCGGGTGAAGGCATCGAGCCGCGCCACCGGATCACCTGAAACCGCCGCCTCCTGGCGGGCCGCAAGAAGCTCTTCCATGTGGTTTCGCATCAGGTCGAACAACAACGCCTGCTTGTCGCGGGTGTAATTGTAGAGCGCCCCGGCCTGAACGCCCACCTCCTCGGCGATCCGGCGCATCGACACGGCGGCGAAGCCATGCTGCGCAATCAACTTGAGTGCCGCGTCACGCACGCGCGGGCCGGTAATCTCCGAATGAGAACCTGTCTTTCGCGCCATGAGCACTCCTTCGCCTCGTCCGCGGCATTTAACTGAACAGCCGTTCATTTGAAAAGCCCGTTATGCGACTTGCCCTTGGCCGCGCGCAGGCCCTATTGTCTCGCCGATGCGCCTGATGACCCTTGTCCTGCTGGGCGGCTTGACCGCATGCAGCCCTTTCCCCCAGTTCGACCTGCCGCGCGATCCGGCCGGCGCCGAACGGTCGGGCGGGGCCTATCCGACCCTTGCGCCGCTGACCGGCATCCTGGCCCGTGCCGATGCGCTGGCCACGTCCGAGCGCAGCGGCCCGGCGACCCTTTCGGGCCTCGCAGGGCGACTTGCCGCGCTGGAGGCGCGGGCGGCGCGGCTGCGCGGCCCGGTGCTCGACCCGTCGGTGCGACAGCGACTGTTGCGCGGGGTCGCGCGGCCTACGTTGCAGTAGCGGCATATCCGGGCTAACAGGCGCCAAACCAGCCAGGAAGGACCAGACAGATGACCAGCCCCCTCCGTCTCGGGATTGCAGGCCTCGGCACCGTGGGTGTCGGCGTGGTGCGGATCGTGCGCCAGCAGGCAAAGATGCTGACAACCCGCGCGGGCCGCCCGATCGAGATCGTGGCTGTCTCGGCCCGCACCCGCGACAAGGATCGGGGCGTGAACCTGTCGCATTACGATTGGGAAGACGATCCCGTGGCCCTGGCCAAGCGGGATGACGTGGATGTCTTCGTGGAACTCATGGGCGGGTCGGATGGCCCGGCCAAGGCCGCCACCGAAGCGGCGCTGGCAGCGGGCAAGGATGTCGTGACCGCCAACAAGGCGATGCTGGCCCATCACGGCCAGGCCCTGGCCGAACTGGCGGAATCCAAGGGCTGCAACCTGCGCTACGAGGCGGCCGTCGCTGGCGGCATTCCTGTCATCAAGGCGCTGATGGAGGGCCTCGCCGGCAACGAAATGACACGGGTCATGGGCGTGATGAACGGCACCTGCAATTACATCCTGACCCGGATGCAGAATGCGGGCCTGACCTATGAAGAGGCCTTTGCCGAGGCCGACGGGCTGGGCTACCTGGAAGCCGATCCGAACCTTGACGTGGGCGGCATCGATGCGGGCCACAAGCTGGCGATCCTGTCTGCCCTGGCTTTCGGCACCCGGACGAATTTCGACGCGGTCGAACTGGAAGGGATCGGCGCGATCACCATCGACGACATCACCCAGGCCGCCGACATGGGCTATCGCATCAAGTTGCTGGGGGTGGCGCAGATGACCGGCCGCGGGCTGGAACAGCGCATGTCGCCCTGCCTTGTGCCGGCCAGCAGCCCGCTGGGCCAGCTTGAAGGCGGCACCAACATGGTGGTGCTGGAAGGCGACGCCGTTGAACAGATCGTTCTGCGCGGCCCCGGCGCCGGCGAAGGCCCCACGGCAAGTGCGGTCATGGGCGACGTGATGGATATCGCGCGCGGCCTGCGTTTGCCGGTGTTCGGCCAACCGGCCGAAACGCTAGCCGACGCCAGGGCCGCCAATTCCACCGTCCCCGCCGCCTATTACCTGCGACTGCAATTGATCGACAAACCGGGGGCACTGGCCAAGATCACCGCGATCCTCGGGGATGCAGGCGTGTCCATCGACCGTATGCGCCAATATGGCCATCAGGATACCTCGGCCCCGGTTCTGATCGTCACCCACAAGACCACGCGTGCCGACCTGTCCGAGGCCTTGGCCGCCGTGCGCGAGACCGACGTGGTGCTGGCCGACCCCGTGGCGATCCGCATCGAAGAAGTCTAGGACGTGGCGGAACGGGTTATCGACCTTGATACATGGCCGCGCGCAGGGGCCTATCGCCTGTTCCGGACCTACGAGAGGCCGCATTTCGCGGTAACGGTGCGGCTGGACGTGACCCATCTCATGCGGCGCAAGGCCGACGGGGTGTCGCCCTTCCGGGCCTGCCTTTATGCCCTTGCAGCCGGGTGCCACGCAGTGCCGGAGCTGCGCACCCGATTTCGCGGCCAAGACATCGTCGTCGAACATGACCGGCTGACCCTGTCGCCCACCATCGCCCTGCCTGACGGCAGCTTCGGCTTCGGCTATGTCGCGTATCAGCCCGACTGGCCCGCGTTCGACGCGGCGGCAGAAGCCGAGATCGCCGCCGTCCGCGGCGGGGCCGAACGCGCGCCGAGCAACGGCGAACGCGACGATCTGCTCTATCTTTCCTGCCTGCCTTGGCTGGACTTCACAGGGCTGACCAACGCCCTGCCCGACGCGCAAGACTGCATACCCCGGCTCAGCTGGGGAAAGTTCGTCACCGGTGCGAACGGTCGCACGACCTGTGCTTTCACTGCCGAGGTCCACCACGCCATTGCCGACGGCGCGCATCTGGCACAGGCGGTCGAGGCGATACAGGACACGCTGAACGCGCTCTAGCCACCGTGTTAGCGCGCACAGGCTTGCCGCCCTGTCCCCTGCGCGCTAGGGCAAAGCGCAAATTCAATTTCCAACAAGGACCGGCCCCATGTCCACACCCTCCGATTTCAACGACCGCATGCTATCGCTGGGCCTGGCCCGAGTTGCCGAACAGGCGGCCATCGCCAGCGCCGACTGGATCGGGCGAGGCGATGAGAAGGCCGCCGACCAGGCCGCGGTGAATGCCATGCGCGATCAGCTCAACCAGCTGGACATCCAGGGCACGGTGGTCATCGGCGAAGGCGAACGGGACGAGGCGCCGATGCTGTTCATCGGTGAAGAGGTCGGCAACGGCAACGGCCCGCAGGTGGATATCGCGCTCGACCCGTTGGAAGGCACGACCCTGACCGCCAAGGACATGCCCAATGCCCTGACCGTGATCGCCATGGCCTCGCGCGGGTCGTTGCTGCATGCCCCAGATACCTACATGGACAAGCTGGCCATCGGGCCAGGCTACAAACCCGGCGTCGTGACTTTGGCCATGTCGCCGGCCGAGCGGGTCTCGGCCCTGGCCTCGGCCAAGGGCTGCTCGACGAAGGACATCACCGTCTGCGTTCTGGAACGCCCCCGCCACGAGGAAATGATCGCCGAGCTGCGCGGCACCGGCGCTGCCGTGCGGCTGATCACCGACGGTGACGTGGCCGGGGTGATGCATTGCGCCGAACCCTCGACCGGTATCGACATCTACATGGGCCAGGGCGGCGCACCCGAGGGTGTTCTGGCCGCCGCCGCACTCAAATGCATGGGCGGGCAGATGTATGGCAAACTGGTCTTCCGCAACGAGGACGAGCGCGGCCGCGCGAAATCGGCCGGGATCACCAATCTCGACCGGGTCTACACCCGCGATGACATGGTGACCGGGGACGTCATTTTCGCGGCCACGGGTGTCACGGACGGGTCGCTTCTGCAGGGAATCAAGCGGGAACCCGACAGCCTTACGACCGAGACGATTCTCATGCGGTCCAAGACCGGATCGGTGCGACGGATGCAGTACCGCAACCCGGTCCAGAAATAATCTCATTAAAAAACGGGGCCTTAACGGCCCCTTTTCTTTCGGGCACCACCTAACATTACAATACTTGCATATATTAGGTTTTATAAATATATATTCCCGGAGCCGGCGATAACCGCTTGCTGAATACAACACTTACCGGGAACGGGGACCGCTGCAATTGGCCCCGACCCAAGGGAACCGAAAGACCAATGATCACGGAATTCACACCTTTCATGTCACTCTTCGGTGGACTGCTCATCGGCAGCTCCACTGTCCTGCTGATGCTCACCTTGGGCCGCATCATGGGCGCGACCGGCGTTCTCGCCGGGTTCATGCAACCCTCCTCGGCCTCGGACTGGTCCTGGCGCGCGGCGCTGCTGGCCGGCATGGTCACGGCCCCTGCGTTGATGACCCTGGTTACCGGCCAGGCCCCAGAAATCCAGGTTCCCGTGAACACATTGATGATGATCGTTGGCGGATTCATCGTCGGCGTCGGCGTCACCTACGGCGCGGGCTGCACCAGCGGCCACGGCGTCTGCGGCATGGCGCGCTTCTCGCCGCGTTCGATCGCCGCGACCATCACCTTCATGATTTTCACCGCGATCACCGTTTACGTGGTCCGTCACGTTTTCGGAGGCTAAGCACATGAAACGGATCGTCTCGACATACCTCATCGGCCTGATCTTCGGCATCGGCATCATGATGTCCGGCATGGCCAACCCCGCCAAGGTTCTGAACTTCTTCGACTTCTTCGGAACCTGGGACCCGTCGCTGATCTTCGTCATGGGCGGCGCCATCCTTGTGGCCGCACCCGGCTACTGGCTGGTCGTTGCGCGCCCTGCGGGCAAGCCGCTGATGGATGCCAAGTTCCACGTGCCGCAGAACCGCAAGCTTGACGCCAAACTGATCGCCGGTTCCGCCGTCTTCGGCGTGGGCTGGGGGATCGCGGGGTTCTGCCCCGGCGGCGCCCTGCCCGCCATCGGCACCCTCAACCCGGCGGTTCTGACATTCACCGCCGCGCTCATCGCCGGCATCTTCGCCGCCAAGTTCGCCCAGACTCTCACCGCACGTCGCACAAATTCCGCGACAGCCTGACCCGAAAAAGGAGGAACAGGACATGACCACCTATCCCGTCAACATGGACATCAAACCCGAAGTCCAGGCGTTCTTCGATGACGCCACCAACACGATCTCCTACATCGTGAAGGATCCCACCTCGAACAGCTGCGCCATCGTCGACAGCGTCATGGACATCGACTATGCCGCCGGCCGGATCACCTATGACCACGCCGACGAGCTCATCCGCCAGGTCCAGGAGCAAGGCCTGAAGCTGGAATGGATCATCGAGACCCACGTGCACGCAGACCACCTGTCCGCGGCGCCCTACATCCAGGAGAAGATCGGCGGCAAGATCGGCATCGGCTCCAAGATCATGGTCGTTCAGGACACCTTCGGAAAGGTCTTCAACGAAGGCACCGAATTCCAGCGCGATGGCTCGCAATTCGACGCCCTGTTCGAGGATGGCGACACCTACATGGTCGGCAACATGCCCGTTTTCGCCATGTATACGCCCGGCCACACCCCGGCCTGCATGGTCCACGTGATGGGCGATGCTGCCTTCGTGGGTGACACGCTGTTCATGCCCGATGGCGGTTCGGCCCGTGCCGACTTCCCCGGCGGCGACGCGGCCACGCTCTATGACAGCATCCAGAAGGTGCTGACCCTGCCCGACGAAACCCGCCTGTTCATGTGCCACGATTACGGCCCGAACGGCCGCGACATTCAGTGGGAAACCACCGTTGGCGAGGAAAAAGAGCACAACATCCATGTCGGCGGCGGCAAGACCAAAGAAGAATTCGTCAAGTTCCGCACCGAGCGCGATGCCCAGCTGGACATGCCCAAGCTGATCATCCCGTCGCTTCAGGTGAACATGCGGGCGGGCGAGATCCCGACCGACAAGGACGGCAACCCGATGCTGAAGGTTCCGGTCAACGGCCTGTAAGCGAAGCGAACGGGACAAGAGGATAGAGCAATGGAATTCAAGACCATCACCGACGCGATCACCGTCAGCCCGCAAATCTGCCCCGATGACCTGACGGCCATCAAGGAGGCGGGCTACCGCGCGATCATCTGCAACCGCCCCGACGGCGAAGCGTCGGACCAGCCCACCTTCGAGGAGATCGAGGCGGCGGCGGAGAAGGTCGGTCTTGAGGCCCGTTACCTTCCTATCGTCGCCGGCAAGGTCAGCGATGCGGATGCCGAGGATTTCGGCACCGCCCTGACCGAACTGCCGGGGCCGGTCCTGGCCTATTGCCGGACCGGCACCCGCTCGGCCACGCTGTGGTCGCTGTCCAGCGCCAAGACTTTGGAACCGTCCGATATCCTGTCCAAGACCAAGGCCGCCGGCTACGACATGGCCGGGGTCGTGCGTCGCATCGTGAACGGCGGCAAGACGCCCACCGATACCGGCGATGCCAAGTATGACATCGTGATCGTCGGTGGCGGCGCCGCCGGCATTGCCGCGGCCTCGTCCATCCTGCAGCGTCGGCAAGGGCTGGAGATCGCCCTGATCGACCCGGCCGATATCCACTACTATCAGCCCGGCTGGACGATGGTTGGCGGCGGCGTCTTCGATGCCTCGACCACCGCCAAGACCATGGGCAGCCTGATCCCCAAGGGTGTGCATTGGCTGAAGTCCGCGGTCGCGGCCTTCGAACCCAAGGACAATGCCGTGGTGCTGGATGGCTGCCGCGTCGTGAAATACGACCGGCTGATCGTCGCCCCCGGCCTGAAGCTGGATTGGGGCGCCGTGGACGGGCTGGTCGAAACGCTGGGCAAGAACGGCGTGACTTCCAATTACCGCTATGACCTGGCGCCCTATACTTGGGAACTGGTCAAGGGGCTGAAACAGGGCCGCGCCCTCTTCACCCAGCCACCCATGCCGATCAAGTGCGCGGGTGCGCCGCAAAAGGCCATGTATCTCTCGGCCAACAACTGGGAAGAGATGGGCGTTCTCGACAAGATCGACATCCAGTTCATGAATGCCGGCGGCGCGCTGTTCGGCATCAAGGATTACGTCCCCGCGCTGGAAAGCTATGTCGAACGCTACGGGGCCAAGCTGAATTTCTTCCACAACCTGATCGCCGTGGATGGCCCGGCCAGGCAGGCGACCTTCAAGGTCACTGCGCCAGATGAAGAGGACCGCGAGGTCACACTCGATTTCGACATGCTGCACGTGACCCCGCCGCAGACCGCGCCGGATTTCATCCGCGTCTCGCCGCTGGCGGATGCCGCTGGCTGGGTCGATGTCGACCAGGCGACGCTGCGCCACAAGGAATTCGACAATATCTGGTCCCTGGGCGACGTGATGAACGCCCCCAATGCCAAGACCGCCGCCGCCGCGCGGATGCAGGCCCCCGTCGTCGCAGCCAACGTCGTCGCCGACATAGACGGCCACGGCGCACAGCTGCAATACAATGGCTACGGCTCCTGCCCGCTGACCGTGGAAAAAGGCAAGATCGTGCTGGCCGAGTTCGGCTATGGCGGCGCGCTGCTGCCGTCCTTCCCGAAATGGCTGATCAACGGCGAAAAACCGTCGCGCCTGGCATGGCTGCTCAAGGAACAGGTGCTGCCGCCAGTCTATTGGCGCGCCATGCTCCGGGGCCGCGAGTGGCTGGCCCGACCCGAAAAGATCAGCGCCAGCTGATTCCACCCCCCACCGGAGCCCGAGATCCGGGCTCCAGAACGGGCTGGCGGGGTCTCCCTGCCCTGCCAGTCCTGTTTCTTATCGATAGAGGCCCTTCGTGATGCGCGCATTGACCAGATACCTGCCGATCCTGACCTGGGGTCGCACCTATGACCGCAACGCCCTGTCCAACGACCTGATCGCCGCGGTCATCGTCACCATCATGCTGATCCCGCAATCGCTGGCCTATGCGCTGTTGGCGGGCCTGCCGCCCGAGGCGGGGATCTATGCCTCGATCGTGCCGATCATGCTCTACTCGATCTTCGGCACCAGCCGGGCGCTGGCCGTCGGCCCGGTCGCCGTGGTCTCGCTCATGACCGCCGCGGCCATCGGCGAGGTCGCCCAGCAAGGCACGGCCGGCTACGCCGCCGCTGCGTTGACCCTCGCGGGACTTTCGGGGGCCATGCTGCTCACCCTGGGCTTTCTTCGGCTCGGGTTCCTGGCGAATTTCCTGTCACATCCCGTCATCGCCGGGTTCATCACCGCGTCGGGCATCCTGATCGCGACCAGCCAGCTCAAGCATATCTTCGGCATCGACGCCTCGGGCCACACCCTGCCCCACCTTCTGGAAAGCCTGTTCCACCACCTCTCGCAGATCAACTGGATCACGCTGGCCATCGGCGCCGCGGCCACCGGTTTCCTGTTCTGGGTGCGCAAGGGCCTGAAGCCGCTGCTCCTCAACGCTGGCCTTGGCCCGCGCCTCGCCGACATCCTGACCAAGGCAGGCCCGGTCGCCGCCGTCGTCGTGACGACCCTTCTGGCCGGGGTTTTCAGACTGGACACAGCCGGTGTGCAGATCGTGGGCGCCGTGCCGCAGGCCCTGCCCCCCTTCACCCTGCCCGACACCTCGATGGAGCTGATCCGTGCGCTGTTCATGCCCGCGCTGCTGATCTCGATCATCGGCTTCGTCGAATCCATCTCGGTCGCCCAGACCCTGGCCGCCAAGAAACGCCAGCGGATCGACCCCGACCAGGAACTGATCGGCCTGGGCGCGGCCAATATCGGCGCGGCCTTCACCGGGGGCTACCCGGTCACCGGCGGTTTCGCCCGGTCGGTCGTCAATTTCGACGCCGGTGCCGAAACGCCCGCCGCCGGTGCCTTCACCGCCATCGGCCTGGCCATCGCCGCCGTTGCACTGACCCCGCTGATCTACTTCCTGCCCAAGGCCACGCTGGCGGCCACGATCATCGTCGCCGTGCTGTCCCTTGTCGATCTCGGCATCCTCAAACGCGCCTGGACCTATTCGCGCGCCGATTTCGCCGCCGTGCTGGCCACCATCCTGCTGACCCTTGCTTTCGGCGTGGAAACCGGCGTCAGCGCCGGCGTGGTCCTGTCCATCGCCCTGCATCTCTACAAGACCTCCAAGCCCCACGTGGCCGAGGTGGGCCTGGTCGAGGGAACCGAGCATTTCCGCAACATCCGCCGCCACAAGGTGCTGACCCATCCGCGTGTCATCACCCTGCGGGTGGATGAAAGCCTCTATTTTGCCAATGCCCGCTTCCTCGAAGACTACCTCTATGACCGCGTGGCCGAGGATTGCGGCCTGTCCGACGTGATCCTGCAATGCACGGCCATCAACGAGGTGGACATGTCCGCGCTCGAAAGCCTGGAAGCCATCAACACCCGTCTCAAGGGGCTCGGCATCCGCCTGCACCTGTCCGAAGTCAAAGGCCCGGTCATGGACCGCCTGCGCCGGTCGCATTTCCTGGATGAACTGGGCGGCAAGGTGTTTCTGACGCAATATGAAGCCTGGACACACCTTACACGACCGCCCCGCCCGAAAGCCGCCTGACCCAAAGCCCCCTGACCCAAGCTCCCTGACCCTCATCTCGCCCGAAATACTCCGGGGGTCTGGGGGCAGCGCCCCCAGCCGGGCGGCTCGCCAAGCGAGCCGAAACCCGGGGCGCAGACCGGCGGATCGGG
>NZ_QETF01000019.1:59764-67237 GCF_003129565.1 Salibaculum griseiflavum
CCCCCCCCCCCCCCCCCCCCCCCCCCCCCCCCCCCCCCCCCCCCCCCCCCCCCCCCCCCCCCCCCCCCCCCCCCGGTCGGATCGCAACGCGATCCGAAACCGGGGGCTCAGACCTGCGGATCGGGATTCACCGTATGGCCATCCACCGCAATCGCCTGCCCAGAAATCCGCCGCGCCCGGTCCGAGGCGAGAAAGACCGCCATATCCGCGACGTCCGCTGCCTCGACGAAGGTCTTGAGCGAAACGCCCGCCGCGTACCCTTCGTAAACAGCATCACGGGTCATGCCCTTGGCGGCCGCCTCGGCCTCCAGCACGCGCTCCATACGCGGCCCCTCGACCGCACCGGGCAGGATCGCGTTGGCGCGGATCCCATGCGGCCCAAGCTCCATAGCGACCGTCTTCATGAGGCCGATCACGCCCCATTTCGCCGCCGCGTAAGGGCTTCGATTGGGATAGCCATAGATGCCGGCCGTGGAAGACGTGAATAGCATCACACCCCGCCCCGCCGCCTTCATGAGGGGCGCGGCATATTTCGCCACGAGGAACGCCCCGTCCAGCGTCACCGCCGTGCAGGCGCGCCAGTCATCGAGCGCGACCTTCTCGATCGGGGCCGTCGGCCCCTTCACCCCGGCATTGGCACAAAGCACGTCCAGCCCACCCGCCATGCCGATCTCGTCGATCACCGCGGCAATGGCGGTCTCTTCTGCGGCATCCGCCATCCGGGTTCGCCAGGTAGCCGGGCAGTCGGCCAGAAGACGTTCATCCACATCCGTCACCCAGACCTCGCAGTCCTCGTCGGCAAAGGCCTCGGCCATGGCGCGTCCGATCCCGGAGGCGCCGCCGGTGATCAGAACCCGCCTCATCGCGGGCCGACCGCCGCGCCAGCCCCCTTCGGCCGCTCCAGCGTCGCATGTGCCGCAGCCAGCCGCGCCAACGGTTCCGCGACCTGCGGCGCGGGGTCGCTCGCGCGCCGCGTCTCAAGGCTGACATGGATCAGCAGGTGCTCCCCCGTGGCCAATTCGCGGTCCCCTTCGTACATCCGGTGGAACAGGTGCAATTTCTTGCCCGCCCCCAGCAGCACCTGCGTCTCCACCCGTATCCGCGCCCCGGCGCGCACTTCGTCCAGATGCCGGATATGGGTTTCGGCGGTGAAGTAGCTCCCACCCGACGCGATATAGTCCGTCGTGCAACCCACGATCATCATCAGCCGGTCAGAGGCATCGCCGAAGGCCTGCAGATACCGCGCCTCGTTCATGTGGCCGTTATAGTCTGTCCAATCCAGCGGCACGGCCCGGTCCAGGGTCAGGACCGGCCGCGCCAGGTCAGCGATATCGTCCAGCGTCTCAGGCACCCGGCGCGTCGCGTTCAGCAACTTGTCATGGGCATTCATCAACGCCCCCGCGCCCCAGTCGCGCGCCTTCAGGCTGCGCATCATACCGACCAGGTTGGCATCGCGGATCCGCTCGAGCTCGCGGATGGAATGCTGACCCGATTGCGCGTCGGACTGGCCTGCAATGGTCTCGACCAGCTCGTCCGTCAGGTCTGGCACGTCCATCAGCTTGGTCCAGGGCCATTCCAGGCAAGGCCCGAACTGGGCGATGAAATGGCGCATCCCGGCCTCGCCGCCCGCAATGCGATAGGTCTCGAAAAGCCCCATCTGCGCCCAACGCAACCCGAAGCCCATGCGGATCGCATCGTCGATTTCCTCGGTCGTGGCGATACCGTCGCGCACCAGCCAAAGCGCCTCGCGCCAGACCGCCTCCAGGAACCGGTCCGCGATATGGGCGTCGATTTCCTTGCGCACCCGCAGGGGATGCAGGCCCACCTCTCGCAACAGCCCTTCGGCATGGTCCAGAAAGCCAGGCGTGTTGGCCTCGGTCCCCACCACCTCGATCAGCGGCAGCAGGTAGACCGGGTTGAACGGATGGCAGACGATGATATGGCCCGCACGCGTGGCGCCGCCCTGCAGTTCCGACGGCTTGAAACCCGAGGTCGACGACCCGATCACGGCATCCTCGCTGCAGGCGCTCTGCAATTGCCGATAGACCTCGCGCTTCAGGTCGAGCCGCTCCGGCACGCTCTCCTGGATCCAGTCCGCCCCCTGGACGGCCTCTGTCATGCTCTCGTGAAAGCTCAGTTCGCCTTCGCCCGGAAGGGCCATGTCGTAGAGCCCCGGCATCGCCGCGCGCGCATTATCGAGCACTTCACCGATCTTGCGCTGCGCTTCCGGGTCCGGGTCGAAGACCCGCACATTCCAGCCATTGAGCAGGAACCGCGCCGCCCAGCCGCCACCTATCACACCGCCACCAATGATGGCCGCCGTTTTCGTCACGTCCTGTCCTCCCCTGATGGATCGTGGTGCGCCGGTCAGGCGTTTTCGCCGGGCTGCGGCACCGGGCTGTCGGGATGGTCGAATTCATCCGGCGGAACCGGTTCCCCCACCACGCGCGGATCGCAGGCCACCATGGGGCTGCCCTGGTCACGAATGATCAGACCTCCACGCGCGCGGCACTGCTCGAAACTCATGGACGAGCCGAGCACGATATATTCGCGCATCCCGCCGCCCCCGGCTGCCGAGGACATGGCTACATCGTCGCAGGCCCCAAGGGCGAGCACGGCACCGATCGTCGCAAGAATACGTTTCATTCAACCACCTCTTCGAGTCGGGTCGGATCATAGCCGAACCATGTCAGGATGTCGCGCGCCGCGGCGCGCCTGTCCGCGCCGCCCTTGCCGGGCCGCTCCATGATCCAGCCGAAGGCGCCATCCGGTCGACCAACCGCGGCCGTGCGGGCATCCGCATCCATCCACAAAACCCAGAACGCCCCGGCGGGCAGACCGGCAACCGGTCGTTCCAGCCGCCACCGGCCATTGCCTTGCGCGATCAGCGCGGTGGGGGAGATGCCATCGCGTTGCAGGGCGAGGGCCTCGTTCGGTCCCGGCAGAAATGCCAGCCTTGTCCCCACGGTGACACCGCCAGCCCCGGCCACCACGCCCCATGCGCCGGACAGGTCCGAGGCCGTGACATCGACCTGGCTGGCAATCGGTGCCGAGAGGTCGCGAAAGGGCGCGGCCTCCTCGTCCAATTGCGTGGTGCAGCCGGGCGGCAACAGAACGGCCAGCAGGAGGGCGCGGCCCCACCCCACAGGATCAGACCGACCCGGGTGCGCGCTTGACCAGGCCCAGACGGGCGCGCACCTCGTCAGGGCCGATCACCCGCGCGCCCATGCGTTCGACGATCTCGACCGCACGGTCGACCAGTTGCGCATTCGTGGCCAGCACGCCCTTGTCCAGCATCAGGTTGTCTTCCAGTCCGACCCGCACATTGCCGCCTGCCAGCACCGCGGCGCTGACATAGGGCATCTGGTTACGGCCGAGGCCAAAGGCACTGAAATGCCAGTCGTCGGGCACGTTGTTGACCATCGCCATGAACGTATTCAGGTCATCGGGCGCGCCCCACGGCACACCCATGCACAGCTGAACCAGGGCGGGACTGTCGAGAACACCGTCCTTGACCAGTTGCTTGGCATACCAGAGGTGGCCGGTATCGAAGGCCTCGATCTCGGGCTTCACACCCAATTCAGTCATAATGCGGCCCATGGCCTGCAACATGCCGGGCGTGTTGGTCATCACGTAGTCGGCCTCGGCGAAGTTCATCGTCCCGCAATCCAGCGTGCAGATCTCGGGCAGGCACTCGGCCACATGGGCCACGCGGTCGGCGGCACCGATCATGTCGGTTCCCTCTGCCACCGGCAGCGGGGCATCCGTGCCGCCAAACACGATATCCCCCCCCATGCCGGCCGTCAGGTTCAGGACAACGTCGACTTCGGCGTCTCGGATACGGTCGGTCACTTCGCGGTAATATTCCAGCTTGCGCGACGGCGTGCCGGTCTCGGGATCGCGCACATGGCAATGGACGATCGCCGCCCCGGCCTTGGCCGCTTCTATCGCGCTCTCGGCAATGGCCTTGGGCGAGCGCGGAACATGGGGGCTGCGATCCTGCGTGCCTCCGGACCCGGTCACGGCACAGGTGATAAAGACCTCTCGGTTCATTTGCAGCGGCATCTTGCTCTCCCTCTTCTGGCAGCCTCACCCTACCGGGCCACGCTTGACGAGCAAGAGGAACCGACCGCCAACCCCTTCGCGGTCGAGCCGGGCAAAAAGGTGGCGTCGCGATACATCAGGAGGTCACGGACAGTTCGCCCAAGGATTGAATGGCCTATGCCGGCTGGGCGGAACCCTTGGAAAGCACCTCGGCGAGCACGGAGACGGCCAGCGTGTAGGCGTTGCGGGTAGACGGGATCAGCCCGACAGGGCCGTGCAGCCGATCGCGCGCCTCGGGCGAAACGCCGAGCGCTTCGAGTTCCAGCAGCCGCGCCTCGGCCGAGCGTCGGCTGCCCTGCGCCCCGACGAAGAACGCCGGAGACTCCAGCAAGGGCACCAGCAAGGGCGGCTCCCAATCGTGATCGTGAAAGAACAGGATCGCGGCGGTGCGGGCGTCGACCTCGATATCGGGCGGCAGGGCCTTCCCGACCAGGTGACGCGTGCGGCACCCGGCTTTTTCGGCCTCCTGCAAGGTGCGGCGGTCGGGCGACATGACGATGTTGGGAAACCCCATGGACTGGACGATGGCGGCAAAGCTGCTGGCCTCGGGCCCGGCGCCCAGGATCAGGAAGCGCAAGGCCGGATCGAAGCGGATCGCGAACCCACCCGTGATGGGTCCTGTCTCATCCGC
The DNA here is from genome assembly GCF_003129565.1 of Salibaculum griseiflavum. GTDB lineage: Bacteria > Pseudomonadota > Alphaproteobacteria > Rhodobacterales > Rhodobacteraceae > Salibaculum > Salibaculum griseiflavum. The sequence goes on from NZ_QETF01000019.1 coordinate 64,500, forward strand.
TTCGTCCAGCGACACAGCACCATCGGCCGTGTCTATCGTCAGGCGACATGACTGCCGCCCATCATGACGCCGCACGAGGTCCTGCAACACCAGCCGGTCGGGCCGCGGCACGATCAGCACGTCCATGCCGCCCCCGCAGGGCAGCTTGATGTCCATGAAGGGCGAGCCCTTGCCATAGCGCACCTGCACCGGGTCACCTGTGCCAAGCGCCTCGACAGCGTGGTGGGCGATGTCGGATTCGATACAACCCGAGGACAAAGAGCCAACCGTCCGGCCATCCTCGAACACCGCCATGCAGGCGCCCAATGGCCGGTACGAGGGGCCCTCGATCCCGCAGATCACCGCCAGCGCCGCCGCCTGCCCCGATCGGGCGATCGCCTCGAGCGGTTCGATCTCCTGTCGTGCCACACCACGCAGCTGGGTCATCTCCTCCTCCGGGCCAGCCGGGGTCCCTCAGGGTCGGCTTCGGTCATAGATCCCCCGCGAAGCCCCGCAACAGGTCCGGCGCCTCGGGCATTCCTCCCGACTCCAGGTCCTGCCAGAAGCTGTCCTTGTCGATATCGGCAAAGCCGGGCACGTTGGCCAGCTCGCCGGGCTCCACGTTCTTGAAGCCCATGGACCAGTTGGGAAACATTCGTTCGTCTTCGGTGCCTTCCGCAAGAGTGACGATGGTGTGATGACGCGGGTCATCGGAAATCCGACTCCAGAGATCATCCAGGGCCTCGTCCGGCCCCTCGATGGCCTGGATGAAATACCCTTTGTCGAAATCGTCACTGTAGCGATACAGCAGCAGCCCCGTGATCTCCTCCTTGGTATTGCGCGACCGGCTGCGCCCCAGCAGATCGGCAAGCTTTTCGGTCGAGAACGGCGCGTGGGCCTGGCTCACGTAGATGATATATTTCATGTCTAGCGCCCTTTCGATTGCAGCGGTCAAAGGTCCGCGGTCTGCGGAACCCTCGACAAGGGGAACGTGACGCCCAGCTCGGACAGTTTCGGCATGATCCGCGACCGCAAGCCGTCCGCGGCCCGGTCGAAGGCGTCCTTGTCCCGCCAGGTGTCATACGGGTCAAGATAGGGTCGCGCCTCGGCGGGTCCATCGCAAGGAATTTCGACGCCCCAGACCCGGTCGCGCTCGAACCGTACCGCCCCAAGGGTGCTGTTCATCGCCGCCCGCAACAGGCTGCGCGTGACCGAGATCGGCATCCGCTTACCTGTTTCGACATCGCCGCCGCTCCAACCGGTATTGACCAGCCAGACCTGCGCACCCGATTGTTCCAGCCGCTTTTCGAACAGGTCCGCATAGACCGCCGGGGGCCGTGTCAGGAACGGGGCCCCGAAACAGGTCGAAAAGGTCGGCTCGGGGGCACCGACGCCGCGTTCCGTTCCCGCCACCTTGGAGGTGAAACCCAGCAGGAACAGCACACGCGCCTCGGCCGGGCTGAGCCGTGCGATGGGCGGTGTCACCCCAAAGGCATCGCAGGTCAGCAGGAAGATGTTGCGCGGCTCGGCCCCGCGCGAGTCTGGCGCGACATTGGCCAGCCGTTCGAGCGGATAGGCCGCGCGGGTGTTCTCCGTGATCGTATCGTCGTCGAGCATCAATGACCGGCTGTCCTCGTCCATCACCACGTTTTCCAGCACCGTTCCGAAGGCATGCACCGCGTCCCAGATTTCCGGCTCGGATTCCTTGGACAGGCGGATCGTCTTGGCATAACAGCCGCCCTCGAAATTGAAGATGCCCTCATCGGACCAGCCGTGTTCGTCATCCCCGATCAGCTTGCGCGTGCGATCGGAGGACAGCGTCGTCTTGCCGGTGCCCGACAGGCCAAAGAAGAGCGCGGTATCCTTCGCGTCCTGCACCGAGTGGTTGGCAGAACAATGCATCGGCAGGATACCCCGCGCGGGATACAGGTGGTTGAGGATCGTGAAGGCGGCCTTCTTGTTCTCACCGGAATATTCCGTGCCGGCGATCAGAACCAGTTTCTGCTCGAAGCTGATCGCGACAACGGTCTCGCTGCGGGTGCCGTGGCGGGCCGGGTCGGCGCGGAAATGCGGCAGGTTGATGATCGTGAAATCAGGCGTGTAGTCCGATAGCGCGTCGCGGGGCGGGCGGCGCAGCATGTGCCGCAGGAACAGCGCATGCCAGCTGAAACCGGCGATCAGCCGGATATTGACGGCGTGCTCGGCCACGGCGCCGCAAACAAGGTCCTGCACCTCGACGTCACGATCGGCCAGCACCTCCAGCATGTCCGCTTTCAGCGTCTCGAAATCCTCGGGACGCAGGGCGCGATTGCCGTCCCACCAGATGTCATCCTTGGTCGACGGCTCGACAACGATATGCTTGTCCTTTGGGGATCGTCCGGTGAACTGCCCGGTGTCCACCACCAGTGCGCCATCGCGCGACAGCCGGCCCTCGCCATTCACGAGCGCGGTTTCCAGCAGCGCAGAGGCCTCCGCATTGTAGCGGGCATAGCGCGCCTTGTAGCCCTGCACCTCGATGCCGAGGGTCGGGTTGCGCAATCCGGTTTCAAACATGGATGTCTCCTGCCCTTCGACCGGGCCCCACGCTGCGCGCGGGCCCGGTCCTGTCATGCTCGGTGTGCCCTGCTTCACCCGATCAACCCGAGGAGTTTATCGAGGGATTGTTTTGCGTCGCCGTAGAACATGCGGGTGTTTTCCTTGAAGAAGAGGGGGTTTTCGATGCCGGAATACCCGGTGCCCTGGCCGCGTTTGGAGACGAA
>NZ_QETF01000002.1 GCF_003129565.1 Salibaculum griseiflavum
GCACTGGAGGATGTGGTAGTCGTCTTCATGGTGTTGCTTCCTTTTTGGTTTGATCACCCCGAGCCTACGGCTCAGGGGAAGCAACGCCACCCTTTTTCAAAGTTTCAACATCCGTCGGGACATCCCCTAGATATTTGGGGATACCATGAAATACGCAAAACCCGCCGCGATTGCCGCTGTGACCGCCACGATGACCGCCACCTCCGCCGCCGCCGGTGGCCTGGCCCCGGCCATCGAGATGGAACCGGTCGAGATCGTCGAGGAAACCGGCGGCTCCAGCTCCAACCTGCTGATCCCGCTGATCCTGATCGCCCTGATCGCCGCAGCGGCCAGCAGCAGCACCAACGGCGGCGAGCAATTCGTCCCCGAGGCCTAATGTAACCGGTCCGTCCTCTGCGCTTAGCAGGGGACCACCATCGCAGGGTCGGATGAACATGGCACAGTTTCTCTGCGCCAATCCTTTGGTTTGCGTTTTTGACGATCTATTCGACGAGGCGACGGCAAGCGCATTGATCGAGGCCGGACGCGAGGGCCAAAGCCGTGCCGCGGTGATGACGGCCTTTGGTCGGACCGAGCACAAGAATCGTACAAACACTCAATCGATTATAGATCAGTGGTCACATCAAGAGGCTCGGGCATTGTGCGAGCGGATCGCCGATGTGGTTCGCCTTCCACCTGAGCACTGTGAACCGGCCAAGGTCCTGCGTTATGAGGGGGACCAGAAATTCGACCTGCATCCTGACGCCTATGACAACATCATGCCCGGTAGTATCGAGGCGTTGCAGGCTGGGGGGCAACGCCTCTTCACCACACTGTGCTACCTCAACGAACCCGACGGCGGCGGCGAGACCGTCTTTCCGAAGCTCCGAATCTCGGTGCGCCCGCGCCTTGGCCGGGTTCTGCTGTTTTCCAACACTATCCCTGGCACCAACACTCCTCACCCGCACAGTCTGCACGCCGGAACCAGCGTGACGGGTGGCGTGAAATGGGTGATGAGCCTGTGGTGGCGAGAGCGGCTCTATCACGTCCCGCGGGACTACCCCGAAGAATCGGGCGAGATGCGCCACGTCTGATCCGGCACCCCGCCTTACGACCATGTCAGAAAGAAAAAAACGCCGGCACGAAGCCGGCGTTAAGTTATTGAGGCAGGTTTCATACAGGCAAGAAACCTATCGAGCAGTGCCCTCTTTATAAGCAATCCACCGCCGCGATCCAAGCTAAAAGTTTGAAAAGGCAGGAACACCCCCTTACGCTGATCCGCAATACATAAAGGGAGCAAAGGGATTGTTCACGAAATGAAACCACAGTTTTTCGCAATTCTGGGCCGGAGCGCACTTGTCGCCGCTCTGACCGTGGGGGCATCCACGGCCCTCGCCGAACCCAAGCATGGCATAGCTATGTATGGCGACCCCGACCTCCCCCCAGATTTTGATCACCTGCCCTATGCCAACCCGGATGCGCCGCGGGGCGGACAGCTCGTCACGGCCAACACCGGCAGCTTCGACAGTCTCAATCCTTTCGTCCAGAAAGGCTCGGTGCCCTGGCAGGTCCGGTTCCTGACCGGCGAGACGCTGATGGCCCGGTCGCTGGATGAACCCTTCTCGCTTTACGGGCTTCTGGCCGAATCGGTCGAGACCGGCCCGAATCGCGAGTGGGTCGAATTCACCCTCCGCCCCGAGGCGGAATTCTCGGATGGCAGCCCCGTGACCGTCGAGGACGTGATGTGGTCCTACGAGACACTCGGCACCGAGGGCCACGGCCGATATGCCGGGTTCTGGTCCAAGGTCGATAGCATGGAACAGACCGGTCCTCGTTCGGTGCGTTTCACCTTCAACACCGAGGATCGCGAACTGGCCCTGCTGGCCGGCATGCGCCCGATCCTGCAAAAGGCGCAATACGAGGGCGTGGATTTCGCCGAGACCGACGGGTTCGAGCATATCCCGATCACCTCGTCGCCCTACATGATCACTGATTACGAACAGGCGCGCTTTGTCGAATTCACCCGCAACCCCGATTATTGGGGCGATGGGGTCGTGCCCTTCCGCAACGGCACGCACAACCTCGACACCGTGCGGATCGAGTATTTCGGCGACGCCACCGCCGCCTTTGAGGCCTTCAAGGTCGGCGAGGTCAATTTCAACCGCGAATTCAACGTCGCCAAATGGGACAGCCAATACGATTTCGCCGCCGTGCAATCGGGCGACGTGGTGCGCAACATCCTGCCCCATGCCCGCCCCTCGGGCATGACCGGTTTCGTGATGAACACGCGCAGCCCCCAATTCGAGGATATCCGCGTGCGCGACGCCATGCTGCACGCGTTCAACTTCGAATTCATCAACGATGCGCTGACCGGCGGGGTGCAACCGCGCATCACCTCCTACTTCTCCAATTCGCCCCTTGCGATGCAAGACGGACCGGCGACCGGCCGGGTGCGCGAGTTTCTCGAACCGTTCGCCGACCAGATTCCGGCAGCCGCGCTCGAGGGCTATGCCCTGCCCGTCTCGGACGGAACAGAACGCAACCGCGACGGCATCCGCGCCGCACTGGACCTGATGGAACAGGCCGGCTGGACCGTTCAGGACGGTATCATGGCAAATGCCGACGGGGATCCCTTCACCTTCGAGATCGTGCTGGAAAACAACAGCACCGAGAACCAGACCATCATCGACATGTTCGTCCAGTCGCTGGCCCGGCTGGGCATCACGCCCACCGTGACCCTTGTGGACAGTGCGCAATACCGCGAACGGACCGACGCCTATGAATTCGACATGACCTATTTCCGGCGCGGCCTGTCGCTGTCGCCCGGTAATGAGCAATACCTCTACTGGGGATCGGAAAATGCCGACACGCCGGGCGGGCGCAACCTGATGGGCGTGAAATCCGAGGCCGTGGACGCGATGATCGACCGGCTTCTGACATCCCAGAGCCAGGATGATTTCCGCGCCGCCACCCGTGCGCTGGACCGGCTGCTGACCTCGGGCCGCTACGCGATCCCGATCTACCAGTGGAACATCAGCCGGATCGCCCATGACAAGCGGCTGCATTACCCGGACACGATGCCGATTTTCGGCGACTGGCCCGGTTGGCAGCCCGATGTCTGGTGGTGGGAAGAGCAGGGCTAACCATCAAGGGGCGTCCGTGTTCTTCGGGCGCCCCGCGGTCTTTTGCGTTTTGCGACCCGGAACCGGATCGGTTCAGACCAGTGACGTGACCCAAAGGATCGTCGCGTCCTCCGGGCTGAGCGAAATGACGTTGTGGCCCATCGTGGCATCGTAATAGGCGCTGTCGCCGCGGCGCATGTCCACCGGTTCGTAGAACTCCGTGTAAAGCCGGATAACCCCGGTCAGAACATAGAGGAATTCTTCGCCGTCATGGCGCACCCAGCCGTCGAACTCTTCCATATCGCGGGCGCGGACCCGGGCGCGATAGGGCAGCATCTTCTTGCGGGTCAGCGCCTCGGCGAGCATGTCGTGTTCATAGGTCGCCGTCGGGTGGCTGGTGGCCTCGCCGGTGCGGGTCACCGCAAGACGGCCGGTGACGCGGTCATCCTCGGGCGGGGTGAAAAGCTGCGGCACGGAAATCTCAAGCCCCACGGCCAGCTTCTTGAGCGCATCATATGTCGGCGACATCTGTCCATTCTCGATCTTCGAGAGGGTGGACCGCGCCATGCCCGCCTGTCGCGCCGCGCGTTCCAGGGTCCAGCCCTGGGCCTTGCGCAGGTCCCGCACGCGCGCGCCGAGATCCACGGGCTTCGCGAACTCTGTCTCGCCGGTTTCACGGGCGATGCTGATGAGGCTTTTGGGATCCTGTCTGGCCATGGCCAGTCCTATAGGCAGGCCGCCGGCGGCTTGCAACCGGACCGCAGGGCGGATAGCGCAGCAGCATGACCGCCCCCGCCCCCTTCAACATGGCCGCCCATGTGCTGGCCGCAGCCCCGGGTCGCCCCGACAAGGTGGCCCTGGCGGTTCTGGGGCCTGCGCGGGCCAACCGCTGGTCCTATGCCAAGCTGGAGAGCGCGGTGCGCGGCGTGGCCACGGGCCTGTTGCGAAGCGGGCTGGAGCCGGGCGACCGGGTCTTGCTGCGGCTGGGCAACACGCCGGACTTTCCGGTCGCTTTCCTGGCCTGCCTTGCGGTGGACCTGGTCCCGGTGCCGACCTCGCCGCAGTTGACCGGCCCCGAGGTCACGGCGCTTTGCCCCACGCTGGCGCCGGCGGCGGTGATCGCGGGCGACGGCATCGCCCTGCCCGACCATCCCGCGCCTGTGATCCCCGCCACGCTACTGACCGCGTGGCATGACCTGCCCCCGGCTGAATTCGTCATGGGCGATCCGGAGCGGCCCGGCTACATCATCTATACATCCGGCACCGCAGGCCGCCCGCGCGGCGTCGTTCACGCCCACCGCGCCATCCTGGCCCGGCGGCATATGGTGGACGGCTGGTATGGGCTGACCGCCGAGGACCGGGTGCTGCATGCCGGCGCCTTCAACTGGACCTACACGCTGGGCACCGGGCTACTGGACCCTTGGACAATTGGCGCAACGGCCCTCGTTCCGGCCCCCGGCACAGATAGCTCCGCCCTGCCCCTTCTGCTCAAGCGGCACGACGCGACCATGTTCGCCGCCGCGCCGGGCGTCTACCGCCAGATCCTCCGCGCCCCGTTCGCGCCGATGCCGAAACTGCGCCACGGCCTGTCGGCGGGCGAAAAACTGCCCGAGGCGATCCGCGCCGCCTGGCAGGACGCCACCGGCACGCAAATTCACGAAGCATTCGGCCTGTCTGAATGCTCCACCTTCATCTCGGGGGCGCCCGGCAACCCGGCCCCACCCGGCACGCTCGGCTTTGCCCAGCCGGGCCGCCGTATCGCCCTGATCGACGCGGACGGGGCCGAGACCGATCACGGCACCATTGCGATCCACCGCGACGATCCCGGCCTGATGCTGGGCTATCTGGGCCACCCCGAAGACACCGTCGCGCGCTATTCGGGCGAATGGTTCCTGACCGGCGATATCGGCAGCCGCACGGCGCAGGGCGCGATCCGCTACGAAGGCCGCGACGATGACATGATGAATGCCGGGGGCTATCGGGTGTCCCCCATCGAGGTCGAGACCGCTCTTGCCAATCATCCCGGCATCGACGAAGCCGCCGCCGTAGAAGTGACTGTAAAGACAGACGCTACCGTCATCGCCGCCTTTTACACCGGCCCGGCTACCCTGCCCGAGGCCGACCTCGCCGCTTTTGCCTCGGAACGCCTGGCCCGCTACAAGACCCCTCGTATCTTCATTCACCGCGCGTCCCTGCCCCGGGGCGCCAACAACAAGCTCTTGCGCCGCGCCCTGCGGGAAGAGTGGGAGGCCACAGATGGTCAAGCTTGATATCTTTTCCGACCCGATCTGCCCCTGGTGCTATATCGGCAAGACCAACCTGGACCGCGCGCTCGAACAGGTCGGCGACCACCCGTTCACGATCGAATACCACCCGTTCCAGCTGAACCCGGATATGCCGCCCGAGGGAATGGACCGCCGCGCCTACATGGACGCCAAGTTCGGCGGGCGCGAGGGGGCGGTACAAGCCCATCTGCCCGTGCAGGAACATGCCGAACAGGCCGGGCTGGAGATCGATTTCGAAGCGATCACCCGCACCCCCAACACCCTGGACGCGCACCGCCTGATCCATTGGGCCGGGATCGAGCAGCGGCAGGTCTTTGTCGTGCAGCGGCTCTTCGAGGCCTATTTCAGGGATGGTCGCGACATCAGCGACCCTGATGTGCTGTGCGACATCGCTGACAGTGTCGAGATGGATGCGCCCATGGTTGCGCGGCTTCTGGCCTCGGATGCCGATGCCGAGGAGATCCGCACCCGCGATGCCGAGGCGCGCAAGATGGGGATCCAGTCGGTCCCGACCTTCATCGTCGCGGGGCAGCACGCGGTGCCCGGCGCCCAACCCACCGCGCTGTGGGTCGAGGTTATGGGCGAGATCATGGAAAAGCTGGAGAAGGAAAGCTGATGCGCAACGAAGCCGTTTTCATCCTGTTCGGCCTGCTGGCTGTCCTGATCGGCAGCGGCACGGTTTTCTATCATCTGGTCGAGGGCTGGTCCTGGATCGACAGTTTCTTCTTCACGGTCGTGACCCTCTCCACCGTGGGTTATGGCAGCCTCGTGCCGCAGACCGTGATCGGCAAGCTGGCGACCACGCTGTTCATCTTTGCCGGCCTCGGCGTCTTTGCAGCCGCGATCCAGCAATTCAGCCGCGTCACCGTCGAAAGCCGGCTGCGTGCGCGCGCCGAACTGCGCGAGGCCCGCCGCAAGGCCGCCGAAGCCGAGAAACGCCTCGAAGCGGTGGAGGAAAAAGGCCCCGACGCATGACAGACAGCACCGCCGGGTCCGTTGGCCCCAAGCGACTTGCAACGCCCGAATTCATCGCGCTGACGGCGATGCTCATGGCTTCGATCGCCTTTTCCATCGATGCGATGCTGCCCGCCCTTCCGCAGATCGGCGCGGACCTGTCGCCCGAGGCCCCGAACCTTGCGCAACTCGTGGTCACAAGCTTCGTTCTGGGCATGGGTCTGGGCACGCTTTTCACCGGGCCGCTGTCGGACCGGTTCGGACGCAAGCCGGTGGTGATCGGGGGATCGGTTCTCTATTGCCTTGCCGCCTTCGCCGCCTACCTCGCCCCGACGCTCGAGGCGCTGCTGACCGCACGGCTTGTGCAGGGGTTGGCTGCCGCCGCGCCGCGCGTTGTGGCGCTGGCGCTGGTGCGGGATCTTTACTCTGGCCGCCACATGGCCCGGATCGTCTCGTTCTCGATGATGATCTTCTCGGTCATACCGGCTCTGGCGCCGTCCCTTGGCAAGGTCATCATCGAGCTGTCCGGTTGGCGCAGCGTTTTCCTGGCGCTGATCGTCTTTTCGCTGATCTCGATCACCTGGCTGGGCCTCCGGCAGCCGGAAACCCTGGCGCCCGAGAACCGCCGCCCCCTGCAATTCGCGACCCTATGGGCGGCACTCAAGGAAATGGCCGCGCACCCTACCGTTCGCCTCTCCATCGCCGTGCAGACGCTGGCCTTCGGGATGCTCTTCGCCACGCTCAGCTCGACACAGCAGATCTTTGACCTGACCTATGGCCAGGGCGACAGTTTCCACCTCTGGTTCGGCGGCATCGCGGTGCTGGCGGCCTCGGCCTCGGTGATCAACGCGCATCTCGTGGTGCGCCTGGGCATGCGCGCGATCATCAAGGCCATGTTCACCGTGCAGATCGGCCTGTCGGCGCTGATGGTGCTGGCGGTCTGGTCCGGGGTATTCGGCGCGGGCGAGCTCTATGTCTACGCGCTCTGGAATGTCTCGGTCTTCTTCCAGGCCGGGCTGACGCTTGGTAACCTCAACGCGCTTGGCATGGAGCCGATGGGCCATATCGCGGGGATGGCCGCCTCGATCATGGCCTCGGTCGGAACGGTGGGTGCCGTGATCATCGCGGTGCCGGTCGGGCTGGCCTTTGACGGCACGCCCCTGCCGCTGGCAATCGCGATCTGCATCTGCGCGTCACTGGCGCTGTGGCTGACAACGATGATCCGGCGCGACACGGACGGAGCGGCGTGACGGCGATTCAGGTATTGCCGTCCGCCTCGCCGGCCTGTGCCGCTTTGACTTTCTTTGCCAGATCCTGCGCGATGGCGAAGGCGCCCTTGATCTTGTCGCTGTCCTTGGCCCAGTCGCGTCGCACGACGATCTTGTTGTCCTTGACCTTGGCCAGCCCCCGCTGATCCTTGATGAATTCCACCAGCCCTTGCGGTGAGGCGAACTTGTCATTGTGGAACCGGATCGTCGCGCCCTTGGGTCCGCCATCAAGATGGCTGATCCCGGCGCGTTTGCACATGGCCTTGATCCGAACCACCAGCATCAGCGTGTTGACCTCTTTCGGAAGCGGCCCGAAACGGTCGATCAGCTCGGCCGCGAAGCCCTCAAGCTCGACCTTGGTTTGCAGCCCCGACAGGCGGCGATAGAGGCCAAGGCGCACATCCAGATCGGGCACGTAATCCTCGGGGATCAGCACCGGCACGCCGAGGTTGATCTGCGGCGCCCATTGGCCATCCTCGACCAGCGTCGCCTCGCCCGCCTTGATCTTGGCGATCTGCTCTTCCAGCATCGACTGGTAAAGCTCGTAACCCACTTCCCGCATCTGGCCCGATTGTTCCTCGCCCAGAAGGTTGCCGGCGCCGCGAATGTCGAGGTCCTGGCTGGCCAGCGCGAACCCCGCGCCCAACGTGTCGATCGCGCCCAGAACGCGCAGACGCTTCTCGGCCTGGGGGGTCAGGCGCTGACGCGGGCGGTAGGTCAGATAGGCATAGGCGCGGGTCTTGGAGCGCCCGACCCGGCCACGGATCTGGTAGAGCTGGCTGAGGCCGAACATATCCGCGCGATGCACGATCATCGTGTTGGCGGTGGGAATATCCAGCCCCGACTCCACGATGGTTGTGGCCAGCAATACGTCATACTTGCCGTCATAGAACGCGTTCATCCGGTCATCCAGCTCGCCCGCCGCCATTTGGCCATGGGCGGTCACGAACGTCACCTCCGGCACCTCGTCGCGCAGGAAGGCCTCGATCTCGGTCAGGTCGGAAATGCGCGGCACCACGAAGAAGCTCTGCCCGCCGCGGTAATGTTCGCGCAAGAGCGCCTCGCGCAGCGTCACCGTGTCGAATTCGCTGACATAGGTGCGGATCGCCAGCCGGTCCACGGGCGGCGTGCCGATCACCGACAGCTCGCGCACCCCCGAAAGCGACAGTTGCAGGGTGCGCGGGATCGGCGTGGCCGTCAGGGTCAGAACATGCACGTCCGAGCGCATCTGCTTGAGCCGCTCCTTGTGCTGCACGCCGAAATGCTGTTCCTCGTCGATGATCAGCAGGCCGAGATTCTGGAACCGCACCCCCTTGGCCAGCAGCGCATGGGTGCCCACCACGATATCGGCCGTGCCCTTGGCCATGGCATCGCGGGTCGCGGCGGCCTCCTTGGCGCCGACGAAGCGGGACAAGGGCCGGACATTGACGGGAAAGCCTCGGAACCGTTCGGCGAAACTCTTGTAATGCTGGCGAGCCAGCAGGGTCGTTGGCGCGATCACCGCCACCTGTACACCGGACATCGCCGCGATGAAGGCGGCGCGGATCGCCACCTCGGTCTTGCCGAAACCGACATCGCCGCAAATCAGGCGGTCCATCGGGCGGCCGGCCTCCATGTCCTCCAGCACGTCCTCGATGGCCTGTAGCTGGTCCTCGGTCTCCTGGTAGGGGAAGCGCGACAGGAACTGGTCCCACAACCCGTCGGGCGGCGTCATGGCCGGGGCGGTGCGCAGCTCGCGCTCGGCCGCGACCCGGATCAGGCGTTCGGCCATCTCGCGGATGCGCTCCTTTAGGCGGGCCTTCTTGGCCTGCCACGCGCCGCCGCCAAGCTTGTCCAGCAAGCCCTCCTCGTGGCCGTATTTCGACAGCAGCTCGATATTCTCGACCGGCAGGTAGAGCTTGGCCTTTTCCGCATATTCCAACAGCAGGCATTCATGGGCCGCCCCCGCGGCCGTAACGACCTCCAGCCCGTGATAGCGGCCGATCCCGTGATCGACATGCACGACAAGATCGCCGGGGGTCAGCGCCTGCGTTTCGGTCAGGAAGTTCTCGGCCCGGCGCTTGCGCTTGGTCTGGCGGATCAGGCGGTCGCCCAGCACGTCCTGTTCGGAAATGACCGTCAGGCGGGCATCGTCCTGCGGCGCCTCGAACCCGTGTTCCAGCGCCCAGACGGCCAGGTGCAGCCCGCGCTTGCCGACGCGGGTGAAGTCGCTGACCGGGATCGCTTCGGCGAGGTTCTCGTCCTCGATCAGCCCCGTCAGGCGTTCCCTCGCACCATCGGAATACGAGGCGATGACGACGGGACCGTCCTCAAGCTTTGCACGAATATGATCCGCCAACGCACCGAAAAGACTTATGCTTTCCTGTTGCCGTTCAGGCGAGAAATTGCGCCCGACACGCCCGCCCGCGTCGATCACACCCGGTCCGGTCGCCTGTGGCAGGGCCGAGAACTGCAGAACGCGCATCGTCCCGGTTGCCGCCTCCCAGGCGACAGGGTCAAGGTAGAGCGTGTCCGGCGGGGCGGGCTTGTAGACACTGTCCACACGCCCCTTGGCCGCCATCGCTTCCCGCCGCGCATCGTATTGGTCCTCGATACTTTCCCAACGGGCCTGACGCTGGGCGGCATTGTGATCGTCCAGCGTGACGGTTGCATTTGGCAAATAGTCGAACAGCGTTTCCAGCCGCGCATGGAAGAACGCCAGCCAATGCTCCACGCCCTGATGCTTGCGGCCGGCGCTGACCGCTTCGTAAAGCGGGTCATCGCTGCCCGCCGCGCCGAATTCCAGCCGGTAGTTCTGGCGGAACCGGGTGATCGCGGCCTCATCGAGAATGACTTCCGAGACCGGTGCCAGTTCGACCATGTCGAGCTTTTCCGTGGTGCGCTGCGTGGCAGGATCGAACCGCCGCGCGCCATCGAGCACGTCGCCGAACAGGTCCAGCCGCACCGGGCCGCCATGGCCCGGCGGAAAGATGTCGATGATGCCGCCGCGAATGGCATAATCGCCCGGCTCGGTGACCGTGGGCGCCTGGGTAAAGCCCATCCGCACAAGGAAGGCGCGCAAGCCATCCTCGTCGATGCGGTCGCCCACGCGGGCCTTGAAGGCGGCCTCTTGCAGCACCTCGCGGGCCGGCACGCGCTGGGTCGCGGAATTGAGCGTGGTCAACAACACGAAGCGCTTTGGCGCCCCGTGGACCAGCGCCGCCAGTGTGGCCATGCGCGCGGCCGAGATATCGGCATTGGGCGATACGCGATCGTAAGGCAGGCAGTCCCATCCGGGGAAATGCAGCACCGGCATGGCCGGGTCGAAAAAGGCCAGCGCGGCGCGCATCGCCTCCAGCCGCTTGTCGTCGCGGGCCACGTGCACCACCGGCCCGTCACGCCGCGCCACCTCGGCCAGGATCAGCCGGGCGTCATGGCCCTCGGGCGCGCCACTGACGGTGATATGATCGGATGCGGTCATGGAGCGCGTCACCTAACCTGCCCGTGGGCGGTGTCAATTCAGAAACCGGGACTGACCAGAAGGTTCTGATACATGCCATACATGGCCGTCACGAAGATCGAGATCATGCCGATGAACTGGGTGATGACCCGGTGACGCATAAGGCGCTTGTGCAGGGCCTCGCCCCGAGGTTCCTCGGCTTCGATCCGGCGCGCTGTGGACAGGCTCAGCGCCCCCACGATGGAAAGCGGCAGCGCCAGGAAGAAGATCGCCTGGGCGAATTCAACATCATACCAAAAGGCCATGAGTCCCAGGGACGTGAGCAGGAATGTCATGAATCCCAGCAGCACAAGGCCCGAAACCCGCCCGATATAGAGCAGCCGGTTGACGTTGATGCGCACCAGGTCCTCAAGGTCCTGCTGCGCCTCGCCGCCCTTTTTGCGCGCGCGGGTGATCATGTCATAGGGCACGCCCAGCACCCAATGGCTGACCGAGGACCACACCACGGCCAACGCGATCCAGAACCAAAGGTTCGAGAAGGACCGCATGTCGATGACTTCGAAAAGGGTGGATGTCCAGTTCACGGGGGGCAGCCTGCTGTTTCTTCGCCCCTACCTAGCGCCGGGCCGCGACAATGCCCAGACTTGAGACTTGCAAAGATTAGTGCCACCACGAAGGTGTGACTGAAAGGCCAAGAAAATGACACCGACCGTGCCCCCCTTCCCCGCCGCCCGGCTGCGCCGCTTGCGTGCCACACCCGCCTTGCGTGCCATGGTGCGCGAAACCAGCCTCTCGCCCAGCGATTTCATCTGGCCGGTCTTCGTGATGGAGGGGCGCGACGCGGAAGAGCCCGTGCCCTCGATGCCTGGTGTCTTCCGCCGCACGGTGGACAGGGTGGCGCTGGCCGCGAAAGAGGCGGAGGCGCTGGGCATCCCGGCGATCTGCATCTTTCCCTATACCGCGCTGGAGGACCGGACCGAGGATTGCGCCGTCGCCTGGTCGCCCGACAATATCGCCAATCAGGCGATCCGCGCGATCAAGGACGCGGCGCCGGGTTTGGCGGTGATGACCGATATCGCGCTCGACCCCTACAACATCAACGGCCAGGACGGCTATGTCCGTGACGGCGACGTGGTGAACGACGAAACGGTCGAGGCGCTGGTCAAGATGGCATTGGTTCAGGCGGAAGCCGGGGCCGATATCCTGGGCCCCTCGGATATGATGGACGGGCGCATCGGTGCGATCCGCACCGCGCTGGAGGCCGAGGGCCGCCGCAACGTCACCATCCTGTCCTATACCGCGAAATATGCCAGCGGGTTCTACGGGCCCTTCCGTGACGCGGTCGGGGCCTCGGGCGCGCTCAAGGGCGACAAGAAGACCTACCAGATGGACCCCGCCAATTCAGACGAGGCGTTGCGCCTTGTCGCCCGTGACCTGTCCGAAGGGGCCGACATGGTCATGGTCAAGCCGGGCATGCCCTATCTGGACATCTGCCGCCGGGTGAAGGACCAGTTCGGCGTGCCGACTTTCGCCTACCAGGTCTCGGGGGAATACGCGATGCTGCAGGCCGCGGCCCAGAACGGATGGCTGGATGGCGAAGCGACCATGCTGGAAAGCCTGACCTGCTTCAAGCGCGCGGGCTGCGACGGCATCCTGACCTATTTCGCCCCGCAGGCGGCGCGGGCTCTCGGCGGCTGAAACCTGCCCAACGCCATCTTTGTGCTGACAGAGCGGCCCCGCCGGCCTATACTGCATTCGAAAACGAGGCGGATACCGCCCATCAGGCACGAGGCGAAAAACATGAGCATTCTTTCCCGACGCGGTTTCGCACTAGGCGCTTTGGCAACCACGACCGTCGCCGCTTGCGGCAATGGGATCGGGTCGCGCGGCGCGGACCGGATCGATTCCCGCGTGAACACCACGCTGAACTACATGTATAACCGCTATCCCGGCACACGGGATCTGGCGAACAAGGCCTCGGGCATGCTGGTCATGCCCTTGGTGACCGAGGCCGGGTTCGGCCTTGGTGGCTCGTACGGGCGTGGCGCCCTGCGGATCGGTGACAGCACGGTGGATTATTACGCGATCGCCGCGGGCAGCGCCGGCCTGCAATTGGGCGCGCAACAGTATTCCCACGTCCTGTTCTTCATGACCGACGATGCGTTGATGGATTTCCGCACGTCGCCCGGCTGGGCGCTTGGCGCGGATGCCGAATACGCCCTCAATGACAACGGTCAGAACCTGCGCGCAGAGACGACAACCTCGCTGGCCCCGGTCATAGCGGTGGTCTTTGCCCAGGCGGGGTTGCGCGTTGGCGCGACGCTGGAAGGCACCAAGTACACGCGCATCATTCCTTGAGGCGGCTCCCCTAGTCGAGGGCGGGCACAACCGCATCGAAGCTGATCGCCACCTCGTGGCTGTCGGCCATGTCCGGGCTGGACCCGATCCCTTCGGACCAGCCCAGGCTGCCCGTGACCATCCCTGCGACATGCAGGCCGTCCTCGACCTTGGTAAAAGTCGAAAGGTCCAGCGTAACGGGCGCATCCTCTGGCGCGGTATAGGCCTGCATGAAGCTGTCGCCGGCCATATAACGCAGCTCGACCCCTTGTGGCGCGGGGTTCGCCATGTCGAACACACTCCAGCTCAGCATCAGCCCGTCCTTGGTCGACATGATCGTATCCGGCGACGCATGGGCCAGGATCGAGACATCGACAATCGACCCCATCTCACTGAAATCCGATTGCGACTGGCCGTCCTGTGCGGTCAGAAACCAGGTGTGTTCTTCCCCGTCGATGGTGCCGGTGGCGGTACCGATCACCTCTTGAGCCTGCGCGACCACCGGCAGCGCAGCGATTGCTGTGGCGGCAAAGAGTCTTTTCATGGCTATGCCTTCCTCAAATCCTGAAGAGACCACCCTAACAGCCATGACATTTGCCGCAACCTAGGCCCTCAGGCGCGCGCCCTCTGCGTCGAAGGGCGGCTCGGCCAGAACGACACCGCGATGGGGGCGGCCCAGTATCATGACGTCCACCTCCTGCCCGGGGGCCACCCCCTTGAGGTAGCCAAGCGCCAGGGACATCCCGACCGAATAGCCGTAGGTGCCGCTGGTGACCCGCCCGACCGGGGTGCCGTCCGGCAGGAAGATCGGTTCGCCGCCCGTGGCATCCGCCGTATCGACCTCTTGCACATGGACCAGCATCAACTCTTCGCGTGGTACATTATCCTTGACCTGCAAATATGCGCTCTTGTTCAGGAAATCCTTTTCCGTCTTGACCAGACGATCAAGGCCCACCTCTTGCGGCCAGTATTCCGGGCTGTATTCGCGGCCCCAGCTGCCATAGCCCTTTTCCACCCGCAGCGACATGAGCGCCCGGCTGCCCACGGGCCCGCCGCCTTCGGCCTTTGCAGCGTCGAGAAGTGCCCGGTAGAGCCGGGGCTGATCCTCGGTGGCACAGTGCAATTCCCAGCCCAGATCGCCGGTGAAGGAGACCCGCAGGGCAAGGCATCGCACCCCGGCCACGTCCAGCCAGGCCGAACGCATGAACGGCATGTCCTCGGTCGAGAGAGAATTATTCGTCAGCGTTTGCAGAGCCTTGCGCGACGAAGGTCCAGCGATGTTGAAGCCGCAATAGGCCTCCGTCATTACCTCGAAGGTCGTGCCCTCCGGCAGGGGCACCATGGCCCAGAAGCGCTGATGGTAGCGCTCGGCCATGCCCGAGCCGATGACCCAGAATTCCTCGTCCCCCATGCGAGTGACCGTGAAATCCCCGGCAATGCCACCGCGCACCCCGATCAGCGGCGTCAGACAGGACCGACCCACCGCTTTGGGCATGTTATTGGCGAACACCGCGTTCAGCCACTCTGCCGCTCCGGGTCCCTTCACCCGATATTTCGCGAAGTTGGAAATATCAATAACGCCAGTGCTTTCGCGCAGCATCTTCGCCTCGCGCCCAACGCTGTCGAACCAGGGCTGCCGGGTGAATCCGGCGCTGTCGGGCGTGTCGGCATCGAAATAGGCGGGGTGCTCCCAGCCATAGTTCAGGCCAAAGACAGCGCCCATCTCTTTCTGCATCTCGTAGACCGGCCGCACCCGCACGGGACGGCCCGCCGCGCGTTCCTCACCGGGGAAATGGATGGCGAAACGGTGGGCATACTGGTCCTGCACGCGCGCCTTGGTAAAGGCCTTGTCCGCCCATTTCCCAAAGCGTGCCACGTCCCAGGCGAACATGTCGTAGCGGCTTTCGCCGGTGGTGATCCAGTCGGCCGCCATCAGGCCCATGCCGCCGGACTGGCTGAATCCGGGAATGATGCCGTTGCAGCAGAAATAGTTCTTCAGGTCCGGGTGCGGGCCAAACAGCACGTTGGAATCCGGCGACCAGATCATCGGGCCGTTGATGACCCGCTTGATCCCGGCCTCGCCCACGACCGGCACCCGGTCGATGGCCCGCATCATGTTGTCCTCGATCCGCTCCAGGTCATCGGGGAACAGGTCATGGGCGAAGTCCAGCGGCGTGCCCTCTTCGGCCCAGAACCGCATGTCGCGTTCATAGGCGCCGATCAGCAGGCCCTTGCCCTCTTGCCGCAGGTAGTATTCTCCGTCACGATCCGCCACCGACGGCAAGCGCCGGTCCATCGCGTCGATCTCGGCGATGGTCTCGGTGACGAAATACTGGTGCTCGGTCGGCTGGAGCGGCAGGTCGATCCCGGCCAGCGCGGCGACTTCGCGCCCCCAGAGACCGGCGGCATTCACCACCCAGTCGGTCTGGATATTGCCTTTGGGCGTTTCGACGATCCAAGTGCCATCGGGTTGCTGAACCGTGGCCGTGACCGGGGTGAAGCGGTGGATTTCCGCCCCGTTCTGACGTGCCCCGACCGCATAGGCATTGGTCACGCCGGAGGGATCCACATTGCCCCCATCGGGTTCGTACATGATGCAGCGGATGCCGTCGAAATTGACCAGCGGGTGCAGACGCTCGGCCTCGTCGCGGCTGACCTCGTGGAAATTCATGCCGTAATAGCTGGCCTTGGCGGCCTGCAAGCGCAGCTGATGTTCCCGCGCCTCGGTCTGGGCGAGGTAGAGCGAGCCGGGTTGGAACACGCCACAGCCCTGCCCGGTCTCGGCCTCCAGATCCTTGTAAAGCTGCATCGTGTAGTGCTGGATGCGGCTGATATTGGTGCTGTCATGCAGCCCGTGGATGTTGGCGGCGGCATGCCATGTTGATCCGGAGGTCAGCTCGTCGCGCTCCAACAGCACCACGTCGGTCCAGCCGGCCTTGGTCAGGTGATATAGGATGGAACATCCGATAACGCCGCCTCCGATGACGACGGCCTGGGCGTGGGTGCGCATGTGAAATCTCCTTCGCTGGCTACCCTGCGTGGCGGCCCGCACGATTCCTTTGCACTAAGCGACACATCCTGTCGCAACTGGGCTTCCCCGACCCGGCGGCTGGCCCTAGGGTCTGGCCAAATGACGGAGGCGATATGAAAACGACAACTCAGGTTCTGGTCATCGGTGGCGGCGTGGTCGGGGTTTCGGTGCTTTACCATCTGACCAAACTGGGCTGGTCCGACGTGATGCTCGTGGAGCGGTCCGAACTGACCAGCGGCTCGACCTGGCATGCGGCCGGCGGGTTTCACACCCTGAATGGCGACACGAACATGGCGGCCCTTCAGGGCTACACGATCAAGCTCTACCGCGAACTGGAAGAGCTGACCGGCCTCAGCTGCGGGCTGCACCATGTGGGCGGCGTCACGCTTGCCGACAACCAGGACCGTTTCGACATGCTGGTCGCCGAGCGGGCCAAGCACCGCTACATGGGGCTGGAGACCGAGATCATCGGCCCGGACGAGATCGCCAAGCTGGCGCCCGTCACCAATGTCGAGGGCATCATCGGCGGGCTATACGATCCGCTGGATGGCCACCTGGACCCGTCCGGCACCACCCACGCCTATGCCAAGGCCGCCCGCATGGGCGGCGCCGAGATCGTGCTGCACACGAAGGTCGAGGCCCTGACACAACGCGCCGATGGCAGCTGGGACGTGACCACAGACAAGGGCATCATCCACGCCGAACACGTGGTCAATGCCGCCGGGCTTTGGGCACGCGAGGTCGCGGCCATGGCGGGGGTTTATGCCCCCCTGCACCCGATGGAACACCAATACCTTGTGACCGAGGAAATCCCGCAGATTGCAGAGATCATCGACGCGGGCGGCGAGCATCCCCATGTCATGGACCCGGCCGGAGAAAGCTATCTGCGGCAGGAAGGCCGCGGCTTGTGCATCGGGTTCTACGAGCAGACCTGCCGTCCCTGGGCGGTGGATG
This sequence comes from Salibaculum griseiflavum, assembly GCF_003129565.1. Lineage (GTDB taxonomy): Bacteria > Pseudomonadota > Alphaproteobacteria > Rhodobacterales > Rhodobacteraceae > Salibaculum > Salibaculum griseiflavum. Next base: position 17,370 of record NZ_QETF01000002.1, read on the forward strand.
GCACGCCGTGGGAGTTCGGGCACGAACTTCTGCCCGACGATTTCGACAAGATCGGCGACAGTATCGAGTTTGCCTATCGGCGCTTCCCGGTCCTGGAGACCGCCGGGGTCAAATCTGTGATCCATGGTCCCTTCACCTTTGCGCCCGATGGCAACCCGCTGGTGGGTCCGGTGCCGGGGATGCGCAATTTCTGGTCCGCCTGCGCGGTCATGGCCGGGTTCAGCCAGGGTGGCGGGGTCGGCCTGACGCTGGCGCAATGGATGGTGGAGGGAGAGCCCGACCGCGACGTGACCGCGATGGACGTGGCCCGGTTCGGCGATTGGATCACGCCCGGCTACACCCGGCCAAAGGTGATCGAGAATTACCAGCGGCGGTTTTCCGTCAGCTACCCGAATGAAGAGTTGCCCGCCTCCCGGCCCCATCGCACGACGCCGATGTATGATATTTTCACCGGGCTGGGCGCGGTCTGGGGGCATCAATTCGGGCTGGAAGTGCCCAACTACTTCGCCCAAGGCGGTGAACCGGGCTATGAAACCCCGTCCTTCCGCCGCTCCGACGCTTTCGCGGCCACCGGACGCGAGGTGCGCGCGGTGCGCGAAGGGGTGGGCATCAACGAGGTGCATAACTTCGGCAAGTTCCGCATCACGGGGCCCGAGGCCCGCGCCTGGCTGGATCGGATCATGGCCGGGCGAATCCCCAAGCCGGGTCGCATTTCCCTGACCCCGATGCTGTCGGATAAAGGCCGGTTGCTGGGGGATTTCACGGTCTCCTGCCTCGACGATCAGTGCTTTCACCTGACCGCCTCTTACGGGGCGCAGGCGCAGCATTGGCGGTGGTTCAAGAATCATGAGCAAAGCGGCGTAACCGTCGAAAATATCAGCGACAAGATGAACGGCTTTCAGATCGCCGGGCCCAAGGCTCGGGACCTTCTGGCGGCCTGCACGCGCGACGCCACCGACCTGCGGTTCCTCGATCTGAGGCGCATGACCATTGGTCAGGCCCACTGCCTCGTGCAACGGGTCAGCTATACCGGCGATCTGGGCTACGAAATCTATTGCGACCCGATGGACCAGCGGGCCTTGTGGGAAACCCTGTGGGCAAATGGCCAACCGATGGGCCTGACGCCATTCGGGATGCGGGCGATGATGTCCCTGCGGCTCGATCGGTTCTTCGGATCATGGATGCGGGAATTCTCGCCCGATTACACTGCGGCCGAAACCGGGATGGATCGGTTCATCAAATGGGACAAGGACTTCATCGGCAAACCTGCTGCCGAGGCCGAACGCGACAGCCCTCCGGCGCGCAGCCTTGCGGTCTTCGAGGTTCAGGCCGAAGATGCGGATGTCGTGGCCTATGAACCCATTTTCATCGACGGGAGTGTTCAGGGGTTTTGCACCTCGGGCGGCTATTCCCACTGGACAGGCAAGTCCATCGCCTTCGGTCTGATCCCGCGCGATCGGGCGGACCCCGGCCTTGAGGTCGAGATCGAAATCCTCGGCCAGATGCGAAAGGCTGTTCTGCTTGTCGACCCCATCTTCGACGCAACCGGCGAACGGATGCGCGGGTGAAACCCGCTATCCTGATACCGGCGGCGGGCGCATCCTCGCGCATGGGCAAGCGTGACAAGCTGCTGGAGCCGGTTGACGGGGTGCCCTTGCTGCGCCGGATCGTGGACCTGTGCCTGCCTCATGGCCCGGTCGTCGTGACCCTGCCAGCTCAGGATCACCCGCGGGCGGCCAGCCTGCCGGACGGCGCCCGGATCGTTGTGGTATCCGACTGGGAAACCGGCATGTCCGCGAGCCTGCGGGCCGGGGTCGCGGATATCGCCCCGAACCGTGACATCCTGATCCAACCCGCGGATATGCCCGAAATGACCAGCGATGACATCGCGCAGGTGATCGCGGCGCGGGAAACGGCGCCGGATGCGCTGATCTGGCAGGCCGCGGACGCGGACGAACATCCGGGGCATCCAGTTCTGTTCCACAACAGCCTGCGTGCCGGTTTCGCCAACCTGACCGGCGATGCCGGCGCCCGCGCAATCGTTGCCGAAAATCGGGCCCGGCGGCACCTGGTTCCCCTGCCCGGCCGGCATGCGCTGATCGACCTGGACACACCCGAAGACTGGGCCGCCTGGCGCAAGTCGCGCACATAAGGAAACCGGGGCACCTTTTCAGGGCCCCGGCTCTGTTCGCGGCCCGGGGTATCCCCGGTCGCAGCTGCATATTCTCTTACTTCACCAAGAGCCTGGCTTCGTGCTTTTTGAGGGCCCGGCGCGCGGCCTGGTAGCCTTCGAGACCCGGCTTTGTCGCCAGTTCGGGGAACAGTTCGAAGATCTCGTTCCGCTGGCTGTTGCCGATGCCCTTGAGGCTGTAATCGCCCGGCTGGAAGCTTTCGGTCCAGCAGCCATTGGACAGCACGACCTCGTGGCGATCGAACATGAAGTGGATATAGCTGGTCTGCATCACGTCCAGTTCATGCACGCCGTCACTGCCGACCAAGTGCTTGGCCGCGGCCAGCACTTCCCGCTCTTCGAAGTAAAGCTGGGTCAGGTCGCTGGCCACCAGCACGCGGTGATTGGGCGACACGACCATGTCGCGTTCCGGCAAACCATTCCCCAGCGCGCCGGCCTTGATCAGGATCGGCTTGAGATGCGGGTTCTTGACCAATTGGGTGCCGGTCATGTCCTTGCGGCCGACCCAGCGGATTTCCTGGATACCGTTGTCGCGGGTGATGATCCGGTCGCCTTCGCGCAGCTCTTCGACCAGGCGTTCGCCTTTCGGGGTCGCGATCGTGGTGCCCGGCGTAAAGCAGGGGATCACGTTCTCGATCTCCGAGAAGGTCATGGTCGAGCCGTCGAGGAAATACACGGTGCCCGCCTCGGGGTCGCCGGGGACATAGTCGATATAGTCGACGTTCGACCCGGTCAGGTCCAGCACGTCCCAGTCGTCGGACTGTCCGTCGCCATCGAGATCGGGGTCTTCGCCGCCAACCACGTTGTCGCCGCCATTGCCGCCAAGGAACAGGTCGTCGCCGAGACCACCGTAGAGGTCGTCATCGCCCTGGCCACCGATCAGGGTGTCCTCGCCCTCGTCACCGTACATCTCATCATCGTCGACGCCGCCGTCGAGGAAGTCGTTCCCGGTGCCGCCATAGAGGGTGTCGTCGTCATCGGCGCCATAGAGCGTGTCATCCCCGGCGCCGCCATAAACAGTGTCGTTGTTGTTGAAGGTGACGAGATCCTCGCCAAAGTCGTTGCTGTCGCCATCGCCATCCAGATCGTCAGGCAGGTTCAGCGCATCCGCCGGGCCGGGCGTGACCAGACCACCATAGATCGTGTCGTTGCCGTCCTGGCCGTAAAGCTCGTCATTGCCTTCGGAGCCGATGATCGTGTCATCGCCGCTGCCGCCTTCGACATAGTCGTCGTCGATGCCCGCGTCGATCGTGTCGTTGCCCGACCCGCCGTAGATCTCGTCATCATCGTCGCCGGTGGTGATGATGTCATCGCCCTGTTCGCCGAACACGAGATCCTTGTCGTTGTTCGGATCGGAATCCGCAGGGTATACGCCGGGATAACCGACGTCGGGCAGCGGTTCGTCATCCCCGGAGGTGTCAATCGTATCACCGCCGACGCCGCCGTAGACCACGTCGTTTCCATCCCCACCGATGATGCTGTCGGGGCCGCCATTGCCGGTCGGTGTCAGGGTCGGGTCGTAGGTTCCGTAGAAGTCGTCGTAGAGGAGAACCTCATCATTGCCCGGCCCGGTATTGATGGTGGGGCCGTCATCAGGCAGCGGTCCGTTGGTATCACCCTCGACCGCGTAGAAGTTCTCTTCGGTCCCGGCCTTCGTCGATACCCCGGCCACGACCGGCATGCCGACCAGTTCGGGAGACTGCTCGTAGATATAGTCGAGCATCTGGCCGTAATAGTCGTCGAGATCATTGCTGATGAAGCCCGACTCTCCGGAGTCCGGGAATTCGTCCACCTTAACGGAATAGTCGTATTCGCCGTCGCCATCACGATCGAAGTAGAAGACGACGTTCGAAATATCCTTGGACTGCTCAGGGAAGTAATCGGCGCCGTCGCCGTCCCCAACAAGGAAATCATCGCCGTCGCCGCCGTCGATGGTATCGCCTTCCGCACCGCCGTAGATGGTGTCGTCGCCGCCATTGCCTTCGATATAGTCGACACCGTCGCCACCGTAGAGCAGATCGTCGCCGGCGGGACCGTCGACTGGCTCGGTCGGGATGGTGGTGAAGGTCACGTCGGACACCCAGACGCCCTGCGTGGTCTCGCCGCCGTTGTCGTAGTCGATCTCGATCCGCGCCACGGGACCGGCGATGTTGACCAGGATCGACCCCTCCTGGCTGTTCGGGTTCACGCCGGCGTCATGTTCGATATCGCCGGTTGCCTGGTTTCCGTCGACCACCTGGTCACCGGTTTCCGAGGTGATGTCGACGTCGATCAGGTTGCCCTCGGCGTCGTAGGCCCGGATCGTGACCCGGTCGATATGGGTATCGCCGAAATCGGTCGACAGGTCCACGTCATTGATGCGGAACGCGACGTCCTGGACCTCGTCCTGGTAGTCGCCCGAGGTGGAGGAAAAGGTCAGCTCTGTCGTGGAGGTATCGTCCCAGCCCCCTTCGCCGCCCTGGCCCCAGAGTTCCAGGCTGGAGTTGGAGCCGAAGCCCTCGCCCCCTTCGGCATAAACCGTCGCATTCGAAATGGTGCCCGTGGCACCGTGATCCTGGCTGGTGAAGCCGATGGCAACATTGATGCCGCCCACATCGTGGTTGGTGACGCCACCGAGCTGGGTGCCATCAGCGGCAACCTCGTCCCAGATCAGGACCTTGCCATCCATGCCCCCGGCGGCCCCACCGTCGGTGCCGTCGCCGATGATCGTGTCGTTGCCGGCCTCGCCGTAAACGGTATCGCCGCCCGAACCACCTGTGATGTGATCGTCGCCCGAGCCGCCGTAGACTTCATCGTCACCTTTACCAGCCAGGACGGTGTCATTGCCGCCATACGCCTCGATCAGGTCGTCATCAGGGGCGGCACCGGGCAGGATTGCGTCACCGGCATCCACCATGTCGCCTTCGGGATCACCCGTGTAGGCCACGTCGATCACGTCATCGCCGGCAGTGCCCTCGACCGTTCCGTCAGGCGATACGGGGCTGTCGAAGTTCACATTGTCCAGCGCGCCCGAGCCGTAGAAGATGACATCCATCCGCACCACACCGTCGATCGCCCCGAAATCGACGACCTTCTGACCGTTGTTCGCGGTCTGGTAGGTGCAGTCATAGATGACATTGCCGTGTTCATCATAGAGCTTGATGCGGGCGCATTCCTCGACATCGAGGAGCGTCAGTTCATTCATCGTCGACGGTGCCTCGAAGTCGAAGCGCAGCACGCCGCCGCAGGCCTCGTCGTCGGGATCGTTGCTGTCGCCGTCTTCCGAGATGATCAGGACGTTGTCGAGATTCGACGTCGCGAGGTCATGATCACCGCCGGTCGGATTGTTCGTGTCGAAGACCATCGCCGGGCTGTCATGGCCGTTGACCACGCCCCCAACGATCGAGGAGATGGTCACGCCATCCGCCTGGTATTCGTTGTCCACGAACGTTCCAGCGTCCAGGTCGTCGAAAGTCAGGTTCACATTGGTCATCACACCGTCTCCCCTTGGCCGCGTCACGCTTGCGGCGCCTCGTATCAAAACTCATCGGTTCGGTGATTGCACCGACCGGGCCCGGACCCCGCAGGGACCGGCCAATTCAATTGTTTTGTCATGACGATGGGTTTCCCCATGTGCAGACAGTTCTTTGCCGAAATAAGCTTCAGCCCGACGCCCCCAGCGCGCCGGAGCCCTACAAAGGGCCTCATCTGAATACCCCCGCAGTTCACGCCGAAAAAGGAAAAAATGTCCGAAAGATGTCAGCAGCTGCCTGATTATGGACGCATTTGGTTCACGCCTGAGCGTAGAATGACCGTTTGAAACCCGGTATTGTTTCCAATTGAGCGACTAGTCCTGCACAAAAGGTTAGGCGGGAACCTCTAATGGCCCCCGAATTGCAACCTAGGGGAGATCTTGCAAATAAATTCGTTGCGGTGGCGGCAGGGGGCAAATCGGCCTATTTTTCCCCGCGAAGCGATGCGCAGACAGGCGGAAGTGGTTAACAAATCGTCGACTGGTAGAGATCAATCCTCCATTTGGGCGGCGTTTTCCCTTCGAATTGAAAACAATTCGATTCGACTCCGTCGGAATGCGGCAAAAACAAGGCGAATGCCGTGCCGACCGTGCAGGGCCCTGACCAAGCGGATTGGATTAGCCCCAAGACAAATGTCGTCAAGCTTTTGAGATGGTGCCGGTGGAGAGATTCGAACTCTCACGATGTTGCCATCGGGGGATTTTGAATCCCTTTTATGCGGTTTTGAACAAGCCCTAGTAATCACCAAATACCCCTTGTTTTTATGCTGCATAACTTCTAAGTATCCCCTGCAAGGGGCAGGTATTTTCTATTTATCCTGCTTACTATTTGCTTACTTTTTTCACAGGGGACTCGATGAAACTTACAAAGACCAGCGTTGGAAAGATCGAGCCGCAACCAGGGAAACAGCTGTTAATCTGGGATAGTGAACTGCGCGGTTTTGGCATTCGAGTGTCGCCAGGCGGCAGCAAGACCTACATCATGCAGCGCCGCATAGGCCGCACCACGCGTCGTCTCACTATAGGCCGGGCGGATGACATTAGCGCTGAAGCGGCCCGCAGACGGGCACTATCACTGGCCGCAAAGTTTGCTGAGGGCATCGACCCCGTGGCCGAAGAACGCAAGCTGCGCGCCCGCGCAAAGACGCTTAAAGAGGCCTTCGATGACTATAAGGCCGCACCTGCGAAGAAGGGTGGCAGTAAGGGCAACACAAAGAAGCCCCAGACTATCCGCGACATCGACAAGGCAATGCGGCGATTTTCGGATTGGCTCAACAAGCCTGTTTCGGAGATCACCGGGCGCATGGTCAAGGATCGGCACGCAAAGCTGGCCGCGACATCACCTGCACAAGCTAACCTCGCGATGCGGTATTTGCGCGCCGCGTTGAACCACGTGATCGCCGATTGCGATGATGACGACGAGCCTGTCTTGAAGTCTAATCCGGTGGACCGCCTCAGTCGCCTCAACCAATGGGCGGAAGTGAAGCGCGCTGAACGCTGCATACCGCAGGATCGTATCGGAGATTGGGTCAATGCAGTGCAAACCAGTCTCGGGGGCATCCGATGCGATAACGAAGCCCGCGACGCTCTGCTATTCATATTGCTGACGGGTGCGCGCGTTGGTGAAGTGCTGGGCAACGCCAAGGACGGATATCCACCCCTTCGCTGGGCCGACATTGATCTAAGAAACAATGTCGTCACCTTTCGCCAGACAAAGAACGGCACCGACCACGAACTGCCCTTGTCATCTCAGTTGGTGAACCTGCTAGTGGAGCGAAAAAAGATTGCGGACGAGGATTTTGTCTTCGCCAACCGTCAAGGCGAAATGCCGACGGATTTACGAGCGGCTCTAAACCGGATCGAAGTCGCAACCGGCTTGCACATCACCGCACATGACCTACGCCGAACTTTCGCGACTACTGCAAGTCGCATTGATATCAGCGCGTTCAAGTTGAAGCGCCTCACGAACCACGCGAACGGTGGCGACGTGACCGCAGGATATGTGCAGGTGACAACTGAGGATCTTCGCGATGCGATGCAGAGAATATCTGACTACCTGCTTTCATCGGCCCGCACAGGCGACGTGGTGCAGCTATCCGAGGCGCGGGCATGAGTGCGCTGAGTCAGCATTTTGGCCTGACAAGCCAAGAACACCACGATTTCCTATATGAATGGCTTGCAAATACGGCCTTTGGAAATGGATTAGAACATAGCATTTACTCGCCCGCCAAAGATCGAGAGGCACTTTTTCAGATCAGACAAGCCATACTTGAGTTGGACAGGGCTAAAAGCGCACTTAGTGGAGCCGCGTCCGACACTGTAATGTTTGACAACCCAGATCTGGCGCATTGGCTACTCAAGCTGTCGGAAGAACGCGACAGCTTCCTGTCTGCAATCCAAAAGGCCACCGACGAAATCGAGGGATCTAACGCGCCAAAAGGGCGAGAACGAATGAACCTCGACTCAATAAGCCTAGTGGATGCCGCGCGCCAGTTATGGGAAGTCAAAAAAGGTGCCCCTGCCCCAAGTGGTCCGGATCTTAACCCGGCAAGCCAATTCGCCGATTTTCTAACCGACCTCTTTGAGGAGTTTGACGTAGAAGGAAGCGCCCGTGCAGCTTTTAAAGCATGGGCAAGACTTCACCGATCTGACGAATTCACAGATAAACCGAAATAGACGGCTTATGTGTGTATGAATTGAGAGCTGCCCCCAGCCAATTTGCCCTCATAACTTCGACATGAGGGCTTGCTATGGACAACACCACAGAAATCACACCCGCTACGCAGACGGTGCCCGTGCTGGTGCCGCAGACCGAGGCGAGCCGCATTCTTTCCAAATCGGAAAAATGGCTTGAACGCGACCGCTGGGCTGGGCCGACTATTCCCTACGTCAAGATGGGTCGCCACGTCCGGTATCGCGTAGCGGATCTGCTTGCATACATCGACGCCAACACAAAACCAGCCGCAGACACCGCAGCATAAAGAAACCCGCACCGAGGCGACGGCGCGGGCTTCCAGGTATTCACAAAGCGGGACAGCTTTGGGGTATCATAGCACCGCCGCGCCTATCGGGCAAACCGAAAAGGCACGAGCACATGAACGCTAAAGAGTTAACACGAGAATTGACCGGACGCTGGTATCGCCACCAAGGTGCCGCACCTTGTCCGGTATGCCAGCCGGAACGCCGCCGCGATCAGAACGCGCTTTCCGTCTCGGATGGCGCAGGTGGCAGCCTGCTTTTGCATTGCCACAAGAGCGGCTGCACCTTCGCGGATATTCTCGCGGCGGCTGGCATCCGGGCCGGTGAGTATAGCCCGCCCGATCCGGAGATCATCGCGCAGCGCAAACGCGAGGAACGCGCGCAGGCCGAGAAACGGTCGAGGCAGGCCCGCGCAATATGGCAGGAGGCACTGCCTATCGGCGGCACACTTGCCGAGACGTATTTGCGTGGCCGTGCCATCAAATGCGACCTGCCCAACACGCTGCGCTTTCACCCCGAATGCTGGCATGGGAAGACTTCGAAGCGCCACCCGGCGCTGGTCGCAAGGATCGAGGGCGCAGACGGTTGCGCGGTGCATCGCACCTACTTGCGCCCGGATGGCTTGGGCAAGGCTGAGATTGAACCCGCAAAGGCAATGCTGGGCACTGTTGCCGGGGGCGCTGTCAGGCTCACAGACGCGCACGGACCGCTTGTGGTGGCAGAGGGCATAGAGACCGCCCTATCGCTTGCCTCGGGGCTGCTGGGTCGCCCTGCGAAGGTCTGGGCCGCACTTTCCACCTCGGGAATTCAAGGGCTGCGCCTGCCCTCGCAACCTGGACGGCTGACTATCGCCCCGGACGGTGACACTGCAGGCCGAAAGGCTGCGCACGCGCTTGCCGAACGCGCGCAAGGGCTTGGGTGGCAAGTGTCTCTATTGCCTGCTCCCGATGGCCACGACTGGAACGACATTCTGACCATGAAAGGCGAAGTCGCATGAATATCGCAGCACAACCCATTGAGTATAAACCCGAAGGACCAACGCCCCTGATCCGGGACATGCCCGATGCTGCGCCCTTTCCGGTCGCTGCGCTGGGTCCACTGCACGAACCGGCAGAGGCCATTGCCCGCGCGACTGAGGCACCCGTTGCAATGTGCGCGGCATCCGTCCTGGCATCGGCGGCACTGGCCGCGCAGGGGCACCGTGATGCAGAGACCCTGAACGGCACTGCACCCGCCAGCTTGTTCCTGCTGACGGTTGCTGAGAGCGGCGAGCGCAAGAGCACCGCCGACCGTCTCGCCATGCGGGGCGTGCGGGACTTCGAGGCCGACCTGCGCACCGAATATGATATCGCGCGCGATCATTGGCGCGATCAGCACGAGGTCTGGCAGGCAACCCGCGCAAAGATTGTTAAGGACCGGAAAGCCGACACCGCCGCAAAGCGGGCCGATCTGCAAGCCTTGGGTCAGGAGCCGCCCGCGCCACTTAAGCCGCATATCGTGGCCAGCGCGCCGACCATCGAGGGAATCACCAAACACTTGCCCGAACTGCGCGCCAGCCTCGGGATCATGACTGAGGAAGGCGGCGCGCTGATCGGCGGGCATTCCATGAAGGCCGAGAACAGATTGGCGACATGCGCCAGCTTCAGCGCCATGTGGGACGGATCACCACTCGACAGGTGGCGCGCGAGTGAAGGCACACAATGCTACACAGGGAGGCGCTTTTCGGCCCATCTGCTTGTGCAGCCTGTTGCAGCGGAGGCGTTGCTATCGGACCCACTGGCGAGCGGGCAAGGGCTTCTGGCCCGCTTCCTGACGTGCCGCCCGGCTTCGCGTATCGGCACCCGCCTGCGCATGGACAAGGACGCGCAGGCCGAGGCCCAAATTGCTAGCTTTGCTGCCCGTATCCGGTCGCTTCTGTCTCGCGATCTGCCCTTGGCGGATGGCAAGCGCAACGAACTAGCGCCGCCGGTCCTGCCATTGGCCCGAGACGCGCGGGACGTGCTGACAGCTTTTGCCCGCGAGGTGGAAAAAGCACAGGGGCCAGGCGGACCTTTCGAGGATGCGCGGGCCTTCGCCAGCAAGACCGCAGAGCACGCGGCACGCCTCGCGGCAGTGCTGACAATATACGCGGACCCGGACGCGGCAGAGGTGACAGGCGCGACCATGGCCGGGGCAATCGAGGTTGCGACCTTCTACGCGAACGAGGCCGCGCGCCTCGCGGATGCTGCAATTGTGCCACCGGATGTGGCCGATGCGGAGCGAATGCGCCTTTGGCTGCTGAGATCGTGGGGCGAGCCGCATATCTCGGCCCGCGCGGCGGCGCAGCGTGGCCCCTTCAAGGTGACGGACCGCACGCGCAAGGCGCTGCAAAAGCTGGAGGCCCATGGCTGGCTGATCGAGGCGGACGGCGCAAAGGTGGAAGGCAAGCCGCGCCGCGAGGCATGGCGGATCGTGCGAGAGGTGCAGCCATGACCGTCTTTGCCTTCGATGCAAGGGCGGCACTGCAACAAGCGCGCAAAAGCCGTGCCCTTCCTACACCTCCTACACTTCCTACAGATCGGGCTGCCGAGGGCGAAAAAGTAGGAACTGTAGGAAAAGTAGGAACGGTGCGCGCTTCTGATCCTGAAATTCCACCCGACGAACGCATCCTGGATCTGGACCATCACGCATCCCGCATCGCCGCCCTAGCCGATCCCGATGGCGTCGCGCGCACCCCAGAAGCAATTGCAGCCGTTTGGGACTGGGCCGAAGCCCTGGCCCGGCAAACACCCACAACGCGAAAGGACGACGACAAATGACCGACGAACTGCACGAACTTTTTGCCCTCATCACCGACGAAGAAAAGGCCGCTGCATCGGCCCACGTCCGAGGCCGCATCGAGGCCATGACTGGCCAGGATGACGGCCCGATCCGCAGCCGGATCTTCGCCGGATGCACGCTGGTCGCCGGTGCTGAACTTTTCGCGGAACTCGACAGCCCGGATGCGGCGGCCTCGCAACTGCGCCGCCTCGCCGACCGGATTGAGGCCGGGCAAGCGGTTCGTCATTGACCTCATCACGGCGGTTGTGGTAATTATGTCACACATATGGCAGAGCGCGATGCGCTGGCCTGACATATTTGTCTCGCGGACGCGATGCGCCGCCTGACACCCGACCTTGCCGCGATGCGGATGAGCGACGGATCGAACCCCGAAATCCCACGGGGCGCGTGACCGTTTTCGCTCGCCCCTCATCGACAAGGATTGTTCCTATGACCACCCATGCTAACGCCGTGCGCAAGCACGCCCAGAACTTTGTTGCCACCCTGCGCAAGGCCGGTGCCGATCTTGATGACTTCGAGCCTCACCGCCTTTCGTGGCAGGATCTTTGCAAGGTAGAACGCGATGCTCGGTCGACTGCGAAGGAAATCATCGCCAGCGTGACCGACGCCACCCCCGAGGCCCGCGCAGCCGAGATCGAGGCCGCCTTTGACGCCCTTACAGAGATTGCCGATGACTGCGGCGCTGACAAAGACGCCCGAACCGAGCGCGGCGACCGTGGCCCCTGGGCTGGCGTTGACTTGGACAGACGCCCCATGTTCGAGAGCGGTTCGTCTTCCGCTGTTGATGGCGGAGACCATGGGCAAGCCCCAGAGGCTTTCGCGCTGCGCAGCGGAGAGCCGATGCGGCAATGGGCGCAGGCCCGTAGCCATGATGCGGGCATCACGCCTGGGGCTTTCCTGCGCGCGATTGTGACGGGTGCCAAGTCGGAAACGGAACAGCGCGCCCTTGCAGGCGGCACAGACGCCGCTGGTGGCTACACCGTCCCGACCGTGACTAGCGCCCAGCTAATCGACCTCGCCCGCGCTAACATGGTTTTGGACGCCGCCGGTGCGCAGACCATGCCCCTCGACAGCGCCGAAAACGTGGTTGCCAAAGTCACGGCAGACCCGACCCCGGCATGGCGTGTTGAGAACGCGGCGGTGAACGAATCCGATCCGACTTTCGGTGGCGTCATTCTTAAGCCCAAGTCGATTGCGGTGATGGTCAAGGCAAGCGTTGAACTGATGGCCGACAGCCTCAACCTGGAAACGGAACTGCCAAACGTGCTAGCCAAGGCAATGGCGCAGGAGATTGACCGGGTTGGTCTGATCGGCAGCGGCACCGACCCTGAGCCGACCGGCATCGTCAACTACGGCGGCCTGACCTCTAACAGCTTCGCAGGTGGCGCGCTGACAGGCTATGGCCCGCTTATGGCCGCCCGTGGTGCACTGCACGGTGCCAACGAGCGCCTGGGGGCCTTCATCATGGCATCCCGCGACGAGAACGACCTAGCGTCCCTCACGGCCTCTGATGGTCAGCCGCTCAACATGCCTCGCGTCCTGAAGCAGGTGCCAATGCTGCACACCTCGGCAATTCCGACCGATGGCGGCGCTGGATCTGATGAGAGCCAGATCATTGCAGGCGACTTCAGCCAACTGATGATTGGCGTCCGGTCCTCGATCCGCGTGGAGATCCTGCGCGAACGGTTCATGGACAACCTCCAATTTGGCTTGATTGCCCATGCCCGGATCGACTTCGCAGCGGCACGGGAAAGCGCCTTCACCGTTCTGGATGGCGTGACTTCCTAACGGACCGGCAGGGCTGGCATCCCGCTGGCCCTGCTGCAACCTAGGGTGGAGGGGGATCCCTTTTTCTAAATGGACTTTTCGCAAACCAGAGCGCGGACCCTTCTTTTATCGCGCCCTTACCCTGTTCAACACAAAAAGGACCACGACATGCAGACAGCCGCACCCGACCACCTTTCCGATGACGCCGCCCGTTGGTGGCGATCCGTCAACCGAGAATTCCAACTCGAACCCCACCACCTGCGCCTACTGACCTTGGCCTGCGAAGCCTGGGACCGAGGCCAACAGGCCCGCGCAATCCTTGATCGGGATGGCCTGACATATATCGACCGCTTCGACGCCCCCAAGGCGCGCCCTGAGGTGGCCGTAGAGCGCGATTCCCGCATCGCCTTTGCCCGGCTGCTGCGAGAACTGGACCTCGACTTAGACGGCCCCACAGAGCCGCCCAGAGCGCCCGCTATCACTTCTAACCGAGGGCGAAGCCATGCCAGCTAAACGCCGCCGCGCCAAGGCCGCGCGCAAATCCGTTTCTGCCCGTGCCCGCGAGATTTATCAGGCCAACCCTGATTCGATCATGCCGCCTGTCATCGTGTCGGAAGAACTGGCCCTCGAACTCGACCGCCTGACCCTCATCGCCCAGCCGGATATTGAGGCATTGATCGAACAACTCGCCAAGCCGCGAATATAGAGACACTGGGGGATGGAGAGCGCCCTCAGTTAGCGCGCCTCGAAGCGGCGCGTTGACCAACGGCCCAGCGGGCGGTGGCCTCAAACACCCGCAGCGCGGCACCGGTTCCACCCCTGTCTTTAATTTCGCCGGGGGCCGCGCACCTTCACCTGAAAAAGGATGCTGCGATGGCGCACCGCGTTTTGTGGCTTCATGTGCTGAAAGTCGGTCTGGCCGATGCACGCCGATCGGAGGCCGACGCGGCCTGGATCTGGTCCGATGACTTTGAACTGGTCTGCGCCCTAGCCGGGCTGGATCCAGACATTCTTAGAGCCGACTTCTACAGGCGGCAGGGCGCGGTGGCCTTCCCTGAATTCAAGACCGGCCCTCATTACAGCCGCTAGATCAGCAAATGTGGGTGGCACAGCGCGCGTGCAAACGTTTCTGCGCGTTGGCCTCCTGAGCATAACAAGCACACGATCAATCAGTGAATCACGACGCCCGGCAATCTTCGCTCGGACTGCTTACTATGTGCTTACTATCCCAAAAACGAACCATCTTTTTGGCGATATTTTCAGCCGGGAAAGTGAGTTTTTTTGTTTTGTTTTCAATGTGGTGCCGGTGGAGAGATTCGAACTCTCACGATGTTGCCATCGGGGGATTTTGAATCCCCTGCGTCTACCATTCCGCCACACCGGCCAGCCGGACGTTCGATAGCCGTCCGCCCCGGCGAGGTCAACGGCCAAACGCCATGCCCGGCATTGACCCTCGCCCGTTTTTCATGCCTAAGGCCGCAACCGACCCGAGCAGCCCGGACCCGCACATGATCCGCCGACTTTACGACTGGACGATGTCCATGGCCGACCACCCGCGCGCCTTGTGGGTTCTGGCCGCCGTCGCCTTCATCGAAAGCTCGGTCTTTCCGATCCCGCCCGACGTGCTGATGATCCCGATGATCCTGGCCGCACCGCGCCGCGCCTGGCTGATCGCCACTGTCTGTCTGGTGTCTTCTGTCGCGGGCGGGATGCTGGGCTATGCGATCGGCGCCTTCGCCTACGAGTCCATCGGGCAGCCGATCCTCGAGGCGCTGGGCAAGGGCGACAGCATGGCCGCCTTCAATCAGCGATTCAACGACGTGGGGTTCTGGGCGGTGCTGATCGCCGGGCTCACGCCCTTCCCCTACAAGGTCATCACGATCATGTCCGGTTGGACGGCCATGCCCCTGGGCACGTTCGTGGTAACCTCGATCCTGGCGCGGGGCCTGCGATTCTTCATCGTCGCCGCGCTGCTCTGGAAATTCGGCGCGCCCATCCGTGACTTCATCGAGCGCCGGCTGGGGCTCATGTTCATCCTGTTCTGCCTTTTGCTGATCGGCGGATTCTACGTGGTGAGATACCTATGACCAGAACCAGACTGACCGTTCTTGCCGCGGGCGGCTCCTTTGCCCTGCTTGCCGGCGCCTTCCTGTTCCAGGCGTTGGGCTACCCGCCCTGCGCCCTGTGCCTCTGGCAACGCTGGCCCCATGCGGTGGCGATCGTGATCGGGGCCGTTGCCCTGATGATCTGGCGGCCGGCAACGCCGCTCTTGCTGCTAGGCGCCCTCGCCGCCGCCACAACCGGCGGCATCGGCATCTACCACACCGGCGTCGAACGTGACTGGTGGGAGGGCCCGTCCAGTTGCACCGGCACCGGTGGCGGCCTGGGCGGTGACCTGTTGTCCACCGACATCGCCCCGGTCGTGATGTGCGACGACGTGGTCTGGTCGTTGTTCGGCTTGTCCATGGCCAGCTACAACGCGCTGATTTCCTTTGGCTTGGCAGCGCTCTGGGTCATGGCCGCTCGCCGCTAGCCGCGCCGGGTCGACAGAAGCAGGTTGGTTTCCGACCGGGTGACCCCGTCCATTCGGCGAATCCGGAACAGGGTGTTGTCCAGTTCGACCAGCGTGGGCGTCCCGATCTCGGCAATCAAATCCCATGTGCCATTGGTCGAATGCACCGCCTGAACCTCGGGCATGGCGGCGAGCGCCCGCATCACCCGTTCCGTCCCGCGCCCCTCGATCCCCAGCATCATCAAGCCGCGCACGGGGTGCGGCGAGACATCGGCTCGGGTCAGCACGGTGAACCCCGCGATCTCGCCACTGTCGCGCAGTTTCTCAAGCCGCGCCCGCACCGTCGCGCGCGTGACCTTGAGGTCATGTGCCAGCTCCGACAAGCTGGCCCGCCCGTCGCGCTGCAAGGCGACAATCAGCGCTTTATCCAAATCGTCCATTTGGCATGTCCATTTTGGGCTATGATAACCCGGTTCGTGCAAAATGGCGAGTTCCAACTCGCACCAATGCGGGCGATCACGCGGGTATGGAACAGACGCACTGCATTCTCATCGGCGCGCCCGTGGACAGTGGCAAGCGCCGCGACGGCTGCCTCATGGGGCCGGACGCCTATCGCGTGGCCGGGCTGGGCGAACAGTTGACCGCCCTTGGCCATAGTGTCGAGGACCGGGGCAACCTCATCCCCGACACCCCCGCCCTGCCCGATGACCCGCATCTCCATGACTTGCCGACAACGGTGGGCTGGACACGCAGCCTGATCCGCGCCGCGAAAGAGGCCGCATCCGACGGCCTGCCGATCTTCCTGGGCGGCGACCATGCCCTTTCGCTTGGCTCGGTGGCGGGCATGGCCGAACATGCCGCAGCGCAGGGCCGCCCTCTGTTCGTGCTGTGGCTGGATGCCCATTCCGATTTCAACACCCCGCAAACGACCGAGTCCGGTCACCTGCACGGCACGCCTGTGGCCTATGTGACCGGCCAGCCGGGTTTCGACGCCTTTCCGCCACTCGCCGCGCCGGTTCCCACCGACCGGATCGCGATGATCGGGCTGCGCTCGGTCGATCCGGCGGAACGTGCGATGCTGGCCGAGACGGACATCGCCCTGACCGATATGCGCGCCATCGACGAACATGGCATTGCAGGGCCGCTGGCGGCCTTTCTCGACAAGGTGCAGGCCGCCAATGGCCTGCTGCATGTCTCTCTGGATGTGGATTTCCTCGACCCCGGCATCGCCCCGGCCGTCGGCACGACCGTCCCCGGCGGCGCCACCTACCGCGAGGCCCATCTGGTGATGGAAATGCTGCATGACAGCGGCTGCCTGGCCGGACTGGACCTGGTGGAACTCAACCCGTTCCTTGATGACCGGGGGCGCACGGCCAGCCTCATGGTCGACCTCACCGCGTCCTTGATGGGGCGCCGCATCTTTGACCGTCCGACCCGGAGCTTCGCATGACCCAACCCTCTGAAAAGGCCCTGGTGCCCTTCGTTTCCGTCGAGAACATGATGCGGCTTGTCCATCAGGTCGGCCTTGATGAAATGCTGCAACGTCTCGCCGCCGCGATCGAGGCGGATTTCCTGCGTTGGGAAAGTTTCGACAAGACGCCGCGCGTGGCCTCGCACAGTCCCGTGGGCGTGATCGAATTGATGCCGACCTCGGATGGCGAGCTTTATGGCTTCAAATACGTCAACGGGCACCCCAAGAACACGCGAGAGGGGCTTCAGACGGTGACCGCCTTTGGTCTCTTGGCCTCGGTCGAAACCGGCTACCCGGTGCTGCTGACGGAAATGACCCTGCTGACGGCCCTGCGCACGGCGGCCATGTCGGCGCTGGCGGCGAAGCACCTGGCGCCCAAGGGGGCGACCACCATGGCGATGATCGGCAACGGCGCGCAGTCGGAATTCCAGTGCCGCGCCTTCCAGGCGATTTGCGGCATCGACACCGTGCGGCTCTGGGACAAGGACAGTGCAGCGACAGGGAAATGCGTGCACAATCTTGCGGGCAGCGGCTTGACGGTTGTGCCCTGCACCAGCGCCGAAGAGGCCATTGAAGGCGCGCAGATCCTCACCACCTGCACCGCGGACAAACAATATGCGACGATCCTGTCCGACAACATGGTCGGACCCGGTGTGCATATCAACGCCATCGGCGGCGACTGCCCCGGCAAAACGGAACTGGCCGCCGGTATCCTGAACCGGTCCTCGATCTTCGTGGAATACCCGCCCCAGACCCGGATCGAGGGCGAGATCCAGCAGATGCCCGAGGATCACCCGGTGACCGAGCTGTGGCAGGTCTTTGCAGGCCAGACCCCAGGCCGCACCGATGCCGCGCAGATCACCCTCTTTGACTCCGTCGGCTTCGCAATCGAGGATTTCTCGGCGCTCAAGGTGGTCCGTGACGCGATCCGCGAAAGCGACCATTACCAACTGCTGGACCTGCTGGCCGACCCGGATGACCCCCGCGACCTTTACGGGATGCTGAACCGGGCGAAATGAGCCCTAGTGATAGGTCAGCTCACCCACAACGTTGCGCCATTCCCCCGGTGAAATCAGCTTGCGATGGGTGAAGCGGACCGAGTGCAACTCTCCCTCGATCTCGTCGCGCCAGAAGTCGATAAAGCCCATCAGCCGGTCATGGTCCGGGGCCTGGTCATAGTCCTGCCAGATGAAGGTATTGAGCACGCTGGGATAGTCCGGCATGCGATAGAAAAACTCCGCCGTGGTCAGCCCGTAGCCGCGCAAAAGCAATTCCGTTTCCTGTGTCATCTCCTGTTCCGTTCTCATCATGAGATAAATGTGACCGCAGAACCGTCCAACATGTCAATAAAAACAATCTGTTAGCAGACTGGCGAGATGGCTGACAGGCCAGCGGCCCCGGCCCCATTGCACCCCATCCCTCGGGGGTGATATAAGATTTCCAACAATATCTAGACGTGCCGAGTCCCACGTCGGCACCAGCAGGCGGACAGCATGAGCGACACCCCGGATACCCCTGAAAACGAAGAAGAAAACCGGCCTGAGCGCCCGGAATACGACGGCCCGTCGATTTCGATCTCGGACGAGATGAAGACCTCGTATCTCGATTACGCGATGAGCGTGATCGTTTCCCGCGCCATTCCCGATCTGCGCGACGGGCTGAAACCGGTTCACAGGCGCATCCTTTATGCCATGCACGAAGCCGGCAATACCCACGACAAGCCCTATCGCAAGTCGGCCCGCGCCGTGGGCGACGTGATGGGGACCTACCACCCCCATGGCGACAGCGCGATCTATGACGCGCTTGTGCGCATGGCGCAGCCGTTTTCGATGTCTCTGCCGCTGCTGGATGGTCAGGGCAATTTCGGCTCCATGGACGGGGACAACCCGGCCGCCATGCGCTACACCGAGGTGCGGATGGACAAGCCCGCCGCGGCGCTGCTGTCCGACATCGACAAGGAAACGGTCGATTTCCAGGACAACTACGATGGCCGCGACCGTGAGCCGACGGTGCTGCCCGCCCGCTTCCCCAACATGCTGGTCAATGGCGCCGGCGGTATCGCCGTGGGCATGGCGACCAATATCCCGCCGCACAATCTGGGCGAGGTCTGCGACGCCACGCTGGCCCTGATCGAAAATCCGGACCTGTCCAGCGAAGACCTGATCGAATACGTTCCCGGCCCGGATTTTCCCACCGGGGGCATCATGCTGGGCCGCTCGGGCGCACGGAAAGCCTATCTTGAAAGCCGCGGCTCGGTCGTGGTGCGCGCCAAGACCGAGGTCGAGGAGATCCGCAAGGACCGCTGGGCGATCGTGATCCGGGAAATCCCCTATCAGGTGAACAAGGCGACGATGATCGACCGCATCGCCGAAGCCGCCCGCGACAAGAAGATCGACGGCATCGCGCATGTGCAGGACGAAAGCGACCGTTCGGGCGTGCGCGTTGTGGTGGAACTGAAACGCGATGCCACCGCCGAGGTCGTCCTGAACCAACTCTATCGTTTCACCCCGATGCAGACCTCGTTCGGCTGCAACATGCTGGCATTGAACGGGGGTCGGCCCGAAACGCTGACACTGCGAAAATTCCTGAGCTATTTCATTGACTTCCGAGAGGATGTTGTCGCGCGGCGCACCGCCTACCTGCTGCGCAAGGCGCGCGAGCGCAGCCATGTCCTGTGTGGTCTGGCTGTTGCCGTCAGCAATGTTGACGAAGTGGTCGCCACGATCCGCTCGTCTGCCGATGCCGCCGAGGCCCGCGCGCGGCTGATGGAACGCCGCTGGCCCGCCGGGGACATCGTGGAATACCTGCGCCTGATCGACGATCCGTTGCACCCGGTGAACGAGGACGGCACCTATAACCTGTCCGAAACCCAGGCCCGCGCGATCCTCGATCTGCGCCTCCAGCGCCTGACCCAGATCGGCGTCAAGGAAGTTACGGACGAACTTGAAGAACTGGCCGGTAAGATCAAGGAATACCTCGAAATTCTTGGAAGCCGTGAACGGATCATGGGGATCATCGCCGAAGAGCTGCGCGAGGTGAAAGACCAGTTTGCCGTGCCGCGCCGCACCCAGATCGTCGACTGGTCCGGCGACATGGACGACGAGGACCTGATCGAGCGCGAAGACATGGTCGTGACGGTCACGCAAGGCGGTTATATCAAGCGCACCGCCCTGGCCGATTTCCGCGCCCAGAAGCGCGGCGGCAAGGGTCTGTCCGGTGGCGGCCTGAAAGAGGATGACGTGGTCACCACGCTCTTCGTGGCCAACACCCATACGCAGCTTTTGTTCTTCACCACCGATGGCATGGTCTACAAGCTCAAGACCTGGCGCCTGCCACAGGGCAGCCGCACCTCCAAGGGCAAGGCCATCGTCAACATCCTTCCGATCCCCTCCGGGGTCTCGATCGCCGCGATCATGCCGGTGGACCGTGACGAAAAGGATTGGGATGACCTGCAAATCGTCTTCGCGACCAGTGCGGGCGATGTGCGGCGCAACAAGCTGTCGGATTTCACCAATGTGAAGTCCAACGGCAAGATCGCCATGAAACTGCCTGAAGATGGCTCCGTAAGCCTCGTGAATGCAAGGATTTGTTCCGAGGATGACGACGTGATGCTGACCACGAATGCAGGCCGGGCGATCCGCTTCCCGACCACGGATGTCCGCGTATTCGCGGGCCGCAATTCGACCGGGGTGCGGGGCATCAAGCTCAACGGAGACGACAACGTCGTGTCCATGTCCGTGATCCGCCACTTCAAGGCCGAGGCAGATGAACGCGCCGCCTATCTGAAGATGCGCCGCGCGATGGCCGGCCTGACCGACGAGGCCGAAACCGACGAAGACGATGTGCCGGCAGGCGAGCTCAGCCCCGAGCGCTACGCCGAGATGTCCGCGGCGGAAAACCTGATCCTGACCATCACCGCCGGCGGCGCGGGCAAGCTCAGCTCGTCGCACGACTACCCTGTGCGCGGACGCGGCGGCATGGGTGTCGCAGCCATGGACAAGGCCATGCGGGGTGGCGATATCGTCGCCTCTTTCCCGGTTGAGCTGGACGACCAGATCATGCTGGCCACGTCCAAGGGGCAGTCGATCCGCGTGCCGGTCGACGGCATCTCGTTCCGGTCGCGTAGCGCGGGTGGCGTCAAGGTCTTCAATACCGGCAAGGGCGAGGAAGTCGTGAGCGTGGCCTGGATCGCCGATCAGGGTGACGAAGAGGCCGAGGAATAACCGCCGGCCGGGGTTTCCTCGGGGCACCAAGCGCATTATCTGGGCCGTCATGACACAGACACTTCACATCGTCGGCGGCGGCATGGCCGGGTCCGAAGCCGCGTGGCAGGCCGCGAATGCCGGCTGCCGCGTGGTGATTCACGAAATGCGCCCCAAGGTCGAGACCTTTGCCCACCGCACCGGGAACCTGGCCGAGATGGTCTGTTCCAATTCGTTCCGTTCGGACGATGACGAACAGAATGCCGTCGGCCTGCTGCATTGGGAAATGCGTCAGGCGGGCGGGATCATCATGGCGACGGCGGATGCCCACAAGCTGCCCGCAGGCGGCGCGCTGGCCGTGGACCGCGACCCCTTTGCCGAGGCCGTCACCGCCAAGCTGACGGCCCATCCCAATATCAGCGTCTCTTACGAAGAGGTCGACAGCCTGCCCGATGACGGCCACTGGATCATCGCCACCGGGCCGCTGACCTCGGGAAAGCTGGCCGAGGCGATCCGCGCCGAGACCGGTGCCGAGGCGCTGGCCTTTTTCGATGCCATCGCCCCCATCGTCTATGCCGAGACCATCGATATGGGGATCGCCTGGGAACAGTCCCGCTATGACAAGGGCGAGACCGAGGAAGAGCAGAAAGCCTATATCAACTGCCCGATGACCAAGGACCAGTACGAGGCGTTCATCGACGCGCTGCTGGCCGCCGACAAGACCGAGTTCAAGGAAGGCGAAACGGCGGGCTATTTCGACGGCTGCCTGCCGATCGAGGTCATGGCCGAGCGCGGCCGGGAAACCCTGCGCCACGGCCCGATGAAGCCGATCGGCCTGACAAACCCGCATAACCCGACCGAAAAGGCCTATGCGGTGGCGCAGCTCCGCCGGGATAACGCCCTGGGCACGCTCTATAATATCGTGGGTTTCCAGACCAAGATGAAATACGGCGCCCAGACCGAGGTATTCCGCATGATCCCCGGCTTGCAGGATGCGAAGTTCGCCCGGCTGGGCGGCATTCACCGCAACACGTTCCTGAATTCGCCGACCTTGCTTGACGGCCAGATGCGCCTGAAATCTCGCCCCAATATCCGGTTCGCGGGCCAGATCACCGGGGTCGAGGGCTATGTGGAAAGTGCCGCCATGGGGCTGCTGGCCGGACGGCTGGCCGTGGCCGAAATGACGGGAACCGCCCTGCCACCGGTGCCGCACACCACCGCCATGGGCGCGCTTGTCACCCACATCACCGGCGGGGCCGAGGCCAAGACCTTCCAGCCGATGAATGTCAATTTCGGGCTTTTCCCCCCGGTCGAGGGGCTGAAAGGCGGGCGTCGGGGCCGCAAGGACCGCTACAAGGCCTATACCGACCGCGCCAAGGCCGATTGGGCCGAGTGGCTGGCGGCCAGCGCACTGGACGCTGCCTGACCCGGTCGCTAGCCTACGGGTCATGAGCAGGAAGACACCGATCAAACCCCAACTCTGGACCCCGCGTCCGGTCGAAGAAACCATAGCCGTCTACCGGGACTGGGCCGACAGCTATGACGCCGACCTTGCAGATCGCGGCTATCATACGCCAAGGCGGTTGGTCGCGGCGTTGGCGGCGCATGTGGACACCGAAACCACGGTGCTGGATTTCGGTTGTGGCACCGGCATCTCGGGCGCCGCCCTGTTGGAGCGCGGCTTCACCCATCTGCACGGCACCGATATCACCCCCGCAATGGTCGAGATCGCACGCGCCAAGGTGATCTATGAAAGGCTGTGGGTCAGCGAGCCCGGCGCGCCACTGCCGCGCGCCTATGACGCCATCGTGGCGGTCGGGGTCGTCAGCCTCGGCGCCGCGCCCCCGGATACCCTTTCCGTGTTGATCGACGGACTGTCGCCGGGCGGTGTGCTGGCCTTGTCCTTCAACGATCCGACCCTGGCAGACGGCAGCTATGACGCCGTGCTGGACCGTCACGTCGCCAAGGGGGAGGTCTTTGTTACGGCGCGCGAACATGGCCCGCATCTCGATGATGTCGGGATGGGGTCGGATGTCATCGTTCTGCGCCGCGCATGATCACCCGCTTTGCCCCCTCGCCCACGGGGCTGCTGCATCTGGGCCATGCCTATTCGGCGTTGACCGTGTGGCAGGTTGCGCGAGATCTGGGCGGCATTGCCCTGTTGCGGATCGAGGATACCGACAGCACTCGCTGCCGCGCCGAGTTCGAGGCGGCCATCTACGAGGACCTGCGCTGGCTGGGGCTGGACTGGCCCGCGCCGGTCTGGCGCCAATCCGACCATCTGGCCGATTATGCCCGTGCGCTCGACCGGCTTGCAGATCGCGGATTGCTCTACCCGTGCGCCTGTTCGCGCTCGGCCATCAAGGCCGCGGGCGCGCGGCCCGGCTGGGACGGGCTGGTCTATCCCGGCACCTGCCGCAGCAGGCCCCTTGATGACGCCCGCCCCGGCGATGCGCTGCGGCTCGACCTGGCCAAGGCGCTGGCCCAGGCCGGGCCCCTGCCCGCCTTCACCGAGACCGGGCCGTTGCATATGGGCAGCCACCAGGCCGAGCCGGACGAGTTGATCGCGATGATCGGCGACCCGGTTCTGCGCCGCAAGGAAACCGGTGATCCGGCCTATCACCTTGCTTGCCCGTTGGACGATGCGGCCCAGGGAATGACCCATGTGGTGCGCGGGGCGGACCTGTGGCACGCCACGTTCCTCCATGTGGTGATGCAAACCCTGATGGGCTGGCCCGTGCCGATCTATCACCATCATGACCTGGTCCGGGATGACACGGGCAAACGGCTGGCCAAGATCGACGCCTCCAAGGCGCTGGCGAGCTACCGGGCCGAGGGCGCCACCCCTGCCGACATCCGAGCCATGGTCGGGTTCTAGTCCACCATAGGGCGCATCAGCTCCACCTCATCGCCATGGGTCACCGAGGTATAGAAACAGGACCGCCGGTTGGTGTGGCAGGCCGGGCCGGTCTGGCGCACCACCGCCAGCAGGCAATCGCGGTCGCAATCGACGCGAAGATCGACCAGCTCCTGCACATGGCCGCTGCTTTCGCCCTTGACCCAGAACGCCCGGCGCGACCGCGACCAATAGGTGACACGGCCGGTTTCCAGCGTCTTGGTCACCGCCTCGGCATTCATCCAGGCCATCATCAACACCGCGCCGTCCTCGACATCCTGCGCGATGCAGGGGATCAGCCCGTCAGAGGTATAGGTCAGCGTCGCGGGATCGAAGGCCATCGCATTTTTCCTTTGGCATCATGGGACAAGAGGCCTATCTATAGGCCAAGACAGCCGAAGGCGAAACCCATGAGCGACGAAACCGACCTGATCAAGCTCTACTCCACCCGGATTCTCGGGCTGGCGGCGGATATTCCCCGGTTGGGCCGGCTGGATCACCCCGACGGGTCCGGGAAGGTGCGCTCGCCGCTCTGCGGCTCGACCGTGACCGTTGATGTGAGCATCGAGGACGGACGCATCACCGATTACGCGCAGGACGTGAAGGCCTGCGCCCTCGGCCAGGCCTCGGCCGCCGTGGTGGGCGGCAATATCATCGGCTGCACCGAACCACAGGTGCAGACCGCCCGCGATCAGTTGCACGCGATGCTCAAGCAGGACGGCCCGGTGCCAGATGCCCCTTTCGACGGGCTGGAGGTGCTGCAACCCGCACGGGACTACAAGAACCGGCACGCGTCGATCCTGCTGGCGCTGGATGCCACGCTTGAAGCCTTCAAGGAAGCGCGCAAGGCAGATTGCGCCTGACACGCCACGCGGTTTCCGACCCAATCCCAAAAAGAAAAAGCCGCCGCTCTTCGGGACAGGTGAAGAGCGGCGGCAGATATGCGCCCCTTGGTCCGGCCGCGATCGGGAGAGGCAGGTCCCGGACGGTATAACGGCGGATGGCAGATCCGCCTTGGACAGGCAGTGTCTGGTCGTCAGTGCATCGAAGGTGGGACAGGCGATGCAGAACGTCCGGACCGGGGCGCGAGGCAGATCACAAGAAAGACGGCAGGTGCAGGGAACCGACAAGAATGACCATCAGCGCCGCCGCCCCAAGGGCATCGGCAACCAGCGTATCACGCGACCGGGTAATCGCTTGCTTGATTTCCTTGGCCATTGTCCTGCTCCTCCGTCTTGCTGTTCTCTTGTTGCCTCTTTGTTCTCATTAACCAGATCCTAATGCAAGAACTTTTTAAGAACATTCGTGAACAAAAAGAACAGACTTAGCCTAACCCACTGAAATCAAACGGATCGCTCGATCCTGTTCCATCAGCCAAAGCAGAACACGCGCGGCCTTGCCCCGCGCGCCGGTCAGGTCCGGGTCATCCGCCAGCAGCTTGCGGGCATCCTGCTGGGCCAACGCCATCAGGGCGGATTGGCGCTCGATATCGGCAATGCGAAAGCGCGGCAGCCCCGATTGCGCGGTGCCGATCACATCCCCCGCCCCGCGCATGGCGAGATCTTCCTCGGAGATGCGGAACCCGTCCTCGGTTTCGCGCAGGATCTCCAGCCGCCTGCGGCCGGTTTCCGACAAGGGCGGCTGATACATCAAGAGGCAGGTCGATTGCGCCGATCCACGCCCGACCCGGCCCCGCAGCTGGTGCAATTGGGCCAGCCCGAAACTCTCGGCCCGTTCGATCACCATGATCGAGGCGTTGGGCACGTTCACCCCCACCTCGATCACCGTGGTGGCAACCAGCACGCTGGTGTCGCCGGCGACGAAGCGCGCCATGGCCGCGTCTTTCTCTTTCGGCTCCATCCGGCCATGGACCAGTACCACCACGTCGTCCCCAAGTGCGGCGCGCAGGCGTTTGAATCGTTCCTCGGCGGCGGTCAGCTCGCTGACCTCGGATTCCTCGACCAGCGGGCAGACCCAATAGGCCTGCCGTCCCTCGGCCACCGCCTTGCGCAAATGGTCCACCACCTCGTCCATCCGGCCGGTGCTGACGACGCTGGTGATGACCGGCGTCCGGCCCGGCGGCTTTTCATCCAGCACCGAGACATCCATGTCGCCATATTGCGCCAGCGCCAGGCTGCGGGGGATCGGCGTGGCTGTCATGACCAGCACGTCCACAGCCCGACCCTTGGCACCCAGCTGCATACGCTGAGACACGCCGAACCGGTGCTGTTCATCGACGATGGCGAGGCGCAGGTCGTGGAATTCGACATCCTGCTGAAACACCGCATGGGTGCCGACCAATATGCCGATGTCGCCTCTGGCCAACGCGGCCAGTTTCGCCCGTCGCTCGGCCCCCTTGTCGCGGCCGGTCAGCAGCTCAAGCCGCACCCCTGCCGCTGCGGCCAGCGGGGCCAGCCCGTCCATGTGTTGGCGGGCGAGGATTTCCGTGGGCGCCATCATGACACCCTGCCCGCCGGCTTCGACCGCATTGAGCAGCGCCAGCAGGGCCACCAGCGTCTTGCCCGCCCCGACATCGCCCTGCAGAAGGCGGTTCATGCGCTTCGGCGCGGCCATGTCGGCGATGATCTCGTCCACTGCGCGGGTCTGGGCGCCGGTCGGCGCGTATGGCAGATCCTCCAGCACCTTCTCTCGCAACCGGCCATCGCCTTTTGTCACCTGCCCCTTGCCACGCCGCTGTTTCGCCCGCGCCAGCGCCAAGGTCAGCTGATGGGCCAGCAATTCGTCATAGGCCAGGCGCTGCCGCGCGGGCGAGGTCGCCGCCAGTTCCGCCGAGGACAGCGGCGCATGGGCGGTTTCGAGCGCCGCGTTCCAGTCGGGCCAGCCCTCGCGCGCGCGCAGCGCGGGGTCGATCCACTCGGGCAGGTCCGGGGCCAGGGCCAGGGCCGACCGGGTCGCCTTGAACATCACCTTCTGTGTCACCGAGCCGGTCAACGGATAGACCGGCTCGAATGGCGGGATCTGCTCGGCCTCCTCGGGGCGCAGGATATGATCGGGATGCACCATCTGGGCGATACCGTCGAAATGCTCGACCTTGCCGGAGACCACCCGCCGCTGGCCGCTGGGCAGGATCCGGCGCAGGTAGTCGCCGCGCGCATGGAAGAACACCAGCTGGAAACTGGTCTGCGCATCGCTGACCGTCACGCGGTAGGGCCGGCCGCGCTGACTGGGCGGGCGGTGCTCGCCCACCACCACCTCGACGGTGCAATGGGCCGGCGGAACAAGGTCGCGCACGCTGGCCCGGCGGGACCGGTCGACGCCGCTATAGGGCAGCGTGAACAGCATGTCGCGCGGCTTTTCGATGCCGCCCGCCTCCAGTTGCTGGGCGGATTTCGGGCCGACCCCGTCGAGCTTGGTCAGTTCCGCGAAAAGCGGAAACAGGATTTCCGGCCGCCCGCTCATGCGTCCCCGATCAGGGTCAACCAGCCATCTTCATCAATGGTCTCGATACCAAGGTCGGCGGCCTTCTTCGCCTTGGATCCGGCCCCGGGCCCTGCCACCAGAAGATCGGTCTTGGCGCTGACCGAGCCCGACACCTTGGCCCCGAGCGCCTCGGCGCGGGCCTTGGCCTCGGCCCGGGTCATCTTTTCGAGGCTCCCGGTGAACACCACCGTCTTGCCCGCCACGGGGCTGTCCGTTGCACGGGATTCGGGCGGCTGGATATCGGTCAATTCCGCCACAAGCCGGTCGATCGCCGCGCGTTCGTGATCATTGGCGAAGGCATCTGACAGAGACAGCGCCATGACCGGGCCGATCCCGTCGGCGTCGATCAGGTCGGCCCAGGCCTCTGCGGCCTCATCGGGAATATCGGCCTCGGCCAGCACCGCGTTGCGCGCCTCACTGATCCGGGCACGGCGGCCGGCCTCTTGTGCCGCCTGGCGCTCGACCTCGGCTGCATCGTCCGCAGCGCGGTGCGCGAGGGCCGCCGGGCGGGCCGTATCAAGCGCCTTGGTCATCGCCGCCCATCCCCCATAGTGGCGCGCCAGGTCCTGTGCCGCGACTTCTCCGACGTGCCGAATGCCCAGCCCGAACAACAGCCGCGCCATCGGGATTTCCCGCTTCTCCTCAATGGCTTCAAAGAGGTTTTTTGCGCTCGTCTCGCCCCACCCGTCGCGATTGGCCAGCTTGGTCAGGTTGTTCGCATCGCGGGTGCGGAGCGTGAAGATATCCGCCGGTTCGCTCACCGGCAGTTGGTCGTCATGGTAAAACGCCTCGACCTGCTTTGCGCCCAGCCCTTCGATGTCCATCGCCCCGCGCGAGACGAAATGTTTCAGCTTTTCAACGGCCTGCGCCGGGCAAATCAGCCCACCGGTGCAGCGCCGCACCGCGTCGCCCTCCTCGCGGATCGCGGGCGAGCCGCATTCGGGGCAGGTATCGGGGAACCGGTAAGGTTCGGCATCCTCGGGCCGCTTCGAAAGGTCCACATCCGCCACTTTCGGGATCACGTCCCCGGCACGATAGACCTGCACCCAGTCGCCCACGCGGATATCCTTGCCTTCCCGGATTTCCTCGCCCTTGGCGCCGCGCCCGGCGATGTAATCCTCGTTGTGCAGGGTGGCGTTCGACACCACGACCCCGCCCACCGTCACCGGCTGAAGACGCGCCACCGGCGACAGCGCGCCCGTGCGGCCCACCTGGATGTCGATTCCGTCCAACCGGGTCCAGGCCAGTTCGGCGGGGAACTTGTGGGCGATGGCCCAACGCGGGGTGGTGGAGCGAAACCCCAGTCGCTGTTGCAGCCCGAGGTCGTTCACCTTGTAGACCACCCCGTCGATGTCATAGCCCAGTGTCGCCCGTTGCGCCTCGATTTCGCGGTAATGGGCGATCAGGTCGTCCAGGCTTTCGCACAGCCGGGTCAGAGGATTTATGGAAAATCCCAGTGCGCCAAGCCGTTCGATGGCCTGCATCTGGGTGTCGGCCAGCGGCGCCGACAGCTCGCCCCAGGCATAGGCGAAAAAGCGCAGCGGCCGCGCCTTGGTTATGGCCGCATCCAGTTGCCGCAGGGATCCGGCGGCGGCGTTGCGCGGATTGGCGAAGGTCTTTTGCCCCTTTTCGGCTTGGCGGGCGTTGAGCGCCTCGAAATCCGCGTGCGACATGTAGACCTCGCCGCGCACCTCCAGAATCTCGGGCGCATCGTCCAGCCGTGTCGGGATCTCGTCGATGGTGCGGGCATTGGCCGTGACGTTCTCGCCGGTTTCGCCATCGCCACGGGTCGCGGCATGGACCAGTGCGCCGTTTTCATAGCGCAGCGACAGGCTGAGCCCGTCGATCTTGGGTTCGGCGGTGTAGGCGAGCGGATCGTCGGCCCCAAGGTTCAGGTAGCTGCGAATCGACCGATCGAAATCGACCACGTCGTCGGCCTCGAACGCGTTGGACAGCGACAGCATGCGCACCGCATGACGGATCTTGCCGAAGGCGTCGACCGGGGCCGCGCCCACCCGGTCCGACGGGCTGTCCGAGCGCTTGAGATGGGGAAAGCGGGCCTCGATCGCAGCGTTGCGGCGCTTGAGCGCATCGTATTCCGCGTCGCTGATCTCGGGGGCGTCCTCTCCGTGATAGGCGATGTTGGCCCGCGCCAGCAACGGCGCCAGCCGGGCGAGTTCGGCCCGCGCCGCCGCTTCGTCCATGACCTCGACCGAGGGTTCGTCCGTCACCTGCATTCCCCCAAAGCTTTGCCCTGCAAGTGTTAGGCCGCTGTCCGCGGGCCGTCCAGCCCATCGATGGCGGTAAAAGGCCCGGCCGCAAGGAAGCAAGCAGCCGGGCCAGGCAAGGGGCCGAGGCATGGGGAAGATGCGTGAGTGGCAGCCCCGATCCGGATCGCGCCGGTTCAGGCTCCGACGGCGATCCGTTCTGCATCCTGACTCTGTTCCGGGTCGCGCAGCACATAGCCACGGCCCCAGACCGTTTCGATATAGGTGTCGCCGCCCGTCGCCTCGGACAGCTTCTTGCGCAGCTTGCAGATGAACACGTCGATGATCTTGAGCTCGGGTTCATCCATGCCGCCATAGAGGTGATTGAGAAACATCTCCTTGGTGAGTGTCGTGCCCTTGCGCAGGGACAGAAGTTCGAGCATCTGGTATTCCTTGCCGGTCAGATGAACCGGTTGCCCGCCGACATCGACGGTCTTGGCATCGAGGTTCACCGAGACCTTGCCGGTGCGGATGATCGACTGCGCGTGGCCCTTGGACCGGCGTATGATCGCGTGAATCCGGGCGATAAGCTCCTCGCGGTGGAAAGGCTTGGTCAGGTAATCGTCGGCCCCGAAGCCAAACCCCTTGAGCTTTGCCTCGGTCCCGTCATCGCCCGACAGGATCAGGATCGGAGTCTCGACCCGCGCCAGGCGCAGTTGGCGCAGCACGTCATGGCCGGACATGTCCGGCAGCCCGATATCGAGAATGATCAGATCGTAATCATAGAGTTTCGCAAGATCGATCCCCTCTTCACCCAGGTCGGTCGTGTAGACATTGAGGTTCGCATGGCCCAGCATCAACTCGATACTCTTTGCGGTGGTTGGATCATCCTCGACAAGCAAAACACGCATAACCGTTCTCCGTTCGTTCGTACGTTAACCAATCCTAGGATGAAGAAGGTTAACCACACGTTACCGTCCGGTAGAGAGTTTACGAATCTACCTAAAGTTGTCTATACTTCTGAAGTGCGGTGGCTCTCAGTGCCGCTTCCCCATGTCTGAGCACGGCCGATTCCCACTCGGTCAATTCCTCTTCGGACAGGCCATAGGTCGATTTCGCAGTCTCCCGCGAGATCAGGCCGCCAGCCACCGCACGCACCACGGCGGCCTTGCGCGACGCCACCCAGCGTCGCGTGTTCGCATCGGGCAGGTCCGCGCGGGTCATCACCGTGCCATCGGGCAAGGTGATCGCGCGGGGTCCGTCGATCTTTCGCAAATACATGTTCTCACCCCTTCTCGTGACTGAACATGCCCCTGATTGTGGCGGTTTCGGCTAAGGACAGGTAAAGCGGCCCCTTGAGAGTATCTTGCATTTTCCTATATTGCGCCGGACCGCTGCAAAGGTTTGATCCATGTCCCTCGACACCGCGCTCAATTCGCTTGGCCTGCCCAAGGCCCCGGCAGACACCCGCGTTGTCGTCGCCATGTCCGGCGGCGTCGACTCTTCGGTTGTGGCTGCGATGCTGGCCGAAGAGGGCTATGACGTGGTCGGCGTCACCTTGCAGCTTTACGATCATGGGGCCGCCCTGGCCAAGAAGGGCGCCTGCTGTGCGGGCCGCGACATTCACGATGCCCGCCGTGTGGCCGAGGAAATGGGTTTTCCCCACTACGTGCTGGATTACGAGAACATTTTCCAGGAAGCGGTGATCGACGAATTCGCCGACAGCTACCTGGGCGGGGCGACCCCGGTGCCCTGCATCCGCTGCAATGAACGCGTCAAGTTCAAGGACCTTCTGGAAACCGCCAAGGACCTGGAGGCCGATTGCATGGCCACGGGCCACTACATCCAGCGCAAGATGGGATCGGACGGGGCCGAGCTGCATTGCGCCGCCGATGCGAACCGCGACCAGTCCTATTTCCTGTTCTCGACCACCCAGGAACAGCTCGATTTCCTGCGCTTCCCGCTCGGTCACCTGGCCAGCAAGGACGAGACCCGCAAGCTGGCCGCGAAATACGGGCTGAGCGTGGCTGACAAGCCCGACAGCCAGGATATCTGCTTCGTGCCGAACGGCGATTACGCCAGCGTCATCGAAAAGTTGCGCCCCGGCGCGGCGGAACCGGGCGAGATCGTCGACCATGAAGGCAACGTGCTGGGCACCCACAAGGGTGTGATCCATTACACGATCGGCCAGCGCCGGGGCCTAGGCATCGGCGGGCTGGCGGACCCGCTTTACGTGGTGAAACTGGATGTGGACAATCGCCGCGTGATCGTCGGCCCGAAAGAGATGCTGGCGACCCGCACCGTGCCGGTGCGCGAGATCAACTGGCTGGGCGATGGCGGCTTCACCGACCGGGCCGAACGTGAGATCGCGGTCAAGGTCCGCTCCACCCGCCCGCCTGCCCCGGCGATCCTGCGGCCCTTGTCCGACACCGAGGCCGAGGTCGAATTGCTGACCCCGGAACAGGGCGTCAGCCCGGGACAGGCCTGCGTGTTCTACGACACCGACAGCACCCGTATCCTGGGGGGTGGGTGGATCTGGAGAGGTGCCTAAGCGGACAGGGCCTGAGCGATTTGGCGTCGTGGGCCAAGGTTGGCTTTGCGGAGGTCGGGGGCGCCGTTTAGCCGCGTCGTGGTCCCGGCCGGAAACCCATACGAGATCTAACTGGCCGGTTGACAGCCGCGCAGCGGCCCGGCCATCGTCAGCCCCTCCCGGGGGCTGGCGATTTGGCAGATGCAGGTGCAAGGCTCGTTCTGAGGCAGTCATTGGCTGCCATAAAGCGCCCTGCCTTGATCGTAGGATCGCCACCCCAGGGGCCGACACTGGATTCCCCCAAGGGCATCTTCATCCCGCCTTGCCGTCATCAACCTCCTGGCGGCCAACAGCCACGTCCCGCGCTATGCAGGAAGACAGTGATGTTGCGTCTGCGCAGATCGTATCCGCCCAGCCGCCATCCCCACGCATAGATCGACGCCCAACACCTGATCCCCACCAAACCAAAAACGCCGCCCGGTCTCCCGCGCGGCGTTTCCTTGGTTTGTAGGCTGGTCCTCAGCTCGCGCGGCGGCGGCGTCCGCCGGCGCGCCCACCGCGGCCGCGAGCCTCTTCGCCGGGCTTCGGCGGGGCCTTGTTGAAGCGGATCCAGGCCGCCCCGCCCTCATCCTGGTTCATCAGGAAGTTGGCGGCGCGGATGGCTTCCATCTCCTTGCCCGCGCGCGGCTTGGTGGAGCCGAGGCCGAACAGCTGGCAGAACATCTCGTCGTCCATCTCGGGCGGCAGCACGATGCCGGCGGCGGCGATCTCGGCCTTCTTGGCCTCGATCTCGGAGGCTTTCACCGGCAGCGCCACCGGGTTCATGATGGCGCTGGTCATGCCGGTCGCCATGGCCATGGGCAGGAAGGCGTTGTTGATGCCGTGGCGGTTGGGCAGGCCGAAGGAAATGTTCGACGCGCCGCAGGTCGTGTTCACGCCCAGCTCATCGCGCAGGCGGCGGACAAGGGTAAAGACCTGCAGGCCGGCGGTGCCCATGGCGCCGATCGGCATCACCAGCGGGTCGACCACGATGTCATGGGCGGGAATGCCGTAATCTGCGGCCCGTTCGACGATCTTCTTGGCGACGGCAAAGCGCACCTCGGGATCTTCGGAAATGCCGGTGTCATCGTTGGAGATCGCCACCACCGGCACGTTGTATTTCTTGACCAGCGGCAGAACCATTTCCAGCCGCTCTTCCTCGCCCGTGACCGAGTTCAGAAGCGGGCGCCCCTCGGCCGCGGCGAGCCCGTTTTCCAGCGCGCCGGGCACCGAGCTGTCGATGCACAGCGGCACATCGACGACCTTCTGCACCACCTCGACCAGCTGGGTCATCAGCGTCGGCTCGACGAAGTTGTTGTCGGCGTAGCGCGGGTCTTCGGCCATCTTGTTGGTGAAGACCGCGCCCGAGTTGATGTCCAGCACCGTGGCCCCGGCCGCGACCTGGGCGATGGCATCGGCCTCGACCCGGCTGAAATCATCCTGTTCCAGTTCAGCGGCAAGGATCTTGCGCCCGGTCGGGTTGATGCGTTCGCCGATCACGCAGAACGGTTCGTCAAAGCCGATAACGGCGGTCTTGGTCTTCGATTCGACAACGGTGCGGGTCATGATCGGTCCTTAGGATTGAGAGGCAGGGACGGCAGAAGCGCCGCCATGGTCGATGGCCCATTGGGCATTGGTCTTGATACCGCCCAAGGGGAAGAAGTGAACGTTGGTCACGTTGAAATCGGGGTTGGCGGCCTTGTGGGCGGCCAGCTGGCTGACGACCTCGGTGGGCTCGAACGGCAAGAGAAGCTTGGACACGTCCTTGGCCCGCTTTTGCAGCACGCGGATGGACGGGCCGACACCACAGGCCATGGCGAACTTGATCATCGTTTGCAGCTTGGCCGGACCGGCGATGCCGATATGGATGGGCAGGTCGATCCCGGCGGCCTTCAGGCTGTCCGCCCATTCGATGATCGGCTGCGCCTCGAAGGCGAACTGGGTGGCCAGCGCCATCTTGGCATCCGTGGTTTCCGAGAACTTCTGCTTCCACTGAAGGGCCGCGTCGACATTGGCGGTGCCGCCCTTGGGGTCGATGTCCTTGTTGCCCTCGGGGTGGCCGGCCACGTGCAGGCGCTTGAAATCCCCGAAAAGCCCGGTTTCCAGCAATTGCATGGAACTGTCGAAATCCCCGTGGGGCTTGTCCACGCCACCGGCGAGCATCAACGCCTGTTCGACACCGGCCTCACCCTGGTAGCGGGCGATCCAGTCCGCCAGCATCGCCTTGTCCCTGATGATGCGGGCCGGGAAATGCGGCATCACCGGGTAGCCTTCATTGGCCAGCCGCTTGGCCGTGGCGACCATGTCCTCGATCGGGGTGCCCTCGATATGGGCGATGTAGACACGGGTGCCTTCGGGAAGCAGGTCGCGGAAATCCTCGACCTTCTCGGCGGTGCGGGGCATCACCTCGATCGAGTAATCCTTCAGGAACGCCTCGACGTCAGGGTTTACGGGCTGGCCGGTCTCGACCGGTTTCTTCTTGAACTGCAACAGCGCCATGAGAGCCTCCTTCAGGCGGGGAAAAGGGGACGGGGCGCTCACGCGCGGCCGTCATTGTCGATCAGCGACTTCAGGCGGGCCGTGTCGTATTCGGCCTCGATCCGGGCCATCTCGGCCTCGGCAACCTGTTGGTCGTCACCCTCCTGCGAATAGGGCGTGCCACGACGCCACTCGGCCAGGTAATCGTCCGTCTCGGCGGCGCCGGATTTCATCGCGGCCCGGTCGATGGCCTGCTCGAACCGCTCGCTGAGCTGCAGCTTCGCCGCCTTACGGCCCTTGCCGACGATGACCTGCGCCGGGATGTCCCGCCAGTAGACGATGGTGACCTCGGCCATGGTGCGATTCCCTTTCGCTTTGGGTTTCCTCTTCCTATCCGTCCACCGCGGGGGCACTGTGCTTGTTTTCGACATGAAACCCGCGACGAACGACGCGTTGATAACAATCCCGGCCGGTCCCCGGCCAGTGGTCGGCCCTCTCATTTCCTTCAACATGATCGTGAGGCCGGGCAAAGGCCGATCAGAAGGCTTGCGCAAGCCCCGCCCCGCGCCTACCTTGAAAGCAACTCGAAATCGGAGGGCGTAAAGATGACGCCCAAGCGTCCCAAAGGTGCGGGCGCGTTCCCGAAACCGGTCGAAAGCCCCGCGCCGACCCCGCCCGGTCCGCAAGAGCTCTATGCAGCTTTGGACCTGGGCACCAATAGTTGCCGCATGCTGATTGCCCAGCCGAAGGGCAGCCAGTTTCACGTGGTCGACAGTTTCTCGAAGTCCGTCCAGCTTGGGCAGGGCCTTGAAACGACTGGGAAACTTTCCCGGTCGTCCATGTGGCGCACGATCAATGCGATGCGCGTCTGTCGCCAGAAACTGCAACGCCACAACGTGAAGCGGATGCGGCTGGTAGCGACCGAGGCCTGCCGGCGGGCGACCAATTCCAAGCAATTCATCAACCAGGTGCGCCGCGAAACCGGGTTGCGGCTGGAAATCATCCAGCCCGAGGAAGAGGCCCGGCTGGCGGTGATTTCCTGTGCGCCGCTGGTGTCGACCAAGACGGAACAATTGCTGGTCGTGGATATCGGCGGCGGCTCGACCGAGCTGGTCTGGATCGACCTGACCAAGGTGCCCCACCGCGACCGCCCGCGTGCCATCATGCGCCTGCATTCCGGGTTCCGGCAGAATGACGGCCCCTTCCCGGCCGCGAATGTCGTGGATTGGATCTCTGTGCCGTTGGGTGTGGCGACGCTGCGAGACCAGTTTTCGGATGTCGAGGACGACTCGGCCCGGTTCGCATTGATGAGCTGGTTTTTCGAGGAATCCCTCGAAAAGTTCGCACCCTCCGCGTCGGAACAGTCGCGCGACGGTTTCCAGATCATCGGCACCAGCGGCACGGTCACCACGGTTGCCGCCACCCATCTGGGCCTGCGCCGCTATGACCGGACCAAGGTGGACGGGCTGCGCATGACCACCGACCAGATCGACGCGGTGATCCGGCGTTACCTGTCGCTTGGCCCCGAGGGTCGGCGCAGCGACCCTCGTATCGGCAAGGATCGCCAGGCGCTTATCATGTCGGGTTCGGCCATCCTGCAAGCGCTGATGCGGCTCTGGCCGACCGACCGGCTATCCGTCGCCGACAGGGGGCTGCGCGAGGGGCTTCTGTATCAGCAGATGAGCCATGACGGTGTGCTGGAAGACGCGCCCTACTAGGGCTTGGGGCGCTTGTCCCACAGGGCGACCAAGGCCTGGCGAAGCACATGCACATCGCCGCCCAGCCCCAGGAACCGCACGCCCTGCCCGGCCAGCGCGTCGTATTCGCCTGCATCGAAGGTGATCGTGCCCGCAAATCTACCCGTCTCGGCCGCCATGTCGTAGACATGCGCAATGGCCGCCTGCACCTCCGGGTGGCCCGGATCACCGACAAATCCCATATCCGCCGACAGGTCGGCCGGACCGACAAACAGCCCGTCGACCCCGTCAACCGCGGCGATCTCTGCGACATTGGCGACGGCCTCGGCGCTTTCGATCTGGACGAAGAGGCAGATCTCGTCATTGGCCGAAGTCACGTAATCGACGATCTCGCCATAACCCGAGGCACGGCTGAGGACCGCGCCCATGCCCCGCACACCCTGGCCTGGATAGCGGACGGCGGCGGCGACCTGACGGGCCTGCTCGGCGGTATTCACCATCGGCACGACAAGTGACTGCACCCCGAGGTCCAGCACCTGTTTGAGAATCCAGTCCTCGCCATAGGGCACCCGGACGACCGGATGGGCATCCGTTCCCGCCAGCGCCTGCAACTGCGCCATGATCGTGCTGAGCGTGTTGGGCCCGTGTTCGGCGTCGATCAGGCACCAGTCGAACCCGGCCTTCCCCGCCAGTTCGGCGGCGATGGGGCTGGCCATGGCCATCCAGAGGCCCGACTGCATGCGGCCCTCTGACAGGGCGGCTTTCAACGGGTTGCGGGGTGCGGGCATGGCAGTCTCCTTCACATGGCAGAGTGCGGCATCGGGCCGGCGGCGGCAAGCGCTATAGTCGGTTCAGGACCGCGCGCGCCGCCCGCAGGCCCGGCGCCTCTTGCCCGCGGCCCAGCCGATCCATGGTCAGGTCCAGCGCCTCAAGCTGCGCTTGCGGGTCCGAACGGACCTGCCGAAGCGCGTCAGCGATAAGCTCGGGGCGGCAGGCCTTGCCGATGAATTCCGGCACGACGCGGGTTTCGGACACCAGGTTCACCAGCGTGACCGTGTCCGTGCGCAGCATCCGCGCGATGATCTGGCGGCTGAGCCAGGCCATGTCATAGGCGATGACCATCGGCGTGCGCGCCGCCGCCAGTTCCAAAGACACCGTGCCAGAGGCCGCCAGAGCAAGGTCGGCCGCGGCCATGGCCACGAAGCGTTCGCGGGCCGCCTGCGCCGCCGACAGGCCCTCACCGTGAAACACCGTCGCCGACAACGCCGCGAAGTGCCGGTCCACCGTTTCCCGCAGATGCGGCAGGGTCGGCAGGATCACCTGCATATCCTCCAGCCCGGCCCGGGCCTGCGCCCCGATGAAGGTTGGTGCCAGCCGCTCGACCTCGGACCGGCGCGACCCCGGCAGGATCATCAGCGTATCGCGCTCTGCCGACAGCCCGTGACGGGCGCGGAAGGCCGCGATTTCATCCGCTGTCACGGGCGGTTCGGTCGCGATGGGGTGGCCCACGAAATCGCAGGCCATGCCCGCCTCGTGCATATAGGGCGGCTCGAACGGGAACAGCGCCAGAACGTGGTCGATCACCTGCGCCATCTTGGCCGCGCGCCCCGGGCGCCACGCCCAGACCGTCGGGGCCACGTAGTGCACCGTGCGAATATCCGAGCCCGCCTTGACCAGCCGCGCGACGCGCAGGCAGAAATCCGGACTGTCGATGCCAATGACCACGTCCGGCTGGGCGGTAATCGCGGCCTCGGCGGTTTCGCGGATGCGCCGCTTCAGGTGGCGGTATTTCGGCAGGATCTCGGCCAGCCCCATGACCGACAGCTCTTCCATGGGAAACAGGCTGTCCAGCCCCTCGGCCTGCATGAGCGGGCCGCCGACACCGTCGAAGGCGACGCCCGGCTCCAGCTCTGACAGCCCCGCCATCAGCGCCCCGCCAAGCCGGTCGCCCGAGGGTTCCCCCGCGATCACGAAGACCTTCATGGATGCACCCACAGGAACAGCCCGGCCGCATCCAGCGCGGAAATCGTGGCCTCGCGGTCCAGCACCATGACGCCCCCCGCCTGGATCACGATTCCGGACAGGCCGGCCTGAACCGCCTGGCGCGCCGTCTCCAAACCGATCAGGGGCATGTCCGCGCGCAGCTCCTGTCCCGGTTTCGGCGCCTTGTAGAGTAGCCCCCCACTAGCCCCGCCGAGCCCCGCAACAAGCGCGGCCGTGCCGCTATCATCCTCCTGTGCCACCACCCGGCCGCCCCGCACGATGACCGCCTGCCCCAGATCCGCCGCACCCATCCGGGCCAGCGCCTCCCGCGCAGCAGCAATATCGGCCTCGGCCTCCTCGGGAACGGTCCCGCACAGCACCCCCACGGGCGGGACAAGGGTCGGGTCGATCTGGTGGGCACCGATGACCGACAGGCCATGCTCTTCAAACAGGGAAATGAACTCTCTCAACGTGCCATCATCACCAAGGGCCATGGCCGCCACGAGGCGCGGCACCAGCGGCGCGGTCAACGGATCGATCAGGGCGGGGTCGATCTCGGGGCGGCGCATGGCGCCAGCCATGCAGACCTGCGTGACCCCCATATCAACCATCGTGGCCAGGGCCTGTCCCAGTGTTTCCAGCCGGAACGTCAAACGCGGGAAATCACCCGCGATGGCAGAGGGGAATTGCTCGATCTCGCAAACCAGCGGCACCTCGCCCCGTTCGGCCAGAACCCGGGCCAGATGCGGCGGCAATCCGCCCTGCCCTGCGATCAAAGCCAGCATCAGGGCGTCAGGAAGTTGCGGTCGGTGTCGCCCAGGATGAAGGCGACCATCTCGGCCACGTAGGGGCTGTCGGTCTCGTCCGAAAGCCGCCGTGCGCGGTCCATGAAGGACCCCTCGCCATCCTTGAGCGCCTGGAACGCGGCCCGCAGCGCGGTGATGTCGCCACGGGCGACCCCCTTACGCTTGAGCCCGACGAGGTTGAGGCCGTCAAGTTCGCCGCGCGGGCCCTGGACAAGGCCATGTGGGATCACGTCATTCGTCACCATGGACAGGGCCCCGATGATGGCCCCTTTGCCGATCCGCACGAATTGGTGCACCCCGCACAGCCCGCCGACGATCACGTCGTCCTCGATGATGACATGGCCGGCAATGGCCGTCTGGTTCACGATGATGACGTTGTTGCCGATCTGGGCGTCATGGGCGATGTGGCAGCCCGCCATGAACAAGCCGTCATCGCCAACGCGGGTTTCGCCGCCACCCCCGGCGGTGCCGGTATTCATGGTGACATGTTCACGGATGCGGTTTCGCGCGCCGATGCGCAGCCGCGTCTGTTCGCCGCCGAATTTCAGGTCCTGCGGGATCTCGCCGATGACCGAGAATGGGAAAACTGTGGTCTGGGCGCCGATATGGGTATCGCCCGTCACGACCACGTGGGATTTCAATTCGACCCCGTCGCCCAGCACGACCTGCGGCCCCACGGTGCAGAACGGCCCGATCCGGCACCCGGGCCCGATCTGCGCGCCCGGTTCGATGATGGCGCTTGGATGGATCTCGGTGGACACGTCCGCCTTCACCCCTGCATGTCGACCATGGCGGTGAATTCGGCCTCGGCGGCCATTTCACCCTCGACCGTGGCCACGCCCTTGAATTTCCAGACCTTGCCACCGGGCTTTCCACGCGTGGTCTCGACCTGCATTTCCAGAACGTCCCCGGGGATGACCTTGCGGCGGAACTTGCCGCCGTCGATGCCCATGAAGTAGATCAGCAGTTCCTTGTCGGCCAGATCCATCGTGACACCGATCATCACGGCCGCGGTCTGTGCCATGGCCTCGATGATGGTAACGCCCGGCATGATCGGCGTACCCGGGAAATGGCCCTGGAAATGCGGCTCGTTCATGGTGACGTTCTTGATGCCGCGCGCCGAGCTCGTGCCGTCGATATCGACCACCTTGTCCACCAGAAGGAACGGGTAGCGATGCGGCAGGATACGTTGGATCAGCTGAATATCGGCGGTCTTGAGGGCGTCGGACATGGGAACTCCTTGAAGCGCTTCGAAAGGGGGTAGCAACTGCGTCCGCCGGGGGCAAGCGCGCTATTGCTGACGCAGCCCGGCACCGTCACCGATCTCTTCATCGACGCGGGCAATCGCTTCGTCGGTGACATCTATCCGATCCAGCGACAACAGCACCGATTGCTGGTGCAGGATGACCGACGCGCCACGGTCGACCAGAATCTCCCCAAGGACCGGCTGAACCACCTGCACGAACTCCTCCTGGGCACGGGCCAGATCGTCCTCGATGGCTGCTTCCTTTGAATCCTGCGCGCGGCGAATCCCCTGGGCCTTTTCGTCGAAGGCCTGGGCCTCTTCCCGGAAAACCGCGGGGTCCATATCGGGCCGGCGCTCGGCCAAGTCCAGTTCCTCGGTCCGCAACGCCTCGGCTATCTCGCGGTTTTCGGCGGCCAGCGCCCGGCGTTCGGCATTGTAATCCTCGACCACCGCCTGTCCGAAAACCGTCTGCTGGAACAGCCGTTCGAGATCAACGGTCAGGATCGGCGTATCCGCCGCCGCGACCGGGAAATCCCCGCCTGTCAGCGGCAGACCGTTGGTCTCGTCCTGGGCGCTCAGCATGGTGCCCGGCAACAACAACGCTAGGACCAGGAAATGCCACAGACGCAGCCCGGGCCCGGCCATCAGAATTCCGTCGAGATCGTCAGGTCGAAGCTCTTGGTGCGGTCATTGGGCTGCACGTCCAGCGGCTCGGTGAAGTTGAACCGCAACGGGCCGATGGGTGTAGTCCAGAAGATCGAGACACCGGCGATCGTGCGCGGGGTGTAGTCGTTGTATTCAACGGACCCACCGGTTGCGCGCCCGATATCCCAGAGCGACCCGTGATCGAGGAAGACCCCACCGGTGATCCCGTATTCCTCGGGCAGGCCAAGGGGGAACTCCGCTTCGAGGCGGGCCACGGCGTAATAGTTGCCGCCCAAGGCCTCTTCGGTGCCCGTATCGCGCGGGCCGATGCCACCGGGCTGGAAGCCGCGCATGATGTTGCTCCCGAGGAAGTAGCGGTCGGTGATCCGGCTCTGGCCGTCGCTGTATTGCAGGGCGCCCCCTTCCAGCGTCGCGCGCAGCGTGACCTCTTCGTTCAGCGCCAAGGTCTGCGCGGTGATTTCGGCAGAGGTCTTGATGAAGTTGCTATCCCCGAACCCGAATTGCTGGCCAAAGCGGAACAGCACACCCGCATTGGGGTTCAGCCCCGACCGGCGGGTGTCAAAGCTGTAGCCATAGCCCAGGCTGTTGGTTCCGACAGCACCCTCGTCAGCCTGGATAAGCGCCGAGGAGCTTGGGTCGATGTTATAAAGATCGGCGTAATCGAACTCGTAGTAGACCTGCAGGCGGCCGTTCTCGCTGACCGGGAAGCTCAGCGAGGGCCGGAAGCCGGCCGTGCGCGTGTCGTAGAGCGTTTCGCCCTGATTGTCGGTCTGACGATAGTCGATTCCAAGCCCGAAACGCAGGTCCCGCCCCAGCAGGCGGGGTTCGAGAAAGTCGAAGCCGACATTCTGCGCATCGGCGTTCCACTGAAGGTCGAAGGCAAGCGCCTGACCCCGGCCCAGCAGGTTGCGCTGGTTGTAGGAAGCCAGAAGCGAAAAGCCGGTATCGGTCGAATAGTTGCCGCCGAAGGACAGGGACCCGGTCGGCGCCTCGTCCACGTCCACGTCGATAACCACCTGGTCGGGCGACGATCCTTCTCGGGCGTTCACGTCAACATTGCCGAAGAACCCGAGGGCGCGGATGCGCTCGGCACTCTGGCGGATCTGGCGGGGGTTGAAGGGGTCACCCTCGACCACGTCGAATTGCGAGCGAACGACACGGTCCAGAGTGGTCGTGTTGCCCTCGATGTCGATCCGTTCGACGAAGATGCGGTCGCCACGCACGAGCGCGAAATCGACATCCAGTGTCAGGTCGCGATCATTGCGGGAAATCCGGGGGTCGACCCGGACGAAATTGAGTCCCTTCTGAATGGCCAGACGTTCCAGCCGGGCGATGTCGCGCTCGATAAGGGTCGGCGAATAGACGACGCCAGAGCGCAGCCGCAAGGCGGACTCGAAATCCAGCGGGTCGGCCTCGGTCAGATCGGACGTGACCTGAACGTCGCCGACGCGGAATTGCTGACCTTCTTGGACGTTGAAGGTGATCAGGTAGGCGTCGCGGCCACGGGTCAGCGACACGTCGACATTCAGAACCTCGAAATCGACGTAACCGCGCGAACGATAGAAATCCGTCAGCACCTGCTGGTCAAAACCGATCCGGTCGGCAATGAACGTATCGCGCTGGACAAGGGCGCGCAAAAGGCCGGCCTGCTTGGTTTCCAGCACCCGGCGCAAGCGCCGGTCGGAATAATTGCGATTGCCCACGAAGCTGATGCGCTCAACCTCGGTCAGGCCACCCTCGAAGACCTCGAACACAAGGTCGACGCGATTGTCGCTGCGGGCGATGATGCGCGGCGTGACCGTTGCGTTGATCCGGCCCTGATCGGCATAGGCCTGAACGATGGCGGCGGTATCGGCCTCGGCCTGGGCCGGGGAATAGACGCGGCGCGGCTGGCTCCGCACGATCGGGGCGAGGTCTTCGTCGCTCAGCCGCGAATTGCCTTCGAAATTGATCCGGCTGATCGTGGGATACTCATCAACGGTGATCACCAGCGTGTTGCCGCGCGGCGTGGCGCTGACGGTTTCGAAAAGCCCGGTCTCTCTGATGCGCTGAATGGCGGCGTTCAACTCGCCCGCGCTGATGGTCTCGCCCCGGCCAAACCCGAGATAGGTGAGAATCGTGCCGGTCTCGATCCGCTGATTGCCTTCGACCTGAACCGAGGAAAACGCGTAGCTTTGCGCCTGCGCCGGGGCCGGAGGCAGACCGGCAATGGCCACTACAGCGAAGAAAAGAAGGGCGCGGACCGGCCCGAGGGAACGCTTTAGGGCGTTCGAGACAAGACTGCTCATTTTTATGCTCGTTCAGACATCCCAGATGGGTTCGGTCTATCCCCCGACACCCGCCTTGTCAAAGCTGGGATGCAAAAACGAACGGGCGCGCCCGATCTGGGCGCGCCCGGTTCCACTCCCGTCCCCGTGGGGATGGGTCAGAGTGATCCGCCGATCCAGGCCCCCACCAGGAGCGCCGCAAAGATCGTGCCAAGATAGATCAGCCGATCCCAGTTGAGATCGATCAGTAGCGAAAGCCCGCGATATCCGGCCGTGATTGACTGCATGGTCTGGTCCTTTCGGAACGGTTCCGATGCAAGATCACGCCGAAATGTGACCAAACCATGGCGCGGCCATGAAATGTCAGGGGCGATTTGCGCCGGTCTCTGCCCCTATGGGCAAAGGAACAGGTCGTTCGCGATGGCGAAGATCATGAGCGTGCCGATCAGCGACAGGCCGATGGCCATCAGGATCCGC
Source organism: Salibaculum griseiflavum (assembly GCF_003129565.1). Lineage (GTDB taxonomy): Bacteria > Pseudomonadota > Alphaproteobacteria > Rhodobacterales > Rhodobacteraceae > Salibaculum > Salibaculum griseiflavum. The sequence continues at coordinate 61,556 of NZ_QETF01000002.1, forward strand.
AGCGCGCCATCGCTGGGCGGCTTGCCCGTCACCGCCTCCCAGGCGTGGAACACCAGGTGCCCGCCATCGAGGATCGGGATCGGAAAGAGGTTCAGCAGCCCGATGGCCGTGGACATCACCGCGATGAAAGTGATGAAGGATTCCAATCCCTGGCTGGCCATCGACCCGGCGGTTTCCGCGATGCCGACCGGCCCGGACAGGTTGCAGGTGGAAATCGCCCCGGTGATGATGTGCCAAAGCCCGTTGAGCGATTGCACGATGATGAACCACACCTGCTGAGCCCCGAGCGTCAGCGCCTCCCAGAGGCCGACGGACATTGTCTTGGGCTCGAAGAACAGACCGCCATTGCCGATGCCCAGCTTCGGTTCTTCGATCATCGACCCATTGGGCTGCGGAATCGCGGCCATGCGCGGCGTGATGACCTCCTGACGCATGGCGCCGTCACGCCAGATCTCCAACGAGATGGGCTGCGGCCCGGTCGCGTTCACCACTTCTACCATATCGGCAAAGCTGTAAACCGGCGTCCCGTTCATCGACAGCACGAGGTCTCCGATCCGAAGCCCGGCATCGTCAGCGGCCGAGCGCGGCGTGATCGACTGCACCAGCGACGGCGTGGGGTGCGGGCCGGGGACCGTCATGCGGGTGCCGTCACGCTCGATCTCGTAATCGAGCTCCGCCACCGATGGCAGCTGACCGAGCGCGTCCCGGAAGCCTTCGGGGAAATCCAGCGCCACACCCTCGACCCGCAGGATCGTGTCGCCGGCCTGCAATTCGAGGGCGCGGTTTTCGGGCCAGTCGGGCAGCTCGGAGACCGTCAGCGGTTTGAGTGGCTGACCCAGGGTCACCAGCAGCGCGGCAAAAACCAGCATGGACAGGATGAAATTGAAGATCGGGCCTGCGGCCACGGTCGCCGCCCGCGCCCAGAGCGGCGCGCCCAGCATCGTATTTCGCGCCTTCTCTGTCTCGCCATCACCGCCGACGCTGGCAGCGTTGCCATCGCCCAGGAACTTGACGAAACCGCCCAGCGGAAAGGCCGCGACCTGCCAGCGTGTGCCGCGTCGATCCATCCGAGACCACAGCACCGGGCCGAACCCGATGGAAAACACCTCGGCGTCGATGCCGGACCAGCGGCCAACGATGTAGTGACCGTATTCATGGATCGCCACGATGATCGAGAGGGCCAGGACAAAGGCCCCGATGGTTAGGATTGGACTGCCGAAATTCGGGATGAAATTGATGAAATCCAAGGTTCAGGCTCTTTTCTGCTCGATCCACGTGCGCGCGCTGCGTCGGGCCAGCGCATCGGTGTGCTGGACGCTATCTAGGGTAATCGTGTCATTTTGCAGCCCCTGGCGGGACAAAGTGTCGTCAAGCACCGCCTCGACGACGCGCGCCATGTCGAGAAACCCGATCTCGCCCGCGATGAACCCATCAAGGGCCGCTTCTTTCGCGGCCGTGAAGGCCGCCCCGGCCAGACCGCCCTGCTCCATGACCCGCCGGGCCAGCGCCAGCGCCGGGTACCGGTCGGGACAGGCCGCGCGGAAATTCAGCTGCCCGATCCGGGCCAGGTCCAGCCGCTCGACCGGAACCGACCCGCGATGGGGCCAATGCAGCGCATAGCCGATCGCATGGCGCATGTCCGGCGGGCCGACATGGGCCATGAGCGCCCCATCGGTGAAACCGACCAGGGCGTGCACAAGGCTCTCGGGGTGGATGATGGCCTCGATCCGGTCCGGCGCGATGCCAAAGAATTCATGGGTTTCAATCAGTTCCATGGCCTTGTTGAACATCGACGCGCTGTCGATTGTAATCCGCTGGCCCATGTCCCAATTGGGATGGGACGAGGCCTCGGCCACGGTGACATGGGCCAGATCGTCCAGCGGGCGGTCGCGGAAGGCGCCGCCGCTCGCGGTGATGATGACCCGTTCGACCGTATCGGCCTCCTCGCCCACGAGGGCCTGGAAAATCGCGGAATGCTCGCTGTCCACCGGCAAGACCGTGGCACCGTATTTCGCCGCCTGCCCCAGCAGGAGCGGCCCGGCAGTGACCAGAGATTCCTTGTTGGCCAGCGCCAGTGTGTTGCCCTGCTTCAGGGCCTCCAGCCCCGGTGGCAAGCCAGCGGCACCGACGATCGCCGACATTGTCCAGTCGGCCGGGCGCGCCGCGGCGGCGATGATCGCCTCTGGCCCGGCGGCAGCCTCGACCCCGGACCCGGCGAGCGCCGCGCGCAGATCATCCAGCCGGGCCGGATCCGCTGTCACCGCGATCTCCGCCCCGACCGCGATGGCGTCACCGGCCAGTTGCGCGATATTCTGCCCGCCGGTCAGCGCCACGACGCGATAGGCGTCGGGCGTGCGACGGATCAGATCAAGGGTCGATTGCCCGATCGACCCTGTCGCCCCCAGAATGCTGACGGTTCTCAAAAATCCACCCCGGGCACGTTCAACACCTCGGCGACCAGCAAGAGCGCCAGCGCCGCGCCCAGAAGCGCGTCGAACCGGTCGAACAACCCGCCATGGCCGGGGATCAGGGCAGAGCTGTCCTTGACCCCCTGGCGGCGCTTGAAGGCGCTTTCCGCGATATCGCCCATTTGCCCGGCAAAGCTGAGCAGGACCGACATCGCGACCACGACCCAGCCGGCATTTGTAAAGGCCGCGAAAATCGCACCGACCAACGCCGCGGCGATCCAGCCCGCGGCGGTGCCCGACCAGGTCTTCTTGGGGCTGACCGCAGGCCAGAACTTCGGCCCGCCCAGGGCCTTGCCCGCGAAATACCCGGCGATATCGGTGACAACCACGAGGCTCACCAGCCAGATCAACCAGGTGAATCCGTAGTCCAACCGGAAATGGACCAGACCCCAGCCCGCCACCTGGATGGCAAGCGCGAAGATGGCAAAGGTCAGACGTTCGCGCTTGAGCACAAGAAGCCCCACAACGGGTGCAATCAAGAAGAGCAGAAGAAATTCTCGGGTCGCCGGCCCATCAAAAACCTGTGCCGACAGGACAGACGCCACACCGGCGGCGATCAGCATGCCAGAGACCGGAGAGGTTCCGCGGATCATGATCCAGCATTCCCAGACCATGACGGCGGTCACGAAGACCACCAGCATCTGGAACCAGACGCCGCCCAGCACGATCGCCCCGATGCCGACAACAGCCATCGCCACGCCGGACCAGACGCGGGCCGACAGGTCGCCCCATTTGCCGGACATGTCGGGCGGTGTCACTTGCATGGTGTCAGGCCTTGACCGCCCCGAAGCGGCGGTCGCGGGTCTTGAATCCGGCCAGAACCCTTGCGAATTCGTCGCGGGTGAAATCGGGCCAGAGCGTGTCGATGAATTCGTATTCCGAATAGGCCGATTGCCAGAGCAGGAAATTCGAGATTCGCGCCTCGCCGCTGGTGCGGATCACGAGGTCGGGATCGGGCAGGAAACAGGTATCGAGATAGCGCGGCAGGGTCTCGTCGCCGACATCCTTGGGCGAGAGCCGCCCCGAAGCCACGTCATGAGCCAGACGTCGAGTCGCCCGCGCGACCTCGTCACGGCCGCCGTAGTTGATCGCCACGGTCAGGTGCACGCGGTCATTGTCGGCGGTCATCAGCTCCAACTCGTCCATCAACGCCACAAGCTTGTCATCCAGCCGGACGCGATCCCCGATGAACCGGACGCGGACACCGTTCTTCAGCAGGTCCTGAGCCTCGCGCTCGATATAGCGGCGAAACAGTTTCATCAGACCGGCCACCTCGGCCTGGGTGCGTTTCCAGTTCTCGGTCGAGAAGGCGAAGATAGTCAGGTATTTCACCCCGTTGTCGGGGCACGCCTCGACGATCTCGCGGACGCGGCGGGCGCCGGCCTGGTGGCCGAACAGGCGCGGGCGGCCCCGCATCTGGGCCCAGCGACCATTGCCATCCATGATGACGGCCACATGGCGTGGCCCGTCCGTCTGCGTGTCACTGGCCATGTTCGGCCTCCGTTTCCTGAAAAACCCGGTCTTACGCACACCACCCGGCCGGGTGGTCACACTTGCATGATTTCCGCCTGCTTGGTTTCCAGCGCCTCATCGACCTGCTTGATGTAGCTGTCGGTCATCTCCTGGACTTCCTGTTCCCAGAACTTCTGGTCGTCCTCGGACAGGCCGTCGCCCTTGGCCTTCTTGACCTGGTCCATCCCGTCACGGCGCACGTTGCGGATCGAGACCCGGGCATGTTCGGCATAGGTGCCCGCGACCTTGCTCAGCTCGCGGCGGCGTTCCTCGTTCAGCTCGGGAATGGGCAGCATGATGATCGTGCCGTTGAGCTGCGGGTTGATGCCCAGCCCGCTTTCGCGGATGGCCTTTTCCACCTTGCCGACCAGCGACTTGTCCCAGACATTGATGGTGACCATGCGCGGCTCGGGCACGTTGACGGTGCCGACCTGGTTGATCGGCGTCATCTGGCCGTAGGCCTCGACCTGGACCGGTTCCAGCATCGAGGAGGAGGCCCGCCCGGTGCGCAAGGAGGCGAACTCGGTGCGCAGGTTGGCAATGGCCCCGTCCATGCGGCGGGCAAGGTCGTCGGTATCGAGAATGAAATCGTCTGACATCTGGCTGCTCTCGGTCTTGAGTTTCGTCCCGCTATACAGGCAATCGCGGGCATTTGTATAGGGAAAGGCTTGGCAACATCATGCCGTCATTCGGGCGCCGCCGGGTCAGCCGCCAACCCTGGTATAGGTGCCCTCGCCGGCCAGGATGCCCCGGAACCCGCCCGGTTCGTCCAGCGAGAAGACGATGATCGGCAGGTTGTTGTCGCGTGCCAGGGCGATGGCACTGGCATCCATCACACCGAGGTGTTTTTGCAGCACCTCGTCATAGGAAACCTCGTCATAACGCTTGGCATCGGGGTATTTCACCGGGTCCTTGTCATAGACCCCGTCCACCTTGGTGCCCTTGAAGATCGCCTCGCAAGCCATTTCGTTGGCCCGCAGCGTCGCCGCCGTGTCGGTGGTGAAATAGGGGTTCCCGGTGCCGGCCGCGAAAATGCAGACGCGTTTCTTCTCAAGGTGGCGCACGGCGCGGCGGCGGATATAGGGCTCGGCCACCTCGTCCATGCGGATGGCGCTGATCACGCGGGTGAAGACGCCCAGCCCCTCCAGCGCGGACTGCATGGCCAGCGCGTTCATCACCGTGGCCAGCATACCCATGTAGTCGGCCGTGGTGCGTTCCATCCCCTGGGCGCTGCCTTGCAACCCCCTGAAAACATTGCCGCCACCGATGACCATGCAGATCTCGACGCCCATGTCATGGACGGATTTCACTTCTCGGGCGATACGCTCGACCGTTGGCGGATGCAGGCCATAGGACTGATCGCCCATCAATGCCTCACCCGATATCTTCAGAAGAACCCTCTTGAACGCCGTTTTTTCGGTGCCTGACATCGGGTTCCCCTCTTTTGCTTTTCGTCAGCGTCAAAATGTCGGAAAAGGCGAACCTGTGCAATGGCAAGCCGGGCAAAAACCGTGATCGACCCGTCAGAAATTCCGCCCGACCGCCCGGTCCTGATCTACGGGCCGACGGCGAGCGGGAAATCGGCCCTGGCCTTGCGTATTGCCGAGGCGCAGGGCGGTGTGATCGTGAATGCCGATGCCCTGCAGGTCTACCGGGGCTGGCCGATCCTCTCGGCGCAGCCGGATGCCGCCGAACAGGCCCGTGCGCCGCATGCGCTCTACGGGCACCTGCCCTTCGACGCGCCCTATTCCACCGGCGACTGGCTGCGGGATGTGAAACCCTTTCTGTCGGGCACGGAGCGACCGATCATCGTGGGCGGAACAGGGCTGAATTTCACGGCCCTGACAGAGGGGCTGGCCGATATACCGAAAACGCCGCAAGCGATCCGGACCGAAGCTGACGCGATGACGCTGGGCGAGATGATCGTGGCGCTGGATTCCGAGACCCGCGCGGGGCTCGACCTGATGAACCGCGCCCGGGTCCAGCGCGCCTGGGAGGTGCAGCGCGCCACCGGGCGGTCGATCCGCGCCTGGCAGGCCGATACGCCGCCGCCGCTCCTGCCGCTTTCCGAGGCGACGCCACTGGTTCTGGTTCCGGATGTGGACTGGCTCAATACCCGTATCACGCTGCGCTTCGACCAGATGATCGCCTCCGGCGCACTGGACGAGGCACGCGCCATGCGCCCGGACTGGGACCCGGCCCTGCAATCTTCGCGCACCATCGGCGCGGCAGAGTTGATTGCTCACCTCGACGGCGACCTTACGCTGGATGCCGCGCGTGAGGCGGCGGTGATCGCCAGCCGGCAATATGCCAAGCGTCAGCGCACCTGGGCGCGATCGCGCATGGGGGACTGGCGGCGCATCGCCCTTCCGGACGATAAATAGGCCACAGGATGCCCACAGGCTTATCCACAGCACTTTTTCTTTTTCGATAAATTGTTGTTGTTTTGGGCGGCAACCCGGCTCATGATTGTCCTAATCGAACACGTCCGGGGAGTTCCATGCTCAGCGACCGCGCCGACCGACTGGCTCTTTACGCCTTTGGACAGAACAGCCCCGAGAGCAGATGGCGCACCGAAGCCATGCGCAGCCATGCCAGCGCCCGCCTGGTGTTCGTGGCCAAGGGCCAGGGCCGGATCACCGTCGCCGGTCTGACCAGCGGTTATGGCCCCAACAACCTGATCTTCATCCCCGGCCGCACCATGTATGGCTTCGAGGCGGGCACGACGGTCTTTGGTCAGATCCTCACGATCCCGCCCGCCATGACGCCCGAATGGCCCGAGGACAGTTACCACCTGCGCCTGCGCGACGTGGCCGCCCAGAAAGACCTGGCGACTCATTTCGACCATCTGGAGCGCGAATTGCAATCGCCCCTGCCCGGCGCCGAACGCGCGGCGCTGCATCACCTGGGGCTTTTGTCGGTGTTCTTCGAACGTCAGTTGGCGCTGCGCGAGGATGAAAGCACCGACAAGCGTCAGGAGTCCGCATCGGCCCGGCTGGTGGCGGCCTATACGGACCTCATCGAGCGGGACTTCCAAGACCACAAGGGGGTGGCGGACTACGCCGCCGCATTGGGCGTCACCCCGACCCACCTCACACGTTGCTGCAAACAGACCTGCTCGAAATCGGCGCTGGACCTGCTCAATGATCGCATCCTCTACGAAGCACGGGTCCTGCTGCGAGACAGCGACATCCCGGTGCGCGATATTGCGCGCGACCTCGGCTTCGGCTCGGCCGCCTATTTCACCCGTGCCTTCCAGAACCGCACCGGAATGACCCCCTCTGCGTTCCGCAAGATGGGCCCGCTGCACGCCGCCTGAAACGGGGCCGCGAAGAGACATGACGATACGGAATCACTTCTTCGCCATGGCGTCGTTTCTCACTTGATGTCGTTTTCCGATCATGTGAACGTCGCAAATGGACATCGAAATGACGATTGCGGCGATTGACCCCCCGTCAAAAACCGTGCCGAATGCATGGCGAGAGGGGAGATTTCCGTCTTCATCACTCGGTGGAAAGGGCGGGGGCCGGGTTCGGTCGCGGCCCCGAGCCACTCAAACGAACGTGTCACAGGGAGAACACGCATGACAAAAATGACACTCACCGGCGCTCCGCTGCATCCCGCGGTCGAGACCTATGTGAAGGACGCCAAAGCCGGCAAGCTGTCGCGCCGCGAGTTCATGGCCCGCACCACCGCGCTGGGCGTCACATCGGCGGCCGCATACGGTATGCTTGGCCTTGAGCAACCCGCACACGCCGCGGGACACGCCCAGCAGGGCGGCACCCTGCGCATGCAAATGGAAGTGCGCGCGCTCAAGGACCCGCGGACCTTCGACTGGTCGCAGATCGCCTTCGTGACGTCCGGCTGGCTGGAATACCTGGTCGAATACAACAATGACGGTTCCTTCGCGCCCATGTTGCTGGAAAGCTGGGAAGTCAACGATGACGCCACCGTCTACACGCTGAACGTCCGCCAGGGCGTGAAGTGGAACAACGGCGACGATTTCACCGCCGAGGACGTCGCGCGCAACATCGTTGGCTGGTGCGACCAAAACGTCGAGGGCAACTCGATGGCCGGCCGCTTCGCGTCGCTCATCGACCCGGAAACCGGAACCGCGCTGGACGGCGCCGTCGAAGTTGTCGACAGTCACACGGTTCGCCTGAACTCGCCCGTGTCGGACATCACCCTGATCGCCGGCATGTCGGACTACCCGGCGGCCATCGTTCACAGCTCGCACAACCCCGATGACCTGCTGTCGAACCCGGTCGGCACCGGCTACATGCTGCCTGAAAGCCATGATGTCGGCGTCAAGAGCGTGCTTGTGCGCAACGAGGATCACGAATGGTGGGGATACGCGGCCGGCCGCGGTGGCTATCTCGATCGGATCGAGTTTGTCGATTACGGCACCGATCCGTCGGCCTGGGTGGCCGCGGCAGCCGCCGACGAGGTGGACATGTTCTATGAAACCGTGGGCGATTTCGTCGACGTCATGGACGGTCTCGGCTGGACCCGCTCCGAGGTGGCCTCGGGCGCGACCATCGTGATCCGCCCCAACCAGCTGGCCGAGGTGAACGGCATGCAGCCCTATGCCGACAAGCGCGTGCGTCAGGCCATCGTCAAGGCCGTCGACAACGCCGTCTGCCTGGAGCTGGGCTATGCCAACCGCGGCCTCGAAGCGCGCAACCAGCATGTCGGTCCGATGCACCCGGAATTTGCCGACGTGCCGCGCCTGGAATACGACCCCGAGGCTGCCAAGGCCCTGCTGGACGAGGCCGAGATGGCCGATTTCGAGATGGAAATCGTGTCAATCGACGATGACTGGCGCCGCAACACAACCGATGCCGTCGCAGCCCAGCTGCGCGACGCCGGCTTCAATGTGAAGCGGACGATCATCCCCGGGTCGACCTTCTGGAACGACTGGACGAAGTATCCGTTCAGCTCGACCAACTGGAACCACCGCCCGCTGGGCACCCAGATCCTTGGCCTGGCATATCGCTCGGGCGAGGCTTGGAACGAGTTCGGCTGGTCCAACGAGGAGTTCGACGCGCTTCTGACCGAGGCCAACTCGATCGCCGATGCAGACGCCCGCCGCGAGGTCATGGCCAAGCTGCAGGCAATCATCACCGAGGAAGCGGTGACGATCCAGCCCTACTGGCGGTCGCTCTACCGCCACCACAAGCCCGAGGTGGTCGGCGCGGAAATGCACATCGCCTACCTGCCGCATATCTACAAGTGGGGCTTTGCGGCCTAAGACGACAGGAAGGGCCGCCCGGCATCGGGCGGCCCTTTTTGACATGAATACAAACAAGCGCGGCAACGCGCGGGACACATAGCCGACAGGGGCGAACATGGGACTATTCATCCTTCGCCGGTTAGGAGTGATGCTTCTAACGGCGCTCTGCCTGACCTTCATCGTTTTCTGGCTGACCAACCTTCAGCCCAACCTGGAAAAACTCGCCAAGACACAGGGCAATGCCCGGATGTCCGACGAGGCCGTGGAAACATGGCTGGGCAATCGCGGCTATACCCGCAATGTCTTCGTCAAATACGGTGAATGGCTGGGCGTCCTGCCGGGTTACGTGATCGAGGGCACCGACGGCGAAACCCGCGGCCGCTGCGCCAACAATTCTACCATCACCGAGGATACGGCGACCTTCTGCGGCGTCTTGCAGGGCGACTGGGGCTATTCGACGGTGTTCCGCGACGAGGTCAGCTCGATCCTGGGCGAACGCGGCTGGCAAACCGCCAAGCTGATGTTCTTCGTGATGCTGGTCATGGTGCCCGGCGCGCTGATCATCGGCGTTCTGGCCGGGATGAAAGAAGGCTCGCGCACCGACCGGTCGCTCTCGACCGTCTCGATCCTGTCCACGGCGACACCCGAATATGTCTCGGGCGTCGTCTTCATCGCGGTCTTCGCCACCGCGACCTTCAACATGCAATGGTTCAAGGGCACGGCGACCTCGGCGATGGACAACATCACCTTCGAGAATTTCACCCTGCCGGTACTGACGGTCGCGCTTTACGGGATGGGCTATATCGCGCGCATGACCCGCGCCTCGATGACCGAGGTCATGACCGCGCAATACATCCGCACCGCGCGGCTCAAGGGGGTCAGCTTCCGCAACATCGTGCTGCGCCACGCGCTGCGCAACGCCCTGATCGCACCCTTCACCGTGATCATGCTGCAATTCCCGTGGCTGCTGAACGGCGTTGTCATCGTCGAGACCCTGTTCAACTACAAGGGCTTCGGCTGGACGCTGGTGCAAGCCGCCGGCAACAACGACATCGAGATGCTCCTGGGCGTTTCGGTGGTCTCGGTCTTCGTGGTTCTCGCGACACAGCTGATTTCCGACATCGGCTATGTCTTCCTGAACCCGCGTATCCGCATTTCGTAAGGGAGAGAGATCATGGAAGCCCTAACCTGGACCGGTTCTCTCGGAAGCACCCTCGGCCCCGTCATGATCATCGCGGTCGCGGTGTTCGTGCTGGCTGTCGTAGGCAATTTCGTCGCCGCCTTCGCAACCTCCACGCAACAGGTCACGGCCGCCGGCGGTGCCGTCGTCGTGCCCTGGCGCTGGAGCGACAAGACCTCGTTCTTCGAACTGGCCATCCCGGCGATCGCGGTGGGTCTTGTGCTCTATGCCCTCGAAGCCTTCACCGCCGATCCGACCCTGTCGGCCTGGTTGGCCGAGCTGGGCCTGCCCGGCTGGCTGAACACAACGATCACCGCGCTGGTCTTCCTGCTGATGGGCGGCTTTTTCGCCTACCTGCTGCAGCGGGCCCCCGCGGCGCTGTTCGAATGGCTGATCCGCTGGTCATTCATCGTGATCGTCGGCGTCATCGTGGCCTTCATCTTCTTCAGCCAGTTCGCCGGCTACGGCAACGCAGGCATCGTCGGCGAAATGGCCAAACAGTTCCTGCCCGTCTGGCTCGCGCTGATCCTCACCTTCACCCTGTCGATCATCTTCAAGCGCCGCCTGGGCCTCTACGGCAAGCTTTTTGACAGCGTGATCGGGATGATCGGTTTCGGCCTGGTCATGTTCTGGGTCTTCACGGCCGTCTTCGTGGGCATCTTCGACCTGGTCGGCACCCATGATCCGCTCGCGCAGATCTCGGGCCTGAAGAACCAACCGCCGGGCGTGCCCATGCCCGAGGGCGAGGCGGGCTTCGCCCATTACCTTCTGGGCGGCGACAACCTGGCGCGCGACATTTTCAGCCGCATGGTCGAAGGGTCCGTCATCGTGATGATGATCGCCCCGCTGGCCACGCTCTTTGCCTTCATGGTGGGGATCACTCTGGGCCTGCCGGCGGGCTATTACGGAGGTCGGTTGGACACGTTCCTGTCCTTCCTCGCCAACCTGATCCTGGCGTTCCCGGTGATCCTGTTGTTCTATCTTCTGGTGACGCCCGAGATCATCGCCACCGGCCTGCCCAACTACATGGCCATGGTGCTGTTCATCTTCCCGCTGGTCTTCTTCGGGGTGCTGATCCATTCGCGCTACCGCAATCAGCCCAGCAAGGATTACCTGATCCTGGCCATCGTGCTGGTGCCACTGCTGATGCTCTACCTGTCGGTGATCAACCAGCAAGGCAGCCCGATCGACTTCTGGCCGCTCGATTTCTTCGATATTCCCGGCGGAATCCTGGTGGTCTTCGTCTCGGTGGTCTTCGTCAACAGCCCGACCGTGTTCCGGATCGTTCGAGGCCTGGCGCTGGACATCAAGACGCGCGACTACGTCGCCGCGGCCCAGACCCGGGGCGAGCGCCCCTGGTACATCATGCTGTGGGAAATCCTGCCCAATGCGCGTGGACCGCTGATCGTCGATTTCTGCCTGCGCATCGGCTACACCACCATCCTTCTCGGGACGCTAGGCTTCTTCGGCCTCGGCCTGCCGCCGGAGAGTCCGGACTGGGGGTCCACGATCAATGAAGGGCGCAAGCTTCTGTTGATCTACGCCCACCCGGCCCTGCCGCCGGCGATCGCCCTGCTGAGCCTCGTGCTTGGCCTGAACCTGCTGGCCGACGGCCTGCGTGAAGAATCCCTGAAGGACTGAGGAGAGCGCCATGAAAAAGTGGGATTACGACGGTCCGATCCTGGAGATCGACAAGCTTTCCATCAGCTTCTTCACGCGGCTGAGGGAAATTCCGGCGGTTATGGATTTCTCCGCCAAGGTGATGCCCGGCGAGGCGCTGGGTCTGGTGGGGGAATCCGGTTGCGGCAAGTCGACCGTGGCGCTCGGGGTCATGCAGGACCTCGGCGTCAACGGCCGTATCGTCGGCGGGTCCATCAAGTTCAAGGGCCGTGACCTCGGCGAGATGACCCCGGACGAGCTGCGCGACATTCGCGGCAGCCAGATCGCCATGATCTACCAGGAACCCATGGCCAGCCTGAACCCGGCCATGCGCATCGGCCAGCAGCTGATGGAAGTGCCGATGATCCACGAGGGCATTTCCGAAACCGAGGCCTATGAGCGGGCGCTCGAAGTGGTCGCGGACGTGAAACTGCCAGACCCCGAACGAATGCTGCGATCCTATCCGCACCAGTTGTCGGGCGGGCAGCAACAGCGGATCGTCATCGCCATGGCGCTGATGTCCAAACCGTCGCTGCTGATCCTGGATGAGCCGACCACGGCGCTTGACGTGACCGTCGAGGCGGCGGTGGTCGACCTGGTCAAGGACCTTGGCAAGAAATACGGCACCTCCATGCTCTTCATCTCGCACAACCTTGGGCTGGTGCTTGAGACCTGTGACCGTATCTGCGTCATGTATTCCGGCGAGGCGGTGGAACGCGGCAGCATCGAGGACGTGTTCGACAAGATGCGCCACCCCTACACGCAGGCGCTGTTCCGCTCGATCCCCCTGCCCGGTGCCGACAAGAACGCGCGCCCGCTGGTGGCCATTCCGGGCAACTTCCCCCTGCCCCATGAACGCCCGCCGGGCTGCAACTTCGGCCCGCGCTGCGATTATTTCGAGGCCGGGCGCTGCGATGCGCAGGATATCCTGATGGAGCCCGTGCCGGGCGACGACCGGCACGAAAGCCGCTGTCTGAAGTTCAAGGAAATCGACTGGGATGCGCCACTGGTGGCCTCGCAGACCACCGAGAAAAACGAGCCGGGACAGGTCGTCCTCAAGATGGACAACCTCAAGAAATACTACGAGGTCGCGGCCAACGCCCTGTTCGGCGGCGGCGAGAAACGCGTGGTCAAGGCCAACGAGACCCTGTCCTTCGAGGCCCGCGAAAGCGAGACGCTGGCGATCGTGGGCGAATCCGGCTGCGGCAAGTCGACCTTTGCCAAGGTGCTGATGGGGCTGGAGACAGCGACAGAGGGCGAGATCCTGTTGGACAACAAATCCATCGGTTCCACCCCGATCGAGAACCGCGACACCCAGACCGTGGCCGACGTGCAGATGGTATTCCAGAACCCGTTCGACACCCTGAACCCGTCGATGACCGTGGGACGGCAGATCATCCGGGCCCTGGAAATCTTCAAGTTCGGCAAGAACGATGAGGAACGCCGCGAAAAGATGCTATCGCTGCTCGATCTCGTGAAACTGCCGCGCGCCTTTGCCGACCGCATGCCGCGCCAGCTGTCGGGCGGCCAGAAACAGCGTGTGGGCATCGCCCGCGCCTTTGCCGGAGGCGCCCGGATCGTGGTGGCGGACGAACCCGTTTCGGCGCTTGACGTGTCGGTGCAGGCCGCCGTGACCGATCTGCTGATGGAGATCCAGCGCGAGGAAAAGACCACGCTTCTGTTCATCAGCCACGACCTGTCGATCGTGCGCTATCTGTCGGATCGGGTCATGGTCATGTATCTGGGCCACGTGGTGGAGCTGGGCACGACCGAACAGGTCTTCTCGCCCCCCTATCACCCCTATACCGAGGCGCTTCTGTCCGCGGTGCCCATCGCCGACACCCATATCGAAAAGCAGCATATCGTGCTGGAAGGCGATATACCCTCGGCCATGAACCCGCCCTCGGGCTGCCCGTTCCAGACGCGCTGCCGCTGGAAGGACAAGGCCGGTGCGTCGCTCTGCGAAAGCGAGGTGCCCCCGGTGCGGACCCTGGCCGATGGCCACCAGGTCAAATGCCACCTGAGCGATGCCGACCTGGCCTCGATGGAGCCGGTGATCAAGATCGCCGCGGAGTGATCCGCGAGGGGGCTGTCTGCCCCCTCACACTCCCCCGAGAGTATTTCCGGCGAGATGAGAGCAGGGTCGGCGCTATTCGGCGGCGACCTTTTTCTTGCTGGTCAGCATCGGTTTCAGATAGCGGCCGGTATGGCTTTCGGCGACCTCGGCCACCTGTTCGGGGGTGCCGGTGGCGACCACGGTGCCGCCGCCATCGCCGCCTTCGGGGCCGATATCGATCAAGTGGTCGGCCGTCTTGATGACATCGAGATTGTGCTCAATCACCACGACGGTGTTGCCCTGCTCGACCAGTTCATGCAGCACTTCCAGCAGTTTCTTCACATCCTCGAAATGCAGCCCGGTGGTGGGTTCGTCGAGGATATAGAGCGTGCGGCCGGTGGAGCGTTTGCTGAGCTCCTTGGAGAGTTTCACGCGCTGCGCCTCACCCCCGGACAGGGTCGTGGCCTGTTGGCCGACCTTGATATAACCCAGCCCGACGCGCATCAGCGCATCCATCTTCTCGCGGATGCTGGGGACGGCCTTGAAGAACGCCTGCGCCTCTTCGACCGTCATATCGAGAACGTCGGCGATGCTCTTGCCCTTGAAGCGGATTTCCAGCGTTTCGCGGTTGTAGCGCGCACCCTTGCAGGTCTCGCATTCCACGTAGACATCCGGCAGGAAGTGCATCTCGATCTTGATGACGCCGTCGCCCTGGCAGGCCTCGCACCGCCCGCCCTTGACGTTGAAGCTGAAGCGCCCGGGCTTGTAGCCGCGCGCCTTGGCTTCGGGCAGGCCGGCGAACCAGTCGCGGATCGGGGTGAAGGCGCCGGTGTAGGTGGCGGGGTTCGAGCGCGGCGTGCGCCCGATGGGGCGCTGGTCGATGTCGATCACCTTGTCCAGATGCTCCAGCCCCTTGATCGTCTCGCAGGGCGCGGGCGTCTGGCGGGCGCCGTTGAGCCGCATGGAGGCGGTCTTGAACAGGGTTTCGATGGTCAGGGTCGACTTGCCACCGCCGGACACGCCCGTCACGCAGACGAATTTGCCCAGTGGGAAATCCACGTCGATGGCTTGCAGGTTGTTGCCGGTGGCCTTCTTGACCGTGACGGTCTTCTTGTTGCCCTTGCGGCGTTCGGCCGGGATCGCGATCTCGCGCCGTCCGGCCAGGTAATCGCCGGTCACGCTGTCGGGCGTGTCCATGATCTGCTGCGGCGTGCCGCGCGCGATGATCTCGCCGCCATGCACACCCGCGCCGGGGCCGATATCGAGCACGTAATCGGCCTCTCGGATCGCTTCTTCGTCATGTTCGACAACGATCACCGTGTTGCCCTGGTCGCGCAGGTTCTTGAGCGTGGTCAGCAGCCGGTCATTGTCGCGCTGGTGCAGCCCGATGGAGGGTTCGTCGAGCACGTAGAGCACACCCGTGAGGCCCGAGCCGATCTGGCTGGCGAGGCGGATGCGCTGGCTTTCCCCACCCGAGAGCGTCCCCGCGTTGCGTGACAAGGTCAGGTAGTCGAGGCCCACATTGTTGAGGAAGCCGAGGCGCTCTCGGATCTCCTTGAGGATGGCGCGGGCGATCTCGTTCTTCTGCTGGGTCAGGCTCTCGGGCACGCTGTCGATCCAGGCCAGCGCCTCCTTGATCGACATCTCGACCACCTGCCCCACGTGCAGCCCGGCAATCTTGACCGCCAGCGCCTCTTCGCGCAGGCGGTAGCCGCCGCAGGTGCCACAGGGGCGGTTGTTCTGGTAGCGTTCGAATTCTTCCCGGATCCAGGCGCTGTCGGTTTCGCGGTAGCGGCGCTGCATGTTGGGGATGACCCCCTCGAAACTGCGCGTGACCTCGTAGACGCGGCCGCCCTCGTCATAGCGGAACTTGATCTCTTCCTCGCCCGAGCCGAACAGGAACACGTCCTGCACCTTTCTCGGCAGGTCTTTCCAGCGCGCGCCGCGGTCGAAATCGTAGTGTCGGGCGATGGCCTCGATGGTTTGCAGGAAATAGGGCGACTTGCCCTTGCGCCAGGGCGCGATGGCGCCGTTGCCGAGGGTCAGCGTAGCATCCGGCACCATCAGGGCGGGGTCGAAGAACAGCTCGACCCCAAGCCCGTCACAAGACGGGCAGGCCCCGAAGGGCGCGTTGAAGGAAAACAGGCGCGGCTCGATCTCGGGGATGGTGAAGCCGCTGACCGGACAGGCGAAGTTTTCGCTGAAGGTGACGCGTTCGGGGTCGCCTTCGCGCGGGGCAGTCTCGAGAATGGCGATCCCGTCGGCCAGGTCCAGCGCGGTGCGGAAGCTGTCCGCCAGCCGGGTTTCCAGACCCTCGCGCACCACGATCCGGTCGACCACCACGTCGATGTCGTGGCGGAACTTCTTGTCCAGCGTCGGCGGCTCGTCCAGCTCGTAGAACTGGCCGTCCACCTTGACCCGCTGGAAGCCCTGCTTGCGCAGTTCGAGGAATTCCTTGCGGTATTCGCCCTTCCGGTCGCGGATGATCGGCGCCAGGAGGTAGCCGCGCGTCCCCTCCTCCATCGCCATCACGCGGTCGACCATGTCCTGCACCTGCTGCGCCTCGATGGGCAGGCCGGTGGCCGGGGAATAGGGTGTGCCGACCCGCGCGAACAGCAGGCGCATGTAGTCGTAGATTTCCGTGACCGTGCCGACCGTCGAGCGCGGGTTCTTGCTGGTCGTCTTCTGCTCGATGGAAATGGCGGGGCTGAGGCCGTTGATATGGTCCACGTCCGGCTTTTCCATCATGTCGAGGAATTGCCGCGCATAGGCGCTGAGGCTTTCGACATAGCGCCTCTGCCCCTCGGCATAGATCGTGTCGAAGGCCAGCGACGACTTGCCAGACCCCGACAGGCCGGTGATCACCACAAGTTCATCCCGCGGAATGTCGACATCGACATTCTTCAGGTTGTGTTCGCGCGCGCCGCGCACCTCGATATACTTGAGTTCGGCCATGACGCCCCCGGTGAACAGTGGGTTAACAGATAGGGGATGGCGCGGGAGTCTCCAACCAAAAAATGAGAACGTTAAGCGAACATGTGCGATTGTCTGCATGCCCCCTTTACATTTCATTTTCCTAATGTATATACCGTGGACAACAGCGATCAGGAGTATCCCCATGCTGAACATGTTCCAATCCGGGCCCAAGGTGGCCCGCATCGCCCCGCAGGACGCCATCGCAAAGGTGGCCGATGAAACCCTGACCCTCGTCGATATCCGTGACCCGGCCGAACGTGCCATGTCCGGCATGGCCAAGGGGGCCGTGGCGATCCCGCTTTCGACCTTCCAGATGAAGGCCGATCCACGCAGCCCCGAACACCATGAGGCGTTGAAAACCGACAAACCGATCGCGCTCTACTGTGCATCGGGCGCCCGCAGCCAGATGGCGGCGCAGGCCATGCTTCAGATGGGCTATACCGAGGTCTACAACCTTGGCGGCTTGCAGGACTGGGCCCGGGCCGGCGGCGAGGTCAGCTGAGGTCGGGAAACCCTGACCAACGCCGCGTTTGGCCGACTCGGTCGGTTCATGCTTAACTCCGGATCATTGACCTGATCCGGAGTATTTTCATGCAACGCCTCGCTGCCCTGATCCTTTCACTCATCTTGCCCCTCGCAGCCCACGCACAGGACCGGCCCAATACGATCCTCGTTCTTGATGGGTCCGGGTCCATGTGGGGCCAGATCGACGGGATCAACAAGATCGTCATCGCGCGCGAGGTCGTGGGCACGATCCTTGATGACTTCCCCGGCGACGAGAATCTCGGCCTGACCGTCTACGGCCACCGAACCCGCGGGGATTGCACCGATATCGAAACCATGGTCGCCCCCGGCACCGGCAATCGCGAGGCGATCCGCGAGGCGGTCAATGGCATCAATCCGCGCGGCAAGACCCCGATGACCGATGCGGTCATCGCCGCCGCCGAGGCGCTGCGCTACACCGAGGAAGAGGCGACCGTGATCCTGGTCTCGGACGGGATCGAGACCTGCAACCCCGACCCCTGTGCCGCCGCCCGCGCGCTGGAGCAGGCCGGCATCGGTTTCACGGCCCATGTGGTGGGCTTCGACGTGACCGACCCCGACGCGCTGGCCCAGATGCAGTGCCTGGCCGAGGAAACCGGCGGCAGCTTCACCACCGCCGCCAATGCAGAGGAACTGACCGACGCGCTGGAGACCGTGGCGGTCGCCCCTCAACCGGAGCCCGAGCCGCTGCTGGTGCCCGTGACCTTCACAGCGCTGCTGGACGACGACAGCCTGATCGACACGCCCGTCCTTTGGGACGTGTCCGGCGAAGACGGCGCCGTGACCGAAGGTGAGGCGGGCAATCCTCTGAACCTGGAACTTGCCGAAGGGTCCTACACTGCGACCGCCTATTGGACCGCGCAGGAAGTCGAGCAAAGCGCGCAATTCGTCGCCCTTGGCGATGGCCGCGAGGTGACGCTGGTCTTTGAGACCCCTGCCCCCTCGGCCCGGGTCATAGGCCCGGCCAGCGCCACGCTGGGCGACACGGTCGAGGTTGGCTGGGACGGCCCGAACGAGGACGGCGACTACATCACCGTCTCTGTGCCCGGCGAAAGCGGCTACGTCAATTACACCTATACCCGCGAGGGCAACCCGGTGGCCCTTCAAATGCCGCCCGAGACGGGCGATTACGAGCTGCGCTATATCCGCGATGACGGACGCGAGGTGCTGGCCACCGCGTCGATCGAGATCACCCCGGTCGAGGTCACGCTTGATGGGCCCGAAGAGGCGCAGATCGGAGCCGACATTCCAGTCGACTGGACCGGCCCCGACTATGACGGCGATTACCTGGCCGTCTCGGTTCCCGGCGAGAGCGGCTACGTCAATTATACCTACACCCGCGAGGGCACGCCTCTGAGCCTGCAGATGCCGCCCGAACCGGGCGACTACGAATTGCGCTACATTCTGAGCCAGGATCGCACGGTCATGGCCACTCGGCCGATCACCGTGACCGAGGTGGCGGTGACACTCGACGCGCCCGCCGAGGCCGAGCGCGGCGCCGACATCAGCGTCGATTGGCAGGGACCGGATCGCGATGGCGACTACCTCGCCGTCTCGGTCCCCGGCGAGAGCGGCTACGTCAATTACACCTATACCCGCGAGGGCAACCCGCTGAGCCTGCAGATGCCGGCGGAACCGGGTGACTACGAACTGCGCTACATCCTGAACCAGGATCGGCAGGTTTTGGCCACGCGACCGATCACCGTGACGGATATCGCCCTGTCCGTCTCGGCCCCCGCCGAAGCGGTGGCCGGCGACAGCATCCCCGTCGACTGGGTCGGTCCCGACTACCAGAACGACTACATCGCGGTCTCGGTCCCCGGCGAGAACGGCTACGTGAACTACGCTTATACCCGCACCGGCAATCCCGCGATGCTGCAAATGCCGGCCGAACCGGGCACCTATGAAATCCGCTACGTGCTGAACCAGGACCGCGAGGTGGCCGCCACGACGACGATCACGGTCACACCGCTGAAAGTCACGCTCGATGCCGCCGCCAGCGCCCCTATGGGCGCGACGATCCCGGTCGACTGGGCCGGGCCGGACTACCAGAACGACTACCTCGCGGTATCGCGCCCCGATGACGGCGGCTACGAGAACTACGTCTACACCCGCGAAGGCAACCCCGGCCAGTTGACCATGCCGGTCGCGCCGGGAGAGTACGAGATCCGCTATGTCCTGAACCAGGACCGGCAAGTCGCCGCACGCCGCGCCATCACGGTCGAGCCAATCACTGTTCAGCTGACCCATGATGCCACCGCCGCGGCCGGCGGCACGCTGATGGTCGGATGGGACGGGCCGGACTACCCCAGCGATTATATCGGCATCGGACGGGTCGGCGAGGATCGCTACGAGACCTACCGCTACACCCGCACTGGCAACCCGGTGCAGATCGACCTGCCCGAGGAGCCGGGCGAGTACGAGGTGCGGTATTTCCTGAACCAGGATCGGACCATCGTGGCGCGGTCCCCCCTGACCGTCGAGTGATCGGACGGGGATGAAATCGAAAGGGCGGCCTTCCGAGGGCCGCCCTTTCGCATTTCTTACCGGCGCGCGGACGCCATTGGCGCGGCCAATCGCTTCCCTGCGCTGGCCGAGCTCTTTAGGGAGTCAGCCTACATGTGAATCACGCGATCGAAGGCGTCGAGGACGCTTTCGTGCATCATCTCGGACAGGGTCGGATGCGGGAAGACCGTGTTCATCAGGTCTTCCTCGGTGGTTTCCAGCTGACGGCCCACCACGTAGCCCTGGATCAGTTCCGTCACCTCGGCGCCGACCATGTGCGCGCCCAGAAGTTCGCCCGTCTTTTCATCGAACACCGTCTTGATCAGCCCCTCGGGTTCGCCCAGGGCGATGGCCTTGCCGTTGCCGATGAAAGGGAAGCGGCCGACCTTGATCTTGTAGCCCTGCTCCTTGGCCTGCGCCTCGGTCAGGCCGACACTGGCGACCTGCGGATGGCAATAGGTGCAGCCGGCGATGCTCTCGGGTTTGACCGGGTGCGCGTGTTTGCCGCCGATCAGGTCGGCGACCATGACGCCCTCGTGGCTGGCCTTGTGTGCCAGCCAGGGCGCGCCCGCGATATCGCCGATGGCATAAAGACCCTCGACCCCGGTGCGGCAGTATTCATCCGTCACGACATGGGTGCGGTCGACCTTAACGCCTAGCTCTTCCAGGCCCAGACCCTCGACATTGCCGACGATGCCGACAGCGGAAATCACCGTGTCGAACTCATGTTTCTCGACCTTGCCGCCGGTTTCGATATGAGCGGTGACCTTGCCCTTTCCGCGATCCAACTGCTTGACCATGGCCTTCTGCATGATGGTCATGCCCTGCTTTTCAAACTGCTTCTTGGCGAATTTCGAGATTTCCTCGTCCTCCACCGGCAACACGCGGTCCATGACCTCGACCACGGTCGTGTCAGCACCCAGCGTGTTGTAGAAACTGGCGAACTCGATGCCGATCGCGCCCGAGCCGATGACCAGCAGTTTCTTTGGCATCCGCTTGGGCTGCAACGCGTGCTTGTAGGTCCAGACCAGGTCGCCATCGGCCTCCAGCCCCGGCAGTTCACGGGCCCGCGCGCCGGTGGCCAGAACGATGTTCTTGGCGGTCAGCTCTTCGGTCCCCTTGTCGGTTTTGACGCTCACTTTGCCCTTTGCGGGAATCGTCGCCTCACCCATCACGACGGTGACCTTGTTCTTTTTCATCAGATGGCCGATGCCGCTGGTCAGCTGGCCGGCAACGTCGCGCGACCGTTTGACCACCGCGTCCAGATCATAGCCGATCTTGTCGGCACTCAGACCGAAATCCTTGGCCCGCTCCATCAGGTGAAAAACCTCGGCCGAGCGCAGCATCGCCTTGGTGGGGATACAGCCCCAGTTCAGGCAGATCCCGCCCAGGTGTTCGCGTTCCACGATTGCCACGGACAGCCCCAGCTGGGCCCCGCGGATCGCGGCCACATAGCCTCCCGGACCGGCCCCGATCACGATCATGTCGAAGTTGCGAGCTGCCATTGATGCGCCTCCTCATCCAGATTTAGTTTACCCTTAAACTAAATTGTCTGCCGCATCCAGAGGTCGCAATTCATGGCGGCTATGCAGTTGCCGCGGGGGCTGCTTGGCCTAGCCCTGTGCGGCGGGCCCGCCCCATTCGGCACGGCAGACCCTGTTACGTCCCCCGTCCTTGGCGCGATAGAGCGCGTCGTCGGCGCATTTGAGAAGGCTGTTAGGCGAGGCCCCGCCCCCGCCGCCATAGGCCGTCACACCGGCCGAAACCGTCACCTTCGGCAGCACCGTATAGGCCGTGCGGATCTGAAGCGCGGCGATGTCCTGGCGCATGGCCTCGGCGGCGGCCTCGACCTGGTCGAGATCCTTGCCCGGAAGGCAAACAGCGAATTCCTCGCCCCCCATGCGGCAACAAATGTCCGCTGGATCGAAGGTGGTGAACAGCTGCTCCGAGATCGCACGCAAAACCATATCGCCCGCGTCATGACCGTGATTGTCGTTGAAGGATTTGAACTTGTCCGCATCGAAGGAAATCAGCCCGAATCCCGGGCCACCGCCATCGGCGACACCGATTTCGCGGCGCAGGGCATCCATGAAGTAGCGCCGGTTATAAAGGCCGGTCAGGGGGTCGCGGATCGATTGGTCGTGCAATTCGTCACGCAGCTTCACATTGGCGATGGCCATGGCGATGTGTTCCGCGCAGCGCAGGGCCAGATCGCCGTGATGCTGCAGGTCAGCACTGCCGCCCGGTTTGCCGCCGAAGCGGATATGCAGCAATCCGACCGTGTCGCCATGGGCCACGATGGGCACGCACAGGTATTCCTTGACCGCGACCTTGTGGTCGTGATCGGCCACGTGATCGCATAGGAAACACAGCCCCTCGGCGCTGTATTCGTAGGACCGGCCCCGCCGCAGCGACCAACAGCTGTCGGCGGTGACATGGTGGTGCAGATCGGTCGTGTTCCAGTTGCAGGTGCCGACCAACCCGTCCCGGGAATTGGAATAGAGATACAGCTCGCCCTGCGAGCCCGGCAACAAGCGCTCCATGAAGCGGGTGACGATCATGTAAAGCTCATCGAGGGACTTGCATGATTGCAACCATTCATCGAGTTCCGAAAGCTGGCGCGCCGCGACCTGGCGTGCGCGCTCCTGTTCCAGCACCTCTTGCGACTTCTTCTGCGCCGCCTCGGCCTCGCGCTTGGCGCGGGTCAGTTCTCGTGCCGCCGCGCGTTCGCGGGTGACGTCGGTGAAGGTCACGACATAGCCGCCGCCCCGCGCCGGGCGCGCATTTGTCAGAACGACCCGCCCCGAGGGCAGGTGCCGGTCGAAGGAATAAGGCTGGTGAGCCTTGATGCGCGCGGCCGACCCTTCGCGATCCTCTGCTGACATTTCGCCGCGAGCCACGGCGCGATCGCGGAATTCCTCGCGAGTCGTGCCGATGGCCAGGTCGTCCCCGTTCAGTTCCAGCACGTCGAATATGCGGGTATTGTGCAGCTCGCAGATACCGTCCGCGGTCCAGACGAGGATACCCTGTTCCATGATGTTCATGATCTGCTCGGCCAGGGCAAGCTCGTCACGGACGCCTTCGCCGTCGGGCTCCACGAGCCAGTGGTCCAGCCCTTCGGACGGTTTGACCTTTCCATCTTTCACAGTGCCATGGCCCCCGGGACGATCTCCAATGAAAGGGGACACTAGGCAAACACGGTTTCACCGAGCTTAATCGCCCGGCATCAAATCCAGTGCATTTTCGTCAAAACGCGGTCGGTCCGTCGACGATGGCAGAATTACGCAGGCGTCGGCTCTGCCGCGGCATCAACGGCTTGCAGCGCCGTCATGTAGCCGCCCTGCTTCATCCACTCCGCCTCGGCATCGCTGGTTTCGCGGCCGAGGGCCGCATTGCGATAGGGAAAACGGCCGAAGTCGCGGATCACCAGGCGATGCGCCTTGGCATGGCGCAGGTTTTCCGCCCCGGTTTCGGGCATCCGTGCCGCCATCAGGCGCACCGCGCGTTCCTGGTCGCACAGGTTCTCGGAATGGACCAGCGGCAGGTAGAAGAACTGCCTCGCCGGTTCCGCGATGCGCTTGTCCCAGCCCCGGTCGATCGCCACCTTGCTGGCCGCCCGCGCCGACCGATCCGTCTCGAACGCCCGCGGATCGTCGCGGAACATGTTGCGGGGGAACTGGTCGGTCAGGATGATATAGCCCAAAGTGCCGAGCGCGTTGGTCAGCCACAGGCCGCAGGCGCCTTCACGCGCCTCCTGCCAGATCGCCTCGAACCGCTTGCGGATCTCTGCATCGACCGTGTCATCGACCGCATACCAGCCCTTCGGGCCGACCTCGTCCAGCCAGAAGGATACGATCTGCTCGGGGGTGACCATGGCTTGTCCTTTCATGCCGCCTGTCCCTGCCTGTCATGAAACCGTTGCAGAAAGGCAAAGACCTGGCAACGGAGCGGATTACCCTTGGTCATCTGACTGTTGCTCTTCCAACTCAGTTTCAATGTAGAGTTCCTGCGCGACCTCGACCGCAACGGGCGAGCCGGCCGGCGAGACCGGCGCATAGGAGGTCATGTCCTCGACGCTGAAATCGTCCTGCGTGGGTCGTTGAATCATGCGCAGCAGGCCATAGCCGGCCAGGCCAAGCATCAGGAACGCGACCAGCAACCAGAATGCATAGATCCCCAGCTGCCCCATGGCATAGCCCATGACGATCGGCCCCAGGATCGCGCCGATCCCGTTGATGAAGATGAACCCGGCCGAGGCCGCAGGCATGTCGTCATGTTCGAGGAAGTCATTGGCATAGGCGATCAGCAGCGCATAGAGCGGGTTGGACATGCCCCCGACCATCGCCGCCCCGACCAGCAGCAGGATGAAGCTGTTGCCCAGAAAGGCCGCGATCAGGCCGCCGATGCCGCCGATGGTCGCAGCCCAGACGATCAGGATACGCCGGTCCATGCGGTCCGACAGCCAGCCGATGGGGAATTGCGCGACCAGCGAGGCCGTGAAGATCACCGAGACCAGCAGGGAAATCTGGCCGACGCTCAGCCCCGCCTCCGAGCCGTAGACCGCCACCATACCGAATTGCGCCGCGAAAACGCCGCCCAACAGGAACATCCCCACGGCTGCGAGCGGTGATGCTTCGACCAGGTTGCGCAGGCGCATGGGCTTGGTGGTCTCTGTCGCCGGGGTCGGCGAGACCGACAACAGGATCGGCGCGAAGGACAGTGACACAAGCACCGACGGGATAATGAACAGAACGTAGCCCGCCGCATCCCCCAGTGTCAGCACGTATTGCGCCAGGATGATCCCACCCATCTGCACGATCATGTAGACGGACAGCGCCTGACCACGGGTTTCATTGGTCGCCGAGTGGTTCAGCCAGCTCTCGGCGGTGATGTAGACGCCGGAAATGCACAACCCGATCAACACGCGCCCGATGGACCAGGCCCAGACATCGACCAGCACGGGATAAAGGATCAGCACCGCCGACACGGTCGAGCCGAGCGCGGCGAAGACCCGCACATGGCCCACGCGCCGGATCAGTTCGGGGGTGATCCGCGACCCCAGCAGGAACCCGGCGAAATAGCCCGACATGACGATGGACATCTGGAGGGTCGAGAAATTCTCCAACCCGCCGCGCACACCAAGAAGGGTCGATTGCAGGCCGTTGCCCATCATCAACATGAACATGCCCAGAAACAGGGGCCAGGAATTGCGCAGCACGGGAATCATGAGGTCATCCTATGGGGGACTCGGGGGTGAGTCGGTGTCGTTCGCGTCCCGGCATAACACGCCAGCGACACAGGAATTCAACGGGGAATCGTGCGTCCGGCGCGACAGCCGGACCGGCCGCGCCTAATCGCCCTGCGGAAACAGGATCGAACTGTCCCCGTAGCTGAAGAAGCGATAGCGCTCCGCGACCGCGTGATCGTAGATCGCCCGGATCCGCTCCACCCCCATCATGGCGCTGACCAGCATCATGAGCGTGGATTTCGGCAGGTGGAAGTTCGTCATCAACCCGTCGGCAATGCGGAACCTGAAGCCGGGGGTAATGAAGATGTCGGTCTTGCCTTCCCAGGGGACCATGCCGCCCTCATCCGCCGCGCTTTCGATCAGCCGAAGGGCCGTGGTGCCCACCGGGATGATCCGGCCCCCGGTGGCGCGGGTCGCGTTGATCTCGTCCGCCGCCTGCCGGGTCACACGGCCCCATTCGGCATGCATCTTGTGCTCGGAAATGTCATCGACCTTGACCGGAAGGAAGGTGCCCGCCCCCACATGCAGGGTCACATGGGTAAAGGTCACGCCCATGGCGGCCAGATCGGCCAGCAGCCAGTCCTCGAAGTGCAAAGAGGCGGTCGGGGCGGCCACCGCCCCGGTCTCTTTCGCCCAGATCGTCTGGTAATCGGTCTTGTCGGCGGCGTCGGCGGGTCGCTTGGCGGCGATATAGGGCGGCAGGGGCATCTGGCCCGCCGCCTCCAGCGCGGCGTCGAAATCCTCTCCGGTCAGGTTGAACCGCAACCGAGCTTGCCCGTCCTCGCGCCCCTCCATCGTGGCGGAGAGGTCGGGCGAGAACACGACCTCTTCACCCTCCTTGAGCTTGCGCAGCGGCTTGACCAGCGCCGCCCAGGTGCCATCGGCGCGCGGCTCCAGCAGCGTGACCTCGATATGGGCCTGCGCCGCGCCACGGGTGCGGGTGCCGAAAAGCCGCGCCGGGATCACCTTCGTGTCGTTCAGCACCAGCCGGTCGCCCGGGCGCAGCACGTCGCACAGGTCGCGCACGTGACGATCGGTGATGCGGTCGCCCTCGGCCACCAGCAGACGGGCGGAACTGCGGGGGCGTGCGGGCCGGGTGGCGATCAGCTCATCCGGCAGGTCGAAATCGAAATCCGAGAGTTTCATGGGGCGACTATTGCGTTGGTTGTGGCGGCGGGCGGCGGAAAATCTCCCGGAACATGCCGGGGGTCAGTGCCGACAGCGGATTGACCAGAACGCGCGGGCTGTCAACCGATCCCTGAAGGGTGAAGTTGAAGCCGATCAGCCCCTCGCCCGGCCGCGTCAGGATCGCCCCGATCCCGTTGAGCGCATAAAAGGGCGAGATCACGCCCTGGAAATCCATGCGACGGCTCGCCAACCCGTAGACGCCATCGAGGGACAGGCCCAGTCCCGGCCCCACCGCGCTCGCGTTCTGCACCGTGATCCGGTCGGGCGTGAGGGTGAAATCGGCCTCCACATCGTTGAAGAGTAGCCCCTGCCCGCCCATCTGCGCCAGCAACCCCACCACCGAGATCGCATCGAGCAAGGAGGCCAGCGCCGGGGCGTCGCGCACCCGCAGATCACGGGCCTGAAGGCGGCCCAGATAGGTGCCCTCGGCCCCGGCAGGCCGGAGGGTCAGGTCCATGTCGCCGCCAAAACCGTTCCCCAGCAGCCCTGCATAGCGGAACACCCCGCCCGCATCGGCGCTGCGCAGACGCACGGCCGAGCGGCCTTCGATCGGCACCAGCGTGCCCTGCACCGCCGTGCCCCCGTTGACCGCGCCCGTGAAGGTGCCCGACAGGCCGCCGGCGCCGGTGAAGTCTCCGCGAAACCCGGTCAGGGCGATTCCCTCGCTGACCTGCAACCGGTCGAGCGCAATGGTCATCGGCCCGGCCTCGCCTGCGCCGGCACCGAAGCGGGCGCGGCGCAGGTCCAGCGTGCCGCCATTCAGACGGATCTCGGCGGGTTGGCCGTCGCCACGCCCCACAAGCGTCACGGGCGCGTCGAACCAGTCCCCGATCCGCAGCTGGCTGAACAGGGCGCTCTCCAGCCCGCCATCGGGAGAAAGCGTGATCGCGCCCACTGCCGACAGCCCCGCTGCCTCCAGCGCGATGCGGTCGATACGCGGGGTGTCGCCCAACTGGCCGGCCAGCTCGAACCGGCCAGTTTCCCCTGCGGCTTTGGCCCATCCGATGGACGACAGCGACAACCCCACCCCCGCGAGGTCGGAGGTCAGGGTGAAACCCGGCCCCTCGGGCTGCGACAGGTCCAGTTCCAGCTGTCCGGTGCCTGCGCCCGTCACCGCGCCCGGCGGCAGGGTGATGTCGAAGACCTCCAGGAACTGCGGCCCAAGCGGAACGTCTGCCGTGATGCGCCCGGTTCCGCCCGATCCCGGACCCAGCGCCCGCGCATAGACGGCCTGGGCTGGCAGCCCGTCCACCTCGATCCCGCCGCTGATGGTCAGACTGTCGGTCTCGGCCTGCACGCTCAGGGCCGCGGCCGACAGCGACCGGCCCGGGATCAGCACCTCGGACCGGACGCCCCGCAACGCCGCCTCGGCGCGCCAGCTGCGATCTTCGCGCGGCACATCCCTTTTCAGGATCGTGTCCAGCGTCACCTTGATCGTGCCCCGGCCATCGGCCAGGGCCACGGGTAAGTCCGATCCGGCCAGCGCATTGAAGGGCGGGCCGGACAGCACCGACATGGCGGCGGTGATCGTGCCGTCGATCGACAGATCGAATTGCGCGGGTGGATTCGGACCGGTGCGCGGAATGGTCATGACCGACCCGCCCAGATCGAGGCGGCCGCCCTGGGCGGCCACGATGTGGCCCCGATCCAAGGACATGACGAGGCGGCGGTCGATCTCGGACAAGGTCCCGGCAGCGGCCTCGATGGGTGGCAGATCGCGCAGGGCGCGGAGCGAGGCGTCCGAGAAATCGAGGTTGAGCGCGGTGCGCGGATCCTGCCCTGGCGAGGACCGATGCACATAGGTCAGGTTCGACAGCGTGCCGCCCAGCAGATTGTCGGCGAACCAGCCCCGCGTGCGCGGTTTGAAGGCCTCGGGCCACAGGGCAAGCGCGCTCTGGGTGTCCAGCGTTTCGGCGGCGGCGTCCACCGCGACGGCCCAGCCTTCAGAGGCGGCGCGAACCCGGCCCGACAGGCGCAGCGGGGTGCCGCCATTTTCCAGCACCGCCTCTCCGAGATCGAGCGTGAAGGGATCCAGCCGCAACCGGAAATCCGCGCTGGCCGCCCCGATGTCACGTGGCTCGGGATAGAGATCGGCAGGATTGATCCGCAATTCCCCGATCCGAACCTGGCCCAGGATCGCCCCCGGCCATCCCGCGTCGAATTCCCGCAGATAGGCATGACCCGCCCCGCTGAGCGCGCCCCAGTCACTATCCACCTCGATCAGATCGAAGCCAAGCCGCGCGTCGGCCGGATCGTAGGTCAGGTAGGTCCGCGCGCCCTCGAACGGGATCGGCCGGGTTTGAGCCGTGGGTTGCAGACGGCCTTGCCCGATCTGCAACGTGGCACTGGCCGTGGTCAGCGCCCCGTCCTCGTTCACCACACCGCGCAACGCGCCCGAGATCGGTGCCTCGAGAACGCCCAGCCAGCTCAGCAGGGGCGATTGGCTCGCGATGTCGGCAGCGGCCATCTCGGTGATCGTCACTCCGAAATCGGCCTCGGCGCTGCCGCGCGGGCTGCGATAGGTGAATTCGGCCGTGCTGACGTAGTCGCGCCCGGACAGCAGCGCGATGTTGGCGGACAGCACCGTCTCGGCATCCCGCAGGTCAAGCGTGATGCGGCCATTGTCCACCGTCCAGTTGCGCCCGGCCCGCGCGTCGGAGAAGTTGATGATGAGCCCCGTCGCCTGAACCTGTTCCAGGGCCTCCAGTGCGCCATGGGCGAACATGGCATCCAACTGGTCGATGAGCCCAAGAAATGTATCCGCCCGCCCGGCCTCGCCGGCGCCACTGTCGAAGGCCACCGCCACGGTGCCATCGGCGGCGCGGCGCACCTGAAGCTGCGCGCCCGACAGCACGACCTCCTGCGCCAGCAACCGGCCCTTGAGCACCCCACGCGGCGACACCAGCCCCTCGATCCGTGGCACCCGCGCCAGCGGGATACCGTCCCGATCGCGCAGGACCGAATTGCGCAGGACGATACGCGGATGCAGGTCGTGACCCACCGTCAAGGTCATCTCGCCGAAATTCAGACTTCCGCCGGCCAGGGCCTGTTCGGCACGCGCCTCGACCCGTTCGGTCAACCAGCTCGGCGCGGCCACCTCCTTGTCGATCATGAGCAGCGCAACGACGAGGATCGCGGCGACCGGCGCCACCACGATCAGGAACACGGCGCGACGAAGAAGACGCCGGCGCCAATAGTGCCGCCGCCCTGCGTCCTTCTGACCCGCGCCCCTGTCGGCGCTCCCGTCGGGGGCGCTTTGGGCCTTCTCTGCCTGCTCGTCCTGCATGGGGCTTTATTCTCCGCCAAGCCGAGCTAGAACGCAAAGGGAATGACAGTCGCGAAAGGACACCAAATGGCCGCACTCGATCCTGGCACCATTGCCCCCGATTTCACCCTGCCTCGCGATGGCGGCGGCGATGTGACCCTGTCCGACCTCAAGGGCGGGCCAGTGGTGCTGTTCTTCTACCCCAAGGACAACACGCCGGGTTGCACCAAGGAGGCCATCGCCTTCACCGGGTTGCTCGAGGATTTCGCGGCGTCCGGTGCAACCGTGCTGGGCATTTCCAAGGACAGCGTGAAAAAACACGACAACTTCGTTGCGAAGCATGACCTCAAGGTGGCGCTGCTGTCGGATGCCGAAGGCGATGTCTGCGAAACCTATGGCGTCTGGGGCGAGAAGAAGATGTACGGCAAGACCTTCGAAGGGATCACCCGCACCACGGTGCTGATCGACGCAGAGGGGCGCGTTGCCCGGGTCTGGCCCAAGGTCAAGGTCGACGGCCACGCCGAAGAGGTGCTGGAAGCCGTTCGCGCCCTCTGATCGGCACCCGATGGCCGGGGATCGCGGCGGCTTGACCTCGGGCGGTCGCCGCGCGACACGGGCCCCATGAAACCGCTTGCCCAGATGGCCGAAGAGGTGCTGCGCACCGCCGATGGCCGCGAAAAGACCGCCCTGTCCCGTCGCTATGCCGCCCAATGGCAGGCGGCCCGTGCCGATGGCAACCTGCCCGAGATCGGCTCCGCCAATCCGCCGGACCGCCCCGCCCGGCCCGCAGAGCCTGCCTTGCTGGACCCGCGCGACGTGCCGCGCCGCCGCCCCGGCACCGAGGCCGGGCGCAAGGCCATCCTGCACGCGGTCGCCCATATCGAGCTGAACGCGGTGGACCTGCACTGGGACATCATCGCCCGGTTTACTCATGTCCCGATGCCACCGGGATTCTACGATGACTGGGTCAAGTCCGCAGACGAGGAATCCAAGCATTTCAACCTGATCTGCGACTGTCTTGAGGCGATGGGCAGCCATTACGGAGACCTGCCCGCCCATGCCGGGATGTGGCGTGCCGCCGAGGACACGGCGCACGACCTGATGGGCCGGCTCGCCGTGGTCCCCATGGTGCTGGAAGCGCGCGGGCTGGACGTTACGCCGGGCATGATCGACCTCTTCGAAAAGGCCGGGGTCTCGGACGCGGTGGCGGCCATGCAGGTGATCTATGCCGAGGAGGTCCACCATGTCGCCTATGGCTCCAAGTGGTTTCATTTCCTGTGCGGGCGCGAGAACACCGACCCCAAGGACGCGTTCCACGATCTTGTCCGGCGCTATTTCCACGGCCCGCTGAAACCACCCTTCAACGAGGAAAAACGCGCCGAAGCGGGCCTTCCGCCCGATTTCTACTGGCCACTGTCCGAAGACCGCCCACTCGGCGAATAATCGCCCAAATGTCGGGGAATGCCGGGAATTGTCGCAATGACGCTTAAAATCCTTGCGACGGAGTCTGCGGCCCTGTATCCCGTTTTTCGAATGTTTCGGGCCTGATGGCCACGCATTCCAAGATCGGGACGGGGACAGGAAAATAACGACGTGATGACAGGGCTCAGGCACAGACTGCACGTGATGATGGAACGCCGCTTTCCCGAGAAGCGGCTTTTCCTTCGCTCCGACGACCAGACCCGTTTCATCCGCCTGCGCCCCGCGACCCAGCTCATGGCATGGTCGGGAAGTGCCGTTCTGATCGGCTGGACCATCGTGGCGACCGCCATTCTCATCATGGACAGCATCGGGGCGGGCAATTTCCGCGCCCAGGCCCTGCGTGACCAGATGACCTATGAAGAACGGCTCAACGTGCTGTCGAGCGAACGCGATCAGCGCGCAGCCGAGGCCATCGCCGCCCAGCAGCGCTTCAATTCGGCGCTGGAGCAGATTTCGCTGATGCAGTCCGAATTGCTGCGGTCCGAGGAACGCCGCCGGGAACTGGAGACCGGGATCGAGGTGATCCAGGCCACGCTGCGCCGCACCATGGCCGAACGAGCCGACGCACAGGAACGCGTGGACCTGTTGCAGGCCGCGCTGGATGGCAACGGCGACGTCCTGCCCGGAACCGGCGGCAGCGCCGATGCGGCGGGCACCGTCGACCTTCTTGCCGCCGCGCTGGCCGAAACCGCCGAGGAACGCGACCAGATCGCCTCGGATGCGGAATTTGCCCTTGAACACGCCGCCGAGATGGAACTGGAACTGCGTCTTCTGCAGGAAAAGAACGATGCGATCTTCAGCCAGCTGGAAGAGGCCTTCACCGTCTCAGTGGAACCCCTGGACAACATGTTTCGGGCCGCCGGCATGGACCCCGACCAGGTGCTAAGCACCGTGCGCAGCGGCTATTCCGGCACCGGCGGCCCGTTGACGCCGCTGCAATTCTCGACCCGCGGCGGCCCCAACGACCCCGACGCCGAGCGCGCCAATTCCATCCTGCGCCAGATGGACCGGCTGAACATGTATCGCATCGCCGCCGAACGCATCCCCTTCGACATGCCGGTAAAGGCCGGGTTCCGCTTCACCAGCGGCTACGGCATGCGCTGGGGCCGGATGCACAACGGCACAGACTTCGCGGCCCCGGTCGGCACCCCGATATACGCCCCGGCTGACGGGGTTGTCACCTTCGCGGGCTGGTCCTCGGGCTATGGCCGCCTGGTCAAGATCCGCCACGCCTTCGGGATCGAGACCCGCTATGCCCATCAGAGCCGGATTCGCGTCGAGGTCGGACAAAGGGTCTCGCGCGGGGATCATATCGGTGATATTGGCAATTCCGGAAGATCGACGGGCCCGCACCTGCACTACGAAATCCGCGTAGGCGGATCGGCCGTCAACCCCATGACCTACATAAGAGCTGGACAAGATGTTTTCTAAAAGCAAGATCAACGAACCCGGCCCCGCGCCCGATGACAAGACCTCGGCCGCCACGTCCTCGACCGACACGAGCGCCGGCAAGCCCGCCACCTCTGCGCCAAGCAGCGACTTCCGGTCGGCCAGCAAGGCCAAGCCACCGGC
The DNA here is from genome assembly GCF_003129565.1 of Salibaculum griseiflavum. Classification (GTDB taxonomy): domain Bacteria; phylum Pseudomonadota; class Alphaproteobacteria; order Rhodobacterales; family Rhodobacteraceae; genus Salibaculum; species Salibaculum griseiflavum. The sequence continues at coordinate 94,443 of NZ_QETF01000002.1, forward strand.
GTCGTCGCTGTCCTCGGACCTGCATATCACCGGCAATCTCAAGACCAGTGGTGACATCAATATCGAGGGCACCGTGGATGGCGATATCCGCGCCCACCTTCTGACCATCGGCGAAGGCGCGACGGTCAACGGCGAATGCATGGCCGATGACGTCGTCGTGCACGGCCGCGTCGTGGGCACCGTCCGCGGGCTCAAGGTGCGCCTGACCTCGACCGCCCGGGTCGAGGGCGACATCATCCACAAGACCATCGCCATCGAATCCGGCGCCCATTTCGAGGGCTCCGTGCAGCGCCAGGACGACCCGCTGAATGCGGGCGGCACCCGCGCGCCGATGCCTCAGGCCCCTGCGCCAAAGGCCGAAACGAAGGCCGAGGCCAAGACGGACACCAAGGGCTGATAGCCTCAAGGCAAATGAATTGAAAACAGACGCCCCCGCATCGCACTGCGGGGGCGTTTTGCATGTTGACGGGGTATCGAGGTCGCCCGCGGTCAGGGGTGGATCAACGCCTTCCGATACATGTGCCAAGTGGCGTGGCCCAGCAACGGCAACGCCACGACCAGCCCAAGGAAGGCGGGAAGCAGCCCCAGAAGGCTGATCGTGGCGATGATCGCCGCCCAGACCAGCATGACGAAGAAATTACGACGGACCGTCTCGAAGCTGAGAAGCATGGCGGTCATGAAATCCACCTCCTTCTCCAGCACCAGCGGCAGGCTCACCACCGTCAGGGAGAAGAGCAGAAAGGCCGCCGCCGCCCCGACGGCCAGTTCCACCGCAATCAGGGTCAAACCCTCGGGCGTCAGGAAGGCCTCGAGCGAGGCACTGCGCATCTTCGACACGCCCATGAAGAGCGCGAAGAGCATATGCGCAAAGAAGGTCCAGAACAGAAAGAAGATGACGATGATCGCGCCCATCCAGGGGATCTGCCGCTTGCGCTCGTCCCAGACCACGCCAAGCACCTTGTACCAGTCCAGCGCCCGCCCCTGTTCGAGACGCCGGCTGACCTCGTACAGGCCCACGGCGGCGAAGGGCGCGGCCAGCGGAAAGCCCAGAGAGGTGGCCAGAACCCAGGTCACGTGCCCGGCCGACAGGAACACCATCAGGAACCCGCCCAGAACATAGACCGCGGAAAAGAACAGGCCGAATTGCGGGGCGCGCCGAAAATCCCGCCAGCCCTGCGCGAGCGCGTCGCGGATATCGGAAAGTCCAAGCGTCGCGATCTCGGGTCGCGGCGAGGCCTCCGGGGCGTCGATCGTGTGGGTCATCATGGTCCTCCGCTTGTCCCATGATCCCCGGCGACACGGCAGGCGTCAAGATTTCTGCGCGTCCGTCCGTGGCGCGAGAAGCCGGTCGATCGCTGACATCACCGGCCCCAGGATTCGCCACGCCACCACCAGAAGCACGAGCGCCACCGCCGCTGGAAACAGCACCCCCACGATGAGAAGATGCGCGAGGCGCTCGACCCCGTAGAGCGACATTGCGCTGACCTTGTCGGCCAGGTCGCTGGTCAAGGTCTCATAACTGACCCGGACATTGCCGCTCTTGCTCCAGAAGCTCAAATCCGTCGAAAGGCCATGTCCCCCCAGGATGTCGGCATGCAACCGTTCGGGTGTGGCAGCCGTGTCCGAGGCCAGCGCACCCGCCGCAGAATCGGATAATGCTCTGCCCAGGTTGATACTGTAGGGCAGCAGCAGGTAGCCGAGCAGAAAGACCAGCACCAGCACCTCGGACAGACGGCGAAAGAGACTGCGCAACAGCGCCCCCGCCCCGAGGATGCGCAGCAGCATCCAGACAGCCAAGGCCATGGCCCCGAACCTCAGCGCCCAAAGCGCGACAAGGTCTCCGATCCGGTTCAGCCAGATCAGCGCCTCGGTCAGGACCGTGGCCGTGAGCGCGGCACCCATGGCCCGCTCGACCGCCGCGGTCAGAGCAGACAGGGCCTGTCCTGCCTGCACATCCACCGAAACGATGAGTTCAAGTCCCAGATCGGTGCTGCGCAGCACCTCCAGCAGCGCAAGCACCTCGCCCAGAAGCAGGCTGTCCTGCAGGGCGGCGCGGCGCGCCTCGTCCAAATACGCCTCGTTCGCCGCGAGGATCGCCTCGCCCCCGGCAAGCGTCCCCAGATCAGGAAACAGCCCCGCCACCCAGACCGTCAGCGCGCCCAGCGTAACCGCGAGGATCGCCACGGCCTCGGCATGGGTCTCAAGATGCCGTTTCATCACGCGCCTCCGAATTGCAGTCAAAATCACCCAGTGCCGCTGCATCGCCGGCGAACCAGTCCAGGTCCACCGCCCCGTCAATGCCCGTCACTTGGCCGTTCTGCGTATGCTGCCAGAACAGCCATTCCATCCCCGACGGGGGGTGCGCGGTGGCGGCATATTCGACCAGCCAGAGCGGTCGCGTTGCGAACTCGTTGCCCAAGCCACTGGATCAGAAAGACGGGCTGGCATAGAGGATCGGCGCGCAACCGGTGCCCTGTTCGACAAGGGCCAGGAAGTCCTCAACGTCGCGGCGATAGCTGTCCTCCTGACCGGCGACGGGGCTGCGCTCAAGATCCACGACCGGTGGCAAGCGCGTGGGTTGGCCGGCCAGCACCGACAGGAAATGCGCGGCCTGCTTGGCCGGGTCGTCCTTGGGTTGGTAGAAGTGATAGCCCCCCAAGGGCACACCGGCCGACGCCGCCCCGTTGGCGTTTCTCACCCATTTCGGATCGGTACAGGTGATGCCGTCGCTGGCCTTGGCAAAGGCAAAGGTGACCCCTGCCCCGGCGATCACCGTCCAATCGACGTCGCCCTGGTAGTGTGACAGGTCCAGCCCCGGCAGCCGCGCTGTGTCGTCTGGGACTGGGGGCGTGGCCGTCGACATTGGCTGTGGTGCAGCCGCCGTCCGTGCCTGCCCCGGCGCAAAGCCGGGGCGCGCCAGGATCAACCCGAACAGCACCAGTCCCATTATGCTTGCGAAAAGGGTATCGACGATACGGGCCATGCGACCTCCTGCCATGGAACTCCTTCCCATCAGGATGGCGGGGTTGGTTTCCCCGGTCTGTGACCGGGATCACCAAGGCCGGTCAGAGATCCTCGGCCAGAAGATCGGGATCCAGGATTTCGACCCGCTGTCGGCCCGAACGGATCGCGCCCTGTCGAACCAGCTTCGAGATCGTGCGGCTGACCACTTCGCGGTTCGCCCCGATCATGTCGGCGATCTCGGCATGGGTCGGCGCCTTTTCGATCTTGCCACCGGGGCAGAGCTTGTTGGACTCGATCGCGAGACGGACAAGGAAAAGGCGCACCCGCTTGTCGATCGACAGGGTCGTAAGCTCCAGGGTCTTGTCGGTCAGGCGCAGATAGGACGCCTGTTCGAGACGCAACAGCCGCGCATCGGTCTTGGCAAAGATGGCAAGCGAGCGGGCCTTATCGTCGATCGCCGACAATTCCCCAAGGCTGGAGCCGATCGGAAAGCGGGTGAACACCACTTCCCGGCCCTCGGCGGTCCAGTAGACGGCGATCAGACGCCCCGAAAGCAGGAACATCACATCGCGGCTGTCATCGTCCTGGGAAAAGATCGTGTTGCCCGCGGGAATCTCGGCCACGGACCAGCGCAGGCCCAGCCCGTCGATCTGAGCGCGCGGCACATCATCGAAAAGCGGGATCGGGTCGAAAGGTGATCGGCTCACGACGATCGGCTTTCCGCCGCGCCCGAAGACCCGTTCGCACCGCCGGCAATGAGCGCATCGAGCTCTGCCACCTGTTCGGCGGTCGGGTCTGGCAAATCCTTGAGCAGCCGAAGCCGCCATAGCCCGGCCCCTTGCTGCCGCGCCACTTCCAGCCCTTCGGCGAAGGCCGCAGCAGCCTCCTCGGTGCGGCCGGCCTGCAGGCAGATACGGCCATGCAGGCGCAGGATCTCGGCAAACCAGCAATGCAGACGCGAGGCCCGGCAGGCCTCGACGGCGGTGGCGGCTCAATCAGTGCCCAGACCACCAGTCTGACCGAGGCCGCGGCGGGGGTCGATTTCCTGCTGCCACTGGATTTGGCCAACGGCACGCTGGACCTCACCGGCGGCATCAGCGCGATCTATGGCCAGACCGAGACCGGCGGCACCCGCAGCACCAACCAGCGCGGCCGGGTCGAACTGGGCATGCTGCATCGGGCCGAAAACGGACTGCGCACCCGCGCCAGCGCCTATCTCGACGGGCTTGGCGCACCGGGCTTCCAGAGCATCGGCGCCGAACTGATGTTTGAACTGGAGTTCTGATCGCCCGGCGTGTCGGAGCATGTGGCGGCCGGGGAACGCCCACCCCCGGTCGCCGCTTTTCCCGATCATTCCTCGGCGGCGGCCTCCGCCCGGCTCTTGCCGCTGACATCCATGGCCAGCGTGGCGGCCATGAACTGATCCAGGTCCCCATCGAGCACCCCGGACGTATCCGAGGTCTCGACATTGGTGCGCAGGTCCTTGACCATCTGGTAGGGCTGCAAGACGTAGGACCGGATCTGGTTGCCCCACCCGGCGCTGCCCTTGCTTTCATGGGCCTCGTTGATATCGGCGTTGCGGCGATCCAGCTCTAGCTGATAGAGCCGCGATTTCAGCGCCTTCATGGCGATATCGCGGTTCTGGTGCTGCGATTTTTCCGAACTCGTGACGACGATCCCGGTCGGGTGGTGGGTAATCCGCACCGCCGAGTCGGTCGTGTTCACGTGCTGGCCGCCCGCCCCCGAAGACCGGAAGGTATCAATGCGGATGTCGGCGGGGTTCACCTCGATCTCGATATTGTCATCGACGACCGGATAGACCCAGACCGAGGCGAACGAGGTCTCTCGCGTGCCCTTGCCGAAGGGCGAAATGCGCACCAGCCGATGCACGCCGCTTTCCGATTTCAGCCAGCCATAGGCGTTGTGGCCGGAAATCTTGTAGGCGACGGACTTGATCCCGGCCTCGCTGCCCGGTTCCTCGGACTGCAATTCCACCTTGTAGCCCTTCTTCTCGGCCCAGCGGACATACATCCGCTGCAGCATCTGCGCCCAGTCGCAGGCCTCCGTGCCGCCTGCCCCGGCATTGATTTCGAGGAAGGTATCGTTCGAGTCGGCCTCACCGTTCAGCAGCGCCTCCAGCTCTTTCTTGGCCGCCATGTCGCGCAGGGATTTGAGCGCCTGCTCGGCCTCGGTCACGACCTCCTGATCGTCTTCCATCTCACCCAGCTCGATCAGTTCCTGCTGGTCGCTCAGGTCCTGCTTGATGCCCTCATAGGTCTCGATCTGGTCCAGCAGGGTCTGCCGTTCCCGCATGAGTTTCTGCGCCGCGTCCGGATCGTCCCAAAGGTTGGGATCCTCGACACGGGCATTGAATTCCTCCATGCGGTGCTGCGCCGTGTCCCAGTCCATCCGCTGGGCCAGCAATTCGAGGCTCTTTTCGATCTCGGCAACGATGTTCTGCGTCTCGGCGCGCATGAGCTTTCCGTTCTGATTGGTGGTTTGGGCGGTGATAGCCCAGCGGGCAAAGCCCTACAAGCGGCCCATCACGGGATTGGTCAGTAGAGCCCACCCGAGCTGAGCGACCCGAAGCTGGCATTGTCGTTCACCGTGGCCGTGCCCCCGGTGTTGGTTTCGACCTGCACACCGCGCGATTGCGCCACTTCGTCGAAAAGCGGCAGATCACCGGCCATGGCAAAGCCGCCGTCGAACATGATGCCGAAGACCGGCTCCTCGCCGGCGCGGAAACATTCGCGCACCACGTTGGGGCCGCTGGCCCCATCGGGCAGGCGTGCGCCGCTGAACCGGTCGATGCTGATGAACTGGCAGTTCTCGGGCACATCGAAGGGCCCGCCGCCGTAGCGCTCCACCGCCTGTTCCATGAAACGCTGGAAGACCGGGCCACAGAGCCCGCCCCCCGAGGCGCCCCGGCCCAGGCTGCGCGGCGTGTCGAAACCGATATAGCAGCCGGCGACGATATTGCTGGAAAAGCCCACGAACCAGACATCCTTGGCATCGTTGGTCGTCCCGGTCTTGCCGGCGATCGGCACGGGCAGGTTGATGGCGCCGCTGGCGGTGCCGCGATCGACAACGCCGCGCATCATCGACGTCAACTGGTAGGCGGTGACGGCGTTCATCACGCGGTCGCGCTGGTTGACGACCCTTGGCGCGCGGCCTTCGGGCAGGGTCACGTCATCACAATCCACGCAGACCCGCTGGTTGCCCTCGGCCTGATCGTGGGAATAGACCGTCTCGCCAAACCGGTTCTGAACCCGGTCGATCAGCGTGGGCTGAACCCGTTCACCGCCATTGGCGAACATCGCGTAGGCCGAGACCATCTTGAACAGCGTCGTTTCCTCCGAGCCGAGGGCCGCGGCGAGAAACTGGTTCATCTGGTCGTAGACGCCGAATTCCTCGGCATAGGAGGCGATGACATCCATGCCGATTTCCTGCGCCAAACGCACGGTCATGACGTTGCGCGACTGTTCGATCCCGGTGCGCAGCGGTGTCGGACCGTAAAAGCGGTCGCTGGCATTCATCGGACGCCAAATCTCGCCACCCGCGCGGATCTCGATCGGGGCATCGACGACGATGGTTGCCGGGGTCCAACCCGAATCCAGTGCGGCCGCAAAGACGAAGGGCTTGAAGGACGAGCCCGGCTGGCGATTGGCCTGGGTGGTGCGGTTCAACTCCGAATGCTCGAAGGCGAAACCGCCCTGCATGGCGATCACCCGGCCGGTATTGACGTCCATGGCCATGAAGCCGCCCTGCACTTCGGGCACCTGGCGCAGCGACCAGCGGTCGAAGCTGTCACCTTCATAGACGGCGGCCACATGGATCACGTCGCCCCGGTCGAAATTGTCGAAGAGATTGCCGCTGAACCAGGCCGTGTCGCTGCGCGGCACGGTATTGCCGCGCGGGTCATCCGTGGCCACACCCTCGATGCCGACGATCAGCTGCTGGTCCTCGATATCCAGCACCACGGCGGGCAACCATTCGCCCCGATACTCGATCCCGCGCGCGACGCGGGTCTCGGCCAGCGCGTCACGCCAGGCCGCCTCGTCCTCCAGAGCCTCGACCGGAATGTCCAGCTCCGTGCCACGCCAGCGGCCCCGGGCGCGATCATAGTCCCAGAGCGCCTGGCGCAGCGCATCCCGCGCGGCGGCCTGCATGTCGGGCTCGATCGTGGCGCGAACGGACAGGCCGGCTGAACTGAAATCCTGGCCGTCGAAATTGCGGTCCAGCTGGCGGCGAATCTCGTCGGTGAAATAGTCCCGCTTCGGCGCGGCCTCGGCATAGGAGGGGTAGTCGCCGTTCTGCACGCTCAAGAGTGGTGCGGCGCTTTCGGATTCATAGGTCTCACGGTCGATATAGCCATTCTCGAACATCTCGCGCAGGGTGTTGTTGCGCCGGAAGACGGCAATATCCCGGTCGCGCACCGGGTGCATGTCCGAAGGTCGCCGGGTGACCGAGGCCATATAGGCGGCCTCGCCGGGCGTCAGTTCCGACAGTGGCTTGTTGAAATAGGTCCGGGCCGCCGCCGTCACGCCAAAGGAATTCTGGCCGAGAAAGATCTCGTTGAGATAGATTTCCAGCACCCCGTCCTTGCCCAGAGTTTCCTCGAGCCGGGGGGCCAGGATGATTTCCTGCACCTTGCGTTCGATGGTGCGCGATCCGTCCAGAAGCAGGTTCTTGGCGACCTGCTGGGTGATGGTCGAGCCGCCGCGCACGGTTTCCCCGCGCGAGGTGATCATGTCCCGCACCGCCGACAGGATCGCCGTCACGCTATAACCGTCATGGGTGTAGAAATTCTTGTCCTCTGCACTCACGAAAGCGTGTTTGACCACGTCGGGAATTTCCGCGATCGGCGTATAGAGCCGCTTTTCGGTGGCGAATTCGTCGATGATGCGCCCTTCGGCGGAATAGATCCGGCTGGCGGTCTTGGGCTGGTAACTCGACAAGGTCTCATGCGTCGGCAAGTCCTTGCCATACATGTAGAAAATCGCGCCAAGCGTCAGGGCGGCCATACCGGCGCCCAGGGTCAGCATCGAGAAGATGCTGCCGAAAAAGGACAGGATGAATCGTAGAACCATGCGGCGCGCGGCCCCCATTTGCTGGCCTAGGCTTATATGGGGCCTTCGGCGCGGGGTCAAAAGCCCAATGCGCCCATTCGGCCAATGCCTGCCGGTTTTTGCGGCCCCCGGACCACGTCGCTTGCAGGAACGCGGCGGCCCGGTCAAACCCGGTCGCATGGACACAGCCACGCGCACCGACTCGACGATCGAAACCTATGACCGGGTTGCAGACGACTTCCTGCGTCGCCGAGCCCGCACGCTGGACGAAAAACGCTGGCTCGACCGGATGGTCGGCGTGGCGCCATCCCATGCCGGGCGGCGGCGTCTGCTGGACCTTGGCTGCGGCACGGGTCTGCCGATTGCCGCCTACTTGTCCGAACGCGGGCTGCGCATCACCGGGGTGGATGCCGCGCCACGCATGATCGCCCTGTTCCAGGCCAACCTTCCGCACGCCACGGCCCACCATGCCGATATGCGGAGCCTCGCCCTTGGGGAACCGTTCGACGCGATCCTGGCCTGGGACAGCTATTTTCACCTGACACCCGATGAACAGCGCAAGATGTTCCCGATCTTCCGGCGGCACGCGGCCCCGGGCGCGGCGCTGATGTTCACCACCGGCCCGGAGGCGGGCGAAGTCTGGGGCGACGCGGCGGGCGAAGCCGTCTACCACGCGTCACTCGACCCCGGCGAGTACCGCGACCTGCTGGCGCGAAACCAGTTCAAGCTGCTCGATTTCACCGCCGAGGACCCGGCCTGTGGCGGTCATTCGGTCTGGCTGGCCCGCTTCACCGGGTGATCGTTGTGGGCCCTACTGTCGCCTGAGGGGGGCGAGGGCCGCCTCCTCGATCGCCCAGCGGTCGATAGCCAGCACAACGCCCTCGACGATCGGCCGGCGCCCTTCGCGGCTGGACAGCCGGGCGCGATCCCCATCGTGGGACAGGAACCCGACTTCCAGCAGGACAGCAGGGAAATCCGCACTGGTCAGCACCGCCAATAGTTCCGAGCGCCTGGGTCGGCTGGTCAGGGGCGCGCCACTCTCGTCCAGCGCCACGACCAGCGCCTCGGCGAACCGGTCCCCGGCCGGGCCTGTTTCCAGCCGGGCAAGGTCCATCAGGATTTTCGCCACCTCGTCATCCTGACCCGAAAGGTCCAGCCCGGCGACGATATCCCCCCTGTCGTGGCGTTCTGCGATCCGCTGCGTGGCCTCGTCGATGGCCTCTTCGGCGAGGGTGTAGACGCTGGCCCCGGTGGCCTGCAGCCCCTCCAACGCATCGGCATGCAGCGAGATGAACAGATCCGCCCCGACCGCCCGGGCCAGGGTCAGGCGCTCCTGCAAGGGCACGAAGATATCCGCCTCCCGTGTCAGGTAGGGCGTGACGCCGGGCATCCGCTCCACCGCATTGGCCAGCTCATAGCCCAGGGCCAGCATCAGGTCGGCCTCTGTCACCCCGCCATGCTGGGCACCGGGGTCGATGCCGCCATGGCCGGGGTCGATCACCACGACAAGATCGTCCTCGGGGGCCGGGGCCGCCCCCTGCCCCGGATCGGCCGCCATCAGGAAATCCCAGTCGGGATCATGCGGTGCCCCCGCTGCAGCGGCATAGCTTTCGGCATCCGTGCGCGTGAGGCGCACCAACAGGCGCGCGGTGCCGTCGGTTTCGCTGACCCGCATCCCCGCCTCGTCCACGCGCATCGGCTCGGCCAGGTCGAGGATCATCCGCGACCATCCCGGCCGCAGCGCACCGGTGCGCAGACCCGTGGCGCGCGTTCCGGCGATCATCTCCGGATCGGCCCCGCGCCAATCCACCTCTCGGAAATCCAGCACAAGGCGGCGCGGATCATCCAGCAGAAAGACCCGCCACGGCACCACCTGGCTTAGGTAGAGCTCGACTTCCAGACCGGCACGGATGTCGCGCACTTCGCTTGCCGCAGCGTCGAGCCGCGCAAGGCCGGAAAACTGCTGCGCCACAGCCGGTTGCGCAGCCAGGCCTGCGACCAAAATGGCCAATGCCTGACAGGCGATCCTGACGGCCGAAAGCGCGCGCAGTCTGCCAGCCATCAGGTCGCGCCCCGCTCGGACATGAACCGGGCCAGCCGGGCAAGCCCCTCGCGGATGTCGTCAGTGCTGCGGGCATAGGAAAAGCGCAACCAATGCCGCCCCTCGACCGGATCGAAATCAAGCCCCGGCGTCACAGCCACTCCCGCCTTGTCGAGGATCTCGGCGGCGAAGGCCAGCGCGTCATCGGTCATCTCGCTGACATCGGCATAGACGTAAAAGGCCCCGTCCGGCGGCGCGATCCGGGTGAACCCGGCCTTGGGCAGCCCGTCGAGCATCAGGCGCCGGTTTTCGCGGTAGACGGCGAGGTTGGCGTTCAACTCCTCGGGGCAGTCCATGGCATGCAGCGCCAGCCGCTGGCTGGCATGGGTGGGGCAGATGAACATGTTCTGCGCCAGCCGTTCGATGCGGCGGACATGATCCTCGGGCACCACCATCCAGCCCACGCGCCACCCGGTCATCGAGAAATACTTGGAAAAGGAATTGATCACGTAGGTCTCATCCGTGACTTCCAGCGCCGTGACCGGCCGCATCTCGTAGTCGATGCCGTGATAGATCTCGTCGCTGATCAGCGCCGCGTCGCGCTCGGCACAGGCGTCGGCCAGCACGGCCAGTTCAGGCTTGCCCAGCATCGTGCCCGTCGGATTGGCAGGAGAGGCCACCAGAAGCCCCTGCAGGTCATCGGCATCCACGTCAGCGGCCACCGGCTGCATCCGGTTGTCCAAGGTCGTCGGCATGTCCACCGGCACCAGGTCCAGCGCCCGCAGAATCTGGCGATAGCTGGGATAGCACGGCGCCCCCAACCCGACCCGGTCGCCGGTATCGAACAGCGCCGAGAAGGCCAGAAGGAACGCCCCAGACGCGCCCGCCGTGATCACCACGCGAGCGGGGTCGAGGTCCACGTCATACCACTCGCCGTAATGCCGCGCGATCCGGGCGCGCAATTCCGGCAGGCCAAGCGCCACGGTATATCCCAACGGCCCGGCGGCCATGTCGTCTGTCAGCCGGTCCAAAGCGGCCCGCGGCGCCCCGGTGCCCGGTTGGCCGACCTCCATGTGGATCACATGGCGTCCGGCCGCTTCGGCCTGGCGGGCACGCTCCATCACGTCCATCACGATGAAGGGATCGACCTCGCCCCGTCTTGAGTTCCGCATCGGCCCGCCTCTATTGTCTCCGGTGTCATCCTCGCCAACTGTCTGCCCCGACCAAGCGGAGCCCGTCAATGCACCTTGCCTCGTCCCGCCGCCCTCGTGTGCTGATCCTGGCCCTTCTTGTGGCGGCGTTGGTGCTGGTCGCCGCGTTGCCGGCCCGGGCGGTCAACCTGATCCGGGACCCCGATATCGAACACGCACTGACCCGTCTGGCCAGCCCTGTCCTGCGCGCTGCGGGGCTCGATCCGGGCCGGGTGCGCATTCTGATGGTCGATGACGACTCGCTTAATGCCTTCGTGCTGGGGGGCGACGCGATCTTCCTGCATACCGGCCTGATCCTGAAGATGGAGCGCGCGGCCCAGCTGCAATCCGTGATCGCCCACGAAGCGGCCCATATCGCCAATGGCCACCTGGCCCGGCGGCAATCCAACCTTGGCGCCGCGCGCAACGCCGCCGGGTTCGGCATGGCGCTGGCCGCCGCCGTGGCCATCTCGACCGGCGAGGCGGATGCCGCGGCCGGAATTGCCGCAGGGGCCACCGGCTCTGCCATGCGCCGGTTCTTCGCCCATACCCGCGCCGAGGAAAGCGCCGCCGACCAAAGCGCCATCCGTTACATGCTGCGCGCCGGGGTCGATCCGGCGGGCGCGGTCGAAGTGCTGGAGATCTTCCGCGGCCAAGAGGCCCTGTCCATCGGCCGCCAGGATCCCTATGCGCGCACCCATCCGCTGACCTCGGCCCGGCTGCGCGCCATGCGCGGGCTGGTCGCGGCCAATCCCGGTGACGGTGGCGTCGACCAACAAGCCGATTACTGGTTCGCCCGCGCCCATGGCAAGCTCTCGGCCTTCACCCGCAATCCCGGCTGGACGCTGCGCCGGGTGCGGGGCGACGACAGCCAGACAGGACGGATGCGCCGGGCAATCGCCCTGCACCGTCAGGCCGACGCGAACGCCGCGATCCGGGAAATGCAGGCCTTGGTCGCGGCCCATCCCGAGGATCCCTACCTCTACGAACTCTTTGGCCAGATCCTGCTGGAAAGCCGCCAGTTTTCCGCCGCGGCGCAAGCTTACCGCAACGCCAGCACCCTGGCCCCGGACAATGCCCTGATCCTGGGCGGGCTGGGACGGTCGCTGCTGACCCTCGACAGTGCGGATGCCGCCACCCGCGCCGTGCAGGTGCTGGAACGCGCCCGCGCCCGCGACTTTCGCGATGGCCGCATCCTGCGCGACCTCGGCCAGGCCTATGCCCGCAGCGGCCGGCCGGGGCTTGCCTCTCTGGCGACCGCCGAACGCTATGCGCTTGCGGGCCGGATGCAGGATGCTAGGGTGCACGCAACACGGGCGGTCGACAGGTTACCGCGCGGTTCCGCCGCCTGGCGCCGGGCACAGGATGTGCTGGACGCCGCCCGAAACTGACCTGACCGGAGACCCCATATGCGCCCGATTCTGCGACCGACCCTCGCCGCCCTCGCGCTGGCCGCCACCCCTGCCCTTGCGCTCGACCTCGACAACATGACCGAGACCGAGCGCAGCGCCTTCCGCGCCGAGGTTCGGTCCTACCTTCTGGAAAACCCCGAGGTGCTGATGGAAGCCATCGGCGTGCTGGAACAACGCCAGGCCCAGGCCGAGGCCCAGGCCGATGTGGAACTGGTCGCCCAGAACCGCGAGGCGCTTTTCGAAGATGGTCATTCCTGGGTCGGCGGCAATCCAGAGGGCGACATCACCATCGTCGAATTCCTCGACTATCGCTGTGGCTTCTGCAAACGCGCCCATCCGGAAGTCGCCGAACTGATCGAAAGTGACGGCAATATCCGCTACATCATCAAGGAATTCCCGATCCTGGGCGAACAATCCCTTCTGGCGTCGCGCTTTGCCGTCGCGGTCCTGAATGTCGCCGGGGACGACGCCTACAAGCTGGTCTCGGACGCGCTGATGACCCAGCGCGCCGACGTGACCGAGGCCAGCCTGACCGAATTGTCGAACACCCTGGGCCTCGACACCGACGCGGTCATGGCCGAGATGTCCTCGGACGAGGTGCGCGCGGCCCTTCAGGACACCCAGCTGCTTGCCCAACGCATGCAGATCACCGGCACCCCGACCTTCGTCTTCGAGTCCGAGATGGTGCGCGGCTATGCCCCGCTCGATGTCATGCGCGAAATCGTGGACGAGGTCCGCTCGGAAGGGTGATGCGCCCGCTTGCCACGGCCATCGGACTGGCCGCCCTGTCTGCACCGGCCAGCGCGGACGGGCTGGACCTCACCCCGGCGCAGCGGGCGGCTTTCGGCGCGGAAATCCGCGGATTGCTGCTGGAGGAACCCGAGATCGTCGCCCGCGCCCTGCGCGGCCCCGATCCCTATGCCGAGGAAATCCGCAGCGATCTCGACCTGATCGCAGCCCATGCGGACCGGCTGTTCACCTCCGACATCCTGCTGGGCCGGACCGGACCGGTCGCCTTCGCGGTCTTCGTCCCGCCGGACAGTCGCCTGCGCGACAAGCTGGAGGACTACGCCACAGCCCGCGAGCTGCGCATCGCCCTGCATGATCCTGCCGCCGATGCCGCGCTCATGCAGGCCCTCGCGCTGGACACGATCCCCTCCTACGTCTTTCCGACCCTCATGGTGCGCGGCGATGTGCCCCCCATCGTGCTCGACCGCTATCAGGAGTGATTGGGCTTGTTGCAACCGTCGATCTACGGGCGGTCACAAGCCAGCGCCCCCAGCATCCGTTCGACGCTTGGACACGCACACCGGGAATAAACAATAAAGAGGGGCGGCAGGCTACCAGCCTCCGCCCCTTTCTGTCTTTGACCGGTCAAGCGATCAGTAGGTGACGAGAACGTCGTTCCACCCCCGGTTCGAGTAGGTCACCCCGTTCCCGAACTCGTAGCCGACCTTGAACTCCAGAATATTGTTATCGAATTCGCCCCGCATGGAGTGGTAGGACGCCTGGGCATACATGCCGGTCCCTGTCTCATACCGCGCCCCTGCCCCGATGATGACGAAGTCCTCGTAGTATTCGGAATTGCTGGTCAGGGTCAGGTGTCCGAGCGCCGACCAGTTCTGGTTGAACGCATAGGCGCCATCGACGGTCAGGAACTGGTAGTAGATATCGGAGCTGTTGTTGTCGAGATACGTGCCAAGTGCCGCCTCGACCTCGAATGCGCCGGTCGCATACATGCCTTCGAGACCATAATACTGGTAGGGGTCGCTAGTACCACCACCCCATGTTTCCTGGCCGTAGAACGCCCCGACTTCGGTGTTTGGCGACACCATGTAACCGACATGCAGCGTCCACGTGCTCGGATCGCCGAACTCGCCGTCATAGCCGCCGGTGCCAAGGTCGAACTGGGTCGTCAAGTTGCCGAAATTGATACCGACACCCGACATGAATTGGTTGTAGCCGTAGTCTTCGCTTGTCTTGGTGAAGCGATAGCTGAGTTCAGCCCCTTCAAATGTGCCAAGGGCACTTTGTGCAACTGCAGGTGCCGACGTTCCTGCCAGCAAGGCAACGGATACAGGAACCACAACTGACGAAATCTTCATAATTAACTCCTTCTCCCCACGGATAAGCATATCTTATCACCAAAGAGGACTCTCGGCCAAGCGGGCAAAGCGAACAGCATGCTACTTTTAGGTCAGTTGTTGATCGGATGACGCAGGTCAGCACTAAGCCTTTGTTTGCGTGGCCTCTTCCGCCTCGATCTCGGCGGCGCGTTTCTCGACCTCTTCGACGATGTGGTCGATCATCTTGTCATTGGACATCTTGTGGCTGGCCTTCCCCGCCAGGTAAACCATGCCTGACCCGGCCCCGCCGCCGGTAAAGCCCACATCCGTCATCAACGCCTCGCCCGGCCCGTTCACCACGCAGCCGATGATCGACAGCGACATCGGCGTCTTGATGTGCTCCAGCCGGCGTTCCAGCGTCTCCACGGTCTTGATCACGTCGAACCCCTGCCGCGCGCAGGAGGGGCAGGAAATGATGTTCACGCCCCGATGACGCAGGCCCAGGGATTTAAGGATCTCGTAGCCGACCTTGATCTCCTCGACCGGGTCGGCCGAAAGGCTGACGCGGATCGTGTCGCCGATCCCCATCCAGAGCAGTTGACCCAGCCCGATGGCCGACTTGATCGTGCCCGACATCAACCCGCCCGCCTCGGTGATGCCAAGGTGGATCGGGGCGTCGGTCTGCTCGGCCAGCTGCATGTAGGCCGCCGAGGCCATGAAGACATCGGAGGCCTTGCAGCTGATCTTGAACTCGTGAAAGTCATTATCCTGCAGGACCTTGATATGATCCAGTCCGCTTTCGACCATGGCGTCTGGGCAGGGTTCGCCGTATTTCTCCAGCAGGTGTTTTTCCAGCGATCCCGCATTGACGCCGATGCGCATGGAACAACCATGGTCGCGGGCGGCCTTGATCACTTCGCGCACGCGGGCTTCGTCGCCGATATTGCCGGGATTGATCCGCAGGCAGGCCGCGCCCGCCTCGGCGGCCTCGATGCCCCGTCGATAGTGGAAATGGATATCCGCGACGATGGGCACGGGGCTTTCGCGCACGATCTCCTTGAGGGCTTTCGAACTGGCCTCGTCGGGCACGCTGACACGGACGATATCCGCCCCTGCCTCGGCCGCGGCCTGGACCTGCGCGATTGTGCCGGGAATATCCGTGGTCTCGGTATTGGTCATGGTCTGGACCGTAATCGGCGCGCCGCCCCCCACGGGCACGTTGCCCACCATGATCTGGCGACTGTCACGACGATGGATGTTGCGCCACGGGCGCACCGGGTTGAGAGACATTTGGCCTGTCCTGGACTGCTGCACGCCCCTTACCTAGGGCGTCTTCGCGGGCGGGGCAACGGGTCTAGCGGTTGCCGTCCTCGACCGGCTCGGCGGCCTGCAATTCCGCCACGTTGACCACGGCGGCAAGGTCGCTGTCGGCGGACAGGTCCGCCAGCTCGTAGCCTTCAAGCACCGCTTCGGTGGACAGGGCCACGTCCGAACTGACCGAGCCGCGCGGACCAACCGGACCGTAATGATCGCCGTTCACGGCGAAATAGACCGCGCCGGATTCGCCGATCCGCAGCGTCGGCGGCTCTTCGGTGCGGGGCACGTCGAAGGTATCGCCGGCATTGAGGATCCCCTCGAACAGGACCGACCCATCGGCCCCGCGCACGCGCACCCAGGCCGGGCGCACGGCAACCAGTTGCACACCGGGCAACGGGTCCTCGGTGACCTGCACGGCCGAGCCGTCCACGGGACTCTCGATCCCTGTGACCGGTGCTGCTACGGCCTCGGCAGAGGCAAACGCGCGGTCGGGTTGCGTCGGGGGCACAAGCGCACCGACCGAACGCGGATCCAGCGTCGAGATCGGGCCATCCCGCGCGACCATGACAGGCACGTCCAGCGCCTGCGGCCGGTAAAGCCGATCCAGCGCCTCGGGCTGCGGACCGGCGCCGCCGGCCATGACGCGCTCGCCGCTTTCGGGACGCCCGGCGCCGGACAGCGGGTCCATGTCGGCCATGACCGTCGGGGTATTCTCGACCGGGGCCAACTGCACCTTCTGGACTTCCTGCAGAACCGTCCAGCCGCCATAGCCCAGCCCGCCGATCAACGCGACCAGCACAAGCACCGACCCGATGGCGCGCGGTTCGATCTGGCTGAGCATCGCCTCGCGGGCGGGGATGAAGGGGGTCGCGGGCGCCGCGAACATATCCGCCTCGGTCCGGATCACCGGGCGATCCTTGGCCTTCACGCCCGAGGCTTCCTCGGCCATGCCGTGGGTCGTGGCAAAGCCGCTTTCGCGGCAGAAGGTCTCGAAGGCCCAGTCGGGGTCGAGGTTCAGGTAGCGTGCGTAGGACCGCACATAGCCAGCGATGAATCCGGGAGTGTCGAAGGCGGTGGGGTCCGCATTCTCGATCGCGGCGATATAGGCCGCCTTGATGCGCAGCTCGCGCTGCACGTCCAGCAGGGACTTGCCCATCGTCGCGCGTTCCCCGCGCATCAGATCCCCCAGGCGCAGGTCAAAAGCGTCGAAGCCTTGTGCTTCCTGATCCGGCTCTGCCGGTTCGTTCCTGAACGATCTGCGGATCATCCCGTGGATCCTGTCCTGCCCCATTAGATCGGGCCAGCGCGATTCGTCGCGCGCCCCTTATCTTGAGAGGCTTTTAACACGTCCGGATTGATTTTGCACAGGCAGAAAGATCAGCCCGTCAGGTCGGCACGATTCAGCGCACAATGCGACCAGAGCGCGTCCAGCGCGGTGACGAGCGCATCCATTTCCCTTGGCCCGTGCACCGGTGAAGGGGTGAACCGCAGGCGTTCCGTGCCGCGCGGCACGGTGGGGAAGTTGATCGGCTGCACATAGATGCCGTGATCGGCCAGCAGCATGTCGGACAAAGCCTTCGTATGCACCGGATCGCCCACGATCACCGGCACGATGTGGCTGCCATGATCGATCAGCGGCAGGCCCAGCCCCCGCAAACGGGTCTTGAGGATCTTGGCCTGGGTCTGGTGCGCATCGCGCAATTCCTGGTCGGTCTTGAGATGCGCAACCGAGGCCGCCGCCCCCGCCGCCACCACGGGCGGCAACGAGGTCGTGAAGATGAAGCCCGGCGCATAAGACCTTATAGCGTCACACATTTTCTCGCTTGCGGCAATGTATCCGCCATGCACGCCAAAGGCCTTGCCCAGCGTGCCGTTGACGATGTCGATCCGGTCCAGCAGCCTGTCGCGTTCGGCCACGCCGCCGCCGCGGGGGCCATACATGCCCACGGCATGCACTTCGTCGAGATAGGTCAGCGCACCGAATTCCTCGGCCAAATCGCAGATTGCCTCGATCGGCCCGAAATCGCCATCCATCGAATAGACGGATTCGAAGGCGATCAGCTTGGGCGCGGCGGGATCGTCCGCTTCAAGTTTGGCCCGCAAGTCCTCGAGATCATTGTGCTTGAAGATCCGCTTGGCCCCGCCGTTGCGGCGAATGCCTTCGATCATCGAGGCATGATTGAGCGCATCGGAATAGATGATCAGCCCCGGAAACAGCTTGGGCAAGGTGGAAAGGGTCGCGTCATTGGCGATGTAGGCGCTGGTGAAGAGTAGCGCCGCCTCTTTCTGGTGCAGGTCGGCCAGTTCGGCCTCCAGCCTCTTGTGATAGACCGTGGTGCCCGAGATATTGCGCGTGCCACCCGACCCTGCGCCGGTGGCCTCAAGCGCCTCGTGCATCGCCGACAGAACCACCGGATGCTGGCCCATTCCAAGGTAGTCGTTGCCACACCAAACGGTGATCTGCTGTTCGCTGCCATTCGGGCGCGTCCAGACCGCGTGGGGAAACTGGCCCCGGCGGCGTTCGATATCGATGAAGGTGCGGTAGCGGCCTTCCTCGTGCAGGCGGGTCAGGGCCTCGTCCAGATGAGCGGAATAGTCCATGAATCTTCCTTGCAGCAGCTTTCGGGCGCGACCCGCGCGCGAACATATCGTCAGACAGGCATATAATCTGCGACCCCGGCAGGCAACAGGCTACAATTTGACGCCCCCTGCGTATTCCTGCACGGGTTGGCAATGCCCATGGACATCGCCTGCGCGCCCGCTAGGGTGACGGCGACTTGAAAACACCAAAGGATCCCCATGCTCGACCCCGTTCTCGCCCGCATCGATTCCGACCTGCCCCAGGCGTTGGACCGGCTGACCGAATTTCTGCGGATCCAGTCGATTTCGACCGATCCTGCCTACAAGGACGAGGTGGAAAAAGCCGCCGACTGGCTGGTCGCGGACCTCGCCTCGATCGGCTTCGCGGCTGAAAAGCACGACACGCCAGGCCATCCGATGGTCGTCGCCCACGGACAGGCGCCAGATGAGGCCAGCGGCCCGCATCTTTTGTTCTATGGCCATTACGACGTGCAGCCGGTGGACCCGCTGGAGCTTTGGGATCACGACCCGTTCGACCCGCGCATCGAAGAGCGCGACGGCAAGAAGATCATCCGTGGCCGCGGCGCCAGCGACGACAAGGGCCAGCTGATGACCTTCGTCGAAGCCTGCCGCGCCTGGAAGGCGGTGCATGGCAGCCTGCCGCTGCAACTGTCCTTCCTCTTCGAGGGCGAAGAGGAAAGCGGGTCGCCCTCACTGGTGCCCTACATGGAAGAGAACGCCAACGCGCTGAAAGCGGACCTGGCGCTGATCTGCGACACCTCGATGGTGGCGCCGGGCGTGCCCTCGATCGCCAGCCAGCTGCGCGGCATGCTCAAGGACGAATTCACCCTCAAAGGCCCGGCCATGGACCTGCATTCGGGTCATTACGGCGGCCCGGCCATCAACCCCTTGCGTGAAATCTCGCGCATCATCAGCTCGTTCCATGACGTGACCGGGCGCGTGGCGGTCGAAGGGTTCTACGATGACGTCGAGGAGGTCCCGGCCGAGATCCTGCGCCAATGGGAGGCAAGCGGCTTCGACGAGGCCGATTACCTGGCCAATGCGGGCCTGACGCGCCCCCATGGCGAAGAGGGCTATTCCACGCTGATCCAGCAATGGGCACGCCCGACGCTGGAAATCAACGGGCTGTGGGGTGGCTACCAGGGTGCAGGCACGAAAACCGTGATTCCCGCCGAGGCACATTGCAAGCTGACCTGCCGGCTGGTGGGTGCCATGGACCCCGCCGACATCCGCTCCAAGCTGCGCGCCCATGTCGAGGCCCAGTTGAAGCCTGATCTGGAGATCGAATGGGACATGGATCTCGACGGATCGGCGGCCTCGGTCATGAACACCGACCGGCCCGAGTTCGAAAAGGCGCGTCTGGCGCTGAGCGATGAATGGAATCGCGAGGCGGTGTTTTCCGGCATGGGCGGCTCGATTCCCATCGCGGGGCATTTCAAGACCGTGCTGGACATGGACGCGATGTTGATCGGGTTCGCCAACGAGGACGACCGCATCCACAGCCCGAACGAGAAATACGACCTCGACAGCTACCACAAGGGCATCCGGTCCTGGGCGCGGGTTCTGGCCGCCTTGGCGGGCTAGCCGCGCATGGTGTTCCGCTTCGTCCTGGGCTGGATCGGGCGGCTGATCTTTCTGCTGGTCGGCCTGATCCTGTTGACATGGCCGCTGTTCTGGCCCCCGGCCGAGCTGCGGGGCCAATGGCGGACGGACGGCTACGGGATGGTGCTCGATGTGGGCCGGTTCGGCGTGACCGCCTACCAGGAAACCGCCGTGTCCTGCCTGCCGGTCTTCCGGGCTCCGGCACATTCCCTCCTGCTGGCCGAGCTTGGTGACCTCGCCCTGAACCCGGACGATGCGGGCGGGCTACGGCTCGATGTGGACGGCACCGCCAACCCGATTCGCACGCACCGCCTGGCCGCCCTGCCCGACGCCTGCGCCGAGGGCGGCAGCCCGCAGGATGCCGGCCCGCGACAGATCTTCGATATCGCCTGGCATGGCATGGCCGAGCATTACCCGTTTTTCGAAATGCATGGCATTGACTGGCCGGGCCGATACGACCGTCTTGCGCCAACGATCAACAGCCCTGTCGACCTCTGGCCCGCACTGGAGGCCATGCTGGACGGCGTGAACGACAACAACGTCTATCTTTTCGACCCCGCAACAGGCGCGGCGATCACCCCGCCCCGGGACCTGCCCTGGCATGACGAGGCCGTGGCGTTCCGCGAGGTCCCCCGTGCCCTGGGGCTGACGCAGGTCGAGGATACCGGGCTGGAATACACCGTGCTCGATGGAAATATCGGGTATGTTTTCATCCGGCACACGGCCACGCGCGCCGGGTTCGGCACCTCGCAGGCCGTGCAGGCGGCAGAGGTCTTCGCCCAGGTATCGGACGCGCTGCGCGACACGCAGGCGATCATCCTCGACAACCGGCTGAATCCCGGCGGTTCGGATGCGGTGGCGCTGGCCTATGCGGGGTTCTTCACGGAAGAACCAGCGCTGGCCTTCACCAAGCAGACCCGCAACGACACCGGCTTTACCGACCCGGTTCCCGCCTACACGATCGCCACCGAGCTGCCCCTGACCCAGCCGGTCTACCTTCTCAATTCCGGCTACACCGCCGGTGCAGGCGAGGCTTTGGCGCTGGCACTGAAGGAGATGCCCCAGGTGACGAGTCTGGGCGAGCCAACCTCGGGCACATTGTCGGATATTCTGGACATCCCCCTGCCCAATGGCTGGATTCTCGGGCTATCGCACCAAGTCTACCGCGATACGTCGGGGCAGGCGGTGGACGGGATCGGGGTGCAGCCCGATCAGGCGATGCCTTTTGAGCCTGCCGCGTTCCGACGGGGCGTGGACCCGGCCCTGGACGCGGTGCGGGCCATGATCGGCGACTAGCACCGGCAAAGCGGGCGACGCCCGGCAATCACAACGCGGCCCTGACTGCCCTTGGCGGCGTCACGCCGCCTTTGTCACCTCGCGCAGGATCTTGGCGATCAGCAGCAGGAACGGCGCGCCATGCATCAGCAAATCGAAAATGTCGATCGGCTTCACCAGGTCGCCCGCGACCAGCATTTTCAGCTTTTCCCAGATATGCGGCTCGGGCACGAAAGGCGCCAGCCCCAACGTGGCGCAGGCCAGCAGGATCAGGGTCCAGTCGATCTGATCAAGGAATGCCATGGGAATCTCCGCTCGTTTCGCCCATGCATTAAACTTTTCTAATATTAAGGGCAAGCGCCGTGCGCCACTGGAGAATGTCCAAAACGTAGGAGAAAAGTGGCGCGGTTGACGGGGCTCGAACCCGCGACCTCCGGCGTGACAGGCCGGCACTCTAACCAACTGAGCTACAACCGCGCACTTGGGCATCGGGGGCGTTCGGACTGGGCAGCGGTGGCGCGGTTGACGGGGCTCGAACCCGCGACCTCCGGCGTGACAGGCCGGCACTCTAACCAACTGAGCTACAACCGCTCACTGCCCGCCCGGGATTGCCCCGAGGCGTGACGTGCCTTCTAGGCGCGGGTCCGGGGATCGTCAAGCGCGAATGGCACGTCGCGAAAAGGTTTTTGCGCCCCCGCCCCAAGTCGCTCCGATCACCGCGTCTGGCCCGGCAAGGGAATGAACTCCTGATCATCATGGGGCGGTAGCTGAAAGCGTCCGTTTTCCCAATCTCCGGCGCGCCAGGCCTCTTTCGCGGCCTCGATCTTGTCCTTGCTGGAGGCGACGAAATTCCACCAGATATGGCGCGGGCCATTGAGCGTGGCCCCGCCCAGCAGCATGACCCGTGCGCCCTGCGGCCCGGCCCTCATACTGACGCGGTCGCCGGGGCGGAATACCATCATGCGCCCGGCCGCATGGGTTTCGCCCGCGATCTCGACCTCGCCCTCCAGCACATAGGCACCCCGATCCTCGTGATTGCCAGGCAAGGGCAGCTGGGCAAAGGGATCAAGGCGCGCATCGAGATAGAACATCTCGGACGGAGTCTCGACCGGGGCGCGTTCCCCGTAGGCCGCGCCGAGGATCAGGCGGACGGTCTTGCCTTCGCCGTCGAGCACCGGCAAATCTCCCGCCCCGGCATGCAGAAAGGCCGCCGGATCGTCCTCACGCTCTTCGGGCAAGGCAATCCAGCTCTGAATGCCGAACAGGCTGGAAGGCTGCGCGCGCACGGCCCCGTCGATCCGTTCCGAATGCGTGATGCCCTGCCCGGCCAGCATCAGGTTCACCGCGCCGGGTTCGATCCACTGGTCAGTCCCGAGGCTGTCGCGATGGTGGATCTGGCCGCGATGCAGGTAAGTGACCGTGGCCAAACCGATATGGGGATGCGGGCGCACGTCGATCCCCTGCCCCGACAGAAATTCCGCAGGCCCCATCTGGTCGAAGAAGATGAACGGCCCGACCATCTGGCGGCGCGGCGCGGGCAAGGCGCGGCGCACCTCGAACCCGCCGATATCGCGGGCACGCGGCACGATCACGGTTTCGATGGCGTCGACCGCGTCACCAGTCGGACAATCAGGGTCGAGGGCGGGGTTCCAGCTCATGGGGCATCTCCTTTCGCAAGAAGATATGCGACGGTCCACACAACACAAAGACGCCTCTCGGCAGAGCTTCTGTGCATACATGCGTAGACAGGTTCGAACTAGGTGGGGCCCTCGCAGAGGGTGGGGGCATTTCCATACGTGCAATGCGCCACTGTCGCCTTGGATCCGCTGCGTGGACCGTATGGAACTGGTGGGTGATGAGAGACTCGAACTCCCGACATCTTCGGTGTAAACGAAGCGCTCTACCAACTGAGCTAATCACCCGTGCCGGCGGGATTTAGCGGGGCTTCATCACACTTGCAAGCCCCCACGTGCACAGCCAAGGCCCGTCCTTGAAACGACAAACGCGCCCCGGAGGGCGCGCAAGGGAAATGGTGGGTGATAAGAGATTCGAACTCCTGACATCTTCGATGTGAACGAAGCGCTCTACCACTGAGCTAATCACCCGATCCGGGCGCTGATTTAGCCTTACTCGGCGGCCTCCGCAAGGGGGTCTTTTTCCTCGGGCGCGGCGGCCTTGGGCTGGCGCACCTTGGTGACGATCACCTTCGCCTTGGCCAGGTCCTTGGTGCGGTTGATCATGACCTTGCCCAAAGGCGGCAGGTTCATTTCCTCGCCCTTGGCCAGGCCCAGCCCAAGCACGTTCAGCATGGCCTCGACCACGGGCTTCACGTCCTTCTTCTTCATGCCGGTTTCGGCGACGACCCGGTCGATCAGCTCGGGCTTTTTCAGGACGGGGCCGGATACGACCGGCTTGGTTTCCGCGACCACCTTGGCGGCTGGGGCCGGCGCGGCCTTTGGGGCCTTCGTTGTCTTGGGCTTGGCGCGTGTGGACTTCGTCACCGTCGATTTGCGCACCGCAGTTTTAGGCTTGGCGCCAGAGGTCGCCCGCGTCGTCGTGGTTTTCCGGGGTTTCGTCGGCGTCTTGCTGCTCGGCATGGATCGCTCCGTTTGTTTCTCTTTGGTCAACACTACACCAATTCCCGGCCATGACACATGGGCAAAGAAACAATTTCGACGACATGTGCCATATCACCGCGAAAACCACCCGCCGCGTTGCACATTTGGCGCGGCGGAACCAAAGCCTGCACCAACAGGCTTGACGCGGCGGCCACCCCCGCGAAAAACTCTCTTTCATAACCTTGGGGGGTTTTGTCGTTAGTCGGAATGCGTCCGGCGTTCTGCGGCAAGCTGCAAGCGTCCCGGGAATTTGCGATTACACCATTCGAGGAGATGGATATGAAAACGCTTGTTCTGGCCACCACGCTTGCCGCGTTCGGCGCCAGCAGCGCCCTCGCCGGCGGTATGGCCCCGGCCATCGAGATGGAGCCCGTCGAGATCGTCGAGGAAACCGGCGGCTCCAGTTCCAACCTGCTGATACCGCTGATCCTGATCGCGCTGATCGCCGCGGCCGCCAGCACCACCACCTCGGGCGAAGAAACCGAACTGGTCAGCGACATGCGCGTGAAGACGGACATCGTGCCGGTCGGCACAGCCGCGAATGGGCTGCCGCTCTACCAGTTTCGCTATATCGGGGCCGAGGCCGTGTTCGAGGGCGTCATGGCCCAAGACGTGCTGGCCCACACCCCCGAGGCCGTGCTCACCGACAAGACCGGCCTGATGCGTGTCGATTACGGCATGCTGGGCCTTGAAATGAAACGCATCCACTGAACCGAACCCAAAACAGGAGAAAGACCATGAAAAAGATCCTTGCAGCAGCGACCATCGCCAGCCTGACCGCCAGCAGCGCCCTTGCCGGCGGCATGGCCCCGGCCATCGAGATGGAACCGGTCGAGATCGTCGAGGAAACCGGCGGCTCCAGCTCCAACCTGCTGATCCCGCTGATCCTGATCGCGCTGATCGCTGCGGCGGCCAGCAGCACCTCGGGAACCACCGAGCCAAACTAAGCAACGGCCAAAGTCGATGCCGGTGCATCGGACCGACTGGATTTAACCAAGAACGAAAAAGGGCGCCCCGGCCGGGGGGCCCTTTCCTTTTTTCGATCCGACCGCGCCTAGTGCGCGACGGTCGCGCCGCCCTCGTCGCCCTTGCCCAGGGCGGCTTCGGCGGCGGCCGCTTCCTCGGCCTCTTCATCCCATTCGATCGGTTCGGGCTGACGCACGAGCGCATGTTTCAGCACCTCCGAGACGTGGCTCACCGGGATGATCTCCAACCCTTCTTTCACGTTGTCGGGGATCTCGGGCAGGTCCTTCTCGTTCTCCTCGGGGATCAGAACCGTCTTGATCCCGCCCCGCAGCGCCGCAAGCAGCTTTTCCTTCAGGCCGCCGATGGCGGTCGCATTGCCGCGCAAGGTGACCTCGCCCGTCATGGCGATGTCCTTGCGCACCGGGATCTGAGTCAGCACGCTGACGATGGCCGTGACCATGGCCAGACCGGCGGACGGCCCGTCCTTCGGCGTGGCCCCGTCCGGGACGTGAACGTGGATGTCCAGCTTGTCGAACTTCGGCGGCTTGATGCCCAGCTGCGGGCTGACCGAGCGGACATAGGAATTGGCCGCGTCGATGCTTTCCTTCATGACGTCGCCCAGGGTGCCGGTGGTCTTCATCCGACCCTTGCCCGGCAAGCGCACCGCCTCGATGTTCAGAAGCTCGCCGCCCACGGATGTATAGGCCAGCCCGGTCACGACGCCGATCTGGTCCTTCTCCTCGGCCAGACCGTAACGGAACTTCTGGACACCCAGGAAGTCGGACAGGTTTTCTCCCGTGACTTCAACGCGTTCCACCTCTTTCTTCACCAGCTTGGTGACGGCCTTGCGGGCCACCTTGGCGATCTCGCGTTCCAGGTTCCGCACGCCCGCCTCGCGGGTGTAGTGGCGGATGATCCCGGTCAGCGCGCTGTCATCCAGTGAGAACTCGGACGGTTTCAGCCCGTGGTTCTTCATCTGTTTGCCCAGCAGGTGCTGCTTGGCGATCTCGCGCTTTTCGTCCTCGGTGTAGCCCGACAGCGGAATGATCTCCATCCGGTCCAGCAACGGCCCGGGCATGTTGTAGCTGTTCGAGGTCGTCAGGAACATCACGTTGGAAAGGTCATATTCGACTTCCAGGTAGTGGTCCACGAAGGTGGAATTCTGTTCCGGATCAAGCACTTCCAGCATGGCGCTGGCCGGGTCGCCCCGGAAATCCTGGCCCATCTTGTCGATCTCGTCGAGCAGGATCAGCGGATTGGTCGTCTTCGCCTTCTTCAGCGCCTGGATGATCTTGCCCGGCATCGAGCCGATATAGGTCCGGCGGTGGCCACGGATCTCCGATTCATCGCGCACGCCACCAAGGCTGATGCGGATGAATTCGCGGCCCGTCGCCTTGGCGACCGACTTGCCGAGGGATGTCTTACCCACGCCCGGCGGGCCGACAAGGCACATGATCGGCCCTTTCAGCTTCTTCGAGCGCTGCTGGACGGCCAGGTATTCGACGATGCGCTCCTTGACCTTTTCCAGCCCGTAATGGTCGTCATCCAGCACCTTCTCGGCACGGCCCAGATCCTTCTTGGTGCGCGACTTGGTGCCCCACGGGATCGACAGCATCCAGTCGAGATAGTTGCGCACGACCGTGGCCTCGGCGCTCATCGGGCTCATGTTCTTGAGCTTCTTGAGCTCCGCCTCGGCCTTTTCACGGGCTTCCTTGGACAGCTTGGTCGCGGCGATTTTCTCTTCCAGCTCGGCGATTTCGCCTTCGCCGTCCTCGCCATCGCCCAGCTCCTTCTGAATGGCTTTCATCTGCTCATTCAGGTAGTATTCGCGCTGGGTCTTCTCCATCTGGGATTTGACGCGGGTCTTGATCTTCTTCTCGACCTGGAGGACGGACATTTCGCCCTGCATCAGGCCATAAACCTTCTCCAGCCGTTCGCTGATCGACAGGGTTTCCAGAAGCTCCTGCTTCTGGTCCACTTCGATCCCCAGGTGCCCCGCGACAAGGTCGGCCAGCTTGGCGGGCGCATCGGCCTCGTCCACGGCGGCCAGCGCCTCTTCGGGGATGTTCTTCTTGACCTTGGCGTAGCGTTCGAATTCCTGACCGACCGAGCGCGACAGGGCCTCGATCGCGGTCATGTCGCCGGGCATCTCGGTGAGATCCTCGCAGGCAGCCTCGAAATAGGTCTCGTTTTCAAGGAATTCCGTGATACGCACACGGGTCTTGCCCTCGACCAGCACCTTCACGGTGCCATCGGGCAGTTTCAACAGTTGCAGCACATTGGCCAGCACGCCAACGCGGTAAATGCCATCGGTATCCGGATCATCGACGCCCGGGTCGATCTGGCTGGACAGCAGGATCTGCTTGTCCTCGGCCATCACCGCCTCCAGCGCTTTCACGGACTTCTCGCGGCCCACGAAAAGCGGCACGATCATGTGGGGGAAGACCACGATGTCGCGCAGCGGCAGGATGGGATAGGAATTGCTCAGAGGCTCTTGCATGCTCTTTCCTTGTTCTTGGCAAGACGGCGGGTCCCAGCGTTAGGCAACGCCCCCGTCTCCAGTCATGGACAACAATAATTGGGTCTTGGCGCCCTGTTTTCAACCATGCCCGGTCACGCGTCGGTGATGCATTTGTGCCCGCGCTTTTCCGGGCCTGCAAGGGAGAGGGCAATCTTTCTTGGGGAAAACTCGGTGAACCGGCCCGGTTTCAAAAATGGCCGGGATATCGCCCCAATCCTGACGAGTTGGGCGATCAGGCTCAGGCGCATGAAACATGCCAGTATTCTGACCCGCTTTGGTCGCGCGCTTTTCCGGGAACGTCGCCGGGCGCTTTATGTCTTCATCCTCTGGATCATCGCCTTGCTTGTCGGCTTGCGCCTTCAGGGGAACGTGGCCTTGCCGACCGGCATCTGGGTGGCCGGCTCCGTCGTGACCGCGCTGCTGTTTGCGCTGGTTTCGTGGCTTGTCAGTGCAGCTATGCGGTATATTCGGGCCATGGCACCGATCCTGCCGCTATTGGTGCTGCAGGTCGGCCTGGCCCAGCTGGGCCTGTTCGACGGACTTGTGCCGGGGCGACCCGAGTTGGGCGGCACGCTGGCATGGATTGTCCCCTTGTGTCTCTATGTGCTGGCTTTGAACCTGCCGGTGACCCGGCGTTTCGGACGCCGCCGCGCCACCTACGACGTGCGCTGCCGCACCACCCTGCCCGCCTGGCTGCTGTATGACGGGCTCGTCGGCCGCCTGGGCCACGAAGCGGCGCTGGCCGAGGGCGATATGATCCGCGCCTTCGAGGCCCATCCCGACGATCCGTCGCGCATCCGGGTGATCGAAAAGCTCAACCGCAAGCTGGAGATCGAGGAACACCGCACGATCCTGTCGCAGGACCCGCCGCGGTCCTGTCTGTACGAGTTCGTTCATGCCAATAGGCTGGACGCACCCGAGGCCAATGCCGGAAGCGTCGCCTATGACATCAAGGATCTGGGGTCAAAGCGCCAGGTGACCATGTGCGTGACCTTCAACAATGCCTCTCTGGCCACCCGGCTGTTCGAGTGGCTCGATGACCATCAGGGCAAGCAGCTTGATCGTCGCGTGGCGCTGCTTGAGAAACGGGTGAAGGCCAAGGGCTCCAGCCTTGAGAGCGAGGTCTTCGCCTAAAGCGGCTCGATATCGCCCTGCGCCCGTGTGGCGTGGAACTCGGCCTCCCACGCGGCAAAGGCCCCTTCGGCAATCGCGGCGCGCATTCCGGCCATGATTTCCTGATAATAATGCAGGTTGTGCCAGGTCAGCAGCATACCCGAGATCATCTCGCCGGCCCGGAACACGTGATGCAGATAGGCGCGGGAATAATTGGCGCAGGCCGGACAGGTGCAGGCCGCGTCCAGCGGGCGCGGATCGTCGGCGTGGCGGGCATTCTTGATGTTGACCTGCCCGCGCCGGGTCCAGGCCTGACCCGTGCGCCCCGACCGGCTGGGCAGGACGCAATCCATCATGTCCACCCCGCGCTTGACGGCGCCGACGATATCATCGGGCTTGCCAACGCCCATCAGGTAGCGCGGCTTGTCCTCGGGCAGGAAGCCCGGCGCATAATCCAGCACGCCGAACATCGCCTCTTGCCCCTCGCCCACGGCCAGCCCGCCAATGGCATAGCCTTCGAAACCGATGGATTTCAGTGCCTCGGCGCTTTCCTCGCGCAGCTCGGGCGTCACACCGCCCTGCATGATCCCGAACAGCGCATGGCCCGGCCGGTCGCCGAAGGCATCGCGCGACCGCTGCGCCCATCGCATCGACAGGCGCATGCTTTCGGCCACGGCCTCTTCGGTTGCGGGCAAGGCCGGGCATTCGTCGAAACACATCACGATGTCGGACCCCAGAAGGCGCTGGATCTCCATCGACCGCTCCGGCGTCAACTCATGTTTCGACCCATCCACATGAGACCGGAACGTGACGCCCTCTTCGGTCAGCTTGCGCAATTCGGCCAGCGACATGACCTGAAAGCCCCCCGAATCCGTCAGGATGGGCTTGCTCCAGTTCATGAACTTGTGCAGCCCGCCCAGCCGCGCGATCCGCTCGGCGCCGGGGCGCAGCATAAGGTGATAGGTATTGCCCAGAAGGATATCCGCGCCCGTGGCCGCGACGCTTTCGGGCATCATCGCCTTCACGGTCGCCGCCGTGCCCACCGGCATGAAGGCGGGCGTGCGGATCTCGCCCCGCGGGGTCGATATGACCCCGGTGCGCGCCGCCCCGTCCGTGGCGTTCAGCTGGAACCCGAACCTCTCCGTCATCTGGCTTTCCTTTGCAATTCCGTCCGGCCTTGTTACCCATGTAGCCAGAAATGAAAAGGAGCGCCCATGTCCGAGACCGATCAGCAAGCCGAGCCAATTCGTCTGGGATGGGAAGAATGGCTGGGCCTGCCGAACCTCGGGTTGCCCACCCTGCGCGCCAAGGTGGATACCGGGGCGCGCACTTCGGCGCTGCATGCCTTTGACATCGAAGCCTTCGGATCATCGCGGGCCCCCAAGGTGCGGTTCGGCGTGCACCCGATCCCCGGACGCGACGATATTTCGATCACCTGTTCGGCCCCGGTCGTGGACCGGCGCGAGGTGACCTCGTCCAATGGCGAGATCGAGATGCGCTATGTGATCGAGACCATGGTCGATGTGGGCGACGGGCAGTCCTGGCCCATCGAGGTGACGCTGACCGACCGCGCCACCATGGCAAGCCGGATGCTGCTGGGCCGCCAGGCGCTGCGCGATGACGTGGTGGTGCAGCCCACCGAGCGGTTCCTGCGGCCCGAACGCAAGTTCGACGTCTATACAACGCGCAAGATCAAGCAGGTCGCGCCGCGCCGCGCGCTGCGCATCGCCGTCCTGAGCCGCGAGGCCAACAATTATTCGACCAAGCGCCTTGTCCACGAAGGCGAAGAACGCGGGCACTCCGTCGAAATCATCGACACAACACGCTGCTACATGGCGATCAACGCGCTGGCCCCCGAGGTGCATTACGACGGCAAGCGCCTGCCCCGCTATGACGCGGTGATCCCGCGCATCGGCGCCTCGATCACGCCCTATGGCACCGCCATCGTGCGGCAATTCGAGACACTGGGCACCTATTGCCTGAACAGCAGCGCCGGGATTTCCGCCAGCCGCGACAAGCTGCATGCCCACCAGGTGCTGGCCGGTCAGAAGGTCGGCATGCCCACCACCGCCTTTGCCGCCAGCCCCAAGGACACCAGCAACCTGATCGGGCTGGTCGGATCCGCCCCTTTGATCGTGAAACTTCTGGAAAGCACGCAGGGCAAGGGCGTCGTGCTGGCCGAAACCAAGAAGGCCGCCGAATCCGTGATCGACGCGTTTCGGGGTCTCAAGGCGAACTTCCTCGTCCAGCAATTCGTCAAGGAGGCCGCAGGCGAGGACATTCGCTGTTTCGTCATTGCCGGCAAGGTCGTGGCGTCGATGAAGCGCACCTCGGATGGCGACGATTTCCGCT
This sequence comes from Salibaculum griseiflavum, assembly GCF_003129565.1. Classification (GTDB taxonomy): domain Bacteria; phylum Pseudomonadota; class Alphaproteobacteria; order Rhodobacterales; family Rhodobacteraceae; genus Salibaculum; species Salibaculum griseiflavum. The sequence continues at coordinate 125,550 of NZ_QETF01000002.1, forward strand.
CGAACCTGCACCGCGGCGGATCGGCGGTGGCCACCCGGATTTCGCCGGCCGAGCGCCGCGTGGCGGTCAAGGCCGCCAAGGCCTTCGGGCTGGGCGTTGCCGGTGTGGACCTCTTGCGCTCCGAAGACGGGCCGAAAGTGCTGGAGGTCAACAGCTCTCCGGGCCTCGAAGGCATCGAGAAGGCCAGCAAGAAGAACCTGGCCGGCAAGCTGTTCGATCATATCGAGGAACAGGTGCGCCCCGCCCCGTCGCGTCGGAAAAAGAAACCGGCCTGATCGACGACGGGCGTCCCGCGCCCCCCTTTACCCCGCCCCCGCATATCTTATATGAACGGTCAGGAATAAATCGGGAAACGCGCAATGACCGACCAGAGCCAACCCTTGGAAGGCGCACCGCTGATCAAGCCCTCGACCACCGATCACCCGCTCTACGACCAGATCGTGGAAGCGTGCCGATCCGTGTATGACCCCGAGATTCCAGTAAATATCTATGACCTCGGTTTGGTCTACACGATCGAGATTTCCGAGGCCGGCGAAGTGCATGTCATCATGACCCTGACCGCGCCGGGCTGCCCCGTTGCAGGCGAGATGCCCGGCTGGGTGCACGATGCGGTGGCCGCCGTCCCGGGCGTGCAATTGGCCGATGTCGAACTGACATGGGACCCGCAATGGGGCATGGACATGATGTCGGACGAGGCGCGACTGGAACTGGGCTTCATGTAAGCAAGCCTTTTTTATTGCATTTTCAAAAAGCAACCCTTATGGATTGCATATTGATTATGCAAGGGCGAGACCCCCTATGAATGCCACCGTCTTCACCGGTGACCTGATCGGATCGCGCGAGGCGACTACCGAGGTGATCGAGGACAGCCTTGCCGCCCTGTCGGATGCCGCATCCCGCGCCGCGCGGCTGCTCGACACCGACCTGCGGTTTACCCGCCACCGGGGCGATGGCTGGCAAATCCTACTGACGCAACCGCGCCAAACGCTGTTCCTCTGCTTGGCCCTGCTGGCCGGGTTGCGGGCCGCAGATACAGGTCTGGACACACGTATCGGCATCGGCATCGACCGGATCGAGAGTCCCGGCACAAGCGACTTGTCGGATGCCGCCGGGCCGGCCTTCGTCATGGCCGGTGACATGCTGCACGCCTTGGGCGCGCCACGCCGGAAGGAACTGGTGCTGCTGGGTGGCGGCGGGGCCCAACCCTGGCACAATGCCGTCGTGGCCCTTGTCGATTGGATTGCCCGTGGCTGGACGCCGGAGCAGGCCGAAGCCCTGTCGCTGGTCCTGCTGGAGACCGGGCAGGACACCAATGCCAAACGTGCCGAACGGCTGGGCATCTCGCGGCAGGCGTTCGAATCCCGCCTCAAGGGGACTGGCCATGACGCGCTGGCTGTCGCAAGATCGGCCTTCGAGGCCCATGATTTCGAAGGCACGCCATGATCGCCACCTTCACCGCCCTGCTGCTGGCCCATACGGCTGCCGATTTCCTGATGCAGACCGGCTGGATGGTCAGGCGCAAGGCGCATCCGGGGGTGCTCTTGCTGCATGGCGCGCTGGTGCTGGGCACGGCGCAGCTTGCCATCGGCACAGTGACCGCGCCCGCGCTGGTGGCGCTGGCTGCGGCCCATGTCGCCATCGATGCGATCAAGACCTATGGCGGGTTCCGGTCGTTGACGGCCTTTCTGCTGGACCAGGCCGCACACCTGGCGACCCTGGCGGCGGTCGCAGTCTATGCGCCCGAGCTTTGGGCCAACGGGGCCTGGGCGGGTCAGGACTGGCTGCTGCCGGTCATGGCGGTGACGGCGGGCGCGATCCTGGCGCTTGCCGGCGGGCAATACGCGGTCGGCATCCTGATGCAGCCCCACAGCCCGCGCATCCGCAATACCGGGCTGCGCGACGGCGGGCGCCAGATCGGCCTGCTGGAACGCGGTTTGATCTTTGCCTTCATCCTGACCAGCCATCCGATCGGCGTTGGCTTTCTGATCGCGGCCAAGTCGATCCTGCGTTTCGACACCGCCTCGCGCGACCAGCGCAGCGCGGAATATGTCATCATCGGCACGCTAGCCTCTTTCGGCTGGGCCATCCTGGCGGCGCTGGCGACAAAGGGCCTGCTGGACAGCCTGCCGCCTTTCGCCCTGCCCCGGTAAGCCGCCCCTTGAGATCACCGCCTTGCCCAACTAGATTGGTCAGGAAAGCGAAAGCAGGAGCTCTCAGATGTTCGGTATTCCCGGCAAACAGGCCGTCACCCTGACGCCCAAGGCAACGGAACAGATTGCCAAGCTGATGCAGCGCGACGGCAAGTCCGGCCTGCGCATCGGCGTCAAGAAGGGCGGCTGCGCGGGCATGGAATATACCATGGATTACGCCGACGAGATCGACCCCAATGACGAGGTGGTCGAACAGGACGGCGCACGGGTGATGATCGCCCCCATGGCGCAGATGTTCCTCTTCGGCACGGAAATCGACTACGAGGTCAGCCTGCTGGAAGCCGGGTTCAAGTTCCGCAATCCCAATGTCGAGGATGCCTGCGGCTGCGGCGAATCCATCAAGTTCAAGGATGTCGAGGAACTGTCGGCGGAACAGGGCCGCGGCTGATGGGGGTCTCGGACGCCGAGATCGCCTATGCCAAAGACCTTTTTTCAGACCTTCCCGGTGACATCACAACACGCAGGATGATGGGTGGGCTTTGCCTTTACCATGACGGCAGGATTTTCGCGATCCTCCACCCCGATCACGGGCTGATGATCAAGGGGGCTGGTGCGTTTCAGGATCACCTTGAGGCCAAGGGCTGCACCCGCTGGGTGCATAAACGCGCCGATGGCGGCACCAGTGCCATGCCTTACTGGACGATACCGGATGACGCCCGCGAAGACCCATCAGAGGCCAGCGCGCTGGCGCGAGAGGCGTTGCGGTTCCTGTAACCTGGCGCAGGGCCTTGCGCCCGCCCAAGCGGCCGGTTTCACCCGCTGAACCCGTGTGGCACCTGTTCAGCCCGCCTTGTCCTGCAAATGGACATAGGTTTCGTCGTAGCGCTTTTGCAGGTGGTCGGCGGCCAGGATCACGTCGTCCGACCCGATCGGCGCGACATTGGTGTCGTGGTTGGGGTTGAAGAACAGCGGCACCGAGATGCGTTCATCGCTGCTGCCCTTGACCCGGTGCGGTGTGGCCACGACCCGGCCATCGGTCCACATCTCCAGCATCTCGCCGAAATTGATGATGAACTCGCCCGGCGCGGCATTGACGGCGATCCAGCCGCCGCCGCGCTTGCGCACCTCCAGCCCCGGCGTGCCATCCGTGGCCAGCAGCGTCAGGCAGCCGTAATCGGTATGGGTGGCGATGCCGAAATCCCTGTCCCCCGCCCAGGCCGGGCGTTGCGGGTAATAGTTCCCGCGCAGCAGCGCCATGGGCCGGTCGAACTTGTCGGCGAAATAGCCCCTGTCCTCGCCAATGGCCCCGGCAATGGCGCCCAGCAGGTCCACCGAAAAGGCGCAGGCGGCCTTGTAATAGGCCTCGATCGTTTCGCGGAACCCCTCGGGCTTGTCGGGCCAGAGGTTGGGCGCATAGGTGCGCAGGCCGGTTTCGGGCGCCTCGAACCCGCAGTCGAAGACCTGCTTGTAATCGGGGTTCGCGTCCGGATCGACCTGCTCGGACCGTGCCCCGCCCCATCCCCGGCTGGCCCCGGTGCGCGCCATGTCCACCTGCGCCTTCTCCGCCGCCGGAAGGGTAAAGAAGGCCCGGTAGGCGGCGATTACGTCCTGCACCTGCGCCGCCGGGATCGGCGTATTGTAAAGGGTCAGGAATCCCATGTCGGATGCCCCGTGGCGCACCGCCGAAACCGCATCGGGATCGCCCGCCAACAAGGCCGCCGTATCTATTCTCGGGATCATTTCAGCCCCCTTCCTGCTTGCATTCGCCCCCAAATGCCGTGATCTCTTGGCAAAGCCAAGCCGAAACCCGTCCATCCTGAGGAGACCCGCCCATGCGCCGCAAATTCGCCGCCGGAAACTGGAAGATGAACGGGCTTGCCGCCGACCTGGCCGAGCTGGAAAAGATGGTTGCGGCCAAGCCCGCCCCGTCGGTCGACACCGCGATCTGCGGACCGGCGACACTGGTGCACCGCATGGCGGCCCTTGGCTGGCCCGTGGGGGGCGAGGACTGCCACGCCGTCGCGAGCGGTGCCCATACCGGCGATATCTCGGCCGAGATGCTGGCCGATGCGGGCGCCAGCTATGTCATCACAGGCCATTCCGAGCGCCGCGCCGACCACGGCGAAACCGATGCCGACGTCAATGCCAAGACCCGGGCCGCCTGGCGCGCCGGGCTGACTGCAATCCTGTGCATCGGCGAGACCGAGGCGGAATATCGCGCGGGCGACACGCTGGATGTGCTGCATCGGCAGATGGCCGGGTCCATGCCCGAGGGCTGCACCGGTGAAAACACGGTCCTGGCCTATGAGCCGGTCTGGGCCATCGGCACCGGGCTGACCCCCACCCGTGACGAGATCGGCGCGGTCCACAACGCCCTGCGCGATGCGCTGATCGAACGGTTCGGCACCGAGACAGGTCTGGCCATCCGCATTCTTTACGGCGGATCGGTCAAGGCCGCGAATGCCGCCGAGATCTTCGGCGTCGCCGATGTGGACGGGGCACTTGTGGGCGGGGCGTCGCTCAAGGCCGACGATTTCCTGCCCATCGTCGCCGCGCTGGAAGCTGCCGACTGACCCATGCAGCGGCTGCGACAATCCCCGACCGATCCCGATTTCGTCCAGAACCCCTACCCGTTCTACGACCGGGCCCGCGCCGGCGGCGACCTGTTCTGGTGGGAAGATTATGCCGCGGTCTGCGCGACCTCCTACGCGGCGGTCATGGCGCTGCTCAAGGATCGGCGTCTGGGCCGCGAGGTGCCCGAGGGCCACGCGGCCCCGATCCCGGACCGGTTGCGCCCCTTCTATGACATCGAGGCCCATTCCATGCTGGAACTGGAGCCGCCGCGCCATACCCGGCTGCGGTCTCTGGTCCTGCGCGCCTTTACCTCGCGGCGCATCATCGGCATGCGTGACGAGGTCGAGACCCTCGCACATGAATTGATCGACGCCTTTCCCCAAGGCGAATTCGACCTCCTGCCCGCCTATTGCCAGCGGATTCCGGTGATCGTCATCTGCCGCCTGCTGGGCGTCCCCGAGGCCATGGCGGACCAATTGCTGGCCTGGTCCACCGCGATGGTCGCCATGTATCAGGCTGGCCGCACCCCGCAGATCGAAGAAGAGGCGATGACTGCCTCCACGGAGTTTTCGAATTTCCTCCGAGGCTATATCGACGAGCGCCGCAGCCGCCCCGGCGAGGACCTGATAACCGAGTTGATCGCCGCCGAGGAAGCGGGCGAAAAGCTGTCCACGGACGAACTGATCTCGACCTGCATCCTGCTGCTGAACGCGGGCCACGAGGCCACGGTTCACGCCATGGGCAACGCGGTGAAACTGTTGATCGAACAGGATCACCGTCAGGTGGACGAGGAGGTGGTCGAGGAGTGCCTGCGTTTCGATCCGCCGCTGCATATCTTCGACCGTTGGGTTTACGAGGACGTGGAGCTATTCGGCCATCGGTTCCGGCGCGGCGACCAGGTGAAATGCATGCTGGGCGCGGCCAATCGCTGCCCTTTGACCTTCGAGGACCCGACCCGCTTCGCCCCGAAACGCGACGGTGTGCTGTCCACCAGCTTCGGCGGTGGCATCCATTTCTGTGTGGGCGCGCCGCTGGCGCGGATGGAATTGCTGTTGGGGCTGCGGGTGTTGTTCGATCGCTGCCCGGATCTGGCGCTGGCCGCGCCGCCCCGCTATGCGGATGTCTACCATTTTCACGGGCTTGAGCGGTTGATGGTCTCATGTCCCAACCCCTAGGCGCGCTGACCCGCGTCTTCGGGCGCATCGGCCTTCTGTCTTTTGGCGGACCGGCCGCCCAGATCGCCCTGATGCACCGCGAACTTGTCGAGGACCGCCCGTGGTTGACCGAGGCGCAATTCCTGCGCGCCCTGTCCTTCTGCATGTTGCTGCCGGGTCCAGAGGCGATGCAGCTGGCCACCTATGCGGGATGGCGGCTGCGCGGGGCGCCCGGCGGGCTGATCGCGGGCGGGCTGTTCGTGCTGCCCGGCGCCCTGGTCATCGCGGCGCTGGCCATGGCCTATGGCGCCTATGCCGACCTGCCGCTGGTGCAGGCCGGGTTCCTGGGGGTCAAGGCCACCGTTGTCGTCATCGTGATCCAGGCCATTCTGCGCCTGTCGGCCAAGGCTTTGATCGCGCCCGGCGCCAAGGCGCTGGCGGTGCTGTCCTTCCTGGCGCTGTTCCTGTTCAACCTGCCCTTTCCGCTGGTGATCGCACTCGCCGCGCTCTGGGGGGCGCTGCGGTATTCCGGCCCCACCCCGGACGGGGGCCAGCGCCCCGACCTGCGGCGCAGCCTGCGGCCGCTGGCGATCGGCGGCGCACTTTGGGCCGCACCACTGGCCGCCGCCGCGCTGGCCGGGCACAGTTTCCTGCTGTCCGTGGGTCTGTTCTTTTCCAAGTTGGCCGTCGTCACCTTCGGTGGGGCTTATGCAGTGCTGGCCTACATGACGCAGGAAGTGGTCACCGCCCAGGGCTGGATCACCACCGGGCAGATGCTGGACGCGCTGGGGCTGGCCGAGACGACGCCCGGGCCTCTGATCCTTGTCACCGAATTCGTCGGCATCACCGCCGGTTCGAACCTCGGCGGCGTCTGGCTGGGGCTGTTGGCGGGGCTGATGACGCTTTGGGTCACCTTCGTGCCCTGCTTCATCTGGATCTTCGCGGGCGCGCCCCTGATCGACTGGCTGGAACACCGCCCCCGGATCAACGCGGCCCTTTCGGCGATCACCGCCGCCGTGGTCGGTGTCATCGCAAACCTGTCGGTCTGGTTCGCGGCGCATGTGCTGTTCACCTCCGTCCAGACGCTCAATATGGGCCCGATGCAGCTTCTGGCACCGGACTGGGGCAGTTTCTCGCCGCTGGCCCTCGGTCTCGCCTGTTTTGCCGCCGCGCTGCTTTTTTGGCGAAAATGGTCTCTTTTGCAGGCGCTTGGGGCGACCACGGCGGCCGCCGTCCTCGCCGGTTTGTTCTAGGCCCTTTCCTCCCCTTCCGAATCCCGTATGCTGACCGAGACAGAGCAAAGGATCCCCCAAGTGACCCGCACCATCGACTACGGCAACCTGATGCACGAGGCCATGCGCGGCCTGATCCGCAAGGTGTTGCACGGGATCGAACAGGACGGCCTGCCAGGCCAGCACCATTTCTTCATCACGTTCGACACACTGCACCCGGACGTGGAAATCGCCGATTGTCTGTCCGATCGCTACCCCGGTGAAATGACCATCGTGATCCAGCACTGGTTCGACAACCTGACCGTGACCGAGGACGGCTTTGCCATCACGCTGAATTTCGGCGATGCGCCGGAACCGCTCTACATCCCCTATGACGCGATCAAGACCTTCGTGGACCCCTCGGTCGAGTTCGGCCTGCGCTTCGAGACCCAGCCCGACGAAGACGAGGTCGACGACGCCCCGATGGAGGAAATGGCCGAACCCGAGGCAGAGGATGAGGACCACCGGGACGCCGAGGTGGTCAGCCTCGACCAGTTCCGCAAATAGCCCCGAAATAGCGCTAACGCCGCATTCTGGCCGTTGCGGTCACAGGTTCGGGGCGGTATTTGGCATACAACGGCATACCGCAAGGACAGATCCATGACCAAGACCCGCCCAGAAACCCGCACCGAATCCGACAGCTTTGGCCCGCTTGAGGTCCCCGCCGACCGCTACTGGGGCGCCCAGACCCAGCGCAGCCTGATGAATTTTCCCATCGGCTGGGAAAAGCAGCCCGTGGCCATTGTGCGGGCTCTGGGTGTTATCAAGCAGGCCTGCGCGCAAGCGAACAAGGAAAGCGGCAAGCTCGACCCCAAGCTGGCCGATGCGATGATCCAGGCTGCCTCGGAGGTCGTCGCAGGCGAGCTGGATGACCATTTCCCCCTTGTTGTTTGGCAAACCGGGTCCGGCACCCAGTCGAACATGAACGCCAACGAGGTGATCTCGAACCGCGCCATCGAGATCCTTGGCGGTGAGATCGGATCGAAGGACCCGGTCCACCCAAATGACCATTGCAACATGGGCCAGTCCTCGAACGACACCTTCCCCACCGCCATGCATATCGCCACTGCCATGACGGTGCATGACACATTGTTGCCGGGGCTGGAAAAGCTGTTGGCCGGGCTGCGGGCCAAGTCCGAGGAATTCCGCGACATCATCAAGATCGGCCGCACCCATACCCAGGATGCCACCCCGCTGACCCTGGGGCAGGAATTCTCCGGCTATGCCCAGCAGATCGAGAACGGCATCGAACGCATCAAGCAGGCCCTCCCCAAGATCTACGAACTGGCCCAGGGCGGCACCGCCGTGGGCACCGGGTTGAACACCTCCAAGGGCTGGGACACCACCGTCGCCGCCAACATGGCCGAGATCGCCGGCCTGCCCTTCGTGACCGCGCCCAACAAGTTCGAGGCCCTGGCCGCCCATGACGCGATGGTCTTCATGTCCGGCGCGGTCAAGACCACGGCGATGGCCTGCTACAAGATCGCCAACGACATCCGCTTTCTCGGCTCCGGCCCCCGGTCGGGCCTGGGCGAGCTGATCCTGCCTGAAAACGAACCGGGCAGCTCGATCATGCCGGGCAAGGTCAACCCCACCCAGGCCGAGGCCATGACACAGGTCTGCGCCCATGTGCTGGGCAATGACGCGGCGATCGGCTTTGCCGGCTCGCAGGGCCATTTCGAACTGAACGTCTACAACCCGATGATGGCTTACAACCTGTTGCAGAGCATGCAATTGCTCGGGGATGCGGCGGACAGCTTCACCGAGCGGATGCTGATGGGTATCGAGGCCAATGAAGAGCGCATCGAAAAGCTGATGACCGAATCCCTGATGCTGGTCACGGCCCTTGCGCCGACCATCGGCTATGACAACGCCACCACCGTCGCCAAGACCGCCCACAAGAACGGCACCACCCTGCGCGAAGAGGCGGTAAAGCTGGGCTTTGTCGACGAAGAGACCTTTGACCGCGTCGTGCGCCCAGAGGACATGATCGGACCGAAATGAGCATCGTGAACCTTGGCAAGCATCGCAAGGCAAAGGCCCGGGCCGAGAAAAAGGCCCGGGCCGATGCGAACGCGGTCAAGCATGGACGCACCAAGGCGCAGAAGCTGCTGGACGCCGCGCGGGACGAAAAGGCGCGGCGTCACCTTGACCAGCACAAGTTCGAGGAAGAATGAGCGGCCGCCCGGTCAAGCATTCCCTGACCTTGCGGGGCCATCGAACCTCGGTCTCGCTGGAGGATGAATTCTGGCATGAGTTTCGACGCATCGCCGCCGAACGCGGTCAGACCATCAACGGTCTGGCCATCGAGATCGACGAGGCGCGTGGCGATATGGGGCTGGCCTCGGCCATCCGGGTTTTCGTGCTGCAGACGATCAGACGGGACCCGGCTCAGTCCTCGTAAAGCGCGGAGCGCACGCGGTTGAGCATCTCCACATCGTGGCGCTCGACCTCGGTCAGCAGTTCCTTGTCACGCTCATGTTCGGCAAGGCGTTTGAGTCGGCGTTCGTCGGCCACCGGTTCGGCGGCCTCACGGCTGGCACGGAAATGGCCCTTGGCCGCTTCCAGAAGTCGGGCGCCCATATTGCCCCGGGTCCGAAACATTTCGGTCATACTCATGCTACATTCCCCCAGATTGCGTGCTTTGAGTATCGACAAGGGCAGGAATGAGGCAAGATGGGGCCGCCTCAACCACAGCGCGACTCCGCAGAAAGGAATTTGTTAATAGCCTGTTATCATTTTCCTTTTTCGACCCAGGGCGGCACGAGTGCTGCCCTGCAAGTCAACGGACGCGCCGCCGGATCGTTGCAGTTGCAGCCACAATGTCCCGCAAAGCGGAGGCATGTTTCCCGCGCCTGAACGACTCAGGGCGAGCGCGGCTCCAGTTGCAGCCAGATCCCCTCGCGCGACCGCACGGTCAGATGCGCGACGGGCACCGGCACCCGCCCCTCGACGGCGCGCAGGCGATAACGGCGCAGCAACATCGACAACAAAAGCGGCCCCTCGACCATGGCGAAGCCCGCGCCGGTGCAAACGCGCGGCCCCGACGAAAACGGGATATAGGCATCGCGCTGGCAGGTCTTGCCGTTTTCCGTCGCCCAACGCGCCGGATCGAACCCGTCGGGGTTGTCCCAAAGCCGCGTATGGCGATGCAGGTGCCAGGGCGACAGCACCACCTGGCTGCCCACGGGCGCCGCGCGCCCGCGCATCTTCTCCGGGCAGGCCGTCTCGCGCACCATCATCGGCACCGGCGGGTAGAGGCGCAGCGCCTCGCGGAACACGTCGCGGCTGAGTTTCAGCTCTGACATGACCTTGAAATCGCAGCCACCCTCCAACGCGCGGGCTTCTTCGGCCACCTTGTCCTGCCAATCCGGGTACATCGCCATGAGGTAGAGCGTCCAGGCCAGGGCGCTGGCGCTTGTCTCGTGGCCCGCCAGAAAGAAGATCGCAACTTGGTCGACCATTTCGGCGGTGTCGAACCGTTCGCCGGTCAGCGGATCGGCGGTGGTCATGATCTTGGTGGCCAGGTCGTCCGGTGCCGTGCCCGCCGCGATCTCGGCCATGCGGTCACGGGTAAGCCGCGTGATCAGCGCACGGATCTCGCGCGCGGTGCGCTTGGTTTCGGCCTTGAAGAAGCGCGGCATCCAGCGCGGCCCGCGCAGGAACGCGGCGAGGTTCAGGATCGGCTGGGTGCGCTGATGCGCCTTGAACTGGTCGAAGACCTCGCGCGCGATCTCATGCTCGATCGGGATGGAGAACAGGGTGCGAAAGATCACGTCGGCGGCCGCATGGCTGGTCTCCGGCTCCACATCGAAGGGACCGCCCTGCCCGGCCCGACCGAACCGGTCCACCGCCGCCTCGCCCGCCGCCCACATCGCCGGAAAGGTGTCACGCAGCCGCCCGCCTTCGAAGGCCGGGTCGATGATGCGGCGCTGACGCTTCCATGTCTCGCCATTGGTCAGGAAGACGCTGTCGCCCAGAAGCGGCCGCAGCCCGGCGCCGACGCGGTCGGATTTCGGGAAATCCTCGGGCCGGTCCTTGAGCACCCGTTTCACCAGGTCCGGGTCATTGGCCAGGTAGGATCGGAAGAACGGCGTCCGGAATTCTGCCATCCACGCGCGATAGAGCTTGGCCGGCTGTGCCGACAGGATGTCCTGCCGAAACAGCCGCATGTAGCGCCAGAGCGAGACCTTGTCAGGCCGTGAGGGCGGTTTCGGCGGGATCGGCGTCATGGCCCATGCTTGTGTATTTCGAGGCCGGAACGTCAATACGGCTTTTCGACGGCGCGCGCCCCTCAAAGCGGCGGGCCAGGGTGCGGGGGCCGGCGGTGATGCGGAAATAATCGTAGTCGCCGGGCCGGTCGAAGGCGCAGAGATACTGGAAATGCAGCCGGAAGAACCGCCAGCGCAATGCCTTCCAACGCTCGGGTGACAGGGTCTGCGTGAAGGCGGCCGAAAGCACCAGCGGCCAGCGCTTGCCGGTCTCGGGGGCGACACCCGACACCGCCACCGGGTCACACAGTGCAAAGGCGCAGCCATCACCGGGCGCGGTCACGTCCACCCAGGTCAGCTCCTCGCGCTGAGACAGGTAATGCAGGTCGGCGCGCAACCGCTCGGCATCGGGCAGGAACGAGACCATCGGCACCACCTGGCCCAGGCTGAGGAAGGCCAGCGCCGGGCCGTCCTTGGGCACCTCGCCCGCGCGGATCATGTCGGCGAGGATCGACACCGCCAGATGCGCGCCCGAGGAATGGCCGACGACCAGCACCTCGTCCACAGGGTCTTGCAGGGCACGCGCGATCGTCGCGCGAAACTCGGCCATACGGACTTCCAGCTCGGGCGGGTTGGCGCCCAGCCAGCGGGCTGAAAACGCGTAGTCATGCATCAGGTAATAGGCGAAGAACCGGCCATCCCGGCGCTTGAACCATTGCAGGACGCGCCAGAAAACGAAGCCCCCGAGCGCCCACATCAGCACGATACGCGCGAAGACGAGGACCGAGAGATCCAGCGGCGGGGCATCGGGCGGTGTCGGCACCCAGCGCCCGATCGGGCCTGCAACGGCCTCGAACCCCGCAGCCAGCCCCCACCCCAGCAGCCGGGCCGCCAGAAGCCCCGCAAATATTGCCAGCACGGCCTGCAGGATCAGCATTCCCACCGGATAGAGCGCGGCGATGACCGGCCCCTTGCGCAGCCACATCAGGCGCCGCAGCGCACCGGTGCGGATATAGGTCCACGAGGTGCGCAGCAATTGCCAATAGGTGGCCGGAATGGACTTGCCCATGGACCGACGCACGATATCGGACCAGACCAGAACGTCGATCTCGGCGCGGGTTTCCTTATCGTCGATCCGGGCGTTGGTGGTCCAGCCGAAGTCCTTGCCCGCCGATTTCGGTGCAATAGAGATCTCGTAATCGGAAATCTCGGCCTGGGCCGCGGATTCGGTGCGGTAAAGCTCTCGGTAGCGGCGCGGGTGAATCGGGTCGTAGCCGGGGATGTAGAACACCCGGCGCCGCGCGACTTCACGATGGGTTTCACTGGTCATGGATCACGCCCGAAACTGCCTGCCCCGAAGTCTAGCCGCGATTTCTGGCAAAAATAAGGGCCCGCCGTGCCGGCCTTGTCAGCCCAGCGTGGCCAGCGCCGGAAAGGCTTCGAGCAGCCAGTAGCTGAAGGCGGTGAACTGGCCGGTGATCATCATGAGACCGACCAGCACCAGCAGCACCCCCGAGGTCTTCTCGATGGCGCCCATATGGCGCTTCATCCAGGCCATCACGCCGGTGAGGCTGGGAAAGAAGGCCGCGACCAGCAGGAAGGGAATGCCCAGCCCCACCGCGTAGGCCGCCAGCATGGTGACGCCCCGGCCGATATCCGCCTCGGTCGCCGCCAGCCCGAGGATCGCGCCCAGGATCGGCCCCAGGCAGGGCGTCCAGCCAAAAGCGAAGGCCAGGCCCAGCACATAGGCTCCCAGCGCCGAACCGCCCCGGTCGCCCGCATCGACGCGCAATTCGCGGTCCATGAAGCCGATGCGGTAGAGCCCGATGAAATGCAGCCCGAAACCGATGATGACCACGCCCGCCCCGATCAGCATCCAGTCCTGGTAGGCCAGCAACATGCGCCCCAGCCCCGAGGCAGCAGCCCCGAGCAGCAGGAAGATCGTGGACAGGCCCAACACGAAGAACAGCGCCGCACCGACCGCCTTGCGCCGCGAGGCCCGGTCGCCCTCGCCCATATCGGCCACGCTGACCCCGCCCATATAGGCCAGGTAGGGCGGCACGATCGGCAGCACGCAGGGGCTGAGGAACGACAGCACCCCGGCCGAGATCGCGATCAGAAGCGCGGGCAGCAGCGTGGCATCGAGAAAGGTTTCAGCGGCGAACATGGTGTCCTCTGGTCCGTTTCTCCCCAGATAGCGATTGTCGCGCCCAAGGTCACGCCACTCTTTGTCACAGGGGCGTCAGACCGTTGTAGCTGGACAAGGGGAGCTGTTTTGCCCCATTGGACGGGCATGAGCGCCGATGCGACCCTCGATGCCCGCGGGCTGAAATGCCCCCTGCCCGTTCTGCGGGCCGGCAAGTTTCTGCGCGAGATGGCGCCGGGCGACCGGTTGCGGGTTCTGGCCGATGATCCGGTCGCGGTGATCGACATCCCGCATTTCTGCCACGAGGCCGGGCATGACCTGCTGGAGCAGTCCGAGGCATCCGACCATCAGCTTTACCTGATCGCGCGCGGCCCCGATCGCTGACCAGCACCGTTTCCAAAAGAAAACCGCCGCGCGGTGAAGCGCGGCGGCTAGCTTTTCCCTTGGATGCGCTTCAGCGCCCCAGCGCCCACCAGCCGCGCCGCTTGGGCTTGGCCGGTTCCTCGGGCTTGTCCTCTGCCTTGGCCTCGGCTGCCACAGGCTCGGCGGGCTTCTCCTCGGCTGCCGGCGGCTCGGCCGGTGCCGGCTGTTCAGCGGCCTGAGCGGCCTCTGCGGGGGCCTCCTCGGTCTTCTTCTTGCGCGTCCGTGTCCGCTTGGGCTTCGGTTTGTCCTCGGCTTCGGGGGCCTCGGACGACGCGGCCGCGTCCTCGGCGGCGGGTTGCGCCTCGGGGGCCTCTTCCACCTTCTTCTTGCGGCTGCGCGTCCGCTTGGGCTTGGGTTTCTCTTCGGTCTCCGGCGCCTCGGAGGCTGCCTGCTCCATCGGGGCGGCCTCCTCGGGCTGGGCCTCGGGGGTCTCCTCGGTCTTCTTGCGGCGGCTGCGCGTCCGCTTCGGCTTGGGGCTTTCCTCGCCCTCCGGCGCATCAGGCGTCGCGGCCTCTTGCGGCGCCGCGTCCGCGGTCTTGCTATCCTCGGATGCGCCCTCGGCCTGCGGCTGATCGCCGTTCTGGCCTTCACCGCCTCCATTGCCCTTGCGGCGACGACGCCGGCGACGGCGCTTCTTCTTGGGTTGCTCCTCGCCCTCGACCGAAGCCTCGGGCTGCGGGGCCGGCTCGACCTCGTCCTCAACCTCGGCCATGACGGCCGTATCCGAGGAAATCACCGGTTGTTCCACCTCGGCCACGTTGCGGGTGGCCTGCTTGAACTTCTCAATCTGGTAATCGGGCGAAACCAGCGTCACATCGGCCTCGAGGCGCACGGACAGGCCGTATCGCGCCTCGATCTGGGCGATATGCTCGCGCTTCTGGTTCATCAAGTAGTTGACGATATTGACCGGTGCCTTGATCAGCACCTCGCGGGTGCGGCCCCGCACGCCCTCTTCCTCGACCTGGCGCAGGATCGCAAGCGCCACGTTGTCATCGGAGCGCAGCAAGCCGGTGCCGTGGCAATGCGGGCAAGGCTGCGTCGTGGCCTCCAGCATGCCGGGGCGCAGACGCTGGCGCGACATTTCCATCAGGCCGAAACCCGAGATGCGGCCGACCTGGATCCGCGCCCGGTCGGTCTTGAGCCGTTCCTTCATGCGCTTCTCGACGGCGGCGTTGTTCTTGCGCTCGTCCATGTCGATGAAGTCGATCACGATCAGACCGGCCAGGTCCCGCAGGCGCAATTGGCGTGCAACCTCGTCGGCGGCTTCCAGGTTGGTCTTGGTCGCGGTCTGCTCGATCGAGCCTTCCTTGGTGGCCCGGCCGGAGTTCACGTCGATGGCAACCAGCGCTTCGGTCACGCCGATGACGATGTAACCGCCCGAGGGCAGCTGCACTGTCGGGTTGAACATGTTACCGAGATAGCCATCGACCTGGTAGCGCGCGAACAGCGGCAGGCCGTCGGTGTAGTGCTTCACGTTGCGGGCATGGGACGGCATGATCATCTTCATGAAGTCCTTGGCCGTGCGATAGCCCACGTCGCCCTCGACCAGCACCTCGTCGATCTCCTTGTTGTAGAGATCGCGGATCGAGCGCTTGATGAGATTGCCTTCTTCGTAGATCGGCGCGGGGGCGATGGATTTCAGCGTCAGCTCGCGGATCTGTTCCCACAGGCGCTGAAGGTATTCGTAGTCGCGCTTGATCTCGGTCTTGGTGCGCTGCGACCCGGCGGTGCGAATGATCAGGCCCGCGCCTTCGGGCACGTCCAACTCGCCCGCGATCGCCTTGAGCTTCTTGCGGTCGGCGGCATTGGTGATCTTGCGCGAAATGCCGCCGCCACGGGCCGTATTCGGCATCAGGACGCAGTAGCGGCCCGCCAGCGACAGATAGGTCGTCAGGGCGGCGCCCTTGTTGCCGCGCTCCTCTTTCACCACCTGCACCAGCAGGATCTGGCGGACCTTGATGACTTCCTGGATCTTGTAGCGGCGCGGGCGCGGCTTGCGCACCGGGCGCACTTCTTCGCTGTCATCTTCGACGGCGACGCTTTCGATGCTGTCATCCTTGGCGGTGGCATCGCTGGCGTCGGGGCCGTCGTCGTCCTCGGCGGCGGCATCCTCGCCCTCTTCATCGGTTGCGGGGGTCTCCACCGGGGTCTCGGCCACGGTTTCCATGGGCGAGCTGCCTTCCTCGGCACCCGGCAGCACGCCGTCCAGCACCTGCATGCCTTCGATGTCGCCCGAAGTCTCCTCCTCGGGGGTTTCGACGGGGTTGCTATCGGGCTCGGCGCTGATCACAGCATCGGCACCCTCGGTCGCGGCGGGCTTCGGCTTGGCGCGGGACCGGCGGCGCTTGGGCTTGGGCTTTTCCTCGGCCTCGGCTTCGGCTTCGGCCTTCATGGCCTCGGCATAGGCCTTTTCCTCGGCCAGCAGCGCCTCACGATCCGCGGTCGGGATCTGGTAGTAGTCGGGGTGAATTTCCGAGAACGCCAGGAAGCCGTGGCGATTGCCGCCGTAATCCACAAAGGCCGCCTGCAGCGACGGTTCGACGCGCGTGACCTTTGCCAGATAGATGTTGCCCGCTAGTTGACGGCGGGACTGGGTTTCGAAGTCGAATTCCTCGACCTTGTTTCCGTCAACCACCACGACGCGGGTTTCTTCCGCGTGGGTGGCGTCGATAAGCATTTTCTTAGCCATGTTTTCCGTTCGCAAGACGCAACCGGCCCCGCCCCGGGGGGCGCGAGCGCGGAAACGTCTTGTCCAGTAGTGGCGATGATGCGCGCGGCGACGGCGGATGCAGGCCCTTGGGCCGCCCCTGTCCTGTCTGTCATGCTCGCGCCACGCATCGCGTTTCTTCTCCGACGGCCGAAATAAGCCGCCAATTCAATGGCCCGGCACGATGAGTTTCGAATCGTCGCGCCCGAGGGCTGTTCAAATGGCCCCACAACGCTGAGCCATATTCGCTGTCCGTGAAGGTCGGGTCTCTCTCCGCGGGTCCTTGACGGAAAATCCTACCGGACCCCAGGGCACACCGTCGTGCCAGCGATCCGTTCTCCTTACATAAGGGAGGCGCGGGGCAAATTACAATCTGAAACTGCCGATCCGACGAAATCAGCCCGGCAGATCGAACAGCGCCAGACCCTCGGCGAGGCTGTCGCAGACATGCTGGCCCAGTTCCGGAAGGGGCAAGCCCGCGGGGCGCAGGTCGGGAATCTGCACCGTGGTGCAGCCGGCGCGGACCGCGGCGGTGGTGCCGCTGTCACTGTCCTCGAAGGCCAGCGCCCGTGCCGGAGCGTGCCCCAACCGTTCTGCGGCCATCAGGTAGGGTGCCGGGTCGGGTTTGGTCGCCGGAACCTCGTCCCCGCCCAGCACGAACCTGAAATGCCCCAGCAGACCTGCCCGGTCGAGGTGATCGCGGGCCCGGCTGCCGCCGGTCGAGGTGACAACGGCCATGTCATGCCCGGCCGCCGCAAGCGCCGGGATGACCTCGGCCACGCCGGGGCGCAGCGCCACACCACCCGCCAGGCGGCGGTCGAAATTGGCCTCCATCGCGGCGACGAAACCGGCCATGTCCACCCCGGACCCGAGGAACGCGCCCGTCCGCGCCGTGGACTCGGCGCCGGATGTGCCCACCAGCGTCAGGAAGAATTCGCGCGCGGCATCCGCCGTCCGCCCCAGCCGTTCGCATTCCTCGACAAAGGCCGCCTGCACCACCCTTTCGGTGTCCAGCAGCAACCCGTCCATGTCGAACAAAAGGGCGCGGGGGGCCGTGTTCAATCCAGGTAATCCGAGCGTTGCAGGCCATACTTGGCCATTTTCTCGTTCAGGGTCCGGCGCGGCAGGGACAACTCTTCCATGACGCTGACAATCGACCCCTTGTGGCGGCGCATGGTGTTGTCGATCAGCATCCGCTCGAACGCCTCGACATATTCCTTGAGCGGCTTGCCCTCGGTCGTCATCGCCTGTTCGGGCACCTCTTCGTCGGCCATCAGTAGCGACGCGATCGACCCGGACCCCCGCCGGTTCTGCAGGACCGCGCGTTCGGCCACGTTGATCAGCTGGCGCACATTGCCCGGCCAGGGGGCCTGCAGCAATTGCGCCGCCTCCTGGGCGCTGACCTGCGGGGCGTCACAGCCGTATTCATCGGCGAATTGCTCGCTCAGCCGGGTGAACAACGTCAGGATATCCTCTCCGCGCTGGCGCAGCGGGGGCACGGTGATGCGCAGGGCGGCGAGGCGATAGAACAGGTCCGAGCGCAGCTCGCTTTCGCAGGTCTTGCCCTCGTCCTGAAGGTTGCAGATGGCTACGATCCGGGTTTCACCCGGCGTGCCCTGCTCGTTTATGGCGGTCAAAAGGCGGGCCTGGGTTTCCTTGCTCAGGGCCTCGATATCCTCCAGCACAAGCGTGCCACCGCGGGCCTCTTCCATGGCCGGGATCGGATCGTCCTGTTCCACCGGCCCAAACAGCCGCCGCGCCAGCGCGTCCTCGTCATAGGCCTGACAGGAGATCAGCACGAATTTCTTGTTGGCCCGCGCCCCCACCGCATGCAGCGCATGGGCCACAAGCGTCTTGCCGGTGCCGGTCTCGCCCTCGATCAGCACATGGCCGTCCGCCTGCCCCAGATCGAGGATATCCTCTTTCAGGCGCTCCATGACGGGGCTGGCGCCGATCAGCTTTTTCATCAGCGCGCCGCCATCGGAGAGCTCGCGCCGCAGGGCGCGGTTGTCCAGCGCCAGCCGGCGCAGGGTCGTGGCCTTCTTGGCCAGCTCGGTCATGCGGTCCGGATTGAAGGGCTTTTCGAGGAAATCATAGGCCCCCACCCGCATCGCCTCGACCGCCATGGGCACGTCGCCATGGCCGGTGATCATGATGACCGGCAGGGCGCTGTCCTGGCTCTTGAGTTTCTTGAGGAACTGCATCCCGTCCATGCCCGGCATGCGGATATCCGTCACCACGATGCCCGGGTAGTCGCTGCCGATGCCCTTGAGCGCCTCTTCGGCGCTGGCAAAGGCCTCGGTGTCATACCCCGACAGCGCCAGCCATTGCGAAATCGACTGCCGCATGTCCTGCTCGTCATCCACGATGGCGATCTTCATGGCCTGCGCCATAGCTCACCTCACTCCGCTGCTTCCATTTCGGCCGTCCAGACGGGCAATTGCACTTCGAACACGGCGCCCCCGTCCACCGCATTGCGCGCGGTCAGCCGGCCACCAAAGTCGTTCACGATGCCCGAGGAAATGGCAAGGCCCAGTCCGACCCCGTCTCCGGGCTGCTTGGTGGTGTAGAAGGGCTCGAACAGGCTATCCAGATCCTCGATGCCGGGGCCGTTGTCGCGCAGGCTGAGCCGCACGGTCTCGCCCTGGGCCAGCAGGATATCCACCGCCGGGTCCTCGACCAGCTTGGTGGCGTCCAGCGCATTGCGCAGCAGGTTGATGATGACCTGTTCCAGCCGCAGCCGGTCGGCCAGAACCCGGACCGGCCCATCCGGCAGGGTCTGGGTGATCGCGACATGGCGCTGGCGCAGTTGCGGCTCCATCATGGACAGCGCCGAAAGCACTGCATCCTTGACGTCCACGGGCTCCAGCGCATCGCTGCCCTTGCGCGCATAGGACTTCAATTGCTTGGTGATCTGGCCCATCCGTTCGATCAGACCGTCGATGCGCTGGAAGCTGGCCAGCGCCTCTTCGGGGCGGTGGCGCGACAGCAGAAGCCGGGCGCCTGCAAGGTAGGTTTTCATCGCCGCGAGCGGCTGGTTCAACTCGTGGCTGACCGCCGCAGACATCTCGCCCAGGGCCGCCAGTTTCGAGGTCTGCGCGACGGTCTGTTCGGCCACCTGCAGGTCCTTTTCGACCTTCTCGCGCTCGGCGATTTCCCGCTGCAGGCGGATGTTCAACTGGCGAAGCTCCGCCGATTCCCGTTGGAAGACGCGCATCCGCAGGGCCGATTTCCGGCTGAACGCCCAGAAGACCAGCGACAGCAGAATCGCGAACCCCATGATTTCGAGCGCCAGGATCGAGTTCACCCGCTCGCGCACCGAGGTATAGGTCGTGAAACTGACGAGCCGCCATCCCTGGAACGGCACCCGCACCTCCTGGCGCATCACGCCGTCGCCGCGCAGATAGGCGTCGATGGGCAGCGCCGACCAGACCGGGGCACTGCGCAGACCGCGCTCGATCGCGGTTTGCGGCGCAACCAGCGCCAGCGCCTCGTCCACAATCCGGCCCCGCCAGCGCGGCTCGGTCGCCAGGATCACCCGCCCCTCGCTGTCGGTGACCATCACCGCATCGGATATGCCCGCCCAGCCGCGTTCCAACTTGGCCAGGTCGACCTCGACGGCGACGACGCCAAGCGTCCGCTGGTTGGCCTCGATCCGGCGCGCATAGGTGAAGGCAAACCCACCTTCCGCGCGTTCCTCGACGGTAAAGACCGTTTCGTTGGACCGCAGCGCGTTGACGAAATGCGGTGTCGCACGCTGGTTCTCGCCCAGCCGCTCCCGCTCGGTCGCGGCGACGATGCGCCCGTCACGGTCCAGAAGCAACAACGATGCCGCACCGATCTCATCGACAAATCCCAGAAGCCGCGCTGTCGATTGTGAATAATCCCCGGAATTGAGCGCCCCGATCAGGGCCGGGTCGCGCGCCAGAAGCTGCGGAACGATGGAATTGCGCTGCAACTCGCTCAGCAGGCTGGCCGAATAAAGAGCCATACGGACTTCCGCGCTGCTGCGCGTGCGTTCGGTGAACCGCTCGGTCAGCAGGCGGTTGGACCAGAAGACCACGATCGCGGCCACGATCAACAGGCCGACTACCGTCAGCCGCAAGGTCCATGCGCCGCTGGTGCGGCGGCTTTTGTCATCCCCGCTCATGCCGCGAATCTATCCCGGCCCCGCGGCCGCGTCCATCAGGCGTTGGCCAACTGGCCGACCAATGTGCGGAACAGCGCCGCCCCGTCCGTGCCGCCCTGCGCCGGATCGGCGGCGCGTTCGGGATGCGGCATCATCCCCAGAACCCTGCGGTTTTCCGACAGGATCCCGGCGATATCGGCGACCGATCCGTTCGGATTGTCGAGATAGGTAAAGGCGATCCCGTCCGCGTCGCGCAGACTGGCAAGGGTCGCCTCGTCGGCAAAGTAGTTGCCGTCGTGATGGGCGATCGGCACGGTGATCACATCCCCGGCCCCATAGCCTTCGGTGAAGGCGCTTTCAGCGGTTTCCACTTTCAGTTCAACGGATTTGCAGATGTACTTGAGGTTCATGTTGCGCATCAGGGCGCCCGGCAGCAGCCCGGTTTCGGTCAGAACCTGGAACCCGTTGCACACGCCCAGAACGTAGCCGCCGCGCTCTGCATGAGCGACCAGCGCCTTGCAGATCGGCGAATTGGCGGCGATGGCGCCGCAGCGGAGGTAATCCCCGAAGGAGAACCCACCGGGCACTGCGACAAGGTCAACGCCGTCGGGCAAACCATTGTCCTTGTGCCAAACCACGGTGACATCCGCACCCGCCTGGCGCAGGGCCACGGCCATGTCACGGTCGCAGTTGGACCCCGGAAATTGCAGAACGGCGGCTTTCATGTCTTTTCCCTCTCGCGAAAGAACGGTTTCATCAGCAACCAGAGCAGGCTCGCCAGCACCAGCGATCCGGCCCCGATCATCCCCAGCATGGCGGGCACAAACCACAAGCCTTGCCATGTGTCCATGCGCACATTGCCCCGGCTGCCCGGGATGATCCGTATGGCGGCGGTCTCGCCGACCTCCAGATCAAAGGACGCGTGGCCGCTGCCGACACTGGCCCGGCGCGTCTCGCCGCCATCATCGTAAGTGAAAATCGGCTCGTAATTCATTGTTCCCCGGTCGAAAATCGTTTCACCGGGCCAGTCGTAGCGCTGCACCACCGTGCCCGGCACGCGCTCGGAGCGCAGAACGTAGACCCCGGCCTCGGCGGCGAATAGCCCGGCGGCCAGCAGCATCAGAACCGGAAAGGCGAACAGGATGATCCGCACCCGCATGGCCCAGGACATGGTCAACAGCCAGCGGATCATGCCCCGAACTCCGTGATAACGGCGATTCCGGGCGGAGTCGGCCCGTCGAAGGCCGCGAGCTCGGCGCTGGCCTGGGACAGTGCCACCCGGCAGGTGACAAGCGGCGACAGGTCCAGCCCCGCACCCTCGATGAATTGCAGAAGCGAAGGATAGCGCCATGCCGGCATGCCCCGTGTCCCGAACAGCGCCAGTTGCCCCGAATAGACCGCATCCATCGGGATCGGCATGGTCAGGTGGGCCCCGGCCGGCATACCGACCTGCACCATGCGCCCAAGCTTGCGCAGGGATTTCAGGGCGTTGGCGGTTGTTTCGGGATGCCCCAGCGCCTCGACAGCCACGTCCGCGCCGCCTTGCGTGGCCGCGCGCACGGCCGCTGCCGGGTCCGCCTCTCGGGCATTGAGGGTCACATCCGCGCCCAGCCGGGCGGCTTCCGCCAGTTTCTCCGGAACGACATCGACCACGACGATCTTGGCGCCCAGCCCCTTGGCCAGAAGAAGGGCGGACATGCCGATGCCGCCGCCCCCGTAGATCACCAGCCATTCGCCGGGCCGCAGGGCCGCGCGCCCCGTCAGCGCATGCCAGGCGGTGGTGACGCGACAGCCCAGCGCCGCGGCCAGGGCCGGGTCCAGCCCCTCGGGCAGCGCGGTCAGGTTGTGGTCGGCATGAGGGACGGCGATGAATTCGGCGAAGGACCCCGCACAGGTGAACCCCGGCACCACCTGCCCGGCACAGATCGTCTGGTTGCCCGCCGCGCAATCGGGGCAGGCCCCGCAAGCCAGGATGAAGGGCGCGATCACCCTGTCGCCCACGGCCCAGCGCGTGACGTCGCGCCCCACGGCCACGACTCGCCGCAATATTCATGACCGGGGATATGGGGCATCGGCACCGGATCGCCGCCCTCCCAGGCATGCCAGTCGCTGCGGCAGATGCCGGAGGCCAGTACCCGGCAGACCACCCCGTCCGTGGGGCAATCCGGGTCGGGCCATTCCTCAAGGCTCAGCGGCTGGCGAATCTCGCGCAGAACCGCCGCGCGCATCAGTCGATCTCGATCCGGTAGCTTTCGATGACCGTGTTCGCCAGCAGCTTCTCGCACATCTCGGTGACGGTGGCCTCGCTGGTGCCATCAGCCAGGTCCAGCTCGATCACCTTGCCCTGGCGCACGCCCTCGACCCCGTCGAAGCCCAGCGCACCGAGCGCGTGGCGCACGGCCTCGCCCTGGGGGTCCAGAACGCCCTGTTTCAGCATGACGGTGACTTTGGCTTTCATCGGCGTCGGTCCTTCTAGTTGATCAGCGTCGGCTTGGGATGGGCGGAATTGGCGGGCAGCACGCCGAGGCGGCGGGCCACCTCGGTATAGGCGTCGGTCAGGTTGCCAAGGTCGCGGCGGAACACGTCCTTGTCCAGCTTCTTGCCGGTTTCGACGTCCCACAGGCGGCAACTGTCGGGACTGATCTCGTCGGCCACCACAAGGCGCATGAAATCATTGTCCCAGATGCGGCCGATCTCGATCTTGAAATCCACCAGCTTGATGCCGACCCCGTGCATCACGCCGGACATGAAATCGTTGACCCGCAGCGCCAGGGCCACGATGTCGTCCAGGTCCTGCTGCGAGGCCCAGCCGAAAGCGATGATGTATTCCTCGGGCACCAGCGGATCGCCAAGGGCGTCGTCCTTGTAGGAGTATTCCACGATCGGGCGCGGCAGCGGCGTGCCCTCTTCGAGGCCCAGCCGCTTGGAAATCGACCCGGCGGCGAAATTGCGCACGATGACTTCCAGCGGAATGATTTCCAC
Source organism: Salibaculum griseiflavum (assembly GCF_003129565.1). Classification (GTDB taxonomy): domain Bacteria; phylum Pseudomonadota; class Alphaproteobacteria; order Rhodobacterales; family Rhodobacteraceae; genus Salibaculum; species Salibaculum griseiflavum. The sequence goes on from NZ_QETF01000002.1 coordinate 149,297, forward strand.
CTGCCGGACCAGCTGTTCGCGCATGTTCAGGCGCTTGATGAAATGGGTCGGCACGCCGATATTCATCAGCCCGGTCATGAAGAACTCGCTGAGGCGGTTGTTGAGCACGCCCTTGCCGTCGATCACGTCCTTCTTCTCGGCGTTGAAGGCGGTGGCGTCATCCTTGAAATACTGGACGAGCGTTCCCGGTTCGGGGCCTTCGTACAGAACCTTCGCCTTGCCTTCGTAGATCTTCTTGCGACGTGCCATGCTGTCTCCGTGTCTGCCGCCCTGCCCGGCATGGGCTGCGGCATGTGCGCCTCTTACGGCAAGCCCCACTTGCGGGCAAGCCTTCCAGCGGGCATATCAGAGTCAAACACCTGCAACGACGAGGTTCGCCCCATGTCCACCTTCGATGATCGCGAGAACGCGTTCGAGAACAAGTTCGCCCATGACGCCGAGATGCAATTCAAGGCCGATGCCCGCCGCAACAAACTGGTCGGTCTCTGGGCCGCCGAGCTGCTGGGCAAATCCGGTGACGACGCCGAGGCCTATGCCCGCGAAGTCGTGAAGGCCGATTTCGAAGAAGCCGGTCACGAGGATGTCTACCGCAAGCTGGCCGGCGATCTCGGCGACAAGGCTGACGAGGCGACGATCCGCAGCAAGATGGACGAATGCCTCAAGGAGGCCAAGGCGCAGATCATGTCCGAGACCTGATCGGTCCGGACTGCACGCGTGCGACGGGGCCGGATTTCCGGCCCCGTTCTCGTTCAGGCTTGTTCGGAGCCGCCCTCAAGACCATCTTGCAGGGAATTCAATTGATCCCCGCGCGCGCCCGTGCCATCCGCGGGCATCCTGATCCTTCCAGCCGGAGCATCCCATGCCCACCAATGCCCTGTCCCGCCTTCTGGAAACCCGCGACTGGCTGCTGGCCGACGGGGCGACCGGCACCAACCTGTTCAACATGGGGCTGCAATCGGGCGATGCGCCGGAATTCTGGAATGTCGACCACCCCGACCGCATCCGCAAACTCTATTCCGACGCGGTCGAAGCCGGGTCAGACCTGTTCCTCACCAACAGCTTCGGCGGCAATGCCTCGCGGCTGGCGCTGCATGACGGGCAGTCCCGCGTGGGCGAGCTGAACCGCGCCGCCGCCGAACTCGGCCGCGAGGTCGCCGATGCCGCCGGGCGCGACGTCGTCGTCGCCGGCTCGGTCGGCCCCACGGGCGAGATCATGGCCCCGATGGGCAGCCTGACCCACGAGATCGCCGTCGAGATGTTCCACGAACAGGCCGAGGCCCTGAAAGAGGGCGGCGTCGATGTGCTCTGGGTCGAGACGATCAGCGCGCCCGAGGAATTCAAGGCCGCCGCCGAGGCCTTCGCCAAGGCCGACATGCCGTGGTGCGGCACCATGAGCTTCGATACCGCCGGCCGCACCATGATGGGCCTGACCAGCGCCGACATGGTCAAGATGGTCGGCAAGCTGCCCAACCCGCCCTTGGCCTTCGGCGCCAATTGCGGCGTGGGGGCCTCGGACCTTCTGCGCACCGTTCTTGGCTTTGCCGCCGCCGGGCCCGAGGTGCCGATGATCGCAAAGGGCAATGCCGGCATCCCGAAATATGTCGATGGTCATATCCACTACGACGGCACACCCGAACTGATGGGGGACTATGCCGTTCTGGCGCGCGATTGCGGCGCCACCATCATCGGCGGCTGCTGTGGCACCACCCCGGAACACCTGCGGTCCATGCGCAAGGCGCTGGAAACCCGCCCCCGTGGCGAGCGCCCCACGCTGGACCAGATCGCCGCCGCGCTGGGGGGCTTTTCCTCGACCGTGGATGGCACAGAAGAAGGCGGGGCCGACACCCCCAGCCCGCGCCGCGGCGGGCGCCGTCGCCGGGGCTGACCGATCAGAACAGGCTGGGCTGCTCGGGCGTGTCCAGCGGCACCTCGAACAGGTCCCTGCGCAGCGCCGGCATCTCGCGCGCCAGCCCCAGCCGGTTGCAGGCGGCCTCGAACCGTGACCGGTAGAGCGCGGCCCACGTCCCCTGCCCGGTCATCCTGCGGCCGAATTCCGCATCATACTCCTGCCCGCCATGCAGGTCCTGCACCCGGCGCATGATCTTGCCCGCGCGGTCGGGAAAAGCCGCCTCGACCCAATCCCGGAACAGCCCCGCAACCTCGCGCGGCAGGCGCAGCGGGATCATCGAGGCGGCAACCGCGCCCGCCCCGGCCCCCGCTTCGAGGATCGCTTCCAGTTCGTGATCGGTCAGCCCCGGCACCAGCGGCGAGGCACAGATGCGCACCGGCACTCCCGCCGCCGCCAGCCGCTCGATCACCTGCAAGCGCCGCGCGGGCGTCGGCACGCGGGGCTCCATGGCACGGGACACGTCCCGGTCCAGCGTCGTCACCGACACCCCAACGGCACAAAGGCCCTGCGCGGCCATATCCGACAACAGGTCGATGTCGCGTTCGATCAGACAGCCCTTGGTCACGATCCCGACAGGGTGGCGGAACCGGCGCAAGACCTCCAGCACCTCGCGCATCAAGCGGTGGCTCGCTTCGATGGGCTGGTAGGGGTCGGTGTAGGTGCCGATCGCGATGGTCGCTGGCCGATAGGTGCGGCGCCGCAATTCCTTTTCCAGGACCGCCGCGATGCCCGTTCGGGCCACCAGCCGGGTTTCGAAATCCAACCCCGGCGAGAGGCCCAGCCAGGCGTGACCCGGGCGTGCGAAACAGTAGATGCAGCCATGTTCACAGCCCCGGTAAACATTCACCGAGCGGTCGAAGGACAGGTCGGGCGAGGCATTCCGTGTGATCGCCGAGCGCGGCCGTTCCCGCGCCACCTCGGTGCGCAGAACCGACGCCTCCTCCGGCGTCCAGCCGTCGTCGATACGCTGCCGCGCATAGGGTTCGAATCGCCCGACCGCGTTGCTTCGGGCGCCGCGCCCGCGCGCCTGGCCTGCCTGCATGGGATCATCGGAAATCTGCATGGCTCAACCATGAACAAAACACGAACAAATGAAAAGCCCTCACATTAACCGCGCGCCGATTTCATTTGCGCTTGAGTCGTTTGACGGGCACTCCATGTCGCAATCGGCTCAGACCGGTTGCGTCAATTCGGCGCAAATCCCGGGCAAGTTACGATCAATGAGGGATCCCCCATGTCGGAAGAAGAAGACATCATCCTGGCCGACCTCGACGACGAGGAACTTGTCGAACAGATGTTCGATGACCTCTATGACGGTCTCAAGGAAGAGATCGAAGAAGGCGTCAACATCCTGCTGGAACGCGGATGGGAACCCTACCGCATCCTGACCGAGGCGCTGGTCGGCGGTATGACCATCGTCGGCAAGGACTTCCGCGACGGTATCCTCTTCGTGCCCGAGGTGCTGCTGGCCGCGAACGCGATGAAGGGCGGCATGGCCATCCTCAAGCCGCTTCTGGCGGAAACCGGTGCCCCGCGCATGGGGTCGATGGTGATCGGCACGGTCAAGGGCGACATCCACGACATCGGCAAGAACCTGGTGTCGATGATGATGGAAGGCGCCGGCTTCGAAGTGGTCGATATCGGCATCAACAACCCGGTCGAAAACTACCTCGAAGCGATCGAAGAGCATAAACCCGACATCCTCGGCATGTCGGCCCTGCTGACCACCACGATGCCCTACATGAAGGTCGTGATCGACACGATGGTCGAACAGGGTATCCGCGATGATTACATCGTTCTTGTGGGCGGCGCGCCCCTGAACGAGGAATTCGGCAAGGCCATCGGCGCTGACGCCTATTGCCGCGATGCCGCCGTTGCGGTGGAAACGGCCAAGGATTACGTGGCGCGCAAGCACAACCAGATGGCCGCCGGCTGAGGCCGCGACCCGTTGCATTTTCGCGGCCTCGCCCCAAGGGCGGGGCCGTCTTCGTTTCAGGGATAGACATGGACGACAGGCAACTGACTGAAGCAGGATTGGCCGCCACAGGAGAGGGGCGCGTCCTGTTGCTGGCCTGCGGGGCGCTGGCGCATGAGATTCTGGCGCTGAAACGCGCCAATGGCTGGTCCCACATGGACCTGCACTGCCTGCCCGCCATCCTGCACAACACGCCCGAAAAGATCACCCCGGCCGTGATCGCCGCCGCGGAAAAGCACCGCGCCGCCTACGACCGCGTCTTCGTGGTCTATGCCGATTGCGGCACCGGCGGGGCGTTGCAACACGCCTGCGCAGAGCTGGGGGTCGAGATGGTCCCCGGACCGCATTGCTATTCCTTCTTCGAAGGCAATGACGTTTTCACGACCCATGAAGACAGCAATGTCACCGCGTTTTTCCTCACGGATTTCCTGACCCGGCAGTTCGAGGCTTTCGTCATCAAACCCCTTGGCCTCGACCGCCACCCCGAGCTGCGCGACATGTATTTCGGGAATTACGAAACGCTGGTCTACCTTGCCCAGACCGACGACCCCGGCCTGACCGACAAGGCCCGCGCGGCAGCCGACCGGCTGGGCCTTGCCTTCGAGCGGCGCTTCACCGGATACGGCGATCTTGCATCGGAACTGGCGAAACGCGCCTGATACGGGACGGCGGGCGGGGCGATGATGGCGCCCCTTGGGGCGGCAGCGAGCGGCGTCCCGCCGTCCCCCTTGCCAGCTGCGCGTCGCTTTGCCAGCATCGCTGCCGACCCACCCCCGAAAGGATCCGCCATGCTCCGCCGCCTTGCCCTTGCGCTCACTCTGCTACCGGTCGCCGCCCTCGCCCAGGACGGCCCGTCTTTCGACTGCGCCCGCGCCGAAAGCACCGTCGAAACCCTGCTCTGCGAGGATGCCGATCTCGCCCGTCTGGACCGTCGCCTGGCCGACCGCTTCGCCGCGGCGCTCGACACGGTCCGATCAATGGCCGGCGGCGCGGAAGAGGCGGAGGCCGACCTGCGCGCCTATCAGCGCGGCTGGATCGGCGGGCGCGACGAGTGCTGGAAGGCCGAGGATCTGCGCAGCTGCGTCGAGGCCGCCTATCTGCGCCGCGAGGGCGAGCTTGTCGCCCGTTACCAGCTGGAGGAGCCGACGAATATCGTATTCTGGGCCTGCGACGGCAATCCGGCGAACGAGGTCGTCACCTTTTTCTTCGACACCGAACTGCCCAGCCTGCGCTTTGAGCGCGGTGACAGCATCGACACCGGAGCGCTGGTGCCCACGGCCTCCGGCGCGCGCTACACGGGCAGCTTTGGACGCGAAATCTGGATCAAGGGCGACGAGGCGACCTATCGCGACCCCGACCCGGATGGCAGCGCATTCTCCTGCGTGGTCAGCAGCGAAGGCTAGGCCGCGGAGTGGCGAATCCGCTCGATCATGGCGCGCAGCCCGTTCGAGCGTTGCGCCGAAAGGTTCTCCTCCAGCCCCAACCGGGCGAATTCCGCCCTGGCGTCGATCTTCGGCACCTCGGCCACGGGCACGCCATTATAGAGCGCGCCGAGGATCGCGATCAGACCGCGCACGATCATCGCGTCGCTGTCACCGCGAAAAGAGAATTCTCCCGACTCGACATGCGGCACCAACCAGACCTGGCTGGCGCAGCCCTCAACCTTGGTCGCGGGCACTTTCAACGCCTCGTCAAGCGGCTCCATCGCCTTTCCCATGTCGATCACATGGGCATAGCGATCTTCCCAGTCATCCAGGAACTCGAAGGTTTCGACGATGTCTTCAAAGGCGTCCGTGGCCATCCCGCGCTCCTTCTTCGGTCGTCCGTGATGTAAGCTGCCTGCCCCGGCACGTCCAGTGGGCGCTTTTCACGCGGGCAAAGCTGCGGTAAGCCTTTGACAGGGAATGAATTGGGGACATGACATGCGGCGCGGTTTTCTTCTGACAGCACTGATCTTGACGACCACGACGGGCTGCGCCCGGCTGGCGGACAGCCCGGTGAATCCGCTCAACTGGTTCGGCGGCGGTGGGGGCACCCAGGAGGCCGCGGCGCCCGGCGAGGCCGAGATCCGCCCCCTCGTGCCCGCAAATCCCCGCGAAATCGTCGTGGATCAGCGTGGACCGGTGGAGACCATCACCGCGCTGTCGGTCGACCGCACGCCCTATGGCGCGCTCGTCACGGCAACCGGCCAGACCGATATCCAGGGCTATTTCAACGCCGAGCTTGTGCCGGTCTCGATCGAGGACGGAACTTTGACGCTGGAATTTCGCGCAGAGGCCCCTCCGGCCTTCACCGGCCTGGGATCACCCCGCAGCCGGCTGATCACCGTGGCCTACCGTCTGGACGCCGCCGAGCTGGCCACGATCCGCACTGTCCGGGTCACAAGCGCCCGGAACAGCCGCAGCGCGCGGCCCTGACAGGTCTACAAAGCCCGCGTCACCACCTTCTGACCTTGCACGACGAGGCCGATTTCCCCGTCGCAGAGCCGTAGCGCGTCGGCACCGAAGACCTCCTTGCGCCAACCCTTGAGCGCGGGCACATCCCGTTCCCCGGCAGCCAGCGCATCGAGATCGGCGGAACTGGCGATCAGTTTCTGCGCCACCCCCTCGCCATCGGCCTTGGCTTTCAGCAGCACGCGCAGCATGTCGGCCAGGGCCGGGTTCACCTGCAGTTTCTCGCGGCTGCGGTCGGGTTTGGGCATGTCCTCCGGATCGGTTTCCAGGCCAGCCTTGACCGCGTGCAGGATACCCTCGGCGATCTCGCCCCGCCGGGCCTCGCGCAGCAGAAGCCGCGAGCGGGACAGGTCCTTGTCCGATTGCGGTTTGGTCGAGGCCAGCTCGACCAGCGCATCATCCTTGAACACCCGGTTACGGGGCACGTTGCGCGCCTGGGCATAACCTTCGCGGAACCGCGCCAATTCCCGCACCACGGCCAGGAACTTGCCCGAACTGGTGCGTGTCTTGATGCGTTTCCACGCCTCGGCGGGATCGACCCGGTAGGTGGCGGGGTCCTGAAGCACGGCCATTTCCTCGGCCACCCATTTCTTGCGCCCTGACTGCGCGATCTGGCGGTCCAGCTCTTCGTAGATCACACGCAGATGGGTCACGTCAGCCAGCGCGTATTTCTTCTGCGCCTCGGTCAACGGGCGGCGCGACCAATCGGTGAAGCGGCTGGATTTGTCCAGCGAGGCCTTGGCGATCTTGCGCACAAGGGTTTCATAGCCCACCTGCTCGCCAAAACCGCAGACCATTGCGGCCACCTGCGTGTCGAACAATGGCTCGGGAATCAGCCCGGCATCCACGTGGAAGATTTCCAGATCCTGGCGTGCGGCATGGAACACCTTGACGACGCCATGATCCCGGAAGAGCTCGTAAAGAGGATCCAGCGACAGGCCTTCGGCCAGCGGATCGACCAGCACGGCGTTTGCATCGCCCTCGCCCGGATAGGCCAGCTGCACGAGACACAGCTTGGAATAATAGGTCCGTTCGCGCAGGAATTCGGTATCGACGGTGACGTAGGGGTGCTGGGCGGCCTCGGCGCAGAAGGCCGCGAGGTCCTCGGTCTTGGTAATGGTTTTCATGGCATTGCCTTAGCCTGTTTTTGCGAGGACCGAAAGTCAGGACAGGTGGACCGGCGTCCGGTCCCCCGCCGCGAAGCGCCGCAGCACCGCCGGGTAGAGCCGGTGTTCCTGTTCCAGCACCCGTGCGGCCAGCCGGTCGGGCGTGTCGCCGGGGCGGATCGGCACCCTTGCCTGCCCAAGGATCGGGCCGCCGTCGAGTTCCGCCGTTACCTCGTGCACGCTGCACCCGGCCTCCGTATCGCCGGCCTCCAGCGCGCGGGCATGGGTGTTCAGCCCCTTGTATTTGGGCAGAAGCGAGGGGTGGATATTCAGCATCTTCCCGACGTAGTGGGTAATGAAAAGCGGCGTCAGGATACGCATGAATCCGGCCAGGCACAGGATGTCAGGCACATGAGGGTCGATTGCTGAAACAAGCGCCTTTTCAAAACCTTCTCGATCACCTTTGAAGCCCCGATGGTCCACGACCGCCGTGGGAATCCCCCTTGCCTCGGCCTTGGCCAGCCCGCCCGCGCCCGGCACGTTCGAGAGCACCAGACAGGGCCGCGCGGGATGGTCGCCCACCATGCTGTCGGCCAGGGTCACCATGTTGGACCCGCCGCCCGAAATCAGGATCGCGACCCGCTTGGTCAAAGAAGCGTGCCCAGGTAGCGGACGCCCTCGCCTTGCGTGACCCGGCCCAGCTCGACCACGGTTTCACCCTCGCCTGCCAATACTGCGGCGATGCGCTGTGCCTGCTCCTCGGCCACGACGACGACCATGCCGATGCCGCTGTTGAAGGTCTTGAGCATCTCGGCCGCGTCCATCCCGCCCTGCTCGGCCAGCCACCTGAAGACCGGTGGCAGGTCCCAGGCATCGAGGTTGACCTCGGCGCCCAACCCCTCGGGCAGAACCCGTGGCAGGTTCTCGGTCAGTCCGCCGCCGGTGATATGGGCGAGGCCATGTACGCCGCCGGCACGGATCGCCGCCAGCACTTGCGTCACATAAAGCCGCGTGGGCGCCAGAAGCGCCGCACCCAGTGTCCCCTCGTCCCAGGGGCAGGCATCGTCCCAGCCCAGGCCCGAGCGTTCAACGACGCGGCGCACCAGCGAATAGCCGTTGGAGTGCACCCCGTTGGAGGCGAGCCCCAGCAGTACGTCGCCCTCGGCCACGTCGGCGGGCAGCGCCGCCCCCCGTTCCATCGCGCCCACGGCAAAGCCCGCAAGGTCGAAATCCCCGGCGGGATACATGCCCGGCATTTCCGCCGTCTCGCCGCCGATCAGGGCGCAGCCGCTATCCTCGCAACCCTTGGCGATGCCCTCGATCACGCGGGCGGCGGCGTCCAGCTCCAGCTTGCCGGTTGCGAAGTAATCCAGAAAGAACAGCGGCTCGGCGCCCTGGCAAACAAGGTCGTTCACGCACATGGCAACAAGGTCGATGCCGACGCCGTCCACCTCGCCGGTGTCGATGGCGATGCGCAGCTTGGTGCCCACGCCATCGGTCGCGGCCACCAGCACCGGGTCGTCATAGCCCGCCGCCTTGAGATCGAAGAGACCGCCAAAGCCCCCCAGTCCGGCCATCACACCTGGCCGGTTGGTACGTTTTGCGGCGGGCTTGATCCGGTCGATCAGGGCGTTACCCGCATCGATATCCACCCCGGCATCCGCATAGGTCAGGCCGTTCTTCGTCATGTCCACGATCCCCCGATTGGCGTTCTGCGCTGCCGATACAGGGTTTGCCCCATGCGGGCAACTGCCGCGGCCAAGCACCTCGCAGTAATCTTGACGCAGTTCGCGCCCGCGGTAATGGTGGCGGCATGCAGGGGATCTGGGACTTTCTGGTAGAGCATCTGGGGCCGACAGAAGTTCTGTCGCCCATCTACCTCGCCTGCTTCTGCCTGATCGCCTTCTGGCTCTATCTGGTGCGCAAGGAAGAAGGCAGCTTTCTCGCTTATCTCCTGCCGCGAGACATCTGGCGTCACAAGTCGATCCGGATCGACTTCGCCATGCTGATCATCAACCGGCTCATCGCCGCAGTCGGCATCACCGCGCGCCTCGCCGCGGCCCCGGCCGTGGCGGCCTGGGTCGCCCAACAGATGCCCCGCCCTTTGCTGGCCGAAGACCAGCTGACACCCCTCATGCTGGCGCTTATCGTCTTTCTGATCGGGGATTTCTTCCTCTACTGGGTGCATCGTTCCTATCACCGGATCCCGACGATCTGGCCGCTGCACGCGGTGCATCACAGCGCCTCGGTGCTGACACCGGTGACCACCTATCGCCAGCACCCGGTCGGCTCGCTCATCACGACCGCACTGAACACCGTGGTTTTCGGGGTGCTGTTCGGGGTGATTGCGGGCGCCTATGGCCCGCATCTGACCTTCGCCGAGATTGCCGGGGCCAATGCCTTCGTCTTCCTGGCCAATGCCACGATGACGAATTTCCAGCACTCGCATATCTGGATCAGCTTCGGCCCGGTGCTGGAACGCATCTTCATCTCGCCTGCGCAACACCAGGTTCACCACTCGATCGAGCGGCGCCATTACAATCGCAATTTCGGACAGACCCTGGCCATATGGGACTGGATGTTCGGAACGCTCTACCTGATCCGGGAAAAGGAAGAGATCCGATTTGGCCTTACGGATGATGCCGATGCGCCACTGATGACGCATCGGCTTGACCACATGCTGATCGATCCCGTGCGGCGGATGTTGAGGCCGTCGCGTTAGGGACCGACCCCGGTCCTCAGAACTTCATCAGGATGTCGTCGTCGTCCTGGCTTTCCTGCGCATCGCTCGCGTTCTTGCTGCGCGATGAGGTCAGGCTGCCGGCGCCGTTCAACAGCATGACCGCCCCAACGACAAGAAGCACCAGCAAGGCGCCGGACGGATCGCTGTCCGCGCCCAATGCAGGCGGCTCGGGCGAATAGGACCACGAGCCCGCATGGGCGGCTGTGGCCATGACAGAGGCGACGGCCCCCAGGAATAATCTCTTCATTGGTTTCTCCTTCCCCAAGGCTTCCTAATGATACCGAGATTATCAGCTTATCCCGAATGAGAAACGTTTTTCTGCAATAGCGCTCTGTTTGCATGGCCCGGTTGACGCGCGCAGCCGACGCGGTGCCTTCGTCCATAGCCGCATCCTCTTCAGTCCCGGGCAACGCCCGGCTTTGCAACCCGTGGCATCACGGGGGTTGACCCGCGTTTCTTCGCCCCCACATCACATTAAAGTTTTCTAATGTTTGAAAGGAACGATCATGACCTCACAATCGCCTTCTCCCGTCGTCCGCGCGTTTTTCGATCGACCGACCGGTAGCCTGCAATATGTCTTCCACGACCCCAAGACGCGGCGCGCGGCCATCGTGGACCCGGTCTGGAACTATTTCCCCGAGGCCGGCGCCGTCAGCACGCAAAGCGCCGACGAGATCCTTGCCTATGTTCAGGCCGAGGGGCTGACCGTCGACTGGATCCTCGACACGCACCCCCATGCCGACCATTTCAGCGCTGGCCCCTACCTGAAGGAAAAGCTGGGCGCGCCCCACGGGATCGGGGAAAAGGTCACCGGTGTGCAGAAGCTGTGGCAGGAACTCTACAACCTGCCCGACCTGGCCACCGATGGCAGCCAGTGGGACCGGCTCTTTGCCGAAGGCGAGGAATTCATGGTCGGCGAGATCCCCGTGAAAGTGATGTTCTCGCCCGGGCACACGCTGGCCTCGATCACTTATGTGGCCGGGGACGCGGCCTTTGTGCATGACACCCTGATGATGCCCGCCTCCGGCACCAGCCGCGCGGATTTCCCCGGCGGCAGCACCGAGGATCTGTGGAATTCCATCCGCGCGATCCTGGACCTGCCCGGGCAGACACGGCTCTACATCGGGCATGACTACCCCGCCCCCGGCGTGGCGCCGCAATACATGGCCACGGTGGCCGAGCACCGGCTGAGCAACCGCCATGTCAAGGACGGCATCGGGAAGGCCGAATTCACCGCCACGCGTGACGCCCGCGACCAGACGCTGAAACTGCCCGCGCGGATGCTGGAAGCGCTTCAGGTCAACATCCGGGGTGGCCGTCTGCCCGAGCCCGAGGCGGATGGGCACAGCTACCTCAAGAAGCCCATCGGCCGGTTCGACCCGCGGTGATGGTCCGGTATTGACGCGCCAGCCCTTTTCGGCGTAGCGGGAGGGCTGGCGGGCCTGTAGCTCAATTGGTTAGAGCAGAGCGCTCATAACGCTTTGGTTGCGGGTTCGAGTCCTGCCGGGCCTACCACCGCCGACATTGCAAAGACGATGTTCGGCGGCCTGCGCAAGGCACGTTTGCCACCGGCAAATGCGCCGCAGCACCTCCACCTACCGCGGCAGAACGATATCAACGCGCAAGCCGCCGAGTGCTTCGCTGTCATCGAGTCGCAGGGTGCCGCCGTGACTCCGGGCAATATCGGCCACGATGGCCAACCCCAGCCCGACACCCGGACCCTGATCCTGGTTGCGGGCCGGGTCCAGCCGGGTAAAGGGCCGCACCGCGTCCTCGCGCGCCCGGGGCGGAATGCCCGGCCCGTTATCCTCGACCGAGAAGCGCACCGCGCGCGGACTGACCTGCACGCTCAGTCGGGCCTTGTCGCCGTAGCGCAAAGCGTTGCCAATCAGGTTTTCCAGCGCACGCCGGATGGCCATGGGGCGCAATTGCACCTCGGCACCGTCCCCGGTCATCTCGCCTGCGTCCACGGCCTGGTCCATACGCGCGGCATCGTCCAGCACCTGCTTGGCAAGGGCCACCGGGTCTACGGGGCTGCGTTCGTCCTCGGCCGCGCCGCGCGCATAGTCGAGGAAAGCGTCCAGCAGGCGCTCCATGTCGGCCACGTCGCGGGTCAGCGGCGCCACCTCGTCGTCATCCAGCAACCCCAATCCCAGCTTGAGCCGGGTCAGCGGTGTGCGCAGATCATGCGAAATCCCCGACAGCATCAGCGTGCGCGCCTGGGTCTGGCGCTCCAGTCGGGCCCGCATATCGAGGAAGGCGTGACCTGCCGCGCGCACCTCGTTGGCCCCGGCCGGTGAATAGGGAATCACCCGCCCGCGCCCGTATTCGGCCGAGGCGTTGGCGAGCCGCTTGATCGGACGCAGCTGGTTGCGCAGGTAGATGTAGGCGATCACCGTCATCAGCACGCCGAGAAACACCATCAAAACCAGCAATTGGTGCGGATTCGACGCCGAGACGCGCTGACGCTGGAACCCCACCGACATCTGGCCATGCTCGGTCTCGATCCACAACATGACCCGCCGATCATCAGGCAGGAGGATCGGCCCCAGGCCCGGCAGCCCCTCGCGCAGCACCCGGCGCAGGACCAGCCCGGAAAAGTCGTACCAGCGCCGCTGATCGGCCGCCGGCAGGTCGGGGTCCGGCAGGCGCACATCCAGCGCCAGGGCCGGGGCGATTCCGTCAATGGCCGCCTGTGCCCCTGCCCGGTCCGGCGCCGCGTTCACCGTGTCCGTCAGGTAGGTCAGGTCATACAGCACCGAGCGGGTCATCTGTTCGGTCACGTCCTCGAAATGGCGCTGGATGAAGGCCACCGAGATCGTCAGCTGCAAGGTGATCACCGGCAGGATCAGGATCAGGGCGGCCCGGCCATAGAGGCTGCGGGGCATGTATCGTTTGAGCCACTGGAACATCATGGGCTAAGGCTATCCCCGGCGCGCGGCGAAGGAAACGCAAGATGCAGGACGACATGGAAAAACCGCAACCGGGCAGCCCGGTGACCCTGGCCGATGAGCTGACCATGGTGCTGGCGCCGAACCCCTCGCCCATGACCCATTGGGGCACCAATACCTACCTGCTGGGCGACAGCCGCCTTGCGGTGATCGACCCCGGCCCCGACGATGCACGCCACCTGGCCGCGCTGCGGGCCGCGATCCGCGGGCGCCCGGTGAGCCATATCCTCGTCACCCATGCCCATCTGGACCACGCGCCCCTTGCCCGCGCTTTGTCGCGCGAAACCGGCGCGCCGGTGCTGGCCTTTGGCGATGCAAGCGCCGGGCGCAGCGCGGTGATGCAGGACCTCGCAAAGTCCGGTCTTGTTGGCGGCGGCGAAGGGGTCGATACGGGGTTCTGCCCGGATGAGACGCTGGCCGACGGGGACCGGATTGCGGGCGACGGCTGGACGCTCGAGGCGCTGCACACGCCCGGCCACATGGGCAATCACCTGTGCTTTCTGTGGGAGGACAGCGCGTTCAGCGGTGATCACGTGATGGGCTGGGCCAGCTCGCTGGTCTCGCCGCCCGATGGCGACCTGACGGATTTCATGGCTGCCTGCCATCGGCTGGCAGCCACCGGGGTGACACGCCTCTGGCCCGGCCATGGCGGCCCGGTAACCAGCGCACAGGACCGTATCGCCGAGCTGATCGCCCATCGCAGGGCGAGAGAGACACAAATCCGCGCGGCCCTTGTCGACGCGCCCGGCACTGCCGCTGAAATCGCCGCACGGGTCTATACCGATATCCCCCCGCCCCTTCTGCCCGCCGCCGAACGCAATGTGCTGGCCCACCTGATCGACCTGAGGGAACGCGATCTGGCGCACACCGAAACACCCCTGACGACCGCCGCGCGTTTCACCGCCACAGGATAATCCGGGCCCTTTCAAAAAACTGAAAAGAACCCTCTGGACGCGCCAGAATCCTGTTGCTATATGCGCCCTCGTGTTCCGGCGTAGCTCAGCGGTAGAGCAGTTGACTGTTAATCAATTGGTCGTAGGTTCGATCCCTACCGCCGGAGCCAAAATTCACTGACAAAACCAAGGTCGTTCCGCATCTGGCGGAGGATATGCCATGAAATGGCCATATTTCCGCCCCGTTTTTGCCGCGCAGGCCTGCTGGGCTTGATCCACGGCCCATCAAGAGGCCGCCAGGCAGAGACCCAGAGGCAGAGCAGGTTCACGTTATGGCAAAAGACAGCACCACACGGCCAACACCGCCGTCGTCCCGCACCCCCAGCAACACCGGCACGCGGCGCAGGCCGGGGCCTCCGAAACCCGTGGTTTTCCGGGACTTCGCCAGCATCTGAGTCTCCGCCAGCACATGTCGCGGCGTTCCCTGCGCCATGATGCTGACGCGCGGATCGGCCATCCGGTTGCGCGGCTTTCTCCCTCCGCGCCGCGCCGGAGCCGATCCGTTTTTCTTGCCACCTATTGCCGGAATTGCCCGGTGGGCAGGCCCGTTCGGCAGTCCTTCGCTGCGGGGCCGGGTCTGTCAGATCGGCTGACCCTTGCCGAGCGCGATCGCCAGGCTTTGCGGAACACCCGGCAGAGGCTATCACAAGACATGCGCCTCTTGTCCGCCTTCCTCGGTCTCGTCCTTCTGGCTGCCTGTGGTAGCGGACCCCCGGATGCCGAGACCCGCAAACTCGCGCCGGTCGCGCTCTATCCCGGTGAAACCCCGCAAATGCGGGCCTTGGTCGAGGAATACGCCGCGGTGCATGACATCCCCGAGGCGCTGCTGCACCGTGTCATCCAGCGCGAGAGCGATTATCGCCCCGGCGCCCGTAACGGCCCCTATTGGGGGCTGATGCAGATCCTGCCCGAGACCGCCGCGCAGATGGGCCATTCCGGGCCGCCGGAAACCCTTCTGGATGCGGAAACCAACCTGAAATACGCGGGCCGCTACCTGAAAGGGGCGTGGCTGGTGGCCGATGGCGATATCGACGCGGCGGTGATGTGGTATGCCCGAGGCTATTACTACGAGGCCCGTGACCGCTGTTTGCTGGTGGAAACCGGGCTGCGCGACCGCGAAATCGCCCGCCACTGCCGCGCTTGAGGCCCCGGCCCGCGCGGCCTAACGTGGGGTCATGACGCCCGAGATCGTGATCCTTGCCCTTGGCATCCTGTTCCTGGCCGGTCTCGCGCTGGATGCAGTGGGGCACGCGGTGCATGTGCCGCGCGTGACCCTGCTGATCCTGCTGGGAGTGCTCGTCGGCCCGCCGGGGCTGGACTGGCTCCCGATCGACATCCATTCCGCACACGAGGTCCTGGCGCCCACGGCCCTGACCATGGTCGCCTTCCTGATGGGCGGCAGCCTCGACCGCGGCACCTTGGCCGCCCAGGGCCGGTCGATCCTGGTGCTGTCGGTCGCGCTGGTGGTGGTCACGGCGACGGTCGTCGGGCTGGGGCTTTGGGCCGTGGGCCTGCCGCTGACCGCCGCGCTGCTGCTTGCGGGTATCTCGACGGCGACCGCCCCGGCGGCGACGCTCGACGTCATCCGCCAGGCCGGTGCCCAAAACACGGCTTTCGGCAAGCTGCTGACCGGGATCGTCGCCATCGACGACGCCTGGGGGCTACTGGCCTTCTCACTGTTGCTGACCCTCGCGGCCACGGCCGGCGGCAATGGCGACGCGCAGGTGCTGGCCCACGCGGGCTACGAGATCGGGGGCGCGGTGCTGCTGGGCCTCGCCATCGGGCTGCCGGGCGCGGTGCTGAGCGGTCGGGTGAAACCGGGTGAGCCGACCCTGATCGAGGCGCTGGGGCTGGTCTTCCTGCTGGCCGGGCTGGCAATGTTGCTGGAGGTTTCCTTCCTGATCGCGGGTATGACCGCGGGGGCGCTGATCGCCAATATCGCGCGCCACCATGACCGCCCTTTTCACGAAATCGAGCGGATCGAATGGCCCTTCCTGCTGCTGTTCTTCGTCATGGCGGGCGCGTCACTGGACATCTCGGCGCTGCTGGCCGCCGGCTGGGCGGGGCTGGCCTATATGGTCTTGCGCGTGACCGGCCGTTTGCTGGGCGGGGGCCTTGCCGGCCCGGCGGCGGGGCTGAACGTGACCCGCGGCACCCGCACCGCCGCCGCCCTTCTGCCACAGGCCGGGGTGGCAGTGGGCATGGCCCTTGTCGCCGCCGAGCGATTTCCGCAGATGGGTGAGATCGTGCTGGCGGTCACCATCGCCTCGACCGTGGTCTTCGAAGTGGCTGGTCCGCCCCTGACCCAATGGGCATTGGCAAAGGAAAACCGCCCGGACGGTTAGGTCCGGGCGGCTCCAGATTTTCGATATCCTGTTCGCGCTCAGCCGACCAGTTCGAGACCGGAGAAGAAGAAGGCGATCTCTTCGGCGGCGGTGTCCGGCGCGTCGGAACCGTGGACCGAGTTTTCACCGACCGACTCGGCGAACTCGGCACGGATCGTGCCCGGCGCGGCATCGGCGGGGTTGGTCGCGCCCATGACTTCGCGGTTCTTGGCAATGGCGCCTTCGCCTTCCAGCACCTGCACGACGACAGGGGCCGAGGCCATGAAATCGGTCAGTTCGTCAAAGAAGGGGCGTTCGGCGTGGACGGCGTAGAACTGGCCGGCCTGGGCCTTGGTCAGCTGGATCCGCTTCTGGGCGACGATGCGCAGACCGGCCTCTTCGAACTTGGCATTGATCTTGCCGGTCAGGTTACGGTTGGTGGCGTCGGGCTTGATGATCGACAGGGTGCGTTCGGTGGCCATGGGTCTTTCCTCGATGGTCAGTGTGAATATCGCCGCGCCGATAGCATGGGGGGTGCGGCTTGAAAAGGTGCGATTGACGCGCCCCGCCGGCTCTGGCACCCCCTGCCCCATGCTACGGATCGAGGATATCTCCTATTCGGTCGAGGGCCGCCCCCTGATCGAGAATGCCAGCGCGGTCATCCCCACCGGCCACAAGGTCGGTGTCGTCGGCCGCAACGGCACGGGCAAGACCACCCTGTTCCGCCTGATCCGGGGTGAGTTGACGCTGGAGACCGGGCGGATCGACCTGCCCAAGGGGGCACGGATCGGCGGTGTCAGCCAGGAAGTGCCCGGCTCCGAGACATCGCTGTTGGACACGGTGCTTGAGGCCGATACCGAGCGTCTGGCCCTGATGGAAGAGGACAGCGACGATCCGGCCCGCATCGCCGAGATCCAGACCCGGCTTGCGGATATCGACGCCTGGTCGGCCGAGGCGCGGGCCAGCGCCATCCTCAAGGGGCTGGGCTTCACCGATGCCGAGCAACGCATGCCCTGTTCGGCCTTTTCGGGCGGCTGGCGGATGCGCGTGGCTTTGGCCGCCGTGCTGTTCTCGGCCCCCGACCTGCTGCTTCTGGACGAGCCGACCAACTATCTCGATCTCGAAGGGGCGCTGTGGCTGGAAAGCTATCTCGCGAAATATCCCCATACGGTTCTGGTGGTCAGCCATGACCGGGGCCTTCTGAACCGGGCCGTGGGCGGCATCCTGCACCTGGAAGACCGCAAGCTGACCTATTACGCGACCCCGTATGACCAGTTCGCCCAGCAACGCGCCGCGCGGCTGGCCGTGGCCGAGGCGCAGAACCGCAAGGCGCAGGAACGGGTCGCCCATCTGCAGAGTTTCGTCGACCGGTTCCGCTACAAGGCCTCGAAGGCGAAACAGGCGCAAAGCCGCCTGAAGATGATCGAGCGGATCAACCTGATCTCGACCCCGCAAGAGGCGGCCCTGCGCGCCTTTTCCTTCCCCGAACCCGAAGAGCTTTCGCCGCCGATCATCACCACGGACGGGGCCGCCGTGGGCTATGGCGACACCACGGTGCTGGACCGGCTCACCCTGCGTATCGACCAGGATGACCGGATCGCCCTGCTGGGGCGAAACGGCGAGGGGAAATCCACGCTTTCCAAACTGTTGGCAGGCAAACTTGATCCGCAGAAGGGCAAGTTCACCGCCCATAACAAGCTGCGCGTCGGCTATTTCGCCCAGCACCAGCTGGACGAGCTGCGCCCCGAGGAAACCCCGCTGGACCATGTCCGCCGCCTGCGCCCCGACGAGGCCCCGGGCAAGCTGCGCGCGCGCCTGGCCGGGTTCGGGCTGACGGCCGATCAGGCGGAACTGCCGGCGGCCAAGCTCTCGGGCGGTCAGAAGGCGCGCCTGTCGCTATTGCTGGCCACGATCGATGCGCCACACCTGCTGATCCTCGACGAGCCGACCAACCACCTCGACATCGAAAGCCGCGAGGCGCTGGTCGAGGCCCTGACCGCCTATTCCGGCGCCGTCGTGCTGGTCAGCCACGACATGCACCTGCTCAGCCTCGTCGCCGACCGGCTGTGGCTGGTCAAGGATGGCCGCGTCACCCCGTTCGAGGATGACCTCGACGCCTATCGCAAACTGCTTCTGTCCGGCGACAAACCCGCGAAAGCCGACAAGCCCAAACCCAAGGCCCCGCGCCCCTCGCGCGACAAGATCCTCGAATTGCGCTCGGAAGTGCGCAAATGCGAGGCCCGCGTCGCCAAGATCGAGGAGATGCGCGAGAAACTCGCCGCCAAGCTGGCCGATCCGGCGCTTTACGAAGAGGCGAAGGCGGGTGAACTTGAAACCTGGAACCGCAAATATGCAGAGGTGATGCAGGGGCTGGACCGCGCCGAAACCCTGTGGCTGGCGGCGCAGGAAAAGCTGGACGTGGCCGAGGCCGGCTGACGCCAGGGGGCGCTGCCCACAGCGGCTGTGTTCTCAACCCAAAGACGCCGGGCGGATCGGTGCTGGCGTCCGGCTGCGGGTCGCACTAGGGTCGGACCCATGATCGACATGGCCTTTCTCGTCACCGCCTTCGCCGCGCTTTTCGTGGTCATCGACCCGATCGGGCTGACCCCGATCTTCGTGGCGCTGACCCAGGGCATGAGCGCCGCCAAGCGTCGCGCGCTGGCCATTCGGGCCTGCGTCATCGGCTTCCTGATCCTGCTGGTCTTCGCACTGTTCGGCGAGGCGGTGCTGGGCTTCATCGGCATTTCCATGCCCGCCTTTCGCGTGGCGGGCGGTATCCTGCTGTTCCTGACCGCGCTCGACATGCTGTTCGAGCGGCGCCAGAAACGCCGCCGCGACCAGGCCGACGAGGAAGATGAGGACGACGAGGACCCGTCGGTCTTTCCCCTGGCCATTCCGCTGATCGCCGGGCCGGGCGCCATCGCCACGATCATCCTGCTGGTGGGCCAGACCGAGGGGCCGACCGGGTTCGCCGCGGTGATGGGCGTGTTGCTGGCGGTGCTGGCGCTGGTGATGGTGCTGTTCCTGGCCGCAGGCTTGCTGGAACGGCTGTTGGGCCGGGTCGGGATCAACGTGGTCACGCGGCTTCTGGGGATGTTGCTGGCGGCGCTGTCGGTGCAATTCGTGCTCGACGGGCTGCGCTCTTTCGGTTTGGGCGGCTAGGCCCTATCTATCCCCCATGACCGGAGATCAGACCGCATCCTTCATCTTCCTGGCCCTGCTCGGTGTGGCCATTCTGGGATCTTATATCGCCCATAGCCGCCTGAAGGGCAGCCAGATGCTGCAACAGGCGATGATCTGGGTGCTGATCTTCGTGGGCGCCATCGCGGCCGCCGGGCTGTGGCAGGACATGAAGGGCGATCTGACGCTGACCCAGGCCACGATTTCCGACAATATGGTCGAGGTGCCGCGCGGGCGTGACGGGCATTTCCACCTTGATTTGCAGATCAACGGCGTGACCGTCCCCTTCCTGGTGGATACCGGGGCGACGCAGGTGGTCCTGACCCGTGCCGATGCGGCCCGCGTGGGGCTAGACCCGGCAGAGCTGAATTTCATCGGCACCGCCTTCACCGCCAATGGCGAAGTGCGCATCGCTCCGGTGGTGCTGGAGAGGGTCACGCTCGGCCCGATCGAAGACCGCAACCTGCGCGCCACGGTCAATAGCGGGCAGATGGAACAGTCGCTGCTGGGGATGACCTATCTGAACCGGTTCGAGCGGATCGAGATCCAGAACGACCGGCTGGTTTTGACGCGGTAGGGGTGGCGTGCTTTCATGGCTAGATGTCCGCTGGCAGCCCTTTATGGACAGTCGTTCTGCACTTGCATCGGATGAGTCTGCCAGCAGGACGGGCGGGCAGTGTGCATTCGCTGAATGAGAATAAGGAAACTGGCAATGAACTGAAAGGGGACCTTAAATCTCGGGACCGTAGCTGTTGCCAAGGATTTGAGGTAGTCATCTTACTGACTACTCTACAGAGTGAGACCTGTTGGAATGTATGAAAGCGCTCCTCGGCGTACAGAACTGCGCAAGTTTGCTGTCACACTCAGAGACGCGCCCACTTGGCCCGTCAAAGAGGTGCCTTTCGAGCTTGAGCGCGCAATTTTCTATTCCGCAGTTGTGCTGAGGAAGCTGATCGAAGATCGAAAGCTCACTGACTCTTTCGCGGCTGAGAAACTCAGAGTTCGAGTCCACGCCGCCAACGCGCCGGAAAAATCCTCCTGGTGGCGCAACATGCCCGGCTCCGTCGAATTCGACTGGCAAAATGCTTCTGTAACTGACGTAGCAGTTAACGAACTTTGCTCCCAGATTGTACATTTATTCGGACGATATTGGTGGGTGGATGAGGATGATGAACTCAGTGGCATGGTTGTATGTTCCCACCGCCACCAAGACAGGCAAGGCTTCCATATTGGCTTCATCATGTGGGCTGGCTTGTTGGAAAAAGCAGCTAAGGATTGGCCGACACAACGCACGATACATGCAGGAGGTGAACACAAAGTCGAGTGAAGCGTTCTGAAGCTGATTGGCGCCGACCTGCCCCCGAAACCTCCCTCGTTCTGATGTAGTGCTTGCTCAACCTTTCGAAGGAGCAAACGGTTGGGAAGAACTAGTTTCACTGAGGCGCAAATCATCGGGATGATAAGAGAACAGGAAGCAGAGATGCCGACAGCGGCGAATGTCCGCAATTCGGGCTGCGACGGCAGCATCCCAACTGGTGGGTCAATGGGCGGTATGGGCCGTCAGTTCGATAAAGGCGAACATCGCCGCCAACTTTGCAAACCCCGCTCCCTGCGCAGAGCCGCCATCCCCGCCATCCCACCGAACGGTGCTTTGCGCCCTTCGCCACTCTCCGCAATTTCCGCGCCCTGCCCCCGATAAAAAACGGCCGGCCAGGGGTCAGCCCCCCGCCTCGGCCTTCATTTCCCAGCGGCCGCTTTCCTGAGACCAGTATTGCGCCGGGCAGCCGGCCTGGGTCAGGGCCTTCCACTGGTCGCGCGCCTGCTGCAAGGCCGCGCCGTCATGGCCGTCGAAGATCACGCAGACCCGTTCCATCGCCTGCACTTCCTCGGGGCTGACCGCCGCGCCGTCCACGGACATGACGCAGGTCGGGGCATTGGCGGCGCCCTCTCCCATCGTCAGCAGCACCGGCTGGTCGGCATCATGGGGGCCGCCGTCCAGCCCGTGCGGCAGGAACCCCTCTTCCGGGCCCAGCCACAGGGCGGCATCCAGCGCCTGCATCCGCGCGCCATCGACGCCCCGGACCTCGATGCGCCAACCGACCTCGCGCGCCTTGCCCAGCAACATGGGCAGGACGCGCTCCAGCGGCTGCGTCGTCAGGTGATAGAAATAGGCGGCCCCCATGCCCCTAGCCTTCGTAGCGATCCGCGATCAGCCGGTTGAGCGCCATCACCCCCCAGCCCGTCGCACCTTTGGGGGCGAGCGTCGTGTCCCTGGATTGCAGCGCCACGCCCGCGATGTCCAGGTGACACCACGGCACCTCGTCCTTGACGAAGCGCCTCAGGAACTGCGCCGCGGTGATCGACCCGGCCGGCCGGCCGCCCACGTTCTTCATATCGGCGATGCGGCTTTTCAGCTGGTCGTCATAGGCCTGCCCCATGGGCAATTGCCAGGCGCCCTCGCCCTCGGCCCCGGCGGATTTGATGAAATCGGCGGCCAGCTTGTCATCATTGCCGAAAACGCCCGCGTTTTCATGGCCCAGCGCGATTATCATCGCGCCGGTGAGGGTGGCCAGGTCGATCATGCCCGACGGCTTGAACCGGTCCTGCGCGTACCAGAGCACATCGGCCAGGACCATGCGTCCCTCGGCATCGGTATTGATGACCTCGATCGTGTCGCCCTTCATGGATTTCACCACGTCGCCGGGCCGGGTGGCATTGCCCGAGGGCATGTTTTCCACCAGGCCGACTAGACCCACCACATTGGCCTTGGCCTTGCGCAGGGCCAGCGTGCGCATGACGCCGCTGACAACACCCGCGCCGCCCATGTCCATGGTCATGTCCTCCATGCCCCCCGCCGGTTTCAGGGAGATCCCGCCGGTGTCGAAGACCACCCCCTTGCCGACCAGCGCAAAGGGGGCTTCGTCGCCGCCGCCCTTCCACTGCATGACCACCAGCTTGGAAGGGCTTACGCTGCCCTGCCCCACGGCCAGCAGCGCGCCCATCCCGAGCGTTTCCATATCGGCCTCTTCGAGGATCTCGACCTCCAGCCCGATCTCCTGCATCGCGGCCAGCCGTGCGGCGAAATCGTCGGTCGTCAGCACGTTGGCCGGCTCGTTCACCAGGTCACGGGTGAAGAACACCCCCTCGGCCACGGCGGCCATGGGGGCGGCGGCGCGGGCCAGCTCCTCGGGTTTGGAGGCCATGATGTCCACCGGGCCGGGCGCCTCTGCGGGGTCGGTCTTGTGGGTTTCGAATCCATAGCCGCGCAGCGCCAGGCCAAGCGACAAATCCGCCCCTCGGCCAGTGCTGCCCAGAAGAACCAGCAGGTCGCCCTTGCCCCGCGCCTTGGCCAGCTCGGCGCCGGCGCGGCGCGCCTCGTCCACGCTGGGCCGGCGCGGCAATTTCACGACCAGAACCGCCTCGGCGGCCATGCCGGCGGGCCAGTCCAGCGCCAGCACATCGCCGATCTTGGCCTTTTCGAACCGTTCGCTTTCGGCCAGGCGCGCCACGGCCTTTTTCGTCAGCGAATTCACCTTGCGCGCGCCTTGGTCCAGCTTGCCATCGGGCGTGACGACCACCGCGATGCGGCCGGCGCGATCGGCCAGCCCGTCCAGGTCGGTTTCGTGAAAGCGAATCTCGGCAGGTCGGGACATGCGGCGTCTCCTGTGGTGTGGGGGGTGTGGAATGCTGAGCAATTGGTAGCCTGCCCCCCGCCGGATGGCCAGAGAGCACTTGGGTTGCCCAAAAAACTGATATAGCGTCCCGCTACTGCCAGGACGGGCCATCGGCCCTAGACGAAACGGGGGAAAAACAGGTGCCGCGATTCGACCGCTACATGCTGTCGCAATTCCTCACCGTGTTCGGCTTCTTTTCCCTTGTTCTCGTGCTGATGTACTGGATCAACCAGGCGGTGCACCTGTTCGACCAGATCATCGCAGACGGACAATCGGCCTGGGTGTTCCTGGAACTGACCGCCCTCTCCCTGCCTGCCCTGATCCAGCTGGTCCTGCCGCTCGCCGCCTTCGCCGCCTCGGTCTACGTCACCAACCGCATGGCTTCGGAAAGCGAACTGGTCGTGGTCCAGGCCACGGGCTACTCCACCTTTCGCATGGCCCGCCCGGTTCTTGTCTTCGGGGCCATCGTGACCGGCCTGCTACTGATCCTGTCGCATGTGCTGGTCCCCGTCAGCCAGGGCCGGCTGATCGAGCGTCAGGCCGAGATATCGCGCAACCTGACCGCCCGGCTGCTGACCGAGGGGCAGTTCATGTCACCCTCGGCCGGGGTCACGCTGTTCGTGCGCGACGTCACCCCCGAGGGCGAGCTGCGCGACATTTTCCTGTCCGACAGCCGCCGCGAGGATCGCCATATCGGCTATACGGCCAGCCGTGCCTTCCTGGTGCGCGCCGAGGCCGGTCCGCAGCTGGTGATGATCGACGGGCTTGCCCAGACACTCGACAAGGACAGTCAACGCCTTTTCACCACCCGGTTCGATGATTTCGCCTATGACATCTCGGCCCTTGTCCCCGAGGTGGGCAATCGGCGCCGCTCGGTCCAGGAGGTCTCGACCTTCGAGCTGCTCAATCCTAGCCCCGCCCTGCAAGACGAAACCCGCCGCGATGCGGCCTACCTGCTGCATGCGGGTCACGAACGGTTCGCCCAACCGCTGACGGCATTGGTCGGGGCGTTCCTTGGCTTCGCGACGCTGCTCGTGGGCGGGTTCAGCCGGTTCGGCCTGTGGCAACAGATCCTGGGCGCGATTGCCCTGGTCGTGGTCATGAAATCCATCGAAAGCGCCGCTATGGGCGCCGCGCGCGCCAGCGTATCCGCCTGGCCGCTGACCTACGCAGGGCTGATCTTCGGCCTTGTCGCCGGGCTGACCCTGCTTTTCGTGAGCACCCGCCCCTACCTGTTGCGCCGCCGCCCGACCCTGCCCGCGGGGACCGGCGCATGATCCTGTTTCGCTACTTTTCGCGTCGGTTCCTGATCACGTTCGGCAGCACGTTCGCGGTCTTCCTGCTGCTGAACGGCTTTATCGACCTGGTGGAACAGGGGCGCCGCTTCGCCCGGACCGAGGCCGGTTTCGCCCAGATCCTCGGCCTGACGCTGCTGAACCTGCCGCAGGCGCTCTACCAGATGCTGCCACTGATCACAGTGCTCAGCGCCATCGCGCTGTTCCTGGGCCTTTCGCGATCCTCGGAGCTGGTCGTGACGCGCGCGGCCGGGCGCTCGGCCCTGCGCGCCTTCCTGGGGCCGCTTCTGATGACCCTGATGATCGGACTCGTGGCGGTTGCGGTCTTCAACCCGATCGTCGCGGCGACACTGAAGGAATACGAAGACCGGTCCTCTGGCCTGCGCCAGGACCCGTCCAGCATCCTGGCGATCTCGGATGACGGGCTATGGCTGCGGCAGGGCGATGCGGATCGACAGACGGTCATCCGCGCCGAAGCCACCAATCTTGACGGCACCGTCCTGCAAGACGTCACGTTCATCACCTTCACCCAGGCCGGCGGGCCAGTGCGCCGGATCGAGGCCGCCACCGCGCAGCTTGTCGAAGGGGCCTGGGAACTGACGCAGGCCAAGGCCTGGCCGCTCTCGGATGGCCGTGTGGCCGAACAATGGGCGACCACCCATCCGACCTTGCGCATTCCCTCGACACTGTCCGCCGACCAGATCCGCGACAGTTTCGGCACGCCCAGCTCGATTCCGATCTGGGACTTGCCCGCCTTCATCAACCGGCTCGAAGCCGCCGGGTTCTCCGCGCTGCGTCACCGCGTCTGGTTCCAGATGGAACTGGCCCAGCCCTTGTTCCTCTGCGCCATGATGCTGATCGCCGCCGGCTTCACCATGCGCCATCAGCGCGGGCGGCGCGTGGGCCTTCTGGTGCTGACCGCGGTGATCCTGAGTTTCGGGCTGTATTTCCTGCGCAACTTCGCGCAAATCCTGGGCGACAACGGCCAGATCCCCGTGGCACTGGCCGCCTGGGCACCGCCCCTTGCGGGAATAGCGGCCTCGCTGGGGCTGCTCTTGCACCTGGAGGACGGATGATACGGCGGATTGCCCTGGTCGTTCTGCTATGGCTCTGGCCGCTGGCGCTTGCGGCGCAGGCCCCGGCCACGCTGGTCGCCGACCGGATCCTGGTGCAGGACAGCGGCAACCAGCTGATCGCCGAAGGAAATGTCGAGGTCTTTCATGATGGCACCCGCCTGTCAGCGGCGCGCATCACCTATGACCGCAGCACCGACCAACTGGCGATTATCGGTCCGATCTTCATCCGCACCGCCGAGGGCGAAATCCTGACCGCCGACCGCGCCAGCCTCGACGCCCGCCTCGAAAGGGGCCTTCTTCGCGGGGCACGGCTGATCCTGGACGAACGGCTGCAACTGGCCGCCGACCGGATCGACCGGGTCGACAGCCGCTACACCCAGCTGACGCGGACCGCAGCGACCTCGTGCAAGGTCTGCGATGACGGCCGGCCGCCGCTATGGGAAATTCGCGCCGGCCGGGTTGTCCATGACAGCGAGGCGCGCCAGCTCTATTTCGAGGATGCCCAGTTCCGGGTCTACGATCTGCCCATCTTCTGGCTGCCCCGCATGCGCCTTCCGGACCCGACCCTGACCCGGGCGACCGGCCTGCTGATCCCGGAACCCCGGGCCACCGACCAGCTCGGGCTGGGCATCAAGCTGCCCTATTTCATCCGCCTCGGCGATCACCGCGACCTGACCCTGACGCCCTACCTGTCACCCGAAACCACCACCTTGGATGCGCGCTACCGGCAGGCCTATCTGAACGGGCTGATCGAGTTGCGCGGCGGCATCACGAACGACACCCTGACCGATGCGCCGCGCGGCTATCTCTTTGCCGAAGGAGCATTCCGACTGAAGGATGGCGGCATATTGCGCTTCGACGTGGAGTCGGCCTCGGATGACGCCTACCTGCTGGATTACGACATCAGCGGGGCCGACCGTCTGGACAGCGAGCTCAGCTATACCCGCGTCGAGGACCGGCAGATGCGCCGCGCCCATGTGACGCTCTACCAGAGCCTGCGCGCCGCCGAGGACAATGACCGTCTGCCGCCGGTCGTGGCCGAAGCGGCCTGGGAACGGCGCACGACGCCGTCCATCGGCGGGACGTTGACCTTCGGCGGGGCATTGGAAGGCCATCTGCGCACGCTCGATGCCGGGCCGGACGGCCTGGGCGACACATTGCGCGCCGGGGCGACGCTGGATTGGCGCCGGTCTTTCGTCACCCGGCCGGGTCTGATGATCGAAACCGAGGCCGGGCTGCGGCTGGACCATTACGCCTTTTCCGACGATGCGCTGGCCGATGACACGACCCGCACCCGGACGCAGCTGGGAACCACCCTGCGCTACCCGTTGATCCGGAAGGGCCCGCAGGCCACCCACCTGCTGGAGCCGGTGCTACAGTTTGCCTGGTCCGACCAGTCGGGCGGTGCCGTCCCGAACGAAGACAGCTCCACCGCCGAGTTCGACCAGACCAGCCTGCTGTCCCTGTCGCGATTCCCCGGAGAGGACGCCACCGAAACCGGCGCCCGCGCCGCCCTGGGCCTGAGCTGGGCCCGGCGCGGTGACCGGGGCTGGAACAGCCGGCTGACCTTCGGCCGGGTATTGCGGGACCGGGCAGAGCCGGACTTCACCCACACCTCCGGCCTCGACGGCACGGCGTCGGACTGGCTGATTGCCGCAGCGCTGGAAAGCCCGGAAGGTCTGGCACTACAGGGCCGGACCCTTGTCGATGACGCGGCGCAGGTCACCCGCGCCGAGGCCTTGCTGGACTGGTCCAACGCCCGGCTCGACCTGACCGCCGGCTATATCTTCCTGCCCCCCGACACCGAGGAGGACCGGGCCGACCCGGTGCGCGAGATCAGCTTCGACGGCACCTACAGGTTCAACGAAAACTGGTCGGCGGGACTGGACATGCGCTATGATCTGGCCGCCGGGTCACCCTCGCAGGCGGGGCTGGATGTCGGCTGGCGCAACGAATGTGTCACGGTCGATTTTTCGGTGTCGCGCCGCTTCACGTCTTCGACTAGTGTGCAACCGACAACCGATTTCGGCCTGCTGGTGGGGCTTACCGGGTTTTCCGCCGGGCGCGTTGGCGCCAGCCCCGGACGCTGCCAGGACTGAGACACTGACCAAATCAAGAGGTTCCAATGCGTGCCCTTCTGTCACTGATCGCCCTCTTCGCCACGCTGGCCCTGCCGGTGCAGGCACAATTCTCACCGGCGATCACGGTGAATGACAAGGTCATCACCCAATACGAAATCGACCAGCGCGCGCGGATGCTGCGCGTGTTCAACAGCCCAGGCAATCTGGCCGAACTGGCGCGTGAACAACTGGTCGAGGAACGCCTGAAGCAAGAGGCGCTCGATCAGGCCGGGATGCGCTTGACCGAGGATGGCCTGCAGCGGGCAATGGCGGATTTCGCCGCGCGCGCCAACCAGGAGTTGGAGCAGTTCCTGACGGTGCTCGCGCAGAACGGCATCGACGAGGAAACCCTCCGCGACTTCGTGCGGATCAACGTCACCTGGCGCGACTTCATCCGGTCCCGATACGGGGACCGGGCCCAGATCTCCGAGGCAGAGATCGACCAGGCCCTCGGCCAGTCCGAGGGGGGCGCCGGGATCGAGGTTCTGCTGAACGAGATCATCATCGCCGCCCCGCCACCCGAGGCCGCCCGCGCCATGGCCACAGCCGAACGCATCAGCGAGATCACCTCCTTCGCGGCCTTCGAGGCCGAAGCGCGCCGTGTCTCCGCCCTGCCCTCGCGTGAACGCGGCGGGCGATTGAACTGGCTGCCGATCAGCAATTTCCCCGCTCCGCTGCGGCCGATCTTCCTGGGGCTGGCCCCGGGCGAGGTGACCGACCCGCTGCCCATCGAGAATGGCGTCGCCCTGTTCCAGCTGCGCGATGTGCGCGAGGTGCCGCGCGCCCCGGCTGCCCCCGCAGCCATCGAATACGCGGCCTACTTCATCGACGGGGGCCTGTCGGATCGGGCGATCGCGCGGGCTGAACGCCTCTCGGGGCAGGTCGATACCTGCGACGATCTTTACGGCGTGGCCCAGGGCCAGCCGCCCGAAGTGCTGCAGCGCGACGCGCTGCCGCCTGCCGAGATCCCCGAGGACGTGGCCTTGGAACTGGCCAAGCTCGACCCGGGCGAAACCTCCTACGGGCTGACCCGGGCCAACGGCGAAACGCTGGTCTTCCTGATGCTGTGCGGGCGCACCGCTACCCTTGAGACCGAGCAGGACCGCGACGCGATCCGCAACCAGTTGCGCTCGCAGCGGCTGGAAGGCTACGCGGACGCGCTGCTGGCCGAACTGCGCGCCTCGGCCCGCATCGTCGAGAATTGATGCGGCCCATCGCGGTCAGCTGCGGCGAACCGGCCGGGATCGGGCCCGAGATCGCCGCAGGGGCCTGGGCCGCCTTGCGCGACACGGTGCCGATCCTGTGGATCGGTGACCCGGCCCACCTGCCCGAGGGCACGCCCTGGCAGGCTGTGGCGAGCGCGGACCAAGCCAAGACGGCCGCCGCGACGGCCTTGCCCGTTCTGGCCCAGGATTTCGGGGCACCGCGCCGCCCCGGCACGCCGGATCCCGCCCATGCGCCCCATGTGATCGCCGCGATCGAAGCGGCCGTGCGCCTGGTCGATAGTGGGGATTGCGCGGCGCTCTGCACCGCGCCCATTCACAAACAGGCGCTGATCGACGGGGCCGGGTTCGCCTATCCCGGTCACACGGAATTCCTGGCCCATCTGGGCGGCGCCGACCGGGCGGTGATGATGCTGGCCAGCGATGCACTGCGCGTCGTGCCCGCGACGATCCATATCCCGCTGGCCGAGGTGCCCCAGGCCCTGAGTGCGCGCGGCCTGACCGACACGATCCTGATCACCCATGCCGCCCTGATCCGTGATTTCGGCATTCCCGCCCCCCGGATGGCCGTTGCCGGGCTGAACCCCCATGCGGGCGAAGGCGGCAAGATCGGCCGTGAAGAGATCGAGATGATCACCCCGGTGCTGGACGCCCTGCGTGCCGAGGGGCTGGACATTGCCGGCCCGCTTTCCGCCGACACGATGTTCCATGGCGCCGCCCGCGCCCGCTATGACGTGGCGATCGCCATGTATCACGACCAGGCGCTGATCCCGATCAAGACGCTGGCCTTCGACGAAGGCGTGAACGTGACCCTTGGCCTGCCGTTCATCCGCACCTCGCCCGACCATGGCACGGCCTTCGACATCGCCGGGACCGGCACCGCCAACCCCGCCTCGATGATCGCGGCACTTCGCATGGCCGCGCGAATGGCCGAGGCCCGGCATGGGCGGTGAGCGGCCCTCCGGGGGGAGTTTATTGCCAAGATGAAGAGAGAGAAAATGGATGACCTGCCCCCGCTGCGGGACGTGATCGCGGAACATGGCCTGTCGGCCCGGAAGGCGCTGGGGCAGAATTTCCTGCTGGACCTCAACCTCACCGCCAAGATCGCCCGCATGGCCGGGTCGCTGCACGATCATGACGTGCTGGAAATCGGCCCCGGCCCCGGCGGCCTGACCCGGGGCCTGCTGTCCGAGGGGGCGCGGCGCGTGGTGGCGGTGGAAAAGGATGCCCGCTGCCTGCCCGCCCTGCAGGAGATCGCCGCCGCCTATCCGGGGCGGCTGGAGGTGCTGAATGCCGACGCGCTGGACATCGATCCGGGCGCGCACCTGACCCCGCCCATCCGCATCGCCGCCAACCTGCCCTACAACGTGGGCACGGAATTGCTGGTGCGCTGGCTCACGCCGCCGGATTGGCCCCCCTTCTGGGACAGTCTGACTCTGATGTTTCAAAAGGAGGTGGCGCAGCGAATCGTCGCCGCCCCCGGGTCGAAAGCCTATGGCAGGCTGGCGATCCTGGCCCAGTGGCGGACCGACGCGGAGATCGTCATGGAATTGCCGCCGCAAGCGTTTTCACCGCCGCCCAAGGTGCATAGCGCCGTCGTCCACCTGACGGCCCTGGCCGAACCGCGCTTTCCCGCGGATGCAAAGACATTGGAAATGGTGGTGGCCAAGGCCTTCAACCAGCGGCGCAAGATGCTGCGCGCCGCGTTGAAGGGCCTGCGCCCGGATATCGAGGACCGGCTGATCGCGGCCGGGATCGCGCCAACGGACCGCGCCGAACAGGTGGACCTTGAACGGTTCTGCGCCCTTTCGCGGGCCATGGATGGCTAGGGTCTACTCGGCCGCTTCGGTCGTGCCGCCGCTCTTGTCACCGCCCTCAGCGTTCCCGCTGTCTGATTGATCACTGCCCTTTGGCTTGCGGGGTTTGCGCTTGGGCTTCGGCCTGGGGGCGTTTTCCGGGGTCTCGACGAGGCCCGTCTCGCTGCCGCCCTGATCCGAGCTGCCCTCGCCGGAGGCCGCGGCTTCCTGCGCCTTGAGCCGTTCAGCGCGTTCGCGATCGCGCTCGGCCTGGCGTTCGCGGTTCTGGCGTTCCTGTTCCTCGCGCTTGGCCTCGACCTCGCGCTGTGCCTCGGCCAGCAGGCGCAGGTAATGCTCTGCGTGCTGGGCGAAGTTCTCGGCGTTCACGCGGTCACCGGCCAGCACGGCATCACGATGCAGCTGCTGGTACTTGTCGATGATCTGTTGCGGCGTGCCACGCACCTTGCCTTCGGGGCCCGAGCTATCGAAAACCCGGTTGATGATATTGCCGCCCGAGGGCCGGTTGTTGCGGTTCTTCCGCGACCTGGATCGTGAGGATTTCATGAACGTCTGGTTCCAGCTGTGTTTCTTGTCGAGGCCCGACCCCGCCTCATGCGGGGGTCTTTGGGTTCGGTGGCCTGCGATGTTCTGGCTATGGTCGAAGAGCGGGCGAACCCACGTCCATCCGACACCTCTGACTAAGCATTGGGGGGCGGGTTCCGCAAGGGGATTCGGACGAAAAGGCCTCGAAATGCGATGATTCAGCGCTTTGTGGGCACCATTGTGCCGATCACGACACGGTCGCGCCCGTCGATATCCGGGCGGATTTCGACGCTTTCCAGCCCCGCCGCCTCGAACATCGCGGCAACCTCGGCGCCCTGAGTGGGGCCGATCTCCACCATCAGGCGACCGCTCGGGGCCAAGTGCGCGGGCGCGCCAGAGACCAGCACACGATAGGCCGATAACCCGTCGCCCTCGTCCGTGAGCGCCATGCGCGGCTCGTAGGACAGTTCCGGTTGCAGGGCCGCCATCTCGTCCGCCGCGATATAGGGCGGGTTCGACACGATCAGGTCGAAACTGCCCGAGACCGCCTGCCACCAGTCAGACCGGATCAGTGCGGCCCGGTCCTGCACCCCCAGCCGCCGGGCATTGCGCCCGGCCACGGCCAGAGCTGCCTCGGACAGGTCCGTGCCCAGACCCGTCGCGTGATTCCGTGCGGCCAGAAGGCTCAGCACGATGCAGCCGGATCCGGTGCCCAGGTCCAACACCCGCGAGAACGGGGCCTCCAGCGCCGCCGCCACCAGTGTTTCGGTATCGGGGCGCGGGTCCAGCACGTCCGCCGTCACTTCGAAGCGGTGCTCCCAGAAATCCCGGTAGCCCAGAATGTGCGACATCGGTTCTCCAGCGGCCCGACGGGCGGCCAGTTCCGCGAGGGAGACGCCACGGTCCTCGGCGATGCGGGTCAGCTTGCGCGCCTCGCGACGGGCATCGGCAAGCCCGGCCTCGGCCAGCCTTTCGGCGGCCTCAGCCTCGGTCACCCGCCCATCTCCGCCAACATTGTGGCTTGCGCGTCCTGGATCAGCGCGTCGATGATCTCGTCCAGATCGCCCGCCATGACCTTGTCCAGCGCATAGAGCGTCAGATTGATCCGGTGGTCGGTCATGCGGCCCTGCGGAAAGTTGTAGGTGCGGATGCGTTCGCTGCGATCGCCCGACCCCACCTGCAAGGCCCGCGCCTCGGACCGTTCGTCATGGGCCTTCTGCCGTTCCATGTCGAACAGCCGGGTCTTGAGCACCTGCATGGCGATCTCGCGGTTGCGGTGCTGGGATTTCTCGGACGAGGTCACAACGATGCCGGTGGGCAGATGGGTGATGCGCACCGCCGAATCGGTGGTGTTCACATGCTGCCCGCCAGAGCCGGAGCTGCGCATCGTGTCGATCCGCAAGTCATTGGGGTCAATACGGATATCGACATCCTCGGCCTCGGGCAGAACCGCCACGGTCGCCGCCGATGTATGGATGCGGCCGCCGCTTTCAGTTTCGGGCACGCGCTGCACCCGGTGCACGCCGGATTCGAACTTCAGCCGGGCAAAGACACTGTCGCCACTGATCCGGGCCGTAACCTCCTTGATCCCGCCCAGTTCGGTCTGGGCCTCTTCCAGCACCTCGAATTTCCAGCCTTTGCCCTCGGCATAGCGCTGGTACATGCGCAGCAGGTCGCCGGCGAAGAGCGCCGCCTCTTCGCCGCCCGTGCCGGGGCGGATCTCGATGATGGCGGGGCGGCTGTCGGCGGCATCCTTGGGCAGCAACGCCAGCTTCACGGCCTGTTCCAGCTCGGGCAGTTTCTCGCGCAGCTCTGGCAGTTCGGCCTCGGCCAGTTCCTTCATTTCGGGATCGTCCAGCATCGCTTCGGCGCCTTCGATCTCTTCCATAAGGGACTTATAGGCACGGACGGTTTCGACCACCGGGCGCAGCTCGGCGTATTCGCGGCTGACCTGGGCGAAGTCGTCACCGGACAACCCCTCGGCCATGCGGGCTTCGAGATATTCGAAACGGTCGGTGATCTGGTGCAGTCGGTCCTGGGGGATCATGGGCCTGCTTTTGCCTTTTCGCCGGGGCTTTGCAAGGCCCCCTCGGGCATGGCCCCCAGCCAGGCCCGCACGCGGGCGGCGTTGACGCCCAGATCGGACTGGCCGAAACGCAGCCGCGCGTGGAGGGTCAGGGTCGTGGCCCCATCCGCCTGCGGGTCATCATCGGTGATGTAGACGGTGGTATAGTCCGGAAAGCCCCAAAGCGCGGACCGGGTGACATAGGTGACGAAGCCCGCCTCGGCGCTACCCGCCAACACCGTGGTCCGGGGCGTTTCCTTTGCGATGCGGTCCAGCGCCTGCAGGACCACGGCCGGATCGCCTGTGACCACCCGCCGAGCCTCGAATCCGCCGGGGGACGGGTAATCGCCCGGCGCTTTCGGATAGGCAAAACGGTGCCAACGGTCAGCATCGCTGGGCGCAACCCGCACATAGGCGGCCCCCATGACCAACAGAAGGACAACGAGAACGATGAGGACGACGAACCAGCGCATGGATCACCGATAGGTCACGCCAGGCAGGATGCAAAGCAATTCGTATAGGATATTGGCCCCGGTCAGCGCCGTGTTGCCGGATGGATCATAGGGGGGCGACACCTCGACAAGATCGCAGCCCACCACGTTGAGACCGCGCAGCGCCCGGATCAGCTCCATCGCCTGAGGCGTGGTCAGTCCGCCGATCTCGGGCGTGCCGGTGCCGGGGGCATAGGCAGGATCGAGGCTGTCGATGTCGTAAGTGATATAGCAGGGCTGATCGCCGATCTGCGCCACGATCTCCTGACCCAGCCCGGTCAGCGATTTATGCCACAGGTCGGGCGCCAGCCGCTGGTTGAAGCCCCAACCGGCTGCCTCGGTGAAATCCTCGGCCGAGTAGCCCGTGCCACGCAGGCCGATTTGCCAGACTTTATAGGGATTTATCAGGCCTTCTTCGTGGGCGCGGCGAAACACGGTGCCATGGGTTTCACGCATGCCGAACATCTCGTCATTCACATCCGCATGGGCATCCACATGGACCAGCGCAACGGGGCCGTGTTTGCGGGCCATGGCGCGCAGGATCGGCAGGGTCAGCGCATGGTCGCCTCCGATCCCCATTGGGATCACCGGGTGCTGCAACAACGCGTCGTAATGGGACTCGATGATCTTCAGGCTGTCGGCAAGGCTGAACGTATTGATCGCGATATCGCCGGTATCGGCGCAATTCAGGCTGTCGAATGGCGCCGCCCCGGTCTGAAGATTGTAGGGCCGGATCATCGCGCTTTCCTGCCGGACCTGTTTCGGCCCGAACCGCGTGCCGCTGCGCCATGAGGTGCCGATATCCATGGGGATTCCGACAAATGCCACGTCCAGCCCCGCCGCGTCAGCCTGTTCCGGCAGCCGCATGAAACTTTGCGGTCCGGAAAAGCGCGCCAGGTCGTTGCCGCTGATGGGTTGGTTGGGCATATGCTTATCCTTCAACGCCTTGCAGCGCGATGTTCATCCGATCTTGACGCCGTCGCGAACCAGCTGATCCGTGACCTCAATGATCGCTGCACGCAGGATTTCGGCAACGAAGTCGATCTGGTCCGGCGTGATGACAAGCGGCGGCGACATGACGTTGAGCGACCCCATGGGCCGCACGATCAGGCCCCGCGCCTCGGCCGCGTCGGTGATGCGGCGGCCAATGTCGATGCCTTCGTCAAAATCCCGCCGTGTCGTCTTGTCGGCGACGTTTTCCACGCAGCCGATCAGGGTATGGCCGCGCACGTCGCCCACGATGGGCAGGTCCTCCAGCCCGTGCAAGGCCTGCTGGAACAGCGCCCCCATCTCCTTGGCATGGGACAGAAGCCCTTCATCCTCGATGATCTCGATATTCTTGAGCGCGGCGGCGCAGGCCACCGGATGCCCCGAATAGGTAAAGCCCGACGTATACCAGCGATCGCCTGACATATCGAGCCAGAGATCATCGGAGAATATAACGGCGCCAATCGGTTGATAGCCAGAGCTCAACCCCTTCGCACAGCAGATGATATCCGGCGTCACGCCGTAGATCGTCTCCGACGCGAACCATTCGCCGCAACGCCCGAACCCCGTCACCACTTCGTCGGCAACGAAGAGGATGCCGTGACGCTGGCAGACCTCCCACATCCGTTTCAGATAGCCGGGGGGCGGCACCAGCACCCCACCCGAGGCCTGGATCGGTTCGGCGAAGAAAGCCGCGATCTTCTCGGCGCCGACCTCTTCGATCTTGGCCTCGAATTCGGCGATCAGGCTGTCCTCGAACTCTTCGACACTCATTCCTTCAGGGCGGCGATAGACGTAAGGCGCCTCGACATGGTGGATCGTGTCGGATTTGTAGGTGAATTCCGGCGACCGGTCCCCATCGCGCATGCCCAGCGACATCGAAACGAAGGTCGAGCCATGGTAGGAATGTCGCCGCGCGATGACGTGGGTGCGGCCCTCGAAGCCCCGCGCCGCCTGAACGAACTGCACCATGCGATAAGCACTGTCGATGGCCGTGGAGCCGCCGGTGGTGAAATGCACCCGATTCAGGCCCTCGGGCGCGATCTGCGCCAGTTTCGCAGACAGGAGCGCCTGCGGATCATGGCTCTGATCGACGAAGGTATTGGCAAAACCCAACCGCTCGGCCTGTTCGGCAATGGCCTGCGCCATTTCCTTGCGGCCCAAACCGATATTGGTGCACCACAGCCCGCCAACCGCATCGAGATAGCGCTTGCCATCCACATCCCACAGGTCACACCCCTTGCCACGGGTTATGACCATGGGGCCGTCCCGTTCAAAGCTTTCGAAATGGGTCCAAGGGTGCAGGGCGTGCGCCTTGTCGAGCGCGGCGAGGTCATTGTGCTGTGTCATGCGCATATCAGACGCCAGCGCCGCGACGGCGTCAATCCCGCTCGGCACCCATCGGCAGGGCCCGTTCGACGGCACGCGCCAGGAAACTGGCCCCCACGGGGGCGGCCCGGTCGTCGAAATCGTATTCTGGATGATGCACCATGGCGGTTTCACCATTGCCGAGGAACAGGTAGGCGCCCGGCACCTTTTCCAGGAAAAACGCGAAATCCTCGGCGCCCATTTCCTTGACCCCGTCGCCCTCGACCGCGTCCGGCCCGACGATCTCTTCAGCCACTGAAACAGCGAACCCGGCCGCCTCCGGATCGTTGATCGTCGGCGGATACCCTTCTTCATAGTCCAGCCGCGCGGTCACGCCGAAGCTGGCCGCCTGCCCCGCGACGATCTCTTCCATGCGGCGTTTGACCATGGCCTGAACCTCCTTGTCGAAGGTGCGCACCGTGCCGCCAAGGTAGGCGGTGCCGGGGATCACGTTGTCGGCGCTGCCGGCATGGATCATCGTCACCGACACCACCAGATCATCGAGCGCGTAGTGATTGCGGCTGACGATGGTGGCCATGGCCTGCCCGATGGACAAGGCCGCCGGGATCGGGTCCAGCGCATCATGCGGATAGGCCCCGTGCCCGCCCTTGCCGGTGATATGGACGTGAAAGGTATCCACCGCAGCCATGACCGCACCGCGCGTGGTATAGAACTGGCCCAGCGGCACACCGGGCATGGTATGCAGCGCATAGATCTCGCGGATGCCAAAGCGGCCCAGCACCCCTTCCTTCACCATCAGCTCGGCGCCGTCGCCAACCTCTTCGGCGGGCTGGAACACAAGCGCGACACGGCCCGCGAAATTACGCGTTTCGGCCAGGTAGCGCGCGGCCCCCAGCAGCATAGCCGTATGCCCGTCATGGCCACAGGCATGCATCTTGCCGGGCCGCGTGCTGGCCCAGTCGGCGCCGGTCGCCTCTTCGATGGGCAGCGCGTCCATATCGGCCCGAAGGCCCACCGTGGGCCCCGCACCCTGCCCTTCGATGATCGCGACGACACCGGAGACCGCGATCCCCTCGTGGATTTCATCGACGCCGAATTCCTTGAGACGGCCCACGACATAGGCGGCGGTCTCGTGGCACTCCTGGCCGAGTTCGGGATGCTGATGGATATGACGCCGCCATGCGGCCATCTCGTCCGCGAAGCCGGCAATGCGGTTGATAACAGCCATGGGCATATGCCTTTTGAAGTTGCGTTGAGCCGGTCGCCGAGACAGCGTTTTGGGGTCACGCGTTGCATCACGGGAACGGGTCGGACCTTCATCCCCGCCCCACTGGAATCGCGCGCTCTTGGTATGTTAGCTCCACTGAACAGAAACAACGATTTCAGGAGGGGAGACAATGCGTTTTTTTGTTTTCACAGCCTTTGCCGCTGTCACCGCGTCAACCGCCGTTGCCGGTAACATGAACGAGGCGACACCGGCGCCGGCGCCCACGCCGGTTCAGGCGACACCTGAAGTGGCTGACTTCTCGGGTGCCTATGCCGGGATAGGCTATGGCGTGGCGCAGGGCGAGATCGGCTTCAACGGTGCCGACGACGACTACGAATTCAACGATGGCATGGTCGTCTCGGCCTTCGGCGGCTACAATTTCCAGCAGGGCAACTTCGTCTATGGTGGAGAGATCGCCTTTAACAGCATTTCGGATCTTTACGTGCCCGGTGGCTTTGGCGACGACGACCATATTGAGTCGCTCATCGACCTGCGCGCGCGCGCCGGTTATGTCGTAGGCAACGCCATGATTTACGGGGCGCTGGGTTACTCCTTTGGCGACTATGTCGAGAACCCCGGCACCTCTGCCACATTCAGGATGAATGGGCCAGCCGTGGGCGTAGGTGCTGATTACAAGATCTCTGAGAACCTGTTCATCGGGGCCGACTACATGCTGCGCAAGCTTGACGGGAACGAAATAGATACTGACCAGCCGGCCGCCTCGAACGTGTCGACCATCAACCTGAGGGTCGGCTACAGCTTCTGAAAAGAAGGTCTGGTCTCACGGAAGGGGCGACGGTGTGTTAACCGCCGCCCCTTTCTGCATTGGCGTCCGGCCCACGCGGCCCCGTGCATCGCCCCTTGGCCCCCGGCACCGGTCTGGTAGGGTCCGGCTGCTATCGAAGGGACGAAACCATGAGCGACGACCTGATCCGCGACACCCGGCCCGAGGTGCAGATGGACCGCCTGCTGGAAATCATGCGACGGTTGCGTGACCCGGACTCGGGCTGTCCCTGGGATATCGAACAGAGTTTCGACACGATCGCTCCCTACACCATCGAAGAGGCCTACGAAGTCGCCGATGCCATCGCCCGCGACGACATGGCCGACCTCAAGGGCGAGTTGGGCGACCTTCTGTTCCAGTCCGTCTTTCACGCGCAAATGGCCGAGGAGGCCGGGCATTTCAGCTTTGCCGACGTGGCCCGCACCATGTCCGACAAGATGGTGGCGCGGCATCCGCATGTCTTCGGCGCCGACAATCGCGAGAAATCCGCCGAACAGCAGACCCGCGACTGGGAGGCCGTCAAGGCGGCCGAACGCGCCCGGCGCGGCGAGACCCGCACGCTTGACGGGGTGGCCATCGGCCTGCCGGCGCTGCTACGGGCGCTGAAACTGCAGAAACGGGCAGCGCGGGTTGGATTCGACTGGCCGCAGGTGACGCAGGTCATCGACAAGATCGCCGAAGAATCGCGCGAACTGGCCGAGGCCCGCGACAGCCTGTCCGCCGACGGCATCGAGGACGAGATGGGGGACCTGCTCTTCGTCATGGCCAACCTGGCCCGGCACCTCGATGTCGACCCGGAGGCCGCCCTGCGCCGCGCCAACGCCAAGTTCCAGCGCCGCTTCGAGGCCATCGAGGACGCGCTCGCACATAACGGCAAGACCCCGGGCGAAAGCACCCTCGACGAGATGGACGCGCTCTGGAATGCCGCGAAGCGGGCGGAAAAGACCTGACTGCGGCAGCTTGGCGCATAGTGCGCACGGCCGCGGTCCCTATCTGCCTTGCATGAGCATCCTGACCCCCATTCCCCCCGCCCAGCCCTGGTACGCCAGGGCCTTCTATCGCCTGCCCGTCATCGGGTGGCTGGCCCGTGACCTCGCCTTCGGCGACAAGGACAATATCTGGTATTTCCTGGTGATCGTGCTGACCGGCGTGATCCTGTCCGTCGCCGCCTGGGGCTTGCCTGCGCTGGTCATGATCGCCCTGACCTATGTGCCGGTCCACATGGCTCTGATGGCGATCCTCGCCCGGCCCTGACCGCTTGCGCCCAAGCGCCGGACTTGGCAAACCCTTCTGGTCAACAGGAGGGTTCTTCGATGCAGATCACGCAGGCCAAGGCCATCGTCACCGGGGGCGCCTCCGGCTTGGGCGCGGCCACCGCGCGGCATTTGCGCGCCCAAGGGGCACAGGTCACGATCCTGGATCGCGACGATGCCTCCGCGCTCGCGCAAGAGATCGGCGCCGGCTACGAACAGACCGATGTGACAGACGAGGTGTCGGTCACCGCGGCGCTCGATGCGGCAACCGCGCAGATGGGCGGCCTCAACGCGGCCATCAACTGTGCCGGGATCGCCACCAGCGAAAAGACCCTCGGCCGCGACGGGCCGCATGCGCTCGACAGTTTCCGCCGCACGCTGGACATCAACCTGACCGGCAGTTTCAACGTCGCGCGGCTGGCGGCGGCGCGGATGACCACCGGCGGCGTTATCGTCGACACCGCCTCGATCGCCGCCTTCGACGGGCAGAAGGGCCAGCCGGCCTATGCCGCGTCCAAGGCCGGGATCGCGGGGCTGTCGCTGCCCATGGCGCGCGATCTGGCGCGGAACGGCATCCGGGTCATGGCCATCGCGCCGGGCATCTTCCGCACCCCGATGCTGGAGGGCCTCGGCGAAGAGGTCATGCAGACCCTCGCCCGCGACGTGACCTATCCCCAGCGGCTTGGCGATCCCGATGAATTCGCCGCCCTCGCCCGGTTCATCCTGGAATGCGATTACCTCAACGGCACCACGATCCGGCTGGACGGCGCGTTGCGGATGCCCTGACCCTCATCTTGCCGAAAATACTCCGGGGGAGTCCGCGTCAGCGGACGGGGGCAGCGCCCCCTGTTCGATCCGGACAAGCGCGCGCAGCGCTCAATCTGATTGCGCCTTCTCCTCCAGCGACAACCACTCGTCCTCCGCCGCCGACAGCTTCTCCTGGCGCTCGGCCAGCGCCTCGGTGGCCTTCTTGAACTTGACCGGTTCGCGCGTGAACAGCTCGGGATCGGACAGCAGGTCTTCCAGCTTGCCGATCTCGGCCTCGAGCCTTTCGATCACGCCGGGCAGCTCCTCCAGCCGGTGTTT
Organism: Salibaculum griseiflavum; assembly: GCF_003129565.1. GTDB lineage: Bacteria > Pseudomonadota > Alphaproteobacteria > Rhodobacterales > Rhodobacteraceae > Salibaculum > Salibaculum griseiflavum. The sequence continues at coordinate 189,880 of NZ_QETF01000002.1, forward strand.
CTCGGTAAAGGACAGCCCGACCGGTTTCCTGGGGGCGGGACTGGCCGGTTTCCCGGCCTTGCGCCTTGGTTTTTCGACAGGGGCCGGCGCGCGGTCCTCGCCCCGCTGCGCCTGGTAGTCGCTCCAGCCCCCGGCATAGAGCACCGCGCGTCCGTCGCCCTCCATCGCGACGGTGGTGGTCGCCACGCGGTCGATGAAATCCCGGTCGTGGCTGACCAGCAGGACCGTCCCCGCGTAGTCGCCCAGGATGTCCTGCAACAGGTCCAGCGTCTCGATGTCCAGGTCGTTCGTGGGTTCGTCGAGCACCAGCAGATTCGATTCCTGCGCCATCAGCTTGGCCAGCAAGAGCCGGGCCTTCTCGCCACCCGACAACGCGCGCACCGGGGCCCGCGCCTGGGCCTCGTCGAACAGGAATTCCTTGAGATAGCCCACCACATGCTTGGGCTGGCCACGCACCATCACCTGGTCGGCCTTGCCGCTGACGCGCATGCTCGGGTCGCCGGTCAGGCTGTCCCAAAGGCTCATGTCGGGATCGAGCTGCGCGCGGGCCTGGTCGAACACCGCAACCGACAGGTTCGTGCCGTGTTTGACAGTTCCGGCATCGGGTTCAACCTCGCCCAGCAACATCTTGATAAGCGACGTTTTTCCAACACCGTTCGGCCCGACAAAGGCAACCCGGTCGCCGCGCTGCACCGTCAGGTCGAACCCCTTGACGATGGCCTTGCCGTCATAGGCTTTCGTCAGCCCCTCGGCCTCGATCACCTTCTTGCCGCTCTTGGGGCCGTCTTCCAGCGCCATGGCGGCGGTGCCCTGGCGGCGGATCATCGCGGCGCGCTCCGCGCGCAAGTCCTGCAACGCCCGCACCCGGCCCATGTTGCGCTTGCGCCGGGCGGAAATGCCCTCGACAGCCCAGCGGGCCTCGGCCTTGATCTTGCGATCCATCTTGTGGCGCTGCTGGTCTTCTTCCTCCCAGACCTTGTCGCGCCATTCCTCGAAACGGGCGAAGCCGCGTTCCTGGCGGCGCACCTGTCCACGGTCGATCCAGAGCGTCGCCCGTGTCAGCGCCGACAGGAAGGCTCTGTCATGAGAAATCAAGACAAATCCGGCCTTTGTCTGGGACAGTTCATGTTCAAGCCAGCGGATTGCCTGGATGTCGAGATGGTTCGTCGGCTCATCAAGAAGCATCAGATCGGGCGCCTCGGCCATCAGCCGTGCCAAGGCCGCGCGGCGGCGTTCCCCGCCCGAGGCCAGGTCCGGCGCCTGGTCCAGCCGCACCTTCAGCCCCTCGGCCACCGCCTCGACGCGCCAGGCCTCGCCCGGTTCCAGCCCGGCGGCGGCGAAATCGCCCAGGGTGGCGAAACCGGCCATGTCCGGGTCCTGTTCCATGTAGCCGACAGAGAGGCCCGGCGGCACCACGCGGGTGCCCGTGTCGGGTTCAACAAGTCCCGCCATCACCTTGAGAAGCGTCGATTTTCCCGATCCGTTTCGCCCCACCAGCGCAACCCGGTCACCAGGCTGCACGACCAGAGACAGGTCATCGAAAACGGGATCGCCGCCGAAGGTCAGCGAGATGTCGGAGAGCTGCAGAAGCGGAGCGCGGGCCATGCCTGCCTGCTATAACCGGCGCGCCCGGCGCGCAAGGGGCGCCGAAAGCCCCAACATTCAATCTAACCCGCGAGCGCCCGCAGCGCCCGCACCCGGCGCGGGGGAATCGCCGAGATTTCCAGCCCGGTGAAAACATGCAAGGTGCCCAGGTCGTCGTCGATGACGGCGTGGTCGCTGACGCGGCCGCCCATGCCGAGATAGCTGCGCAACAACGACGGAAGGGTCCGCGCCGCCGCGACAGGGTCCGGCGGCGGCCCCTCCGGGGGGCCCAGGGTCACGGTCCGCTGCGCCCTTCGGCCCGGCCGCCAGGCGCAGGGGGCAAGGTGGCGCGCCGCGAGAAGCGCGAAACCGGCCCTATATGGCGTGGGATCGGTGCCGGGAAACGAGGAACAGCCGATGAGCATCCCGGCCCCGGCTCCATTGACGATCGCCGACAGGCGCCCCCAGGCCACCCGCAGGATATCCGCGTCGGGCAGACCTGGCCGGATACAGAACCGCCCCAGTTCGACCACCGGCGCGGCGTAATCGCCAAGGCCGGACAGGTCGTAGAACCCGGCCGCATAGCTGTCGCGCAGACCGCCACCGTCACCAAACAGGCGCACCCGAAAGGTACAGGCAAGCGTGCCGTCCCGGTCATCCTCGACCAGGACATGCTGGCAGAACGGATCGTATCGGTCGGCATCTCGCCCGGCGGCGCGGCTCTGCCGCGAGTGGAAACAGCCCGCACGCAGGATCTGGGCCGCGACAATGTCCGCTTCGCTGTCGGCCATGCGGACTCGGTAGCGCCCGCTATCCGACCGGTGTTCCATCAAAGGTGCCTGCCGCATGTCACCGTTCCCAGCTCTGGCCAAGTCCAGCCTAGCGGTCAATCGTGACAAAGCCCAGACGTCAGCTGCCCGGTGGGTTGAGGATGCTGCCCGCGTCGAAATTTCCGAAGGCCCCGAACAGCTGGCCAAGGAAGGTCGTGTCCTGGATGCCGTCATCGGTCACGCGCCGCGACAGGCGCACGACCTGCCCGTCCTCCAGCCCGAAGCGTTCGATATTGCGCACAACGCCGGCCTCGTCGAAACTGACGGCCAATACCTCGCGTTCCACCTCAGTGGGTTCGGTGAGACCGAAATGGCGGAACCGGCTTTGCACGTAGTAGTAATTACCGTCGCCCATGGCACTGCCCGTGGTGGGGGGACCGGCCACATCCTCGACGCTGGCGCGTGTGTCGATGCCGATCACCACCTCGGCCAGGTCCTCGTCGGTCGGGATATAGCCATGGTTGCGGTAGATCGCCGTGCATCCGACCGAGACCCCGAGGGCCGCCACCAGAATCGCGGTCCTGATCCGTTTCGCGGTGCTGCTCATGCTGCCTTCCCTTCCCCTCGGACGCCTCTGGGCCGCGCGCACGGCCTTGCGTCGGGCGGCCATGGCTTTTAACGCAGTTACACTACACCCTCTGCCCTGTTCAAGGCTTTGACCGCATGTCCGACTCGAACGCCCTGCCGCAAGAATTGCTCCGCTTCGCCGATCTGCCCGGCCGCAAACCGCATCGCTTCACGCTGGAACCCGACGCCGCGGGCCGCGACGCGGTAGCCGACGCGCTGGGGATTCGCGGGGTTCGCAAGCTGCGCCTGAGCGGCGAACTGCGCCCGATGGGCAAGCAGGATTGGCGTCTGACCGCCGAGCTGGGCGCGACAGTGGTGCAGGACTGCGTGGTGACCCTTGAGCCGGTCACGACCCGGATCGACGAGCCTGTCGAGCGGATCTACAGCGCCGATTTCGAGCAGCCCGAGAGCGCCGAGGTCGAGATGCCCGAGGATGATACCACGGAGCCGCTGCCCGCAGAGCTGGACCTGGCCGACGTGATGATCGAGGCGCTGGCGCTGGCCCTTCCCCCCTATCCGCGCGCAAAGGGGGCCGAGACCGGCGAGGCGGTTTTCACGGAACCGGGCAAGACCCCCCTGCGCGACGAGGATCTGCGCCCCTTCGCCGGGCTTGCGGGGCTGCGCGACAAGCTCGAAAAGGACGCCGGCGACGAGGACTGACCCCGGCCCCGAAGGGCGCGCCAAAAAGGGCTTGCCAAACAGCGGAATCGCAGTATTTTCGCGGCCTCTTTCGGATCGTGGCTCGACAGGCCGGGGCGTATGCACTAGACCCCGCCAGAGTTTCCTTTCGAAACCCGGAATTCACGCGGGGCACCGGGTGCCCCAAGCTAAGCAAAGGTTGAGACATGGCTGTCCAGCAGAACAAGGTATCCAAGTCGCGTCGGAACAATCGCCGTTCGCATCACGCGCTTGACGGTGCCAATCCGAATGAATGCCCCTCCTGCGGGGAACTGAAGCGTCCGCATCACGTGTGCCCCTCCTGCGGCCACTATGCCGATCGCGAAGTCGTGGCCCAGGCCGACGAGATCGATCTGGACGACGACGCGGCGTAAGCAGCGGTCCGGATCGGGTGACATGACCACGGCTCATACGTCGAAACAGACAGCAGCTGAGGGCATTTCGTCCGGGGACATCGTTCTATCCGTCGACGCCATGGGCGGCGACAAGGGACCCGCACCGATTGTTGCGGGTCTTTCGCATTTCCTGCGCAAACGTCCCGGCGCACGTGTGCTGCTGCACGGTGACGAATCGCAACTGCGGCCACTGGTGCAGAAACGCCGATTGTCCGGCCAGGTCGAGATTCGCCACGCGCCCGACGTGGTCGCGATGAGCGACAAACCCAGCCACGTGATGCGCCACGGCAAGGCCAGTTCCATGTGGTCGGCCATCGAAGCGGTCCGTGACGGCGAGGCCCAGGTCTGTGTCAGCTGCGGCAATACCGGCGCGCTCATGGCTGTGTCGATGATCCGGCTGCGCAAGGTCGAAGGCGTCAACCGCCCCGCCATCGCCTGCCTCTGGCCATCCCGCAATGCAAGCGGGTTCAACATCATGCTGGATGCCGGCGCCGATATCCGCGCCGACCAGGACGATCTGTTGATGTATGCCCTGATGGGCGCCTCCTATGCGCGCAATGCGATGGGCCTGTCGCGGCCACGGGTCGGCCTGCTCAATGTCGGGGTCGAGGAGCACAAGGGTCGGGCCGAGCTGAAGGTCGCCCAGGACCTGATCGCGCGCGCCGCGTCACGCGGGGAATACGAGTATATCGGGTTCGTCGAGGGCGGCGATCTGCCCTCGGACAGGGTCGACGTGATCGTCACCGACGGGTTCACAGGCAATGTCGCGCTCAAGACCGGCGAAGGCACCGCCAACCTGATCTCGGAGCGCCTGCGGGAGGCGTTCCGCAAGACGCCCCTGTCGCGCATCGCGGCGCTGCTGGCGGCAACCTCGCTGCGCCGGCTCAGCAAGCGGATTGATCCGCGCCGGGTCAATGGTGGCGTGTTCCTGGGTCTCAACGGGACGGTGATCAAGAGCCACGGCTCGGCCGATGAGACCGGCGTGCGGGCCGCCGTGGAAATGGCCTATCAACTGGCCGAATCCGGGTTTTCCAAGCGTCTGGCCGCGCGGGTTGCATCCGCCGCAGCCCTTGCGCAAGATGACCCCGACGAGGAGGCGACGGAAGATGCGGCGGGATCTCCCGCATCAGCCGGATCGCCGGGGGCAAAGGACAAAAAGAAATCATGACACGCCGAGCTGTCGTACGAGGCATCGGGCATTACCTGCCCGAACGCATCGTTCCGAATTCGGAATTCGAGAAAACGCTGGATACGTCCGACGAGTGGATCCGCACGCGCTCGGGCATCGAGACCCGCCGCTTCGCCGCCGATGATGAATACACCTCGGACCTGGGCGCCCACGCCGCCCGCGCAGCCTTGGACAATGCCGGGCTGTCGCCCGATGACATCGACGCGGTGATCGTTGCGACCTCGACCCCGGACCTGACCTTCCCCTCGTCGGCCACCATGATCCAGCAGAAGCTGGGCATGACGCAGGGCTTTGCCTTCGATGTTCAGGCGGTCTGTGCCGGCTTCATCTACGCACTGGCCAATGCCAACGGGCTGATCGTGTCGGGCCAGGCAAAGCGCGTGCTGGTGATCGGGGCCGAGACCTTCAGCCGAATCCTCGATTTCACCGACCGGTCCACCTGCGTCCTGTTCGGGGATGGCGCGGGCGCGCTGATCCTGGAGGCGCAGGATGGCACGGGCGGCGCAGAGGATCGCGGGATCCTGGGGATCGATCTGAATTCCGACGGACGCTACCGCGACCTGCTCTATGTCGATGGCGGCATGGTCAGCCAGAAAACCGGTTTCGTGGTTATGCAAGGCAATGCCCTGTTCCGACAGGCCGTCGAAAAACTGGCGCAAACGGCCGATGCGGCGCTGGAAAAGGCCGGACTGGGCCATGGCGACGTCGACTGGATCGTGCCGCACCAGGCCAATATCCGTATCATCCAGGGCACCGCCAAGAAACTGGACCTGCCCATGGACAAGGTCGTTGTCACCGTTCAGGACCACGGCAACACCTCGGCCGCCTCGATCCCGCTGGCGCTGTCGGTGGGGGCCGAACGCGGCCAGATCAAGCCGGGAGACCTGATCGTCACAGAGGCCATCGGCGGCGGCCTCGCCTGGGGTGCGGTGGTGCTGCGCTGGTAGGCGGGAAACCCGCTTCGTTGCGACGCGCAAGTCCCTGTTATTGACTCTGTTTTTGCCAAGGGCCTAAAGTCCTTGAAAATACGAGAGGGACGGTATGTCAGAGAAGACGCTTACCCGGATGGACCTTGCCGAGGCCGTCCACGAAGAAGTGGGACTGTCACGCAACGAAAGTGCCGATCTCGTCGAGTCCGTTTTGCAGCACATGTCCGATGCTTTGGTGCGAGGCGAAAACGTGAAGATTTCGTCCTTCGGCACGTTCTCGATCCGTGACAAGGCGGCACGGATGGGCCGCAATCCCAAGACCGGCGAAGAGGTTCCGATCTCGCCCCGCCGGGTGCTGAGTTTCCGGCCCAGTCACCTGATGAAAGACCGGGTCGCCCATGGCAACAAAGGCTAGGGAGGCGCGGGAATGAGCAAATCCCGCGACGCATTCCGCACCATCTCCGAGGTCTCCGACTGGCTGGATACCCCGGCCCATGTTCTGCGATTCTGGGAAAGCAAGTTCAGCCAGATCAAGCCGGTCAAACGCGCCGGCGGGCGCCGCTACTATCGCCCGCAGGACATGGAATTGCTGGGTGGAATCAAGAAGTTGCTGCATGACGATGGCATGACCATCAAGGGCGTGCAGAAGTTGCTGCGTGAAAAGGGCATCAAGCACGTTGCCGCGATGGGCCTGTCCCTGGACGATGCCCTCGAAGCGGAGAAAGCGGTTGAGTCCGCACCCCGCACAGCGGCATCGGGCCCTGCGCCTGCTGATCCGGCGCCAAAGACCGAGCAGAACGCGGCGGCTGCGGACATCATTCCCGAACATGTGGACCCGCCGGTTAGCGGGTCAGAGCCGGAAGAGGCACCGGCACCGGCCGCCACGACCGGACTGCCCGACCAGCCCGACAACGTCGTGCAGCTGACCGCTGCCGAACCGAGCACGCAGGCCGAGGAAGAGCCCGAGGCCACCGACACCGATGCGCCACCAGCGGCGCCCGAGGATGGCCCCCCGGCGGATGCCGCCGCCCTTCTCGCGGCCGTGCCCGCGGATCCCTCTGATTCTTCTTCCAGGGCCCCGGCCCGCCTGCTCGACCTGCTGCCAAGGCTGCGTGACCCGGAAGCACAGCTTGCGGCCCGCGCCGCCGAAATCGCCCCGCTGCTGGACCGCATGCAGGCCTTGCGCGATCGCATCCCGCCCCGGTGATCGGCGAAATGGCGAATTGGCCCTTGCAGCAGGATTTGTATTCAGTATGTAGAGCGCCTAGTCGGGCTATGGCGCAGCCTGGTAGCGCGTCCGTCTGGGGGACGGAAGGTCGCAGGTTCGAGTCCTGCTAGCCCGACCAACAAAACCGCCCGTCGGCGCATATGCGCGGCGGGCGTTTTTGCAACCGGCATGTGGCTGCGGGGGACGAGGATGAAATCTGGCGTATTGGCCGACCACCAGATCCGGGCGATGATCGCCGAGGGCGGCATCGCGGCCTCTTCCCCGATCCTCAATGACCAGGTGCAGCCCGCGTCTCTTGATCTGCGGCTGGGCGACACGGCCTACCGCGTGCGCGCCTCGTTCCTGGCGGGCAAGGATCGCACCGTCACCGACCGGCTGGACGAACTGACGATGCACCGGATCACCCTGACCGGTGGCGCGGTGCTGGAAAAGGGCTGTGTCTATGTCGTGCCCCTCATGGAGCGGCTGTCCCTGCCCCAAGGGATGACCGCCGCTGCCAGTGCCAAAAGCTCGACCGGACGGCTGGACCTGATGACGCGGGTCATCACCGACCATGGCGTCGAATTCGACCGCGTGCCCGAGGGCTATGACGGCCCGCTTTACGCCGAGATCTGCCCGCAGAGCTTTTCCGTGGTCGCCCAGCCGGGCCAATTGCTCAACCAGATCATCTTTCGCCAGGGCCAGACCTTCCTGAGCGATGCGGAGCTTGCCGCGGTCCACGCGGAAACCCCGGTGGTCAATGGCGAGCCGGTGATCTCGGAAGGGTTGGGATTCTCCGTCGACCTGAAGCCCCGGACAGGCGATCTGGTGGGCTACCGCGCCAAGCGTCATACGGGCGTGGTCGACCTGGCCAACCTGAACCATTACGACCCGGCCGAGTATTGGGAAGAAGTCCGCACGACAGAGGGCCGGATCATCCTCGACCCCGGTGCATTCTACATTTTGGTCAGCCGCGAGGCGATCTGCATCCCCCCCGACTATGCCGCCGAGATGGCGCCCTACCTGGCCATGGTGGGGGAATTCCGGGTGCATTACGCGGGGTTCTTCGACCCCGGATTCGGATGGGACGGGGCCGGCGGGGCCGGGTCACGGGGTGTGCTGGAGGTGCGCTGCCACGAGGCACCTTTCGTTCTTGAACACGGCCAGATCGTCGGCCGGCTGGTCTATGAACACATGTCCGAACGCCCGACGGCCCTCTACGGGCGCGACATCAAGTCGAACTACCAGGGACAGGGACTGAAACTGTCCAAGCATTTCCGCAGCCCGGCAAGCTGAGGTCTCAGAACTTGCCGACGCGGCGCGTCACCCGTGCCATGCGGCGGGCGTTCTTGGCGGTGTTTTGCGCCGATTTGGCCTGCTGGCGTTCCTCGGGGCTTTGCTGGTCGCGGGGTTTCTGGCCGCGTTTGACGGCGGCGTTGATCCCGGCATTGATCCCCCGCCCGATGACGCGGCGGATGATCATGTTGATCAGTCGTTCGAGGTTCATGCGAGCCTCCTTCCTGCTCTGCCCAATATAGGGGCTCGGATCTTTCGGGACAAACTAGCCGGCAAGGATGGCGAGAATTTGACGCTCACTCCTCGTCGAACAGTTCAGTCTGATCGTCTTCGCCCTCGTCCTCTTCGGAATCCGGGGCGCCCTGCCCCGGTGGCGGACGATTGTCGAGCAGGCCAGCGGCGCGCAGTTCTTTGAGCCCGGGCAGGTCGCGGGCGCTTTCGAGGCCGAAATGATCCAGGAATTCCTGCGTGACCACGAATGTCACGGGCCGGCCCGGTGTCATGCGACGACGACCGAAACGGATCCATTCCATCTCGATCAGCTGGTCGATGGTGCCGCGGCTGACGCTGACACCGCGAATCTCCTCGATCTCGGCGCGGGTGACGGGTTGGTGGTAGGATATGATCGCCAGCGTTTCGATCGCCGCCCGGCTGAGCTTGCGGGTCTCGACCGTTTCCTTCTGCATGAGGAAGCCAAGGTCGGGCGCGGTGCGGAAGGCCCAGGCATCACCCACCTTGACCAGCCGCACGCCGCGCCCCTCGTAGCGTTCGCGCAGATGCACCATGGCCTCGGCCGGGTCGGACCCGTGCGGCATCCGGCCCGCCAGTTCCTTGATCGTGACCGGCTCGGCGCTGGCGAACAGGATCGCCTCGACCATCCGTTCCTGTTCGGCGATGGGCGGCGCTTCGAAGAGGGTCTCTTCGGTCTCGGGCGCCTGCCCGGTTTCCGTCTCTGCCTCAGCCATCCTGTTTCCTTCTGATCTGGATCGGCGCGAAAGTATCGCCCTGGCGCAACTCGATCCGGCCCTCCTTGGCCAGTTCCAACGAGGCCGCGAAGGTCGAGGCCGTCGCGCTGCGCCGCCGGGCCGGGTCGTTCTCCCAGCCCTCGGGGAGATAGGACAGGATATCCGTCCATTCCCCGGCAAAGCCGATCAGCGGGCGCAGGCGGCTCAGCGCCTCTTCCATGGTGAAGATGGCGTCGCGATCCATCGTGTAGGGGCGGAACTCGTCCTTGGTTCGGATGCGGGCATAGGCCTGCATCAGGTCCAGCAGCGTCGCGGTATAGGTCACGCGCCGGGTCCGGGTCACATCCTCGGTGATGCCACGGGCAAAGAAATCACGGCCCAGCTGGTCGCGCGCCATCAGCTTGGCGGCATGGTCGCGCATCGCTTGCAGGCGTTCCAGCTGAAACGCCAGGTGCGCGGCCAGTTCCTCGCCCGAGGGCCCCTCTTCCGCCGGATCGGGGGGCAGCAGAAGCCGCGATTTCAGGAAGGCCAGCCAGGCGGCCATCACAAGGTAATCGGCGGCCAGTTCGATGCGCAGGTCGCGGGCCTTCTCGATGAAGGCCAGGTATTGTTCGGCCAGGGCCAACACGCTGATCTGGCGCAGATCGACCTTCTGCGTGCGCGACATGGTCAGCAGCACGTCCAGCGGCCCTTCGAACCCGTCCACGTCCACGATCAGCGCCTCGGCGGCAAGCCGGTCGCTGACATTGGTGACGGTGTCTTCGGTGAATTCCGCGTCGTTCATCGTGCCCCTCGGCCGGGGCCCTCCCCGACAAGGGTTTCAAACTCCGCAACACAGGCCGAAATGTCAATGGATGCGGGGCTTGGGCGGCCGTTCAACGCGGCTTCAGCCCGCCGCATTGCCTCGGGGGTCAGCGAGCCGCTGGCCTGCGCCACCGCTTCGACCACCTGCGGGCCGCCATTGCACTGCAGCACCGCGTCGCAACCCGCCGCAAGGGCCGCTGCCGCGCGCTCGGGCGCGCTGCCCGACAGGGCCTCCATCCCGATATCGTCGCTCATCAGCAACCCGTCGAAGCCGATCGCCTCTCGGATCAGGCGGATCACCTCGGGGGATTGGGTCGCCGGGGCGGACTGACCAAGGCTGTCAAAGACGATATGCGCGGTCATCCCCAGCGGCAGGTCGGCCAATGCCCGGAACGGCGCGAAATCCAGGGCCTCCAGTTCGGCGGGCGGCAGGTCCACGCGCGGCAAGGCCTTGTGGCTGTCCACCTGCGCCAGGCCGTGGCCCGGCATGTGTTTCACGATCGGCAGCACCCCACCCGCAAGGCACCCCGTGGCCACGGCTCGGCTGATCCGGGTGACGGTCTCGACCGTCTCGCCATAGCAGCGATTGCGCAGGAAGGGATGCGTTTCGGCGCGGGCCAGGTCGGCGCAAGGCACCGCGTTCACGTCGATGCCCGCGTCGCGCAATTCCTGCCCGATGATCTGGTAGCGCAGCGCCATGGCCCGTTCGGGATCGCTGGCGCGGGCGACATCGTCAAGCGGCGGCAGCCATTCGCGCCAATGGGGCGCGCGCAGGCGTTGAACACGCCCGCCTTCCTGGTCGACCATCACAAGGGCCTCATGACCGGCGGCGGCCCGCAGGTCATCTGTCAGGCGGCGCAGCTGGTCGGGGGTGTCGACGTTGCGGGCGAACAGGATGAAGCCGAGCGGTTGATAATCCGCGTAGAAGCTTTTTTCCCAATCCGTGATCGCTGTCCCTTGCGGCCCGATGATGGCCGCACCCAGCGCCATTCAGCGCACCACGACCGGGATACAGGGCGCGTCTTCGGCCACCAGCGCGGCACAGAACCGGCGCGCGTCACTCAGGTCCGCAAAGCCCTGTGCGCGGAGCCGATAGAAAGTGCGTCCGCCCGATTGGGCCTCTTGGATCACCCGTGACTTGTCGCCCATGAAATCACCGAACCGGCCCGAAAGGCGCGTCCATTCGCGCGCCGCGATCTCGGCGCTGTCGAAGGCGCCCAGCTGGACCAGCTTGGTGCCAGCGGGCAAGGCGCCGGTCAGTGTCGGGGCGGAGGGTTCCGGCGCCTCGGCCACGGCGGCGACCGGTTGCGCGGCCGGTGCGGCCGCAGGCACAAGGCGTGCGGGCCGGACCTGTGGACGCAAGGAGGTCGACACCCCCGGCACGCTGGGGTCGACGAAATCGGTCATGTCCACGCCATTCACGGCCACGGCAACCGGGACGTCCTCCCCCTCGGCAAGGTTGGTCAGCGGCGCGGCGCCGGCGGCGATCTGGTCGGCCAGGGCCAGCACGTCCTCGGCACTGAGCGGTTCTGCAGAGTTCCGTGGCGTGGCTTCGGCCTCAGACGCATCGGCCACGGTCGGGCTCACTTCGGCCATTTCGGGCGCCGGATCGGCCGGAGCGACTTCATTGGCCTCGGCCAGTGGCGCCACTTCAAGGTCCTCGTCCTGCAACTGTGTCGACACCGGGGCCAGAACCAGCCGGTCCTCGGGTTCGGCGGCCCCGCCCTCGGCCGGCACGGCGTTGACCGCCAGGCCGGTATGGGCGGCGATCTCTCCGCCCGGGTTTTCCGGGGCGACACGCATTTCGCCCTGCATGGCCCGGACCACCGGCACGCCGGTCACATCCCGCATCAGAAGCTTGTAGCCCCAGACGCCGACGCCAATCACCAGCCCGACGGACAGGACAGCCCCGAAAATGTTGACGATATTGCCTGCGTGAGTCACATTGGGGGCCGATTGCGACCCCCCTGTCATCTCTGCCATTTGCGCCTCATAGCCCGGCTTGAGCGCCGGTTTCTTGCCTAGCCTTCAAGGCCCCGGGCCATCGTGCGCTTCAGCGCATCTCTTCCGCCGGGGTTACGCCAAGGATACCAAGACCGTGCGAAATGACAACGGAAACGGCCCGGATCAGGGCGATTTTCGCCTGTGTTGCCTCAGAATCACCCTCCTGGATGAAACGCAGGCTCGTGTCGTCATTGCCCCGGTTCCACAGCGCATGGAGCTCCGAGGCCAGATCATAGAGATAGAAGGCCACCCGGTGCGGCTCGTGCGTGCGCGCGGCGATCTCGACCAGGCGCGGCCATTCAGCGAGCTTGGCGGCCAGCGCCAGCTCTGCCGGGTGGGTCAGTCCGGACAGGTCGGCGCCCGCCAGCGTGGCATCCGACACGTCCACATCCGCCTTGCGCAGCACCGAATGCACCCGGGCATGGGCGTATTGCACGTAGAAGACCGGGTTGTCTTTCGACTGCTCCGTCACCTTGTCGAAATCGAAATCCAGCGGCGCGTCGTTCTTGCGCGTCAGCATGTGGAACCGCGTGACGTCCTTGCCCACTGCATCAACCACGTCACGCAAGGTGACAAAGGTGCCCGCCCGCTTGGACATCTTGAACGGTTCGCCATTCTTGTAGAGCTTGACCAGCTGCGTCAGCTTGATGTCCAGCGGCACGGCATTGTCCGACAGCGCGGCGACGGCGGCCTTCATGCGTTTGACATAGCCGCCATGATCCGCGCCGAATACATCAATCAACGCATCGAAGCCCCTGGAAACCTTGTCGAAATGATAGGCGATGTCCGGGGCGAAATAGGTCCAGCTTCCGTCCGATTTCATGATCGGGCGGTCCACGTCATCGCCGTATTCGGTGGATTTGAACAGGGTCTGTTCGCGCGGCTCCCAATCCTCGGGCAGCTTGCCCTTGGGCGGCTCCAGCGTGCCTTTGTAGATCAGGCCCTTGCCGCGCAAATCCTCGATCGCGGCCTCGATCCGGCCCGTGCCGTAAAGCGACTTTTCCGAGTAGAACACGTCCATCGACACGCCCAGCGCGGCCAGGTCTTCACGGATCATCTGCATCATCCGTTCGGTGGCGAAATCACGCACCTCGTCCAGCCAGTCTTGTTCGCCCTTGTCGACAAACGCATCACCGACCTTGGCCTTGAGCGCCTCGCCCACCTCGATCAGGTAATCGCCGGGATAGGTTCCGTCCTCGAAGGCGACCTCCTGCCCGTGCGCTTCGAGGTAGCGCAGGTAAACCGACCGGGCCAGAACATCGACCTGGGCACCGCCATCGTTGATGTAGTATTCGCGCGTCACGTCATAGCCCGCGTAATCCAGAAGGCTGGCCAGCGCATCGCCGAAGACCGCGCCGCGGGTATGGCCCACATGCAGCGGGCCGGTGGGATTGGCCGAAACATATTCGACGTTGATCTTCTGCCCCTGCCCCATGGCGGACCTGCCGTAGTCGGGGTCGGTCAGCGCCGCCTTGACGACGCCATGCCAGACCGTCGCGGCCAGGCGCATGTTCAGGAATCCCGGTCCGGCCACGTCCGCCGATGCAATCCGGTCATCCCCGGCCAGCTTCGTGGCGAGCGCCTCGGCGATGTCCCGGGGCTTCAACCCTGCCGGCTTGGCGAGCACCATCGCGGCATTGGTCGCCATGTCGCCATGTGCCGGGTCGCGCGGCGGCTCGACCGTCACGTTGGCGTAATCCAGACCGCCGGGCAGCTGCCCTTCGGCGGCCAGAACATCGAGACAGTCGATCACGAGCGACCGGATATCGGCGAACAGGTTCATTTGCGCGTCCCTTCAGGAAATCGAGTGCGGTTTAGCATTTGCGCGCGAGAGGTCAACGCGCAACGCGTGCATGCCCTGCCGGCCTTGAGGGCGACCGTCGGTGGCGGGATCAGCTGCCATTGGTGAACTCCCCGGCGATGGACACCCGCCGCCCGGTCAGGTCCGCATGGGTCTTGAGCGCGAAGCGGTCGGTCATCCCGGCGATGTAATCGGCCACGATCCGCGCCAGCTGCGCCTCGTCCCCGGCCCGCGCCACGTCGCCCTGCCATTGCCGTGGCAGATGCCCGGGCGTAGACAGGAAGATCGGGAACAGTTCGTTGACCACCTCGGTCACCTGCGTGCGCATCTCGACCACGCTGGGGGCGCGATACATGCGGGTGAAAAGGAAGCTGCGGACCTGCTTGAGATCCGCCCAGAGCGCGGGCGAGAACCGCACCATCATGCGCCCCGCGCCGCGAATATCGGCGGCGGTTTGCGGGGCAAGGTCGTCCAGGTTCGCGCGGGTCGCCGCGATCACGTCCTCGACCAGAACGCCGAAGAACCGCCGCAGCGCCTCGTGCCGCCGCCTGTAAGGGTCCAAACCCGGATAGGCCGTGTCCACCTCGCGGAAGCAATCGCCGACGATGGGCAGCTCCATCAGGTCTTCGGTCGTGAACAGCTTGGCCCGCAACCCGTCATGGATGTCGTGGTTGTTATAGGCGATGTCATCGGACAGGGCCGCGATCTGCGCCTCGGCGCTGGCATGGCTGTGCAGCTCGAGGTCGTGACGGGCATCATACTCGGCCAGCGCCACGGGAACCGGGTCGCCCACCGGGCCGTTATGCTTGGCAATCCCTTCAAGGGTTTCCCATGCCAGGTTCAGCCCGTCCCATTCAGCATAGTGCCGTTCCAGCGAAGTGACGATGCGAATGGCCTGGGCATTGTGATCGAACCCGCCATAAGGCGCCATCAACGCGGCCAGCGCGTCCTCGCCGGTATGGCCGAAGGGGGTGTGGCCCAGGTCATGGGCCAGCGCCACCGCCTCGGTGAGCTCTTCATCCAGCCCGAAGCACTTGGCGATGGTCCGCGCCACCTGAGCCACCTCTATGGAATGGGTCAGGCGGGTGCGGAAATAATCGCCTTCGTGCTCCACGAACACTTGCGTCTTGTGCTTGAGCCGCCGGAAGGCGCTGGAATGGATGATCCGGTCCCGGTCGCGCTGGAAAGGCGAGCGATGCGCGCTTTCCTCTTCCGCGAACAATCGGCCCCGGGTCGTGCCCGGATCACATGCAAACGGCGCTGCCATCGCCCTGCTCCCATCTTCGATTTCGTCGGGCGACCTGCCTTGTCGCCCCTGCCTGTGCCCCCTATATTCCACCTGAACGCAAATCGACAGGGCCGACCATGCTGACCGTTCCTCCCAAAGTGACCGACCGCGCCTTCGACCGGCTGGCCGAGATCGGCGCCGCCGACCAGGGCAAGGCCCTGCGGGTGGGCGTCAAGGGTGGCGGCTGTTCGGGCTTCGAATACGAGATCGACCTCGACGATCCGGGTGCCGATGACCTTGTGCTAGAAGGCAAGGGCCAGAAGGTCGTGGTCGACAGCGTGTCCCTGCCCTTCCTTGCCGATGCGACCATCGACTTCTCCGAGGAGCTGATCGGGGCGCGCTTCGTGATCGACAATCCCAATGCCACCAGCAGCTGCGGCTGCGGCACCTCCTTCTCGATCTGAGCGCCGCATCTCCGCGCCGGGGCAGGTCATGAGCCACAGCGGCCGTTTTCCCGCCAACGCGCCCCTTCATCTTGGCAAATAAACTCGAATCCGGCCCTCGGCCCTTGCCCCGCCCCCGGGCATGGGCGAAAACGCTGCAAAGGAGGGCCGCCCATGAAGATCGCCACTTTCAACATCAACGGGGTCAAGGCCCGGATCGGGGCGCTGACCGACTGGCTGAGCGAAAGCCAGCCCGACGTGGCGCTCTTGCAGGAGATCAAGTCGGTCGATGAAAACTTCCCGCGCGAGGTCTTCGAGGACATGGGCTACAATGTCGAAACCCACGGCCAAAAGGGCTTCAACGGGGTCGCCATCCTGTCGAAATACCCGCTTGAGGACGTGACACGCGGCCTGCCCGGCGGCGAAGGCACGGGCCGTGACGGGGCCGATGATGAGGAAGCCCGCTACATCGAGGCCACGGTCGTGGGCGACCGGGCCGTTCGGCTCTGCGGGCTGTACCTGCCCAATGGCAACCCCGCGCCGGGCCCGAAATTCGACTACAAGCTGCGCTGGATGGAGCGCCTCGAGGCGCGCGCGCAAGAGCTTCTGGAGGCCGAGGAACCGGCCCTCATGGCCGGCGACTACAACATCATCCCGCAGGAAGAGGACGCCGCCCGCCCCGATGCCTGGCGCGATGACGCACTGTTTCGTCCCGAAGCGCGCGCGGCCTTTCGCAAGATCCTCAATCTGGGCTTCACCGAGGCCTTCCGCGCCCGCACCCTCGGGCCGGGCCACTATACCTTCTGGGATTACCAGGCCGGGGCCTGGAACCGGAATGACGGCATCCGCATCGACCATTTCCTGCTGACCCCGCAATGCGCCGACCTGCTGCGCGATTGCTGGATCGAAGCCGAGGTTCGGGGGCGCGAGAAACCCTCGGATCACGTGCCCGTCTGGGTCGACTTGGCCGCCTGAGGCGGGGTTTCGGCCCCCGCGCCTTACAACACCATTGAACCGAAGGCCGATGCGGCCTATACGCCGCGTCGCAGCGAACAGGGATTCCGGGTCCGCACCCGGAATGGCTCTTCCGGCCGCCTATCCGCCGGACAACCGATTTCAGACCCGGTCTGACCCAAGACCGCGCCCGGCGCGGCCCAAGGAAATTCTTACGACATGATGTCCCTTTCCGCCTATCGGCATGAATGGTTTCATAATATCCGCGGCGACGTTCTGTCCGGCCTCGTCGTGGCCCTGGCCCTGATCCCCGAGGCCATCGCCTTTTCGATCATCGCGGGCGTCGACCCGAAGGTCGGGCTTTATGCCAGTTTCTCGATCGCCGTGATCACCGCGATCACCGGCGGCCGTCCCGGCATGATCTCGGCGGCCACCGCCGCCACGGCGGTCCTGATGGTGACGCTGGTCAAGGATCACGGCCTGCAATACCTGCTCGCGGCAACGGTTCTGGCCGGCCTCTTGCAGATCGTGGCGGGCTTCTTGCGGTTGGGCTATGTCATGCGCTTCGTGTCGCGTTCGGTGATGACCGGCTTCGTCAACGCGCTGGCCATCCTGATCTTCATGGCGCAACTGCCGGAACTGGACCCGCGCGCCGTGCCGCCGCTGACCTATGCACTTGTCGCTGCGGGGCTGGCGATCATCTACCTGTTCCCACGCCTGACCACCGCCGTCCCCTCGCCGCTTGTCACCATCATCGTGCTGACCATCCTGACGGTCGCCATGGGCTGGGACGTGCGCACGGTGGGCGATATGGGGCAATTGCCCGATACCCTGCCCGTCTTCCTGATCCCCGACATTCCGCTGAATTTCGAGACGTTGCAGATCATCTTCCCTTACGCACTGGCGGTGGCCGTGGTGGGCCTGCTGGAAAGCCTGATGACCCAGCAGATCGTGGACGATCTGACCGACACCAATTCCAACCGCAACCAGGAATGCATCGGCCAGGGCCTTGCCAATACCGCGACCGGCTTCATTGGCGGCATGGCAGGTTGCGCGATGATCGGCCAGTCCATCATCAACGTGAAATCGGGCGGCCGCGGGCGGCTGTCGAGCTTCGTGGCCGGTGTGGTCCTGCTGATCCTCGTCGTCGGGCTGGGCGATATCGTCGGCATCATTCCCATGGCCGCCCTTGTGGCGATCATGATCATGGTTTCGATCGGCACGTTCAGCTGGTCCTCGATCAAGAACCTGCGTGACCATCCCCGGTCCTCCTCGATCGTCATGCTGGCGACGGTCTTCTTCGTGATCTACACCCATAACCTTGCCATCGGGGTGCTGGTCGGCGTGCTTCTGTCGGGCATCTTCTTTGCCTGGAAGATCGCCCAGCTGTTCCGCGTGCGCTCCGAGATCACGCCGGACGGCACCCACCGGACCTATTTCGTCGAGGGGCAGCTGTTCTTTGCCTCCTCCGAGGACTTCATGAAGGCGTTCGACTTCAAGGAAGCGCCCGACAAGGTCACCATTGATGTCAGCCGCGCCCATATCTGGGACATTTCCTCGGTTGCGGCGCTGGACATGGCCGTGCTCAAGTTCCGCCGCGAGGGCGCCGAGGTCGAGCTGATCGGCATGAACGAGGCGTCCGAAACCATCGTCGATAGGCTGGCCGTGCATGACAAGCCCGGCGCCATGGAAGACCTGCTGGGCCATTGAGGAGAGACAAGATGACCACCAACACGCTGATCGCCCTCGTCGATGGCTCCGCCTATTCCGAAAGTGTCTGCCACCACGCGGCATGGATCGCGGGCCGGACCGGCTTCAAGGTCAAGGTCTACCACGTCATGGGCCGCCGGGACGCCCCCGAGAAACAGGACCTGAGCGGCGCCATCCGCCTTGGCGCCCGGTCGCGCCTTCTGGAGCAGCTGTCAGAGCTGGATGCAGAACGCGCCAAGCTGGCCCATGAACACGGCCGCGCCATCCTCGAAGACGCAAAGGCGATCATCGAGGGCGACGGCGACATCACCGTCGAAACCCGCCTGCGCCAGGGCGACCTTGTCGACACGATCACCGCCAAGGAAGACACCGGCGACATGATCGTGATCGGCAAGCGCGGCGAAGCGGCGGGCGTGGCGATGGAGCATCTTGGCTCCAACCTCGAACGGATCGTGCGCGCCAGCCACCGCCCGGTCTTCGTGGCCAACCGTGCCTTCCAGACCCCCAGGAAAGTGCTGGTGGCCTTCGATGGCGGGGCCTCGTCCCTCAAGGCGGTGGACTACATCGCCCGCAGCCCGCTTTTCGCAGGTCTGCATGTGACGCTCGTCTTTGCCGGAAACCCCAATGCCCAGGTGGACAAGGCGCTGGAGGACGCGTCGGCCACCCTGCGCGCGGGCGGGTTCGAGGCCGACACGAAGACCATGCCCGGCGAACCGGAAAAAGTGCTGGCCGATATGACGGAAAACGAAGGCTATGACCTGCTGGTCATGGGCGCCTATGGCCACAGCCGCGTCCGGTCGCTGCTGATCGGCTCGACCACGACGGAAATGCTGCGGTCGTGCAAGGTGCCGGTTGTGCTGATGCGTTGACCGGGGCGCGGGGCATCAGCCCTGCGTCACGTCGTGATCGTAAAGCCAGTTCAACCGGTCCAGGTAGGCCCCGGGTGCCAGCGCCCCAATCCCGCGCAGCCCCATATGCGCCACGCGGCGCGGCAGACCGCCCAAATGATATTTCACGGCGTTGCCATTGGCGGTGGAGATCGCCCGCTGGACCCGGTCACGCCGCATCTGCTGGTAACGCGGCAGGGCCTCGGCGATCTCTGCCCCGTCGCAACAGGCCGCCAGCACCCAGGCATCCTCGAAGGCCAGGTTCGCGCCCTGCGCGAGGAAGGGCAGCGTCGGATGGGCGGCATCCCCCAGGATCGCGATGTTGTCCTTGTGCCAATGGCCTGCCACCGGGTGCCGGAACAGCCCCCAAAGCCCGACGGCCTCGACCTTGTCCAGAAGCCCGGTCAGCCGCCCCGACAGGCCCCGGAAGGCATGGCGCAGGTTGCCGGGGTCGTCATGGATGTTCCAGCCTTCCTTGGCCCATTGCTGGCGTTCCTGCACCGCGACGATGTTCAGCCGCCCGCCGGGCAGCGGATAGGTCACGGCGTGTTGTTTGGGCGCCATCCAGACCCGGGCCACGGGCGCGGCATCGGGATGGTCGATCACCGCACGCCACGCCACCTGCCCGGTGAAGAACGGCGCGTCCTCGCCATTGAGCATCGGCCGCAGCACGGAACGGATACCGTCGCCGCCCACCACGAGGTCGGCCTCGGGCATCGTACCGGGCGTGACCTCGGCCCCGGTATGGACGGCGACACCGGCGTCGCGGCAGGCCGTCAACAGAATGTCGATGAGGTCGGCCCTGTGGAAAAAGCGATAGTCCGGTCCGGGCCGTTGGGTCAGGTCGAACCGCGTCAGGCGACGGCCCGCGACCGCATCCATCGGCTCGACGGCCTCGGCGGCGATGGATCGCGCGGCGGCCGCATCCTCTAGACCCAGTGCGGCCAGAACCCGCGCCCCATTGGGCGAGACCTGAATGCCCGCGCCAACCTCGGTGATCGCGGGGGCGCGTTCGAACACCTCGACCGTGGCCCCACCCCGGGCAAAGGCCAGCGCGGCGGCCAGACCGCCCAGCCCGCCCCCCACAACGGCAACGCGGCGGCCCCGGTTGAGGCCGCCGCGTGATGTCTTGCCGGATTCTGCCACGTCAGTCGTCCCGATGGACCTTTTCGCGGCGTTCATGGCGTTCCTGCGCCTCGAGGCTCATGGTCGCGATGGGCCGCGCATCCAGCCGCTTGAGGCTGATCGGTTCGCCGGTGATTTCGCAATAGCCGTATTCGCCTTCCTCGATGCGGCGCAGGGCGCTGTCGATCTTGGCAACCAGCTTGCGCTGGCGATCCCGGGTGCGCAATTCAAGGGCGCGGTCGGTTTCCTCGCTGGCGCGATCGGCAATGTCGGGAATGTTGCGGGTGCTGTCCTTCATGCCTTCGATCGTGTCGCGGCTGTCCTCGAGGATCTCGGCCTTCCACTCGATCAGCTTGCGCCGAAAGTACTCCAGCTGGCGGTCGTTCATGAAGGGTTCATCTTCGGCCGGCTTGTAATCCTCCGGCAGGAAAACTTCTGCTTTCATCGTGTCTCCCCTGGAAAGGACGGGCGCCGAAGCGTCGAAATCATGTGACAATGTCCGGCCTCCTTTGAGGGCGTCTTTACTCCCATCACGGGACGCTGTCACCCCCTGATCTCGGCCAATTCATCGCGGCTTGAAGGCGCCGCGCGACCTGATACCGTTACCATTCCGTCCCTGTTCACGAATTGCGCGAAAGGCCAGAAAAACATGCATTTCCAAGGCACCGATTCCTATGTCGCCACCGAGGACCTGACGATGGCGGTGAATGCTGCCATCGCGCTGGAACGGCCGCTGCTGGTCAAGGGCGAACCGGGCACCGGCAAGACCGAGCTGGCTCGCCAGGTTTCCGCGGCGCTGGGACTGCCGATGATCGAATGGCATATCAAGTCCACGACCAAGGCGCAGCAAGGCCTTTACGAATACGATGCGGTCAGCCGGCTGCGCGACAGCCAACTGGGTGACGAGCGCGTGCACGACGTGGCCAACTATATCAAGCGCGGCAAATTGTGGGAGGCCTTCGAGGCCGACGGCAAAACCGTTTTGCTGATCGACGAAATCGACAAGGCCGATATCGAGTTTCCGAACGACCTTTTGCAGGAAATCGACCGGATGGAATTCCACGTCTACGAAACCGGCCAGACCGTCCGCGCGAAACAGCGCCCGATCGTCATCATCACTTCGAACAACGAAAAAGAGCTGCCCGACGCCTTCCTGCGGCGCTGTTTCTTCCATTACATCCGTTTCCCGGACATGGAGACCCTCAAGCAGATCGTCGAGGTGCATCACCCCGGCATCAAGGAGGCGCTTCTGACCACGGCGCTGACGCAATTCTACGAGATCCGCGACCAGGCCGGGCTGAAAAAGAAACCCTCGACCTCGGAAGTGCTCGACTGGCTGAAACTGCTCTTGGCCGAGGATCTGGACCCGGCGGATTTGAAACGCGACGGGGCCGATGCCCTGCCCAAGCTGCACGGCGCGCTTCTGAAGAACGAACAGGACGTGCACCTGTTCGAACGGCTGGCCTTCATGGCCCGGTCGGGCCGCTAGTCGGAATTGCCCATATCTAGTGGCCCCGCGAAACCGGGCCACTAACCCGTTGAGTCTTTTGAATCACACTCGGGATCGATCCCGATGATTCCGGCGATTTCCGGTCGCTCGGAGGGTCTGTCCTGCGGTCTAAATGGACGGGCCGCTACGGGGGTCGTCGAATTTCCTTAATTCGCCCCCAATGGGGCCGCAGTCCGCTGGCAGGTCGGCACTGTGACATCAAGGAGAGCAGGTTTGGCCAAGGCAAAAATGCCGGTCGATATCCGCCCGCTCACATCCGCCGACGAAGCGGAGTGGCGCAGGCTGTGGACCGACTATCTGACCTTTTACGAGGCCAGCGTCGAGGACGCTGTCTATTCCAGCACGTTCGCGCGTTTGCTGGGGGATGACCCGGCCGACTTTTCCTGCCTCATCGCCTGGGTCGAGGACCGCCCGGTCGGCCTGACCCACTACCTCTTTCACCGCCACGCCTGGCGCATCGAAAATGTATGCTACCTGCAGGATCTCTATGCCGACCCGGATGTGCGGGGCCACGGTGTCGGGCGTGCCCTGATCGAGGCCGTCTATGCCGCCGCCGATGCGGCCGGCTCACCCTCGGTCTACTGGCTGACGCAGGATTTCAACACCACGGCCCGACAGCTCTACGACCGGGTCGCGACCCTGACGCCGTTCATCAAGTATCAAAGGCCGGCGCCATGATGGGCCAGAGCTTCCGCCGGTTGTTGGCCATCTCGGTGGCTTTCCTCACGGCCTGCACTCCGGTCCCGCAAGAGCCTGTCACCCCGACCCGGGCCATCGGCATGACCGACAGCACCATGCCGGCCATGCGGTCTTTCTCGGGCCAGCGCGTTACCACGCCGACCCGGTCGAACCGTGAAATCGCAAAGGATTTCATGGACCTGTCCTTCCGCATGGAAAGTGGGCGCCCGGTTGCGCGGCTGACCCGCTTCGTTCAGCCGATCAGCGTGCGCGTGACAGGCGATGTGCCCGCCAGCCTGCCCCACGACCTGCGCGGCCTGCTGGCGCGGCTGCGGAACGAAGCCGGCATCGACATCTTCCTGACCGGCGCGCCTCGGGCCGCGATCACGATCCAGGCGATCCCGCGTGCCGTGCTGAACGATGCGGTTCCGCGCGCCGCCTGTTTCGTTGTGCCGCGCGTGTCCAACTGGGAGGAATTCAAGCGCGCCCGCCGCACCCCGCAAGTGGACTGGACAACGCTGGAACGGCGCGACCGGGCCGCCGTCTTCGTGCCCTCGGACGTGGCGCCGCAGGAAATCCGCGACTGCCTGCACGAGGAACTGGCCCAGGCGCTCGGGCCGCTCAACGACCTTTACCGCCTGCCCGACAGCACCTTCAACGATGACAATATCCACGCGGTGCTCACCAGCTTCGACATGCTGATCCTGCGGGCCTATTACGATCCGGCGCTCGCCAACGGGATGACACGTGGCGAGGTCGCGGCCCGGTTGTCCGGCATTCTGGCGCGGCTGAACCCCGCCGGGCAGACCAGCCCCGCGCGCCCGCAGAACGACACGACCCGCGACTGGATCGAGAATATCGAACTGGCCCTGTCGGCCGGTCCCTCGCCCGCAAGGCGCCGCAACGCGGCCTTCGAAGCGATCAGCCTGGCCGGGGCGATGAACTGGCAGGGCCCGCGTGATGGCTTTGCCCACTACGCCTTTGGCCGGCTGAACGTGGGCTATGACCCGCAGATCGCCCTGACCAGTTTCCAGCGGGCCATGCAGGTTTACGGGCGCAGCGCCGAAACCCGGTTGCACGCGGCCCATGTGGCGGTGCAACTGGCAGCCTTCGCGCTGTCCGCCGGGGATGCGGGCACGGTCATCGCGCTGGCCGACCAGTCGATCCCGGTGGCGCGCCAGCACGAGAACGCCGCGTTGATGGCCACCCTGATGATGTTCAAGGCCGAGGCGCTGGAGCTTCAGGGCCGCGACGCCGAGGCGCAGGCGCTGCGCATGGACTCTTTCGGATGGGCGCGCTACGGCTTCGGCTCGGACGCGAATGTGCGCGCACGGATGCGGGAAATCCGGGCGTTGACCCCAGAACAAGGACTCTAGACGATGATCTACCCCCTCGGCGGCCTTCTGATCGGAGCATTGGCAGGCGCGGTGATGGCCAAGCGCAAGGGGGGCGGCGCACTGGACATCGCCCAATGGGCGGCAGTGCTGGCGATCATCCTGGGGCTGGTTGGCCTGTTCATCACCGTCGGCATCACCCGGGCCGCCGTTTAACCCGGCATGTTCCTGCGCTTTTTCGAGATGCTGCGCGCGCACCGGGTTCCGGTCTCTTTGCGCGAACATCTGTCGTTCCTCGACGCCATGGCCGCCGGGCTGGCGACCTATGATATCGAGGCGTTCTATTACCTGGCCCGCACGACGCTGGTGAAGGATGAAAAGAACATCGACAAGTTCGACCGCGCCTTCGCCGCAAGTTTCGAGGGGCTGGAGGCGATCAGCGCCGTCGACATGATCGAGGCCGTGGACCTGCCTGCCGAATGGCTGGAAAAGCTGGCCGAGAAACACCTGAGCGCGGAAGAACGCGCCGAGATCGAGGCGCTTGGCGGCTTCGACAAGCTGATGGAGACGCTGAAAGAGCGGCTCAAGGAACAGCAGGGCCGCCACCAGGGCGGCAACAAGTGGATCGGCACGGCCGGCACCTCGCCCTTCGGGGCCTATGGCTACAACCCCGAGGGCGTGCGCATCGGGCAGGACAAATCGCGCCACCAACGCGCGGTCAAGGTCTGGGACAAGCGCGAATTCCGCGAATATGACGACAGCATCGAGATCGGCACCCGCAACATCAAGGTGGCCCTGAAACGGCTGCGCAAATGGGTCCGCGACGGGGCCGAGGACGAGCTGGACCTGCACGGGACCATCCGGGCCACCGCCGAACATGGCTATCTCGACGTGAAAACCCGCCCAGAGCGACGCAACGCCGTCAAAGTGCTGCTGTTTCTCGACGTGGGCGGGTCGATGGACCCGCATGTGAAAATGGTCGAAGAGCTGTTCTCGGCGGCCAAGACCGAGTTCAAGCACCTCGAATACTACTATTTTCACAACTGCCTGTATGAGGGCGTCTGGCGCGACAATCGCCGCCGCTGGAACGCCCAGACCCCGACATGGGAGGTGCTGCGCACCTATGGGCCGGACTACAAATGCATCTTCGTGGGCGATGCGTCGATGTCGCCCTACGAGATCGCCTATCCGGGCGGTGCCAACGAGCATTGGAATGAAGAGGCGGGCCAGGTGTGGATCACACGGGCGCTGGAGCAATGGCCCGATACGCTCTGGCTGAACCCGGTGCCGGAACGCTATTGGGGCTATACCCAATCCATCGGCATGATCCGCCAGATCCTCGGCCCCGAGCGCATGGTGCCCATGACTCTGGAAGGGATCGAGCGCGGCATGCGGGTGCTGGGGCGATAAGGAGTGGCCCGCTCCGCCGGCACAATGTTCGACCGCGCAGATGCACGCTTGCCGCCCCTGCCCCGCGCGCCTATCTCATGGTCATGCTGCGCTTCGCCCCGATCCTTCTGGCCCTGCTCTATGGCCTCCTGCTCTATCGCTTTTCCGTCTGGCGGACCAAGCGAGAGCTTGACGCCCGCTCGACCGAGTTGGTCGATCCCACACTGAAGGCCCTGACCGACGATCTGGCCCGCGTGGTCGATGTGCCCCGCATCAAGGTGCATCTCTACGAGATCGAGGCCGTGAACGGGTTGGCCGCGCCGGACGGACGGATCTTCATCACCCGAGGATTCTACAACAAGTATCGCGCGGGCGAGGTGACGGCGGTCGAACTGGCCAGCGTCATCGCGCACGAGCTGGGCCATGTGGCCCTTGGCCATGCCCGGCGCCGGATGATCGACTTTTCCGGCCAGAACGCCCTGCGCACGGCGCTGGCGATGATCCTGTCGCGCTTCCTGCCCGGCATCGGCCCTATCATCGCCAATTCGGCCATGTCGCTGCTGATGGCGCGGCTCAGCCGGTCGGATGAATACGAGGCGGACGCCTATGCCTCGGCCCTGCTGCTCAAGGCCGGGATCGGGACCGCGCCGCAGAAATCCCTGTTCGAGAAGCTGGACGGGATGACCGGCGCGGGTGGCGCGGCCATGCCGGCCTGGTTGATGAGCCATCCGAAGACCGCGGAGCGCATCAAGGCGATCGAGGCGAACGAGGCCAAGTGGGGCGGCTAAGCGCCCCGCCCTGCCAGCGCCTTGCCCAGCCGTGGCAACCTTGCCTTGCGCAGCAGCGCGCGGATCTCCCATTCCTCGCCCGACAGGCGCCGGGCATCGGCCAGAACGGCTTGGCCCACATGGGCAACCAGCTCTGGCTGGGCCTGCCAGATGCCCATCAGGAACGTGTCCGGATCGACCCGTGCAAGGCCTTCCTCGGCCAGCACATCGCGGGGGAAGTCCCGGGCATTCAGCGTCATGATCGCATCGGCCGAGGCCCCGACCGCCGCTGCCAAGACGTGAATATCCGCCGGATCGGGCAGCCAGAAGCGCCGTTCGGCCCCCTGCGGCACGGGCACCACCGCCTTGGGAAAGCGCAAGCTCAGCGCGGCGATTTCGCCCCGCGCAATGGTCTCGCCCTCGGGGCCGATCTTGCGGGCCGCACGGGCCCATTCCTCTTCGATGCGCTCGGACCAGAGCGGGGTGAAGGCCCCCGCCTCGGCGACACCCAGCACCATCTGGCGCATCACCGTGGGATAGAGCACGCAGGCGTCGATCAGGACTTTCACAGGCGGAAGACCAGCGATTTGAGATAGCCGCTTTCGGCCAGTTGCGGCAGCTGGGGATGATCCGGCCCGGCAAAGCCGGTATGGATCAGCGGCCCGCGCCGCCCGGCCTTGCCGATACCCCGCGCGCTGGCATCGCGGAACCGTTTCAGATCCGCGGCATGGGAACAGGAGCACAAGGTCAGGAACCCGCCCTCGGACACCAAGGGGGCAGCCATGCGGGCGATCCGCTCATAGGCGCGCAGACCGGCCTCAAGCGCCTTCTTGCTGGGGGCAAATGCCGGTGGGTCGCAGATGACCACATCGAAGGTGGCGCCGTCCTCGGCCAGCGCGGCGAGAACCTCAAACGCGTCGCCCTGCCGGGTGTCGAAGCGGTCAGCCATGCCGCCCGCCTCGGCGCCCGCCCGGGCAAGGTCGAGCGCCGGGGCGGACCCGTCCACCGCCAGCGCCGAGGCCGCCCCTCCGGCCAGCGCCGCCAGCGAAAAGCCCCCGACATGGGAAAAGACATCCAGCACCCGCGCACCGCGTGACAGGCCGGCGACGAAGGCATGGTTGGGGCGCTGGTCATAGAACAGGCCGGTTTTCTGCCCGCCCATCAGGTCGGCCATGTAGGTGGCGCCGTTCATCGGCACCGGCACCGGGCCATCGGGGGCCCTGCCATGGACCACGGCCATCTCCTCGGGCAGGCCCTCCAACCCGCGCGCCCGGCCGGTGCCATTCTTGATCACGCAATCCACGCCGGTTTCCGCCACCAGCGCCTGAACCAGGATATCCAGATGCGCCTCGGCCCAGGCCGCGTTGGGCTGCACAACGGCCACGTCACCGAACCGGTCGATGACGACACCGGGCAGGCCATCCGCCTCGGCATGGATCAGCCTGTAATAGGGCGCATCATAAAGCGCCGCGCGCATCGAAAGCGCCCGGTTCAGCCGCCCCCGCAGCCAGGTCTCGTCCAGCAGCGCGGCCGGGTCGCGGTCCAGCACCCGCGCGGCGATGCGCGACGCCGGGTTGACCGTGACCAGCGCGAGGTCGCGGCGGTCGGCATCCTGCAAGACGGCCAAACTTCCGGGCGCGAGCGCCTTGGTGCGGCGGTCCAGGACCAGTTCATTGGCATAGACCCAGGGGAATCCGTGCCGGATCGCCTGGGGTTTCGTCTTGGGAAGAAGCCGCACGAACGGCAAGGAGGGCTGCGTCATGGCAGCCCTCCTAATCGGTTCCGGCGTGTTGGGAAAGGGGTCAGCTGGCGGGCTGGTCCGGCGTGGTGCCCTGCCCCGGCAAGCCGGTCAGGTTGTCGCGGAACAATGCGGTCAGATGAGCAAGGATACGCACCTTCTGCGTCTCACCGCGCTGCTCGGCCATGATCGCGGCCTGGCCACCCAGCCCCGGCAGATCGGCGTTCACGCGGCGGGTGGGCTCCAGCACGGCCCCGGTTTCAGCATCGCGGATGGTCAGGTCGAACTTGATCGAGTGCACGCCGCCCACGGAATACCGGGTCCGCTCGGTCAGGGAGTGGAACCGGGCCAGCGTCACGTCGACGATCACCGGGGTGGCGCCGTCCAGACCTTCAGCGCCCTGGCGGATCGCGGTTTGGAAAATCTCGGAGATCTGCATCTTGCGATCGCCCATCGGGTCACCGCGCCAGACGATATCGGCCACCGGGTAGAAGGAATTGGCCTCGGACACCGTCAGATCGGCGGGCGCGGCAAAGCGCACGGCTTGGAGCCGGTAGTCGCGTGGCTCAGACTCGGGGGCGGCCGTGGCCAGCTGAGGTGCCAGCATCGGCGCATTCCGGGTCGGGCCCTCGAAGGTCGAACAGGCGGAAACCACCATGCCCAGTCCGAGCAGCACTGCGAGCTTGATCTTCTTCATCTCAGGTCCTCCTGGTCCCTGCGCAATGGCGAAACGCCATCTCCGGACCGGATTGTTTCGATTTAAGTCTTGGTTATTTTTCCCTTAAGACTGGGGCGAAACTGTGATGCGAACGGGGCAATCGGGGGGTAAGAACGGGGCCAACCGACGGCGGCAAACGCCTGCCCAACCACGCTTGTTAGCGCTAACTATCTGTGCTAGATGACCGGCAACCGCCCCCGCGATGAACAGCGAGAGACCGATATGAGCGTTCGAAAGCAACTACAGGAAGTCACCGACCGGATCATCGCCCGCAGCGAGCCGACCCGCCGGACCTATCTGGACCGCATGGCGGCGGCGGCAGCCGAAGGCCCCCGCCGGGCGCACCTGTCCTGCGGCAACCAGGCCCATGCCTATGCCGCCATGGGCGAGGACAAGGCCTCGCTGACCGATGAGCGCAGCGCCAATATCGGGATCGTCACCGCCTATAACGACATGCTGTCGGCGCATCAGCCGTTCGAACACTTTCCGGACGTGATCCGTCAGGCCGCGCGCGCAGCCGGCGGCACCGCGCAGGTCGCGGGCGGCGTGCCGGCCATGTGCGATGGCGTCACCCAGGGCCAGACCGGCATGGAACTCTCGCTGTTCTCGCGCGACGTGATCGCGCTGGCCGCCGCCGTGGGCCTGTCGCACAACACCTTCGACTCCGCGCTTTACCTTGGCGTCTGTGACAAGATCGTGCCGGGGCTGGTCATGGCGGCGGCCACCTTCGGCTATATCCCCGGCGTGTTCGTGCCCGCCGGGCCGATGACCAGCGGGTTGCCGAATGACGAAAAATCTCGCGTGCGTCAGCAATTCGCCACCGGCGAGGTCGGTCGTGACGCACTGATGAAGGCCGAGATGGAAAGCTATCACGGCCCCGGCACCTGCACCTTCTATGGCACCGCCAATACCAACCAGATGCTGATGGAGGTCATGGGCCTGCACCTGCCCGGTGCCAGCTTCGTCAATCCCGGAACGCCGATGCGCGAGGCCCTGACCCGCGCGGCCACCGAACGAGCGCTGCAGATCACCGCCCTTGGCAACGAGTTCCGCCCGGTCAGCGAAATCCTCGACGAAAAGGCCTTCGTCAACGGCATGGTCGGGCTGATGGCCACTGGGGGCTCGACCAACCTCGTTCTGCACCTGCCCGCCATGGCGCGGGCGGCCGGGGTCATCCTCGACCTGCAGGATTTCGCGGACATCTCCGCAATGACGCCGCTGATGGCCAAGGTCTATCCCAACGGGCTGGCCGACGTGAACCATTTCCACGCCGCAGGCGGGCTGCAATACATGATCGCGCAACTTCTGGATGCCGGGCTTCTGCACGAGGATGTCAAGACCGTGGCCGGCGACGGGCTGTCGCTCTATACCCGCGATCCCAAGCTCGACGGCGACAAGATCACCTATACCGACGGCCCGACCGAGACCCGCAACGACAAGATCCTGCGCCCCTGTTCGGACCCGTTCCAGCCCACCGGCGGGCTGGTCCAGCTCGAAGGCGATCTCGGCCGCGCGGTCATCAAGGTCTCGGCGGTGGCGCCCGAGCGCCACGTGATCGAGGCGCCGGTCCGCGTTTTCCACGACCAGGAACAGGTCAAGGCCGCCTTCAAGGCCGGCGAATTCACAGGCGACACGATTATCGTCGTCCGTTTCCAGGGGCCGCGCTCCAACGGGATGCCGGAACTTCATGCGCTCACCCCGGTCCTGTCCGTCCTGCAGGATCGTGGGCACAAGGTCGCGCTGGTCACCGACGGGCGCATGTCCGGGGCCTCGGGCAAGGTGCCCGCGGCGATCCACGTGGCCCCCGAGGCCGCGCGCGGCGGACCCATCGCGCTGCTGCGGGATGGCGACGTGCTGCGGCTCGACGCCACAAGCGGCCGGCTCGATTGCCTGACCAGCCTGGAGGGGCGCGAACCCGCCGAGGCCGACCTGGCCGGCAATGGCAACGGCGTGGGCCGCGAATTGTTCGAAACCTTCCGCCAAAGCTGCGGCCTGTCGACCGAGGGCGCCTCGGTCATCCTCTGACCCAATACACCGAAAGACACGCGCATGACCCCCGAACACGCCTCCGAACTCACCGCCAAGGTCTGCAACCTCGCCCCCGTCGTGCCGGTGCTGGTGATCGATGACGCGGCAAGCGCCGCCGACCTCGCCCGTGCCCTCATCAAGGGCGGCCTGCCCGCGCTGGAAGTCACCCTGCGCACCCCGGCCGCGCTGGACGCGATCCGCGAGATGGCCGCGGTCGAGGGCGGCGTGGTTGGCGCCGGCACGCTGCTGACCGCCGATGACGTGGAACGCGCGAAAGAGGCCGGGGCCACCTTCGGGGTCTCCCCCGGTGCCACCAACCGGCTGCTCGATGCCTGCGAGGCCAATGATCTGCCGCTCCTGCCCGGCGCCGCCACCGCGACCGAGGCCATGGCCCTTCTGGAACGCGGCTACCATGTGCAGAAATTCTTCCCCGCCGAGGCCAATGGCGGGGCCAAGGCACTCAAGGCGATCGGCGCCCCGATCCCGCAGGTGAAGTTCTGCCCCACGGGCGGTGTCAGCCTCGCCAATGCGCCCGACTACCTGTCCCTGTCCAACACGCTCTGCGTCGGCGGCAGCTGGGTCGCCCCGGCGCAATTGGTCAAGGCGGGCGACTGGGCCGGCATCACCGCCCTGGCCGCCGAGGCCGCCGCCCTGCCCCGCTAGGACCACCCGAAAGCGGGGCGGTCTTGCGCTCCTGGCCCACGGCGTCATGCAAAGGTCCGGCTGGCCCGCGAGCCGACCGTTGCACGCGCCCCGCTCCATCGTCTCATCTCGCCGGAAATACTCCGGGGGAGTCCGCCCACCGGGCGGACGGGGGCAGCGCCCCCACCGGGCGCGGGCCGCAGGCCCGCGCGCCCCGGCGACAGCGTCAGCTGGCGCAAGACCTCATCCCAGCCGCGCCTTGCGCCCGCCACGGCGGCGTGCCGGGCCGGCACTGTCCAGCCCGTCCCGCAGCACCTCTGTCATCGGGTGCCCCTCTTCCCCGTGCCGATCCAGCAGCACCGGGATCGCGGCGCCGGCCTCGACCTGCTGCAGGCTCAACGCCCAGTCGAGGAAGATCGTCCGGCATTCCTCGGTCGTGATGCCCTCGATCCGGTAGGCCTCGTAGATCAGGCCCTTGGGATCGTTTTCGTCAACTGGTCTCATCTTCCTCTCCCACAATCGCGGTGATCGTCGTGGCGGCCTGCTCCGAGACCTCCGCGATCCGTGCCGCCAATGTCTCCATGTCTTCCTCGCCGGTCTCACGCAGGAGCATCGCCCGCCCGCCCGCACCCAGCGCGTCGGGGTCCATGACCCCGCCGCTGAGAAGTTTTCCGCTGGCCTGCAGGCTCCAGAACAGGTCCGCCGCACCGCGCAGGCGCTCTGCCTGTTCGGGGGCGACAACTCCGGCTGCGGCCGCCTCCGACAGCTGGTGCGCCGTGGCATGGGCGGTGCTGCCCGACAGCAGCGCCAGCGCCTGCCCGGCCAGTTCCACATCCTGCAGACGCCCCGGCCCGATCTTCGCATCCCAGATGCCCTGGGGCGGTTTGGAAGCGGCGATGCGTGCGCGCATGGCCGCCACGTCACCGCGCACCGTATCCCCCCCGGCCTTGGCCGCCAGAACCCGCGCCCGGCTGGCCTCGACATCGGCCCCAAGATCTTCCGGGCCGGCCACCACGCGCGCACGGGTCAGGGCAAGGTGTTCCCAGGTCCAGGCCTCCTCCATCTGGTAGCTTTCGAAGCTGGAGAAGGCGGTCGCCACCGGCCCCTGCTTGCCCGAAGGCCGCAGCCGCATGTCCACCTCGTAGAGCCGCCCCTCGGCCATGGGCGCCGACAGGGCCGTCACCAGCGCCTGCGTCAGCCGCGCGTAATATGGCCGAACCGAAAGCGGTTTGGGCCCGTCGGAGCCTTCGGCTTCGGCGCCATCATAGATCACGATCAGGTCCAGATCGGATTGCGCGTGGATGCGCCCGGCCCCCAGCGATCCCATGCCGAGGACCACCGCGCCCCGCCCCGGCGGCGCCCCGTGCTTCTCGGCGAATTGTGCCACCACATGTGGGTAGAGCGCGGCGATCACCGCCTGGGCCAGGTCGGCATATTGCCGCCCCGCCTCGCCCGCGTCGATCAACCCGCGCAGGTGATGCACGCCGGTGCGGAAATGCCATTCCTTGGCCCAGCGCCGGGTCGTGTCCAGCCGCGCCTCGTAATCGGGGGCCTGGTCCAGCACCTTGCTCAAGGCGTCGGTGAGCGCCGCCACCCCCGGCCACTCCTCGAAGAAGCTGCCGCCGATCACCGCGTCCAGAACGCCGGAGTTGCGGCCGAGATACTGCGCCAGCGCCGGGGCCGTGGCGGCGATATCGACGATCAGCCGGGTCAGCTGCGGGTTCGCCTCGAAGAGCGAGAACAGTTGCACCCCGGCAGGCAACCCGCGCAGGAACCCGTCAAAGGCCAGCAGCGCCTCGTCGGGTTTCGCGGCCTCGGACAGGCGCGACAGCAGCATCGGCTTCAGCCGGTTGAAGATCTCCACCGCCCGGTCCGAGCGCAGCGCCGGATAGGTCAGCCAGCGGTCGGTGATCTCTTCGCCGAAATCGGGCGCGGCGGTGGTGGGTTCGGTGGGGGCGAAGAACCCCTCGGTCAACTCGTGGACCTCCTCCAGCCGATCCTTCAGCGTCGCCTTCAGGCTCTCCGCATCCGTGCCGCAGAAAGCCGCGAGCCGGTCGAACTCCTCGTCCGATTGCGGCAGGTCGTGGGTCTGGGCGTCGCGGATCATCTGCACCCGGTGCTCGATCTCGCGATGCGCGCGGTAATGAGCAAAGAGCGTTTCGGCATCAGCGTCGGGCACCCAGCCGGCTGTGGCCAGCGCGGCCAGCCCCTCGCCCGTGCCACGCACCCTCAGGCTTTCGTCGCGCCCGCCCGCGATCAACTGGCGGGTCTGGGTGAAGAACTCGATCTCGCGAATACCGCCCCGGCCCAGCTTCATGTTGTGCCCCGGCAGGGTGATCGGCCCGCCCAGCCCCTTATGGGCGCGGATGCGCAGCCGCATGTCATGGGCATCCTGGATGGCGGCGAAATCGAGGTGCTTGCGCCAGACGAAGGGACGCAGGGTTTCCAGGAACCGCGCCCCCGCCGCGATATCCCCGGCAGAGGGCCGCGCCTTGATATAGGCCGCCCGTTCCCAGGTGCGGCCGACGCTTTCGTAGTAGCGTTCGGCGGTTTCCATCGACAGGCAGACCGGCGTGACGCTGGCATCGGGGCGCAGGCGCAGGTCGGTGCGGAACACGTAGCCCTCGGCGGTGTTTTCACCGATCAGGGCGCACATGCGGCGGGTCACCTTGATGAACCCGGCGCGGGCCTCGTGGTAGTCGCCCGGGTCGAACCGGGTTTCATCGAACAGGCAGATCAGGTCGATATCGCTGGAATAATTCAGCTCAAAGGCCCCGCCCTTGCCCATGGCCAGCGCCACCATGCCGCCCGCGCTCTCGGCATCCTGCTCGCTCAGCCCCGGCAGCTTGCCGCGCCCGATCTCTGCGGCGACCAGCCGTTTCAGCGCGGTATCCACCGCCATGTCGGCCAACCGCGTCAGCGCACCGGTCACATCTTCCAGGGGCCAGACCCCGGCCAGGTCGGCCAGTCCGGCCAAAAGGGCCACGCGCCGCTTGGCCTGGCGCAGACCGTCCCCCAGTTTCGGCAGCTCCAGCGCGGCCTTGTCCGACAGTTCCGCCTCCAGCGCCGCCTCGGGATCGTCCAGCGCGCCGGGCAGCCAATCGCGCTCCTTCTGCATCAGGCCAAGCAGGTAGGGGCTGCAGCCCGCGGTGCCCTCGATCACGTCCAGCACCTCGGGGGCAAGATCCGGGAACAGCGCCCGGCCATCGGCGCCGCGCTCGGTATCATGAGGATGGGGCGACCGGGTGATGCGGGACGCGAACCTCATGGGACAGGGCGTCCTTCGGGGGTATCCTGGCTGAAGAGGTTGACCCAGCCCGCCCCCTCGCGCCGCCAGAGAGACGAGACGCGCATCTCTTCCCAGGCGGTTTGCCCGGCCCGCTGGAACCGCGCGTGATAGGACAAGAGCGCATGATCGTCGCCGATCCGCCGCACCCGTTCCTGCGACAGTTGATAGGCGGCGACGGTCGGGCCGGTGGTCAGCGTGGCGATCTGATCCTCGCGCCCGAAAAAGCCATCGGGATAGACGCCTTCGAAATCCTCGGACAGGGCCGCGCGATAGCTGCGCGTGTCACCGGACACCAATGCGTCCCAGACCATGCATTCCATGGTCAGCACATCCTGCAAAAGATCATCCATGCTCTTGCCCTTCATGCCGGGATCACTAGCCTTCGGCGCGAAGCTAGAGAGGGCGAAGACCATGAGCAAGAGCCTGAAACGCGTCAAAGGCGCCCTGTCAGCGGCCGGGATCGATGCCGAGCCGATGGAAATGGGGGCCGAGACCCGCACCGCCGAACAGGCGGCGGCCGCAGCCGGCTGCGCCATCGACCAGATCTGCAAGTCGATCATCTTCCAGGGCCATGACAGCGGCGACTGCATCCTGTTCCTGACTGCCGGCGGCAACCAGGTGGACGCGGCCAAGGCGGCAAAGGTCGCGGGCGAGGCACTGGACCGCGCCGATGCAAACGCGGTGCGGGCGCAGACCGGGTTCGCAATCGGGGCGTTGCGCCCGTCGGGCACCTCAACCCGATCCGCGCCTACTGGGATCCGCGCCTGTCCGATTTCCCCGAAATCTGGGCCGCAGCGGGCACGCCGCGCCATATCTTCCCGATCCCCCCGGAAAAACTGCAGCCGCTGGCAGAGGCGCAAGTCGCTGATTTCACGGCCTGATCCGGGACGACTCCGAAAAAATGTAAAAAACATTCACATCTTGTCTTGAAGGACAGGCAAGGCTTGCCCATCTGTGTTCATGTGAAAAGCATTCACATCGAAAACGCAAACCTTGGGAGCCGAAATGTCCACCTCGACCACGAATATCGATTACACCGCGCCTTATGCCCGCGAAGTGCGGCAAGGCAACTGGTTCACCCGCGCCGAAGCCTGGCTGGACGACAAGGGCAAGGGCGCATGGATCGCCGCCATGGTGCTGGGATTCATCTTCGTCTGGCCCGTCGGCCTTGCCATTCTCGCCTACATGATCTGGAGCAAACGCATGTTTTCTGGAAACTGCGCCGCCAAGCGCACCCGCCATTCCTATCGCGCCGCGACCAAGTCCAGCGGCAACACCGCCTTCGACGCCTACAAGCAGGACACGCTGCGCCGCCTTGAAGAGGAACAGCAGCAGTTCGAGGATTTCCTCCAGCGCCTGCGCGAAGCCAAGGACAAGGCCGAGTTCGACCAGTTCATGGAAGACCGCGCCAAGCGTCGCGACGACGATGGCGACGAAAGCGAAAACGCGGCCTGATCCGTTCTGATCGCCCGCGTCCCCGGCCGCCCGTCCTGTCCCTGCGGGCGGCCACCCCATTTTCGCAGACGGAGACCCCCAATGAACCCGCGCCGCCCCAACACCCCCGGTCACCCAAGCCCCGAGCGCCTGCCCGAGTTCTACGAAGGCGTGCCGCTCAAGCGGCTCTTTGCCTGGCTCATCGACTGGATGGTGGCCGCCGTGATCTCGGCGCTGCTTCTGCCGCTGACCCTGTTCATCGGCCTCTTCGTCTTTCCGCTGATGGTCGCGGTGGTCGGCTTCTTCTATCGCTGGTCCACGTTGGCGGGCGGCTCGGCCACCTGGGGCATGCGCCTGATGGCGATCGAGATGCGCGACGCCGAGGGGTTCCGGCTCGACGGTCGCACGGCCTTCTGGCACGTCGCATTGCATTACGGGTTGATGATCGTTTCTCCCGGCCTGCTGATCTCTGCCCTTACCACTCTGATGACCCGCAAGAAACAGGGCCTGCACGACCTTCTACTGGGCACGGTGGCGCTCAACCGCGCGCTCTGACGCGGATCGACCGTTGGGGGCTTGGCCCCCGCTGCAGCCCTTGCTAGGCTTTCCTCAAAGCTGCAACAGAAAGCCCCATGCGCCACTCGCTTCCCATCGCGCCGCAGTTCTACGTGACGGCCCCTCAACCTTGCCCCTATCTGCCGGGCCGGATGGAGCGGAAACTGTTCACCGCCCTTCAAGGCGAGAATGCAGAGAAGCTGAACGATACCCTGTCGAAACAGGGCTTCCGGCGGTCGCAGAACGTGCTCTATCGCCCGTCCTGCGCGGATTGCACGGCCTGCCTGTCGGCCCGGATCCGGGTGGCCGATTTCAAGATGTCGCGCAGCCAGCGCCGGGTCTGGAAGCGCAATTCCTATCTGCGGCGCACCGCCTCCTCGCCCTGGGCGACCGAGGAACAATACGAGCTGTTCCGCCGCTACCTGGACAGCCGCCACGCCGATGGCGGGATGGCCGATATGGACCTGTTCGAATTCGCCGCCATGGTCGAGGAAACCCCGATCCGCACCCGGCTGATCGAATATGCCGAGGGCGGCAGCGGGCGCGGCGGCGAGCTGCGCGCGGTCAGCCTGACGGATATGCTCGATGACGGGCTGAGCATGGTCTATTCCTTCTTCGACCCGGATCTGACACGGGAGTCCCTTGGCACCCACCTTATCCTCGACCATGTCCAGATCGCCCGAGAGCTGGGCCTGCCCTATGTCTACCTGGGCTATTGGGTGCCGGGGTCCGACAAGATGGGCTACAAGGCCAAGTTCGCCGCGCTGGAAGTCTATCGCCGGGGCAACTGGGAAGACCTGAAAGACCCCGCCTCCTACGAGGCGGAAACCCACCCGCTGGAGGTCGATCCGATCGCCGACCAGGTGGCGCGCATCACCCTGCCCGACGGTGGCCGCTAGAGGTCTTCTGCAAGGGCGCCGGACAGGCCGGAAATGCAAGGAGCGCCCGCAGGCGCCCCCCGGTCAGAAGACGAAATCGTCGGCGTCAAGGTCCTCGGCATCGGTGCCTTCGAGGCGGATCGTCACGTCCCCTGCGGCAATGATCGCTGCGCTCTCATCCTGGCTCAGGAACAGGTCATCGAAGGTCAGGCCGGTCTGGGACAGGTCGATCTTGTCGGCGCCATTTCCGAAATCCTCGATCACGTCCGACCCGTCGCCCGCGGCATAGGCAAAGATGTCGTCGCCATCCCCGCCACGCAGCACGTCGTCATCGACGCCGCCCATGATATAGTCGTTATCCTTGCCGCCATGGATGATGTCATCGTCA
Organism: Salibaculum griseiflavum; assembly: GCF_003129565.1. GTDB lineage: Bacteria > Pseudomonadota > Alphaproteobacteria > Rhodobacterales > Rhodobacteraceae > Salibaculum > Salibaculum griseiflavum. The sequence goes on from NZ_QETF01000002.1 coordinate 227,824, forward strand.
TCGGCGCCGAACAGGCTGTCATCGCCGGCATGACCACGAATGATGTCCTTGCCATTATCCGTCACCAGGTCGCCCATGTCGTCGGCGACGTTCAGTGCATCGGGGAAGGACGGATCGAGCCCGCCATAGATGATATCGTCGCCCGCGCCGCCGATCAGCGTGTCGTTGCCCTCGCCGCCGATGATCGTGTCGTCGCCCTCGTTGCCGCGCACGAAATCGTCGTCGAAGCCCGCGTCGATGTAGTCGTCGCCCTGCCCTGCTCGGATCATATCATCGTCGTCACCGGTGATGACCGTGTCGTTGCCGCCCCCGGCATTCACAACGTCGCGGTCATCGGTGGGGTCGTCATCGGCCTCGAACAGGCCCGGATAGCCCCGGTCGGGACTGCCGGACAGGCCGAACACCGCGTCCACGTTGCCCGAGGTGTCGATGTAGTCATTGCCGCCACCACCCCAGGCGGTATCGGCGCCATCGCCGCCATAGACATGATCCCAGCCATTGCCCGCCCGCAGCAGGTCGTCGCCTTCGCCGCCAATCAACGTATCGCCCTGGGTGCCACCGAAGAGCGCGTCGTCGCCCTGCGCGCCGACCAGCGTGTCGTGCCCCTTTGAGCCCCAGAGCGTATCGTTGCCCGACGCCCCGTGCAGGAAATCGTTCTGGCTGCCGCCATACAAGAAGTCATTGCCCTTGTTGCCATGCAACCGGTCGGCCCCGGCCCCGCCATAGAGCGTGTCGTTCCCGTCTCCGCCATGCAGGCTGTCCTCGCCGAGATTGCCATAAAGCGTGTCGTTGTTATGCCCGCCATAGGCCTCGTCATTGCCCATGCCGCCGTTGATGAAATCATGGCCTTCACCGCCATGGATGTAGTCATGCCCGGTATAGCCGCGGATGATGTCGTCGCCCTTGTTTCCGAACAGGCTGTCATCGCCCTGGTGGCCATGGATGGTATCGCCGCCGCGCCCGCCATAGACAACATCGTCGCCCGACCCTGCCGCGATGAAGTCATGGGCATGACCGCCGGTGATATAATCGTCGCCGTCGCGCCCGAAGAGCCCGTCGCGGAACGGCGTGCCGTCCAGACCCTCATAGGCCAGGGCACCCAGAAGGACGGAATCCGCCACGGTGAGGTTGACGCGGGTCTGGTCCTCGCCCGGCACCCCGAACTCGACCCCGATCCCGTCATTGAAATAGGCCAGCGAGATCGCCGTGTCGTCGAGGTCGTCGACCAGCACGCCCAGCGCCACCGTCTCGACACCGCCCGATTGCGGCACCACGTCGCCATCCTCGTCGGCGGCCGCGAAAACCCACTCGTAGACGTCCGGATCGCCGGGCGTCGCCACCAGCCAGAGCGCAACCTCGCTGCCGTCATTGGCGGTTGCCATCATACCCCCGCCCCAGCTGTCCAAGGCGGCCTGGGCATTGAAGAGATCAATCAGTTTGGTCATTCGGAATCCCCTATCTGGCCATCCGAAGGGATGGCCGTGCAAAACTATGGATGTCCGAAAAAGGCCGGTGACCCCGGCAGAACATCCCCCACAGGACAAAACGATACAGGCGAAACCGCCCCCCGGAACCTGTACTTAAGGACAGCGAGGGATTGTTTCCCATTTGGAAACATAGAGTTCCCGGCCTTCACGAACCTGCCCCGCGCCCGACATATCCAGAAAGAAAATTCCAAAAAGCCACCCCGGTGCGACATTTTCTCCGAATTCGCGGTTGACCCTCGGGCGCGTGCATGCAAACTGGCGCGCACGCAGAAGGAAGCCAACGAGAATGACCGACATCCTGGTACTTGTAGGGACAAAGCGCATGGGCCGGTAACGGTATTGCCATAACGGACACCCATGCGCCCTCGGACACCGCCGGGGGCTTTTTTATGCGCAGCGCAAACAACGTCACGAGATGAGGAAAAGACGATGTCAGCACAGATGACCGGAGCGAAAATGGTGGTTCAGGCCTTGATCGATCAGGGTGTGGACACGGTATTCGGCTACCCCGGCGGCGCCGTCCTACCCATCTATGACGAAATCTTTCAGCAGAACTCGATCAAGCACGTGCTGGTGCGCCATGAACAGGGTGCGATCCATGCGGCCGAGGGCTATGCCCGCTCGACCGGCAAGGTCGGCGTGGCGCTGGTGACCTCCGGCCCAGGCGCGACCAATGCCGTGACCGGCCTGACCGACGCGCTGATGGATTCGATCCCCCTGGTGGTCTTCTCGGGGCAGGTTCCGACCTTCATGATCGGCTCGGACGCCTTCCAGGAGGCCGACACCGTGGGCATCACCCGCCCCTGCACCAAGCACAATTGGCTGGTCAAGGATACCGCGGCCCTGTCGGGCACCATTCACGAGGCCTTTCACGTCGCGGCCTCCGGCCGTCCCGGTCCGGTTCTGATCGACGTGCCCAAGGACGTGCAGTTCGCCAGCGCCAAGTATACCGGCCCCAAGGCGATGACCTCGCATTACCAGCCCCAGGTCAAGGGCGATATCGAGGGCATCACCGACCTGGTCGCGGCCATCGAGAAGGCGAAGAAGCCGATCTTCTACACCGGCGGCGGTGTCATCAATTCCGGGCCGGCGGCCAGCCAGCTCTTGCGGGAACTGGTCGAGGCCACGGGCTTTCCGATCACCTCGACGCTGATGGGCCTGGGCGCCTACCCCGCCTCGGGCGACAAGTGGCTGGGAATGCTGGGTATGCACGGCCTTTATGAAGCCAACATGGCGATGCATGATTGCGACCTGATGATCAATATCGGCGCCCGGTTCGACGACCGGATCACCGGCCGGATCGACGCGTTCAGCCCCAAGTCGAAGAAGGTGCACATCGACATTGACCCGTCCTCGATCAACAAGGTCATCCAGACCGATATCGCCATCATCGGCGATGTGGGTCACGTGCTGGAGGACGTGCTCAAGGTCTGGAAATCGCGCGGTCGCAAGACCGAACGCGAGGCGCTGGCCGGCTGGTGGGACCAGATCGGCGAGTGGCGCAAGGTCAACTGCCTGGCCTACGCCCAGGAGGGCAACACGATCCGCCCGCAATACGCGCTGGAACGGCTGGAAGCGCTGACCAAGGACCGCAAGGACAGGTTCATCTGCACCGAGGTCGGCCAGCACCAGATGTGGGCGGCCCAGTTCATGGGCTTCGACGATCCCAACCACTGGATGACAAGTGGTGGATTGGGCACCATGGGTTACGGTTTCCCCGCCTCGATCGGCGTGCAGCTGGCCCACCCTGACGCACTGGTCATCAACGTCGCCGGCGAAGCAAGCTGGCTGATGAACATGCAGGAAATGGGCACCGCGGTGCAGTATCGCCTGCCGGTCAAGCAGTTCATCCTGAACAATGAACGGCTGGGCATGGTCCGCCAGTGGCAGGAATTGCTGCATGGCGAGCGCTATTCGTCCAGCTGGTCCGAGGCCCTGCCCGATTTCGTGAAACTGGCCGAAGCCTTCGGCGCCAAGGGCATCCAGTGCCACGACCCCGCGGACCTCGATGACGCGATCATGGAAATGCTGAACCATGACGGGCCGGTGATCTTCGATTGCTTGGTCGAGAAGCACGAGAATTGCTTCCCGATGATCCCGTCGGGCAAAGCCCATAACGAGATGCTGCTGGGCGAGGCCGAGACCCAGGGCGTGATCGACAGCAAGGGATCGGTGCTGGTTTGATCGTTAGTCGAAATACCTCCAAGACACTAATCACCCTACTCGTTTGTCTTGGGCAGCCAGCTTGGTCTGACGAACGAACTGAACCGTTGGTACAGTTCGTTGAAAGGATGCCATTGGGCGTATTGGGAATACCAGACCAATGGTTAGAAATGGAGTCGGTCTTGGGCTGGGAAAAGATGATGCTGATCGTCGGATATGCGGATAATCGCACTGTCTGTCTTTCACTTTCGGAGATCGCCAGGAAAGAGAGTCCCATGCGCAACTTTCGCTGCGTCGACGCAAACTGAGGAACAAACATGTCCGCGCTAAAAATCAAGAAAGGCTCCACGAGCCACTCCGCCTACAACCTGCGGCCCACCTTCTCGGACCACGAGGAACGGCACACGCTGGCCGTTCTGGTGGAAAACGAGCCCGGGGTGCTGGCCCGCGTGATCGGCCTCTTCTCGGGCCGGGGTTACAACATCGAGAGCCTCACCGTGGCCGAGGTGGACCATACCGGGCACCTATCCCGCATCACCATCGTCACCACCGGCACGCCGCAGGTCATCAACCAGATCACCGCCCAGCTGGGCCGGATCGTGTCGGTGCACGAGGTGCATGACCTGACCGTGGCAGGCCGCAGCGTCGAACGCGAACTGGCGCTCTTCAAGGTCACCGGCAAGGGCGAAGACCGGGTCGAGGCACTGCGCCTTGCGGACGTGTTCCGCGCCAGCGTGGTGGACAGCACGCTTGAAAGCTTCGTCTTCGAGATCACCGGCACACCGGAGAAGATCGACGCCTTCGCCGACCTGATGCGCCCCATCGGCCTGGTGGAAATGGCCCGCACCGGCGTCGCCGCCCTGTCGCGCGGAGCCGCCTAGGCCGAACCCCGCCCCGGGGCATGTCCCGGGACGGGGCGGATCAGGGGCGCGGGTGCAGACCGGCTTGGGGGGACCGGTCGGGGGTTCTGCATGTCCTGCGCCCCGATGCGGGGCTGATCAGCCTTCGCTGTCGTCCATCGGCATGATGCCCGCCTCTTGCCCAGCGGTCAGTTCTGCCATGTCGAGCAGACCGTCGCCAGTGGTGTCCATCTCCGAAAAGGTCTCGGCATCCAGTTCGGGATAGGCTGCGCTGAGTTCGGGGAAGCTGTAGAAGCCGTCGCCGTTCACATCGATCACCGGGTCGGCCTCCTGGGCGAAGGCGGCACCGGCCACCAGGACAATGGCGGCGATCGCAAGGATGGGAGTCTTGGTCATGGGGATCTCCTGTTGAGGCTTGGGCCGGATCCTGTCCGGCCCGGTCAGATCAGCATGACCGCCCCGCCCTCGCGACAGCGGCGCCGCACGGGGCATGTTTTGCGCACGCCGCCGCCCCGGGCCGGGGTCACGATCGGCGGCGCTTGGCCCGTCTGCGGGCGGCGCCCGACCATGGGCGGAAAACCGGCATCTTCGGCCACCGCAACCGGCAATCCACCGCCCGTGCGACCCTCCGACTCGCCGTCAGGCATGTCGCGGTGAGAAAACCGCATGTCGCTGCGATAGCGGCCCGGACGCCCGGCGCGGGCTATTCTTGGTCACCACGCGACAACAGGAGATTCGCCCGATGGCCAAGGATATCGAGCTCGATGCGCTGGATGCGGTGCGCCGCCCGGTCGAAACCGCGAACGGCCTGCCGAACGCGCATTACACCGATCCCGCGATGTTCCGCACCGAGGCACAGGCGCTGCTGATGTCCACCTGGGCGGGGCTGGCCGTGACCGCGGACGTGCCCGAACCGGGGGACGCCGTGCCGATGGATTTTCTGGGCATGCCGCTGCTGCTGATCCGCGACAAGGACGGTGACGTTCGGGTCTTCCAGAACATCTGCCGCCATCGCGGCATGGTGCTGGTGACCGAGCCGCGTAAGATCGAGGGCGCGATCCGCTGCCCCTACCATTCCTGGTGCTACTCGACCAAGGGCAAGCTGGTCTCGACCCCGCATGTGGGCGGGCCGGGCCACAACACGCACGAGGCGATCAAGAAGGACGACCTGGGCCTGGTCGAAGTGCCCAGTCATGTCTGGCGCGAGGTGGTCTTCATCAATGTCGACGGCACCGCGCCGCCCTTCGAAGAGGTTCATGCGGACCTGCTCGAGCGGTGGAAAGAGCACGACGTGCCGCTCTACCATGGCGGGGCGGACAGCACCTTCATGCTGGACGTGGGCACCAACTGGAAACTGGCGGTCGAAAACTACTGCGAAAGCTACCACCTGCCCTGGGTCCATCCGGGCCTGAACAGCTATTCGCGGCTGGAAGACCATTACAACATCGAGGTGCCGGGGCAGTATTCCGGCCAGGGCACGCTGGTCTACCGGCAGCTGCGCGGCGTCAACGAAGAGGTCTTCCCGGATTTCCCGGGCTTGTCGGAAAAGTGGGACGAAGGCGGGGAATACGTGGCACTCTATCCCAATGTCCTGTTGGGGGTGCAGCGCGACCATGCCTTCGCCATCATCCTCGAACCCATGGCCCATGACCGCACCCGGGAGCATATCCACCTGTTCTATGCCACGCCCCAGACCGACGAAGGCATGCGGGCCAAGAACGCGACCCTTTGGAAAACCGTTTTCGAAGAGGATATCGGCGTCTGCGAGGGCATGCAGAAGGGCCGCAGCGCGCCGGGCTTCGACGGCGGCCGGTTCAGCCCCGTGATGGACAGCCCGACCCATTGCTTCCACGACTGGGTCGCGGGAAGGCTTCAGGCCCATGGCTGACCTGGCCCGCCGCCTGCTGGACGCCCATGCCCGCGATGATCGGGTCGCGCTGGTCGCCCTCTACGAAGAGGCCGCGACCACCTCCAACGACATGGACGCGGCCTGCTTCTACCTGACCCATGCCTGGGTCTTCGCGCTGGATGTCGGGCATTCCGCCGCCGATGCGCTCTATGAACGGCTGCGCGGTCTGGGCCGGGCCTGATCGGGCCTTGCGCCCCGGCCGCGCCGGGGTGACAAGGGGACATGAGCAAGACCCAAGCCCCCCGCAAGATCATCATCGACACCGATCCCGGCCAGGACGATGCCGTGGCCATCCTTCTGGCGCTGGCCGCGCCCGAGCTGGACCTGCTGGGTATCACCGCCGTGGCCGGCAACGTGCCGCTGGAGCTGACCCAGACCAATGCCCGCAAGATCTGCGAACTGGCGGGCCGGACGGACGTGCCGGTATTCGCCGGTTGTGACCGGCCATTGGCCCATAGCCTTGTCACCGCCGAGCATGTCCACGGCAAGACCGGCCTCGACGGCCCCGAGCTGCCCGAACCGACCATGCCGCTACAAGACCAACACGCGGTCGATTTCCTGATCGAGACCCTGCGCCGCGAGCCGCCGAAATCGGTCACGCTTTGTCCCATCGGGCCGCTGACCAATATCGCCACCGCCTTCCAGCGGGCCCCCGATATCGTGGACCGGGTTCAGGAGATCGTGCTGATGGGCGGCGCCTATTTCGAGGTGGGCAACATCACCCCGGCGGCGGAGTTCAATATCTACGTGGACCCGGAGGCCGCCGAGATCGTGTTCCGGTCCGGCGTGCCGCTGGTGGTCATGCCGCTGGACGTGACGCACAAGGCGCTGACCACGCCCGCCCATATCAAGGGTTTCCGCGAGATGGGCACGGCGGTGGGCGATGCGGTCGCCGCGTGGACGGATTTCTTCGAACGCTTCGACAAGGAAAAATACGGCAGCCAGGGCGCGCCGCTGCATGACCCCTGCACCATCGCCTACCTGCTGGAACCTGACCTGTTCTCGGGCCGTCATATCAATGTCGAGATCGAAACCGCCAGCGCCCTGACCCGCGGCATGACCGTCGCCGATTGGTGGCGCGTGACCGACCGGGCGCCCAACGCGCTGTTCATCGGCGACGTGGAGGCCGACCGGTTCTTTGCCCTGCTGACGAACCGGATCGCACGCCTATGACCCAGCTGCACCTATGCGGGCCCGAAGACGCGGCCAAGCTGCTGCCCCTCATCGCAGCCTTTCACGCGGAATTCGGACTGGACCTCGATGACGCGCACCGCGAACGCGCGGTGCTTCCCCTGCTGGAGGGGTCGCCCCTTGGGGCGATCTGGCTGCTCGGGCCGCGCCGGGCGCCGGTGGGCTATGTCGTGGTCAGTTTCGGCTGGGCGATCGAGATGGGCGGCCTCGACGCCTTCGTCGACGAGCTGTTCGTGCGCCCAGCGGTGCGCGGCCGCGGCCTTGCAACCGAAGCGCTGAACGACCTCGCCGGTGCCTTGCGCGAGGCGGGCGTGACCATGCTGCACATGGAGGTCGACCGCGAGGATGCGGCGGTTCAGCGATTCTACGGGCGGGCGGGTTTTGCCCTGCGCGACCGTTACACGCTGATGTCCCGCAAACTGTGACCCTTCGCTTTCGGAAATTCGCGCCTAGATTCGGCTCATGACCCTTTCGATCCCCTTCGACAACAGCTACGCCACCCTGCCCGACCGGTTCTATACCCGGCAGGGCGCGGCCCCCGTGCGCGAGCCCCGGCTTTTCGCGTTCAATGACGCGCTGGCCCGGACCCTCGGCTTGGAGGGTTTCGACGACCCCGCCGAGTTGGCCGAAATCTTCGCGGGCAATACGCTGCCCGAAGGCGCCGCACCTTTGGCCCAGCTTTACGCGGGCCACCAGTTCGGCGGGTTTTCCCCGCAACTGGGCGATGGGCGGGCGTTGCTGCTGGGCGAGGTGGCAACCGGCACGGGCCGGTTCGACATTCAGCTCAAGGGCTCGGGCCCCACCCCTTATTCGCGCATGGGCGATGGGCGGGCCTGGGTCGGGCCGGTGATCCGCGAATACCTGATGTCCGAGGCGATGGCCGCCATAGGCGTGCCCACCACGCGCGCGCTGGCCGCCGTGACCACCGGAGAGCCCGTCCTGCGCGAGGACGGCCCCCTGCCCGGCGCCATCCTGACCCGTGTCGCCGCCAGCCATATCCGGGTCGGCACCTTCCAGGTCTTTGCCGCTCGCGCCGACCGCGACGCGCTGCAACAGCTGACCGACTACACGATCGCCCGGCATTTCCCTCGGGCCGGTGGCCCGATGGGCTTGCTGCACGCCTTGATGGAGGTGCAGGCCGATCTGGTGGCACACTGGATGTCCATCGGTTTCATCCATGGCGTGATGAACACTGACAACATGGCGATTTCCGGCGAAACCATCGATTACGGCCCCTGCGCCTTCATGGATGCCTATCACCCGAACACGGTCTTTTCCTCGATCGACCGGCAAGGGCGCTATGCCTATTCAAACCAGCCGCCCATCGCCCATTGGAACATCGCCCAGTTCGCCAGCGCGCTGGTGCCGATCATGGGGGACGAGGACAAGGCGGTCGATGACCTGACCGAGGCGATCAAGGCCTTCCCGCCGCTCTACGAGGCGGCCTGGCTGCGCCATTTCGGGGCCAAGTTCGGGCTGGCCGAGGCCACGCCGGACGACCGCCCGTTGATCGAAGAGTTCCTGACGCATATGGCGCAGGAAGGCCTGGATTTCACCAATACGTTCGCCGCCCTGCCGGATGTGCCTGCGGGGCTGCAGGATTGGGCGCGGCGCTGGCAGGCACGCGGGCCGGACATGGACCTGGTGGCCCGATCCAACCCGCGCGTGATCCCGCGCCTGCACCGGATCGAGGCCGTGATCCAGTCCGCCGTGGCCGATGACTTCGCCCCGTTCGACGAGATGCTGTCGGTGGTGACCGATCCCTTCGCCCCGGCTGATCCGCTCTATACCGCGCCGCCCGCGCCGGAAGAGCGCGTCTCGCGCACCTTCTGCGGCACCTGACGGTTGATCAGAAAAAGGCCTGCCGCCACCAGCGCAAGGGCCACCAGCAGTTCCGCCCCGACCGCCTCGTCCAACAAGAGCCAGCCCAGCCCGACCCCGAAAACCGGCGTCAGAAAGCTGAACGAGGCCACAGCCGCCGCCGGGTATATCGACAACAGCCAAAGCCAGAAGATGAAGCCGGCCCCGACGACGATGAGAATCTGGAAGGCCAGCCCCCAGAGGTGAATGGCCTGCACGTCGCGGATCAAGTCCCCGAAGAGCGGCGCCGCCACCAGAAGGATCGGCGCCGAGACCAGCACCTGCCAGAACAACTGCACCTCGGGGCGCAGGGTCCGGAGCCGGGTGCCCTTGGCCAGAAAGGCGAGGCTGGCCCAGCTCATCGCGCCCGCGATGGAAAGCAGGTCGCCGGCCAGGCTGGCCGGCCCGCCCTGCCGCCCGGCGAATGCCACCACGACGCCCGCCACGGCCAGTGCCAGACCGGCCCCTTTGAGCGGGGTGAGCGCCTCACCGGGGATGAAGAAATGCGCCAGAAGCGCCAGCCAGACCGGCATGGTATAGAAGAGCACCGAGGTCCGCGCCACGGTGGTCAGGTCCAGCGCGATGAAAAGAAAAATGAATTCGACCGCGAAGGCGACCCCGATCAGCACCGCGAAGGGCAGCACATCGCGCGGCACGGTCAGGGACAGGCCCCGGTAACGCAACCAGAGCGCCACGACGACGATGGCCCCGGCGCTGCGCAGCCCGGCGAAAAAGACCGGCTGAAACCCCTCGTTCGTGACCTTGATCACGACCTGGTTGAAGGCCAGAAGGATCGCGAAGCCGATCAGCGACAGCGCACCGAAGCGGTCCATTTCGGTTTTCTTTTCCATCGGGCCAACGGACGGGGGAACGGCGCGGAAGTCAATGGGCCAATCCCGAGGCCGGGGGCGCTGCCCCCGTCGCGCGGGACGCGCGACTCCCCCGCGGTATTTCGGCCCCAAAGAAGCGGTGGTCAGTTCCCCAGCATCCAATGTCCGTCGGGCCAGAAGGCATGGAAGGCGAAAGCGAACATCACGTCATGGGGCACGTCCGCGCCCTGCTCGTCGCGGACCCGAACGGTGCCCACGTCGCGCGCATCCGCGATCAGCGCCGTATCCAGCGCCGAGGCCTGCCCCGCAGACCATGACAGGACATATCCCGCTTCCTCGATCCGGCCCTCTTCGGCCAGACGCGTCAGAGGCCAGGCCTGCCCGTCGATCGCGACGACACGCACCAGCGGCGGGATTCCATGTGGTGGATTTTCTCCACGATAGAGAAAGGGCCGCGTGGAACTGTCGTATTTGACATACGGATTTCGGCCGTAGTCGCGCGGATAGGCCGGTTCGTCCATCACGAGCCCGTCGGGATTGCGGGCGATGAACTCGTCCCAGCTTTCCATCCAGGTGGGCAGCCGGTCCAGTTCCATGCCGGTCAACTCGCCGACGATTGCCTCGCCCAGCGCCTGTTGCCACCAGCTCTCGGTCTGGCGGTCATACATGACCATGTCGGAATGGCGCAGCTTGCCGGAGACGCCGAACTCCAGCACCCCGGCCTCGGTCCGACGATCGAAGGTGATGCCGGAATTGCACAACGGGCAGAAGGTCACGGCGATGGGGCGGCCGCCGACAACGTCGTTCACGATCTCATGCCATGTGAGATAGCGGATCGGATAGGCGCGTGGCGTTTCGCCCGCGATCTCGACGGTGATGACAGGCTCGCGCCCGGCGATGCGGGTTTCGTCGGCGGCCGGCAGAAAACCGGGGTCGGTCAGGGCCGGGATGCCGTCCTTGGGGGGACCGCCGGACATGATCTCGGACCAATCGTCGATAACAGTCGTCTCGAAATCCGTATCCGGCCATGCCCGCGCCCAGTCTTGCGGGTCGGCAAGACTGGCACTGCAGAAGAGCGAGAGTGTGAGGGCGAGCAATGTATGGCGCATGGAATTGTCCTCCTGCGCCCAGCATGGCGAGGCCGGGCGTCGCCGCCCAGCCCCCCTGACCGGAACGTGATGGGACGTCAGTCGGTGACCGAGACCGAAACCATCCAGTCCGGTTCGCCGATCACAGCGCCATTACGGCCCTGTCCACGCTTGATGGCATCGACCACCTCCATGCCTTCGGTCACTTCGCCGACGATGGTGTATTGGCTGTCCAGATGGGGCGCGGGCGCGAACATGATGAAGAACTGGCTGTTGGCGCTGTCGGGATCGGCGGCGCGGGCCATGCCGACCACGCCGCGATCAAAGGACAGGCTGTCCGAGAACTCGGCCTCGAGGTTACCCCGATCCGACCCGCCGGTGCCGGCGCGGCGCATGTCGAAATCATCGGCATTGCGGTCGCCGTATTGCACGTCGCCGGTCTGGGCCATGAACCCGTCGATCACCCGGTGGAAGACCACCCCGTCATAGGCGCCCGCTTCGGCCAGCGCAGTGATCTGGTCCACATGGCCCGGGGCGCTGTCTTCGAAAAGGTCGATGGCGATGGTGCCGGTGGCCTCGCCGGCGACCTCGATCTCAAGACCCGCCGCGGCGGCCTGCGTGCCCATCAGGGCGGCGATGACAGCAAGCTTACGCATCGGCGGCCACCTTCACGGAGATCATCTTGTCGGGGTTCATGGGCGGCTCCCCTTTGGTAATGTTGTCGACCAGGTCCATCCCCTCGATCACCCGGCCATAAACGGTGTATTGGCCGTTGAGGAAATGGTTGTCCTTGAAATTGATGAAGAACTGCGAATTGGCCGAGTTGGGGTTCGCCGCGCGGGCGGCGCCCAGCGTGCCGCGATCATGGGGCAGCTTCGAGAACTCGGCCGGCAGGTCCGGCTTGTCCGACCCGCCAGTGCCGGCGCGGGCCAGGTTGAAGCCGTCATTGGTATTGCCGAATTGCACGTCGCCCGACTGGGCCATGAACCCGTCGATCACCCGGTGAAAGATCACCCCGTCATAGGCCCCGGCGCGGGCCAGCTCTTTCATCCGGTCGCAATGCTGGGGCGCCACGTCGGGCAGAAGCTCGATGGTGACGGTGCCACCCTCAAGCTCGACGAGGATGGTGTTTTCGGGGTCCTTGATTTCGGCCATGCCGGTCTCCTTGATTGACTGTTATCGGGCAACCTATGCCGCCCCCCGGCCCTTGCCAAGGCAGGAGGTTGACGCGACGGGCGGAAAAGCACATCACCCCGATCAGCCTTGATCCACAGCGGGAGAAGACGAGATGAGCTGGAAGACCCTCGACGACATGGACCTGAACGGCAAGACCGTGCTGACCCGCGTGGACATCAACGTGCCGGTCGAGGATGGCCGGGTCACCGACACCACCCGTATCGAGCGGATCAGGCCCACCATCGACGATATTCTGGCCAAGGGGGGCAAGCCGGTGCTGCTGGCCCATTTCGGGCGACCCAAGGGCCAGCCCAACCCCGATATGTCCCTGCGCCTTGTCCAGCCCGCGCTGGAACAGGTTCTGGGCCGCGACGTGACCTTCATCGAACGGCCCGACAGGGGCGCCATTGACGGCGCAGAAGGTGTCATTCTGCTGGAGAACACCCGGTTCAGCCCCATGGAAACCGATAATGACCCGAAGATGGCCCGGTTCCTGGCCAGCCTCGGTGACATCTATTGCAACGATGCTTTTTCCGCCGCGCACCGCGCCCATGCCAGCACCGAGGGCGTGGCGCACCTGCTGCCCAATTGCGCGGGCCGGCTGATGGCGCAGGAACTGGGCGCGCTGGAAAAGGCGCTCGGTACGCCCGAGCGGCCGGTGGTGGCCGTGGTGGGCGGAGCCAAGGTGTCGACCAAGCTGGACCTGCTGGGCAACCTGATCGAAAAGGTCGATACGCTGGTGATCGGCGGCGGCATGGCCAATACCTTCCTGGCGGCCAAGGGCATCGACGTGGGCAAGTCGCTTTGTGAACATGACCTGGCCGAGACCGCGCGCGAGATCATGGCCAAGGCCGAGGCCGGCGGCTGCTCCATCCTGTTGCCCTCGGATGTCGTGGTCGCGCGCGAGTTCAAGGCCGGCGCGGCACATGAGGTCGTCGCCGCTGACGCCTGCCCGGCCGATGCCATGATCCTCGATGCCGGGCCCGAAGCGGTCAAGGCGGTGGTCTCGGCGCTGGAGGGCGCGAAAACGCTGGTCTGGAACGGCCCGCTGGGCGCCTTCGAGATCGAGCCTTTCGATGCGGCCACCAATGCCGCCGCCGCCCGAGCGGCCGAGCTTTCCAAAGCGGGCCAGCTGGTCTCGGTCGCAGGCGGGGGCGACACCGTGGCCGCGCTCAACAAGGCCGGGGCCGCGCAGGATTTCAGCTATATCTCGACCGCCGGGGGGGCCTTCCTGGAATGGATGGAGGGCAAGACCCTGCCCGGCGTCGCCGCGCTGGAGCCATCCTGACGCCGTTAGCGCGACCATGATTGCGGGGCCGGCGCCCCTTGCCTTAGAAGACGCAGGAACAGACAAAGCACGGAGCCAGACCATGACCGACCAAGCCCAAGCCGACCAGATGCGCAACGCCACCGGCTTTATCGCGGCGCTGGACCAGTCGGGCGGTTCCACCCCCAAGGCGCTGGCCCAGTATGGAGTCGAGGAAAGCGAATATTCCGGCGAGGCCGAGATGTTCGACATGATCCACGCCATGCGCTCGCGCATCGTCAAATCCCCCGCATTCACCGGCGACAAGGTTATCGGCGCGATCCTGTTCGAAATGACCATGGACCGCGAGATCGACGGCATGCCCAGTGCGCAATTCCTGTGGGAAAAGCGCGGCGTCGTGCCGTTCCTGAAGGTGGACAAGGGGCTTGAAGAAGAAGCCAACGGTGTGCGCCTGATGAAGCCGATCCCGACGCTGGACACCCTGTGCGAACGCGCGGTCAGCCACGGGGTCTTTGGCACCAAGATGCGCTCGGTCATCGACGCGGCCAATGCCGAGGGCATCCGCGCCAACGTGGCCCAGCAATTCCAGTATGGCGAACAGATCATGCGCCACGGGCTGATGCCGATCCTCGAACCCGAGGTAACCATCTCGATCGCCGACAAGGCAGAGGCCGAGGACATGCTGCTGGCCGAAATCCTGTCCGCTCTGGACGCCCTGCCCGAGGGGCAGGAGGTGATGCTGAAACTGTCCCTGCCGACCAAGGCGAACCACTACAAGCCGCTGATCGACCACCCCAAGGTCATGCGGGTCGTGGCCTTGTCGGGCGGCTACAGCCGGGACGAGGCCAACGCCCTGCTGGCGCAGAACGAAGGCATGATCGCCAGTTTCAGCCGGGCCCTGGCCGAGGGACTGTCGGCCAAGCAGTCGGACGCCGATTTCGACGCGACCCTCGCCGCCTCGATCGACAGCATCTACGGGGCATCCGCAACCTGATCCGAGCCCCCTGAAAAAGGGGATTCACAAAGCGAATCAAACATGCGATTCTGGTCGGTGAGCGGGGCGAAAAGACCCCGCCGCACCGAGGCAGAACCATGAGCACACGCAGACGCGCGCCCCTGGGCGTGATCCTCTACTTCACGACGCTCCTGCTGTTGGGGCTCTATTTCACCTTTGCCGCGGTGCAGGGTGACTACGGCGTGTTCAAACGCGCCGAGATCGAGGCCGAGGGCCGCGTTCTGGCCGAGGAACTGGCCGTGCTGGAGGCCGAGGTCGCCCGGATGGAGAACCTGACGCGACGCCTGTCCGACACCTATCTCGACCTCGACCTGCTGGACGAACGGGCCCGCGATGTACTGGGCCTGATCCGCGCCGACGAGATCGTCATTCGCTGACGCCGCCCAAGCCATGCAGCCCGCGCAACGCGGGTTTTCACGCCGCCAGCCGCCTGCCCCGATATTGCCGGTAGATTTTTGGATGCCCCTCTTGTAGGGATAGTTTAATACTAAACTATCCATTCCGCGTAAGGGGGAGGACCCATGGCCGCGAAGAAAACCGCAAAGAAACCAAACATTTCAGCCGATGAGCTGAAAGCCTATTACAAGGACATGCTGCTGATCCGCCGATTCGAGGAAAAGGCCGGCCAGCTTTACGGCATGGGCCTGATCGGCGGGTTCTGTCACCTCTATATCGGTCAGGAAGCGGTCGTGGTCGGGCTCGAAGCTGCCGCCGAAGAGGGCGACAAGCGCATCACCACCTACCGCGATCACGGCCATATGCTGGCCTGTGGCATGGACCCCAAGGGCGTCATGGCCGAACTGACCGGCCGCGAGGATGGCTATTCGCGCGGCAAGGGCGGCTCGATGCACATGTTCTCGAAGGAAAAGCACTTCTACGGCGGCCACGGTATCGTCGGCGCCAACGTGCCGCTGGGCGCCGGTCTGGCCTTCGCCGACAAGTACCGCGAAAACGACCGTGTGACCTTCACCTATTTCGGCGACGGCGCCGCCAACCAGGGCCAGGTCTACGAGACCTTCAACATGGCCGCCCTGTGGGATCTGCCGGTGATCTTCGTGATCGAGAACAACCAGTATGCCATGGGCACCGCGCAGAAACGGTCCACCTCGACCCCGGATCTCTACAAGCGCGGCGAGGCCTTCGGTATCCCCGGCGAGATGGTCGACGGCATGGACGTGCTGGCCGTCAAGGCCGCCGGTGAGAAGGCCGTTGCGCACTGCCGTTCTGGCAAGGGCCCTTACATCCTTGAAATCAAGACCTACCGCTATCGCGGCCACTCCATGTCGGACCCGGCGAAATACCGGACCCGCGAGGAGGTGCAGAAAATGCGCGAGGAACGCGACCCGATCGAGCATGTTCGCACCATGCTGCTGGACGGCAACCATGCCAGCGAGGAAGACCTCAAGGCGATCGACAAGGAAATCAAGGAAATCGTCAACGAAAGCGCCGAGTTCGCCAAGGAAAGCCCCGAGCCCGCGCTCGAAGAGCTTTGGACGGATATCTACGCGGACGAAATTCCGCAGGAAGCCTGAGGGAGGATCACAGACATGGCTACCGAAATTCTCATGCCCGCCCTCTCGCCCACGATGGAAGAAGGCACGCTTGCCAAATGGCTGGTCAAGGAAGGCGACACCGTGAACAGCGGTGACATCCTGGCCGAGATCGAAACCGACAAGGCCACGATGGAATTCGAGGCCGTCGACGAGGGCGTCATCGGCAAGATCCTGGTCGAAGAAGGCACCGAGGGCGTCAAGGTCAACACTCCCATCGCCGTGATCGGCGAAGAGGGCGAGGACATGTCCAACGCCGAGACCGCCTCTGACGCGGCCACCGAGACCAAGGAAGAGGTCACCAAGGATCAGCCCATGGCCCAGCAGCCTGCCGCTGTGCCGGCCAAGGCCGACCGCAGCCCGGACTGGCCCGAGGGCACGGAAATGACGACCATGACCGTGCGCGAGGCGCTCAACACCGCCATGGTCGAGGAAATGGAGCGCGACGACGGCGTCTTCCTGATGGGGGAAGAGGTCGCCGAATACCAGGGCGCCTACAAGATCAGCCAGGGCCTTCTGGACAAGTTCGGCGAAAAGCGCGTGATCGACACGCCGATCACCGAGCACGGCTTTGCCGGCATCGCCGTCGGCGCCGCCTTTGGCGGGCTGAAGCCCATCGTCGAGTTCATGACCTTCAACTTCGCCATGCAGGCGATCGACCAGATCATCAACTCGGCGGCCAAGACGCTCTACATGTCCGGCGGCCAGATGGGCGCGCCCATGGTGTTCCGCGGCCCCAATGGCGCCGCCGCCCGCGTCGCCGCGCAGCACAGCCAGGATTACGCCGCCTGGTATGCGCATATTCCCGGCCTCAAGGTCGTGATGCCCTATACCGCCGCCGACGCGAAGGGCCTGCTGAAATCCGCGATCCGCGACCCCAATCCGGTGATCTTCCTGGAAAACGAGATCCTTTATGGCCGCTCCTTCGAAGTGCCGGTGCTGGATGATTTCACCATCCCCTTCGGCAAGGCCCGCATCGCCCGCGAAGGCAAGGACGTGACCATCGTCAGCTTTGGCATCGGGATGAGCTACGCCATGGAAGCCGCGGAAAAGCTTGCTGAAGAAGGCGTTGACGCCGAGGTGATCGACCTGCGGACCCTGCGTCCGCTCGATTACGACACCGTGCTCGACAGCGTGCGCAAGACCAACCGCATGGTCACCGTCGAGGAAGGCTGGCCCGTGGGCGCCATCGGCAACCACCTCTCCGCCCATGTCATGACCCATGCCTTCGATTATCTCGATGCGCCGGTCCTGAACGTCTGCGGCAAGGATGTGCCGATGCCCTATGCGGCCAATCTCGAACGCCACGCGCTGGTGACCACGGACGAGGTCATCGAGGCCGTGAACCAAGTCACCTACCGGTAAGGAGCGTCAGACATGGCTACCGAAATCCTCATGCCCGCCCTGTCCCCCACCATGGAGGAAGGCACGCTCGCCAAATGGCTGGTCAAAGAGGGCGACACCGTGAATGCCGGCGACCTGCTGGCCGAGATCGAAACCGACAAGGCCACGATGGAATTCGAGGCCGTCGACGAGGGCGTCATCGGCAAGATCCTGGTCGAGGAAGGCACCGAGGGCGTCAAGGTCAACACCCCGATCGCCGTGATCGGCGAAGAGGGCGAGGACATGTCCAGCGCCGAGGCCAGCGCCCCTGCCCCCGAAGCGGCCCCGGCCGCCGAGGAAAGCACGCAAGAGCGCGCGAAACCCGCCGGCGATACCCCGGCGCAGGCCGCGCCGCCCGCCCCGGAAAAGGACGGCGAACGCATCTTCGCCTCGCCCCTGGCGCGCCGCATCGCCGCCGACAAGGGGCTGGACCTTGCGCAGATCAGCGGCTCGGGCCCGCGCGGCCGCATCATCAAGGCCGATGTCGAAAGCGCCCAGCCTCAGGCCGCAAAGGCGCCCGCCGCCGCAGAAGAAGCCGCCGCACCGGCCGCTGCCGCCGCCCTGCCCGCCGGGCCGGGGGCCGACGCCGTGCGCAAGATGTTCGAGGGGCGCGACTACGAGGAAGTCACGCTCAACGGCATGCGCAAGACCGTCGCCGCCCGCCTGACCGAGGCCAAGCAGACCATCCCGCATTTCTACCTGCGCCGGGATATCCAGCTCGATGCGCTGCTGAAATTCCGCAGCCAGCTCAACAAGCAGCTGGAGCCGCGTGGCATCAAGCTCAGCGTCAACGACTTCATCATCAAGGCCTGCGCGCTGGCACTGCAAACCGTGCCCGACGCCAATGCCGTCTGGGCCGGAGACCGGATTCTCAAGCTCAAGCCCTCGGATGTGGGCGTCGCCGTGGCCGTCGATGGCGGGCTTTTCGTGCCGGTTCTGAAGGATTCCGAGCAGAAATCCCTCTCCTCGCTATCTGCCGAGATGAAGGATCTCGCCACCCGCGCCCGCGACGGCAAGCTTGCGCCGCATGAATATGTCGGCGGCAGCTTCGCCATCTCCAATCTCGGCATGTTCGGGATCGAGAATTTCGACGCGGTCATCAACCCGCCGCATGGCGCGATCCTTGCCGTGGGCGCCGGCGTCAAGAAACCCGTTGTCGGAGAAGATGGCGAACTGACCGTGGCCACGGTGATGTCCACCACGCTTTCGGTCGATCACCGGGTCATCGACGGGGCGCTGGGGGCCGAATTTCTGGCCGCCATCAAGGACAATCTCGAAAACCCGATGACCATGCTCGCCTGACCGCCTGCATCTCGACCATGACAGGGCCGCTCCCGCACCGGGCGCGGCCCTTTTTCGTGCCAACTCTCTCATCTCGCCACAAGTACTCCGGGGGGGCCGCCCGCAGGGCGGGCGGGGGCAGCGCCCCCACACTCAAGAATCCTGCGCGCCGCAGGCGCACCTTTTCACAAGCCTTTGATCTGGCGCAAGGAACGGCCTGATCGGCCCATCTAGTCAGGGCCGACTGCAACAAAGGATCCCCCCGATGAACTGGAAAGACGAGCTGCGCCACACCACCGGCATCCTGCGCCCCATGCGCGCCGAACAGGCCGATACGGCAAAAGGCTTCCATGCCCTCCACGAGGCCGCCCTGGCCCCCGGCGCCATGGCCACCAAGGAAAAGGAGCTGATCGCGCTGGCCATCGCGATTTCCAAGCAGTGCACCGATTGCATCGGCTTTCATATCAAGGCTGCAATTCACGCAGGCGCCAGCCACGACGAGGTCGCCGAAACGGTCAATGTCTGCGTGCTGATGAATGGCGGGCCGGGCTACATGTATGGCGCCAAGGCGATGGAGGCTTTCGACCAGCTGGCCTAGAGCACAGCGGCCAGCCCCAGCCCCGCCAGCAGCCAAAGCCAGGCCAGGCAGGCCAGCCAGAACAACACCCGGTCCAGCCCGCCGCCATGGCTGTGGTCATGCCGATGACCGTGGCCCCGGCGCCTCCAGGCCAGCCAGCCGAAGGCGGCTGTGATCGCCCCGAAGACGAGGTTGAGCCAGAAGGTGTAATCCACTGAGAACCGCTCTTCCGGGGCACGGCGGCTGGCGGTCCCCGCCTCGGGGACCATGTCCAGCGCGTGAAAGCCGTAATGCAGCACAAGCGCCACCGCGACCAGCGCCGCAAGGAACACCGCCGCGATATAGAGCGCCATGCGCCAGCCGTAATAGGTCGCGTGCACCCGGATCACCGGAAACACCACCAGGTCGGAAAAGATGAAGGCAAGCACGCCGGCCATGCTGACCCCGTTGGCGAACAAGAGCCCGGCCAGCGGGATGTTCCCCATCGACCCGATGAAGGTGAAGAACGCGGCCACCGGTCCGATCAGGGCATCGCCGAGGACGGCCAACGGCCCGGCGCCTGCGCCGCTGCCTGGAAACAGCCAGGTGAAGAACGCGGCCGGAACGAACACGGCAATGATCCCGGCCAGGGTGAAGCCCACCGTCACGTCCTTCCAGACCATGTGCCATTCGCCGAAATAGCGCCCTGCCAGGTCCGACCAGACCGCCCGGCTCTTCAGCAGGTCCGCCGGGTCGGCATCGGCCTCGTCCGTGTCGGCCTGCAAGCGCTCGCGCACCGCCCCGATCAGGCGCCGGGGCCGGGTCAGGGCAACGATGCCCCACATGGCGAGGATCAGCAGGAGCCCACCGACATATTCGGCCACCACGAAGTGCCAGCTCAGGAAAACCGAGATCACGATGCCCAGCTCGATCACCAGGTTGGTCGAGGACAGAAGGAACGCCATGGCGGGGATGAACCCTGCCCCCTTGGCGAAAAGCGCCCGCGTCGTGGCGAGGGCCGAGAAGCTGCAGGAGGAGGAAATGAACCCGAAAAACGTGGCCAGCGCCACCGCGCGGGCCTGCTTGTCGCCCATGGCACGGCGCATCTGGGCGCGGCCCACGAACAGCTGGATGGCGGAACTGATGACATAGCCCAGCCCGAAGGCCCAGAACGCCATCCAGAAGAACCCGGCACTGGTCAGCGCCGCATCCGCCCAGAGCGTCAGGAACTCGGCGGTCAAACCGTGTGGGGCAGATGGTTGGCCATCACGGCCCCGCTTTCAGGATCTGGTCCATGGTGATGGCCGGCTGGGCACAGCCCGCCTCGCCCACCACCTTGGCCGGGACGCCGGCCACGGTGGTCTTTTCGGGCACATCGTTCAGAACGACCGAGCCGGCCGCGATACGCGAGCAGCAGCCGACGCGGATATTGCCAAGCACCTTGGCCCCGGCCCCGATCAGGACGCCGTCGCCGATCTTGGGGTGGCGATCTTCCTCTTCCTTGCCGGTCCCGCCCAGCGTCACCGAATGCAGCATCGAGACATTGTCGCCCACCACGGCGGTTTCCCCGATCACGATGGAATGGGCGTGGTCGATCATGATCCCCTTGCCCATGCGGGCGCCGGGGTGGATGTCCACGCCATAGACCTCGGAACTGCGCATCTGCACGAAATAGGCCAGGTCGCGGCGGCCCTTGTCCCACAGGTAATGGGCCAGACGATAGGCCTGCATCGCCTGGAACCCCTTGTAGTAGAGGATCGGCTGCAACAGGCGGTGGCAGGCCGGGTCGCGTTCCTGGATCGCGGCCAGGTCCGCGCGGGCGGCCTCGACCAGGTCGGGCGCATCGGCATAGGCCTCTTCGGCGATCTCGCGCAGCAGGACCATGCTCATTTCATTGGAGCTCAGCTTGGCCGAGAAGCGATAGGACAGCGCCTTTTCCAGCGTCTTGTGATGCAACACGCAGGCATGGATCAGGCCGCCCATCAGCGGCTCGTCCAATATGGCCTGCTCGGCCTCGGCGGTGATCCGCGCCCAGACCGGATCCAGCTGGGCAAGTTTGGGGTTCGGCTGTGCCATGAGGCGCCTCCTTTTCGGCCACTCCTATCCCAGATAGGGTGGGTTGGCCAAGAATAAACCCGTGATGGAAAAGGTCACTGAAATGGATGACCGCGAAATCGTCGAATTGAAACAGGCGCTTCTCGACCGGCTGGCGGCGCTGGACGAGGAGGATGCGCGCGGCTCGGACGGTCAGAAGACGGTCGAACTCGACCAGCAGGCGGTCGGGCGGCTCAGTCGGATGGATGCACTGCAGAACCAGGCCATGGCCAAGGCGCAGGCGGCGCGCCGCGCGGGGGAACGGCGCCGGATCGCGGCGGCCCTGGCCCGGATCGCCGAGGACGAATACGGGTATTGCACCGATTGCGGCGAAGCCCTGGGGTTGGACCGGCTGCGCGCCGACCCGACCCTGCCCCGCTGCCTGTCCTGCACAAGGGGCTGATCAGCGGCGGCGATCCGGGTCACGGCGCCATTTATCCAGGGCCGTCAGCAAGACGACCAGCGCATCGCAATAGGCGGTGTCGCAGCCCCGCCTTTCGCGGCTGCGCCGCCAGCCCATGGCCTCGGAGGCGAGCGAGCCGCAGCCGCGCCCGGCGACCGGACGCCGCAGACGCTTGCGCAAGCGATCCGACAGATGCGCCTCTCGCACCAGGGCCGCCGCCACAGACGGCCATTCGACCCGAGGTCGGGCCAGCAAAACCCGCACCCCCGCATCGAGGTCATGCCACCCCGGCTGCCGCATCAGAGCGTGACGACCACCGACCGGGCCGGACCGGGGCCGTAGCGGTCCGAGAGTTGCGCCACCGAGATCGTGATCTCGCCGGACGCCCCGTCACTGGCCTGGTCCCCGACGCTATAAGTCCACTCCGGACTGGACCGGGTAACTTCGCGCAGCAGGGTTTCGCCCGCATGCACCTGCACGCGGTAGTTTTCGGCGGTTTCGCCCAGCGGCACCTCGGCCTGGTCCCAGCTGTCGCCGTCGATCCGGGTCCGTCTGATCCAGCTCAAAGCCAGATCGCCGCCGCTGCCGGACCGGGCGCGCAGATGCGCCACCGGGTAAGGCCGCAGCCCGTTGCCGCGGAAACTCTCGGCGCGATACTGGTAGCTCGGGTCGGACATGGGCCGGGTCGCCGGTCCATAACGGTAGTGACGCAGGGTGCCGCGTGCGGCGGGGGCCAGCGCCAGTTGCCCGGGCACGGCATCCATCAGCACGAAAATTGATCCCACGGGCCGAGCTGCGGGCATCAGCCCGTCGCTGCCCGCCTGCCCGCGCAGACGCAAGCGCAGGTCATAGGTCCGCTCGCCGACCAGCGTGGCCTCGGCGAACTGGAACACTTCCCATGCATCGACGCTACCATCGCCGATGGCGGCCAGGTTGCCGCCGCCCAGCACCTGCGCACGGGGCAGGCTGTCCAGCGTGCCCCGGATCAGCCGCACCCGCAATGCCGGGCCCGCGTCCCAGACGCCTGGCGGGGCGCTGGTCATCTCGGTCTCGGTCACGCCGATCACCGCCGGGTCATGCAGGATCCGGCCCAACTCGTATCCCGCGTCCTGGTCTGACGTGTAAAGCGCCACGCTGCCCGGCCAGGGCACGCCGCTGACGGCGGCATGGGGGGCGATCTCGTCCTCGTCACCGCGCATCAACGGCAGGTCCATGAGCATCAGCTCCACCGGGATCGGCGCCACATAGGGCGACAGGACCGGCGCCGTGCCCGGCACCGGATGGCGGGTATAGACCGAGGGGTCGATCCGCACCGCCTCAAGAAGCTGCCGGTCGGTCTGTTCCACCTGGTCGACACGAAAGAGCCAGCCCCCCTGCCCTTCGGGCAAACGCACCACGTCGCCCGGTCCGATTTCGGCGCGCGACGGCGGCAGGGCGAATTGCGCCGTATCGCGAGCCAGTCGCGCCTCGGCCAGCCAGCGCTCGGCGATCCTCAGCCCCTCTCCCGGCGTCAGGGCCAGCGACAACTCGCTGCGGGCGGTGGTGGGGGTCGCGTCACCCGGATGGACGGCCTCGGTCGCACGGATTTCATAGTCGCCATCCGCCTCCACATGGGCCAGCTGGACGCGCCCGACGATCTCGGGGGCCTGAGCGCGGGTCAGTTCGATTGCGCCGGCCTCGTCCACGGCCTGGGCGAACTCACCGCGATCAACCGCCGTCGCGGCCCGTCCGGACCGGCTGCGGAAAATCAACTTGCCGTCCCGTTCCAGGGCGTCGAACCCATAGGCCAGCATCAACGGCTGCAAGGCCGCGCGCCCGGTCTCGACCTCGGCCACGGTATAGCCCCGCACCACGCCGTAAAGCTGGCTGACATCGACATCCGCGATCCCGGCGCGGGCGCAAATCTCGGCCACGACCGAGGCCAGCGACCGGGCCATGACCCGTCCGTTGATCCAGTGCCCGAGCGTGTAGTTCTCGGAATCCGACCACAGGTCCGCCCGGCCCGGAAAGGCCGGAAACGGCCGCGTATCCCAGGCCCAGACATGGATGCGCCCGGTATCGACCATGCTCTGACCCGTCACCGAAGAGACAGGGTTGCCCGCCTCGGAGGCATAGTGGTCCAGCAGAACCGAGAGGTATTGG
Organism: Salibaculum griseiflavum; assembly: GCF_003129565.1. Lineage (GTDB taxonomy): Bacteria > Pseudomonadota > Alphaproteobacteria > Rhodobacterales > Rhodobacteraceae > Salibaculum > Salibaculum griseiflavum. The sequence goes on from NZ_QETF01000002.1 coordinate 252,079, forward strand.
CGCTGGATGAAATCGTCCCGCACACCTGTCGAGGCCCGCGGCAGCCCGCTTTCCGAGGATTTCGGATCGACGAACCGGTTGGGTTGGTTGGTGCCCTTGTCGACCGCCGGACAGCCGATCTCGGTGAACCAGACCGGCTTGCTTTCCGGCTGCCAGGCGGTGGGATGGCTTTGCCGCACCCCATCCACCCGGTCATGATGAGGGTTCTGCCACCAGCCCCGAATGTCCTTGGCCCGCCAGATCCATGGCTCGCCGGCGCCATCGGTGATCGGCGTGCGAATCTGTGCCGCCTCGGCCTCTGGGGAATGGTAGTACCAGTCGTAATACTCGCCCCCTTTGATCCCGGCCCGCAGGTAGTCGGGATTGTAGATGCTGCCCCAATGGGCGTCGGCATGGGCCTCGCCCTCGCGCCAGTCGCTCAGGGGCAGGTAATTGTCGATCCCGATGAAATCGCAGTCGGGATGCGCCCAGAACGGGTCGAGATGGAACAGCTTGTCGGCGGTGCCCGGCTGATGGTAGCCGTGATACTCGCTCCAGTCCGCGGCATAGCTGATCCTGCACTCCGGCCCGAGGATGGCGCGCACCTCTTGCAGAAGATCGACAAGCCCGGCGACGAAGGGAAACCCGGACGCGCCCCGGATCTGGGTCAACCCACGCAGCTCGGAGCCCAGCAGGAACGCATCGACACCGCCGGCGGCGGCGCAGAGATGCGCGTAGTGCAGGATGAAGCGCCGATACGACCACTCGGGCGGACCACTGTAGCTGACCGTCTGGCCGCTGATCGTGAAATCGGCGGGCTGGGCGTTGCCAAGGAAGGTCGCAACCTCCTGATCGGCCTGCCCCGTGCCATCGGGGCTGCCCGCAACACCCGCCGCCAGCGCGCTGGTGATGCGCCCCCGCCACGGCAGATGCGGCTGGCCCTCGCTGCCCGTCCAGGGATCGGTCAGCGTATTTCCCGCAACCTGGTCCATCAGGATGAACGGGTAGAAGACCGGCGACAGGCCCCGCGCGCGCAGCTCGGTGATCGCCTCGATCACCGCCGCGTCCGCCGGAGTGCCGCCGTATAGCTTGGTGCCATCCTGCGTGGCAACCTCGTCAGCCTCTGCACGCGCCAGCCCGGAAACCTGCCACGGCATCCCACGCCCGTCGGCCTCTTTCTGATCGACCTTGGGTTTGAGGCTGCATTCGCCGCAGCGCAGGTCATTGCCGAACCACGAAACGACGAGCGCCGTCGACCCGCAATTGGGCACCTCCTCCTGCAAGGCGTCGAGCGAGGCCAGCATGTCGGTCTTGCCCGAGGCGGCGTTCAGATTTGCCGCCTTGCGATTCCCGAACCCGTGATCGAGGAAGACCGGCGTTGTCGCGAGCGCGTATTCCCCTGTGCCGGGGATCAAGGAGACCCCCCGGATCGCCTTGTCGATCCCCGGATGCGCCACATCGCCCTGGTCCGGGCGCATCACCTCGAAGGTGAATTGCGGCACCCGGTTCCCGAATTGCGCAAGCGGCAGATCCTCAAGCACCACATAGGCCGTGCCGCGATAGGCCGGCGCCAGGCCTGCCCCCTCGACCGCCTCGATCTTGGGGTCGGGCAGTTGATCGGGGGTGCCGGGATGCAGCCGCAGGTTCAGATCCTCGGGCGAGACTTCCCGCCCATCGGCCCAGACCCGGCCGACGCGGGCGACCTCGCCCTCGCAAAGCGCAATCGCCAGACTTATTGAATAGCTGTATTCGACGGTCGCCGGGCCTTGCGGCGCACCCTTGCCGCCCCCGGTGCGATGGCGGGTTTCCTCGAACTCCGTGGCCCAGATGACCTGACCGGGAATGCGCATGCGGCCAAAAAGCTGGGCGATCCCCGTGCCTTCGCTGGCGCCGGTCAGACGCAGCCGGTCCAACCGGCCCACCTCGACCGCATCGCTGCCAGCGCCCAGCAGGCGCTGGTCCAGCATCCGCCCCAGCGTCGCGCCCACGGCGCGCCCGATCACCGCCGAGCTCAGCCCCAGGACCGAACCACCAACGGCACCGCCGACCGCCATGCCGGCCGCAGAAAGAACGATCGTGGCCATGGGTTACTCCTCTTGGTTGGAAACGGGAAAAGCGAACGCCGCAACGAGGCGACGCCGCCAGGGGGGCGACAGATCGGCCTCGATCACGCCATGACCCTGGTAGGCATGAATGAAACGCGGACGCGGACCGGCCTCGGTCATCAGGCCCAGATGCTTGGACACGGCGCCATGTCGCATCCGGAACAGCAGCACATCGCCCGGACGGGCGGCCTCGGGCGGGGTCTGCACCAGACGTGCCGCCAGCCCGGCGGCCAGGGTCTCTTGGCCTTGCGGCTCCGACCAGTCCGGCGTGTAGGGCGGCACATCCAGCAGGGGCGTTCCGGTCGCCTCGGCCCAGACGCCCCGGATCAAGCCGAGGCAATCGCACCCGACACCGCGCAGGCAGGCCTGATGATGATAGGGCGTGCCGATCCAGCCCCGCGCGATCGAGACAAGCGCGGCCCTCACGCCAGGCTCCCGCCGGAATTGCTGTCGCCGCGCCGTGGCACCCGCATCAGCCAATCTTCGCCCGGAATATGAGGAAAGCCCTGGAAGTTTATGAAATTGCTGAATTTCAACCGGCAGGTTGCCGCCCTCTTGTCGCAACCCGCCACCAGCCGCACCCGGTCTCCGACCTGTGGCGCTGCCCCAAGGGGCTGCCAGAGTCCGACCGTGCGCGTCCCGTCGCCCGCGACATCGTCCTGCTTTATCGGCTGGAACAACCCCGCGACCGGGCCAGTCAGCACGTTCAGCGTGCCGCGGGTGAACCAATCGGGCTCGAACCCGTCCAGCCCGGAAAAGTGGAACACCCGTGCCGCGTCGACGGCGTCGATTTCCGCCTCGACGCTGTAGGCCGGCTCGCTCAGGTCAACCCCGCAGCGCGCGTCCCCCAGAACCGCAGCACAGGGCGCCTGGTAGACCCGACCCTGAGGCTGGTTCAACGCCTCGGTCAGCCCACGCAGCTCGGCATGAAAGGCGCCTGCCTTGCGGCGCAGCTCTCCGATATGGCCGCGGAACCGCAAAGCGCGCTGTTCAGGGTCCGCCCAGTTGACCTGCCAGAGCCGCACTTCGGCGGCGTCGTAGCGACCCGCCTCGATATCTGTCTCGGTGACGGCGGCATCGCTCAGCGCGCCCATGGCCTCGCTGTTGTCCACCGACAGCCCGCTTCCGGCCATGACAGCACGGGCCGTGAGACCGGATTGCGCCTTGAATTCAATCCCTTCAAACTCAAGGTTCAAGTCGTGATCCGTAAAGCCGAAGGTCACGCCGTCAGTTCGGACAATGGCCCAGCACCAGCAGGTCGTCGTCAATCCGGTGGCCAGGTGATCGATTAGCCCGCTCATACCCGCACCTCGACAACCGGCACGTCCGGAACCTCGCCCGCCTGAAAATTGGCGACGCTGGTGCGGATCTGGTCGATATCGAAGCGCACGGGCACGTCGAATTCGAACCCGGCCGTGACTTCGGCCTGCAGATCGGGCGGATGGGCGAAGGTGATCACCCCGGTGGTCAGGTCGATCTCGTAATCCACCCCGTCCTGCACGGGATCGCCGCTGACCTGGACATGCACGCGACCGGCAACCGGTTTCGAGATCGGGCGCATATAGCTGTTTTCACCTGAACGGTAGGTCTTAACCAATTGGAATTCCGTCCGAACCTCATCCCCGACGCCCAGAAGCTGATCGCCGCCGTCGATCTCTTGCGACGGGCGTGCGGACTTGAAATCGCTCCAATCCTTCCAGCGAAAGCCGAACAGCTGGCCTTGGCGCGCCTCGAAGAAGGCCACCAGCGCCTCGACATCGTCGAGCGAGCGCAACCCCATCCCTGCATCATAGCGACGCCGCGAATGGGCCCAGGGCGTGTTACGCTCCTCGAACCCGTTGGCGAGCGTGACCACCTCGGTCCGGCGCTCGGGCCCGCCGATCGAGCCGAAGCTCAGCGACGCGGGAAACCTGATCTCGTGGAAATTCATGGCTGCCTCCTCAGCGGTTGCGTTGACCGCGCGCCACAAGGCGCGTCATCTGCGCGGCGATCTGGCCCTGGCTACGCTGGAACCCGGCCACGTCGGGGGTCTGGATGTTCATGGTGACGTTGACGGTCCCGCCACCCTGGGCGCGGACCCCGAGGCGGCCGTCATCACCACGGGTCAGCGGCATGATCGCCTCTGGCCCCGCCTCACCCATCAGGCCGGTTCCGCCACGCATGGGAAAGGTCGTGGCGCGATCAACCACGCCACCACGGGCAAAAGGCAGGACCCGCCCATCCGAGATTGCGCCGCCCTTGGCAAAGGGCATCAGGCCCGAGACCAGCGAATTGACCCCATCGGCCAGCAGGCCCCCGAAATGGTCGGTCACCGGGCGCATGGCGTTGTTGTAGACCGTGCGCGACATGGCCTCGGCCACGGTCGACAGCGCATCCGAGAGTTTCATGCCGTCAAAGACCAGCCCGTCGAAGGCCCGCCGCAACCCGCCGGAAAAGCCGCGTTCCAGGTTACCCAGGTCCCGCGTCGTTTCGGTCAGCGCCGATTGGGTGCGGCGCAGCTGCCCCTCGAAGGCATCCGTCAGCGCGGTGACCGAGCCAAGGGTTTGTTCCAGCACCTTTGCCTCGCTTTCGAAATCGTCCAGACCGTCAATCTCGTCCATCTCTTGCTCCTTCGTCCGGGAAGGCCCGGCTCAATTCCTCAAGGCGCTGGCGGGCCATAGGCGCAGCGGTCATGTCGGCCCCCAGCATCAGCCACAGCTCTGCCGGGGTCAGCGCCCAGAACTCGGCCGGGCGCAGGCCCAGCGCGCCAAGTCCCGCGCGCATCAATGCCGCCCAGTCCATCGCCCCTACCCCGGCACCGCAAAGGCGCGGGCCAGCAGCTCGGCCGCCACCTGTGCGGCCCGCACGACCCCGCCCTCGATCTCGGCGCGCACCAGGTCGCCCGGCCCGCCCTGCCAGCCACCGCCCCGCAGCCCCGCCACGATCAATGCCAGCACGTCGCGGCTGGAATAGCGCCCCTCGTCGAAGCGGCGCACCAGGTCGGGCAGGCTCTCGCCTCCCAGGGAATGCTCCAGCTCGGCCAGCGCACCCAGGGTCAGCTTGCAGACATGGGCCTGCCCGTCGATCACCAGCGCGACCTCTCCTGCCTGCGGGTTCACCATCACGGCAGCGGCGTGAAATCGACCGCGCCCGCCGAAGCCAGCGACAGCTCGTAGGTGGCTTCGCCATCATGGTTGCCGGCATATTCGATCGCCCCCACCTGGAACGGCCCTTCGACCGTGCCGAATCCGGGAATGATCACCTGGAAATCAGGAGTTTCACCGTCGAAGAAGATCTGGCGCACGCGCTCGTCGGTTGCTTCGTCACGAAACACGCCCGAGCCGCTGATCGCGGCGGATTTCATCCCCGCCCCACCCAGCAATTCACGCCAACCGCCAGTGCTCTCGATGCTGGTCACATCCACGCTTTCGGAATTGAAGGCGATGCGTGTGGCCCGAAGGCCCGCCGCCGTCTGAAACTGTCCATCGCCGGTCATGTCGATCTTGATAAGGAGGTCCTTGCCGTTCTGGGCTGCCATGTGTCTTACTCCAATGGTTTTGAGGGTCAGTCATCGTCCACGCGGGCGCGGAAGGTCAGGTCGATGCGGCGCTCGTCGCCGGGGCTGACGCGCACCGCCTTGGCGCGGTGGAATCGCAGCGACACCAGGCGGCCACGGCTCAGCATCAGCGGCGCGTCGACCAGCGCGTCGGACACGGCGGCGGCCACGGCCTTGGCGCTGGCGAAACCGGCGCTGTCCGTCACCACCGAAACGGTAAAGTCGTGCCGCGCGCCACGGCCCGTCTGATCCGAGGCATCACTGGCCTTTTCGGGGCCAAGCGCGATGTAAAGCGACGGCACCGTGCCCGCAGGCAGCGCGTCGTAGATGTCAGTGCCGACCAGCGCGGTCACATCCGCATCGGCAGAGAGCGCCTGGTAGATCGCCGTTTGCAGGGCGGCGGAAATGGCATAGCTCATGCGATCACCTCTTCCTCGGCATCTGCCACCAGGTAGCGGCCGTCGGCATCGTCTTCGCTGACCGCCTGTATGCGATAGACCCGCGTTCCCTCGCGAAAGCGTTGATCCGGTTGCGGGCGCGAAGACGCCCCGATCGGCGCGGCACGCAGCGTGATGCGAAAGCGCACGCGGCTCAGCGGCATGGCGGCCCCGGCGGTCTCGCGGCCCGTGCGGGCCTCGACCTGAGCCCAGAGCGTGCCCAGAGATTGCCAGACCGTCTCGAAGCCCCCGGCCCCGTCGGCGACGCGCATCGGCGCCTCAAGCGTCAGTTTCCTGTTCAGCCGAATGGTCATCACACCAACCCCCGGCCAATACGCAGGCTGCGATAGCGTTCGATCAGCGCCGTCACCCCAAAAGGCATGCAGCCCCCATCGAATTGGGTTTCGTGGCGGTATTCGTAGTAATGCGCCGCCAGCAGCATCACCGCCTGTTGCAGGTCGCTGGGCAGGTCGGACCAATCCGGACCGAACCCGGCCAGAAACCGCAGCCGGACCGACCCGGCCTGGGGGATCGCGGGCAATCCGCTTCCCGTGGCCAGCAGAACCGGGCGCTGCATGTCCGGACGCAGGCGCCAGGCGGCCGCATTGACAGGGTGTTCCTGCCCGGTCCGGTCCAGCAGCGCCACCTCGGCCACGGCACTGACCGGGGCCACTGGCAGCGGCTGTTGACCCGGCTCGGCCCAGGCCGACAGCGTCAGCGCGAAATCGCGCTCGATCAGCACCTTGGAGGTGCGCGCCTCGATCGCCGCCATGGCCGAGCGCAGGAACCCCTCCAGCAGGCCGTCTTGCAAACCGTCATCGGAAAAGCCCGACCCAAGGCGCAGGTGCTCTTTGAACAAACCCACCGGTAGGGCGCTTTGCGGCACCGTGGTCTCTTCGATCAACATCATCAGCTTTCTCCGAAAACGGCTTGTCGTTTCTTGGGATTGGTGCCCGGGCGCAGACCCCCCGCATCGCTCGGACGGAAGGAAGCAGCTGGACAACACGGGGGTGCCCCGCGCCGTGCCTGCGCCCGGGCCGGGGGGCGGCATCATGTCCGCTCCCCGTCCTGGCTGGCCTTAGGACAGGCCGAACTTCAGCAGCTTGATCGCGGCATAGTCGCTGATCGCGCCGCCAACGCGCTTGGTGGCGTAGAACAGCACATGCGGCTTGGCGCTGAACGGGTCGCGCAGCACGCGCAGATCCGGGCGTTCGGCCACGGTATATCCGGCGGCGAAGTCGCCAAAGGCGATCGCCATGGCATTGGTCCCGATATCGGGCATGTCCTCGGCAATCAGCACGGGATAGCCCATCAGGCGCGCCGGCTCGCCAGCCGTCAGTCCATCCGACCACAGGAAGCGCCCGTCGGCATCCTTGAGCTTGCGCACCGCGCCGGCGGTCTTGGAATTCATCACGAAAGTGCCGTTGGCGCGGTATTCGGCGCCCAGCGCATAGACCAGGTCGATGATCGCATCGGCCGGGTTGGCCGCGTCAAAATCTCCGTCGGCGCCGGTGGCGACATAGCCCAGGCTGCCCCAGCTCCAGCCGGCATTGTCCACGCTGGAGGCGGTCAGAAACCCCTCGGGCTTGTCGATGCCGTCGCCCTCCACGAAGGCCGCCGCCTCGGATCGGGCGAACTTGTCGGCGATGCGGGTGGCCAGCCAGCCCTCGATGTCGAATGCGCTGTCATCCAAGAGGCGCTGTGACGCCTTGGGAAGCGCCGACAATTCGTGCAGCGGAATACTGATGCGGTCGATCTGCGGCGTGCCGGTCTCGCTGGCCGGGTCGGTCTCCGTGGCCCAGCCGGCGCCCATATCGGCATGGTCGACCAGCACGTCATAGGACGTGGCCTCGACCTGCACGACATTTGCGACAGCGCGGATCGACGCGGTCGAGGACAGGGTCGAGCGGATCATGTCCGAGGTCTGCGGATCGACCAGGTAGCCGCCATCGGCGGCCACGGCGCTGGACATCGCCTTGCCTTCGATGTCCAGGCCGCGCAGCCCGTCATCATCGCCCGAGCGCAGGTAGGCAGCAAAGGCCTTCTGGTGGGGGGCCTCTTCCGCGGCCGCACTGGCCAGGACCGGGCGGCCCCCGGCGATCATGGATTTACGGTCAAGCTTGCTCATGCGTTTGTCCTGTTCCTGAAGCTTCTGGTGAATGTCGTTCGAAAAGGCCCGGAAATCGGTCATGAACCCGGCCATGGCCGTCTTCAGTTCCCCGGCCGGAGACATGTCTTCCCCGGTCCGAGCCTTCGTCTCGGGTTTGCTCATCTGTCTTTTCCTTCAGATAAGGTGTTGAAACGCCGGGCCTATTTCGGGACCAGCACGCGGCGCGCATCATCGAACACGCCCGCCAGTTCACGCATGATCCGGGCTTCGGGCTCTTCTCCCTTCGCCCCGACCCGCGCATCGGGAAGCATCGGGAACGTGACCAAGGACACCTCCCAAAGTTCCAGCTCCGACAAAAGGCGTCCGCCCTTGTCATTCTTGGTGGCGCGCAAGGTGCGATAGCCGATCGACAACCCGTCGATCGCCCCCGCCTCGATCAGCGCGGCGGCCTCTCTGCCCTTTTCGACCTCGCGCAGGATGCGCCCCTTGACCCAGAGGCCGCGGTCATCCTCGCGCACCTCGTCCCAGACGCCGATGGGCTGGGCCGGATCGTGCTGCCACAGCATCTTGACCCGCGCGCCCTTTTGGCCGAGCCGCTCCAGCGAGCGGCCATAGGCGCCGCGCTCGACCACGTCGCCGCCCTTGTCGGGGGCCCCGAACAGCGAGGCATAGCCCGCAACCTCGGTGCCATCGACCACCAGCTGCGCCTCCGGCCCCATGAATTTGTGTTCCAGGTTCATGTCTTTCTCCTCTCAATGGGCCGTGACCAGCAGCGATTGTGCCGCCTGCGCCAGGATCACCCCCACCACACCGAAGACCGTCAGCCAAAGGCGGCGTTCCAGCCGGTGCATCATGTCCTCGATCTTGCCCAGCTGCGTGTGCAACTGACTGAATTGCAGCGCCGCCAGCCTTTCCTGCGCCTCGATGCGCATGGCAGGGGCACAGTCGAACGCCTCTCTCGGAAAGGGTCTGTCATCCATCCCCGACCTCCAGCGGCGGCAGGCCCAGCAAGCTGCGCTTTTCCGCATCGCTCAGGAATTCCGCTCCTCCGATCCGGGCCCATTGCGCCTCGCGTTCGCTGGCCAGGGCCGGCACCTGGTCGAGGTCGGGGCGCAGCGTGACGCTCTCGCCCGCGAAATCCCCCAGCCAGTCGGACAAGGCCCCGGTCACCCGCGTGGCCAAGGGCAGCACGGTCAGGCGATAGAAGGCGCGGTTGGCCTCCTGGTAGTTCGCATAGGTGGCGTCCCCGGGGATCCCGAGCAGCATCGGCGGCACGCCAAAAGCGATGGCGATCTCGCGCGCGGCGGCCTCCTTGGTCTTCTGGAATTCCATGTCCGAGGGTGAAAAACCCATCGGTTTCCAGTCCAGCCCGCCTTCCAGCAACATCGGCCGGCCCGCATTGCGCGCCCCCTGATGCTGGGTCTCCATTTCCAGCAGGAGGCGATCATATTGATCGGCGCTCAACTGCCCCTGCCCATCCGTTCCCGCATAGACGATCGCCCCCGAGGGCCGCGCAGCATTGTCCAGCAGCGCCTTGGACCAGCGGCTGGCCGCATTATGCACGTCCACTGCATTGGCCGCCGCCTGCATTGCGGACAGGCCGTAATGGTCGTCCTGGGGGTGAAAACTCTTGATATGGCAGATCGGACCGGGGCCGTCGCCGACATGGAACCGGTGCTTGCGCCCCCCGACGGTATAGTCATAGGCCACCGGCCAGCCATCCTGCCCCGGCACCAGCGCCATGCGCTCCGACCGCAAGACATGCAGCTCTGCCGGCACGCCCTCGGCACCGCCCACGGCCTCGACATAGCCATTGCCGGTCAGCAAAAGCTGCCCGATCAGCGCCTCGATCAGCTCGGCCCGACCCTGAGCGGCATTCGGGCGGCGGATCAGGTCCAGCACCGGATGGCTGTCATAGCGGCGGTCATGATCCTGAAGCACCAGCGGCAACGCGGCCACCGCTTCGGCGATCATCTTGACCGTGCGAAAGCCGATCGGGTTCGCGGCAAAGCCGGTCTTGGTCAGGGTCACGCTGTCGCGTGCGCTCCAGGTCACGCGCCCGGCACTGCCCCAGGCCGCCACGCGGCCCGCGGCCGAGGCCTTGGCCTCGGGGGCACCGGTTTCGGCCTCGCCACGCTTGAGAAAGTCGAACATCCAAATCTCCTCGATCCGCCACGATCTTGCGGTTCACGAGGGACACTGTCGGGGAAAGTCTTGAACGGGTGGGAAATGCACCGTGCGCCGCGGGCGCAACGCGCCTGAACGCGTGTAGCAGCAGCTATTTCTATGGCGATACAGACAGAATCGCCAGCCAGAACATGGCGCAAAGGCTCGCGGCCCCGAGGCTCATGAGCCAGACCGGGTCGGTTTGCCCGGCCATCAATACAACCTGCAAGGGCAGCGACACGGCAAGAACGATCATGACCAGCGCCGGGGCTGCCAGCCGGCGCGGAAGATGCCAGAGCACCCCCGGCAGCAGGTAGAGGGGCCCGATCAGGTAGTGGTTCCAGGCCAGCGGACCGCAAAGGATGACCAGCGCCCAGAGCGCCAACAGCCGTGGATAGACCGGCTGGCCCGCCCCGCGCGTCACTCGCCAGATCAAGGCCAGCCCCAGGATCAGAACAGCCATGGACAGCAGCCCGCCCCAGCCGCCGGATTCGACGACGGTCAAAGCTTTGTCCTCCATGCCGGAGCCGAGTCCGCCGGATATGACCTCCCCCCACCGGGCGATCACCGCTTCCAGCCCGAGGTTCAAAGGCGTAAGCACCATATATGCCGAGGCGCGTTGAAGCTGCTCCCAGAAGGCGATGTGCAGAGGCAGCCCGGCGATAGCCAGGCTGAGCATAAGCAGACCCAGGCCCGTGGCGGCCGCGACCCCAGCTGCGCGCCAGTGCCGGTCCATCAGGAAGATCACAGCCAGGATCGCAGGCGTGATCTTGATGGCCGCCGCCAGTCCCAACGCGATCCCGGCCATACGCCAGGCGCCCGCGCGATAGCGTTCGAAGGCCAGCAGGACAAGGAAGGTCACGGTTATCTGCGGTTGGTTGTGCCAGAAGGCATTCAGAAACGGCGTGCTGACCAGCGCGATGAGCGCGGCGATGCCGAACCAAGCCCAAAGAGGCGCGGAGCCCTGCGCCGCGATCCGGCGGGCAAGCAGGATCGACCACAGGAAAAACCCGATATGCACCACCAGGACGAGGTTATAGAACGCGATGGGATCAAGCCGTACCGCAAGCGGGGCAAGCACGGCCGCCCAGAGCGGCGCATAGACATAAGGCAGAACCAGCTCATCGCCATGCCCCAACTGCAGCGCCATGTCCTGCCATTCCGGCGAGGCGACGGCACCGAAGAACCGGTCCGGCGCGAGGTAGATCAATTCGGTCTGGCCAAGACCATAGGACCGCGCTGCGAAATAGAGGGCACTCAGATCCTGATGCCAGCTGTTACCGAACCCGGCCCAGATGAGCACGATGCTGGCCATGGCGGCGACCACAACGATCAACGTCTCGGTTCTGCGCCGCATCGGCATGGCCCTCTTTGCACGTTTCTCTCGGACTCAGACCGACACACCGGGACGTGTCAAGGACCGGTGGCCTGTCAAAGCCTGCGCACCTGCGGGCTGCGATGCCGCCGGGCCGGGTCCAAAACCAGTTCGGTGATCGCCCAGACCAGCGCATCGATGCGGTCCGGCGACCCGGCCCCCTGATACCCTTGGGCGGTCATCTGGCACATCTGATCCTCAAGGTCGCCCAGTCCGCGCAGATGAGCCACGCGTCCCTGCTCGTAAAGCGCCGCGACCGGTTCGGCCCGCGCCGACTTGGACCGCCCCGCATGGAGGGCCTTGTAAGGCACGGTCTCGTCAAGGGATCGCAGGATGGCCTCGACCATGGCCCCACCCTGGTTCACCTCGGCCACCAGTCGATCCGCTTGGTGACGTTCCATCGCCTCAAGGGCGGCAGCGGCCCAGCCATTGGGCGACAGCCCCTGCACGCTCGCATCTTCCAGAACATAGGCGCGCCAATACTTCGGCGGCCCTTGGGTGCGCGCGCCGACCACGACAATGCCACAGGTGTCGGCCCCTGCCCCCTGCCCGGCGGGCGGATCAACGGCGACGACCACACGATCCAGCTCCGGCGCCGCGTCGACCCGTGCGGCCTCCAACCGGTCGGTGGTCCAGAGCGCGCCATCGACATCCGACAAAAGCACCCCCTCCAGTTCCTGCCGCCCCAGCCGCGTGCCGGCATATTCGGTCATCACCTCTTCGAGAAACGTATCGGCCAGGTAGGCCCGGTTGGCATGGGTCGGGGCATGGGTCTGCACGGTCGATGGCCGTGCCAGAAGGTCGGTCAGCGCCTTGACCCGGCGCGGGGTCGTGGTGACGCAGGCGCGCGGATGCTTTCCCAGACGCAGACCGAATTGCAGCATCGGCCAGACCTCGTCCACCTTCTTCCACTTGGCCAGCTCATCGGCCCAGGCCGCATCGAATTGCGGCCCGCGCAAGGCCTCGGGGTCATGGGCGGAAAAGACTCGCGCCGTCGCACCGTTGGGCCAGATCAGCATCTGCCGCCCGGCGATCCATTGCGGGCGGCGATCATCGGGCGTGCAGGCCAGGAGGCCGCTTTCCCCGAACACCATCACCTCTCGCGCCTGGTCCATGGTTTCACCCACCAGCGCCACGCGCCTGGCAATGCCGGGGTCGCGCGGACGCGACCCCTCTACCATGGACCTGACCCATTCAGCGCCGGCGCGGGTCTTGCCCGCACCGCGCCCGCCCAGGATTACCCAGGTTCGCCAATCGCCCTCGGGCGGCAATTGGTGGCCCAGCGCCCAGAACTCGAACAGGTAGGGCAGCGCCCGCAGCTCATCCGCCCCCAGCGCCCGAAGAAACGCCTTTCTCTCGGCAGCACCTGCGGAGGCGAGCCAATCTGCACCCGATCTGGTATCGTGCCCGGTCGAAGTCGATCTCGCCCTCATCAAGCCCGGTTCCGAATTTTTCATTGAACTCCGCCTCCAGTTTCTGCGCATGGACCACGGCCGTTTCCAACTGCTTCTGCTTGGCCGCCAGGTCCTTGACCTCGCCCAATTGCCCGGTCTGCAGATCGCCCAGGATACGGGTCAGGGTCTCGTTGATGCTTCGGTAGAGCTGCCTAGCCTCCTTGATACGTTCAGCAGCGATTTCCTGATCGGCGGGTGTGCCGCCGCGTTGGTTGCTCATAAGGGTTCACCCCGCTGGTTGCTCCGCCCAGCGAGCGCGCCATGAAAAACGGCCCCCGGGGGATTGCTCCCCGGGGGCCGTCACAGCTTGCCCAGCATGTGAGAAAACTACGTCGGACCGTGCGAACGGTCAAAACTTGCGCCGAACTGACCGGGCGTTGCGTTTACTCGGCCTGTTCGGCCTCCAACGCACGGTAAGCGGCGACATTGCGGTTGTGCTCTTCCAGCGTGACCGCGAAATTGTGCCCGTCACGCGGATCCAGCGACTTGGCCACGAAGAAGATGTAGTCGGTCTCCTCGGGGTTCATCACCGCCTCGATGCTCAGCCGGCCCGGATTGGCGATAGGCGTCGGCGGCAGGCCCGAGATCACGTAGGTATTGTAGGGCGTTTCGGCGCGCAATTCACTTTGCCGCAAGCCCCGTCCCAGCACGCCGCGCCCCTCGGTAATGCCATAGATCACGGTCGGGTCCGTTTGCAGACGCATGCCGGTCTCCAGTCGGTTTTCAAAGACACTGGCCACCGTGCGCACCTCGTCATAACCGCCGGTTTCCTTTTCCACGATCGAGGCCAGGATCAACGCCTCTTCGGGGCTGTCGAGCGGCAGGCCTTCGTCGCGGTTCGCCCAGGCCTCGGCCAGGATCCGCTCTTGCGCGCTCTGCATCCGGGCGACCAACGCGCCGACGTCATCGCCGGGCGACACCTGGTAGCTGTTGGGCGCAAGGCTCCCCTCGGCAGGAACCTCGGAGATTTCACCGTCGAGGAATTCCAGGCCATTGAGCGCCGTCATCACCTGCCAGCTGGTCACGCCTTCGGACACCACCACGCGATACTGGGTGTCCGCAGCCTCGCGCTTCTGCAGATAGGCCTCGGGGGCCTCGTCCTCGGCGGGGTTGAACTGTGCCAGTTCCTCGTATTCCTCGGTTTCGGGGTTCAACTCACGCACCTCCGCCAGAACCCGCGTGACCCCGATGCGATAGACGATCTCGGTGCCGCAGGTGCTCTGCCCGCTGGCGGTGACGATGTCGATGATCTCTTCCATCGACGCGCCCTCGGGCACGAGGAAAGACCCGGCCTTCAACTGCGATGCCTTCTCGGAATAATCCGCACCGATACGAAAGATCGCCGGATAGGCAATGGCCCCGGCATCTGCCAGGTCCTCGCTGACGATGCGCATGTTCGAGCCGCTTTCGACCTTCAGGCAGATGGCCGCCTCAAGCGGGCCCTCGGCGCTGTATTGCCTGTTGCCCCAAGCCACCACGCCCGCCAGAAGGAACAAGGCCACGATCAGAAAGGTCAGCGCATTGCTGGCGATATGTCGCCACATCTAGCCGACCTTTCCGAACAGGACGCTCGCATTGGTGCCGCCGAAGCCGAAGGAGTTGGACAGGGCGACGTCGATCTTGCGATCGACTTTCTTGTTGGGGGCAAGATCGAGTGGCGTTTCCACGGCCGGATCGTCCAGGTTGATCGTCGGCGGTGCCACCTGGTCACGGATGGCGAGAATCGAGAAGATCGCCTCGATCGCGCCCGCCGCGCCCAGAAGGTGCCCGGTCATCGACTTGGTCGAGGACATGGTCACATTGGCCGCGTGATCACCAAGCAAACGTTCGACTGCACCCAGCTCGATCGTATCGGCCATGGTGCTCGTGCCATGGGCATTGATGTAGTCGATATCCGACGGCGTCAGACCGGCATCCTCCAGCGCGGCCTGCATGGACCGGAACCCGCCTTCGCCATCCTCGGACGGTGCCGTGATGTGATAGGCATCGCCGGTCAGGCCATAGCCGATGACCTCGGCATAGATCTTGGCACCGCGCGCCTTCGCGTGCTCGTAATCCTCCAGCACGACCATGCCCGCGCCCTCGCCCATGACGAAGCCATCGCGGTCGGTGTCATAGGGGCGACTGGCGGATTTCGGATCGTCCGCGCGCTTGGTCGAGAGCGCCTTGCAGGCATTGAACCCGGCAATGCCGATCTCGCAGATGGCCGCCTCGGCACCACCGGCAATCATCACGTCGGCCCGGCCCGCCTTGATCAGCTGCGCCGCGTCGCCGATTGCATGGGCGCCGGTGGAACAGGCCGTTACGACCGCATGGTTCGGCCCCTTGAAGCCATACTTGATGGCGATCTGGCCAGAGATCAGGTTGATCAACGCGCCGGGCACGAAGAAGGGCGACACGCGGCGCGGCCCCTTTTCCTTCATCATCACGGCGGTGTTGGCGATGGAGTTCAGCCCGCCGATACCCGACCCGGTCAGAACGCCCGTGCGCAGCAGCGCCTCTTCGTTCTCGGGTGTCCAGCCCGCATCCTCAACAGCCTGCTGGGCGGCAGCCATGGCGAACAGGATGAAGGTATCGACCTTCCGGGCCTCTTTCGGCTCCATGTATTTGTCAGGGTCGAACGTGCCGTTTTCGCCGTCGCCATAAGGCACTTCGCAGGCATAGGTGGTGGTGAATCCCTCGGGATCGAAACGGGTGATGGTGCCCGCCCCGCTTTCCCCGGCCAGAATCCGCGTCCAGCTTTCTTCCACACCGTCGGCCAACGGCGTGACCAGCCCCAATCCGGTTACAACGACACGACGCATGCTCTGCCCCTCGACTTCCAGTTTCCTCGCAGCCTGATACCCCGGCGCGGGGGAAAGGGGCAAGGGCCGAACATGCCGTAGACGCGAACCGGCAGCACCATGCGCGCGTCCGTGAGCGCCACAAACAAAAAAGGGCGGCCCATGGCGGACCGCCCTTTTCGAATTCTTTCCGACGCTCGGCTCAGCTGGCGTCGTTGATGAACTTAACGGCGTCGCCAAAGGTCTGGATGGTTTCGGCGGCGTCATCGGGGATCTCGATGCCGAACTCTTCTTCGAAAGCCATGACCAGCTCAACGGTGTCCAGGGAGTCGGCGCCAAGATCGTCGATGAAGGACGCGCCCTCGACAACCTTGCCTTCTTCAACACCCAGGTGTTCCACAACGATCTTGCGGACGCGGTCTGCGACGTCGCTCATGATAGTTCCTCACTTCTTCGGGGCCTTGTGCCCCCTGTTTGGGTTGCCCTCGCCGGGGATGGCTGCCGGGCGGCTCTTTCGGCCCTGCTCGAGGACCCGAATGGGCGGACGACATGCCCCCGCCGCGAAATCTGTGGGGCCTATATCAGAGATTCCTCACAACGCAAACGCTTTCAGACCCGCCAGGGGCGGCTATAGCATCGCCATGCCGCCGTTCACATGCAGCGTGGTTCCCGTGACGTAAGCCGCCTCGTCGCTGGCCAGATAGAGCGCCGCTGCGGCGATCTCCTCGGGCGTGCCCATGCGGGCGGCCGGGATCTGCGCGTTGATCGTGGCCTTCTGATCGTCGGACAGCTTTTCGGTCATCGCCGTGGCGATAAAGCCGGGCGCGACGCAGTTCACCGTGATGCCGCGGGTGGCGACCTCATAGGCGATGGACTTGGACATGCCCACCATGCCGGCCTTGGAGGCCGCATAGTTTGCCTGCCCGGGATTGCCCGTGGCGCCCACGATCGAGCTGATATTGACGATCCGGCCCCAGCGGGATTTCATCATCGGCCGGATGGCGGCTTTGCACAACCGCATCGTCGAGGTCAGGTTGACCTCCAGCACGCTGTCCCATTCCTCGTCACTCATGCGCATGAAGATGTTGTCGCGGGTGATGCCAGCGTTGTTGATCAGGATATCGACCGCGCCCATCGCGTCACTGGCGCGCTTGACCAAGCCATCCACCTCATCCCGATCCGAAAGGTTGCACGGCAGAACATGGGCCCGCTCGCCCAGCTCCGCGGCAAGCTCCTGCAAGGGGGCTTCGCGGGTGCCGGACAAGCCGACATTGGCCCCGGCCCCATGCAGGGCCTTGGCGATCGCGCCGCCGATCCCGCCCGATGCGCCGGTGATCAGCGCGGATTTTCCTGTCAGATCGAACATCTCGTGCTTCCTTTCCTGCGCCCCCGTATGCGAGGGCAACAAAATTCCAGACTTCTGACGCCCCCCCGGTCGGCGGAGCCATTCCTTACCCGTTCAGCGCCTCTGCCGCCGCCAGGACATCCTCTGGCGTGCCGACCGTGCGCGTGGTGACGGAACGGTCGATGCGCTTGACCATCCCCGACAGCGCCTTGCCCGCGCCGATTTCCCAGGCTTCGGTTACGCCCTGGGCGGCCATCCAGGCCACGCTTTCGCGCCAGCGGACCGAACCGGTCACCTGCGCCACCAGCAGGTCGCGGATCTCATTGGGGTCGCTGACCGCTTCGGCGCGCACATTGGCCACCAGCGGCACGGCGGGCGCGGCAATCTCGACCTCCGCGAGGGCCTCGGCCA
This sequence comes from Salibaculum griseiflavum, assembly GCF_003129565.1. Classification (GTDB taxonomy): domain Bacteria; phylum Pseudomonadota; class Alphaproteobacteria; order Rhodobacterales; family Rhodobacteraceae; genus Salibaculum; species Salibaculum griseiflavum. The sequence continues at coordinate 269,779 of NZ_QETF01000002.1, forward strand.
TGCGGTCGGCGGCAGGCTGCATCAATGTGCAATGGAACGGCGCGCTGACCGGCAGCAGCATGGCCCGCTTGGCACCCTTCTCCTTGGCGATCTCGACGGCGCGCTCCACGGCAGCCTTGTGGCCCGAGACCACCACCTGACTGGGATCATTGTCATTGGCGGCCTGGCACACCTCGCCCTGGGCGGCCTCTTCGGCCACGGCGGCAGCGGTGGCGAAATCAAGGCCCAGCAGAGCGGCCATCGCACCTTCACCCACCGGCACGGCCTCTTGCATTGCGGTGCCGCGAATGCGCAACAAACGGGCCGTGTCGCCCACGCCAAGCGCGCCGGCCGCCGCCAGGGCGGAATATTCACCAAGGCTGTGCCCGGCCACGAAATCCGCCGCCTCGATCGTCACACCCTCGGCCTCCAGGGCACGCATCGCTGCCATGGACGTGGCCATCAGCGCAGGCTGGGCGTTTCGAGTCAGCGTCAGTTCGGCGATATCGCCCTCCCAGATCAAGGCCGACAGGGACTCGCCCAAGGCCGCGTCCACCTCGTCAAAAACCGCTCTTGCTGCGGGATAGGCCTCGGCCAGCGCCTTTCCCATACCAATTGCCTGTGCGCCCTGTCCGGGAAATACGAAAGCCCGCATCGTTAGGGTCCCCTCCTACCTGTTCCCGACCTGACCTAGCGGAACGGGACCGGGGGCACAAGAATAGGAAGACCGCCGCGCCAAAGCGCGTCGGTTCCAAGCTCGGGGGTCAGGATGGGTCAGCGCGTCAAGGGGCCGGCAAAGGACGGCGGCGTCTGATCGCCCCGCGACATGGCAAGCGCGCCGCGCTCGACGGGGCTAGGGCCAATCTCGTAGCCCCAGAACTGCTCCTCTATGACCGGGCGTTCCAGCCGTGGTTCACCGTGAACATCCCTGTTTTCGGCAACGGTCTGCGCGCGTTGGCTATAGATGGTCATGGGTCTGCCCCCGATGGTTGCCTCTCGGGAAGAAGATGGCGGCGATTTGTGGCACAATCCGGGCGGGGGCAGGGAAATCTTGCGTTGGGGGCCCATTCATCAATGCCCGGCTCCGTTCACGGGCTTGATCCCGGACGCCCAAGCTGTATAAGGCCGCATCCTTCCGCGTAGCTAGATGAACTGCGCAGTCTCTCGTGGGCCGGGTGCGGAAGGCGAACTGCCCTGCCCTTTGAAATGCGCCGAAACATGAATGGAGTGCACATGCCGCTTTACGAGCATGTACTGATCGCGCGTCAGGATCTGTCCAACGCGCAGGCCGAAGGCCTCATCGAACATTTTGGCACCGTCCTTTCGGACAATGGCGGCAAACTCGTCGATTCCGAATACTGGGGCGTCAAGACGATGGCCTACAAGATCAACAAGAACCGCAAGGGTCACTATGCCATGATGCGGACCGATGCCCCGGCACCGGCCGTTCAGGAAATGGAACGCCTGATGCGCCTGCATGACGACGTCATGCGCGTGTTGACCATCAAGGTCGATGCGCACGAAGAAGGCCCGTCTGTTCAGATGCAAAAACGCGACGACCGTCGCGAGCGTCGCTAATCCACAGGATCAGGAAAGGACCATAACCCATGGCAGCCAAACCGTTTTTCCGTCGCCGCAAGACCGATCCGTTCGAGGGTGAGAACGCCCCGAAGATCGACTACAAAGACACCAAGCTTCTGCAGCGCTACATTTCCGAGCGTGGCAAGATCGTCCCCAGCCGCATCACGGCCGTGGGCGCCAAGAACCAGCGCAAACTGGCCCAGGCCATCAAGCGCGCCCGGTTCCTGGCCCTGCTGCCCTACGCCGTCAAGTAAGGAGAGACCCCAATGGATATCATCCTGCTCGAACGCGTCGCCAAACTGGGCCAGATGGGCGAAGTCGTCTCCGTCAAGGAAGGTTACGCGCGCAACTACCTTCTGCCCCAGGGCAAGGCCCTACGCGCCAACGAGGTAAACCTCAAGGCCTTCGAAGACCAGAAGGCGCAGCTTGAAGCCCGCAACCTCGAAACCAAGAAAGAGGCCGAAGCACTGGCCGCGAAGCTGGACGGCGCCAAGTTCGTCGTGATTCGCGCCGCCTCCGACGGTGGCTCTCTCTACGGCTCCGTGTCGCCCCGCGACATCGAGAAAGAGGCCGAGGCCAACGGCTACAACATCAGCCGCAAGCAGGTCGTCATCGGCGACCCGATCAAGGAGCTGGGCCTGCGCGACATCACCGTGCACCTGCACCCCGAGGTCGAGGCGACGATCACCCTGAACATCGCCCGTTCTCCCGAAGAGGCCGAGCTTCAGGCCTCCGGCAAGTCCATTCAGGACCTCGCCGCCGAGGAAGAAGCCGCGGCCGAATTCGAGATCCAGGAACTGTTCGAGGACATCGGTGCCTCGCAGCTGGAAGACCTCGAAGGAGAGGCCGGCCTGGTCGAGACCCCGGAAGGTGGCGACGAGGAAGAAAAGTCCGACGAGGACTGATCCTTCCTGCCAGCATGAACAAACCGCCCGTGACCCCGGCCGCGGGCGGTTTTCTTTTGCGCCTTGTCCCTATCGCGGAAAGGTCTCCAGCATCAGGCGCGCATCGCAGTATTCACCGTCATACGTGCCAACCCAGACATCGATCTGGCCACTGATCGGACGTGTCAGCACGATGCGCGGATCAAGATTGCCGTTGTCGTCATCATCGTAATACCAGCTGGCCGACTGGGTGTTGATGAGCAAGGCGCTGTCACATTGGCTGATGACCGACACGACAAGCTGATAGCGTTCCAGATCCGAAATGAAGAAACGGAAATCCGGGTTCGAGGTGAAATAGCCCGCCCCTTGATCCGACTGCGGATTGATGCCCCGACAATTCCAGATGTAATTCTCGCCGCCCGCGATCACATCCGCGCCCTGCGCCTTGCGCAGCTGATCGCCGGACAGGTTGTAGCTGGCCGCGGCTTCCAGTCGCCAATCCGGGCAGGCCTGGGCCGCCCCAGCCGCACCAAAGGCCAATAAGGCCATCGCCAAAATTCGTTTCATCGTCTTCCCTCGTTCTTGGTCTCATTGCTGCAAGGCTATACCCGAACGGCACCACATCACCAGTCGCGAAGGAAAAAGGGCCGCCCGAAGGCGACCCTTTAAGGAGAACAGGCAAGAAGCCCGGTTCGGTCTTATTCGTCTTCCAGTGCCTCGACAGCCTTCTGCAGGTCGTCCTTGCTGACCTCTTTCTCGGTCACCTTGGCGTTGTCGATGATGTGGTCCACGACCTTGTCTTCGAACAGGGGCGCGCGGATCTGCTGCTGCATCTGCTGGTTCTGCTGCACGAATTCGAAGAACTGGCGTTCCTGGCCCGGGTATTGGCGGGCCTGGTTCATGACCGCCTGGGTGAACTCGCTGTCAGACACCGCGACCTCGGCCTTCTGGCCGACCTCGGCCAGGTAGAGACCCAGCTTCACCCGGCGTTGGGCGAGCTTGTTGTGCTCATCCGTCGGTTCGATCTCGCCATGGTCATGGCCTTCGACCTCGGGGTTTTCTTCGTGCCACAGCTGATGGGCGATCTGCTTGGCCTCTGCCTCGACCAGCCCTTCGGGCAGGTCGAACTCGACGGCCTTGTCCAGCTCGTCCAGCAGGGCGCGCTTGGTCACGGCGCGGGCGGCGCCGCTGTATTCGGCCTCCAGACGTTCGGTGATCTGGCCTTTCAGGGCCTCGAGGTCCTCAGCACCGAACTGGGTGGCCAGCTCATCGTTGATCTCGGCCTTGGCGGGGGCTTTCACGGCCTTGATGGTGCAATCGAAGGTCGCGGCCTTGCCGGCCAGATGCTCGGCGCCGTATTCCTCGGGGAACGTCACCTCGACAGTCTTCTCTTCACCGGCCTTCACACCGACCAGCTGTTCCTCGAAGCCGGGGATGAACTGGCCCGAACCAAGCACAAGGGCGAAATCCTCGGCAGCACCGCCTTCGAATTCCTCGCCGTCGACCTTGCCGACGAAGTCGAACACGATCTGGTCGCCGTCCTTGGCCTTGGAACCCTTCTTGCGATCCTCGAAATTCTGGGCGCTTTCGGCCAGGTTTTCCAGGGCTTCGGTCACATCGGCTTCGGCCGGCTTCACCACCATGCGCTCCAGCTTGATCTTTCCGAAATCGACCTCGGGCACGTCCGGCAGGCGCTCGTAGGTCATGGTGACCTTGACGTCGTCGCCCTCTTTCCAGTTCTCGCCATCGACCATTTCAACGGCGGGCTGGGCCGCCGGGCGGTCGCCGCTGTCTTCGAAATGCTGTGCCATGGCACCATCCACGGCCTCTTGCATGGCTTCGCCCAGCAGGCGCTGGCCGAACTGCTTTTTCAGCAGCGGCAGGGGCACCTTGCCCTTGCGGAAGCCCTTCATCTCGATCTCGGGCTGGGCTTCGACCAGCTTGTCGGTGACTTTCTGCTCAAGCTCCGCGGCCGTGATCGTGATCTCGTATCCGCGCTTGAGGCCTTCGTTCTGCGTCTCGGTGACCTGCATGTCGTCCTTATCCATTGCATAGGGGCCGCGGAGGCGTCCGCGGCGGTCAAAATCACGGGCGTCATAAGAGCAGGGCCAAACCGGCGCAAGGCGAATCCGGCCTGTCAGGGGGATTCCGCCCCTGTCAGGGTCTTGCCAGGCCGGTCCAGCCGGGTCCGGAAATCGGCAATCGTCGCTGCCAACCCCTCCGATAGCGCAACCTCGGCCCCCCAGTCGAGAAGGCGACGGGCCCGGCTGATATCGGGGCAGCGACGCCGCGGGTCATCGGGCGGCAGCGGGCAATGCGTGCAGCTGGTGGGAACGCCAATAAGCCGGCCCAGTTCCTCCGCCAGGGTAAGGATCGTGACCTCATTGGGATTGCCCAGATTGACCACCTCGCCCGACAGCCCCTCTCGCAGACCCAAGGCCATCAATCCGCGCACCGTATCCGAGACATAACAGAAGCTGCGCGTCTGGCGGCCGTTCCCATAGACCGTCAGAGCCTCGCCGCGCAGGGCCTGGACTATGAAATTCGACACGACCCGCCCGTCCTGCTCCGCCATGCCGGGACCATAGGTATTGAAAAGCCGGGCGATCCGGACATCCGTGCCATGCACCCGGTGGAAATCCATCAGAAGGCTTTCGGCCGCGCGCTTCCCCTCGTCATAGCAGGCCCGCGGCCCGAAAAACGAGGTGTTGCCACGATAGGTCTCGGCTTGCGGGCTTTCCAACGGGTCGCCATAGACCTCCGAGGTCGACGCTTGGACCAGCCGGGCGCCCTTGCTGCGCGCCAGTGTCAAAAGGTTGTCCGTCCCGTAGACCGAACTGCGCCACGTGGCGATCGGATCGGCCTGATAGTGCACCGGTGATGCCGGACAGGCGAGGTTGAAGACCACGTCCAGCGGCCCGTCCAGCTGGAGCGGTTCAATGATGTCATGCTGCAGCACCTTAAGCCGCGGTGCCGGGGTCAGGCTGTCTGCCGACGCCGTCCGGTAGTTGTCGACCACGGTCACCTCTTCGGCGCCATCGCCCAGCAGGGCGCGGACCAGATGCGCGCCGATGAAGCCCGCACCGCCAGCAACCAGAACCCTTTGACCTGAATAGCTCATCCCGCACCCCTGCAAACCCTGTCGATCTCACGCCCAGCCCAGCGCGCCTCGGCCTCGAACGTCATGGCGCGCGCGACCGCTTGACCGTTTCGGGCGATCTGCTCTGCGTCTTGCGGATTGTCGCGCATCCACGCCACCTGCTCGGCCAGGTCAGACAGGTCCGCCCGCACCGGCACGAAATGCTCGAAGGGCCGCAGGCGGTCGTAATACCACTGGCGGAAGCCGCCCTGGCTTTCGACCTTCAGAACGCAACACCCGAAGAGCAGCCGATGAAAGAAATTGTCCCATGCGTTCGAGAACCCGTCCACGTCCACCGCATATTTCCGGCCCAGCCAGGTCTCGGCCGGCTGCCGTTCGCCAATCAGCCCGGCCCGCTCATAGGCACCTGCCCCGTCAATGGCCGACACGAACCGCATGTCGATCCCCGCCTCGGGCGCCTTCAGCGCAAGACGCACCCTCTGATTCAGCAGCGGGTTGTCAGCCATCGCGGGATCGGGGTCGAGCAACCCCTGCCCGGTATTTCCCCCACGCCAGACGATTTCCTCGCTGCGGTCGGCCCAGCGCACCGCGCCCTTTTCGGCCATGCGGCGCTGCTTGAGGTAACCACGGTCGCGAAAGAAGTAATAATCAGGCAGCAGGGCCACCCTCGCCGGGCGTCCGGAAAAGGCGAACTGACCAAGACCCATACGGTCCCCATCCGATGTATTCGCGGTGATTTCGGACACCTCCGGCCCCGCCTGCGTGAACCAATAGAGATAGGCCGCCATTCTCTGCAGGATGGAGCTTCTGGCCGAGCGGCTGCGCGCGGTCTCAGGGATTTCGATCTGAAAACCGCCACCGTCACGACGGATGCGGATATCCCATTGACCGAGCGGGGACTGTGTCGCCCCAATGCGAACGGGCGGAAGGTCAAGCGGCATCGCCGGGTCTGCGAAATGCGACTTCAGTGCCTGGTGACCGGCCCGGCGCATATAGGAACGGTGAAGCTTGGCGATCAGGGTCATGCACGGCCCTTTCCTTTGCCGTCCCCGGCGCCCTCGACGGGGCTGAACCCGGCACGCGCCCCGGCCAGCTGCGTTTCGTGCTCAGAGCGATGGTGCGGGTGGAGGGACTTGAACCCCCACGCCTTGCGGCGCCAGAACCTAAATCTGGTGCGTCTACCAATTTCGCCACACCCGCATCGGCCCGCAATGGCGGGCGCGGATCGCATAGCAAAGCCCCGGGGGGGATGCGAGAGGAAAATGCGGTCAGGCAATCAGCAACGCCGCCTCGGCCCGACGCAGCATGGGGCGCGCCGCCTTGTAGGGCGCCCGTTCCATCAGGTCCTGGTCGGGAAACAGTGCCTGAAGCTCGTCTCGTGCAGCGCAGTCCATCTGGCGCACCACCACCGGGCCGGGGTTGAAGCTTTCCGAGGGCAATCCATCCGAGATCAGCACTTCGTGCGCCGCGCATTGCAGGTGAACATAGATCACGTCCGACACCTCGGGACAGCGCAGGACCGTATGATCATTCACGAGATGGGCCGCAGCGACCAGAACCTCGCACTCTCCGAACAGCATCTCGGCGCGCCAACCGTCGACCAGGATACGATGCTGCGGCGACACTTTCATGTCACGGACGGGCCGGTTGTGCCCGAAAGCATGCGCCTTGACGAGGATCGGCCTCAACTCGGGATGCAGGGCTGCTCGCAAGCTGGACACCACGGTCTGCCCGGCCCATGTCAGCATCTGGGGGCCGTGATCTACGGTCTGCACGAGATCGCCTGCCACCAGCTGCTCGACCGGGCGCGGTCCATCGGGCGTTTCAATCAATGTGCCCGGCGTGAAGCAGGGAATGGCGATGTCTGCGGCCGCCACCGATGGCTGGCCATTGTTGCCCGGCCCTTCGGAGGACGCGGTGACGGTCAGGGGCACACCAACCGGGGGGACGACATCGACGAAAGTAATCCCTTCGATCGTAAAGCCGCTTCCATCATCGGGGTCGAAATTCAGCGCGACGGCCGTGTACTCGATGCCGGTATTCGGATCGAGCAGGGTCAACATGTATTCGGCCTGGTACTCGGTGTTGTGCGGGACAGTCTCACCATCGAAGGTCTGTTTGCCGGCGAACCGCTGCACCCCGTTCTTGTCGTCGTCGTCGAGAAAGGTCTCGTTGTCCTTGATCGAAAGCTGTTCGTAGCTGGCAGAGGTCAGCGTGATCGTCAGGCCCACCATGTGCGCGCCATCACTGGTGCCGTCCAGGGATCCACTCCCCGAAACGGACACAGCGCTGTCGCCCAATGCCCAGAAATCGTAATTCGCCATCTGCTCGGTTTTGTCGCTCGGCTTTCGGAGCCTTTTGACAAATCATATGGCGCGCGCCGGCCAAGGGCACAGGAATTGGAAGCGAACTCGAAACAATCTCGCCATTCTGAGTCACAATTGCCACGGTTCCGCCCCAATTCCCTCTTTTGACGGCCAACAATGCCAAAAAGGGCCTGACAGAACCGTTTTCTTGCCACAATTTGGGTCAAAAAATCGAGGCAGAGACAGCAAGGGTGGCCCATAGCTATGCAAGAGCAATTCCAGGAAACGCTTGAACTTGCCGGCAGATCCGGCGCGATTGCCGGCTTGACGGCCGGAACCACCGTTCTGTCGCTGGATGGCGAACTTCCTGTCGATCAGCTGACACCGGGTGACAAGGTCATCACCCGTGACACCGGCATCGCCGTCTTGCGCGAACTTCGTGTGCGCGACGTCACGGTCGCGGCGATCTCGGTCAAGGCCGGGTCGCTTGGCCACACCCGCCCGGACAAGACCATGCTTCTGGGTCCGGACACACGCATTCATATCCGCGACTGGCGGGCCAAGGCCCTGTTCGGCGCCGAGGTAGCCACCGTAAAGGCTCGCCGCCTGCTGGACGGTGAATTCGTGACAGAATCCAAGCCACGCAAGATGAGGATGTTCGAACTGGTCTTCGATGCCTGTCATATCGTCTATGCAGACGGGCTGGAGGTCGCCTCGGCCTCGGACTGAAACCGCATTTCCAGGACAGGCATACCAAAGGGGCCGGATGGCCCCTTTTTGCCTTTTCAGGCCAGGAGCTTGCGCAAGACCTCAGGCAGGGCCTCGGACAAATCCTCGGCAATCAGGCCGGGACCGAAACCGAGCGCGCATTCGGTATGCAACCACGCGCCTGTTTCGGCGGCCTGCGGGGGGGTGAAGCCCCGCGCCAGCAGCCCGGTGATGAAGCCAGCCAGCACATCACCAGCACCGGCAGTCGCGAGCCAAGGGGCCGCGCGGTCATAGGCGCTGGAATTCAGGGCGCAACGTCCGTCGGGGCTGGCGATGACCGTATCCGGACCTTTGAACAGCACGGTGCATCCCGTCCGCGCCGCCGCGTCGCGCGTTGCGTCCACCTTGGAATAGGCGGGGCCCTTGCTGGCCGGCTCCTTCAGTTTCGACGCGATATCCGGAAACAGCCGCGCGAATTCGCCGGCATGGGGTGTGAGCACGCATTTCTCATGCAATAGCGCGAAGAGTGTCGGATCGGCAGCGATCAGCGTCAGCGCATCCGCGTCCACCACCATCGGGCGGCCGCTCTTCAACGCCTCCGCGATCAGGGCCGGCTTTTCATCACCCAGGCCCAGCGCCGGACCAAGGCAAAGCGCGTTGATCCGCTCGTCTTCCAAGACGGTGCCCAGCGCGGGCGCCTCCCCGATCCGTCTCAGCATGATGGCAGTCAGCTGCGCGGCGGCCTCTTGCTGCGCGGCGGGCGGCACGCCCAATGTCACAAGCCCCGCCCCGATCCTGAGCGCCCCGCGCGCAGCAAGCCGGGCCGCGCCGGTATGACCGGGCCCACCGGACAGGATCAGCGCATGGCCATGTGCGAATTTGTGGGCGCTGTGCTTGTCCAGATCGTGGCCCGGCGCATCGACCAGACGCACCAGATCGTCCAGCCCCTCGGGGCGTGGCCCGCCCTCGATCCCGATGCTCTTGACGACGGATTTCCCGCATTTGACGGGACCCAATCCAAGAACATGCCCCACCTTGAAGGCATGAAAGCTGACGGTCAGCCCGGCCAGAACGGTTTCCGTCCCCGCCTTCAATTCCCGGCCGCTGTCGCTGCAAAGCCCCGAGGGGATATCGACGGCGACCGTCTTGGCCGCGGCATCAGGGTCTGACACATGATCCGCGACCCAGCCCAAGACATCGCCGTCCAGCGCACGCCCCAACCCGGTTCCAAACAGGGCATCGACGAAAAGATCCGCTTGATGGGCATATCGGGGCGCGTCGCGCACCGCCCCCACGTCGCCGCGGCCTGTCCACCGCTCATAGTTCACTCGCGCATCCGGGGGCAGTTTTTCCGCGTCGCCGTAGAGGAAAACCTCCACCTCCCAGCCCCAGTCCTTCAACAGTCGCGCGATCACGAAACCATCGCCGCCATTGTTGCCCGGGCCGCACAGGACCACCGCGTGTTGCGGCGCCTGCGCCAGGTGTGGCCATTCCTCGAAAACCGCCTCGACCACGCCGCGCCCGGCGCGCTCCATGAGTTCCAGCCCATTGACCGCGCCTGACTCGATCGCGGCGGCTTCAATGGCGCGCATTTGGGCGGCTGTCAGGACTTCGGTCATGTTCTTGGCATCACCCCGATTCAATTTCGCCCACGCGTGAGGCTGTTTGCACAAAATTTAGGCACATACCGGGGATTCGACCCCGCGCCCCTGCCCCGCTCAGCCTATCGGATTGAGGCGGCCTTCGGGAAGTGATCTCACACCATGCGAAGTAGGCCTGATGCAAAGGGAGTCGCGCCGATGAAAAAGATCGAGGCAATCATCAAACCGTTCAAACTGGACGAGGTGAAAGAAGCCCTGCAGGAGGCCGGCATTCAGGGCCTCTCGGTGGTCGAGGTCAAGGGTTTCGGTCGTCAGAAAGGCCATACCGAGCTTTACCGCGGCGCCGAGTATGTCGTCGACTTCCTGCCCAAGGTGAAGATCGAGCTGGTCCTTTCCGACGATCAGGTCGACTCTGCCATCGAGGCCATCATCAACGCCGCGAAGACCGACAAGATCGGCGACGGCAAGATTTTCGTATCGCCCGTCGAACAGGCGATCCGCATCCGCACCGGGGAAACGGGCGAAGAGGCCCTTTGATCCGCACCCATCCACCCATTTTCTACCCAGGGGAAAGAGAAAGACATGAGCAAAGCTGACGTTCTCAAGACGATCAAGGACGAAGATATCGACTATGTCGACATCCGTTTCACCGACCCGCGCGGCAAGTTGCAGCACGTGACCCTGATGTCGGATCAGGTCGACGAAGACTTCCTCGAAGAGGGCTTCATGTTCGACGGCTCCTCCATCGCCGGCTGGAAGTCCATCGACCAGTCCGACATGAAACTGATGCCCGACACCAACAGCGCCTATATCGACCCGTTCTATGCGGAAAAGACCCTGTGTCTGCATTGCTCGATCGTCGAACCCGACACCGGCGAAGCCTATGACCGCGACCCGCGCGGCACCGCCGAAAAGGCCGAGGCCTACCTGAAGTCCTCCGGCATCGGCGATGCGGCCTTCATGGGCCCCGAAGCTGAATTCTTCCTGTTCGACGACGTCCGCTTCTCGGTCGCCATGAACAAGGTGTCCTACGAGGTCGACGCGCTGGACGCCGCATGGAACACCGACACCGAATACGAGATGGGCAACACCGGCCACCGTCCGGGCGTCAAGGGCGGCTACTTCCCCGTCAACCCGATCGATGACGCGCAGGACATCCGTTCGGAAATGCTCTCCACGATGAAGCGGATGGGCATGAAGACCGACAAGCACCACCACGAGGTGGCCTCGTGCCAGCACGAGCTTGGCCTGATCTTCGACAGCCTGACCAAGCAGGCCGACGAACTGCAGAAATACAAGTACGTCATCCACAACGTGGCCCAGGCCTATGGCAAGTCCGCCACCTTCATGCCCAAGCCCATCGCGGGCGACAACGGCACCGGCATGCACGTGAACATGTCGATCTGGAAGGACGGCAAGCCGCTCTTTGCTGGCGACAAGTATGCCGACCTCAGCCAGGAAGCCCTGTGGTTCATCGGCGGCATCCTGAAGCATGCCAAGGCGCTGAACGCCTTCACCAACCCCTCGACCAACTCCTACAAGCGCCTGATCCCGGGCTTCGAGGCCCCCGTGCTGCGCGCCTACTCGGCCCGTAACCGGTCGGGTTGCGTGCGTATCCCGTGGACCGAAAGCCCCAAGGCCAAGCGCGTCGAGGCCCGTTTCCCCGACCCGTCTGCCAACCCCTACCTGTGCTTCGCCGCCCTGCTGATGGCCGGCCTCGACGGGATCAAGAACAAGATCGACCCGGGCGCGGCCTCGGACAAGGACCTCTACGACCTGCCGCCCGAGGAACTGGCCGACATCCCAACCGTCTGCGCCTCGCTGCGCGAAGCCCTCGAAGAGCTGGAAGCCGATATGGACTTCCTGCTGGAAGGCGACGTGTTCACCCGCGACCAGATCGAGGGCTACATGGAACTGAAGTGGGAAGAGGTCTACGCCTACGAACACACACCGCACCCGATGGAATTCAAGCTGTACTACAGCTGCTGATCCAGCGGACCGGAGAAAACCAGAGGGGCGCCCATGTGGCGCCCCTTTTTGTTTCTCTGGCGAGGACAGAGTTATTTCCCGAATGGAAGCAATGACCCGGTTTCCACCGCGATTGTTTCGCAGTTCCCCCTGAGGATGTGCGATTTGATCGCAATTTGACACAATTGCATCCTAAACCCGTCATTATCTCCGGCTTTGTTGACCAAAGACTTGTTGCCGGAGGCCACCATGACCCAATTCGCAAGAAGTACGATTGCAGCGCTGTGTTTCGCGCAACCAACCAAGATAGACTTCCAGACGCTCAAGCGGGAGCTTGGCGACGCCTTCGCCCAGTCGCAGAAGGGAAGCTACCGCATTACCGCAGAATATGATGATTTCATCATTTATGATCTTGCGGGCGGTCGCGTCTGTCTTGGGCATATCGACTTTCGCGAAGACCTGTGTGCGCCGACCCCTGCCGACCTGCCCGCCGAGGGGTTGATCGTTTCGGTCGGCGGTGGCCCCGACATGGCCGAAGATGGCCCGATCTATCGCAACCGCGAAGATCTCTGCCGCGGTCTCGCGCGCGAGATCGACCGGGCGGCACCCTCGGATCGCCTGTTGGTCTTCGATCGTGACGAAATGGTCGATTCCGAGGTCTACGACCGTCTGGTCGACCTCGTCCATCAGCTGGTATCCATCCGCACCGAACGCGAACCGGAGCCGGTGCACCCGGCCCACCCCGAGCCGCGCAGCGCGACAATGGCCCGCCCGACGCCGCGCCCGACCCATCCCGCCATGGCTGCCGACCGGCTTTCGGACATGCAACAGAAACAGGAAACCGAACGCCTGCGCGCCGCTCTCTTCGCAGAAGCCGAAGAAGAGGAAATCGAGCGCCAGATCGCCCAAAGCCTGACCCGGCGTCTGGCCATATATACCATGAACAGCAGCGTGATCCTGCTCTCGGCGCCCATCGGCATGGCCGCCCTGACCTATTGCGTTCTGGGCCGCGAGAGCGAACGCGTCCCCGCTCGGGCGCTGGCGTTGACGGGTACGGTGATGGGGCTGATGCACGCCGGGATCGGCGTGCCGGTGCTGTCTCACCTGGTCTGAGCCCGCACCACGACCGTGTGGATGGCAAAGATGACGGCCCCGGTTTCGGGCAAGCGCAACAACGTCTGATGTTCCGCCCGCTCATAGGCGGCACCGGCCCCGCCGACCGGGCGCGGGTCGGCTTCGCTGCGCGGTTGAAACAGGGCCGGATCGTCATACCGCAGATGATTGGCCCGCCATAGCGGCCGCTCCGGCCGGATCGCGTCGAAAAACCGTTGGACCCGCGCCGCGACATCCGGGTCATATTCCGCGACCGGGTCATGAATACGACTCAGCGGGCGACCAAGCTTTTCCACAAGGGTCCAGCTGGCCGGAAAGCACAACACCGCCGCCGCAAGCATATGTTCCCCCTGCCCCGGCAACAGGACGCAGATATCCTGTTGCAGCATGCGGCCCATCGTCGCCAGAGGGTCGTCGCGGTCGATCTCCACCGCGACACCATCCGGACCGATCACCCGATCCCTGTCGCGGCGAAATCTCTCCGGCAGGTCCTCCAGCACCCGTTCCAGGCACTCGGCCAGCGCCGCCTCGGCGCCAGAAACCTGTCCGATCACCTCCGACCGCCTCTGATCGATGAGCCGCCGACGCAGGGCCATTTGCGGGGCATAGGCCGCATCGAACCGAAGCCACGGCCCGTCCAGCGGCTGCATGCGTGGCAAGGGGGCCAGCGCGGCCTGTCGCATCTCCTCCGGCAGATTGTTTTGCAGGATCTGCTGCGTTTGCATGCCCCCTCCGGTCAGAAATCGTCACGCTCCTGTCGCGAATGCGACGGAAATTGCCCCCGGCCTGTTGCCTGCTGAACGTCAGGAGGAGGACAGCCCATGAACACCCATTACCGCGACCGGCGCAAGATCGACCCGTCCAAGGGGCTGCTTCTGGACGATGGCACCCCGAATGACGCGAACCGCGTCGAGATCGGCCCGACCCTTCTGGCCATGCGCGAATGGGAAGAGGCCGGCCTGACCCTGCCCAACCTGCCGGCCATGCGCGAGTATCGCTGGCGTCGCCTGACCCGGCACCTCGTCGAGCGCGACTATGCCGGCCTGCTGATGTTCGACCCGCTCAACATCCGCTACGCCACCGACAGCACCAACATGCAACTGTGGAACACCCATAATCCGTTCCGCGCGGTGCTGCTCTGCGCCGACGGCTACATGGTGATCTGGGACTACAAGAACTCTCCTTTCCTCTCTGAATTCAACCCGCTGGTGCGCGAACAGCGTTCCGGCGCGGACCTGTTCTATTTCGACCGGGGCGACAAGGTCGACGTGGCCGCCGACGTGTTCTCCAACGAGGTGCGCCTGCTGCTGGAGGAACACAGCCCCGGCAACACGCGGCTGGCCGTGGACAAGATCATGCTGCACGGGCTGCGCGCGCTTGAGACCCAGGGCCTGGAGATCATGGAAGGCGAGGAAGTCACCGAAAAGGCCCGCTCCGTCAAAGGGCCCGACGAAATCCTCGCCATGCGCTGCGCCAACCATGCCTGCGAACGATCCGTCAGGGCGATGGAGGATTTCGCCCGCGCCCACATGGGCGACGGCACCACCTGCGAGGATGACATCTGGGCGGTGCTGCATGCCGAGAATATCAGGCGGGGCGGCGAATGGATCGAGACCCGCCTGCTGGCCACGGGCCCCCGTTCCAACCCGTGGTTCCAGGAATGCGGTCCCCGCATTCCCAACCGAAACGAGATCCTGTCCTTCGACACGGACCTCGTTGGAAGCTACGGCATCTGCATCGACATTTCGCGCAGTTGGTGGATCGGAGAGGAGAAGCCCCGCCCCGACATGGTCTATGCCATGCAACACGCCGTCGAACACATCCAGACCAACATGGAAATGCTCAAACCCGGCGTGAACATGCAGGACCTGTCGCGCAACACCCACGTGCTGGACGACAAATACCAGGCACAGAAATACGGCTGCCTGATGCACGGCGTGGGCCTGTGCGATGAATGGCCTCTCATCGCCTATCCCGACCAGATGGTCGAAGGCGCCTACGATTACGACCTGGAACCGGGCATGGTCCTCTGTGTCGAGGCGCTGGTCGGCGAAGTGGGCGGCGATTTCTCGATCAAGCTCGAAGACCAGGTATTGATCACCGAGGACGGCCACGAGAACCTGACCAAATACCCCTTCGATGCGGCCCTGATGGGGCGGGTCTAGTCACCTTCCCGTCAAACCGCTGTCATCCGGCTTGCGAAAAGCCGGCGCGACGGGCACCTCTGGGGCAACCAAGCGGAGCGACGCCATGCCCACAGAACGTTTCACCTTTCCCGGCCATTCCGGCCATGATCTCGCCGCGCGGCTGGACCTGCCGGACGGCCCGCACCTTGCCACGGCCCTCTTCGCCCATTGCTTCACCTGCGGCAAGGATATCGCCGCCGCCCGCCGGATCTCCGCCCGGCTGACCGGGCTGGGCATCGCGGTGCTGCGCTTCGATTTCACCGGGCTGGGCCATTCGAAGGGCGAGTTTTCCAACACCGACTTCACCAGCAACGTCGAGGACCTGCTGGCCGCCTGCGATGCGCTCGGCGCGCGCGGCATGGCCCCATCGCTCTTGATCGGTCATTCGCTCGGAGGGGCCGCCGTCATCAAGGCGGCCGCGCAAATGCCGGGGATCAAGGCCGTCGCCACGATCGGCGCCCCGTTCGACCCGGCTCATGTGGCACAGAATTTCGAACAGGCCCTGCCCGATATCATGGAACATGGCGTAGCCGAGGTGAAACTGGCCGGACGCCCCTTCCGCATCACGCAGGACTTTCTCGACGACATCGAGCAAGGCTCGCTGACGCCGGCACTATCAGACCTCGGCGCGGCACTTCTCATCCTGCATGCGCCGCGCGATGAAACTGTCGGGATCGACAATGCCGCCGAGATCTTCCTTGCGGCCAAACACCCCAAGAGCTTCGTCACGCTGGACGATGCCGACCACCTGCTGACCCGCGAAGACGACGCCCACTATGCCGCCGACGTCATCGCGACATGGGCCAAGCGCTACGTGCCGCTGGACCGCCCCGCGCCGCCCCCCGGGGCGCCCGAGGGCGTTGTCCGTGTGTCCGAGGCCGGCACCCAGGGTTTGCTTCAGGACATCCAGTCCGGTCCCCATCACCTGCTTGCCGACGAACCCGAGAGCTACGGCGGCTCCAATATGGGCCTTTCGCCCTATGGTCTGCTTTCCGCCGCGCTCGGGGCCTGCACTTCGATGACCCTGCGCATGTATGCCCGCCGCAAGGGCTGGCCGCTGGAGCATGTGAAAGTTGACGTGACGCATGACAAGGTGCACGGACAGGATGCCGGGGCGCAGACCGGCGCCAAGATCGACCGCTTCCGTCGCTCCATCACGGTCGAAGGCGATCTCGACGCCGACCAGCGCCGGCGCCTGCTCCAGATCGCCGACAAATGCCCGGTGCACCGGACCCTAGAACGCGCCAACGAGATAGAAACGGAACTGGCGGACTAGGCGTCCTTCATCTTGGCCCGAAAACTCCCCCCGGAGGGCCGCTTTCGGCGGCGCACCCGCCGGGGCACCGGGCTCACGGCGCCGATATCCCCTCAAAACGGCGAAGGGCGGACCGACCGGTCCGCCCTTCTCAACTTGATAGCGGCTTCCCAAGGGATCAGCCGCGAGCGCGGCCCAACAGCTTCCACAGGCCGGGCACCAGCAGCGCCGCCAGCGCCAGTTTCAGCGCGTCGCCAACCAGGAAGGGCGTGATGCCCCATTCCAGCGTCTGCGCCCAGCCCGATGCGAACTGGTTCAGCCAAAGCAGCCCGGGCACATAGATCAACGCATTGCCGATCAGCATGGCCAGAGCCATCCAGGCGATGCTCCGATCCCATCCGCGACGGGCGAAATGGCCCAGCGCGGCGGCGGCCAGCGCGTAGCCCACCAGGTAGCCGCCGGTGCCCCCCATCATGTAGGTCAGCCCGGCCTCTTGCCCGGCAAAGACCGAGGCGCCCAGCGCGCCCAAGGCAAGGTAGCCCAGCACGGTGATCAGACCGAGGCGGGCGCCATAGGCCGCGCCAATGGTCAGAACACCGAAGGTGCCAAGGGTGATCGGAACCGGGTTCCCCGGCAGAAAGACCTGGATCTTCGCCGACGCCGCCAGCGCGGCGATGCCCAGCACGACCATCACGGCCTGCTTGGCGCGCAGGGCAGTGCCTTCGGTCGCCCCGAACGTGTCGAACAGAACGCGGTGTTGTGCGGTTGCAGCCATGTTCCGGCTCCTTTCATGATTTCGTTACCGCTCTGAATGCCCCAGCCATGGGGCATGTGCAAGAAATTTGGCCCGCCTGCAGGTGGCATTCACGCAAATATGCAAACCTAGAGTATAGCCAATGCGTGATTTTGCAAACTCTCAAAGTGGCGCGTAGTCGGTCCGGCTTTCATAGTCCTTGCGCGGCCCCGTCACCCGCCAGACCGCCCGCCAGCACGGCCACTCCGTGAAATCATAGGCCACCCGGTAGTAATCCGCGCCACAGGGATGATCGGTGCCCGCGCCCTGCCCCTCTGGGTCGAAGCGGTGAAACGGACGGCCATCGTCGAACAGAACCTCGACGCCCCGGTCGTCGAACCGCCACAGATAGCGCCGCTCGGCCTGCAGCGGGGCTTGCCCCGGCAGGTGCATCTGCCCGCTTTCCTCGTAGATCAGACCGGCATCGTCGCGCCGAAAGCGCACCTCGCCCTCGGCCCGTACCACCTGCCCCGCATGGGCATCCTCGATCACCCGGGCAAACCGGAACCCGGGCAGGAAATCCTCTGCCGTCAGCCGCTCAGCCATGACACGCATTTCGCCGCATATCCGGCGCCTCCCTTGCCCATTTCCTGCCCCCCTTTTAAGAGGCACGGAACCGAAGCTCCACCGACGAAAAGGCCGCGCTCCATGATCCCCCGTTATGCCCGCCCCGAGATGACCCAGGTCTGGGACCCCGCCACCAAGTTCCGCATCTGGTTCGAGATCGAGGCCCATGCCTGCGACGCCATGGCCAAGCTGGGGGTCATCCCCCAGGAAAACGCCGACGCGGTATGGAAGGCCCAGGATGTGGAATTCGACGTGGCCCGCATCGACGAGATCGAGGCCGTGACCAAGCATGACGTGATCGCTTTCCTGACCCACCTGGCAGAGCACGTCGGCTCCGAAGAGGCCCGCTTTGTCCATCAGGGCATGACCTCCTCCGACGTGCTCGACACCTGCCTGAACGTGCAATTGGTGCGCGCCGCCGACATCCTGCTGGCGGATATGGACAAGGTCCTGGCCGCGCTGAAAAAACGCGCGTTCGAGCACAAGATGACGGTCCGCGTCGGCCGGTCGCACGGCATTCATGCCGAACCCACGACCATGGGCCTGACCTTTGCCCGCTTCTATGCCGAGATGGACCGCAACAAGGCCCGGCTCCAGCAAGCTCGCGAAGAGGTCGCCACCGGCGCCATTTCCGGCGCGGTCGGAACCTTCGCCAATATCGACCCGGCGGTCGAGGAACATGTCTGCGAGCAGCTGGGGCTCAGCCCCGAGCCGATCAGCACGCAGGTCATCCCGCGCGACCGTCACGCGATGTTCTTCGCGGTCCTCGGGGTCATCGCGTCCAGCATCGAGAACATCGCCATCGAGATTCGCCACATGCAGCGCACCGAGGTTCTGGAAGGCGCCGAATTCTTCTCGATGGGGCAAAAAGGCAGTTCCGCCATGCCGCACAAAAAGAATCCCGTCCTGACCGAGAACCTCACCGGCCTTGCCCGGCTGGTGCGGATGACGGTGATTCCGGCGATGGAAAATGTGGCACTGTGGCATGAACGCGACATTTCCCACAGTTCCGTCGAGCGTGGAATCGGCCCTGACGCGACCGTGACGCTGGATTTCGCCCTGAATCGCCTTGCTGGCGTTATCGACAAGATGCTCATTTTCCCCGAGAACATGCTGGAGAACATGAACAAGTTCCCCGGTTTGGTGATGTCCCAGCGCGTGCTGCTGGCGCTGACCCAGGCGGGCGTCAGCCGCGAGGACGCCTATGCCATGGTTCAGCGCAATGCGCTCAAGGTCTGGGAAGAGCGGGTGGATTTCCGGGAACAACTACTCGGAGACCCCGAGGTCGTCGCCGCCCTTGGCGAAGACGGGATCAACGAAAAATTCGACCTCGGCTATCACACCAAGCATGTCGATACGATCTTCGCCCGGGTCTTCGGAGAATGACCGGGCCGTGGTCTGCGCCCCCACGGCGCAGACCACCTCTGCGACACCATGAACCAGCCGCCTAGGCCGCCGGGGCGTGCACGATGGCAGGCCGGCTGTGCTGGCGCGACGCGGCGGGCAGTCCGGCCGGAACGGCCTGGGCTGTCGGCAGCGACATCTGGGCCGGCATGGCCAAGACAGCATAGCGCCGTCCGTCGCCCTCGTTCTTGTAGGACTGGCCGATCTTGCGCGCGGCAAAGCCCAACTGGCGCAGGGCTCTCACCAGCGACAGCGGTGACAGCGAGATCATCTCGCGGGCACCGGCAAGCTCGGCCTCGTGGACAAGCCCGTTGACGATCAGCCAGAGACAATGGCTGCGATCCGCCTGGGTGCGCAGTTCGTCCGACACGACAAGGCGGGTGCATTCCCAGACCTCTGGCGTCTTGATCAGCGAAGGCATGACATCGGCCGGGATGTCGTCGAGCTTGCTCTCGAACGCGTCACGCAACATGTAGGTATGCTGGCCCCATTTCGCGTCTGTTGGCATGGTCCGAGCCCCGCCGACCACGCGCCCTTCGTGGACAACGAGCGAGTAATACGCGGTTGGGTTGTCGTACTGGTCCATCTCCATGTCGTTGTCATGAGGAATGTCCCAGCCCAGTTCATCGACGAAGAAATGCTTCCTCAGCTTGAGAAACTCGAAGAACGCGTCTCCGTGTTTGTGCAGGTCAGACAAGCGAAACGTGATGTTTTCCATTTTGACTCTCCTTTCTGGAGAGTCCATTTAGCCTGCTCATCGCCCCGCTGTTAACTATGGATTTTTCCCACTTCACGAAATGTGGCGAGAGTTGGGCGGATTAATGGAATCTTAAAGATTCTATGTCGCTAGATCAGGCCGAATTCGCTGGCCATGGCCGCCGCCTGGGCGCTGGTCTGTGCATTGAGCTTGGTTTTCGCGTTTTTCAACCGCTGTTTGATCGCACCTTCGGTCACGCCAAGCTCATGCGCCACCTGTTTCAGACGCAGACCGCGCTTGACCATGCCGAGTGCCTCGATCTCCGCCGCCGTCAGGTTCGTCGGCGGCGCCTTGGCACGATGCAGTTTTTCTACATATCTCTGAAATTGAAGAATTTCTTCATCAGTGAACTCCCGGTCCGCACGCACGAATGTGCCGAATGACCGCTGCCCTTCCCGGTTGCCGTCGAAACAGGCCACTGCCGCCCCATAGCGCAGCCCGAAGACCTGCGCCTGTTCCAGAACGCGCATCGGATCAGGCAGGTCGAGCTCGCTCCAACGGATCGAACCGGTATTGCCGTAAATCCAGCGGATAACAGGATCGTGAAGCATGAACCGGTTCTGCGTATAGTGATCCACCCACGCTTTCGGCAGTTCGTTCAATTCCTCCAACGGAAAGGCGAATCCGACTCTCAACGCGATGTAATAGCCCACACTGGCGGGGGCGAGCACATCATCCGTACACCGACCGAGGTTCTTCTGTTTTTCATCTGCGAGAGAGATGGCTGTTTTCCCTGTTCTTCTGCTCTCAATATGCTTAGCCTTAAGTGGCCTGCTTTGAGGTAATGTATGTCGTGTCAGCGGTAGCAGGCAACCATAAAGCGAGTTGGGGAAACGCCAAATGGCTGACAAAGAAGACATTCGAAGCATCCTTCTGCGGCTGGAAGAGCAGTCGCCGACAGGCTTTGCAATTGCGTTTCATGTAAAGTTCACGACACCCGAGTTTCTGCTCCAGACCTACCCGAAGGAGTGGATCGATCTGTATTCCGAACGCGGTTACGTCATGGTCGACCCAACGGTCAGCTGGGGGTTCAATAACGAGGGCACCAAGCGGTGGTCCGAGCTGGCCGACGATGACAGTGTCGGAATCTTCAAGGAATGCCAGAAATTCAATATGAACTACGGGGTTTCGGTGGCGCTTGAACAGGGCGGCAGTCGCAGTCTCGCCAGTTTCACCCGCCATGACCGGGACTTCGCCGAGGCCGAATGCCAAGAGCTGAGCGAACTCCTTGAGAAGCTGCATAACATGACCCTTTCGGACGGGTCCATGAGTGCTGAGCAGCGACAAAACCTGCACGACCTGTCGGTTCAGATGACCCATCCGGATTGGCGCAAGAGCTGACGCAACGTCATCTTGTCAAGGCTCCCTCTACCGGGATGTTCTACCGGCTCGGCGGACACTGATTAGGGGAATAGTAAGGGCACATGGGGCACTTAGGCGGTGTTCGTAACCGCCAGGGCCTTTTCATGACCCCACCCGCAGACCTGACGCGCGCCCGCAAGGCCGCCATTGTGGTGCAATACCTTCTCAACGAGGGGCAGGACCTGCCCCTATCGGACCTGCCAGAGGACAGCCAGCTACGCCTGTCACGGGAATTGGGCGCCCTTGATCTTGTCGATCGGACCACATTTCAGACGATCGCGTCGGAATTTACCGAGGCATTGGGAAATCTGGCCATGACCGTGCCCGGCAGCCTCGATGCGGCTCTGTCCGGGCTTGATGGCAAGATCAGCCCGCAGGCGCTGCAGAAGCTGCGCGACGAATCGGCCAACACGGCCGGGGCGGACCCATGGAAGCAGATCCTGGCGCTCGATCTCGACACGCTGCTCGGGCTGCTGGATGCCGAAGGGGTCGAGATCGGCGCAGTGCTTCTGTCCAAATTGTCCACGGCCAGGGCCGCCGAGCTCTTGGGGCGCTTGCCCGGCGAACAGGCCCGGCGCATCGCGCATGCGGTGTCCCGGACCGCCGATATCCGCCCCGATGCCGTCGCCCGCATCGGCGAGGCGCTTGCCGCGCAGTATTGCGGCGCAAGTGCACCTGCCTTCCCACAGACGCCGGGCCAGCGCGTCGGCGCGATCCTGAATTCCAGCGGCGCAGAGATGCGGGAAAGGCTGCTTGACGACCTGACCGAGCAGGATCCGGGGTTTGCCGAATCCGTGCGCAAGTCGATCTTCACCTTTGCCGATATCCCGACCCGGCTGTCGCCGTTGGATGTGCCCAAGGTGATCCGCGACATTCCCGGCGAGGATCTGGTCAAGGCGCTTGGCGCCGCGTCAGCGACAGGCGGGCCGGTGGCCGCTGGCGCCGATCACATCCTGTCGAACATGTCGCAACGCATGGCCGACAGCCTGCGGGAGGAGATGGAAGAGCTGGGCAAGATCAAGAAAGCCGAAGGCGAAGCGGCGCAGGCAGCCGTGGTCGCGGCCATTCGCTCGGCGGCCGATCGCGGAGAAATCGCCCTGATCGAACCGGGCGAGGACGAGGGCTAACGCACCTCGCCGGCCGCCAGGATCGCGCCGTGCCCGGCCTGCTGCACGATCACGACAGCCCGATCATCCCCCGGCAAGGGCAGATCCAGGGTCAGGTCGCTGTCGCCCGACCAGTCGGCGACCACCTGCCAATCCGTCACGATATTTCCATAGGTCAACTGACGCCCGGCATTCTCGCCCCGGCGAATATCCACGACCTGTCGCGGGTCATATCGCACCAGTTGCACCTGCGCCGGCCCAACCGGCGCGCCCTCCCGTTCCAGAATCAGTCTGAGCCCCCCGCCCTGCCGGGCAAGATCAAGCGCGATCCCGTGATCAGCCGCGGCATGTGTGCGAATGGCGTCGCTCAGTTCCATCGGCTTGGCGCCGACCACATGGGTGTGCCCGGCCACGACCATCTGCGGCGTGTAGATCGTCGCGTGGCCGGCGGCCTGGGCATAGGCCTTTTGCCGCTGCGTATAGGCGGGATCGGCAAAACTGTCGGCCCAACCGATATAGTCCCAGTAATCCACATGCAGCGCGAGGGCGATGACGTCCTCGCGCTCGGCCAGGTCAAGCAACATCGCATCGGCGGGCGGACAGCTGGAACACCCCTGCGAGGTATAGAGTTCGACCACGACGGGCGACGGATCGGCCGAAACCGGTATCGTCCCCCCGGACAACGCCAGGGTCAAAGCTGTCAGAACTGCACGCATGGTCGGTTTTCCGTTCTTGGCTTCCCTCTGATTACCGCAGCCGTCCGGCAAGGGCCAATCAACCGTTTGCGAGACTCTGTCACATCGACAACCGCAGGCCTGCACTTCAGGGTGAACCGACGCATAGAAGCACCGTTTCACCCTTGGCAAACGACTGCATACAATAGTATACACAGCTCGAATCCGGGTCATCCGGACCCCCGTTTCGTTTTTCGCACCCTCAGAGGAGGCCCCCATGCCCATCACCGTCGGCCATGACACGGCAAAAACCCGCAAAACGCTCAGCGTCGGCGACCAGTCGGTCGCCTATTACTCGATCCCCGCAGCCGAGGCCGCCGGGCTCGGCGATTTCTCAAAGCTGCCCGCTGCGCTGAAGGTGGTGCTGGAGAACATGCTGCGCTTCGAGGAT
Organism: Salibaculum griseiflavum; assembly: GCF_003129565.1. GTDB lineage: Bacteria > Pseudomonadota > Alphaproteobacteria > Rhodobacterales > Rhodobacteraceae > Salibaculum > Salibaculum griseiflavum. The sequence continues at coordinate 293,574 of NZ_QETF01000002.1, forward strand.
GACAAGACCGTCACCACCGATGATATCAAGGCCTTCGCCGAATGGGCCAGCAAGGGCGGCAAGAACCCGCGTGAGATCGCCTATCGCCCGGCCCGCGTTCTGATGCAGGACTTCACCGGCGTTCCGGCCGTGGTTGACCTGGCCGCCATGCGCGACGGCATCAAGGCCCTCGGCGGCGACGCGCAGAAGATCAACCCGCTGAACCCGGTCGATCTTGTCATCGACCACTCGGTCATGATCGACGAATTCGGCAACCCGCGCGCCTTCCAGATGAACGTGGACCGCGAATATGAACGCAACATGGAACGCTACCAGTTCCTCAAGTGGGGCCAGAAGGCGTTCAACAATTTCCGTGTTGTGCCGCCGGGCACCGGCATCTGTCACCAGGTGAACCTGGAATACCTCGCCCAGACCGTCTGGACCGACACCGACCAGGACGGCCAGGAAGTGGCTTATCCCGATACGCTGGTGGGCACCGACAGCCACACCACCATGGTCAACGGTGCCGCTGTTCTGGGCTGGGGCGTCGGCGGGATCGAGGCCGAGGCCGCCATGCTGGGTCAGCCGATTTCCATGCTGATCCCCGAGGTCGTGGGCTTCGAGCTGACCGGCGAGATGGTCGAAGGCACCACCGGCACCGACCTCGTGCTCAAGGTCGTCGAAATGCTGCGTGAAAAGGGTGTGGTCGGCAAGTTCGTCGAATTCTATGGGGCGGGTCTTGATAACCTGCCGCTGGCCGACCGGGCCACGATCGCCAACATGGCGCCCGAATACGGCGCCACCTGCGGCTTCTTCCCGATCGACGACGAGACCCTGCGCTACCTGCGCAATACCGGCCGCGACGAGGCCCGCGTGCAGCTTGTGGAAGCCTATGCCAAGGAAAACGGCTTCTGGCGCGGCGCCGATTACGCGCCGGTCTATACCGACACGCTCAGCCTCGACATGGGCACGATCGTGCCGGCCATCTCCGGCCCCAAGCGTCCGCAGGACTACGTGGCGCTGGAGCGCGCGGCCGATGCCTTCTTCGACGTGGTCGCCGATTACCGCGGCGCGGATGAAAGCGCCGCCGCCACCGACATGGCCGATGAGGGCCCGACCCCCGACCCGGTGGTCGATCCGCGCAAGAGCCAGAAGGTCGAGGGGGAGGACTACGAGCTGCGCGACGGCTCTGTCGTGATCGCGTCGATCACCTCCTGCACCAACACCTCGAACCCCTACGTGATGATCGGCGCGGGCCTCGTGGCGCGCAAGGCCCGCGAGCTGGGCCTGGATCGCAAGCCCTGGGTCAAGACCTCGCTGGCGCCGGGCAGCCAGGTCGTGTCCGCCTATCTTGAGGCCGCCGGGCTGCAAGAGGACCTGGACGCCATCGGCTTCAACCTGGTGGGTTATGGCTGCACCACCTGTATCGGCAACTCCGGCCCGATCCAGAAAGAGTTGAGCGAAGCCATTGCCGAGGGCGACCTCGTGGCCACCTCGGTCCTGTCGGGCAACCGCAACTTCGAGGGCCGGATCAGCCCGGACGTGCGCGCCAACTACCTGGCCAGCCCGCCGCTGGTCGTCGCCTACGCACTGGCCGGTGACATGAACATCAACATCGCCACCGACCCGATCGCCCAGACGCCGGACGGCAAGGATGTCTACCTCAAGGATATCTGGCCGACCCAGGCCGAGATCGCCGACCTGGTCGAAAAGACCGTGACGCGCGAAGCGTTCCAGTCGAAATATGCCGATGTCTTCAAGGGCGATGAGAAGTGGCAGGGCGTCGAGACCACCGATGCGGAAACCTATGACTGGCCCGCAAGCTCGACCTACATCCAGAACCCACCCTATTTCCAAGGCATGTCCAAAGAGCCGGGCAAGATCACCAACCTTGAAGGGGCGCGCGTGCTGGCCATTCTGGGCGACATGATCACCACAGACCACATCAGCCCCGCCGGGTCGTTCAAGCCCGAAACCCCCGCGGGCCAGTACCTGACCGAACGCCAGGTGCCGGTGCGCGAGTTCAACTCCTACGGCTCGCGCCGCGGCAACCACGAGGTCATGATGCGCGGCACCTTCGCCAATATCCGCATCAAGAACGAGATGCTGGACGGGGTCGAAGGCGGCTATACCAAGGGGCCCAACGGAAAGCAGACCTCGATCTTCGAGGCCGCCATGGCCTACCAGGACCAGGGAACGCCGCTGGTCGTCTTCGGCGGCGAACAATATGGCGCCGGGTCCAGCCGAGACTGGGCCGCGAAGGGCACCAACCTGCTGGGTGTCAAGGCCGTGATCGCCGAGAGCTTCGAGCGAATCCACCGTTCCAACCTGGTCGGCATGGGCGTGATCCCGTTCGAGTTCACCGGCGGCGATACCCGAAAGACGCTGGGCCTGACCGGGGACGAGACCGTCTCGATCAAGGGTCTGGACACGATCAAGCCGCTGCAAGAGGTGCCATGCGAGATCACCATGGCCGATGGCTCGGTCAAGGAGATCACGCTGAAATGCCGGATCGATACCGCGATCGAGATCGAATACATCGAACATGGCGGTGTGCTGCATTACGTGCTGCGCAACCTCGCCAAGGCGGCCTGACCGTTTTTCAAGCCGGACCGTTATCAAGATGTCGCGCCCCCTGCCGGGGGCGCGGCTTTTTTTTCGAGGGGGCGCTGCCCGGTCCGCCCCTGGCGGACTCCCCGGGATATTTTTCGTCCAAAGAAATCTGGACGCGGGAAATGGTTGGGGTAGCTTGGCGAAATGACCCATAGAAGTTTTGAATTCACCCATGCGCTGTGCCGTGTCCCGGCGGACTCTGTCTGCGATGGATTACGAGCCAGTGACCGCGGTGACCCCGACCCGGCCCTCTTTCGGAACCAGCACGCAGCCTATGTGGCCGCGCTGCGCGATGCCGGCTGCGCGGTGACCGTTCTGGAGGCGGACGAGGCCTTTCCCGACAGCGTCTTCATCGAGGATCCGGCGCTGGTTCTGAACGGGGTGGCCATCGTGCTGCGCCCCGGTGCGCCAAGCCGGTTGGGTGAGGCGGCGGCGTTGCGCCCTGCCCTTGAAGAACATTGCCGTAAAGTCGTGGACCTCAAGACCGAGGGCTTTGTCGATGGGGGGGATATCCTGTGCACCGATGACCGGGTTCTGATCGGTCTGTCGGCACGAACCGATGCGCGCGGTGCCGAAGACCTGCGCCCTCTGGTCGAAGCGCAGGGCTACAGGTTGGAGGTGCTGCAAACCCCGCCCGAAATCCTGCATTTCAAGACCGAGAGTTCCCTGTTGGACGCCGAGACCGTGCTGGCCACGCCTGCCTTGGCGGCCTCCGGGGCCTTTGACTCCATGCGCGTGATCGAGACCGCGCCGGGCGAAGGGGCCAGCGCCAACGCGATCCGGGTGAATGATGTGGTGATGCTGTCGGCAGGTTATCCCGAAACGGCGGACCGTCTGACCCAGGCCGGATACGAGGTGGTGACGCTGGACACGTCGCAGGCCGCGCTGGTCGATGGCGGGCTGAGTTGCATGTCCCTACGCTATTCTCTCTAGCACGGCCCGAACCTCGGCCACCTTGGCCTCGACCAGACTGCGATCTCCCTTTGCCTCGACGTTCAGGCGCAACACCGGTTCGGTGTTGGAGGCGCGGATATTCATGCGCCACCCGTCACAGGTGAAGCTGACCCCGTCCAGACGATCGAGGTCAACGGTCTGGTCTTCGAAGGCCGCGACCACGGCGTCGATCGCGGCCTGGCTGTCGGCAACGGTGAAATTGATCTCGCCGGAGGACGGGAAATCGGCCCGCATGCGGGCGACCATCTCGCTCAGGCCCTGGCCCGAGCGCGAGACCAGCTCGGCCACCAGAAGCCAGGGGATCATGCCGCTGTCGCAGTAGTTGAAATCACGGAAATAGTGATGCGCAGACATCTCGCCACCATAGACCGCGTCGTGCTCGCGCATGATCTTCTTGATATGGCTGTGCCCGACCCGGCTGAGGATGGCGGTGCCGCCGCAGGCTTCGATACGATCCCGCGTGGCATAGACGACCCGGGGGTCATGAACGATGCCGGCCCCTGTTTCCTTGCTGCAAAAGGCCTGGGCCAGCAGCGCCACGATGTATTCGCCATCTATGAAGGCGCCGGTTTCGTCGAAGAAGAAGCAGCGGTCGAAATCCCCGTCCCAGGCCACGCCCATATCCGCGCCATGTGTCCGAACCGCATCGGCGGTTGCGGCGCGGTTTTCCGGCAAAAGCGGGTTGGGAATGCCGTTTGGAAAGCTGCCATCGGGGGTATGGTGGACCTTGACGAAGTTGAACGGCACCCCGCGCATGGCCTCTTGCAGCGCGTCGAAGGTCGGACCGATGGCACCATTGCCGCCATTGACGACGATCTTCAGCGGCCGCAGTCCCCGCGGGTCGATATAGCTCATCAGGTGGGCCACGTAATGCGGGCGCGGATCGCGCGGCTCGACCGCACCGCCGGGGATCGCAGGGCCGAAATCATCCGCCTCGGCCATGGCGCGGATCTCGCCCAGCCCGGTGTCTTCCGAAACAGGCCGCGCGCCGTCGCGCACCAGCTTGATGCCGTTGTAGTCGATGGGATTGTGACTGGCCGTCACCATCAGCCCGCCCCCGGCGCCAAAATGGGCGGTTGCGAAATAGACCTCCTCGGTGCCACACAGGCCGATATCGTGGACTTTGACGCCCTCGGCCACCAAACCGCGATGCAGGGCCGCTTGCAGATCGGCGCTGCTGTCACGGATATCGCGGCCGGTGACCACGCTGCCCGGTGTCATGACACGGGCAAATGCACGACCGATCGCCTCGCAGATCTCCTCGGTGAGGTCCTCGCCCAGCTTGCCGCGCACATCGTAACTCTTGAAACAAGACAGCATCGGGGGTCCTTTTGGGATTCGGTGTCAATCGGCGCGCGCGGCCTCGATCGCGGGGCGCAGGCGGCTTTCGATGGCGCGTTCCGTCACCGGACCGGCCACGCGCATCAGGATGGTGCCATCCCCATCCACGAGAAATGTCTCGGGCACGCCATAGACGCCCCATTCGAGACCATTGGCACCGTTCGGATCCGTGCCAAGGCCACGATAGGGGTCGCCCAGTTCCTGAAGGAACGCCAGGGCGTTGGCGTCCTGGTCCTTGTAATTGATTCCATAGACAGCCAGCCCTTCAGCGGCCAGCAGGGTCAGGTTGGGATGTTCAACCCGGCAAGGCGCGCACCAGCTGGCCCAGTAATTGACCAGCTTCAACTCTCCGTCGCGCAGCATCTCGTCGGTCAGCACCGTCTTTTCGCCCAGCGGATCGACGGCCAGAGAGGGGGCCGGGCGCCCCGCCAGTGCCGTTGGCAGGTCGTCGGGGTTGCCCGAGAACATCGAATAGGCAAACAGCCCTGCAATGGCGGCGAAGATCACCGGAGGAATGAACATCAGGGGCTTAGCCATCGCGCTTTTCCTTGCGGGCCTCGACGGCGGCCAGTGTCTCTCGTGCCTTGCGCGCCGCGCGGACTGAGATCCAGACAAGGCCAAGCAGCAGAACGATGGACACCGCATAGGCCGAGAGCACCTCGACCACGTATTTTCCAAGATCAGGCATCATGCGCGCATCCTTGTTTCCAGCGCCCGCGCCCGGCGCAGCCGGATCTCGGTATGCGTGCGCAGGATCACCAACGCCACGAACAACAGGATGAACCCGGCGATACAGACCAAGGCCGGGTACCAGAAGACATCGGCCACGTTTTCCTCGGCATCGAGCGACAGCGACGCGCCCTGGTGCAGGCCCTGATTCCAGAAATTGACGGCATAGCGGCTCAGCACGGCAAAGACCGACCCCACGATGCACAGCACGCTGGTCAGGTCGGCGGCGGTATCGTCATCCTCGATCGCGGTCCACAGCGCCATGTAGCCGAGGTAGAACAGGAACAGGATCAGGAATGAGGTCAACCGCGGATCCCAGACCCACCAGGTGCCCCAGATCGGCTGGCCCCAGACCGCGCCGGTGAACAGTGCGATCAAGGTCATCACGATGCCGATGGGGCCGGCGGCCTTGGCGGCAAGGGCACTGACATGGTGGCGGCGGATCAGCCAGATCAGGGATGTCACCAGCATCATCACCCAGATATTGATCGCCATCATGGCGGCGGGCACATGCAGGTAGAAGATCTTGACGGTGCTGCCCTGCCGGTAATCGTCGGGCGTGAAGAAGAACCCCCAGACAAGGCCGACAACAAGGGTCACGGCGGCCGCCCACATCACCCAGGGCAGAACCGGGGTGGTGGTGGCGATGAACTTCTTGGGGTTGGCATATTCCCAGATCGACATGTGTATCTCGTATCCTGTCCCGCGCGGCGGCTCAATGCCTGTTCACCGCAGATTGACCCGAAGCGCGGCCGCCGTGGCGAATGGCAGGAACGCGAAAACACCCAACGTGATGCCGCCCTGAAGGACGAGCGCATTGGTAGCCGAGAACCCGTCGGCCCCACGCCGCACCGCCTCTGCGCCGAAGATCAGCGTCGGAATATATAAGGGCAGCACCAGAAGCGACAAGAGCAGCCCGCCGCGCCGCAACCCGACGGTCAGGGCCGCGCCGAACGTGCCGATCATCGACAGGGCGGGCGTGCCGACCAGCAAGGTGATCAGCAGGAAGCCATAGGCACTGGGTTGCAGGTTCAGCAGAAAGCCCAGCGCGGGGGCCGCCAGCGTCAGGGGCAGACCGGTCGTGATCCAGTGGGCGACGCCCTTGACCAGCGCCACCGCCTCCAGCGGCAGGGGTGAGGTCGCAAGCAAGGGCAGTGACCCGTCCTCGTGATCGAGCGCAAAGATCCGGTCCAGCGACAGCAGCGCGGCCAGCAGCGCCGCGACCCAGAGAATGCCCGGCGCGATGCGGGTCAGAAGCTCGGCCTGGGGGCCGACCCCGAAGGGCACAAGCACGATCACGATCAGGAAGAACGCCAGGCCGAGGCCAAAGCCGCCCCCAGCCCGCACCGCCAGTGCCAGGTCGCGTTTGAGAAGGGCGATCAAAGGAAGGCCTCGTCGCTGCCGCCTGCGGCGTCCTGCGCGGCCTTGTAGGGCGTCAGGTCCAGAACCGGGGCCTCCAGTCCGAGGTCGATATGGGTGGCGATCACCGCGATGCCCCCCTGTCCAAGATGCTTGTCGCGCAGCCAGTCAGCGAACATCTTCACCGAGAACCCATCAAGCGACACGGTGGGTTCGTCCAGAAACAGCACCTTGCGCCCGATCACGCCCAGTCGGGCCAGCCCCAGCCGGCGCTTCTGTCCGGCGCTCAGCGTGCCGGCCAGCCGGTCCCGCAGGTCGACAAGGTCGAAGTCCTCCAACACGGTGTCATCCAGCACGCCGCCATGAACCTCGGCCCAGAAGGTCAGGTTTTCGGTCACGCTCAGCTGGGCCTTGATACCGTCCGCATGGCTGGCATAGGCACCGCTTTCTTCGGGGAAGTCCACCTCTCCGGACAGGCCGGGCTGCAGCCCGGCAAGCGTCCGCAACAGCGTTGTCTTGCCGATCCCATTGGGGCCGCGCAGGATCAGCGCATCACCCGGGGCACAATCGAAGCTGACCCCTTGCAGCACGGGGCGCCCGCCGCGGGCCACGCTCAGGTCTTTGACATGCAAACTCATGGGCCTACCGATAGCGCAAGGCTCAGACCGGCAACAGTGCCAAACCGACGCGGCGCCCTTCGGCCAGTAGCACGTTATAGGTGCGGCAAGCGGCCGGCGATGCGCTGAACTCCACGCCGATTCCCGCCTCTTCCAGCCGGTCGCGCAAGCCCTTTGGAAGCGGTGCAATCTCGGCGCCGGTGCCGACCAGCAGAACATCGATGTCCGGGGCCAATGCGACCAGCCGGTCGGTATCCTCCATCCCGTCCCATCCCTCGACACCCTTGGGCGAGATCACGACCGCGCCCTCGACGACCTCTCCGCCGATGCGGAAGAACCCCGGCCCATAACCGTCCACCGGCTTGGCATCATCGAAAACAACTTCGTTCAGGCGCATCCTTCACCCCCAGATCGGCAGTCCCATCACACCCGCCACCCCTATGATGGCGTAGGCCGTGCCCCGGTATAGGCCAGCCCGGGCCGGAATGAAAAGCCGGCGGCCCAGATAACCGCCCAGCGCATAGGCAGGCAGCATGATGAAACCCGTCATCACCGCCTCGCGCGTGACGGCGCCCTGCAGGCCCATGACCGGCAGAAGGGCAAAGCTGGAAAAGGACAGCACGATGATCGTGTTGGCGCGGGTGCGGGCGACCTCGTCACGGCCACCCAGCTGGAACAGAACAAGGACCGGCCCATTCAGGCCGACCGAACCGCCCAGAAAGCCAACCCCTGCCCCAACGCCAAGCCAGGCCGGGAGGCCCGGAACCTGGCGGTAGCGCCAGCCCGCCAGCAGAGCGGCCAGCGTGACGAAAACCACGCAAGACACCGCCCAGCGCAGTGCCGTGGGATCGCTGGTTCGCAGGAACCAGACGCCCAGCGGCTCCAGCGCGATCGCGGCGGCCAGCATGGTCAGCGTGGCGCGCCGGTCCGCCTGCGGCCAGGCCTGCGGCACCACGGTCAGAATCGACCCCAGCGATGCCACCGCGAAGGCGGCAACTGCCATCACGGGATCGACCAGCGCCACGGCAATGGGCATGTAGACCAGTGCCGCGCCGAAGCCGGCAAAGCCATAGACAAGCCCTGCCATCAGGCAGGTCAGGATCAGCCAGATTTCCATATGTCCCCTGCAAACGCGAACCGCCCCGACATTGCGGGGCGGTCCTGCGAATCGTTAGGGCCAATCTCAGGCGTCGATATTGCCAAACTGGTTGGAGACCTGCGTTGGGTCCTTCTTGGACCAGTCGCGTTTGACGCCCAGAACCAGCAGGATCGTCGAGGCCACGAAGATCGAGGAATAGGTCCCCACGATCACGCCCCAGATCATCGCGAAAACGAAGCCCCGGATCACGTCGCCACCCAGAATATAAAGCGAGATCAGCGCCAAGAGCGTGGTCAGCGAGGTCATGAAGGTTCGGCTCAGCGTCTCGTTGATGGAGATGTTGAGCACTTCCTTGAGCTCTTTCTTCTTATATTTTCGCAGGTTCTCTCGAACGCGGTCAAAGACGACCACGGTATCGTTGAGCGAGTAGCCGACGATGGTCAGGATGGCCGCGATGATGGCCAGATCGAACTTGATCTGCAATTCGCTGAAAATACCCATGGTCAGAACAACATCGTGAACCAGCGCCGCAACCGCGCCCAAGGCAAACTGCCATTCAAACCGCATCCAGATGTAGACCAGCACCGCCGCAATCGCCAGAAGCACCGCGATGGCCGCAGTCTGGATCAGCTCGCCGGATACGGTCGGCCCGACGGATTCCACCGATGGGAAGGTCACGTCCGGGTCGATGGCGCGCAACGCCTCCTGCACCGCGCCGATGGTCTCGTTGGTGACGCTTTCCTCGCCCTCCTGGGCCTGGATCGACACGGTCTTGACGTTCTGGTCCGCGGCGAATGTCGGATCGAAGACCTGTGTGATCGTCACGTCGCCCAGCTCAAGCGGATCAAGCGCGGCGCGATAATCCGCGACCGAGACCGCCTGTGGGCTGTCAGTGCGGATCGTGGTGCCCCCCTTGAAGTCGATCCCGTAATTCAGGCCCTGCAGCAGGAAGCTGACGAAGGCCACGACCACCAGAACCGAGGAAATGCCCAGCCACAGCTTGGAGCGGCTGAAGAAATCCCAGGACGTGTCTTCCTTGACCAGCCGCAGGTATTTGCCCGTGAACAGCTGCTTGGGCCGCTTGCGTTCGAACCACATGATGACCAGCAGGCGGGTGACGAAGATTGCCGTGAAGACCGAGGTCAGGATGCCGAGGCCCAGCGTCACGGCAAAGCCTCGCACCGGCCCTGCCCCCATGAAGAACAGGATGCAGGCCGTGATAAAGGTCGTGATATTGGCGTCGACGATGGCCGACAGGGCCTTCTCATAGCCCAGCTCAATCGCCCGCGCCGGACCCTTGGCAGATTTTCGTTCCTCGCGGATCCGTTCGAAGACCAGCACGTTGGCATCGACCGCCATGCCGATGGTCAGCACGATCCCGGCGATCCCGGGCAGGGTCAGCGTCGCCCCAAGAAGGCTGAGCGCCCCGAAGATCAGCGCCATGTTGATGATCAGCGCGATATTGGCGAAGACCCCGATCAGGCCATAGCTCAGCACCATGTAGATCAGCACCGCGATGAAGGCGACGATACAGGCGATGGTGCCCGCATCGATGCTGTCCTGCCCCAGCTCGGGCCCGATGGTCCGTTCTTCGAGGAAAATCAGCTCGGCGGGCAAGGCCCCGGCCCGCAGCAACACCGCAAGCTCCGTGGTTTCCTCGATGGTGAACTGCCCGGTGATGATCCCCGAGCCGCCCGGAATGTGCGACTGGATCACCGGCGCACTGACGACCTCGTCGTCCAGCACGATGGCAAAGGGCGATCCGATATTCTCGGCCGTGTAATCGCCAAAGGCACGCGCCCCGGCGGTGTTGAACCGGAAATTGACCGCGGGGCTGTTGTTCTGGTCCATCGTCGGTTGGGCATTGACCAGCTCTTCGCCCGACACGACCGGCGTGCGTTCGACGATGTAAAAGATTCCCTCCTCGTCCAGCGAAGGCAGGATGATGTTGCCCGCGCCGGGGCTGGCCTCGCCATTGGCGGTGCGGCTGACAACCGGGTGGAAGGTCAGGCGCGCGGTCGTGCCGATGATGTCCTTGACCTCTTGCGCGCTGCCCACGCCGGGCACCTGGACAAGAATGCGATCCGCGCCCTGACGCTGGATATTCGGCTCGCGGGTGCCGACCTCGTCGATCCGGCGGCGGATGATCTCCAGCGCCTGTTGCACGGTGCGGTCATCGCTGGCGGCCTTCTCGGCCTCGGACAATTGCACCACGATAACACCGTCGCGCGCCTGAACGTCGAGGTCCGATGACGCGGCCCCGGTCAGCGAGACCACAGGCTGCGCCAGACCGCGCACAAGCTCCAGCGCCCGCGGCATCGCCTCGGTGTTGGAAATGCGCACGTGCAATTGCCCGGAGGGTGCATTCTCTTCGCGGCTGACGAAGCCCACCACATCGCGTTCGGCGGCCAGCACGTCGCGCACATCGGGCCACATGGAGTCGATCCGACGGTCGTAAACCTCTTCCACCTGCACCTGAGCCAGCAGATGCGCGCCGCCCCGCAGGTCGAGACCGAGATTTACCAACCCATCGGGCAGGAATGTGGGCCATTGGGCGGCCTGCGCCTCCAACGCGGCGTCGGTGATCCCCTCGGCGATCACCGCCTCGGCGTCGTTGGATTGCTCAACCCGACTGTAAAAGGCGTTGGGCAGGGCCAAAAGGACCCCCGCCAGCACCATCAGCCAGATGGCCACACGCTTCCAAAGATCAATCTGTAGCATCGAAACTGCCCCTGCCCGGCTGCCCCAGGCCCCTTGCCATGAAAAACGGGGCCATGAAGGCCCCGTTCGGTTCAGCCCTCGGCGGGCTCGGTCTTGTTGAGGACCTGCGCGATGGTCGACTGCACGACGCGCACCTTGACGCCATCGGCCAGCTCGACCTCCAGCTCATTGTCCTCTTTGACCTTGGTGACCTTGCCGATCAGCCCGCCCTGGGTGACGACCTGGTCGCCCCGGCGCAGGGCGTTCACCATGGCCTGGTGATCCTTCAGCTTCTTCTGCTGCGGGCGGATCAGCAGGAAATACATGATCGCGAAGATCAGGATAAGGGGAATGAACTGTCCAAGCGCTTCCATCGGTCGTCCTTTGTCTGTTGGCCGGGCACCCCCCGGTCGTCGAAGTCGCGGCACGGTAATTGCTGCGCCGCCGATTGGCAACGCATCCGCGCGGGCTTGAAAGGCGATATGGGGCAAAGCGCCCCCGGGTGCAATGCGTCAGGGTTTCACGAGGGCAAGATTAGCGAGCAGGATCGAATTGAATCGGCGACGTAGATACCTGCTGGCCGTCGCAAGCGGCATTTACGGAACAATCATCAAGGCAAGAATATCGCACAAGCGACTGGAGCAAGGTCGATAGGCTGGATCGGCATGACGACATCGGGGGCGGTGATCCCGCCCCCTTACGCCATCAACGTGTTGGCTTTCAGAACGTAAAAACGGTCCGCAAGGAAAAGATTTCGAGGGTCTTCTCGAAATCCCCCGGATTGCTGCCCTCGAAACGGTCATAGACGAACTCCAGCCGCCCCATGCCGCCACCCATGGGACGTTGGCCACCGACCCCGATCGTCAAGCCGGTCGCAGTGGTATCGACATAGTTGCCCACCCCATCTTCGGCCAGACCGGCGACAGCGGCCACGCCAACCATGGACAACACCTCGATGTCACTGGTCACCTTCGCGCCATAGACCCCCCTGACCCGCGCGATGCCACGCACTTCACACCAATCAGGAGACTCGTCGCTGCATGACTCTACAGGAACACCAACAGTTGTCATGCGTTGACCCGTTGTGCCGTCCAGCGTGCCCTCGACACCAAACCAGCTTTGGTCATCGTGCGAAAAGCGGTATCCGAGAACCACACCCAAAGTTGCATCCTGACCCTCGGTACGGCCGATGCCGGCACTCTGACTCTCGAGTTTCGCGAAACCCAGTGCACCACCGTAATAGAACCCCTCTTCGGCGGTCGCGGTGCCGGTTGCCATCGACAGGCAGGTTGCAAGCGCCAAGGCTTTGTATCCGTTCATTTCCATTCCCCAATCCTAGGGTCAGGACTCATAGCCAGTAGATGACGAGTGCTGCGAGGGCGATGGCTGACAGGAAGACCTTCGGGCACCTGTCGTAGCGGGTTGCCACACGCCGCCAATCCTTCAACCTACCAAACATGATC
>NZ_QETF01000020.1 GCF_003129565.1 Salibaculum griseiflavum
CCAATCCTAAAGCAGGCCCTTATCGACCACCGCCAAAAGGACCAGCTTGACCAGATCAAGGACGCCGCATAACCTCGCATCAAGCTGCGCCACTCAGGCAAGTTTCAACATCAAGCGGGACATTCCCGCACGGCATAGCCGCCGACGGTCACACCAAGGCGGTCTTGGTCGCCCTCAAATGATCCGTCGAGTGTGGAATGTGCCAGTTCTCCGCCCACGAAGTAGCCCAGCATCGTCTGCTCGGAGACCAGATGTTCCCAAGCAACACGTCCGGTCAATGTGGCCGTCGTGCTATCGGTGTCGGCATCGTGCTGGATGTCGAAGTCCCCAAAGATCAAGCGGCGGTGGGTGCCCTCGTAGTTGCCCGTTTGCTCAAAGAAGGTCCCGCGGGTGCTGAGGCTCCCGCCTTCCAACGCAAAACTTCCGTCCACGTCGAACGGCACATAGTTCCGCGTCACCACACCACTTGCATCAGCGTCTTGCCGTTGGCGCTGCGCATCCACGAACCGTCCGCGTGCCTGAGCCACCATACGCTGGTTGGCCGACATCGTAGACTGCAAGTCGCGCATTGCCGAGTCCGCAACCACTTGGCGGATCTCTTCGCGATGCGCCTCGAACTCAGACGCCGGCGAGCCCGCAAGGATCGCGTAGGTGTTCGAGGCCACGTTCTGGTTGCCAGCCTCATCTTGCGCCGCGGCTGCCGGGACCTGAACCGTGACGGTCTTTCCCAGCTCAGGCGAGATGGTCAGCGTGTAAACCGCGCCGCTGCCCGTCAGCTTGGATGCCTGCGCATTGGTCACGTCGACATCGTCAAGCGCCAAGCCCGTCACATCCTCCGAGAAGGTCAGCGTGACCGTGAAGTCCTCAACCACAACATCCGTAGGCCCTTCGACCGTCACCGTCGGCTTGGTCGTATCCGGGTTCAGCGGATCAGTGCCATTGGCCAGCTCCGTTGCGTCATCGACCCCGTCGCCGTCACTATCCGTGACCAGCGGGTTGGTGCCCGCCGCACGCTCCTCGGCATCCGGTACACCGTCGCCGTCACTGTCGGGATCGTTTGGATCCGTCCCGGCCGCGGTCTCCGTGCCGTCTCCAACCCCGTCACCATCGCTGTCGGTATCCTCACGTGGGTTGAACGGGAAGGCGTCCGCATTGTCGCCCACGCCGTCGCCGTCGCTGTCCGTGGTCTCATTCGGGTCATTCGGGAAAGCGTCTTCGGCATCCGGAACGCCATCGCCGTCCGTGTCGGTCTTACCCGGATCGGTGCCATTGGCGCGCTCTTCGCCGTCCGGCACACCATCGCCGTCGCTGTCCACGCCGCCATCGCTGGCCCCGGCATCGTTGGGGTAGTCGTCATAGGCATCATCCACACCGTCGCCATCACTGTCGCGCGCGGTGGGATCCGTCCCGGCAGCCACCTCGGCCCCGTCCGAGATCCCGTCATTGTCGCTGTCGGGATCGTTGGGATCCGTGCCAAGCTCCTGCTCGCGCTTGTCGCTCAGACCATCGCCGTCCGTATCCGCGCTCGCCGGGTCCGTGCCGTTGGCACGCTCGGCATTGTCGCCCACGCCGTCGCCGTCCGTATCCGCGTCCTCATTGGCATCGTTCGGGAAGGCGTCCTCGCCGTCCGGAACCCCGTCCCCATCGCTGTCGCCAGAGGTCGGATCGGAGCCCGCGTCCTTCTCATCACCGTCAGAGACGCCGTCGCCGTCACTGTCGGGATCGTTCGGATCGGTCCCGTCAGCAACTTCCTGGTTGTCGCCAACCCCATCTCCGTCACTGTCCGTGTCCTCAGACGGGTCCCGCGGGAAAGCGTCTTGGCCGTCCGGCGTGCCATCCCCGTCGCTGTCGGGGTTGCCCGGGTCGGTACCTGCATCAACCTCGGTGCCGTCCGGGATACCGTCGCCGTCGCTGTCGGGATTGCCCGGATCCGTGCCAGCCGCGCGTTCCTCGGCATCCGTCAGCCCGTCGCCATCACTGTCAGGGTCGTCCGTCTTGGTGCCCACAAAGCCCTCTTCACGGTCGCCAATCCCGTCACCATCGGTGTCGGTGTCCTCCGACGGGTCGCGCGGGAAGGCGTCTTCGCCGTCCGGCGTGCCGTCGCCGTCGCTGTCGGGGTTCTTTGGATCCGTGCCCGCATCGCGCTCGTCGCCATCAGAGACGCCATCGCCGTCACTGTCGGGGTCGTTGGGATCCGTGCCATCGGCAATCTCATCGGCGTCGCTCACCCCGTCGCCGTCGCTGTCCGTGCCGCCCGAGGGGTCGTTCGGCAGGTCATCCTCGCCGTCCGGCACACCGTCGCCGTCACTGTCGCCCTTGGTGGGATCGGAGCCCTCCTCGACCTCCCGGCCATCCGGGATGCCGTCGCCGTCGCTGTCAGGATCGTTCGGATCCGTCCCGCGCTCCTTCTCTTCCTTGTCGCTCAGACCGTCGCCGTCCGAGTCCCCGCTCGTCGGGCTGGTCCCGTCCTCCGCTTCCTGGTTGTCGCCAACCCCGTCGCCGTCCGTATCCTTGTCCTCGTTCGGATCATTCGGGAAGGCGTCCTCGGCATCCGGCGTGCCGTCCCCGTCCGTGTCCCGCCGCGCGGCCACCGTAAAGGACGTCGCCGCGATGTTGTCGTTCGGCACGGAGTTGCCTTGGTCGTCCGTGGCCTCGTCCTGCACCTTGCCCGCCGCAAGATCCAGCGTCACAACCCCATCGGCCACAGGTGTGACCTCAAAGGTCCAGACCTTCTTCGGCGTCTGCTCCTGCAGGTTCCCAAGTGCCGCGTTGCGCGAGCTGACCCGTACATCCGACAGATCAAAGCCCGTCACGGGCTCGTTGAACGACAGCGTGGCCGTGAACGGCCCCACCTCCGGCTCACCCGGCGTCGTCGGCGTGTAGCTGAAGCTCGGCACCGGCGCGTCCTCGTCCACGTCCAGCACCGTCACGCTGACCATCTGCGCGCTGATGTTGCCCGTCACGTTGCCCGCGCCGTCGATGTCCCGCGCGAAGACCTCGACCTGCCAGACGCCGTCGCCATCGCTGTCCTGCGGGCTCTCGTAATCCGGCGCCTTGGCGCTCTTGAAGGTCAGCTGCCCCGAGGCCGGGTCGATCGCGAAGTCGCCCTGGTCCGTCCCGCTGCCCGAAGACCCGCCAAGGTCGGTAAGCGACCAGCGCACCGTCTCGTCGGCCGTAAAGCGCGCCACGCCCAGCGTGTTCTCAGAAAGCGTCGCGTTCGCCGTCGCCCCCGTCGTCGTGCCATTGCCCGCCGCATCCGGGCCCGTGATCACCGGCGCGGTGTTGTCCAGCACGTAGCCCGCCTCATTGGGCGACGGCACCGAGGCCGTCTTCCAAGGGTTGCCCTCAAGATCCACAATATCGTTGCCCGAGGCAAAGCCCAGCGTGACCGGTCCGTCGAGACCCGCCAGATCGCCCCCGCTCGCTGTGATCCGCCACGTGTTCCCGCTCGTGTTGTTGGCCGAGGTGATCGCAGCACTCGTTCCCGCCAGCGTGAAGTCCGCCGTCGCACCACCAACATTCTGCACAGGCTCCGAGAAGGTCACGTCCCAGACCAGCGTATCGGCCGCCGTCTTCATGTATGACGGGGCGACACGGGTCACGCTGATCGCCGCCGGGCGCACCGCCTCGACCTGCACGCCCGCAAGCCTGCCGATCGAGAGCGCCGTCTCGAGGTCGTTGCCCACCACGTCCTGAACGCTCGCCCCGTTGAGGTCGATCGCGTCTGCCACCTCGATCCCGTCAGGGTCCAGATCATTGCCCTGCACGGTATAGGTGAAGACCAGCGTCTGGCCGCTGCTCTCGCCGGGCTGATAGTCGGCATACGCCGTCCCGCTCTGCATGGTGAAGGGAATGCGCGGCGTGCCGCCTGCAACCGTCACCGCCTCCGACATCGACAGCTGGAAGCGCATCACCCGCGAGGCCGCCGAGAGGCTGTAGGTCTGGTCGCTCGGCACGCTCGTCTGCGTCACGGAAGGCGGCGCGTTGTCCACCAGATACTCCGGCTCGTCCGTGCCCCCCACCGTGGGCGCCGGCGCCAGCGCGTTGCCGGCCGTATCCGTGATGTTGTGGCCCGAGAAGAAGGACAGCGTGATCCTGTCCTCCAGATCGGCCAGATCGCCCCCCGAGGCCGTCACACGGTAGGTGTTGCTACCTTGATCCGTGACGCTCAGCACAGCGCTCGTGTTCGCCACACGGAAGTCCGCCGCGTCCACATTGGTCATCGCCTCGTCGAAGGTCACGTCCCAGCTCAGGCTGTCGGCATTGGTCGGGCTGGCGTCCACCCGCGTCAGCGACGCCACCCCCGGCACCGTCTCATCAACCGTGATCGCGCCTGAGATCGACGCCACACTGCTCTGGTTGCCCGCCACGTCCGTCTGGCGCGCCTGCACGTCATCGGCGGCGTAGCTCCCCGCGCTCAGCGTGAAGCTCGTCCCGCTGCCCGCGCTCCAGGTGCCGCCCCCGTCGATGCTGTACTCCCAGCTCGCCACGTCCCCGGCCAGTGTCACCGACACCGTCCCGTCCCGCGTGATCAGGTCGCTGTCGCTCGCGCCCGCGTCATCGGCCAGCGCAATCCCCGGCGCCGCCACGCTCGTGTCGATCTCCACGGACAAGGCCGACGAGGCCGCCGACACGTTCCCCGCCGCGTCCGTCTGCTTGGCCGTGATGGCGTAGGTGCCGTCCGAGAGCGCGTCTCCGTTCGCAACCGTGAGGCTCCAAGCGCCCGACCCGTTCGCACTCACCGTCCCCAGCGACGTCGCCCCGGCAAAGACCTCCACCGTCGCAGCCGCCTCCGACGTGCCCGTAAACTCCGGCGTCGTGTCGCTCGTGATGTCGTCGGCATCCGACACACCGCTGTCAGAGCCCGCCGCAAGATCCGGCTGAGACGGCGCGGACGGCACGGCCGTGTCCACGTTCTGCGCAGGCGAGCCCCCCGCCCCGGAATGCCCCAGAAGCGCCGGCTGACCTGTGCTGTCCCCCGTGATCGTCGCCCCGTTCAGCGCCAGCGTGTTCGCAACCACCGCGACGCCGTCCGCGTCCGTATCGCTGGGTTGCACCTCATACGCAAAGCTCAGCGTGTCTCCGCTCGCAGACGACAGCGCCACCGTCTGCACGCTCCCGCCAACATCCAAGTCAACCGACGGCGTCCCGCCGCTCTCGTCAACCGTCACAGGTTCCGTGAACGTCAGCTCAAAACCAATGACGTCGCCCGCCTTGTAGGGGCCCGTCGAGGTGAAGGCCGGCGTGCCGAGAGACGGGGCGTTCACCGTGGTAAACTGATAGTTCGACGCCGACACCGCAGGCGACCCGTTGCCAGCGTCATCGACGAACGCCCCCGCCGGGATCGCAACCGAGTAGGTCGTGGTGATGTCGAAGTTGCTCGCCGGGTCGATCTCGACCACCGTCGAGTCTCCGCTGCCGGTGATCGTCACTTGGCCAGACGTCACGTCAATCGTGTCGAAGGTCGAGCTGCCTCCTGTATCGGTGATGACAATATCACCAGAACCCGCGGAAACGCTCTCGTCGAACGACAGCGTAATCACGTCGCCCGGCACCACGTCGTTGTCGCCATTCGCCGGGTCCGTCTTCGATGTAGGATCGATCAGGGGCGCAATACCGTCCACGGCGAGGCTATACGTATTATCGCCCGCCGCCACGCCGCTCAGGTCAACATTGCCAGACCCGTCGACATTGTCGATTGAACCATGGCTGGAAACGTCCAGCGCATTGCCCGCCGCGTCCTCGATCGTCCCGCCATTGAGCTCAAGGGCGGTGATGTCGATCGACCCGCCGTCGTTGTCCTCAGACCCCACCGTATACGTGAAGGTCACTGTGTCACCGCTCTCGCTCGCGTAATCCGCATAGGCCGTCGTCCCGCCAACGTCCAAAGCAAGACGCGGCGTGCCGTTCGTCGTGTTCACGGCCCCAATCGTCTCGTTGAACTGGACCGCAAAAGAAACACTGTCGCCGTTCTTCAAACCACCCGATGGAACCGTGGCAGGCGACGTCGCACCCTGAGAAATCGACGTGACAACAGGTGGGGTCGTGTCGGGGACCGTGAAGGCATCCACAAGCGTCAGGGCCGGAGTCTCGACATTCGAGCTGCCCTCCAGAGCGCGGTCTTTTACCTCAACGGTATAAGTCTCCCCCTCCACGAGATTGGCCGCAGGAATTACAACCGAAAGCTTGGACCCACTCAGGTCGCCAGCACTGATGGACGTCTCGTAGCTGTTGCCGCTTCCATCCGTGATTTTAAAGGCATCCGCATCGCCCGCAGCCGCGCCAAGGGACAGTGTCCGGTCGTAGGCCAGCTCAAAAGTTAAGTCTGAGGCCGATGAAATAAAACTGGAGGAAATCGAAGAACCGTTTTGCTCAAGCCCGCTGAAGTTAAATGTTGGGCTAAAGTTTACGTCAAGTTGCGGGCTACTAGCATTTTCGAAATAGAATGAATTGGTGACCATTGAAAGTCGAGCGGCAAACAAGCCGACGCCCCCATCTGCTGAGGTATCAATTTCAAAACGGGTGGGGATATTATTTTCCATGAAATAACCAAAGTATCGTGCATTAAAACGGAGGAATTCGCGCTCATCATTCTGAGTTACGTTTACTGATGTGGCATCCCCAAAAACATCGCTATTTTCATGAAGAAAATGATCGTCGCCTGGCGTCTCGTTAATAACTCCATTGAGTTCACCAACCTGACCTTCCATTACTGCTAAATTGGGGCCAACTCTTCGATAATTGTAACCGATCATTACCTGCGGACCACCAGCGTCGGCGTTGTCAGGGAAAGTACCAGCTTGCACATACCTGCACTCAAAGCTTCCAGAGGAATCAGTAAAACGAATGTATATTCCGCGAAAGACAAAGCTTCCGTTTGTAAAGCCAGCTCTCGACTCAATTGTTTGAGATGAGCAAGTTTTATCCTGTTTGCCTACCGCAATCGTAGGGTAAGACAAAGCAACTACGGTAATAATGAAATACGCATTGTATTGAACAAGAGTTATAAGTGGTTTGACCACAACCCCTATTTTCCGCAGCCACTTGGTCATCCCGGCCCTCTTTCTGGCGCGCGTTTTCTCTTGCTGGGCTGTGTGCCAAGGGTCGCGGGTGGGGACTAGATGGTCTTTTTGGACATGGTCATAGTGAACATGACCTTACAACCTCACCCGCTAGCGGCGAGAAAGCGCCCGATCATGAGAGCGTGCGGGTCAGTCACTGACAGCTGGAAGGCGCCCTGTAAGACGTCGTGCGCTGACCGGAATTGGCGGTTCAGCTGCGCCACCTATAGTAATAAAAACTGTATCCGAAAATTTGGTCGCGCGGTCATACAAGGTATTTTCACCGCCGGTTGGGGGTGTCCGGGGGGTGGCACGGTCGGGTGGCCACAGCCTGCGACCAGTTCATTCAGCTCAGCCGTTTTCCACGCTTGGCTGGCCGCTTGGCCAAGGGCCTTTGGTTTGGCTGGCCTGTGGTCCACTCAGCCTAATGTCTCTTGGATACAACCCCCGTGGCGTCAGTCGCCCCCGTGGCCACCACCGGGGTCTTTGCCGGCGTCCCGGTCAAGCGCCGCACGTAATGCGCTCGGGTGCGTTTTGAAGCGCCCCCGTGGTGGCTTGAGCTTTCCCTGCAGATACCACCGGCCTGCCGCCGGACAGCTCGGGTTGCGCTGAATGCCTTCGTGATGAACGCAGCGATCCGATCCGCGCACGACCGGCAAGCGGCAGCGCGTTCCGTCGTGTTTTTCAGCCGTGCACCTAGGAGCGTTTTGATACCCCTCCCACAGCTGTTCGCGTGAGGCCCGCTCCGGGTAGTTGCCAAGCGCCGCCCGCTTGCGGCCTTTGGCACGCTGCTTGACGGTCAGCTGCGCCGCCTTGGCGGCCGCCTGGTGAAATGCCTCTCTGCTCAACGGTCTCGCGCGCAGGCGCTCCGGCTCCGGTCGGGGTGGTTGGTCAGCTCTCTGGGTCATGCCCAGATTATACCCCAACGATTCCCTTGGCGCGAGACCCGGGTGAGGGGCCCGG
This sequence comes from Salibaculum griseiflavum, assembly GCF_003129565.1. Lineage (GTDB taxonomy): Bacteria > Pseudomonadota > Alphaproteobacteria > Rhodobacterales > Rhodobacteraceae > Salibaculum > Salibaculum griseiflavum. The sequence goes on from NZ_QETF01000020.1 coordinate 8,025, forward strand.
TGCTCCCAGCACCTGCAGATAGGCTCCCTAGCAAAGAATCCTGAGGGGCTATTAAGGGGCTAGATTTAACAACTGCCGCTAAGTCATTGTTTTTATTGATGTTGTGGCGGAGAGACAGGGATTCGAACCCTGGGTGGGCTTGCACCCACAACGGTTTTCGAGACCGCCCCGTTCGACCACTCCGGCACCTCTCCGCGGGGGTCTGGACGCGGGAGATAATCGGGCTTGCCGGGGCTTGCAACCCTTTTCCTGACAATCCTGTCATCGACGGCCATCCGCCCGTCGCCGGCCCTTGGAATACCGCCCTTTCGAACCTATTCATTGAGGGGCAACCAGAAAGGATACCCGACATGCTGCGTTTTGCCGTTCCTGCCGCTTTCACGGTCCTGGCCGCCACGCCGGCGCTGGCCGAAGGCGACGCCGCCGCCGATGCGGGCGCCCTTTTCGAGATGATGAAACTGCCGCAGATCATCTCGGTCATGCAGCAAGAGGGCATCGCCTATGGCGAGACCCTCGGCGCAGACATGCTGGCTGGCAATACCGGCCCCGACTGGATGCGGATGGTCGAGCGGATCTACGACGAGGAGCGCATGGTCGATCGCATCCGCACCGAATTCGTTCAGGGTCTGGAGGGCGCCGACATGGAGGCGCTGCACGGCTTCTACGGATCCGATCTGGGCCAGGAGGTTCTGTCCCTGGAACTGAGCGCGCGCGAGGCGTTTCTTGACGAAGCCATCGAGGATGCCGCCCGCGAAAATGCCGCTGTCGCCATGGCCGACGAGACCGAGCGATACCAGCTGGTCGCGCGCTTCGTCGAGGCCAATGACCTTATCGAGCGCAATGTCATGGGCGCGATGAATTCGAACTATGCTTTCTTTCGGGGCCTTGCCGAGGGCGGCGCTTTCGGCGGTGACCTGAGCGAAGACCAGATCCTGGCCGATGTCTGGGCACAGGAGCCGGAGATTCGCGGCAATACGACGGAATGGGTCTTTGCCTTCTCGATGTTGGCCTATCAGCCGCTGGCCGATGATCAGCTGGAAAGCTATGTCACTTTCTCCGAGAGCGAGGCGGGGCAGGCGATCAACCGGGTCCTGTTCGACGCGTTCGATGCCGAGTTCGAGGACATCAGCCGCGCGCTTGGCCGTGCCGCCGCCCACGAGATGACGGCGCAGGATCTCTAGCCCGTGACCATGATCGCGACGACCAGCGCCTCGGGGCTTGCCTCGTAGAGGGGAAGGTCCGATTGAAGTTGCAGGATATGCGGGGCGCGTATTTGCTGCGGGGCCTCGGCAAGATCGAAGGCGCGGGTCAGGGTCGGGCCGCCCCCGGCGCGGATGTCGGCAAGCAAGTCCGGATGGTTGGTTTTGACGAAGAGTTCAACCTCGCCGCGCCTTTGGGTATAGTTGGCCTCCTGCATCGCGCTGGCCGCGCCGCGAACTGGCCAGAAAAGCGGGTTGCCCAGATGGTTGGCTTGCTGCGAACAGGCGGCCAGAAGAAGGACGGCGCAGACGGCAGGATGGCGCATGGATTTCGGCCCCTTGGGGGTTGACTTGGCAGCAGGATGCGCAGATAAGCTGCCATCCCGGCAAGTCTCTTGTCGGGCTTAGGCAAAATCTCGCCCCAACGGGCGCGCTGTCCACGGGTTGCGGATGACCGCAGCGAACGCCCCGGTTCGGGGGACCCCAGAGACGCGATTGAAAAGGAAGAGACCCATGTTTGCGGTTATGAAAACCGGCGGCAAGCAATACCGCGTCACCTCGGGTGACGTTCTGCGTGTCGAGAAGATCGCCGCCGAAGCTGGCGAAAAAGTTCAATTCAACGATGTTCTGATGGTGGGCGGCACCGTGGGCACGCCGCTCGTGGACGGTGCCGGTGTCCAGGCCGAAGTGATCGACCAGATCAAGGGCCCCAAGACCATCAAGTTCGTCAAGCGCCGTCGTAAGCACAGCTCCAAGCGGACCCGTGGCCACCGTCAGCAACTGACGCTGGTGCGTATCACCGACATCCTGGAAAAGGGTGCCGACAAGTCCGGCGTGAAGGCCGCTGTTGGTGGGGCCGGCTTTGCCGCTGCTGCTGCCGCCGCTGCGCCGAAGAAGGCCAAGAAGGCCGCTGCAAAGCCTGCCGCGAAGGCCGAGGCCAAGGCCGAACCGAAGAAAGCCGCGCCCAAGAAGGCCGCCGCCAATTCCGACGGCGACGATCTCAAGCAGCTGTCCGGTGTGGGCCCCGCGCTTGAGAAGAAGCTGCACGAGGCCGGCGTGACCACCTTCGCCCAGATCGCGGCGTGGACCGAGGCCGATATTGCTGCTATGGACGAGAAGCTGAGCGTCAAGGGCCGGATCGAGCGTGAAGGCTGGGTTGATCAGGCCAAAGAACTGGCCAAGTAAGACGACGATAGGAGAGACACGATGGCACACAAGAAAGCAGGCGGTTCATCCCGTAACGGCCGCGACTCTGCCGGTCGCCGCCTTGGCATCAAGAAGTTCGGTGGGGAACATGTGATCCCCGGCAACATCATCGCGCGTCAACGCGGCAACAAGTGGTGGCCGGGTGAAGGCGTGGGCGAAGGCAAGGATCACACGATCTTCGCCACCGTCGAGGGCAATGTGACCTTCCGCAAGGGCCTGAAGGGCCGCACCTTCATTTCCGTGCTTCCGATGGCGGAGGCCGCGGAATAAGCCGAACCCAAAGGTTTCAAGAAATTTGAAAGGGATCGGCGAAACCGCCGGTCCCTTTTTCGTTACAAGGCCTGTCTTTCACCACAGGCCGCCCCCATGTCGGTTCCGTAACTTGCGGGGTTCGGGCTTTTGGAGGAGGAAGGCCAATGATTGTCGAACAGGATTTGCACAGCGAAGCATTGATAGCAGCGGGCCGGTTCGCGCTGCGCCCCATGCGCCAGTCCGATACCGGGCTGATCGAGATGTATGCGGGGGATGCGCGCGTCGCCACGATGACCCGCGACATCCCGCATCCGCTGCCCCCCGGCACGGTCGAGACGCTTTTGCGCACCGCCGCCGACCCCGATCATTCGGTCGATGTCTGGGTGATGGACGGCTCTGCGCTTGGCCACGCCGAGGTGCTGGGCATCCTGAAACTGGAACGCATGGACCGCCAGCAATCGGAAATTCGCTACTGGGTGGCGCCAGCCTTCTGGAATACCGGGATCGCCACCGAGGCGGTGGGTGCGCTGATCGCCGCCAATCCGCATGGGGCGGCCCAGGTCTTTGCCGAAGTCTTTCAGGACAATCCCGGCTCGGCCCGGGTGCTGACAAATGTCGGATTCGACTACCTTGGCGATGCCGAGGCCTTTTGCGTGGCACGCAATGCCGTTGTGCCCACCTGGACCTATAGCCGGAAGATGGGCGGGTGACACCCGACCTGCATACGGCACGCCTGACGCTGCGCGGGCCGCGTGACGCGGATGAGGCCGATATCGTTGCCGCGATCAATGACCTGGAGGTCAGCCGCTGGTTGACCGTTGTGCCTTATCCTTACACGCCGGAAGACGCCCAATGGTTCATTGGCGAATGCCTGTCCGGCCGTGAACGCAGCTGGGCCATCACCCGCACCGACGAGGACCGCGTGCTGGGCATGATCGGGGGACGCGACTCGTTCGGCTACTGGCTGCGCCGGGAAGAGTGGGGCAACGGTATCCTAAGCGAGGCCGCGCCGGCGGTTGTGGCGCATATCTTCGAGCAGGACACGCCGGGGCAAATACGCTCGGAGTATTTCCTCGGCAACGCCCGTTCGGCCGCGGTGCTTTACCGGCTGGGCTTCAAGGATACCGATCAGCGCGAGGTGACCTGCCGAGCAACCGGGGAACTGGTGCGATCCCAGCAAGTGGCGCTGTCCCGGGCGGACTGGCGCCCGCCATCACCGGCTGCAAGTTAGAGCGCCCTGCGTCCTCATCGACCGGCCAACCATCCGGTCCCCCTTGAGTGCATCGCGGCAATGCCGTATCCCGCGCAACTGAACGCCCCGAAAGGCCCGACCCATGAAATTCCTCGATCTCGCCAAGGTCTATATCCGCTCGGGCAGCGGCGGCGGCGGCTGTATCAGCTTCCGGCGCGAGAAGTTCATCGAATATGGCGGCCCGGATGGTGGCGATGGTGGCAAAGGCGGCTCTGTCATTGCCGAGGCGGTCGACGGGCTCAATACCTTGATCGACTTCCGCTACCAGCAGCATTTCTTTGCCAAGAACGGGCAGGCGGGCATGGGCAGCCAGCGCACCGGCGCCGATGGCGATGACATCATCCTGCGCCTGCCGGTTGGCACGGAAGTGCTGGACGAGGACCAGGAAACCGTGATCGCCGACCTGACCGAGGTCGGCCAACGCGTGGTGCTGGCCAAGGGCGGCAATGGCGGCTGGGGCAACCTGCGTTTCACCACCTCGACCAACCGGGCGCCGCGCCGCGCCAATCCTGGCCAGCCGGGGGTGGAGCGCACGATCTGGTTGCGGCTGAAGCTGATTGCCGATGTCGGGCTGCTTGGCTTGCCCAATGCAGGCAAATCGACCTTCCTTGCGGCAACATCCAATGCGCGGCCCAAGGTGGCCGATTACCCGTTCACCACGCTGGTGCCCAATCTGGGTGTCGTGGGGGTGGACGGGGCCGAATTCGTTGTGGCGGATATTCCGGGCCTGATCGCCGGCGCGTCCGAGGGCAAGGGCCTGGGTGACCTGTTCCTTGGCCATGTGGAACGCTGCGCCGTGCTGCTGCACCTGATCGACGGCACCTCCGGTGACCCGGTGGGCGATTATCGCACCATCATTCAGGAACTTGAGGCCTATGGCGGCGATCTGGCCGACAAGCCGCGCGTGACCGTGCTCAACAAGATCGACACCCTCGACGAGGAAGAGCGCGCCTTCATCGCCGGAGAGATCAAGGCCGAGACCGGGGTTGACGTCATGCTGATGTCAGGTGCCACAAGCGAGGGCGTGACCGAAGTTCTGCGGGCGCTGCGCGCGCAGATCTCCGAGGATCGCCTGCGCCGCAAACGTGAAGAGCAAGAGGACGAGGAACCGTGGCAACCCTGACCGGCGCAAAGCGGATCGTCGTCAAGATCGGCTCGGCCCTTCTGGTCGACCGAGATAGCGGCACGTTGCGGGCCAGCTGGTTGCGTGGGCTGGCCGAGGATGTGGCGTGGCTCAAGGGGCAGGGGGCCGACGTGGTTCTGGTCTCGTCCGGCTCCATCGCGCTGGGGCGCGGCGTGCTGGGCCTGGGTCTCGGGCCGCTGACGCTGGAACAGTCCCAGGCCGCCGCGGCCGTCGGCCAGATCCGCCTCGCCCGTGCCTATGAAGAGGCGCTGGCCCCCCACGGGATCACCACCGCGCAGGTGCTGGTGACGCTGGAAGATACCGAGAACCGCCGCCGGTTCCTCAATTCCCGTGCCACGCTGGAAACCCTGCTGGCCATGGGCGCCGTGCCGATCGTCAACGAGAATGACACGGTTGCCACGGACGAAATCCGCTATGGCGACAATGACCGGCTGGCCGCGCGCGTGGCGATGACGGTGCTGGCTGATCGGCTGATCCTGCTGTCGGATGTGGACGGGCTCTATTCCGGCAACCCGCACGAAGACCCGACCGCGCGCCGGTTCGACGTGGTAGAAGAGATCACCCCCGAGGTCGAGGCGATGGCCGGCGATGCCGGTTCCGGCCTGTCCAAGGGCGGCATGAAGACGAAACTGTTCGCGGCGAAGACGGCGATGGCGTCGGGCTGCGCCATGGCTATCACCGAAGGCTCGAAGCTGCGGCCGCTATCGGCACTGGCCGACGGGGCACCCGCCACATGGTTCACACCCCAACAGGACCGGCATGTCGCCCGCAAGGGTTGGATCGCAGCGATGAAGCCGCGCGGAACCCTGGCGGTGGATGCGGGCGCGGCGCGGGCGCTGGCGGGCGGAAACAGCCTGTTGCCCGCCGGGGTAACCGCCGTCAGCGGGGCCTTCCAGCGCGGCGATCCGGTGAACGTGACCGACGAGGCCGGCCAGGTGCTGGCCATGGGGCTGAGCCGCTACAGTGATGCCGAGACCCGGGCGATTGCCGGGCATCGCAGCGACGAGATCGAGGAAATCCTTGGCTATCCGGGCCGCGCGGTGCTGATCCACCGTGATGACCTGGTCATGTAAAGAGAAGTCAGATGACAGATATCAAGACCATGATGGCCGATCTGGGCCGAAACGCGAAAGATGCCGCTGCGACGCTGGCCTATGCCACCGCCGAGGCCAAGAGCCACGCGCTGATGACCGCCGCCGACCGAGTCTGGGCGCGCCGGGACGAACTCATCGCGGCCAATGAAGAAGACCTCGCCTATGGCCGCGAGAAAGGGCTGAGCCCGGCCATGATGGATCGCCTGATGCTGGACGAAGCGCGTATCGCGGGTATGTGTGAGGGGCTTCGGGCCGTGGCCGCGCAGGAGGATCCCGTCGGCCAGGTGATCGAGGAATGGGACAGGCCCAGCGGGCTGCATATCCGCCGTGTGCGCACGCCTCTGGGCGTCGTCGGCGTGATCTATGAAAGCCGGCCCAACGTAACCGCCGATGCGGGGGCGCTGTGCCTGAAGTCCGGCAATGCCGTGATCCTGCGCGGGGGCTCGGAAGGCTTTAATTCTTCGTCTGTCATTCATGCTTGCCTTGTCGAAGGCCTGACCGCTGCGGGCCTGCCGGAGCACGCAATCCAGCTGGTCCCGACACGCGACCGCGCGGCGGTGCAGGAAATGCTGACCATGGTGGATACGATCGACGTGATCGTGCCGCGTGGCGGCAAGGGGCTGGTCGGGCTGGTCCAGCGCGAGGCGCGGGTGCCGGTCTTTGCCCATCTGGAAGGGATCGTTCACATCTATATCGACAAGGACGCGGACCCGGACAAGGCGCGAGCCGTGGTGTTGAACGCCAAGACCCGGCGCACGGGCATCTGCGGCGCCGCCGAGTGCCTGCTGGTGCATCGTGACGCGCTGGCCCTGGGTCAGGAAATCGTCAATGATCTCAAGGCAGCAGGGGTCGAGGTTCATGCGGACGGGCTGGACGGTTCGGTCCCGGCAACCGAGGCCGATTGGGGCATGGAATACCTCGACATGAAGATCGCCGCGAAAGTGGTTGATAACATTGACGAAGCGATTGCTCATATCCGCCAATACGGATCGAGCCATACCGATGCGATCCTGACCGAGGACGATGCGGCGGCGGCGCATTTCTTTTCGCGGCTCGACAGCGCCATCCTGATGCGCAACGCCTCGACACAGTTTGCCGATGGCGGGGAATTCGGCATGGGGGCCGAGATCGGCATCGCAACCGGCAAGATGCACGCGCGTGGCCCGGTCGGGGCGGTTCAGCTGACCAGCTTCAAATACCTCGTCGAGGGCGACGGGACGACCCGCGCCTAGAATTCCAGCAGCAGCCGGTCATCGCCCCGGCTGAACTTCGCCCGGCGGTCCAGTGCGGCCAGGGCCTGCGGCAGAAGGGCGAAATGCACGGTTGCCGCCGACAGGTCGGGCATCGGCTGGCCATGGTCCAGCGCGGCCCATAATCCGGCATCCACATGCACCATGCCCTGCGCGGCAAGCGCCCATCTGACGCCGGTCCGGCGCAGTTCGATCCGGCCCCCCGAGGGCAGGGCGCTGTGCAGGCACAGGGCAGCGAGCAGCGCCGCCTTTGCCTCGGGTCGAGGAACGGTGTCGGTGACAAGGTAGTCGGACCGGGTGCGCCCGTCGGTGAAATAGGCTGTCAGCACCCCCGCCATCTCCGTTGCCCCGACCGTTTGTCCCGCATTTGCGGTGCCGAAGGCGATGCGGAAGAGCTGCACCTTGGCGTTGGCATTGGCGACGCTTTGATGGATCAGCGCCATTTCCTCGGTTGGGGCGGCATTGGACAGCGCCAAAAGCTCGACACCATTGCCGATCGCCCCAAGTGGGCTGATGATGTCGTGACAGATACGAGAACCGATGAGCGCGGAAAGGTCAGGTGGGCACATGGAAGATCAGAACAGCTTTCTGGAACCGGGGATGCTGGTGCGCCACCCCACGCAGCCCGATTGGGGCGTCGGGCAGGTGCAGTCGAATATCGGGGGGCGGGTGACGGTAAATTTCCCGGACGAGGGCAAGGTCGTGATCGACAGCACACGGGTCATGTTGGTCCTGGTCTCCTCCGGGTAAGCGAAGGGTAAGCGCCCCGGCAAAAACACGCAAGAGTTGAGTGGGCAGCGCAGGCAACGCACGGTGCCGTTGCCAAGCCCGACATGCGCCCCTAAAACGCGCGAACCCGCAGACAGGCACCCGGACAGCGATGGCACGGCCCACCCCGATCTTCGAAACCGCACTGGCACGGACCCAGGAGGAGCTGCGCGCGGCGCTCGCCCTCCGTTATCGCGTCTTCGTAGAGGAACTCGGGGCCGCGGATCACGGCGCGGGCCTGGAACAGGACCGGTTCGATGCCCATGCCAAGCACCTGCTGCTGTATGACCGCGCGCGGCCCGAGGGCGACCAGGTTGTGGGCGTTTACCGGTTGATGGACGAGGCCGCCGCGCGGGCGGCTGGCCAGTTCTATTCCGAGGATGAATACGATCTTGGGCCGCTGCGAGACACGGGCCTGTCCCTGCTGGAACTGGGCCGGTCCTGCGTGCGCCCCGAATATCGCGACGGGCAGGCCCTGTTTCACCTGTGGCGCGGTCTGGCGGCATATGTTCTCGACCACGGGATCGAGGTTCTGTTCGGGGTCGCCAGTTTTCACGGCACGGATAACGAAGGGTTGGCCCAGCCGCTCTCCCTTCTGCATCACCGGCATCTTGCGCCTGCGCATCTGCGGGTGCAGTCGCGTCGCCATGAGCCGATGGACCGGTTGCCGCCGGATGCCATCGACCGGATTGCCGCGATGCAGCAGATTCCGGCCCTTATCAAGGCCTATCTGCGGCTTGGCGGGGTCGTGGGCGAGGGGGCCTTCGTGGACCATGACTTCAACACCACCGATGTCTGCCTGATCGTCGAAACGGCGGCATTGAATGACCGCCAGCGGGCGCTCTATGCGGGGGGCGCGGCATGACAACGTGGCGGTCGGAGGAGCTGCCCGACAGCCACCGAATTGGCGGCGCGGGCTGGGTCTTGATTATGCTGCGCGTCGTGCCGCTGGCCATTCTTGTCTTCGGGTGTCTGGCGCTGTTGCTGCTGGTGCGGCTGGTCGAACGGCCGCTCTTCGGGCAGGGGCGCCCCTGGACGCCATTCATCACGCAATTCGTCTGCCGCAACGCCTTTCGCATCATCGGAATCGGCTACCGCGCCGAGGGCGCGCCGATGCGGGGCCCCGGCGCGGTGGTGGCAAACCATTCCAGCTGGCTGGACATTTTCGCGCTGAACGCGGCCAAGCGCATCTATTTCGTGTCGAAATCCGAGGTGGCGGGCTGGCCCGGGATCGGCTGGCTGGCGCGGGCTACCGGGACGGTCTTCATCGCCCGCGACCGGCGCGATGCCCCAGCCCAGGTCGATACCTTCAAAATGCGCCTGTCGCATGGGCACAAGCTGCTGTTTTTTCCCGAGGGCACCTCGACCGATGGCCGCCGGGTGCTGCCCTTCAAACCGACGCTTTTCGCGGCCTTCTTCGATCCGGCCTTTCGCGACAGCCTACGCATCCAGCCGGTCACGGTGATCTACCGGGCACCAGAGGGCGTCGATCCCCGGCTCTATGGTTGGTGGGGCGATATGGAGTTTGGCCCGCACCTTCTGGCGACCCTGGCGCAGCGGCCGCAGGGGGAGGTTGTGGTGAGATACCACGCGCCGGTGGCCGTGGCCGATTACGCGGACCGCAAGGCACTGGCCGCCGCGCTGGAACGCACGGTGCGCGGGGGCTTGGAAGAGGCGGGCGTTTCGGAGCTGTAGCCGCTAGAGCATCGCGCCTTGCAGGGTCTTCAGGGCCGCAACCGGGTCATCGGCGCCCCAGATCTCGTCGCCGATGCCGAAGAAATCCGTGACCGGGGCGAGGTCGCGGATCAGGGCGGTATCCAGCGCACCCTCGGCGACCACGGGCACTTCGATCATCATCGACCACCATTCGAACAATTCCCGTTCCGCCTGCCGCCCGTCCCCCAGCGGGGTGACGCCACAGGGCCCGAAGCTGACATAATCGGCGCCCAGTTCGCCGGCGGTCATGCCGTCATGGCGGGAATTGTGACAGAAAGCGCCGACGATGGCCTCATCGCCCAGTTCCTTGCGGGTCTTGCGCACCGAGCGCGCCCCGTCCGTCAGGTGCACCCCGTCAAGGCCCAGCCGTTCGACCAACAGCATGTGGCTGTCGATCACCAGCGCGACGTCGCGGGCATGGGTGACCTCGCGCAGGGCATCGGCGGCGCGGGCAATCCGGTCCTCGTCGCGGGTGCCGAGGGAAAGGCGCAGGCAGGCGACCTCGACGCTGTCCAACACGCGGGCGAGCGTTTCCGGATAGCTGGACAATTCGAACTCGGTCGGGGTGATCAGGTAGATCTGCGGGTGCTCTTTTTCGTCGGCCATTTGTCTATCCGCCTGTCTTGATGGGGTTTCGCCGCTATAGCGTTGAAATCGCGCCTTGGCTACCGCTTGCCGAACATCGCGGGCTTGCGTATCAGCGGGCAGACCCGCAGCCAGCCGAGAGCGCCATGCCCAGCGACACCCCGCAACCCGCCTTTGTCCTGATCCGCCCGCAGATGGGCGAAAATATCGGCGCAGCCGCGCGGGCGATGTGGAATTTCGGGCTGGACCGGATGCGCGTGGTCGCGCCGCGCGATGGCTGGCCCAACCCGTCGGCCGTGGCCATGGCCAGCGGGGCGGGGCGGCTACTGGACGAGGCGGTGCTGGCCGGTGACGTGGCCGAGGGCATCGCGGACCGGACCTTTGTCTATGCCACCACGGCCCGGCCACGGGAACTGACCAAACCCGTTTTCACCCCCGAGGCTGCCATGCGGGATGCCGCCAACCGCATCGCTCGGGGTGAAAAGGTGGCCGTGATGTTCGGCCCCGAACGCGCCGGGATGGAAAACGCCGATATCGCGCAGGCCAATGCCATCATTACCGTGCCGGTCAATCCGGATTTCCCGTCGCTCAACCTTGCGCAATGCGTGTTGCTGGTGGGCTATGAATGGCGGCGGGCCGTTGAAGAGGCCGAAGAGATGGTGCTGCGTGGCCAGCGCACGGAACTGGCCGAGGGCGCCGAGATCGAGGCGCTGGCTCGCCACTACGAAGAGCGGATGGACGAGGCGGGCTTTTTCTACCCGCCCGAAAAGGCTGACAGCATGAAGCTGAACCTGCGCAACCTGTGGTCCCGCATGCCGCTGACGCGGGCCGATGTGCAGATGCTGCATGGAATGATGCGGCAATTGGTGCGCTGGAAGGACAAGGGCTGAGACAGGCTGCCGCGTTCGCTTGCCCATGGGGGGCGCGCGGCATAGCTTGCACGCGAGGACGAACCGGGAAGGGCACAGAGGCATGGCCGACAAGAAACGCAGCATTTTCGAAGAGGTCGAGACGGCGCAGAAACCCGCCGCCGCGCCGGGCGGGATCGCGAAAGGCAGCCGGGCGGGTGCGCGCGGCGCGATCCGTATCTGGCTGATGGCTCTTTTCGCGCTGGTGGTGGTCATGATCGCCGTGGGCGGTCTGACCCGCCTGACGGATTCGGGCCTGTCGATCACCGAATGGGCGCCGCTCAGCGGGGCCGTTCCGCCCCTGTCGCAGGCCGATTGGCAGGCGGAGTTCGATGCCTACAAGCAGATTCCGGAATACATCGAACAGAATGCGGGCATGTCCATGGCCGAGTTCCAGTTCATCTACTGGTGGGAATGGGGCCACCGCCAGTTGGGTCGGGTGATCGGTCTGGTCTGGGCCCTGGGCTTCGTGGGCTTTCTCGTGGCGGGCAAGATCCCCGCGGGCTGGACCGGGCGGCTGCTGTTGCTGGGCGCGCTTGGCGGTCTGCAGGGGGCGATCGGCTGGTGGATGGTGCATTCGGGCCTGCAAGAGGGGATGCTCGACGTGGCCTCTTATCGGCTGGCCACGCATCTGGGCCTCGCCTTTGCCATCCTTGGCCTGATCGCCTGGTATGTTTTCCTGCTGGGCCGGAGCGAGGCCGAGCTGATGCAGGCCCGGCGACTGGCCGATCCGAAGCTGTTTTCTCTGTCCACCGGGCTGATGCATTTCACCTTCCTGCAGATCCTGCTGGGCGCGCTGGTGGCGGGTATCGACGCGGGCCGCGCCTTTCCGACCTGGCCTCTTATGGGCAGCGGGTTCTTTCCGCCCGATCCGTTCCAGTTGACGCCGATCTGGCGCAACTTCTTCGAGGATGCGGGGCTGGTGCAGTTCATCCACAGGATGTCGGGCTACCTGCTGTTCATCTTTGCCATTGTCGTCTGGCGGCGCGGGCAGGGGGCGGGCAATGGCGCGACGCGCTTCGCCTTCAACGCGGTGTTCGCCGCGATTTCGGTCCAGATGCTGATCGGGATCGCCACCGTGCTCTATTCGGCGCCGTGGCAGATCGCCATCGTGCACCAGCTGGTCGCGGTGCTGGTCTTCGTGCTGATCCTGCGGGCGCGTTACCTGTCGCGCTACCCGCTGCCGCAATCGCTGAGGGGCGCCTGACATGAACGCATATGACGAGCTGATGGAATTCGCCCGGACCACCCAGGCGCTGGCCCAAGTGGCCGGCCGGTTGGGCTGGGACCAGGAAACAATGATGCCGCGTGCCGCCGCACCGCAGCGGGCCGAGGAAATGGCGGCTATGGAGGCAGTTCTGCATGCCCGCCGCACGGATCCGCAGGTGGGCGCCTGGCTTGAGGCGGCCGAAACCACCGGGCCTGTGCAGGTCGCCAACCTGCGCCTGATCCGCCGCGACTTCGAAAGGGCGCGCAAGGTGCCCGCGCGGCTGGCCGCCGAGATCGCCCGCGTCACCTCGATGGCCCAGGGGGTTTGGGCCAGGGCCCGCGAGGAGGACGATTTCGCCGCCTTTGCACCGACCCTGAAAGAGGTGGTCGCGCTGAAACGCGAGGAGGGCGCGGCGCTGGCCGAGGGCGCGGATGTCTATGACGCGATGTTGCAGGATTACGAACCGGGCGCGACCGCGGCCGGTCTGGAAGAGATGTTCGCGCGGATGCGCCCGCGCCTTGTGGCCCTGCGCGAAGCGGTGCTGGACAAACCCGCGCCGACGGCGCTGACCGGCACCTTCGACGAGGGCGCGCAGATGCGGCTGGCGCGGCAGGTCGCCAAGACATTCGGGTATGACATGGCACGCGGTCGGGTGGACAAGGCCGTGCATCCGTTTTCCTCTGGCTCGGGGCTGGATGTGCGCATCACCACCCGGACAAACCCCGTCGATCCGTTCAACAGCCTCTATTCCACGATCCACGAGGTCGGCCACGGCGCCTATGAGCAGAACATCCACGCCGATCACCTGCTGACCCCGGTTGGGCAGGGCGTGTCCATGGGGGTGCATGAAAGCCAGTCGCGCATCTACGAGAACCAGCTGGGCCGGTCCGAGGCCTTTGCCGTCTGGCTCTATGGCCAGATGCGGGAGGCATTCGGTGACCTTTCGGTGCCGGATGCACAGGCGCTCTATGCCGCGATCAATCGCGTGGGGTCCGGCTATATCCGCACAGAGGCCGACGAGGTGCATTACAACCTGCACATCCTGCTGCGTTTCGACCTGGAGCGCGACCTGATCGCGCGCAGGCTGGAAGTGGGCGACCTGGAGGCTGCCTGGAACGAACGGTTCGCGACGGATTTCGGGGTTGCCGTGGATCGCGCCTCGAACGGCGTGTTGCAGGACGTGCACTGGTCGATCGGCCTGTTCGGCTATTTCCCGACTTACACGCTGGGCAATGTCTATGCCGGGTGTCTCTACGAGGCGTTGCGCCGCGATGTGCCGGATCTCGAGGGCGCGCTGTCCCAGGGCGATCTGAGCCCCGCCACCGACTGGCTGCGCGACAAGGTGCAGACCCATGGCGGGCTTTTCCAGCCGCGCGAGACAATTGCCCGCGCCTGTGGCGAAGAGCCAAGCGAAGAGCCGCTCTTGCGCTACCTGGAAGAGAAGTTCGGCGGGCTTTACGGGGTTTGACGATATGGGGTGGCTGACGCCACGCCCATTGTCTCGGCGCCGCCTTTGGCGCCGCCTGCGCATCAGGGGCGCTGCCCCTCTTGGCCTGCGGCCAATTCACCCCGGGATATTTGCCGGTCCGAAGAAAGTCTCAGTCTAGTCGGCCCAGTCCGGTTTGCGCTTTTCCAGGAAGGCGGTGATGCCTTCGTCGGTGTCGCGGTCGAGCATGTTGCGGACCATCACGTCACCGGCATGGGCATAGGCCTCGGCGGTGGTCATCTGGGCCTGGTCGTAGAAGGCGGTTTTGCCGACACGCACCGCGCTGGCGAGTTTGCCGGCGACGGTCTCGGCCAGATCTGTCGTGGCGGCGTCCAGTCGGTCGGTTGGGACGGCCTTGTTGATCAGGCCGATCTCCACGGCCTCTTCGGCGTCGATCAGGCGTCCGGTGGTCAGCATCTCGAAGGCGCGTTTGCGTGGTACGTTGCGGGTCAGCGCCACCATGGGCGTGGAACAGAACAGCCCGATATTGACCCCGTTGACGCCGAACCGCGTGCCCTCGGCGGCCACGGCCATGTCGCAGGTGGCGACCAGTTGGCAACCGGCGGCAGCGGCGACCCCGTGGACCTTGGCGATGACCGGCTGCGGGATCGCCTGGATCGTCTGCATCAGTCTGGTGCAGCGGGTGAAGAGATCGGCGAAATAGGCGGCGCCGCCATCCTCGGCCTGCCGGCCGGCCTGCATTTCCTTAAGATCATGGCCTGCGCAGAAAGCCTTGCCCGACCCGGCCAGCGTGACGGCGCGGATCTCATCGCTTTCGCCGATCTCGTCGAGTGTTTCCTGGAGCGCGGCCAGCATGGCGTCGGACAGGGCGTTCAGCTTCTCGGGGGCGGTCATCACCAGGTGGGCGACGCCGTTGCGGTCGGTGCGGTCGAGCAGGGACATGGCTTGTTCCTTTCACGGTTTCGGGGCAAGTCTAATGGTCTGACAGGCAAGGGGAAAGAGATGGCGTTGAAAATGGATGTCGCGGAGATGACCGCGTTCCTGGACGAGGTCTTTCCGCAGGTGCGGGGTGATTTCGTCATCGAGCGGCTGGACGAGGACCTGCTGGAGATGCGGCTGAAGGTCGAGGAGCGGCACCTGCGTCCGGGCGGCACGGTGTCGGGGCCGGCCATGTTCGCCCTGGCGGATGTGGCGGCCTATGTGGCCACCATGGCCCGGATCGGTCCCCAGGCCCTGGCGGTGACGACGAATTGTTCCATCGATTTCATGCGCAAGCCGCAAGCCGGGCAGGACATCATCGCCCGGGCCGAGGTGCTGAAACTGGGCCGGGCCCTGAGCGTAACGGAGGTGCGCCTTCTTTCCGAAGGATCGGACGCGCCCGTTGCACGAGCCAGCCTGACCTATTCGATTCCGCCCGAACGGCCCGCCTGACAGGCCCGTTGATTCAAATCAAGGAAACGGCATATATCTTCGGGCACATGAGTGACCGATGCCCCGGCCAGGAGAGACCGATGACCGACAGCATGCAAGACGTGACGGCAGAGCCGCGCCTGGCCCATTTTCCGGTGACTTTCTTCGCGATCGTCATGGGGCTTTTGGGGCTGACGCTGGCCCTTCATGCGGCGGCGCCGTTCTGGGTTGCGGCGGAGATGGTGTCGGGGCTGGTGCTTCTGGCGGCCGTCGTGGCTTTGGGGAGCATTTCGCTGGTTTACCTGGTCAAGGCCTTGCGCCACCCGGGGGCCATCGCCGGGGAATGGAACCACCCGGTCAAGCTGGCCTTCTTTCCGACCATTACGATTTCGCTTCTGCTATTGGCGACGGCGCTGTTGTCCACTGCGCCGGACCTTGCGCGTTTGATCTGGATCGCGGGTATGATCGGGCAGGGGGTTCTGACCATTGCCGTGGTCACGGGCTGGATAAGTCATCGCAGTTTCCAGGTCGGGCACCTGACCCCGGCCTGGTTCATTCCGGCGGTGGGCAACGTGATCGTGCCGGTGGCCGGGGTGCAGATGGGCTATGTCGAGACGTCGTGGCTTTTCTTCGCCGGTGGCATGATGTTCTGGGTCGTGCTGCTGACCCTGGTCATGAACCGGCTTGTCTTTCATGACCCGATCCCGGCGCGGCTGTTCCCGACCATGGTGATCCTGATCGCGCCGCCCTCGGTGGCCTTCGTGGCCTACCTGCAATTGGTCGGGACGGTCGATGGCGTAGCGCGGGTGCTGATCTATGCCGCCTATATTTTCGCGGCCCTGGTCGTGGCGCAGGTTCCGAAACTTGCGCGGCTGCCCTTTGCGCTGAGCTGGTGGGCCCTGAGCTTTCCGCTGGCCGCCTTGGCCATCGCATCGTTCCGGTTCGCGGCGCTGGAAGGCACGCAGGCGCACCTGGTCATCGGGTTTGGGGTGCTGGCGGTCCTCGCGCTCGTGGTGATCGGCCTGATCGGGCGCACGGGCCTAGCCATTGCACGGGGCGAGATTTGCCGGCCGGAATGATGGGGTAAAATAATACCTAAATTCCAAGCCATTGAAATTGCGCCATTATGCGGGATTGATGGTGCTTGACTGTGCGCTGCAAATCCTTAGAACACGCCCATCCGAAACCCCAATCAGGGCCGAAACACATGAAAACCTTTTCTGCCACTCCCGCAGATATCGAGAAGAAGTGGGTCGTGATCGACGCCGAGGGCGTTGTTCTGGGCCGCCTTGCCTCGATCGTGGCCATGCGCTTGCGTGGCAAGCACAAGCCATCCTTCACGCCGAACATGGACATGGGCGACAATGTCATCGTCATCAATGCCGACAAGGTTCAGATGACCGGCAAGAAGCGCACCGACAAGAACTACTACTGGCACACCGGTCATCCGGGCGGCATCAAGTCCCGCACCGCCGAGCAGATCCTTGAAGGCGCCCATCCCGAGCGTGTCGTGACCCAGGCCGTCAAGCGCATGCTGCCGGGCAACAAGCTCAGCCGCAAGCAGATGACCCACCTGCGCGTCTTCGCCGGTGCCGAGCACGGTATGGACGCCCAGAAGCCCGAAGTTCTGGACGTGAAGTCCATGAACAAGAAGAACACCCGGAGCGCGAAATAATGGCCGATCAAGTGAATTCCCTCGAAGAGCTGGGCCAGGTGGCCGAAGGCACCGAAGCCGTGGCCGTCGTCGAAGAGACCCCGCGCGAACCCGTCCGTGACGAACTGGGCCGCTCCTATGCCACCGGCAAGCGGAAAGACGCGGTTGCCCGTGTCTGGATCAAGCCGGGTTCGGGCAAGGTGTCGGTGAACGGCAAGGAGCTGAACACCTATTTCGCCCGCCCCGTTCTGCAGATGCTGCTGCGCCAGCCGTTCGACGTGGCCGGTGTTGCCGACCAGTTCGACGTGCAGGCCACCGTCAAGGGCGGCGGCCTGTCCGGTCAGGCCGGCGCCGTGCGTCATGGCATCTCCAAGGCGCTGCAACTTTACGATCCGACCCTGCGCGCACCGCTCAAGGCCGCGGGCTTCCTGACCCGCGACAGCCGTGTGGTGGAACGCAAGAAGTACGGTAAGCGCAAGGCGCGCCGGAGCTTCCAGTTCTCGAAGCGTTAACAGTCTGGATACGCGAACTTCTGGGCCGTCCTTCGGGGCGGCCCTTTGTTATTTCGGCGCGTTGCCCAGGAACCGGCGCCGCAGGCGGGTCTGGAGGGGGGCCTCGACATAACGGTTGAGCAGCATTGCCAGGCCCAGGGTCAGCGCTGCGGTCAACGCGCCGGTGGCCAGAACATGGGCCGCCGTCGTGCCGGCCAGCGCCTCCAGATCGGTGCTGCGATAGACCGGGATGGCGGCGAGGGCGATGATCGGCATGTGGAACAGGTAGATCGGGAAGATCGCCTGGCTGATCGCCTGCCAGAGCCTGTGCAGCGGCAGGCGGGCGGTCCCGTGCCCGGTCACCGCCAGCCAGATCACGCCGGCTGCCCCGAGCGCGAAGATCGTATGGCAAAACGCCCAGAACAGCGACCAGAAGACCGGCCCGCCCATCCGGTAGGGCCAACTGTCGGCGTCATGGATCGGCAGGCCGGTCCCATAGACGAGACCGGCGAGGCTGAGCAGCCACAGGAAAGGCCGGAGCGGCGGGCGCAACCCCCGAGACAGGGCGAATGCCAGCCCCAGCCCGATCACGAAGGGCGACAGCCGGAACCAGGGCCGGAAGTAGAGGTCGAAGGCGGCCGGGGGCGGGGTTCGGTCGGCCAGCATGACCGGGTAGAATCCGGCCGCGTCCGCATGGCTGAGGATGAGGTAGGCGAGCCGGGGCAGGCTGGTCAGCGCCAGGGCACCGGCCAGCCAAAGCCAGGGCCGCCGACTGCGCAACAGACCCATGACCGCGAAGGGCAGGGCCATATAGACGAGGATGATCACTTCCATGGACCACCCTACCGGGATCACGTTGCGATCCCCCAGGATATGACCGGCGAACAGCGCAGAGCGCCAGAAATCGCCGCCGAAACGCCCTTCGGCCAAGGCATAGACGAGCAGCGCCAGCCAATAGAGCGGCAGAATCCGGCTCAGGCGTTTGACGGCATGGGCCCGCAGGCTGATACGCCCGGTATCCTGCGCTTCGGAGAGCAGGGACAGTCCCAGCAGCAGCGCCGACACCATGAAGATCAGGTCCACCCCCATGGCCTGCCAGAGAGGGTTCAGCACACCCGGTATGCGGTCGATGATGCCGGGCATCGCGCCCTCCGGGGCCAGACGCGCAACGGCGATGACGACGTGGAACCAGATCACCTGGAGAATACCCAGGGCACGGCAAGCGTGCAGGATGTCCCGGTTGCGGGCCGAGGCCAGGGGGTCCGGGCGGCGCTGCGCGGTCATCGCTGTCATCGGAGCCCCTCGCTACGCCCGTTGACGGGCCGTGACCTCGGGTTATCCGCCAAGCTCCATGGAAAAGCAATCCGTCAGAAGCTTGTCGGCCAGCCGAACGATCGGGTCCAGCTTGCGGCTGCGGTGAAAGCTGATCCAGACCTCCAGCGACTCCGCCGGCCCATCGGGGATCAACCTGCGCAGGTCGTTGCGGCTGTCGCCGTAGCATTCCGGGAAGATTGCGACCAGGTCAGATTCCGCCACGACTCGATGGGCGAGGTTCAGCCCTTCCATGCGGAGCCGCACCGGGCCGGAATGCTGCGACCGGGCATAGGCGCTGACCTGCGCATCGGCGTCGTTGTAGTCGATGCAGACCCAGCCCGCAGGCGGCCCTTCCAGACCTGATGCCACGTAGGGCCGCACCCGTATCTCGCCCAGCTTGCGGCAGGTCAGCAGCCCCTGGGTCGGCCGCACATAGGTCACGGCGATATCAGCCTCTGCATAGGCGATGCTGCGCTCCCGGAACGTCAAGTCGAGCACCAGGTCCGGGTGACGTTCCATGAACAGGGCGCTGGTGCCGCCCAGAACGCTTTGCAGCACCGTGAGGGACATCGCGACGCGCACCACGGTTCCCGGCGGCGGGGTCACCCCCTGCTGGGCCGCGAATACATCGAGATTGTCTTCGATGATCTCGGCCAGCGATACAAGCCGGCGACCGGCGGCGGTCGGCTCCCACATGTTTGCATGCTTGATGAAAAGCGTCTGGCCGGTTTCCTCGGTTAGCTTCTCGATGCGGCGCGACACGGTGGCTACGTTCGCCGAAAGACTTTCGGCCGCCTTGGTCATTGTCTTGTGACGATCTAGCGCAAGGCAGAATCGCAGGTCGTCCCAGTTGTGCATCCCCAACGCGTTTTCACTCCCGTCATGGGCCCACCCCACCCGGAGCAAGTCATAGCACGAATATTCGGCCTGTCAGGAAAACCTGACCTTGACTAACGGAAAGGACAGGTCGAATCGCCGTTGCCCTGTCGGGGATTGATCTTTGCCCGGTTTCTTTGTCCTGTTGCGGATAGTCTTGCAGGGAATCAAACCGGATATGCTCAGGGGGCGACTGACCGAGAGCGGCAAACGCGGGCTGGTCCTGATCAGCCCGCCTTTCGCTTACGCGCTGCTTCTGCTCGCGGTGCCGCTGGCGACGATCCTGCTGTTCAGTTTCTGGACGCAGGATTACCTGACGATCGACACGACCTTCACCTTCTCCAATTACACCGAGGCCTTCGGTGATCCGCTTTACATGGCACTGCTGCGCCGGTCGCTGCTGATTGCCGGAGCCGTGACGGTGGTGACGGTGCTTCTCGCCTTTCCGATCGCCTATTTTGTCAGTTTCCATGTCCAGCCCTCGCGCAAGTCGCTCTGGCTGTTCCTCATCACCATTCCGTTCTGGACCAGTTACCTGATCCGCGTCTTCCTGTGGAAGGTGATCCTGGGCTATAACGGCGTGCTCAATTCCAGCTTGATCGGGGTCGGGCTGATCGACGAGCCGCTCTCCTTCATCCTCTACAATGCCAACGCGGTCGTGATCACCTTGGCCCATGCTTTCGCGCCCTTCGCGATCCTGCCTATCTTCGTGGCGCTGGAAAAGATCGACCGGTCCCTGCTGGAGGCGTCTCTTGATCTGGGGGAAACCCGCGTAACGACCTTCCTGCGGGTGACCCTGCCGCTGGCCATGCCCGGCGTGGTCGCCGCCGTCCTCATCGTCTTTATCCCGACGATCGGCGATTACGTCACCCCGCGCCTTGTCGGCGGGCCGGACGGGCTGATGATCGCCAACATGATCCAGACCCAGTTCCTGAAGCTCAACAACGCACCCATGGGGGCCACGCTCGCCATTCTGGCGATGCTGTCTGTCACCGCGGTGTCACTCGTCTTCATCTGGCTGAATCGCCGCTGGTTGCGGGGGCCGAAATGAGAGGGCTCAGGATCTATGCCATCGCGTATCTTGTCTTTCTCTACGCGCCGATCTTCCTGTTGCCGCTTTTCGCGTTCAACGACGCCGATATCATCGCCTTTCCGTTGTCGGGCTTCACGACCCACTGGTTCGAAGAGCTGACCCGCAACGCGGCCCTGCAGGCAGCGGTGCGCAATTCCCTGATCATCGCGGCCAGCACGGCGGTTTTGTCCACGATCCTCGGCATCTGCGCCGCCCGTGCTGCGACCATGGCCGACTGGCCGCTCAAACGCCCGATGATGGGGCTGATCATGCTGCCACTGGTGCTGCCCGAAATCATCGTTGCCGTGTCCTTGCTGGTGGTCATCGTGCAGGTCTTCGGGCTGGGCCTGTCGAATGCCACGATCATCGCGGCGCACACGCTGATCTGCATGCCGTTCTCGATCGCCGTGCTCAACGGCGCTTTCCAGAACCTCGACCCGGCGCTGGAAGAGGCGGCGCTGGACCTTGGCGAATCCCGATGGAGCGCCTTTCGCCTGGTCATTCTGCCGCTGGTCATGCCCGGGATCATCTCGTCCCTCTTGATTTCGTTCACGATCTCGCTGGACGAATTCATCATCGCCTTCTTCCTGAGCGGCGCAAACCCGACGATGCCGGTCTATATCTGGGGCCTGTTGCGCTTCCCCGGCCAGTTGCCGGTGGTCATGGCCATGGGCACAATCCTGGTGGCGCTGTCGATCATCCTATTGACCATTGCCGAACTCATGCGGCGGCGCGGCCTGAAACGGGCCGGGCTCAAAGATACCGGGGGCTTCCTGTGACACTTATCCAGCTATCCGGCGTGAACAAGCATTTCGGCGATTACCACGCCTTGCGCGATATCGACCTCGAGATCCAGCAGGGCGAGTTCTTCTCGCTGCTCGGCCCCTCGGGTTGCGGCAAGACGACCTTGCTGCGCACCATCGCCGGGTTCGAGGACGTGGGCAGCGGTTCGATCCGCATCGA
This sequence comes from Salibaculum griseiflavum, assembly GCF_003129565.1. GTDB lineage: Bacteria > Pseudomonadota > Alphaproteobacteria > Rhodobacterales > Rhodobacteraceae > Salibaculum > Salibaculum griseiflavum. Next base: position 29,836 of record NZ_QETF01000020.1, read on the forward strand.
CGGGCGTGACATGAAAGGCGTGGGGCCGAACCTGCGCCCCACCAACATGGTGTTCCAGTCCTATGCGATTTTCCCCCATCTGAGCGTTGCCGAGAACGTAGGGTTCGGCCTGCGGCGCGCGGACATGACCCGTGATGAAAAGACCCGTGCCGTTGGCGAGGCGCTCGAAATGGTCGGGCTGGGGGGCTATGGCGGACGGGCAGCCAACGCGCTTTCGGGCGGCCAGCGGCAGCGGGTGGCGCTGGCCCGCGCCCTGATCCTCAAGCCCAAGGTGCTGCTGCTGGACGAGCCGCTCTCGGCGCTCGACAAGAAGATCCGCGAACAGATGCAGGTTGAACTGATCAAGTTGCAACGGGAGGTCGGGATCACCTTCATCCTCGTCACCCACGACCAGGAAGAGGCCCTGGTCATGTCAGACCGGATCGCGGTGATGTTCGATGGCGGGATCGGCCAGATGGATGATCCCGAAACGCTCTATCGCCGGCCCCGGTCGAAACGTGTCGCCCAGTTCATCGGCATGATGAATTTCCTGGACGGAGAGGTCGCCGCGACGGGCACCGAGATCGAGGTGACGGTTCAGGGCCTGGGGCGCTGTAGTGTGGCCGCCGAACAGGCCCCGGGCGCAGTCGCGCCCGGCCCGGTCTCGATCGGCATCCGCCCCGAAACGCTGTCCCTTCTTTTCGAGGGGGAAACCACCACCCGCAAGGAGGTCGCCGCGGTGGTTGACGAGGTCGTCTATTACGGCGACATGACCTATTACGACGTGCGCGTGGACGGGATCGAGAAACCGCTCACCCTGTCCATGAAGAACCTGATCGGCCGCCCGGTCCTCGATGTGGGCACCCAGACCCGTGTCGCCTGGGACGAACGCTCGCTGGTGCTGCTGGGGCACTGATGTCAGATGCTGGCCCTTTCTTTGGACCGATAAATATCCCGGGGTGAATTGGCCGCAGGCCAAGAGGGGCAGCGCCCCTCCGACACCCGTGGCCGGTCGCTAGTCCAACGCCACCTGATAGCGCACCGACAGGGTTTCCAGGCCCGGATTGAGCGTCTGTGTATCCGCGTTTGAGCGATGGTCGTAGAGCACGCTCAAGGTCGCGCCGTTGTCGAATTCATAACCCAGCCCCAGGGCCGAGCGGAAATGCAGGTTGCCACCAAGGTCCGGCCCGTCCCCGGGGGCGTAATAGCCCGGCATGAGCGACCCTTCCGCGAAGAGGCCGGACCCGCCAAGCGCGAAGCGCGACTTCACGCCGAACCCGATCCAGCCCGCGCCCTGGTCCGTGAAAGACAGGCCGACGGTCGGCTGAAATGGTCCATAGCTGTGGTCCAGGTCGTAGCCCAGGTAGAATTCCCGGCCGATGCTGGCATCCTGGAACTGGACGTCGGCGGCCTGTACGGACAATCGCGCCGGGGCCGCATCCCGGGACAGGCATCCCCCCTGGCCGCAATGGTTGACGCCCATGTCGAACAGGCTCGCCACCAGATAAATCACTGCAAGGGTTCCGTCCATCTGCCTGCCTCTTTCATCCTTTGCGACCGTGATAGCCGACCGGGGTCGCCTCCGACCAGCGCTTTTTCAGCCGTCTTCGGCGTCGGGCCGGATCAGGCCAAGCCCCCGCAGATAGATCCCGATTCCGGTCTCCAGCAGGTCCTCGGGCGGGAAGGGGGACTTGGTGCCGGGGCTGCCGCGCGCGAACAGTTCGACCACCCCGTGCGACATCGCCCAGATATGGGCGGAAAACATCTGCGGCGGTGGGCGCTTTTCCTCGGGGATGTGCTGCGACAATTCCTCGGCTGCGCGTTCCAGCACCCCCAGCGCCCGCGTCGCCACCGCGTTCAGTTCGGGTGTCCGCTGAATCGATATGCCGCTTTCGAACATGGCCACGTAATGGCCCGGAAACCGGCGCGCGAAGGCCAGGTAGGCCCGTCCCGTCGCCTCGAACGAGGCCAGCGCCGAGGGCTGGCCCTTCTCATAGGCGTGATCCATCAGGTCGGCAAAAATCTCGTAGCCCTGCCGCGCGGCCTCGGCGATCAGGTCTTCGCGCCCGTCGAAATGGCGGTAGACCGCCGCCGGGGTGACGCCCGCCTCGCGCGCGGCTTCGGAGAGGGTGAACCCGGTCGGTCCCTTCTCCTCGATCAGGCGCAGGGCGCCATCCACCAGGGCCCGCTTCAGATCGCCATGATGATAGCCACGCTTACCCATGCCAGAGGTCCGGCCCCCCCGCGATCTTGGGATCGACCGGGCCGACCCTGGACAGGTCCTTGCGGTCATAGTCCAGCGCGTGGAGCACGGTGCGGATCGCGTTGACCCGCGCCCGGCGCTTGTCGTCCGAGCGCACGATGGTCCAGGGCGCGTCGGGTTCATGGGTCAGTGTCAGGGTTTCGCTGATCGCGTTGGTATAGGCATCCCAGCGTTTCAGCCCTTCCACGTCGATCCAGGACAGTTTCCATTGTTTCAACGGATCCTGCTCGCGCTTGAGAAACCGTTTCAGCTGCGCCGCGCGATCCACGTTCAGCCAAAACTTGAAGAGGTGAATGCCTTCGTCCACCAGCATCTTCTCGAAGGGGCCGACCTGGCGGAACCAGTGCTGGCGCTGTTCGTCGGTGCAGAAATCGAAGACCTTTTCCACCACGCCCCGGTTATACCAGGACCGGTCGAAGAAGACGCATTCACCCCCGGCGGGCAGGTGGTCGATATAGCGCTGGAAATACCATTGCGTGGCCTCGGTCTCGGTCGGTTTCGACAGGGCCACCACCCGGGCGCCGCGCGGGTTCATGTATTCGCGGAACCGCTTGATCGTGCCGCCCTTGCCGGCTGCATCTCGGCCCTCGAAAACGATGGCGACCCGCTCGCCACTATCCTTGAGCCAACGTTGCAGCTTGACCAGTTCGACCTGGCAGGCCTCCAGCGTGGCCTCGTAGTCCTTTTTCTTCCAGCGCTTGTCGTAGGGATAGCTGGTCGACAGGATTTCGCCCTTGCCCCAGGTCTCGATTTCCTCGCGCACGGCGGCGGGTGCGTCTTCCTTGAAATACCGGCTGATTGCGCCGTCGAAGGGCAGGTCGGTCATGGGTGTCTCCTCGCTGATTGCACTATGGGGGTTCGCCCCCCTCAGCGCAATCCGGCGCGGGCTGCGGAGCGGTGGATGGCGGCCACGGTTTCGCCCGGCGCGGTCTGGTGGGGCAGGTGGCCCACGCCCTCCAGCCGGGTGAGGTTGGCCTGCGGCACCTCTTCAACAAAGCGTTCCCCGTGGATCGACAGGCCCACGGTCGTATCTGCGGTGCCATGGATCATCTCGACGGGCAGCGCGAGGTCGGCATAGCGCGGCTGCATGGCGGTGATCTGGCCCAAAAGTGCCGCGCGCTGCTTGGCATTGGCGCGCAGGCTGACGCGGCGGGCGGCAAGCTCCGCGCCGACATAGTCGTCATAGCCCTCGGGCATGGGTTCCGGGTCGAAGACGGCCCTGATCTGGTCGTGGATATAGGATCGCGGCACCAGTGCGGTGATCGTCGGCACGGCCAGCGCCGAGCCGAGTGCGGTGGAATTCATCCGGTAGAGCCCCGGCACCGACCCGTCCCAGGGATGGGTGGGCGAGGCGACCAGCACCAGCGCGGACAGGCTGTCGGGACGGGTCACGGCCCAGGACAGGGCAACGGCCCCGCCATAGCTCTGGCCCAGCACGATGGGCTGTTCCGCCCCCAACTGCGCCGCGGCCTTCTGCAACACGGCCGCCTGTTCACCGATGGTGGCGCCGCGATCGTGCAGGCGCTCCGTGTAGCCCAGCCCGGGGCGATCGAAGGCGATGACCCGGTAGTCCTCAGCCAGACGGTCCACGAGATCAAAGGTAAAGTCGCGCAGGTTGCCAGAGGAGCCGTGGATCAGAACAAGGTCCGGCCCCTGACCACGCACCACGGCGTGAACGCGCGTGCCGTCGACCTCGATCATCTCGCCAAGGGGCGGAAAACGGGCCTCCCACGCCGCCTCGCGCGCGCCGGCGCGCAGGTGGATCGCGGCGGCAATGGCCAAGAGAACAAGTAGAAAAACAAGCGTTTTCATGAGTCAGAGCCTCGCGCGACCGTTGGTCTTAGGTAAGGCGCGGGTGCGATGCGTCCAGCGCCGCCCGTCCGTCAGCGCCGCAGGTCGGTGGATTCGCGTCCGATCTTGGCCATGTCATAGGGCGTGGTCAGGTAGATCTCGGAAATCCAGTTGCCGTACAGCAGATGCGCGTGGCTGCGCCAGCGGTTCTGCGGTGTCCGGGCCGGATCGTCATCGGGGAAGTAGTTGACCGGCACCTGGATCTCGGCGCCTTCGATCTGGTTCGAGGCCAGGTCGCGCTGATATTCCTCGTTCAGGGTGCCGCTGTCATATTCCAGGTGGTTGAAAACATAGAGCGCCCGATGCGCCGGGTCCTCGACCAGCGCCGGGCCGACCTCGTCGGAATGCAGCAGGATGGGCAGGCCCGCCGCTTCGATCTCGGGTTTGCGCATCTCGGTCCAGCGGCTGACGGGCATAACGAAATCATCGGAAAAGCCTCTCAGATAAGGGCTTTCCGGGGCGAAGTTCATGTGGCGATAACACCCGAACAGTTTTTGGTCGAGCAGGTGCTTCCGGACCCCGTGGAAGTAATGGATCATCGCCATCCCGCCCCAGCAGACACCGAAGGTGGAATGCACATGGGTCTGGGTCCACTCGAAGACCTCGCACAGCTCGTCCCAATAGGTCACGTCCTCGAAGGGCAAGTGCTCGATCGGGGCGCCGGTAATGATCAGCCCGTCGAATTTCTCGTCCCGGACCTCGCTGAAGGGGCGATAGAATTCTTCCATGTGGTCGGCGGCGGTATTGCGGGACTCGTGCTCGCTCATCCGGATCAGAGTGAACTCGATCTGTAGGGGCGTGGCGCCGATCAGCCGGGAGAACTGGATCTCGGTCTGGATCTTCTTGGGCATCAGGTTCAAGAGCCCGATGCGCAGGGGCCGGATATCCTGCTGGCTGGCCGCACCTTCGCCCATGACCATGACGCCCTCGGTCGAGAGAACGTCATAGGCGGGCAGGGAACGGGGCAGCTTGATGGGCATCGCGGGCTCCTGGATCTTTGAGGGTTAGCGGGGCGCGTCGAGCGCGGCGGCGATCACGGCGTCGAAATCCGTCGCGTCGCGGACACTGGCCATATCCGAAGCGCAGACGGTCAGGCCCCAGTTACGCGCCATTGCCTCGTAGCGGGGCTGGCGATGGGCCAGGGCCTGCGCATAGGTCCAGCGGATGAAGGTATCCGGATCAACATCGCCTTCCTGAAGCTTGTTTTCGCTCAGGTATTCCTTCCAGACACGGGCCAGGAATTCCGGTTGATAGGCCATGGGCTTCGGCGCGCGATCGAACCGGCGCACCAGTTCGTCGGTATGGGCATCCGTGCCCTTGATCCAGACCATCAGGCACTCGGACGACAGGGCGCGCAGGATCGGATCGTCAGGATCCTCCGGATCGACCCATTCGCAGATCGACCCGCCGGTGTCGCAGACGAAATGCGAATAGCCATAAACCTCTTGCGCGCGCGCGATGAACTGCCCGGTGTCCAGAAGCGTCCGTTCCTCGGCCTCGCGGAATTGCCGTTGGCGGCGGGTATATTCGGCCATGGGCAGGCCGCCCCGGTCCGGATCGCCCGGCTTGCCAAGGTAGGCCGACACGGCGGTCAGGTCATCATCGTGGATATTGGCGGCGATATGGATCGCATCGGCGCGCAGCATCTCGGCCAGGAAGGGGACCTTCATCGCCTCTTTCTTGAGGTTGTCGGCAATCGGTTCGGCCATGTAGCGCGTGCCGATCCGGTAATCGACGCTGTAATGGAACCAGTCACCGGTCGCCGCCAGCATCTTGGACAGATGGGTCTTTCCAAGGCCGGACATGGCGAAAAAGACCACCCGCTTATGGGCGGCATCCATCCAGTCAGAGGCGTGTTCGTAGATCATGGGCGTTTGCGTAGCGCGGGCGCGCGGGGCTTCCAAGCCCAAACTGCGTTGCAATGAAAAAGCCCCGCCAGCTGTGGCGGGGCTTTGACAGGGGCTCTGATCGGATCAGAAGTTGTAGCCGACTTTCAATCCGACGCCGATCGCCGAGTTGTTTTCGAAGGCAGACCCGGTGCCCGAACCAACCGTATCGCCGAGCTTGACGTAGCGCACACCACCGGAAATCTCGACCCCGTTGGTCATGGTGTAGGCGCCACCCACCTGCAGGCTGACATAGCCATCGGTCGGCGCAAGGTCGGTCGTGGTGCCGCCCTGGGCTGCTTCATAGCCAATACTGATCGAGCCCGAGAAGGCATCCGAGAAGCGCCGGCCGATACCGACCGAGTAGGTGATCGTGTCCTGGTCATAATCGACCAGTGGCGTGGGCAGGTTGGAATCGACCAGCGCGGTTTCCGACCAGTCCGCCCATCGGATCGACCCGAAGAGCAGCGTATCGGCGGCGATGCCGGTCTGGAAATCCAGGTTCACCGTCTGCGGCATGGTCGCTTCGAGCGTGTTACCGCCAACGCTTCCATCCAGTTCCAGCGCGATAGGGCTCGAATAGGTCAGAGCGGCACGCAGGGCGATATCGGGAATTTCGTAGGCCGCCCCGAGGACGTAACCCGCCCCGCTGCCGCCGGAATATTCCGAGGCATAGGGCATCGGGGCGACAAGGGCCACCTCGCCGCTGGCACTGAGCATCCGCAGGCCGCCGTGCACGCTGACCCGTTCATTGATCTGGTAATTGCCAAGGAACGTCAGGCCAATCGTATCGACGGTGGCACTGGTGCCGGTCAGGGCATAGCCCGGTTCGCTGTAGTCGACATTCGCCCCGAACGGTTCATCCAGGATGAAAGCCACGGAAACCCTGTCATCGAGGTCGGCTTTGTAGGCCAGGCCGACGCTCGTATAGCCAGGCGCCATATCACCAGAATCGCCGCCTGGCCCGGACCCGGTCACGTTTGGGTCCACATATCCAAAGCTGAGCTCCGCGTAATCGCCCTCTTCGAAAATCACGGCCACGGACTGGCCCGACCGATCAAGACCGCCGGCACTGGCCAGACCGGTGGTCAACAAAAGCGCGGCACCCGCGCCCAAAACGTTTTTCATATCCTCGTCCCTTGAGTGGTGATGTCTCCTCTGTCAAGGACCGTAGGGAACGGGCTGTGATCGGGTCAATTCTTGACGCAGCGTCAGGTGGTTGCCCGCGCCGTGACGTCACTTCTGTGACGCAGTGACCTGTGTGATGGCCGGACGGGACTGGCCGCGGGTGATATTGAGGTAGTTGCCCGCGAAGATGAACGCCGCGCCAAGAAATACGAACGGGTCGAGGCCTTCGCTATAGACCAGGGCCCCGACCACCGCGATAACCGGCAGCCGGACGAAGTCGATAGGCATGACCACCGCCGCTGGTGCCAGCGACAGGGCCGTGGTCAGGCAGTAATGCGCCAGCAGACCGGCGCAACCGATGAGCACCAGCAAAGGCAGGCTGGTCAGGGAGGGCTGGGCGATATCGCCGTCGATCCCGGCACAGGCAAGGCCCAGAACCAGTTGCATCGTGGTCAGCCAGAACAGGATGCAAGTGATGCTGGCGGTCCGGGTCAGGCGGCGGGTGAAGATCGCGGACAGGGCAAAGCCCACTGCTGCGCCTGCCGCGGTCAGGTGGCCGGTTTCCAATGTGGCGATGCCGGGCCGGGTGACGATCATGACACCGGCAAAGCCGATCGCCGCGGCCAGAGCGCCGATCCGGGTGATCCGTTCGCCCAGCACGAAAGGGGCCAGCAAGATGACCCAGATCGGGGTTGTGAACTCCAATGCGAAGACTTGCGCCAGCGGGATGGCCGTGATCGAGAAGAACCAGAGGTTCTGGCCAACGAAATGCGCGACATTGCGCAGCCCGTGCAGGCCCAGCCGGTCGGTGTTGATCTGCCGGCGCGTGCCTGATGCGCTGCTGACGATGAGGACGAGAACCACGCCGACCGCAGAGCGATAGAGCATGATCTCGAACGTATCGAGTTCGAAACTGACGGCCCGGCCAGCCACGGCCATGGAGGTGAACGCGGCGATGGCTCCAACCATCCATATCGCCGCGCGGCCGGTATCAGACATTCCCACCGCCCCGAACTGTCGCAACCAGCTGCATGGCCGGATCGTCAATCCATGACATAGCGGAACCGCGTGATGAGATCGTCGATCCTTGTCCTGTCGAGGTCTTCCTGGCCCGGAACCTCGAACAGAGCCTGCCGTCCGCAGCGCTCCACGGGATGCGTGAATTCTTCCACGATATGATACTGCTCGCGATCCGCGTAGTCATCGAACAGTATTCGGGTGCCTGATCGTGCCTCGATGAGGCAGGTCAGAAAACAGGCAACCCGAAATCGCCCGTCGATCAGGACGACATCGGGCGAAGACCCGCCGTCCCAGATGCTGTTCGTGTAGTCGGCAAAGCGGTCGGCGAAGGCATAGCTCTTGGGGCGTCCCCACTTCCCAAGTTCACCGAGGTCCACATGATGGAGCGTCAACCGCTCGGGCTGGACGGCTTGCCGCGCGACATGGTCGAGCCAGTCCCGCGAGGTATCCACGCTGACGATCGGGACGTCAGTGAAGGCATTGACCCAAAGGGTCGACGCACCGCAGCCGTATTCCGCATTGCGCGCCGCCTCGGACAGCACCGCCTTGAAGAGCGCATCGTCACCGTTGAATAGTCTTTGTCCGGCTTTCTTCGGGTGCCCCAGATTGAAAAGCTCGGTTGTTTTTCTCAGGGCAGAAAGCACGATACTCGGACCTCAGGATATGGTCGTTGCTGACAGTGGTTCGTCGGGCATCATTCCCATTCGATGGTGCCGGGCGGCTTGGAGGTCACGTCATAGGTGACGCGGTTGATGCCCTTCACCTCGTTGATGATGCGCGTGGCAGTTTCGCCAAGGAAGTCATGGCTGAAGGGGTAGTAGTCGGCGGTCATCCCGTCCACCGAGGTCACCGCGCGCAGGGCGCAGGCATAGTCATAAGTCCGGCCGTCGCCCATGACGCCCACGGTGCGGACGGGCAGGATCGCCACGAAGGCCTGCCAGATTTCATCATACAGCCCGTGCTTGCGGATCTGGTCGATATAGACCGCATCGGCCTTGCGCAGGATCTCCAGCTTGTCGCGGGTGATCTCGCCGGGGCAGCGGATCGCGAGGCCGGGGCCGGGGAAGGGGTGGCGGCCGATGAAGCTGGCGGGCAGGCCAAGCTCATGGCCCAGCGCACGGACTTCGTCCTTGAACAGCTCGCGCAGGGGTTCGACCAGTTTCAGCCCCATCTTTTCAGGCAAGCCGCCGACGTTGTGGTGGCTCTTGATCGTGACCGAGGGACCGCCCGAGAAGCTGACGGACTCGATCACATCGGGGTAGAGCGTGCCCTGGGCCAGAAACTCCGCATCCTCGATCTCGCCCGCGTATTTCTGGAACACGTCTATGAAGAGTTTGCCGATGGTCTTGCGCTTGGTTTCCGGGTCGCTGACGCCTTCAAGCTCACCCAGGAAAAGTTCGGTTTCGTCGGCGTGAATCAGTTTGATGTTGTAGTGGTCCCGGAACATCGTGACCACTTCGTCGGCCTCGTTCTGGCGCAACAGGCCGTGATCGACGAAAACGCAGGTCAGCTGATCGCCGATCGCCTCGTGCAGAAGGATCGCGGTGACCGAACTGTCGACACCACCGGACAGGCCGCAGATGACATGGCTGTCACCGACCTGTTCGCGGATCTTGGCGATGGCCTCCTCGCGATAGGCGCCCATGGTCCAGTCGCCGGAAAACCCCGCGTCGCGCACGAAGTTTTCATAGAGCGTCTTGCCATTGGGGGTGTGGTGCACCTCGGGGTGGAATTGCACCGCGTAAAAGCGGCGGTCCAGATCGGCCGTGATCGCGAAAGGCGCGCCGGGCGAGGTGCCCAAAACCTGGAAACCCGGAGCGATTTCCGAGACATGGTCGCCGTGGCTCATCCAGACCTGTTCGCGGCCGGACCCGTCCATGAACCAGCCATTGAGGAAGTCGGGCCGGTGCGTGTCGACCGGCGAAACCCAGGCGCGGCCGAATTCCGCGGTGGCGTGTTCGCCCGCTTCGACCTTGCCGCCCAGGTCCTGCATCATGACCTGCTGCCCATAGCAGATGCCAAGGATCGGCACACCAAGCTGGTAGACCTTTCGCGGGGGGCGCGGGCTGCCCTCGCGCATCACCGAATCCGGTCCGCCCGAGAAGATCACCGCCTTGGGGGCAAACGCCTCCAGGAAGGCATCGGTGACGTTCTGGAACGGGTGGATTTCACAATAGACGTTCAATTCCCGCAGGCGGCGCGCGATCAATTGCGTCACCTGGCTGCCGAAATCGATGATGAGAAGGCGGTCGTGGCTGAGGCTGTCCATGGGGCCAATTAAGCCGGAAGCGGAGGCCATGCAAGCACGCGCATGTCGCTTTCGCACCCAAAGGGGCGCAAATCCGATCTATCCACGGCGCGCGGGACGGTATGACCTTTCAAAAGCACCATATTGCAGGGAGTCGCGGCATGAGCGAGGCAAGCAAAGCACGGGCAGGGCGCAGGGGTCGGGGCGGCGGCGGGGCCGCGCGCCGGGCGCAGCGATCCGCCGTCAGCTTCGAAACGGCGAAATACATCGAACGCAACGTGCCCAATTTCGAGGTCCTGACCGAAGAGGCCATCGCGATCATCGAGGCGAATGCCGAGCAGGTTCTCGAAGAGATCGGCGTCGCCTTCGTCGACAACCCCGAGGCGCTGGAGCGCTGGAAGGCCGCCGGGGCCGAGGTCACCGGCGAACGGGTCCGCCTGCCCAAGGGCCTCGCGCGCGAGTTGATCAAGACCGCGCCTTCCGAGTTCACCCAGCACGCCCGCAACCCCGACCGCAACGTGGTGATCGGCGGGCGCAACCTCGTGCTGGCCCCGGTCTATGGTCCACCCTTCGTGCGCGATGTGGATGGCGGCCGCCGCTATGCCACGATGGACGATTTCCAGAAATTCGTGAAGCTGGCCTACATGTCGAAGTGGCTGCACCATTCGGGCGGCACGGTCTGCGAACCGACCGACGTGCCGGTGAACAAGCGCCACCTCGACATGCTGCTGGCCCATATGACCCTGTCGGACAAGCCGTTCATGGGCTCGGTCACCGATCCTGACCGTGCGCGCGACAGTGTCGAGATGGCCGAGATCCTGTTCGGCGCGGATTTCGTCGACCAGAACACGGTGATGACTTCGCTGATCAACATCAACTCGCCGCTGACCTTCGATGCGACGATGATGGGGGCCCTTGAGGTCTATGCCGCGAAGAACCAGGCGTCGATCATCAGCCCCTTCATCGTGGGCGGCGCCATGGCGCCCGTTTCCGTGGCGGGGACGCTGACGCAGGTTCTGGCCGAGGTCATGGCCGGCGTCGCCTACAGCCAGCTGATCCGGCCGGGTGCCCCGGCGATTTTCGGAACCTTCGTGACCTCGATCGACATGAACTCGGGCGCACCCACCTTCGGCACCCCCGAGGCTGCCAAGATCACCTATGGCGCCGGGCAATTGGCCCGGCGTCTGGGGCTGCCCTATCGGTCGGCGGGGTCGTTCAACGGCTCCAAGCTGCCCGATGCACAGGCCGCCTACGAAACGGCCAACAGCCTGAATGTCGGCCTGTTGGCCGGGGTCAATTTCATGCTGCATTCCTGTGGCTGGCTCGAAGGTGGCCTGGTCGCGGATTTCGAGAAATTCGTGATGGATGCCGACCAGCTTGGCGCGCTGCATGGCATCGCCAGCGGCGTCGAGATCGACGAGAACGCCCAGGCCATGGACGCGATCCGCGAGGTCGGCCCGGGCGGGCACTACCTGGGCTGCGCCCATACCCAGGCGAATTTCAAATCCGCCTTCTGGCGCTCGGACCTTCTCGATTACAAGCCCTTCGAGACCTGGGAAGAAGAGGGCGGGCGCGACACCCGCCAACTGGCCCGGCTGCGGGTCGACAAGATGCTGGCCGACTACCAGCAGCCGCCCCTCGACCCCGCGATCAACGAGGCGTTGAACACCTATGTGGCCGAGAAGAAGGCCAGCATGCCCGACGCTTTCACCTGATGCGTCACCCCATCGGGGCCAGCCTGCGGCGCGATTTCCGGATTGCCCGCAGGCTTGCTGCTTCCGACATCAACGCGATCAGCACCTCTATATGGCGGGCGATGGAATAGGCCGCCCGGTCCTGCCGGCGTTGCAGGTCCAACATCGCCTCCAGGTCCAACAGGCGCACGACCGCATCGGTGGCGCGGGGCAGGGTTTCGGTCTGCAACAGGCGCCGGAGATGGCGATTGCGGCAATAATCGGTTAACCCGTGGCGGGCGGTTTGCACCAAAATCAGCGGTCGTTCGAGGCGCGAAACGCGTGTCAGGACGTCTTCCATTCCTATCTCCCGGTTGTTTTCGCAATCCTTTTAGCGCAACCCCCGCGTGTGTTGCGTGTGGATAACACCCTGCGAACGGCGCGTTAACAATCGTTTACGATTTGGAAACGAAGCTCACAAAATGTGGATAATGTTTCTTCTATGGCAACACGGTCCCGAGTGGGTTGTGTGCCGGATTGGTCACGCGCTGTTGGCGTGACGAGGATGGGAACGGGCAATGTCATTTGAACACAAGATGTCGGTTTCAATGCCGACCTGGGTGCCGGAGCACGTTCGGCACTACCTTCTGCACACGGTCTATGGCCAGTCGATCCGCGCCCTCGCACGGCGCGCCGATTGCCATGCCTCGACCATCATGCGCCAGGTGCGCAAGGTCGAGCAACGCCGGGAGGACCCCCTGATGGACGAGGCCCTGCGGGTGCTGGCATCGGACGGGTCCGGTGGCGCCGCCGCGGTCTCGAACCTCGAACAGTTGCAGGCGCTGCGGCGGCTTGCGGAACCGACGGCCCTGCTGGCTGTGGCGCCGGATATGGGGCGCGGTGTGATCGTGCGGGACGGCGCGGAGGCCGGGCAAGACCTGGCCGAGCCACTGGACCTGCGCGTGGCGCGGGCCCTGGTCGTGCGCGACTTCCTCGATCCGGGCAGCCCGAAGGGGCGGGTCGTGCGCTATCGCATCTCGGGGACCGGGCGGGCGGCGCTGCGCGACCTGATTGCCCGCTCAGAGAACCGCGCCCGCGAAATGGCCGAAGCGCCTACGCCCTTTGCCCATGCCAAGAGTATGGACGAGGCCACGCCCTTGCGCAGCACCCGGCTGGCCGCTGCCGACAGCCCCGTGCGCGCGCTGGCCCGGCGCAAAGACAAGTTCGGCGAACCTTTCCTGACGCCGGCCATGGTGCATGCAGCCGAGCGGCTGCGCGAGGATTTCGAAGTGGCCCATATCGGCCAGCGTGTCAGTCAGGACTGGCAGGCGATGATGACCGGGCCGCGCAGCGGCCGGGGCGGACAGGGCAGTCGGATGGATGTCAAGGCGCGTCTGGAACGCGCCTTCGAGGCGCTGGGTCCGGGATTGGCCGAGGTGGTCTATCGCACCTGTTGCCTGCTGGACGGGTTGGAGCAGACCGAGCAATCCATGGGCTGGTCGGCACGCTCCGGCAAGATCGTGCTGCGCATCGCGCTGGCCCGGCTGGTCGAACACTACCGCCAGTCCGGCCAATTGGGGTCACGCTATAGCTGATGGGGACCGATGAGCCTTGCAAGCGGCGCAAGGCGGGGTTTCATTGCTTTTTGCCGCGTTTGGGCCTAGGTCAGAGCAAAGCACAGGCTGGAGGAGGCCAAATTGCGCGACCTTAAGATTCCTGAATCCCGGCACCCCGAAAAGGCGCATCGCGCCGACAATGCGCAACCCAAGAAGCCGGACTGGATCCGTGTCAAGGCGCCAACGTCCAAAGGCTATCAGGAAACCCACAAGATCATGCGCGAGCACAAGCTCGTCACGGTCTGCGAAGAGGCGGGCTGTCCCAATGCCGGCGAATGCTGGTCGCAAGGTCACGCCACCATGATGATCATGGGCGAGATTTGCACCCGTGGCTGCACCTTCTGCAACGTCGCGACGGGTCGTCCCGATGATCTGGACGTGTTCGAACCGGGCCGGGTGGCTGACGCTGTGCAGAAACTGGGCCTCAACCACGTGGTTATCACCAGCGTGGACCGGGACGACCTCGAAGATGGCGGCGCGGAGCATTTCGCGATGACCATTCGCGCCATTCGCAAGCGCAGCCCCGGCACCACGATCGAAATTCTGACGCCGGACTTCCTGAAATGCGACCCCTCGGTGCTGGAAGTGGTGGTCGAGGCCAAGCCGGATGTCTTCAACCACAATCTTGAAACCGTGCCCGGCCTTTACCCCGAAGTGCGCCCCGGCGCGCGGTATTTCCATTCCTTGCGCCTGTTGCAGCGGGTCAAGGAACTGGACCCGACCATGTTCACCAAGTCGGGCATCATGGTCGGCCTGGGCGAGGACAAGCAGGCCGTGCATCAGGTCATGGATGACATGCGCGCCGCCGATATCGACTTCCTGACGATCGGCCAATACCTGCAACCGACGCCCAAGCACCACGCGGTCGACCGTTTCGTGCATCCCGACGAATTCGCGGCCTATGAAAAGGCCGCTTACGGCAAGGGGTTCCTGATGGTTTCGGCGACGCCGCTGACCCGGTCCAGCTACCATGCGGGTGATGATTTCGCGCGGTTGAGGGAAAACCGGCTGAAGAAGCTGGGCGAAACGGCCGTTTAGGGCAGGGCGGTCAGGTAGGCGGCGATCGCCGCGCGGTCCTCTGCCGGCAGGCGGCTGGTGTTCTTGATGACCGCGACCATACTGCCACCGGCGGTGTCGAATTCGGGCGTGAAGCCGCTTTCAAGATAGGCCACGATATCCGGGGCCGACCAGCCCAGACCGTCGGGCGTGACATCGGGAATGCGGCCATCGCCATCCGGGTTTTCCGCGCCGGCCAGCCAATTGCCCCGGTCCAGCCCGCCCAGGGCGTTGCGCGGGGTGTGGCATTCGCCGCAATGGCCCAGCGCCTCGACCAGATAGCGGCCCCGTTCCAGTTGTGGATCAAGATCGCCCGTCATCACCCAGTCATCGTCGGCGAAAAGCCATTTCCAACCGCCAAGGCTGCGGCGGATATTGAAGGGAAAGCCGACCTCGTGGGGTTGGCTCGGGGTCGCGTCGGCGGGCAAGGTCCGCATGTAGGCGACCAGGTCGGCCATGTCCTGCGCCGTCGCGCGGGTATAGGAGGTGTAGGGAAAGGCGGGGTAGTAGTGCGCCCCTTCGGGTGAGATCCCGCGCTGGATCGCGTTGACCAGCTCCATGTCGGACCACGCGCCGATTCCGTGAACCGGATCGGTCGAGATATTGGGCGCGAAGAAGGTGCCGAAATCGGTTTCGAAATGCTGCCCCCCGGCCAGTATCGGAGGGCCTTCACTATCCTCGGCCTCGGGCGCGGTGTGGCAGGACGCGCAGCCGGCGGCGATGAAGACCTGTTCTCCGGCGGCAGCATCGCCCACGACGGCGCTCAGGTGATCGTCGGGAAGCGGGTCGGACGCGGTCAGCCACCAGCCAGCCGCAGCCCCGGTGACGGCAAGCGCCGCCACCGTTTTCAGTGCTCCCAACCTCATGGATCAGTCGTCGCTCTGGCGGTAATCCTCGTGGCAGGCGCCGCAAGCCCCGCCAAGTCCACCGATGGCCCCCTGAAGCGCGCCGAGCCCTTGGCCGGCTGCGTCTTCCATCACGGCAGCGGCCATCACCAGGTCTTCGGATTTGGACATCACGTCATCGAGGTTTTCCCAGATCGCGGCCAACGCCCTGGATCCTTCGACCGAGGTATCCGAGCCTTCGGGCCAGTATGTCGACTGGTTCAGCGTGGACAGCGCCGCGATATTGGACGCGGCGGCCTGCGCGGCTTCGGCGTCGTAAGGAATACGTTCGCGGGCCATGCCCCCCAGAACGCCGATATTGTGGGCGTAAAGCTGCATATGGGCCTGGCGAGCCTTGATGGCCCCGGCAATGGCCGGATCGACATGGGACTCGGCCAGCGCAGTCGAGCCAAGGCCTGTGAGGGAAAAGACAGTAAGGACAGTTGCAAGGCGTTTCACGAGATTACTCCTGATTGAATCAGTTCCGGTGACTTCCACGATATCTGTGAGTAAAATCGAAGCCAGTCTGAATTTTCGCGGAAGGGGTCTGATATAATGCACAATCAGAACTGGGATGACCTGCGCTTTGTCCTTGCCGTGGCCGAAGAAGGCTCGGTCAGTGCCGCCGCACGGCGGCTGCGGGTCAACCATGCGACCGTGCTGCGCCGGGTCGCCGCCTTCGAGGACCGGATCGGACTGCAACTCTTCGAGCGCACCAGCTCGGGGTATGTCGTGCCCCCCGACCATCGACGGGTGATCGACGCCGCGCGCGAGGCTGCTGCGGCGATCAACGCCGTGGACCGGGTCGCGCAAGGTGTTGAGATGCGCCTGACCGGCACGCTTTGCCTCACCTCCACCGACACCTTTTGCCAAACCGTCCTGCCGCCGATCTGCCGGGAACTGACCGCCGAGGGCGAGGCGCTTTGCGTCGAGATGTCATGCACCAATGCCCATCTGGACCTCGCCCGGATGGAGGCCGACATCACCGTGCGCCCCACCATGCGCCTGCCCGACGGCCTGATCGGAGAGCGGGCCGGGGCGCTGGGGTTGGCCGCTTATGGGCCTGCGTCGGCACCAACCCGCGATTGGCTCGGGCTGCGTGGACCGCTGGAACGGTCGCGCGTGGCCGAGATCATGGAGACCACAAAGCCCGGCCCGGTCCGCGCCGCGGCGGACAGTTTCATCATCCTGCGGGAAACGGTGGCGCAAGGCCTCGGCAATGCCATCCTGCCACATGTGCTGGCAGCCGGAGATCCGAGGCTGGACCGGTTGGATCGGCCCGACATGGCCCTTGAGATTCCGATCTGGGTGGCCAGCCATGCCGATATCGGCGGATCGGCACGGCTGCGGGCTTTCCGGTCGCGGATCGTGAGCGGGCTGTTGGCACGGGCAGAGCGGTTGGGACCACGCTAGCGCCCATGGTCGCTACAGCATCCGGACCTTGCCGATGAACGGCAGGTTGCGGTTGCGCTGCGCGTAGTCGATGCCATAGCCGACGACGAACTCGTCGGGGATCTCGAACCCGGTCCAGTCCGCCTTCACGTCCACCTCGCGCCGGGTCGGTTTGTCCAGAAGAGCGATCGACCGCAGCTTGTGCGGCTTGCGCGCCTTCAGCAGGCCAAGCACGTGTTTCATGGTGAAACCGGTATCGACGATATCCTCCACCACCAGAACATCGCGCCCCTCGATTCCGCCGCGCAGGTCCTTGAGGATTCGCACCTCGCGGCTGCTTTCCATGGAATCGCCGTAGGAGGACGCTTCGAGGAAGTCGACCTCCACATTCATGTCCAACTCGCGGACCAGGTCGGCGATGAAGACGAAAGAGCCGCGCAACAGCCCGACCACAACCAATTGCTCGGTATCGCCGAATTCGGCGCGAATCTCGCGGGCGAGGTCCTCGATCCGGGCGGCGATGGTCTTGGCCGAGATCATTTCATCAATGGCATAGGTCTGTTGCGTCATCTGGCCTGAATATCCCCGAGGTGCTTGATTTCCCGGCCGCACTCTACGACATGACGCGCAAGAGTCACGAAGACAAAGGAGCGCGGGATGCCCGCCCATGCCGAAACCCGGCATCTGCCCTACACACCCCAGCAGATGTATGACCTTGTGGCCGATGTGGGCCGCTATCCGGAGTTCCTGCCATGGACCGCCGCCGCGCGGGTCCGCAAGGTGACCGATCACGGCGATCACAAGGTGATGGAGGCCGACCTCGTGGTGTCCTTCAAGGTGTTCCGCGAACGCTTCGGCAGCAAGGTGACGCTTTGGCCCAAGGCGCGCCAGATCGACACCGAGTATATCGACGGGCCGTTCCGCTACCTGGAAAGCACCTGGGAATTCCGCGAGGCCGATGGCGGTTGCGAGGTCGCGTTCCGCGTGGATTTCGAGTTTCGCAACAAGCTTCTGCAAGGCGCGGCGGGCATGTTCTTCAACGAGGCGATGCAACGGATCGTGCGCGCCTTCGAGGCCCGCGCGAAGGCGCTTTACGGCTGAAGCGCGTGCATCAGTTGATCGAGTGCGTGGTTCACGGCAGCCGCCCGGACAGAGGCGCGGCCAATGGCGCCGAACTCAACGGTTTCGGTTTTCACACCGTCCTTCGTGGCAAATCCGAAACAAACGCGGCCCTCGGGTTTGTGCTCCGACCCGCCGGGCCCGGCCACGCCGGTGATCGAAACCGCGACGTTGGCCTCGGACCGGGCCAGTGCACCGAACGCCATCTCTGCGGCCACCTGCTCGGACACGGCGCCGTGTGCGGCGATGGTGGCAGGGTCGACGCCCAGCATCTCGACCTTGGCGGCGTTGGAATAGGTGACAAAGCCCCGGTCGAACACATCCGACGACCCCGGCACCGCGGTAATCTCGGCCCCAAGTAAGCCACCGGTGCAACTTTCGGCGCAGGCGATCATCTGGCCTGCAGCGCGGGCCACGTCGATCAGGTCGGCGGCCTTCATGGCAGGAACACCAGGTGCGACAGGCCCGCCAGGCCCAGGGTGATCACGGCGGCGAAAAGGCCCGCCCAGGCATCGTCCAGCATCACGCCCATGGCATCGCCGCGCCGGTCGGCCCGGCCCACCAGCCAGGGCTTCCAGATGTCGAACAGGCGAAACAGCAGAAAGGCCGCGATCCAACCCGGATAGAGCGCCAGGATGTCCTGCCCGGCGGCATGGGCGCCGATGATGACGGGCGCCAGCGCGATCCATTGGCCGACCACCTCGTCAATCACGATCTCGGACGGGTCATGGTCAGCCCCCTGCGCGGTATAGACCCGCGTGGCCCAGACGCCCTTGGCGAAGGCCACGGGGATGGCGAGCAGGAAAAGCCATAGCCCGCCGAGCTGCCAGATGGCCCAAGCCAGGGGCAAGGCGGCCAGCGACCCCCAGGTGCCGGGGGCAGGGCGCAGGTGGCCCACGTAAAGCACGGTGCCGATCAGATGGGCCAGCCGGGTCATCGCTTCACCAGCGTCGCGGTGGCCATGGCCGCGATCCCCTCGCCGCGCCCGGTGAAGCCGAGCCGTTCCGAGGTTGTCGCCTTGATGCTGACGCGGTCCACCTCGATCCCCATGATCCGGGCCATCTCTTTGCGCATCGCGGCAGCGTGTGGGCCGACCTTGGGGGCCTCGCAGATCAGCGTGCAATCCACATGGGTGATTTCGAACCCAAGCGACCGCGCCAGATCGCAGGCATGGGCCAGGAAGACCTCGCTTGCCGCGCCTTTCCATTGCGGATCGCTGGGCGGGAAATGGGTGCCGATATCGCCCTCGGCCAAGGCACCGTAGATCGCGTCGGTGACGGTGTGCATGCCGACATCCGCGTCCGAATGGCCCTGAAGCCCCCTGTCGAAGGGCACGGCCACGCCGCAAAGCATCACATGGTCGCCAGGCCCGAAGCGGTGCACGTCGAACCCGTTGCCGGTGCGGATATCCATCTGTGCCCCCAAAAGCTGTTCGGCCCGTGCAAAATCGCCGGGCAGGGTGATCTTGATATTGCGTTCGTCGCCTTCGACGATAGTTACGTCAAGCCCTGCGGCACGGGCCACGGCCACGTCATCGGCCGCCGCGCCGTCGCTCGCCGCATGGGCCGCGCGGATGGCGTCCCGATGGAACCCCTGCGGGGTCTGCGCGCGAAACAGGCCGGTGCGGTCCTGCAGGCCGGTGACCTTGCCCGCTGCCCCGGACCAGAGCGCATCCGATACGGACAGGGCGGGGGCGGCGCCCGGCGCATCGGCCAGACCATCCAGCACCCGGTGGATCACATCCGATGGCACACAGCAGCGGGCCGCGTCATGGATCAGCACCACGTCGCCCGTCGCCTTCTCCAGCCCCGCCAGGACCGAGAGCGACCGCGTCGCGCCGCCAGCGGCGATGGTGGCGCGGTCGGCAAGGTGCCGCGCTTCCACATGGCTCATGTCCTCGGGCGCGACGACCAGCACAATTTCATCGACGCGCGGATGGGCCTCGAACACGGCAAGGCTGTGTTCCAGCACGGTCCGCCCCGCGACCTGCCGCCATTGCTTTGGCAGATCACCACCGGCGCGCACCCCGCGTCCGGCGGCAACGATGATGGCTGTGCTGCGCATGGGCCTCGTCCGGTTGCTTCGGGCATGTGATTAGCCGCTGGGCCGGCCTTGGAAAAGGGGCGTTCTGGGCGGGATACCGGACTGGAATGCCCAACAATTAGGCAATGGCACTTTGCCGCACAAAAATTCACCTAAATTTCATTGTGAGGCTCAAAGCGCTTTGCTATCTCGACCTCATGAACTTGCCCACCCCTCAGTTTCCAATCGCTCTTGCCCCGCTGGCAGGCATCACCGACCTGCCATTCCGGCAGTTGGTGGCGTCCTTCGGGGCGGGCTGGGTCGTGTCGGAGATGGTGGCCAGCCAGGAAATGGTGCAAGCCAAGCCCGGCGTGCGCGAAAAGGCCGAGCTGGGCCTGACCGAGGCTGCCACGGCGGTGCAGCTGGCCGGGCGCGAGGCGCACTGGATGGCCGAGGCGGCGCGGCGCGTCACCGATAACGGTGCGGCGATGATCGACATCAACATGGGATGCCCGGCCAAGAAGGTGACGCAGGGCTATTCAGGCTCGGCTTTGATGAAAGACCTCGACCATGCGCTTGGCCTGATCGAGGCGGTCGTGGCCGCCACCGATCTGCCGGTGACGCTCAAGACCCGGCTCGGTTGGAACGATGCCCTTCTGAACGCGCCCGAGCTGGCACGGCGGGCCGAGGCCGCAGGCATTCAACCGATCGTCGTTCACGGCCGCACCCGTTGCCAGTTCTACAAGGGTCACGCGGACTGGGCGGCGATCCGCGCCGTGAAAGAGGCGGTCACGATTCCCGTCATTGCCAATGGCGATATCACCGAGGCGGCTAGCGCCCGCGCGGCGTTGGCGCAATCGGGCGGCGATGGCGTGATGATCGGGCGCGGTGCGCAGGGCCGGCCCTGGCTGTTGGCGCAGCTGGCCAGCGAGCTTTACGGGCATCCGGCGCCCATGATTCCAACTGGCGAGGCCTTTATCGACATGGTTTCAGCGCATTACGAGGCGATGCTGAGCTTCTATGGCGCCACACTCGGGGCACGGGTCGCCCGCAAGCACCTGGGCTGGTACATGGAGGCCGCCGCACCCGATCCGTCGTTGCGCCGCGCGGTGCTGACCACGGCCGATCCGGCCCGCGTCCTGGCGCTGCTGCCTCAGGCGCTCGGCGAAAGGCAGGCGGCATGATAACTGATCCCGACCTGTGGAATTCGCTTCCGGTGCCGGCCCTGTTGCTGAACCCCGACGAAACCATCGCCGACAGCAATGTCGCGGCGGAAAACTTCCTCAACCTGTCGGCCAAGGCGCTGGACGGGGCGTTGGTCTGGGACAAGGTGATGATCGACGCGCCGCTGGAAGAGGCCTTTGGCCGGGCACGCGACTATCGCACACCGCTTTTCGTCAATGATGTGGATGTGGGCAGTGGAGAACGGCCACCCTTGCAGTGCAACGTCCAGTTCGCACCGCTGTCCGGGACCGGCGACCAGATGCTCATGCTGATCTCCCCGCGCGAGATCTCGACCCGCATCGCCCAGAACGCCCTGAGCTATCGCGCCGCGCGCTCGGCCATCGGCATGGCCGAGATGCTCGCCCACGAGATCAAGAACCCGCTGGCGGGGATCGCCGGGTCGGCGCAATTGCTGTCCATGGGTCTGGCGGGCGAGGACCTGGAGCTCACCCACCTGATCGTCGAGGAGACCCGGCGCATCGTGAAGCTGCTGGAGCAGGTCGAACAGTTCGGCAATGTCCAGGCGCCGAAGCTCAAGCCGGTCAACATCCATGACGTTCTGGACCGCGCCCGGCAATCGGCGTCGGTGGGCTTTGGCGCGCATATGATGATGATCGAGGATTACGACCCATCGCTGCCGGCGACCTATGCCGACCCAGACCAGTTGCAGCAGGTTTTTCTGAACCTTCTCAAGAATGCGTCCGAGGCCGGTGGGCCAGGCGGCTCGATCACCCTGCGCACCTTTTACGAACCGTCGCTGCGGCTGCGCCGCAAGGATGGCACCCAGGCGCGCCTTCCGCTTCAGGTCGAGATCATCGACGACGGCCCCGGCCTGCCGCCCGATATCGCCGCCGAGGTGTTCGAGCCCTTCGTATCGGGCCGCGAGAACGGGACCGGGCTGGGCCTTGCCCTGGTCAGCAAGCTGGTTGCCGACATGGGCGGCTGGATCTCGGTGGACAGCGTGCCGGGGCGCACGGTGTTCCGCGTCTCGCTGCCGACCGTGCCCCGCGACCTTGCAAAGAAAGAGGATGTTGACTGATGGATGGAACCGTTCTTGTCGCCGATGACGACCGCACGATCCGAACGGTCCTGACCCAGGCGCTGACGCGGGCGGGCTGCAAGGTGCACGCGACATCGTCGATCGTGACGCTCATGCGCTGGGTGGACGAGGGCAAGGGCGACCTGGTGATATCGGACGTGGTCATGCCCGATGGCAACGGGTTGGAACAACTGCCCAAGATCGCCGAGGCACGACCCGGTCTCCCTGTCATCGTGATCTCGGCGCAGAACACGATCATGACCGCGATCCAGGCCGCCGAGGCCGAGGCCTACGATTACCTGCCCAAGCCGTTCGATCTGCCCGATCTGATGAAACGGGCCGCCCGCGCACTCGAGGTCAAGCGCCGCGCCCCGGCCCGCCGCGAGGGCCGCGACGAGGCCGGTGATGGCGACCTGCCCTTGATCGGGCGCACCCCGGCGATGCAGGGTATCTATCGGCTCGTGGCGCGGGTCATGAACACGCCGCTCTCGGTTCTGATTACCGGCGAAAGCGGCACCGGCAAAAGCCTGATCGCCCGCACCATTCACGACTTTTCGGACCGGCGCACCTTGCCCTATGTCGTGGCTTCGGCCGCCGACCTGGAAGGGATGGACGGTCCGTCGGCGCTGCTGTCGCGGGCCAAGGGCGGCACGCTGGTTTTCGACGAGGTCGGGGATTTTCCGGTCGAAACCCAGGCCCGTATCGTGCGGATGCTGGATGCGATGGGAGAGAGCGCGCCGCAGGTCATGGCCACATCGCGTGGGGCTCTGCTGGAACAGATGGAAGATGGCAGCTTCCGCGAGGATCTCTATTACCGGCTGGCCGGCGTCACCATGTCGGTGCCCGGTCTGCGGGATCGGGTCGACGACATCCCGCTTCTGGTCGAGCACTTCCTGGCCCGGAGCGAGCGCGACGGGGCACCGCCGCGCCGCCTGTCGGACTCGGCGCTGGACCTTTGCCGCGCCTATAGCTGGCCGGGCAATGTCCGGCAGTTGGAAAACGTGGTGCTGCGACTCGTCGCCACCGCGACCGAGGACGAAATCACCCGTGCCGAGGTCGAAATCGTTCTGGGCAACCAGCCCGCGATGGAGCCGCTGAGGGGCGCTGACAGCGACAAGCTGTCGGCCTCGGTGGCCAAGCATCTGCGGCGCTATTTCGACCTGCACGGGGCGGAATTGCCGCCGCCGGGACTTTACCAGCGCATTCTGCGCGAGGTTGAGGCCCCTTTGATCGAGATTGCGCTGGATGCGACCGGTGGAAACCAGGCCCGCTGCGCCGACCTGCTGGGCATCAACCGCAATACGCTGAGAAAAAAGATAACCGATCTCGATCTCCACGTGACTCGACGCCGCAAATTGATGTAAAACGGCAACATAACCGTGGCCGCTTTGCAGCAAGCGCAGGGCAGGACCGACGGGTAGACAGGCGGTAGGGACCGGGATCCGGTCCGGCAATGAACGAGGCACCCGGCGTGCAGCGCTCCCTTTTGGGTTTCAATCTTTCGGCCCTCAGCCGATGGCGCCGCAAGCGGCAGGTTCAGAACGCGTTGACCCTGGTGCTGGTGGCATTGGCGCCTGTCCTGGTGATCCTGACGATCTCGGCACTGCGCCCGCTTGACCAGACAGGGCGGACGGAACTGTTGCGCCTGATCCTGTTGGTCGACCTCGTCTATATCCTTGTCGTCGCCTCGCTGGTATTGGCGCGTATCGCAACCATGGTCGCAGCCCGGCGGGCGCGATCGGCCGGCTCGCGCCTGCATTTGCGGCTGACCGGGGTGTTTGGCCTTCTGGCGCTGATCCCCACCGTGGCGGTGGCCGTTTTTGCGGTGCTGACCATCAATATCGGGCTCGAAGGCTGGTTTTCGGAACGGGTCCGCAACGTGGTGGGCAATTCTCTAGAGGCCGCACAGGCCTACGAGGAAGAACACCGACAGGAGGTGGCCCGTGACGGGCGTGCGCTTGCGGCCTATCTCGCCACCCAGCGGGTTCAGACCTTCTTCATGGAGCGCGGCGAGATCCGTCAGGCGCTGTCGCGGGTTCAGCCGCAGATCGAGCGCGGCCTTTCGGAGGTCTTCGTGCTGGACGGCACCGGCGAGATCGAGGTGCGTGGCGAACGTTCCTATGAATTCTATTTTGAGAAACCGACCGAGGCGCAGCTGGCCCAGGCCCGGCAGGACGGCATCCTGATCATCGAGGATTGGGCCAATAACGAGTTCCGCGCGCTGATGCCGCTGGAAAACTTCACCGACAATTACCTTTATGTCACACGGCCCGTGGATGGCGAGATCCTGTCACTGCTGGACGACACCCAGGAAACCGTCGAGCTTTATGGCCAGTTGGAGAATGAGCGCGGCCGAGTGCTGTTCGAATTCGGCCTGATCTACCTCGGGTTCGCCGTGATCCTGATCCTTGCGGCGATCTGGGTGGGGCTGTGGTTCGCCGAACGCCTGTCGCGCCCCGTTGGCCGACTTGTAGGCGCCTCGCAGCGGGTTGGCGCGGGCGATCTTTCCGTGCGGGTGCGCGAAGAGTCAGGCGATGATGAGATCGCGCAGCTTGGACGCTATTTCAACCAGATGACCGCGCAGCTGGCCGACCAGAGAGAGGAGTTGTTGCAGAACACCCGCCAGATCGAGGATCGGCGGCGGCTCTTCGATAGCGTGCTCAGCTCGGTGCCCTCGGGGGTGGTCGGGCTGGACCCGGATGGCTGTGTCACCTTCGTGAACCGCGCGGCGACGCGACTGCTGGAAATGGGCAAGGGGGCGAAACGGACGGCTTTGGCCGTTGCCGTGCCGGAATTCGCGCCGCTCTTCGAAAAGCTGGTCAGCGAGGACCGGCGCGTGGCGCAGGGCCAGGTGGAACTGGTGCGTGGAGGCGAGCAGGAAACGCTGCTGGTGCGGATGTCACCGCGGCGCGGCGAGGGCGGGGTGCTCGACGGCTACGTGATCGCCTTCGAGGACGTGACCGACCTGGTGAGCGCACAGCGTATGGCCGCCTGGGGAGACGTCGCGCGCCGCATCGCGCATGAAATCAAGAACCCGCTGACGCCGATCCAGCTGTCGGCGGAGCGGATCAAGCGCAAGTTCCGCAAGGAGGTTCCGCCGGAGTCGGTCGAAACCCTGGAGCAGATGACCGAGGTGATCGTGCGCCAGACCAACGACCTGCGCCGCATCGTCGACGAGTTCTCCAAGTTCGCCCGGATGCCGGAACCCGACCGGACCACACATGACATCGTGGGTCTGGTCCGCGACGCCACGGCGCTGCAGGAGGCAGGCCAGCCCGATGTGACGTTCAAGGTTGATCTGCCACGTGCGCCTGTGCTGGCCAGCCTAGACAGCACCATGCTGTCGCAGGCCCTGACGAACCTGATCAAGAACGCCGGGGAAGCCATTGAAACCCTGATGGAAAAGGGGGCACCCGACGGCTTCGCGCCGGAAATACGCGTGGCGCTGGAGGTCAACGATACGACTGCACGGATCACCATCTGCGATAACGGGATCGGGTTGCCGGAAAACCGGGCCAAGCTGTTCGAACCCTATGTGACGACGCGCGAAAAGGGCACCGGGCTGGGCCTGCCCATCGTGCGCAAGATCATCGAGGAACATGGCGGCACATTGGCCCTGACAGACGCCCCCGTCTTCGAGGGGGTCGAGCACCGGGGCGCCATGGCCGTGATCGAACTGCCCATACTGACAATGACCGAAACGGGGGCCGACATAACGGCCGCGAAAACCGCGTGAGGGGACAATGAGCGATATTCTGATTGTGGACGACGAGCGGGACATCCGGGAATTGATTTCGGACATCCTCGAGGACGAGGGCTTTACCACCCGCCGCGCCGGCGGGTCCGAGGAATGCATGGCCGAAATCGGCAAAGGCCTTCCGGCCCTGATGATCCTTGATATCTGGCTCAAGGACAGCGCCATGGACGGGATCGACATCCTTTCCCATGTCAAGCGCGAGCATCCGGAGGTGCCCATCGTCATCATCTCGGGCCATGGCAATATCGAGATCGCCGTGGCCGCGATCAAACAGGGGGCCTATGACTTCATCGAAAAGCCCTTCAACATCGACCAACTCATGGTGGTGATCCGGCGCGCGATGGAAACCAGCCGCCTGCGCCGCGAAAATCTTGAGCTCAAGCGCGGCGAAAGCGGCGCGGTCGAGATGATCGGCGAATGCGGCGCCTTCCGCACCCTCAAGGGGCAATTGGACAAGGTCACGAAATCCAACGGGCGGGTCATGCTGACCGGCAACCCCGGATCGGGCAAGGAAACCGCGGCGCGCTACATCCACGCCCAGTCAGACCGGGCCGGTGCGCCCTTTGTCAGTGTCAGCTGCGCCTCGGTTGCGCCGGACCAGATGGAAGAAATCCTGTTCGGCCGCGAAACCGACGGGCGCGGGGTCGAACCGGGATTGCTGGAGGAAGCCGATGGCGGCGTCATCTATTTCGACGAGATCGCCGACCTGCCGGAGGGCACCCAGTCGAAGATCCTGCGTGTCCTCGTGGACCAGAAATTCCAGCGGGTCGGCGGGACCGAGAAGGTGCAGGTCGATTTGCGGGTGATCTCCTCGACAGGCCGCGACCTGGAGGCCGAGATCGAGGCCGGGAATTTCCGGCAGGAACTGTATCACCGGCTCAACGTGGTGCCGATCCATGTGCCTTCTCTGGAGGAACGGCGCGAGGATATTCCGTTGCTGGCGCGCTATTTCATCGAAGAGCTGCATGAAAGCCAGG
Organism: Salibaculum griseiflavum; assembly: GCF_003129565.1. Classification (GTDB taxonomy): domain Bacteria; phylum Pseudomonadota; class Alphaproteobacteria; order Rhodobacterales; family Rhodobacteraceae; genus Salibaculum; species Salibaculum griseiflavum. The sequence goes on from NZ_QETF01000020.1 coordinate 56,970, forward strand.
GCCTGCCGCTGCGCACCCTGAGCGACGAGGCCGGCGCGCTTCTCCAGACCATGCCCTGGCCCGGTAACGTGCGCCAGTTGCGCAATGTCGTCGAACGCATCCTGATCCTTGGTGACAGTCCTGATCCGATCGCAACCAAGGAAATCCCCGCCGGTGGCGAGGCACAGGGCAGCGACGAAGACAGGGTGATCCTGTCGGGATCACTGGCCACCTTGCCCTTGCGGGAGGCCCGTGAACTGTTCGAGCGCGAATACCTGCTGACACAGATCAACCGGTTCGGCGGCAATATCAGCCGCACGGCGAATTTCGTGGGCATGGAACGGTCGGCGCTGCATCGCAAGCTCAAATCGCTGGGTGTCGTGACATCGAACAAGTCCGGCGCGCGTGTCGCCCATGTGAACGAAGCCGAGGGGTGACGCCATCGGCGCGGCTTGACCGGGACGCGGGCGTCTGCCACCACCAACTGACGGATCAGCGAGGGACCAGGCATGAAGGTCATCATCTGTGGCGCCGGGCAGGTAGGCTGGCAGATCGCCCGGCACCTGGCGTCGGAAAAGAACGACGTGACGGTCGTGGACAACAATGCCGAACTCATCCGTCGGGCCACGGACACGCTGGATGTTCAGGGGATTGCCGGGTTCGCCTCTTACCCCGATGTGCTGGACAAGGCCGGGGCCCGCGACGCGGACATGGTGATTGCCGCCACCCATTCCGACGAGGTCAACATGGTCACCTGCCAGGTGGCCCATTCGGTCTTTGCCGTCCAGCGCAAGATCGCCCGGCTGCGGGCGCAAAGCTATCTGGATGCGATCTATGCCGATCTCTACCGGCGCGATCACCTGCCCATCGACGTGGTGATCAGCCCGGAACGCGAAGTGGCCGAGGCCGCGCTCCAACGCCTTGCCGCGCCTGCGGCCTTCGACACCGAAAGCTTTCTTGAAGGCAACGCGCAATTGCTCGGTATCCAGATCGACGAGGACTGCCCGGTCATCAACACGCCTCTACGGCAGCTTTCCGATCTGTTCACCACGCTCAAGGCGGTGGTCGTGGGCATCCGGCGCGATGGCAAGGGCAAACTCTTCGCCCCCAGCGCCGGGGACCAGATATTTCCGGGCGATGAATGCTACGTCTTCACCGAAACCCCTGACATGGCCCGCACGCTGGAGATTTTCGGCAAGACCCAGGCCAAGCAGGAACGGGTGGTCATCATCGGCGGCGGCAATGTCGGCCTTGCGGTGGCGCAGGCCCTTGAAAAGCGCGAGAAGCGCATCCGCGTGCGGGTGATCGAGCGCAATCGGGATATCGCCGAGCGCACGGCGGATGCCTTGGAACGAACCATCGTTCTCAATGGCGACGGGCTGGACGCCGCGCTCCTGGAAGAGGCCAATATCGGCTCCGCGGATGCCGTGCTGGCCGTGACCGACGATGACAAGACCAACCTGCTGGCCGCGGTTCGGGCCAAGGCGCTTGGCTGTCCCATGGCGATCTGCCTGACCAACGATCCCACACTGGTGCCGTTGATGGGGCCGCTGGACGTGGACGCCTATATCAACCCGCGCGCTACCACCGTCAGCTCGATCCTCAGTCATATCCGCCATGGCCGGGTGCGTTCGGTCTATTCCATCGGCGATGCCGAGGCCGAAGTGATCGAGGCGCAGGTCCTGACGACCTCGCCCATTGCCGGCAAGGAACTGCGCGACGTGGACTTCCCCGAAGGCGTCCTGCTGGGCGGTATCTTGAAAGGGGGGCGCATGGAAAAACCCCATGGCGGCCTGCGCATCGAGGAAGGGGACGTGGTCGCCATCTTCGCCGTGTCCAGCCAGGTGGCCGAGGTCGAGCGCCTGCTTCAGGTCTCGATCGACTTCTTCTGATGGTCTCCTTCCTGTCCCGTCGCCCGCTCTTCGTCCTGCTGATGGGGCTGGGTGCGCTGGCGATGATCGTGCCGGCCGCCCATGCGGCGGTGGTCGAAGACTTCGTTTCGATGCGGGTGTTCTTCTACGGCTTCCTGCTGTTCTTCGTGATCACGCTTTTCGTGGCGTTGGCCACCGACGGACGCAAGCCGCGTTTCGGGTTGCGTGGGTTGCTCGTCACCTTGCTGGCGGCCTTTGTATTCCTGCCGATCATGCTGGCCCTGCCCATGGTCGAGGCGGTATCGGGCACGCGGCTTCTCGATGCCTGGTTCGAGATGGTGTCGAGCTTCACCACCACGGGGGCGACCCTGTTCGACAATCCCCGCGACTTGCCGCGTTCGGTGCACCTGTGGCGGGCGCTGGTCGGCTGGCTTGGCGGCCTGCTGATGTGGATTGCGGCCATGGCCGTGCTGTCGCCGCTGAACCTTGGGGGCTTCGAGGTCTATCAGCAGATCGGCAGCGGGACGGGCCAGGATCGCTATGCCCAGATCGGGCCAGACGCCGAACCGGCAGAGCGGCTCGCCCGTTACATCCTGCGCTTCGTGCCGCTATACGCGGGCCTGACCCTGCTGTTGTGGATCGGCCTTTCGGTGGCCGGAGAGGTGCCTTTCGTGGCGCTGTGTCATGCGATGGCAGTGATGTCGACCTCGGGGATTTCGCCGGTCGGGGGGATCTATTTCTCGTCCGCCGGTATCGCGGGCGAAATGATGATCGCGCTGTTCCTGATCTTCGCCCTGTCGCATCTGACCTTCACGCGCGCGCCGGGCGAGGACCCTAAATCGGTCATCACCCGCGACCCGGAATTGCGCTTTGGCCTTTCGCTGGTGGGGCTGTTGTCCCTCGCGCTGTTGGCGCGGCATGTCTTCGAACTGGGAACCGAGGGCGTGGACAATAGCCTGTCCACGGCGCTGATGGCGGCATGGGGCGGCTTCTTCACCATCCTGTCCTTCATGACCACCGCGGGCTTCGAATCCTCGGGATGGACCGTGGCGCAAAGCTGGTCGGGACTTAGCACCCCCGGGCTGATGCTGGTCGGCCTCGCGGTGATCGGCGGCGGCGTGGCGACGACGGCCGGGGGCATCAAGCTCTTGCGGGTCTATGCGCTCTACAAGCATTCGCAGCGCGAATTGCAGCGTCTGGTGCACCCGTCCTCTGTCGCCGGGGCCGGGGCGACGGCACGGCGGATCCGTCGCCAGGGTGCACAGATCGCCTGGATCTTCTTCATGATCTTCGCGATTTCCATCGCCGGTGTCATGGTGCTGCTGGCCGCAACTGGTGTGCAGTTCGAAACTGCCATGGTGCTCGCCGTTTCTGCCCTGTCCACGACGGGACCACTGGCCGTGGTGGGGGCCGAGGACCCCATTTCCTATGCCGGGCTGACCGACCTGTCAAAGGTCGTGCTGGCCTTCGCCATGATCCTGGGCCGGCTCGAGGCGCTGGCCATCATCGCATTGCTCAACCCCGAATTCTGGCGCAGCTAGGCAACGCCTGCACAGTGGCTTGAATTTGGGCTGGAAACTCGCGACCACGCATTACATACTTGGGCGGAATTGAAAAAACCAAGCCGGCGCGCGGCAATAAGAACAAAGGGACAGCCAGAATGGCAAGCGACAAGCAGAACCTACAGGACGCGTTTCTCAACCATGTCCGTAAATCGAAGGTCTCGGTTACGATCTTCCTGATCAACGGCGTCAAGCTGCAAGGGATCATCACCTGGTTTGACAGCTTCTGCGTGTTGCTACGCCGCGATGGACAGTCGCAGCTTGTTTACAAGAGCGCGATCAGCACGATCATGCCGGCCACCCCGATCAGTCTCTACGACGGGGAAGAGTAATTGGGGGACGAATAATTGGGTGACGACCGGCCCATTACCCGGGGCTATGTTCTGCACCCGGATATTCGCACCGATCCCGACCGCCACGCACCGGAACCCGCCCTGGAAGAGGCGGTATCGCTCGCCGTGGCGCTGCCTGACCTGGAGGTCGTCGGCTCGGAGATCGTGCCGCTGAACAAGGTGCATCCGGGCATGCTGTTCGGATCGGGCAAGATCGAGGAACTCAAGGCGCGCATCAAGGCCGCCAATGCCGGGCTGGTGCTGATTGACGGGCCGGTCAGCCCGGTGCAGCAACGCAACCTCGAAAAGGCACTGGATGCCAAGCTGCTGGATCGCACGGGCCTGATCCTGGAAATCTTCAGCGACCGGGCCCTAACCCGCGAAGGCGTGCTTCAGGTGGAAATGGCCGCGCTCAGCTATCAGCGCACGCGGCTGGTCCGGGCCTGGACCCACCTGGAACGGCAGCGGGGGGGCCTTGGTTTCGTGGGCGGACCCGGCGAAACCCAGATCGAGGCCGACCGCCGGGCCATCGACGACCAGCTCAATCGCCTGCGCAAGCAGTTGGCCAAGGTGGTCAAGACCCGCAGCCTGCACCGCGCCGCCCGCGCCAAGGTGCCGTTCCCGATTGTCGCGCTGGTGGGCTATACCAACGCCGGAAAATCCACTCTGTTCAACCGGCTGACCGGGGCGCAGGTCATGGCCAAGGACATGCTCTTTGCGACGCTGGACCCGACCATGCGCAAGGTCGAGCTGGAAACCGGCGACGAGGTGATCCTGTCGGACACGGTGGGCTTCATCAGCGATCTGCCGACGCAGCTCGTCGCCGCATTCCGGGCCACGCTGGAGGAGGTGCTGGAGGCCGACGTCATCGTCCATGTGCGCGACATCAGCCATCCGGAAACCGAAAACCAGCGGGCGCAGGTCATGGCGATCCTGTCGGATCTGGGCGTGACCGGGGACACACCGATGATCGAGGTCTGGAACAAGATCGACCTGATGCCCCCGGAAGAGGCCGCCGCCCTTCAGGCCCGCGCCGCCCGCGACCCGGACCTTTTCGTGACCTCGGCGGTGACGGGGGAGGGCCTGTCGCCGATGTTGCAGAGGGTGTCAGAGCGGCTGAGCGCCCCAAAGACGACGGAAGAGCTTTTCTTGCCCTATACCGAAGGCCGCAAGCGCGCCTGGCTGCATGAAGAGGCCGTGGTCGATGACGAAAGACCAGGCGATGCGGGCTATCAATTGACCGTCACCTGGACCGATCGTCAGAAGGCACGGTTCGAGAAGCTGTAGGTGGGACGCCCGCCACCATGAACAAATATGAGCGCATGGTGGAAGGGTCAAAAATTTTCCAAGTAAGTTTGGTGCGTCTTGTTTAAGCACCGACACTAGGCCAGGTATTGGAGATTGATAATGCCAATTATTTTCGCAAGACGCTTCGAAGAAGATAAGAGCACAGACGGTATACTGTAAACGGTGCGCCGATCACACGGATCTGACGTAATTCCAGGGCAGCAGCTGGTCGATATCGGTTTGTTTGTGCCCCGCGGCGATGGCTGTCAGGACGCCAGACAGATAAGCGTGTGGCTCGATGCCATTGAGTTTGCAGGTTTCTATCAGGGACGCGATGACGGCCCAATTTTGTGCGCCTGCGTCATGACCTGCGAAGAGCGCGTTTTTGCGGCTGAGGGCGATTGGCCGGATGGTGCGCTCAACGGTATTATTGTCGACTTCGATGCGACCGTCGTCGAGGAACAGGATTAACCCGTCCCAGTATTTGGCGATGTATTTCAGGGCCTCTCCTGTCGGCGATTTGGCTGAGACGCGTGCACGGCTTTGTGCGAGCCAAAGCTCGAATGCATCGATATTGGGTTTTGAGCGGTCCTGTCGTGCAGCAAGCCGTTGATCGGCAGGCAGGCCGCGCAGGTCTTTTTCGATGCGATAGAGCGCCTGGATTTGAGCCAAGCCTTCCTGTGCAATCGGAGCTGAGGTGGATTTGGTTACCTCATTCAGCTTGCGGCGAGCATGCGCCCAGCAATAGGCCAAGGTTACTTCCTGTGTCGGACGTTTGAGCAGGCGGTTATAGCCTGCGTATCCATCAACCTGCAGGATGCCGCTGAAGCCTTCCAAAATAGTGTCTGCATGCTGGCCGGAACGTCCCGGCGCATAGGTGAAGGCGACACCGGGGGGATCATCACCACCCCATGGCCTGTCATCACGGGCCAGCGCCCAGAAGTAACCTTTTTTGGTGCGTTTGCGTCCCGGGGCCAGAACCGGCGCAGGCGTTTCGTCCATGAAGAGCTTGGTGGAGCGCTTCAGATCAGCCATAAGAGCCGCATAGACCGGGGTCAATTCGAAGGCCGACTTGCCCACCCATGCGGCCAAGGTCGAACGATCCAGATCGATCCCTTGGCGGCTATAGATTTGCGCCTGCCTATAGAGCGGCAAGTGATCCGCATATTTTGAGACGAGCACATGGGCGAGCGTTGCCTCGGTCGGCATTCCGCCCGCAATGATGTGGGCGGGTGCCGGAGCCTGAGCGATCCCGCTTTCACAGGAGCGGCAGGCATATTTGGGACGGCGGGTGACAATCACCCGGAACTGGGCCGGGATGATGTCCAGCCGTTCGCTGACATCTTCGCCAATGACGTGACGCGTGACGCCGCAAGCGCAGGACAGCTCAGGCTCGATGACCACTTCCACCCGCTCCAAATGCTTGGGCAGTGACCCCCGGTTGGTCTGGCGCGGTTTTGAGGGGCGCACGGGCGCGGTGCGCTTATCGGCATCAATCTCGGCTTCCACCTGCGCGATGGCCGTCTCGATGTCTTCAAGCTCCAGCTCGTATTGGCCTGGATCAATCTTCTCGGATTTGCTCCCGAAGAGCGCCTTCTTGAAGGAGGCAACTAGGGCCTCGAGCCGGGCATTCTGATCCTGCTGCACACGGATGATCGCCTTCAACTCGGCAATGTCATTGGGTAGATCATCAGGGACACTCATGCCCGATCTCATAGCAAAACAAGGGCAGAATGACCCGCGCAAACGCCCCTGTGAGTCACTCCGCCGCAGAAGGTGCTGCGACCTCCAAGGGCTGCACGCGCCGCCAATCCAAACCCGCGAACAGGGCCTCAAACTGGGCCGGTTCCAAACGCATCACCCCGTTCTTGATCGCGGGCCATTTGAAGCTGTTATCCTCCAGCCGCTTATACGCCATCACCAGCCCGCTGCCGTCCCAGTAGATCAGCTTCAGCCGATCCGCCCGCTTGGCGCGGAACACATAAACCGACCCATCAAAGGGCTTCTGTCGCAAATGACCCTGCACCAGAGCGGCCAGCCCGTCATGACCCTTGCGGAAGTCGACCGGATCACTGGCCACAAAAATCCGGACATTGTGGGATGGCGTGATCACGTCCCCATGGCCCGTGCGATTTCCGCGACCCGCGCGGTTGGCGTTGCTGCATCAAGACGAACGATGACATCGCCCTTGATCACATCAATCGTGCTGGAAGATGTGACAGGCAAAGGCTGGGCAACAGGCGCAGGGGTAATCTCCTCGACCTCAACAGGCACAAAATCTACGCCGTCCAAATTGGGCAAAACCAACTTGCCCTGTCGCGCCATCCGCCGCCAGTCAGACACCGTGCTGGGGATCAACTCATACCGCTTGGCAACCGCCTTGACCGTCTCGCCTTCAATCAATGTCTCCGCCACAATCCGAGCCTTCAGCTCTGACGGCCAATTCCGATTGCCGTCCGCACGGCGAGGCACACTTGCCAGAAACTCGCTTGTAGCTCCCATCGAGAAACTCCCAACAAATCAAAGAAGCCTCTGAATCGCAGATCAGGCGTCAGCTCGAAAGTGTGGGGGCTGCGCACCGCTTACGGTATACTTATCGAATATGAGGAAGGTCAGGCACCCGAGCAAGGAACGGTGTACCAGCAAGGATCTTGCGGGAGAATGACACTACGTCTCGAAAGTTACAGCCTGACTCAGCACATCGGTTTTGTCCCAGAAAATCTACTGGGCGAATGCGAACCTGAATGGGATGAAGATTGGTCGCTGAAAAACCATAATGCTGAGGACGAAGAGATAGTTGCCGAGGAGTTAGAAGACAAGAATACTGCAGAAACCTCGGATCGTTTAGACGTGCAGTGGCAACCCATCCGGCCTACATTGGAGGGCGTCGCAAGTATCGTTCATAAAGCCAATCGGGTGAGAGGTCTTGGAGTCTTTGGGTTTGATCAAGAGTACGAGAGGGTTCGCGTTTTACTTGAGGACAGTGCGGTTTTAGGGGAGCTTGCTCAGGCCGAAATATCGCTTAGCGGTTCAGTGGGTGGTTTTCAATTAGCCGTCTATGTACCGACCGATAGATACGACGCACTGCTTGCAGGTCTGGCAGAATGCGATGAGATCGAAATTGAAGTTAACTTGGATCCCATCCCAAGGTTCTTTTCGGATAACAGTTACTTTTCACCTGAAGTTGCAAAGTATCTACCAGATTCGAGCATCATCGAAAATGAAGACGATATGCCGAACAGCTTTCTTGACAGTCGCTGCCTTAGACTCGGCCTCAAAATGCCCATTAGAAAATGGAATGGCAACTCATTCACACTAGGGTCAGGACCCATTGATTTCCGCATTTCGGCGTGATTCACGGTTCGAAAAACGAGCGGTGACCATGTCTGATCTTTTCTGGCTGACGGAGGCGCAGATGGCGCGTCTTGAGCCCTTCTTCCC
>NZ_QETF01000021.1 GCF_003129565.1 Salibaculum griseiflavum
ACTGGAGGATGTGGTAGTCGTCTTCATGGTGTTGCTTCCTTTTTGGTTTGATCACCCCGAGCCTACGGCTCAGGGGAAGCAACGCCACCCTTTTTCAAAGTTTCAACATCCGTCGGGACATCCCCCCCGGCGAAGAAATCTAAGACGGTGTCCCCGGGTTCCGAAAGATACCCAACGAGACGTTCGAGATCGGTATAGCTCTTTGGATTGTCAAAGGTCTTCTTGCCGCCAAAAATATCAGCGAATTGTGTCGCAGCGGTTTGGGCATAGCTAAAGGTAACGCTATGCATCACCTGCACGTCGGCATCGAACATGTTGCTGCGAACGCCCGGAACAGTCGTTTCATCCTTTCCGAATACGATCCTTCCTTCTCGGCAAACTTCGAGGAATCGACGGCGAGTTGGATATCGCCAACCACTTGTTGGCAACTTGACCGGCTTGCGTGTGACAGGGTGGGATATTCTGTAACGTGGCCCTCCGCCGCCCGGCCAATTTATGTTGCCGTCGTCCCTGTACGGGCCTCGTTCATCAACCTTTCGATACCGCGCTAAAGGTTTTCTAGGATCATCTTCTTCATAGGTTTCATAGAATGCCAGAATGTCTTCCCGTACCTTCGCCCAATCATCACCGTGCTTCTTGCGCGACTTCTCAAATAGGTCTCGGATTTCTTCTATTCCTTCCTTGGGCGCTCGAAGTATTATGTCGTTCTCTTTTAGCCATGCTCGATTTCGAGCATAGACGACCATGTATTCGTGACCGACTGAGAAGAGCTTTGCGTCATTCTTGCGATTTCTGTCGTAGACAAGAACGGCGGCGCGGTTCTCTTCGCCAAAGAGCTCGTCCATGAGCCGTATCAGGTTTGGCAATTCATCATCATCAATGCTGACGACGACGAAACCGTCTTCCCTGAGCAACTGACGCGCCAGCGACAACCTCGGATACATCATCGACAGCCAGCCGGAATGCAGCCGCCCCGCCGTTTCCGTCTTGCTGGTCGTGTCGTCCCCCTCCTCAGTGCGCTGGCCAGTCAGTTTCAGGTAGTGGTCCAAAGGGTCTGCGAAGTTGTCGGGATAGATGAAATCGTTGCCCGTGTTATAGGGCGGGTCGATGTAGATGAGCTTCACGCGGCCAAAGTAGGACCTGTAGAGCACCTTGAGCACTTCAAGGTTCTCGCCCTCGATGAAAACATGCTGCGCGTCATCGAAGTTGATGCTGTTGTCCGGGTCAGGGGCCAGCGTGGCAGAAGACGGCGCTTGCAGCATCGCCATCGCATCCCGCTTGCCCGCCCAAGTGAAGGTGAACCGCTCCGGCCCGTCCTCCACCTTGTCGCCCAACAGGGCTTGCAGGGCCTCGACATCCAGCTTCCCGTCCGAAAACGCCTCGGGCACGGAAGCCTTGAGGCGGTTCAACAGCTCATCGCGTTGACCCGGCGTTTCGTTGTCTACCTTTTCGATCTGGGTTCGGTCCGTCATTTTGTGCTCGTTTCGCTTGTCGTCCGTGGCGACATGGTTCCGCGCCATCATTTCATTTCTGCGCAAGTGTCACCAGTCGAAACCTGTGCTTCTTCAGTTCTCTAGTTCAGAAGTTTGCGGGATGGACTTCGAGAGGATGTCGCACGTGGACCTCGGTAGCCAGACTTCCGATACGAGCCGAGACACATCTTGCAAATTCCATTGTCATGCGGCTGAAGGTGCTGGGCCAGCGTGACCGCCTCTTCAAGCGTCTCACAGCCGTGCCACTTGCCGTACTTCGCACCGCCTCCACGACGACCGGTTCCATGATTGCAATTTACGCATTCCGCTGTGTGGACCTTCGCGGAGTTGTGCTGTTCGCTAGAATAGACCCAAAACGCCTCTGGTCCTTTTTCGACTTCTGGGCCGACCACCAGATCGGTCGACGTACAGCGGGCGCTGGCTCGAACGTCCGCTAGATAGGCATCCGTGAGTTCCAGCAAATCCGAGATTTCCCAAACACGATCTGTGAGGCCCATCTCCATCGCCGGTGTCGCACGCTTCTCCTGCAGCACCTCCCCCGTCTCTCTGCAAATCCTTGTTGTGGGGTAGGGAAGCCAGCAGTAATTGTAATACATGATGGTCAAGGCCAAAGCACGCTCGTGGTTTCGAAGCTTTTTCGAGAACGCGTTACTCTTCCTCGTATACCTCTTGTTGAACATCCTAAGAGTCAGGTTGAAGCGTTCGACGGCGTACGTAGTGATCGCCTTTTCTTCGATGTCGCCCGCCAGCACCCTACGCTCGGCACCTTGATAGCGACTTGCTGGTGTTGGTTCGCCTGCATCGTTGGTTTGGCTGTATTGCTTTATGAGCATCGCTCGGTCGGCCTCGTCCCCGAAAACGATCTCGCCTGCTTCGTCATACGCCATCAATCCATCAGTCAAAATCTCGAGCCTTTGCGTGAGTTCTCCGTCCTCATCGACTTCCAGCTTGTCTCTGATTGATTGATAGAATCCGCGGGCGTCTGCCAGCTTACGGTCGCCCAGCCGATAACCCACAATGAATTTGGTGTCTGAGCAGATGGCGAGGTAGGTCCATACCGTACCTGCGCCTACCTCCTGCACCTTCTGACGCATGACGTTCTTCTGCTTCACTTTCACGAACGCCCAAAGTTCATCCGCCTGTATCTGGCGTACGCGAAGGCCTTTGGTCTGCGCGATATGGCGGATGGCCATCTCTCCAACGTCGTTGGCGAGCTTTGCCACAGTCTTGTTGCTCACCTTGTAACGGCGCTCGCATGATCTCTGTGAAGCACACTCGACCAACGAATGAACGATACCCTCTCTAGTTTCTTGACTCAGCCGGTTCACCTTCCCTCCTCAAGCAGTCGCGCCCCCAAATCCATTTAATGCGAAAATAGTATCACTGCAACTATTTTCGTATCGACGATACGTTTTTAACCTGCTAAGCTGCTCTAGGATAAGCGTCGAAAAGCGGGAAGAGCCATGGGCCTGAGAGACAGTTGGAATGTCGAGTACCAAACGTTCGGCGCTAAAGAGGTCTTGGAGATCACGCGGCTTCCGCAGCCACTTCTGCGCCTGTGGCGGCAAAGAGGATACCTACCCGAGAAGGAGAAGGGACGTTGGGCCAAGCACGATGCCTACGAGATCGCAAGAGTCTACCTACTATCAGCCTTTTCAAAGCTGGGTATTGCTCCATCTGAGGCATCGGGCATCGTAGGCGATCTAGCCACCGACCTGCTCTTCTTCTCAATACTTTCTGGAGACGGGGCCTGCGAGTTTCTGGGTCCGCCCTCACAGGTCGAAGCCTTGCGCCGTCAGTTCGATGAATCCTTTGAGGTGGCGCGATCTGTTGTTCAGCCAAAGGATGAAAGGCGCTATGTGGTTTCTGTGCATGGCGGTGCTTACAAAAGGGTCTCTGACATCAACGACATGATCGATGCCGGAGCCAGCGAATACTTCTCATGTATCGATCTCGTGGCAGCGGGCGGCGGAATTGCGGTCCGTGCACAAAAGCCTCTGGTCGCTTTCAGATTTCGCGCGGCCCATTCTGACGAACCAAAGGTAAGAAGATTGTCGCATGGCCAAAGGTAAACCAACAGACTTCAGACTGGTGACCGTCGGCTCTTTGTCAGAATCCGTGACAAGCAAGTTTCCATAGCATTGAGGAGTGAAACTACCTCACGACCCAAACGGGGTGGCTTGCGCCACGCAGGATCGCCTCGCCGTCGCCTTCGGCGCCGCCTGCGGGCCAGGGGCGCTGCCCCTCTTGGCCTGCGGCCAATTCACCCCGGGATATTTCGGGGTCCGAAGAAAGGGCAGCGTGCTGCGACCTCTCGTCGGGACGTCACCAAGCAAGCGAGCTGGCAGAGCTACTCTTCGTTCGGCTGAATCCTTACGGCGGTTCCAGACGCGACCAATAACACCATGTTGCCAGCGCCGGACAACTCTACATAGTCAAGATCAATGGCCACGACGGCATTTGCACCAATGCGGTTCGCTTCCTTCTTCAATTCGAACAAGGCGGTGCGCCGCGACTCTCTCAAGGTTTCTTGCACAGCTTCGGAACGACCGCCGACGATATCACGAATGCCCGCGAAGAGGTCCTTGAAGACATTCATGCCGAAAGCGCATTCGGCCGTCACAACTTCGAGGCGTTCGATGATGTCCAGGCCCCTGGGGCAGGTTTCTGTCGTCAGTAGAATCCGTTCGATCTCAGCAAGCCTTTCCGCGGCAGCGTCTTCGCGTTCCGCAGTAGTGCCACCTTTCTTGCGCGCTATGAAGCAATCCTTGCAGACCCCGCCTTCGCGCACCTGGCTCCAGCTAAGGCGTTTGCCGCAATCAGCGCAAACAGTCATTTCGGAACTCCTCCTGGTGATGGTCCTTAAGATGGTCCGAAGAAAGTCAGGGTTCGATCACGCCCTGTTCCGTCACGATCAGGTCGAGCGGCTGGTCGGTGGGTTCCAGGGGCAAGTCGGGCAGTTCCTGGGCGGCATAGGCGAAACCGATGGCGAGCGTGGACCGTTTCGCGCGCAAGCCTTCGAGGGTGCGATCGTAGAAGCCGCCGCCGTAGCCGAGCCGCCCGCCCTGGCGCGAGAAGGCGACGAGAGGCACGATCAGGATTTCCGGGTCGATCCAGGCGCCGGTTTCGGGGATCTGCGCCCCGAATTCACCGGGAATCATTTTGCAACCTGGCGCCCATTCGCGGAATTTCAGCGGCTGGCCCTTGCCGATGATGACCGGCACGCAGACCGGCCCGTGGGCGGCGGCTTCCTCCATGGCGGGGGTCGGGTCGATCTCGGTGCGCATGGCCATGTAACCCGCCAGCGGCACGCCGCGATAGCCCGCCAGCACCTGGCTGAGGTGGCCGGCATGGCCCACGCCGCTGTCATGGGCCCGTTTGCGGGCAGCGAAGGCGGCCTTGCGCGCCGCGGCCTTGCGGTCGTCGGGGGTCATAGGAGCATCACCGCGGCCAGTCCCAGGAAGGCGAAGAAGCCGACCACATCGGTGACGGTCGTCACGAAGGCGCCCGAGGCCAGGGCCGGGTCGATCCCGAGCTTCTCGAGCGCGACGGGAATCACCGTGCCCGCGAGCCCCGCCACCACGAGGTTGATCACCATGGCGATGGCGATCACCACGCCCAGCATGGGCTCGCTGAACCAGGCCCAGCCGATCAGCCCCATGACCACCGCGAAGATCAGGCCATTCACAAGGCCGACCAGCACCTCGCGCCGGATGACCCGCCAGACATTGGCGCCGGTGAGGTCCTTGGTGGCAATGGCGCGCACCGCCACGGTCAGCGACTGGGTGCCCGCATTGCCGCCCATGGAGGCGACGATCGGCATCAGCACCGCCAGCGCCACAAGTCCGGCGATCACGTCCTCGAAGAGAGCGATCACCAGCGAGGCGAGGATCGACGTGACGAGGTTGACGGCCAGCCAGGGAAAGCGGCGCTTGGTCGTGCCGATCACCCGGTCGGCCAGGCTGCCTTCACCGACACCGGCCAGGCGCAGGATGTCCTCCTCGTGTTCCTCGTCCAGCACGGCCATGGCGTCGTCGATGGTGATCACGCCGACCAGGCGGTCATCCTCGTCCACGACCGGGGCCGAAATCAGGTGATACTGGTTGAAGGCATAGGCCACGTCGCCCTCGTCCTGGTCAACGCGGAAGGTGCGGAAACTGTCTTCGGTCAGGTCCGCCATCTTCGTGGCGCGCGGTGATCCCAGCAAGCGGCCCAGCGTGACGTAGCCCTCGGGCTTCATGCGCGGATCGACCAGGACCACGTGATAGAACTGTTCGGGCAGGTCGTCATGGCTGCGCAGGTAGTCGATGGTCTCGCCCACGGTCCAATGGACCGGCGCACGCACCACCTCGACCTGCATGAGGCGGCCAGCGGATTCCTCGGGGTAACTGAGCGCGGTTTCGACGGCGACCCGGTCGGGAGCTTCCAGCGCATCGAGCACCGCCTCCTGCTGGTCGCTGTCCATGTCCTCGACCAGATCGACGACGTCGTCCGATTCCAGGTCACGCACGGCAACGGCCAGCGCCTCGGCGGGAAGGGCGGCAATGACATCGTCGCGCAGGGCCTCGTCCAGTTCCGACAGCACGTCGCCGTCGATCCCGTGGGGCCACAGGCGGATCAGGTCCTTGCGGTCGCGGTCGTCGATCTGCTCCAGAAGGTCGGCGATATCGGCGGGGTGCAGCGGCGCCAGAATCTCTTCCAGTGCGACGGTGTCGCGCCCCTCCACCGCGTCGAGGATCATGGCCACGATGCGGTCGGTCAGCTGGTCGCGTTCACCCTCTACGATATCGGTGAGTTCTGGCATCGCACCCCCTTGCACTGCACCGCAGCATAGAGAAAGCCAAGCCGCTCTCAAGGCCGGAAGCGCCCCAGTTTCGCGCAAAACCGAAAGCTGTCTCTGGCCGGAAGGCGATGGACCTCGAAAGCGGCCGGTTCTAGTCTGCCCGGATGACGGATATTCTACTGCTCGGACAGGTTCTTTGGTTTGACGGCGATCCCCTTGCCGAAGCGTGGCAAAGGGTGTGTCGGCATAGCTCACGCGGCGGGGTTCTGCTGCGCGAGGGCCGGATCTTGGCCACGGGCGAGGCCGATGCGTTGCGCCGGGACCATCCGCAAGCCGAGGTGACGGATTACGGCGACGCGCTGATCCTGCCGGGCTTCGTCGATGCCCATATGCACTATCCCCAGACCGGCATGATCGCCAGCTGGGGCAAGAGGCTGATCGACTGGCTCAACAGCTATACCTTTCCGGAAGAAATGCGTTTTGGCGATCCGGCCTATGCGCGGGCGCAGGCGGATGTGACGCTCGAGCTGGCGCTGGCGAATGGCACCACGACGCTTGCCAGTTTCTGCACCATCCACCCCGAAAGCGTGACCGCCTTTTTCGAGGCCGCCGAAGCGCGGGGCATGGGCGTGGTCGCGGGCAAGACCTGCATGGACCGGAACGCGCCCGAGGGGCTGCGCGACACGCCGCAATCGGCCCACGACGCCAGCAAGGCCCTGCTGGAGGCCTGGCATCGCAGGGGCCGCGCGACCTATGCGATCACGCCGCGCTTCTCGCCCACCTCGACGCCCGAGCAGCTGGAGGCGATGGGCGCGCTCTGGGCGGCGCATCCCGACTGCCTTATGCAGACTCATCTGAGCGAGCAGACCGATGAAATCGCCTGGGTGCGCGACCTGTTCCCTTCAGCACGCGATTACCTGGATACGTATGAGCAACACGGGCTGCTGGGGGAACGCGGCCTATACGGCCACGCCATCCACCTTGAACCGCGCGAGATTGACCGACTGGCCGAAACCGGCGCGGCGGTCGTCCACTGCCCGACCTCGAACACCTTCATCGGCTCGGGGCTGTTCGACATGGAAGGGCTGAAGGCGCGGGGGATACCTGTGGGGCTGGCAACCGATACCGGGGGCGGGTCCAGTTTCTCGATGCTGCGGACCATGGCGGCGGCCTACGAGATCGGCCAGCTGCGCGGCACCCCGTTGCACCCGTCGCAGCTGCTGTGGCTGGCGACCGAGGGCTCGGCCCGCGCGCTGCACATGGGCGGACAGATCGGCACGCTGACCCCCGGCGCCCATGCAGACCTGTGCATCCTCGACCTGGCCTCGACCCCCGCTATCGCCCAGCGCAGCACCCGGGCCGAGGACATCTGGGAAGCGGTTTTCCCGACCATCATGATGGGCGACGATCGCGCGGTGCGGGAGGTCTGGCTGTCGGGACAGCGGGTTTCCCGCGCCTAGCAGCCCGTCCCCAGCATCAGGACCATCTTGTCGCCGGCGCGGCCATAGCCGAACTCGCGCGCGTCGCTCAAAAGGATGTTGCGGCGATGGCCGGGCGACGTCATCCAGTTTGCGACCACCTGGGCATCGGTCATCGGGCCGTAGGCGATGTTTTCGGCCCGCGCGCAGCCATAGCCCGCCGCGCGGGCGCGGTCGGCAAAGCTGCTGCCGTCGGGGCCGTCATGCGAGAAATGACCCGTGCGTGCCATGAGATCGGCATAGGACCGGGCCGCCGCGGACAAACGGGGGCTTTCGACCATGGCGGGGCGGCCATTTTCGGTGCGCGCCCGGTTCAGGACGCCCGCGACATCCACTTGCGCGACGGTTCCGGCACCTTGTTCGACGCGGGCCGCGGCCGGAGGTGGCGCTTCGGCCATGGTCACGGTGGTGTTCGGCGCCGGAGCGCTTTGCATGCAAGCCGCCAGAAGGGCAGCGGCAGGAGCGGCAAAAATGGGTCTCATCGGGGACCTGTCGGGGTTACGGATCACAGGGCCAAGTCTTGCACCAACCGCGCTTGACGGGCAATGGCCGCGTCGAGATCGAAACTGGTCACGCGGCCATCGGCCACGATCCGGCGGCCTTCGACGATCAGATCCCGCACCCGCGTCGGGCCGGCCAGCAAAACCGCGGCCTTGTCCCAGCTGCCCGCCGCCTCGATCCCCGACACATCCCATATGGCGATATCCGCGCGTTTCCCGGGTGCGATACGGCCACACTCGGGCCGGCCCAGGACATCGGCGCCGCCGCGCGTGGCGATTTCCAGCGCCTCGCGCGCGCTCATGGCGTCGGCGCCATTGACCACCCGCTGCAGCAACATGGCCTGACGCGCCTCCGCCACAAGGTTGCCCGCATCGTTGCTGGCCGACCCGTCGACCCCCAGCCCCACGGGCACACCTGCATCGCGCATCGCCCGCACCGGCGCGATACCCGACCCAAGCCGGCAATTCGAGCAGGGGCAATGGGCCACGCCGGTCCGCGATCGGGCAAAAAGGTCGATTTCCCGACCGTCCAGCTTCACGCAATGGGCATGCCACACATCCGGCCCGGTCCAGCCCAGATCCTCGGCATATTGGCCGGGGCGGCAACCGAAATTGGCCTCGCTATAAGCGATATCCTCGTCATTCTCGGCCAGGTGGGTGTGCAGCATCACACCCTTGTCGCGGGCCAGGAGGGCGGCCTCGCGCATAAGGTCGCGGCTGACGGAAAACGGCGAACAGGGCGCGACGCCGACGCGGCACATGGACCCTTCGGCGGCATCGTGATGGGCGTCGATGACGCGGATGCAATCCTTCAGGATCGCGGCTTCGTCCTCGACAAGCGCATCGGGCGGCAGGCCGCCATTGCTTTCGCCGATGCTCATGGCGCCGCGCGTGGGGTGAAAGCGCATTCCGACCTCGCGGGCGGCGGCAATGGTGTCATCCAGCCGGGACCCGTTGGGGTAAAGATACAAGTGGTCCGAGGTCAGCGTGCAGCCCGACAAGGCCAGTTCCGCCAGCCCGATCTGGGCCGAGACGAACATCTCTTCGGGGCCGAACCGCGCCCAGATCGGATAAAGCGTCTTGAGCCAGCCGAAAAGCAGCGCATCCTGCCCGCCCGGCACCGCGCGGGTCAGGGTCTGGTAGAGGTGGTGATGGGTGTTCACCAGGCCAGGCGTGACAACGCAGCCGCGCGCCTCGATCACCTGCGCACCGGGGGCGGCGATCCCCTGCCCCACAGCGGCGATCACCCCGCCCCGCACGAGGATATCCGCCCCGGTCAGTTCGCGGCGATCATCATCCATTGTCAGGATGGTCTGGGCCTCGCGGATCAGAATATCGACCATGGCGCGTCCTTTCGTCATCATTCAGCCACCCCCTTCGGTGGATGAGATGAGCGCCGCCAGAAGGGGGAAGGACGCGGGCGCATTCCGCTTATAACGGGCCCATGGCGAAGCGCCAAGCCCGCCTTTGTCGGGGAGAGGCGTATGGCGATCCTGCCCGGAGATCCCCTCGATTGATCCCTGCCATGCCCGAGGACGCCCAACGCGGAGCGCTGAGCCGGACGCCTGTGCCAAAGCCTTGACCGTCAGGCGTCCGACAGGATCTCCATTGCCGCCGCGTGCAGCTCTGGCGTGGCCGCGGCCAGCGCGTTGCCGCCCTCATGCACCTTGCCGCCCTGCCAATCGGTGACGATGCCGCCAGCGGCTTCAATCACAGCGATGGGGGCCGAGATGTCGTAGGACGACAAGCCGGCTTCGATCACCAGGTCCACCTGCCCCGCCGCCAAAAGCGCATAGGCGTAGCAATCCATGCCATATCGGGTCAGCTTGCAGCGGCTCGCAACCGCGTGAAAGGCGGCCCCTTCGGCGGTGCTGCCGACCTCGGGAAAGGTGGTGAAGATCGTGGCGTCGGCAAGGTCACGCGTTGCCTTGACCTTGAGCGGCGCGGTCCCCAGCGGCCCGGTCATCGCCGCCAGCCCGGCGCCGCCCTCGAATCGTTCGCCGATATAGGGCTGGTCGATCAGCCCCATGATCGGACCCTCCTCCGAATTGACCGAGATCAGCACCCCCCAGGTTGGCGTGCCCGAGATATAGGCCCGCGTGCCGTCGATCGGGTCCAGCACCCATGTCAGGCCGGTGATGCCGGGCTGCGCGCCGTATTCCTCGCCAAGGATCGCATCCTCGGGGCGACGCTCGGCCAGCACCGCACGCATCGCGCGCTCGGCGGCCCGGTCGCCCTCGGTCACCGGGTCGAACCCCTCGGCCAGCTTGTTGTCGCTGGCGACGCCGACGCGGAAGTGGCGCAAGGTCTCGACCCGCGCGGCATCGGCCATCGCGCGCGCACAGGCCCAAAGGTCATTGATATCGGCTGTATCGAGTTGCATGCGATCCCCGCCAGGCTGACTTGAATGCGGCCTAGCGGGGTCACACCGGCCCGGTCAAGTCAAACCCGCCGGGCCCTTCCCCAGACGCGACCGGTCAGGCCGCGTCGCTGAGCACCCGCGCCAGGTCGAACAGTCGGCGGCGCTGGTTTTCCGGAATGGCGTAGTAGGAGCGCAGCAGGTCGAGCGCCTCCTTGTCGGCAAGGATGTCGCCGGGCAGGCCCACGGCATCCGCCATGTCGTTCATGTCCCCGTCATAGCCTTCAAAGAAGAAGGCGATATCGACGCCCAGCGCATGGGCAATATCCCAAAGGCGCGATGCGCTGACCCGGTTCATGCCGGTTTCGTATTTCTGGATCTGCTGGAACTTGATCCCGACCTTCTCGGCCAGTTGTTGCTGGGTCGTGCCCGTCATCCAGCGGCGATGCCGGATGCGCTTGCCCACATGCACGTCGACAGGGTGCTTCATTTCTTTATCCTTGTTACCTTTTTCGCGGTCCGAATACGACGATACCACCCGTCGAGACCCACGGGGTGTCGTCTGTCTCACCCGGTTTCCGCAAGTAATGTGAAACAAGAAGCGCGGAGCGCCTCGAACACGCAAGGGTTGCATGCACCAACCTGCCCTTTAAGACAGGGTCACCGGCCGCCTAACCTATACTAAAGTACAGTCCCTTGTTTTGCTGATGGCATTTCGGACCGCAGCATTGGCCCCCACGACCCGACAGGCTAGGCTTCAATCATTGCGATTCTATCCTGAGAGCCCCACCATGCACGCATTCCGAGTGACCGGATTCGACACGCCGCCCGGCCTTGAACGGCTTGATGTGCCAAAGCCGGGGCCGGGCCAGGTGCTTCTGGACATTGCCGCCTGCGGATTGAACTTCGCCGACATGCTGATGGCAGAGGGCAAATATCAAGAGACGCCCCAACCGCCCTTTACCCTGGGCATGGAGGTGTGCGGCACGGTGCGCGCCCACGGACCGGGCGTCAGCGCGCCGGCCATCGGAACGCGTGTCGCCGTTTTCGGCGGCCAGGGCGGCTTGGCCGAACAGGGTGTATTCTCTGCCGCGCTATGCCAGCCCGTGCCCGACGGCATGCCGTCGGAACAGGCGGCAGGCTTCCAGGTGGCCTATGGAACGTCGCACCTGGTCCTGACGCGCCGGGCACGATTGCAGCCCGGTGAAACGCTTCTGGTTCTGGGTGCCGCCGGTGGCGTCGGCCTGACCGCTGTAGAGATTGGCAAGGCCATGGGGGCAACGGTGATCGCCGTGGCCCGTGGCCCCGAGAAGCTGCAGGTCGCCCGCGCCGCCGGGGCCGACCACCTTATAGATGCCGGTGCCGACCTGACGGCCGAGGTCAAGGCCCTTGGCGGGGCGGACGTGGTCTACGACGCTGTCGGCGGGGATGCCTTCACCGCCGCCCTGAAGGCGACAAATCGCGAGGGGCGGATCGTCACCATCGGGTTCGCCAGCGGCAACGTGCCACAAATCCCCGCCAATCACCTTCTGGTCAAGAATATCGACGTGATCGGGTTCTACTGGGGCGGCTACCTGAAATTCGCCCCCGAGGCGCTGACCGACAGCCTGGCCGAGCTCTTGGACTGGTATGCGGCTGGGCGCCTGCACCCCCATGTAAGCCACGTCCTGTCGCTGGAGCGCGCGGGCGAGGCGCTGGAGCTTATCCGATCGCGGCAATCGACCGGGAAGGTCGTTGTTGTGCCGGGGCCTGCATGAGCGCGCCATAGGCCTCGCGCAGGTAGCCGGCCAATGCCTCTTCCACCTCGCCCAGCCCGGTCGGACCGCGATAGAGATTGATGCAATAGGTCTTGAGGTCGGGCAGCGCGCCGCCATGATCGACCGGCTCGGTGCCCTGCACCCAGAACCCCGACAGCATGGCGTGAATGGCCAGGTCGGCGCTGACCGTGGCCTCGACGGTGCGGGTCGATCCGGTTTCCACCCGCATGGTCCAGGGGATGCCCGCCGCGTCCAGCCGACGCTGCACGCTGGGCCGAAAGATGCACTGGGTCTCGAAGGCGATAGGCAGCGGGCGGTCCTTCCAGGCGCGGCCCCCAGGCGCCCCGACCCAGACCAGCGGCACCTCGGCGAGGGTCTCGCCGCCGGGGCTGACACCTTCTTCGGTGGTGACGATCATGTCCACCTCGCCCCGGTCGAACTGGCCCAGAAGCGCCCGCGTGTTGGAGGACAGGAAATTCACTCGCATGCGCGGAAAATCCGCCGCGAACCGCTTGAGGACCTTGGGGATGTAGAACGGCACGATGTCATGGGGGACACCGAGCGTGATCTCGCCCTCGTAATCCGAGGCCGTTAGCCGCCCCACCGCCTCGTCATTCAGCGCCAGCATACGCCGGGCGTAGCTGAGCAGCTGTTCTCCCTCGCCGGTCAGGGCGATCTGGCGGGCGGAGCGGTCCAGCAGGCTGAGACCGAGCCCCTCTTCCAGCCGCTTGAGCTGCATTGAAACGGCCGATTGCGTGAGGTGCAGCAGCCCGGCGGCACGGGTGACGCCACCGGCATCGGCAACGGTCACGAAGGAGCGCAGGGCCGTCAGGTCCAGGTTTCGAGGCATATCACATTCCGTTATGCATTAACCATCAATCATTCATTTTCATAATGAAGCGACTCGCTCCATATATCAAGCATCCTGATTCATTATCCACAATCCATCACGAAAGGACGCGTCATGGCGACCCTAACTGCCACCTCTTCCCGCCCCCTCACCGCCCCGCGCGGTCCGGGCCAGTCCCTTGCCAAAATCTTCGCCGTCTGGAGGCAACGCCGTGATCTGGCCGCGCTTGATCGCAGCCGGCTGTCAGATCTCGGGCTGACCGAGGCGCAGGCGCTGCGCGAATCCGCACGTCCCGCCTGGGATCTGCCCCGCTAAGACGGCCCGCGCACGAAACCGGACCGCAGCACCAAGAAACAGCGTGTTGGGGGACCGGTTTCACTTGAAAAGCAGCCTGCCAGCGACAATATTTCTTTCGAAGGCCCGCGCCATCATGGTGACCGGGCTCTCGGCTTGAACCGTTGGAGGAAACGAATGGCTGACTATCAGACTGTCCGCGCCGGTGTCTCGGGTGTCCGGACGGCAGAGATCGATGCGGGCCTGCGCGCCCATATGAACAAGGTCTACGGCACGATGTCCGTGGGCATGCTCATTACCTTTGCCGCAGCCTGGGCCCTGTCGGGTCTGGCGGTGACAACTGAACCGACGCAATACCAGATCGGACAGGGCGAATACCTGACCGGGCTGGGCTACGCGCTCTATGCGTCCCCCCTGAAATGGGTGGTCATGTTCGCGCCGCTGGTCTTCGTGTTCGGCTTCTCTGCGATGATCAACCGGATGTCGGCGGCCACGGCACAGGTCGTGTTCTACGCCTTCGCCCTGACCATGGGCGTGTCGATCAGCTCGATCTTCCTGGTCTTCACCGGCTACTCGATCGCTCAGGTTTTCCTGATCACCTCGATCGCCTTCGCCGGCCTCAGCCTCTGGGGCTACACCACCAAGAAGGACATCTCTGGCTGGGGCTCGTTCCTGATCATGGGTGTGATCGGCCTGATCGTGGCGATGATCGTCAACATCTTCCTGCAATCGCCGATGGTGATGTATGCCATCTCGATGATCGGGGTGCTGATCTTCGCCGGGCTGACAGCGTATGACACGCAGAACATCAAGAACACCTATATCGCCCATGCCGCGCATGGCGATCAGGAATGGCTGGGCAAGGCCGCCATCATGGGCGCGCTGAACCTTTACCTGGACTTCATCAACATGTTCATGTTCCTGCTGCAGCTTCTCGGCAGCCGCGAATAATCCTGACGCTGACGCAACGTATCGGGGCCGTCCTTCGGGGCGGCCCTTTTCTTTTCGGCCTGATCCGCCCTAGCCTGCCCGGATGACCGACCTGCCCATCACCTCTGTCGCGGCGCTTGTGAATGGCGCGCTCATGCTGGCGCTGACCGCGCGGGTCATCTTCTACCGCCGCCGGGACAAGGTTGTGCTGGGCGACAATGGCGACAAGGAGCTGGCCAAGGCGATCCGGGGCCAGGCCAACGCGGCCGAGCAGATTCCCATCGCCCTGATCCTCTGCGCCCTGGCCGAATTGCAGGGCGCGCCCGCCACGGCCCTTTGGCTCACGGTGGGGCTGTTCACGCTGGGCCGCTACATGCACGGCGCCTATTTCGCGGTGCACGGGTTGCATTGGCGGCTGCGCTTCTGGGGCATGCTGGCCACGCTGATCGCGCAGGCGCTGTTCCTGTTCTGGCTTCTGGTTGCTGCCCTCTAGCCGGCAAGCGTCACGCGAAACGCGCCGCGCCGTTCCTGCGCCCGCCCCGACCAGAGCCCTTCGGGCGGCCGGTCGCCATCATCGCGGGGCCCTCGGCCCGCAACGACGCCCCGCGCCGGGTCGCGCGCAATCCAGCCGTGGTCCGCATCCCAGAAAATCGCCACCTCCCGCGCATCGGTGAACCGATAGATCGGGCGCCCGTTGCAGGTGCCTGCCGGGCGGAAATGATATTGCCGCCCGTCGTCGAGCCGCTCAAGCGTCAGATGGGTCATCTTACCCTCCCTGGGAAACGGATTGCAGAAACGAAAAAGGCCGCGCTCTTGCGGCGCGGCCCCTGTCGGTTCGGATATGGAAGATCGCTTACTTGATCTTGCCTTCCTTGTATTCGACATGCTTGCGCGCAACCGGGTCATACTTACGCACGACCATCTTTTCGGTCATGGTGCGGGCGTTCTTCTTGGTCACGTAGAAATGCCCGGTCCCCGCGGTGGAGTTCAGGCGGATCTTGATGGTGGTCGGCTTCGCCATTGTCACATCTCCTGGTCCGCGGGCGCAAAGGGCCGCGCGTGAATTCGTATGAAGCCCGCCTTCTACCCGCTTTGGCCCCCGAGTCAACAGGCAAAGGCGGCGGAAATTCCTCCTGAGGATCCCATGACCTGAATCAAGGCGCGGGCCGAGATTGCCCGCCAAGGTCACAGCCATAACGCGACAGGAGGGCGACATGGCCGACAACGTGATCTGGTTCGAACATCTGCGCCGCGGCGACGTGGCCAAGGTGGGCGGCAAGAATTCCTCGCTTGGGGAAATGGTGCAGGAACTGGGCGGGCGCGGCATCGCCGTGCCGGGCGGGTTCGCCACCACCTCGGACGCCTATCGCGCCTATATCGACCACAACGACCTGCATGACCGCATCGCCGCCGAGATGCAGGCGCTTACCGATCACAAGATCACCCTGGCCGAGGCCGGCACCCGCATCCGCGCCATGATCGTGGGCGGCGATTGGCCCTCGGACGTGCTGGAGGACATCCGCACCGCCTATGTGGAGATGGCAAAGCGCACCGGACAGGACGACCCCTCGGTGGCCGTGCGATCCTCGGCCACCGCCGAGGACCTGCCGGATGCCTCTTTCGCCGGGCAGCAGGAGACCTTTCTGAATGTCGAGGGCGAGGCCGCGCTTCTGGCCGCCTGCAAGCGTTGCTACGCATCGCTTTTCACCGACCGGGCCATCACCTACCGGACCGTGCAGGGCTTCGACCATATGCAGGTGGCACTGTCGATCGGGGTTCAGCAGATGGTGCGCTCGGATATCGGCGGCTCGGGCGTGATGTTCTCGCTCGATACCGAGTCGGGCTTCGACAAGGTGGTGCTGATCAACGCGGCCTGGGGCCTGGGCGAAAACGTCGTGCAGGGCGCGGTGACGCCGGACGAATACATGGTCTACAAGCCGCACCTGTCGAACCCCGACCTGGTGCCCATCGTCGAACGCAGCCTCGGCGCGAAAGAGATCAAGATGATCTATGCCGAGGGCGGCCAGGCGGTGAAGAACGTCAAGACCTCCAAGGCCGAGCGCGGCCAGTTCGTGCTGTCCGAGGCCGAGACCGTCGAACTGGCCCGCATGGCCGCGACGATCGAGGATCACTACGAATGCCCGATGGACATGGAATGGGCCCGCGACGGCAACACGGGCGAACTGTATATCGTGCAGGCCCGTCCGGAAACGGTGCAAAGCCGCGCCGGCGCGGGGGCGCTCAAATCCTACGAGATCGACGAGAAGGGCCCGGTCCTGACAACCGGCCTTTCCGTGGGGGGCGCCATCGCCAGCGGCCCGGTCTGCCTGATCGAAAGCGCCGCCGATATCGACAATTTCATCGACGGGGCGATCCTTGTCACCGGGACCACGGACCCGGACTGGGTGCCGATCATGAAACGGGCCAGCGCCATCATCACCGACCACGGCGGGCGGACATCACACGCCGCCATCGTCAGCCGGGAGCTGGGCCTGCCGGCCATCGTCGGCACCGGCGATGCGACCCATGTGCTGCATGACGAACAGCTTGTCACCGTATCCTGCGCGGAAGGCGAAGAGGGCTATGTCTACGAGGGGCGCGCTGAATTCCATGTCGAGGAAATCGACCTGGGCGAGTTGCCCGACACGAAAACCAAGGTCATGTTCAACATGGCCAACCCTTCGGCCGCGTCGCGCTGGTGGCGGCTGCCTGCGGACGGGGTCGGCCTCGCCCGCATGGAATTCGTGGTGAACAACGCGATCAAGGTCCACCCGCTGGCCCTGACCCGCTTCGAGCAGGTCACGGACGAGGCAGCCCGCGAAGAGATCGAGGCGCTAACCGCCGCCTACCCCGACAAGCCGTCCTATTTCGTGGACCAGCTTGCAACGGGCCTCAGCCGCATTGCCGCCGTCCATTACCCCAACCCGGTCATCGTTCGGATGTCGGATTTCAAGACCAACGAATACGCCGCGCTGCTGGGCGGGGCGGGCTTCGAGCCGGACGAGGAAAACCCGATGATCGGCTGGCGCGGGGCCTCGCGCTACTATTCCGAGGGCTACAAGGACGGCTTCGCGCTGGAATGCCAGGCCATCGCCAAGGCGCGGGGCGTCAAGGGATTCGACAACATCATCATGATGATCCCCTTCTGCCGATCCCCCGAAGAGGCCGACCGCGTGCTGGAGGTCATGGCCGAGAACGGGCTGGAACGCGGCAAGGACGGGCTTCAGGTCTATGTCATGTGCGAGATCCCCGCCAACGTGATCCTGGCCGAGGAGTTTGCGAAACGCTTCGACGGGTTCTCCATCGGGTCCAACGACCTGACCCAGCTGACACTTGGCGTGGACCGCGACAACGAGAACCTCGCCCATGTGTTCCGCGAACGCGACCCGGCAGTGCAATGGATGATCGAACAGGTGATCACCCGCGCCCATGCGGTCGGGGCCAAGGTGGGGTTCTGCGGGCAGGCCCCGTCGAACGACCCGGAGTTTGCGGAATTGCTGGTGGGCTACGGGATCGACTCGATTTCCGTGACGCCGGATGCATTCCGGGCGGTGAAGGCGAACGTGGCCAAGGCCGAGGGCTAGGCGCGGAACAGGATGGCCGCTGCGCAGGACGACGCGGTCATTCTGTAGCGCGGACCGAATAGCACCGAAGGTGCCGGCCTGTCGCCAGACCGCCAACGGGGCTGGCGATAAGCCTTCCGACAAACGTCGGAGATGGGCTCGAACAGGCCCTTCACGACCCCGGCCAATACCCGAACCGGCTGAATCGCGCCTCTGTCGCCAGACCCGACGTATCCATCGCGAACATCCCCACGAAGGCCCCGGTGAAGCTGGCATGTTCGCCGCGCCCGCCCTCGTCCGAGATGATCGAGGCATCCAGCGCCCCGCCGATGGGCTGCCAATCGCCGCCCTGCCGCCATAGGAACCGTTGCGCGGCATGGTCGACCTCGACCCGCAACTCCACCGGCCCCTCGGCCAGCGGCACGGGGTCGCCGCACCATGTCAGCGCACTGTCCGGGTAGTCCCCAAGGCAGGAAACCACCCGCAGGCACCGGCCGATCCCGGGTTCATCGGTGGCGATGACCATGTGGAACTTGTGCCGGTTGTAATAGGTCGCCAGCCCCGCCGCCTGCTGATAGGTTTCGGGCGCAAAATCGGCCAGCGTGGTTTCGGCGGCGTAGACGTGATGCTCCTGCCGGCGGGCGACAAGCGCCTGTTCGAACCAGCTGCCCATGCTTTCACGCCCGATCAGGGTCAGCCCGCCGCCGACCCGGAAGATCCGGTCTCGATCGGGCGTGCGCAGCCACTGGAACTCTAGCGGCAGATCCGGTCCGGCGAAGTCATGCACCGCAGGCGCGGCCGGGCGCGGGCCGACCTCGGCGAGCCCCGGCAATTCCTCCCGCGGGACAAGCCCGCCCGGTTCGAGGAACAGCCAGTCGTCGCGCCAGACCACGCGCTCGATCCCGGTTTCACGGCCCAGCGGGCAGAACCGCTCCCGCCCATCCGGGCCGGGAATGGGCCGCCCCATCAGGAACGTGTGGTAGTGCTGCCCGTCATGGGTTGCCACGTATTGCCCGTGCCCCGTGCGCTGGATCGGGCTGTCTGTGCCGGCAGTGCAGATCAGGTGCTTGTCGGGATGCCCCTCGTAGGGGCCGGCGATGTCCCGCGCCCGCGCCATGGACACCGCGTGGTCATAGCCGGTGCCGCCCTCGGCCACGGTCAGGTAGTAATACCCGTTCCTCTTGAACAGATGCGGTGCCTCGGTCAGGCCCTTGTCGGTGCCATGCCAGAGTTCCATAATCGGCCCGGTCAGCCCGCCCGCCTCGGACCATTCCTGTGCCACGATCCCGTCGAAACTGTCATGGGCCGGGTTGCCGCCCGTGCCGGGGCCGCGATGGTTCCAGACCAGATTGATGAAGTACTTCCGGCCGTCATCGTCATGGAAAAGCGAGGCGTCGAACCCCTTGGAATTGACACGGATCGGGTCCGACCAGTCGCCGTCCACCCTCTCGCAGGTGGTGACGTAGTTATGCGCGTCCTTGAAGGCACCATCGAGCCGTTTCACATCCGTGTAGACCAGCCAGAACCGCCCGTCCGCATGGCTCAGGCAGGGCGCCCAGATGCCACCTGAGTCCGGGTTGCCGCGCATGTCCAGAAGCGCAGCCCGGTTCAGCGGCCGCGCCACCAGGTCCCAGTTCACCAGGTCGTGCGAATGAAAGATCTGCACGCCCGGATACCATTCGAAGGTCGAGGTCGCGATATAGTAATCCTCGCCCACGCGCACGAAACTCGGGTCGGGGTTGAAGCCCGGCAGGATCGGGTTGCGGATCATGGCCTGGTCTCCTTCATGCCCTGGCTTCTTTGGGTCGAAAATACCGCGGGGGAGTCGGCCGGCGGCCGGCGGGGGCAGCGCCCCCTAGTCCAGTTCGGCCGATTGCGCCCAGAGGTTGATCTGTTCCTCGTCGGCATATTTGTCGATCTCGGCCAGCTCCGCATCGGTGAAGTCGAGGTTCTCGACCGCGCCCACGCATTCGACCACCTGTTCGGGTTTCGACGCCCCGATCAGCGCCGTGGTGATCCCCCCGCCGCGCAACACCCAGGCAATGGCCATCTGCGCCAGGGTCTGGCCACGACCTTCCGCGATTTCATTGAGCTTTCGCAGGTTGCCGATGGCTCGCTCGGACAGCATCGCGGGATCGAGGCTCTTGTCCTGCGTCGCGCGGCTGCCCTCGGGGATGCCGCCAAGGTATTTCTTCGTCAACATGCCCTGGGCCAGCGGCGTAAAGGCAATGGACCCGACGCCCAGCTCGTTCAGGGTCTCTTTCAGCCCGTCCTGCTCGACCCAGCGGTTGAGCATGTTGTAGGCGGGCTGGTGGATCACGCAGGGCGTGCCGAGATCGTTCAGGATCGCCACCGCCTCGCGCGTGCGTTCGCTGTTATAGCTGGAAATCCCGGCATAGAGCGCCCGGCCCGACCGCACGATATGATCCAGCGCACCCATGGTTTCCTCCAGCGGCGTGTCCGGATCGAAGCGGTGGGAATAGAAGATGTCGACGTAATCCAGCCCCATGCGTTTCAGCGACTGGTCACAGGACGCGATCAGGTATTTGCGGCTGCCCCATTCGCCGTAGGGGCCATCCCACATCAGGTAGCCGGCCTTGGAGGAAATGATCAGCTCATCACGATAGGGACCCAGATCCTCGGCCAGTATCGACCCGAACGCATGTTCGGCGCTGCCCGGCGGAGGCCCGTAATTGTTGGCCAGGTCGAAATGGGTGATGCCCAAATCGAAGGCCGTATGGACGATATCGCGCTTGGTCTGGTGCGGCGTGTCATGGCCGAAATTGTGCCACAGTCCGAGCGAGATGGCGGGGAGTTTCAGACCGGACCGCCCACAGCGGCGATAGGGCATGCGATCATAGCGGGTGTCTGCTGCGGTGTAGGTCATTGGGGCCTCCTTTAGCGGTAACAGAAATCGCCACCACGAGAGTGTCAACGAAAATAGCCGAAACTTTTTCGGCCGGTATGCACCCAGCACGGCCACCGGGTGCCGCGGGCAATTGGCTGCGCCAACCACCCCAGCGCCACCTTTCATCTCTCCAGCGGAGAGATGAACATACGCGAAGGACCTGTAAGCCGGATTCTGTTCCCCGGGTTGCCCCGGTTCGATGACCATTCCTCTGGGGGCACCGTTGCCGATACCCTCTAGCTGCCAACCCGGATCCCCGGGGCCAAGGCGGCCCCTGCGGCGGTATGCCTTGCGGCACCGGTCCCGCGGCGGGATCCCTATTCGGCATTGCTCCCGGTGGGGCTTGCCATACCGGCGATGTTGCCATCCCCGTGGTGGGCTCTTACCCCACCTTTTCACCCTTGCCGCGCATGCGCGGCGGTCTGTTCTCTGTGGCGCTTTCCGTCGGGACCGGCGGCATGCCGACCCCGCCCGGGCGTTACCCGGCACCGTGCCTTGATGGAGTCCGGACTTTCCTGGAACGGGCCGAAACCCGCCCCCGGCCATCCGGCCCCTCGCGCGGGACGGACTTAGGGACTGGGCGCGCCCGGGTCAACGCCAAAGCGTTGGGCAAGGTCGGCCGCGAGGGCGCAATCGGCGGACCGAAGCGGCCCCGTGGCCCCCGGACGGTGCCGCAGGCGAAAGGCGGCGAGCAAGGTTTCACCGGGCACCCCGGCGCTGTAGCCGATGCGATGCAGATCGCGCAGGAAGGCCGCCGCATCGTTGCGCGCGCCCGGAACCGGGCTGGCCTGCACGGCCAGCCCCGATCGGGCCAGCCGCGCCCAGTCAAAGCGCGGGCCGGGGTCGATCTTGCGGCCGGGTGCACAATCCGAATGGCCGATCACGCCCTGCGGCGGAATATCCCAACGACCGAGGATAGCGGGCAAAAGCTGTTCCAGGGCATCCATCTGGGCAGCGGCAAAGGGCGTGGCGCCTGTATTCGACAACTCGATCCCGATGGAATGGGAATTCACGTCGGTGATCGCGCCCCAGGCCCCGGCCCCCGCGTGCCAAGCCCGCTTGTCCTCGGGGACGAGCCCATGCACATCGCCCGTCTCGGAGATCAGGTAATGCGCCGACACCTCGGCGTCCGGATTGCACAACCAGTCGCGGGCAGCGTCGCAATCCTCCATCGCCGTGTAGTGGATCACCACAAGCGACGGCAGCACGCCGCCGCGTCGTTCACCGAAATTGGGAGAGGCGGCCAAGGCCCCGCTCAGTTGCCGCCCGCCAGCTGACGGAAGGGGGTCGGATCCCAGCCACAGGCGAAGCCGTCTCCGTCCGGGTCGATGCCCAGCCGGTCGCGTTGCGGCCCGCCACGCGACAGGAAATCGCGCTGCGCATCGTCAGGCGTGTTGTACTTGGCGCAATTGCGCTGGAATCGCGCCTCGCCGGACAGGCCGCCTCGGCTGTAGATCGCCTGGCCCCGGTCATTGGGGGCGTTGATGGCGTATTGCACGATATTGGGCCCGGTCGCGCCCGGACGCTGCGGCAGCGCAGTCGGTTCAATTACCGTGTAGGCCGCAGCCTGGCGTTCCAGCCGCTCGGCATCGCTCTCGATCGTTTCGCGGGCGGCGACGGCCTCGAAATCCTGTTCGTCGGAAATGCCGGGATTGGCCGCGAGCGGCCCCCCATCCGCCGGGGCGGGCTGTTGTGGCGCGGACGCATCCGCCTGTGTGCCGATCCCCACGGCGGCAAGGTCGGTTTCGGTGATCGCCGCATCGGTGCTGCTGGGCATGGCCGCCTCGGCCCGTGCCTCGCCGCGCAGGGCGGCCTCACGACGGGCGCGGTCCAGCTCATACTGGGTGTAATCGGAGAACCCGACGCCCGCGCCGCTATCGGGCACCTCGGTCGTGCAGCCTGCCAAAGCGATCAGCGCCGCAGCCACCGGTAGATTTCTGCTCAGACTCATGTCACGCCCCGCCTTTCCCTACGGACCGGCCTTTTACCACCACTTTTTCGGCTTGGCCACGAATCCCGCCGCCTGTTCAAGCGCATAGGCGGTATTCAGCAGATCGCCTTCTTCCCACGGACGCCCGATCAGTTGCAGCCCCAGCGGCAGCCCTTGCTTGTCCAGCCCCGCCGGAACACTGATCCCGGGAAGCCCGGCCAGGTTCACCGTGACCGTGAACACGTCGTTGAGATACATCGCCACCGGGTCGGCATCCGTCATCTCGCCGAGGCCGAAAGCGGCAGAGGGCGTCGCGGGTGTCAGGATCGCATCGACCCCTTGCGCGAAGACGTCCTCGAAATCCTTCTTGATCAGGGCGCGCACCTTGCGGGCGCGGTTGTAATAGGCGTCGTAGAACCCGGCCGACAGCACGTAGGTGCCGACCATCACGCGGCGCTTGACCTCCTGGCCAAACCCTTCGGCCCGGGTCTTTTCGTACATCTCGGTGATGCCATCGCCCTGCCCCAGCTTGGCGCGGTGGCCGAAGCGCACCCCGTCGTAGCGCGCCAGGTTGGAGGACGCCTCGGCCGGCGCGATCACGTAATAGGTGGGCAGCGCATACTTGGTGTGCGGCAGACTAATATCGACCAGCTTGGCCCCGGCATCGGTCAGCATCTTGCGGCCCTCGGCCCAAAGCGCCTCGATCTCATCGGGCATGCCGTCCATGTGGTATTCGCGGGGGATACCGATGGTCTTGCCCTTGATGTCGCCGGTCAGCATGGCCTCGAAGTCGGGGACCGGAAGGTCGGCGCTGGTGCTGTCCTTTGGGTCATGCCCGCACATGGCCTGCAACATGATGGCCGCGTCGCGCACGTCCTTGGTCATCGGTCCGGCCTGGTCCAGCGACGAGGCAAACGCGACGATCCCCCAGCGAGAGCAACGCCCATAGGTGGGCTTTATACCCGTAATGCCGGTAAAGGCGGCGGGCTGACGGATGGACCCGCCCGTATCGGTGCCGGTCGCGCCAAGGCACAGATCGGCGGCGACGGCGGCGGCGGACCCGCCCGAAGACCCGCCCGGGGTCAGCTTGCGGTCGTCCACCTTCCAGGGGTTTACGGCATCGCCATAAACGCTGGTCTCATTGGACGAGCCCATGGCGAATTCGTCCATGTTCAGCTTGCCCAGCATCACCGCCCCGGCATCCAGAAGGTTCTGGCTGACGGTGCTTTCATACTCGGGCTTGAACCCGTCGAGGATTTTCGAGGCCGCCTGGCTGGCAACCCCCTTGGTACAAAACAGGTCCTTGATACCCAGCGGAATGCCGTTGAGGCTGCCGGCATCCTTGCGGGCATCCGCCGCTTTGGCCTGTTCCAGCGCCAGGTCAGGGGTGTTGTGCACAAAGGCGTTCAACGCGCCGGCGGCGTCGATTTCCGCCAAACAGGCTTCGGTCAGCTCGACGCTGGTCACGTCGCCCTTCTTCAGGGCGTCGCGGGCCTCGGCGATTTTCAGTTTGCTCAGTTCGCTCATCACTCGACCACCTTCGGCACGGCAAAGAAGCCCTCTCGGGCATCGGGGGCATTGGCCAGAACCTTGTCCTGCTGGTCGCCATCGGTCACGACATCGTCGCGTCGCTTCAGCCGTTGCGGGGTGACGGAGGTCATCGGTTCGACGCCCTCGACATCGACCTCTTGCAGCTGTTCGATGAAGCCAAGGATGGCGTTGAATTCCCCCGCCAGCGCGGGCAGCTCGTCTTCCTCGACCTTGATGCGGGCCAGGTGGGCCACCTTGCGGGCGGTATCCGTGTCGATCGACATGGGGCGCGCTCTCCCTTTTGCGTGTTCCGGGCCGCTTTAGCGCCCCGCCGCGCCGCCTTCAAGCATGTGTCGGCGGTATATCTCGATCATCCAGCCCAGCATCACGGCATTGAGAAGATGCCAGAACAGGTGGGTGCCAACGGGGAAGGTGGCGCAAAGGGGTTCGTCAAGGCTGCGCGCCGTGATCGACAGGGACAGAATCCCGGCACCGATCAGGAAGCCGCGCATCAAAACGGGAAAGCGCCGCCACAGCATCGCGCCATAGATCACCAGCAGGATCGGCACGGTCCAGTAGAAGGACGACACGCCGAAAAACGGCACATCTTGCAAAAGAACCGTGACCCCGGCGGCATAGGGCAGGAACCCGGCCGTCGCCAAGACTGCCGCCCAAGCGGGCCAGCCCAGCACATCGCGGTGCACGGCGAAGAGATACAGCAGGATGAAGGCCAGGATCGGAAGCGTATCGGCCATTGCCGCCCAGACCGTGGCCAAAGTGTGGAACAGGAAACTGCCGATGCCGATGGCAAACAGAATGGCCGCCAGCGCGCGGGCCAGGGGCACCCCGGCGCTGCGCCGCCACATGATCAACGCCGCCACGATGAAGGCAAGGTTCGTCACCGCATTCACCGGCTCGGCCCAGAAGGTGAAATCCACCCGTTCGCAATAGCCGTCGATCCGTTCGGTCAGGTTCATCCGCCACGCCCTGTCTGGTCAGCCCTCCGATCCGTGTTACCCTCGTCCAAAGGACAAACCAAGGGAGAGCGTCATGAAGATCATCTGGCTAGGCCATAGCGGCTTTCGCATCGAGATCGGCGGCAAGGTGCTGTTGGTCGATCCCTGGCTGGCAGGCAACCCCGTCTTTCCCGAGGGGCGCGAGGCCGAGGCGACCGAAGGGGCGACACATATCTGCCTGACCCACGGCCATGGCGACCATGCCTCGAACACGCTGTCCATTGCTCGCGAGCGGGGCATTCCTGTCCTGTGCATCCACGAGATCGCCGAGATCTGGAGCGGCGAGGACGGGGTCGAAGTCATGGGCTTCGGCAAGGGCGGCACGATCGACCTCGACGGGGTCAGCGTGACCATGACCCATGCGATCCACTCCTCATCGCTCGATTTCACCGGCGAGGGGTTGCAATACGCGGGCGACCCGGCCGGGTTCGTCATCCGTGGCGAGGGCCATTCGATCTATGTCAGCGGCGACACCGACGTGATGGCCGACATGGAAGTCATCGCCGATCGCTACAAGCCCGATATCGGTATCCTCTGCGCGGGCGGACATTTCACGATGGACATGGAAGGCGCGGCCTACGCGGCCAATCGCTATTTCGACTTCAAGATCGTGATCCCCTGCCACTACAAGACCTTCCCGCTTCTGGCCCAGGATGCCGAGCCGCTGCGCGCCCGCCTGCCCGTGGGCACCCGCCTGATCGAACCCGAGGTGCTGGAGCCGATCACCATCTGACGACAGGATCGGCCCGGTGCTATCCGTCGCGCCGGTCCGCGAAGAAATCCTTCAGCAGACGTTCCGCGGCCTCCCCGCCAATCCCGTCATAGACCTCGGGGGCGTGGTGACATTGGGGGTGCTCGAAGACCCGCGCGCCATGCGCCACGCCGCCGGATTTGGGGTCCGTGGCACCGTAATAGAGCCGACCGATCCGCGCGAAGGAGATCGCCGCCGCGCACATCGGGCACGGTTCCAGCGTCACGTAGAGATCGCAGCCCGGCAGCCGTTCCTGCCCCTGCGCTGCACAGGCGGCCCGGATCGCCAGAACCTCGGCATGGGCGGTGGGGTCATTGAGTTCCCGCGTCCGGTTGCCGGCGCGGGCCAGCACCTCTCCGTCCCGCACGACCACCGCCCCCACCGGCACTTCGCCGCGCGTCGCGGCGGCGCGGGCCTCGGCAAGGGCGGTTTCCATGTAGCTGCGAAAGGTCATGCCCCTAGAAACCCGGTCGGGCACGGCTTGGCAAGGGGGCGGGCAACGGCTAAGGCTCGGCCCCATGAGCCAGACACCAAGAGAGGGCGACCGTATCGCCAAGGTCCTGTCCCGCGCCGGCATCGCCTCGCGCCGGGAGGCCGAACGCATGATCGAGGCGGGACGCGTCGCGGTGAACGGCAAGCGCATCGACAGCCCTGCGCTGAATGTCACCGGGGCCGACAGGATCACGGTGGACGGCAAACCGGTATCCGAGCCGGAGCCGCCGCGCGTCTGGCTCTACCACAAGCCGGCGGGGCTGGTGACGACCGCACGGGATGAAAAGGGCCGCGAAACGGTGTTCGACGCCCTGCCCGAGGACATGCCCCGGGTGATGAGCGTGGGCCGGCTGGACCTGAATTCCGAAGGCCTGTTGCTGCTCACCAATGATGGCGAGATCAAGCGCCGGATGGAACTGCCCAGCACCGGCTGGCAGCGCCGCTACCGGGTGCGCGTCAATGGCAGCCCCGACGAAGCGGCACTGGACAAGTTGCGCGCCGGTATCACCGTGGACGGCGTCCATTACCAACCCATGACCATCACGCTGGACCGCAGCCAGGGCGCCAATGCCTGGCTGACCGTGTCCATCCGCGAGGGCAAGAACCGCGAGATCCGCCGCGCGATGGAAGCCATCGGTCTGACCGTGAACCGCCTGATCCGGCTGAGCTATGGCCCGTTCCAGCTGGGCAATCTGAAACCCGGCGAGGTGGACGAACTGCGCCCAAGGGTTGTGCGCGACCAGTTGGGGCTGGATGCGGAAAAGAAGCCGCAACGGCGCCGAAAGCCCCAGGCGAAACGGCCAGGCACGGGGAAATCCCGCCGCGATTGACCCTTGCCGACCCGGCGCGGGTGTGCATCCTTTCCCGCGGAAACGGAAATTGGGGGCATCCGACAGGGCCATTGCGATCCGGGCGCGCGGCGCCCCCTCGTAACTTGGCTGTCATTTGCCTATCTTAACAAGGGTTCGACACGTGGAGCACGATGGCACGACTGATCCTCATCCTGGCCCTTGTGGCGGCGGTATTGCTGGCCGCGGGGATCGTGGCGCGGCTTCTGGCCCCGCTGGAAGAGGTGGCGCCACGACCGATCGCGCGCAGAGGGGGAAATCGCTTGCCTGACTCCATCAAGAACGTGGCATACGGGTTGCTGATCGTCCTGATGTTCGGCGTGGTGACCGGCTGGCTGGGAGGTCTGTGACGATGGCCCGGCGCTATGGCGGAAAACACAGTCCGGGCGGGGCCTCGGACCAACCCCGCGAAGAAATCCTGCACGAAGACCGCAAGGTCGATGCCGCCGGTGCGCGGGCCAATATCCTGTTCGTCCCGGGCGTCGTGCTGGCCTTCACGTCGCTCAACGAGGGGGCGACCGGGCTTATCCTGGGGCTGGCCGGTGCCGCAGTTCTGACCCTGGCCGCGTGGCTGACCCGTGACGGCTTGCGCGCCCATGCGGCTTACGACGCACGCAAGGTGGCGCGCCGCCCCGCCCTGCCCCGCAAGATCTTCGGCGCTGTCCTGACCGGCGTAGGGATCGGGATCGCGGCCTATGCCAATGGCGACGGGCTGCTGGCCAGCGGGCTGTTCGCCCTTGCCGCGGGCGGATTGCATATCGCCGCCTTCGGCCCCGACCCGCTGCGCGACAAGCGCATGGAAGGGATCGACAGCTTTCAGCAGGATCGCGTGGCCCGCGTGGTCGATGAGGCCGAAGCCTATCTGACCGCCATGCGCGACCATATCGCCACGCTGAAGGACCGGCGCCTCGAGGGCCGCGTGATGCAGTTCCAGGCCACGGCCCGCCAGATGATCCGCACGGTCGAGGAAGACCCCCGCGACCTGACCGGCGCGCGCAAGTTCCTTGGCGTCTACCTGATGGGCGCCCGCGATGCCTCTGCGAAATTCGCCGAGCATTACAGGCGGACCGGCGATGCCGATGCCCGCGCCCATTACGAGGCCCTGCTAAGCGACCTGGAGCAGAATTTCGCCGCCAGGACCGAAAAGATGTTGCTCGATGACCGCAGCGACATGGATGTTGAAATCAAGGTGCTGCGCGACCGATTGCAGCGCGAAGGGCTATAGGGCCCGTTTCCAAGGGGGACAGTTTACATGTCAGAAAGAACAGCCGAGAACATGCAGAAAGCACAAGCCGCCCTGGCCGAGATCGAGAAGGTCTCTGCCGTGGTCCTGCCCGAGCCCAGCACCGAGATCGTCCCGGTCGAAAAGGCCGACAAGCCCACCGCCGCCGAGATCAACAAGCGCATGGCCGAACTGGACATGAGCGATACCAACTCGATCATCTCCTTCGGGTCGGCCAGCCAGGCGGAATTGCAGGAAATCAGCCAGTCCATGCTGCAGGGCGTTCGCAACAAGGATGTCGGCCCCGCCGGCGACAGCCTGCGCGACATCGTGACCACCATTCGCGGCTTCAATGTCAGCGAACTGGACGTGCGCCGCAAAAGGTCCTGGTGGGAAAAACTTCTGGGCCGGGCCGCACCCGCCGCGAAATTCGCCGCCCGGTTCGAAAGCGTTCAGGGCCAGATCGACAAGATCACCGATGACCTTCTCAAGCATGAACATGTCCTGCTCAAGGATATCGAAAGCCTCGATGTGCTCTATGAAAAGACACTGGCCTTCTATGACGAGCTGGCGCTCTACATCGCCGCCGGCGAGGCCAAGCTGAAAGAGCTGGACGAGACCACCATTCCCGCCAAGGAAAAAGAGGTCGAGGCCGCGCCCGAGGAAGACGGCGTGATGAAGGCGCAGGAACTGCGTGACCTGCGCGCGGCGCGTGACGACCTCGAACGCCGTGTCCACGACCTGAAGCTGACGCGCCAGGTGACGATGCAGTCGCTGCCCTCGATCCGGCTGGTGCAGGAGAACGACAAGTCGCTTGTCACCAAGATCAACTCCACCCTGATCAACACCGTGCCGCTCTGGGAAACCCAACTGGCCCAGGCCGTCACCATCCAGCGCTCCTCCGAGGCGGCCGCCGCCGTGCGCGATGCCAATGACCTGACGAACGAGCTGCTGACCGCCAATGCAGAGAACCTGCGCAGCGCCAACAAGACGATCCGCGAGGAAATGGAGCGCGGCGTCTTCGACATCGAGGCCGTGAAAAAGGCCAATGCGGACCTGATCGGCACCATCGAGGAAAGCCTGCAGATCGCCGACGAAGGCAAGCGCCGCCGCGCCGAGGCCGAGAAGGAGCTGCAGCAAATGGAAGCCGAGCTGAAATCGACGCTGGCCGCGGCCAAGGCCCAAAAGACCGGACTGGGTGACACGGTCGCCACATCTGCCGGCGCCGAGTGACCCGGGTGGCCGGGCGCGGTGGTTTTCCGGTTTTGGCGGCAGGCCTGGTGGGCCTGCTGCTGACCGGGTGCGAGGCTGTGATGGCTCCGCCCAGCACCCCCGCACCGCCACCGGACGCCCCGCCACAACGCCCCGAAACGCCCGCACTCTCGCCGGAAAGCGAGGCCTTGCGCACCCATTACCAGAGGGTTCAGAACGACCTGTTGGTGCAAGGCCTTTTGCGAACGGACGGCGGCGGGCCGGATGCACAATTCACCGACACGATGCTGGCGCGCAATTTCGTCCGCATCGCGCTGTTCAGTGAATATGTCGACACCGGGCGTGAATTGCGCGCCCGCGAAAACCCCAGCCGCCTGCGCCGCTGGGACGACCCGGTGCGCATGGAAGTCGAGTTCGGCGACACGATTCCGCCCGCCCAGCGCCGCGAGGACCGGGCCGCGATCCGCGACTACGTCGCGCGGCTCTCGCGGGTCACGGGGCTGGACATGTCACTGACCACCGCAAACCCGAATTTCCACGTGCTTGTCCTGAACGAGGATGACCGGGCGGGCTACGAGCCGCGCCTGCGGCAGCTTCTGCCCGGCATTTCCGACAGCGCGCTGCGGGCCGTGATGGACCTGCCGCGCGATACCTTTTGCCTGGTGCTGGCCAATTCCGCGCCGGGCCGGCCGAGCTATGGCCGCGCCGTTGCCCTGATCCGGGGCGAGCACCCGGACCTGATGCGCATGGCCTGCATCCACGAGGAGATTGCGCAGGGGCTGGGCCTGGCCAATGACAGCCCCCAGGCCCGACCCTCGATCTTCAACGATGACGAGGAATTCGGCCTGCTGACCTATCACGACGAACTATTGCTGAAAATCCTCTACGATGACCGGCTTGAAACCGGCATGACCGCCGCCGAGGCCGCCCCCATCGCCCGCCAGATCGCGCGCGAATTGATGGGCGGACCCGCCTGATACGAAAGGACCTGCAGTTATGGGCATTCTCGATTTTCTCACCGGTGAATTCATCGATGTCATCCACTGGACGGATGACACGCGCGACACCATGGTCTGGCGGTTCCAGCGCGAGGGCCACGAAATCAAGTACGGCGCCAAGCTGACCGTCCGCGAGGGGCAGGCCGCGGTCTTTGTCCATGAAGGGCAATTGGCCGATGTCTTCACCCCCGGTCTCTACATGCTGGAGACCAACAACATGCCGATCATGACGACGCTGCAGCACTGGGATCACGGTTTCAAGTCGCCCTTCAAATCCGAGATATACTTCGTCAACACGACCCGTTTCACCGACCTGAAATGGGGCACGAAGAACCCGATCATGCTGCGCGATCCGGAATTCGGCCCGACCCGGATCCGGGCCTATGGCACCTACACGGTGAAAGTAAGCGATCCGGCCAGGTTCATGTCCGAGATCGTCGGCACCGATGGCGAATTCACCATGGACGAGATCGGGTTCCAGCTGCGCAACATCATCGTGCAGGAGTTTTCCCGCGTGATCGCCGCCAGCGGAATCCCGGTTCTGGACATGGCCGCCAACACCGCCGACCTGGGCAAGCTGGTGGCCGGGGCGATTGCCGAGACGGTGGCGCAATACGGCATTGTCATCCCCGAATTCTACATCGAGAACATCTCGCTTCCGCCGGCGGTGGAAAAGGCGCTCGACACCCGCACCAGCCGCGGCCTGACCGGCGACCTGGACGCACATATGAAATATGCCGCCGCCGAGGCCCTGCGCCAGGGCGGAGAGGCCTCGGGCGCCATGGGGGCCGGTATGGGCGCCGGCATGGGCATGGCGATGGCACAGCAAATGGCCAACCCGTGGGCACGGCAGACCGCCCCGGCCGCTGCCGCGCCACCCCCGCCGCCGCCGGTCGAACATGTCTGGCATATCGCCGAGGGCGGTCAAACCAAGGGGCCGTTTTCCAAGGCCGATATGGGCAAGATGGCCCAGTCGGGGGAATTGACCCGCGAGACCCATGTCTGGACACCGGGCCAGGATGGCTGGTTGCGGGCCGAGGACGTGGCCGAGCTGGCCCAGCTTTTCACCATCCTGCCGCCGCCCCCGCCGGGGGCCTGAGACCCGCGCGGCGAGGGGCCCGCAGCAGGGCCCCTTTGAAACTTTTTGCAGGCGGCTATCGTATATAGGGTATGGCCGCCCTGCCCCACATATCCCTGCCGCGCCTGCGCTGGCCCGCAAGACGGGTGTATCTCAAGGCGCTGCATGGCGTGATGATCCCGCTGACCTTCTGGTTCATGATCGCCACGCCGGATTTCGTCCGCTCGGTCTTCGGCGCAAAGGGCGCTGCCATCAACTCGGACATCGCGCTGGTCTTCGTCACGCTCGCCCTGATCTGGTCGGTGGATTATTTCTGGCGCGGGCTGGCCGGGCGTCCGGGGCCGAAACTGTCGCCACGGCTGCGCCTGTTTCACCGGATCCTGCACCGCACGCTGATCATCGGCCTGTTCCTGGTGCCCGTTGGCGGGTTCCTGTTGGGGCTGACGTCACATCGGCTGCTCAAGGCCGGGGGCTGGCTGCCGATTGCGCCACCGCTGGACATGAGACACGCCAATGAGATCGTCGGCACCCTCCATATCATCGAATTCTATACGCTGGGCGGACTGATCGTGATCCATGCCAGCTTTCATATCTGGCGACATCTCCGCTTGCGCGACAACGCGCTGCGGATCATGGCGCCGAAAATCCTGCATCGCTTCCTGTAAAGGGCCATTCCATGTGGCCAGACGGCGCGGCGATTGCTAATCAATTGCCATGAACACTGCAGATCCTGACACCACGAGCGCGCCTGTAGAAAAACATCACTTCCCCTGCGACCAGTGCGGGGCGGATATGCGGTTCGACCCCGGCAACGACCGACTGATCTGCGACCATTGCGGCGCCACCGAAGCACTCGCCGACGATTTCGAGGGCGGAACCATCCGCGAGCTGGACTTTCGCGCCGCCGTCTCGGGCGATCTGAGCGCGGAAGAGATCGAGGAAACCCGGGTCATCGCCTGCCCCAATTGCGGGGCACAGACTGAATTCGACAGCGACATTCACGCCGCGGAATGCCCGTTCTGCGCCACGCCCGTCGTCACCGGCACCGGGACGCACCGCCATATCAAACCGAAGGGCCTGCTGCCTTTCGCCTTGGAAGAGCGCGAGGCGCACAGCGCGATGACGGACTGGCTGGGCCGGCTGTGGTTCGCCCCCAACGGGTTGAAGGACTACGCCCGCAAGGGCCGGAAGATGCAGGGGATCTACGTGCCCTACTGGACCTTCGATGCCGATACCAAGTCCAGTTATCGCGGCCAGCGCGGCACGCATTACTACGAAAGCCGCACGGTCATGCGCGACGGCAAGCGCAAAACGGTGCGCGTGCGCAAGACCCGCTGGCGCAGTGTATCGGGCCGCGTTGCGCGGTTCTTCGATGACGTTCTGGTTCTGGCCTCGAAGTCGCTGCCGCATAAATACACCGACGCGCTGGAACCCTGGGACCTGTCCGAGATGGAACCCTATCGCCCGGATTTCCTGGCCGGGTTCCGCGCCGAGGGCTATCAGGTGGATCTCGAAGACGCATTCACCGAGGCACGATCCAAGATGGACAAGGTGATCCGCCGCGACGTCAAGTTCGATATCGGCGGCGACGCCCAGCGCATCAGCCAGGTAGACACCCAGATCGGCACGCTGACCTTCAAGCACGTTCTGCTGCCGGTCTGGCTCGCCGCCTACAAGTATCGCGGCAAGACCTACCGGTTCGTCGTCAACGGCCGCACAGGCCGGGTGCAGGGCGAACGACCCTGGTCGGCGATCAAGATCGCCATTGCCGTCGTGCTGGGGCTGCTGGTGGCCGGGTCCATCGGCTATGCCGTGGCCCTCAGCGAGGGGCGTATCTAGCCCTTTTTCACCTGCACCTTGCGCGCCTGCCGCTCCGGCTCGGTGCGTCTTGGAACAGTGACCACCAGAACGCCATCCTTCAGATCGGCACTGGCCTTGTCGGCATCCGCGTCACCGGGCAACCGGAAAGACCGGCGGAAACTGCCGAATTGGCGTTCGCTGAAATACCAGGTGTCGCCCTTGTCTTCGCGTTCCACCCGCTTTTCGCCGGTGACGGTCACCACGCCCTCGTCCACGGTCAGTTCGATGTCATCCTCCGACACGCCGGGCAATTCCATCGTGATCCGATAGCCCGCTTCGTCGGTGGACGCGTCCGAGGCCGGAGAAACCCATTCCGCCAGGCGCGAACCGAAATTCCGAAAAGGTTCATAGAGCGACGGCCACAGGCCGCCCGTTTGCGGTGAATCAACCATGGTTAACCTCCTCTTCTCTGGTCATCGACCACGGCGTGATTCTATGGCGCGGGAGGCGACATGACCTTGACCCGGCTCAAACCCGAGGGGTAAACGGGCGATGTTGGCGCTAACACGGGAAAGTGAAAATGATCCTCTGCTGCGGCGAAGCCCTGATCGACATGCTGCCCCGGCAGTCCACCCTGGGCGAAGACGCATTCGCCCCCCATGCGGGCGGTGCAGTCTTCAACACGGCCATCGCTCTCGGGCGTTTGGGGGCGCAAACGCAATTCCTTTGCGGCCTGTCCACGGATTTCCTTGGTGACATCCTCCGTGACAAGCTGGTCGAAGCCGGTGTTGACGCCGCCCCCTCGCCCGCACTGGATGCGCCTTGCACGGTGGCCTTCGTCAAGCTTGTGGATGGCCAGGCAACCTACGCCTTTTACGACGAAAACTCGGCCATGCGGTCCCTGACGGCAGGCGACCTGCCCGATATTACGGCCAATGCATTGTTTTTCGGGGGTATTTCCCTTGTCGGCGATGGCTGTGGGCAGGTTTACGAGGACCTGATGCTGGAACAGTCCAAGTCCCGCATCACGATGATCGACCCGAATATCCGCCCCGGCTTCATCCGCGACGAAGGCGCCTATCGCGACCGGATCGAGAGAATGATGGCAGCGGCCGACATCATCAAGCTGTCCGACGAGGACCTGGGCTGGCTGCGCGGCGACGGCGACCTTGCCGAGCTTGCCCGCGGCCTGCTGTCTGACCGGACCCGGCTGGTCTGTATCACCGAAGGCGCCAAGGGCGTCACCGGCTACATGCAGGGGGCCTCCGTTTTCGTCGCCGCCCCGAAGGCCGAGGTCGTGGATACCGTGGGCGCAGGCGATACCTTCAACGCCGGGGTGCTCGCCGGGCTTGACGAGGCCGGAGCGCTTACCAAGCCTGCTCTGGACGGGCTCGACGAGGAAACGCTGCGTTCTGCCCTGACCCTTGGCGCACAGGCCGCTGCCATCACCGTGTCGCGGGCAGGTGCCAACCCGCCGAAACGGGGCGAGCTATGAGAGCCCTGATCCAACGTGTTTCCGAGGCCGCTGTCAGGGTCGACGGCGCGGTGATCGGCCAGTGCGGCCACGGCCTGCTGATCCTGGTGTGCGCCATGCAGGGGGATACCGATGACCTGCCTGCGAAACTGGCCGCCAAGATTTC
This sequence comes from Salibaculum griseiflavum, assembly GCF_003129565.1. Taxonomy (GTDB): domain Bacteria; phylum Pseudomonadota; class Alphaproteobacteria; order Rhodobacterales; family Rhodobacteraceae; genus Salibaculum; species Salibaculum griseiflavum. The sequence continues at coordinate 35,433 of NZ_QETF01000021.1, forward strand.
CAAGCTGCGCATTTTCAAGGATGACGAGGGGCGGATGAACCGCTCTGTTCAGGATATCGGTGGATCGGCACTTGTCGTCAGCCAGTTCACGCTGGCCGCCGATACGAGCCGGGGCAACCGGCCCGGCTTTTCCATGGCCGCCGCGCCCCAGGATGGCGAGCGGCTTTACGAAGCCTTCACGCAAGAGCTCGGCACGCTTGGTGTGCCGGTCGAAACCGGGCAATTCGGCGCGGACATGAAGGTCTCGCTGGTCAATGACGGGCCGGTGACCATCTGGATGGACACCGACGACTGATCACGCCCCGCAAGGCATCGCCACGACAAGGACCGCGATCGGACCGCTATTGGTGCCGTCCACGATGGCGACGCCGAATTCGCGCGCCTGCGGCACCAGCATGTTTGTGCGGTGGCCGGGCGATTGCATCCAGCCGCTCACGACTGTCTGCGGCTGCGGATACCCATAGGCCAGGTTCTCGGCGGTCAGGCAGGTGCGGTATCCAACGGATTTGACCCGCTGATGCGCGCCGCTGCCATCGGACCCGCGATGGTCAAAAAACGCGTTCTGCTGCATGTCGCAGGCATGGCGCATGGCCGCCCTGGACAGGCGGCGGTTGAAGTCCAGCGTATTCAACCCATTGGCGCGCCGGGTGGCGTTCAGGCCCTGGGCGATCTGGGTGGCGAACTCGTTGGCATTGTCAGGCACGGAACAACTGGCTTCGGCGCTGCCGGCGCTCAGCGCAAGACCGGCGGCGAGGGCCATGATCTTCAGGGAGGTCATCGGGTCGGGCTCCTCTTTGGCATCTTACAGATCAGAGATGGAACCAGAGGATTCCGGCCCGCAGCGGGCCGATTTACGGCAGTTTGGGGGCAATTTCAGCTCGACTCGAGTCGAATATCACTGGCCCCAGCCGCGCTGCAAACGTCCGCCCAGGCTCGCCAGGGCGAAAAAGCCGATCGCCACGCAGACGATCGACGGCCCCGCCGGCGTATCGAAGCGCAGCGCCATCCACAACCCGCCAATGGCCGACGCGATGCCAACCAGGGTGGCCAGCGCCGCCATGGCCTCGGGCCCACGGGCCCACCAGCGCGCCACGGCCGCCGGAATGATGAGCATGGCGGTGATCAGCAGCGCGCCCACGACCTTGATCGATACCGCCACCACTGCCGCCAGCAGCACGGTCAGGATCAGGCGTTCGCGCCGGGGCCGCAGGCCGGCCGCCCGGGCCAGATCGGGGGACAGGGTGGCCGTCAGAAGGGCCTGCCAGCGCCAGGCCAGCGCCGCCGTCACCAGGGCCGCGCCGGCCCAGATCACCGCAAGGTCACCGCGCGACACAAGAAGGATATCGCCGAACAGGTAGGATTCCAGGTCCACCCGCACACCCGGGATCAGCGACACCGCCACAAGGCCCAGCGCCAAGGCGCCATGCGACAGCACGCCCAGCGCCGTATCAACCGTAATGCCCCTTTCGCTCAATTCCGTGATCAGCAATGCCATCAACGCCGCCATCAGCAAGACACCGGCCACGATATGGATCTGGAAGCCCAGCGCGAGGGCGACGCCCAGAACGGCTGCATGGGCCGTCGCATCACCGAAATAGGCCATGCGCCGCCACACGACGAAACAGCCCAGCGCACCACAGGCCACGGCAACTCCGATCGCGGCCAAGAGGGCCCGCACGAGAAAATCGTCCAGCAGGGTCATTCCGCGGCCTCGTGCGCGTGGTCATGGGCGTGGTCGTGGTCATGGTTATGCTCATGGCGATAAAGCGCCAGCGCCCCGCCCGTGCCGGTGCCGAACAATTCGCGATAGGCGGGCGCGGCCTCGACCACTTCGGGCGTGCCCTCGCAGCAGATATGGCCGTTCAGGCAGATCACCCGGTCGCTGGCGCTCATGACCACGTGCAATTCGTGGCTGACCATCAGCACCGCACAGCCGATCGTGTTCCGCATATCCTCGATCAATTGGTAGAACGCCGCCGAGGCAGGTTGATCCAGCCCTTGCGTCGCCTCGTCCAGCATCAGCACCTGTGGCCCCGAGAGCAGCGCCCGCGCCAACAGGACACGCTGCAACTGGCCGCCCGACAAGGCGGCGATCTGGCGCTTTTCCAGCCCTTGCACCCCGGTCCAGGCCAGCGCCTGCTCGGCCTCGGCATCGCTGACCCGATTGGGCAGGTCGAGGAACCGCCGCACGCTCATGGGCAGCGTGGGGTCGATGTGCAGTTTCTGCGGCACATAGCCGATCTTGAGACCCGGCGCGCGTTTGACGAAGCCCCGGCTGGGCGCAACCGCCCCGATCAGGGCCCGCAGAAGTGTGGACTTGCCCGACCCGTTGGGCCCGACAATGGTCACGATCTCACCCGGCTCCAGGTCCAGCGACACATCATGCAGCGCCAGCGTTCCGCCGTGCCGCACTTCGAGGTTTTCGGCGTGGATCAACGTCATGTCGCCACCCTCCGGCAGCCCGGGCAGGTGCCTTCGGCCTCGATCACCGTCTTGGCGATTTCGAACCCGGCCTCCCGGGCGGATTTTCCAAAGGGGCCACCCTTCGCCTCGGCCTCGGCCACCTTGCCGCAGGCCGTGCAGATCATGAAGGCGGGGTCATGGGCGGCACCGGGATGGCTGCAGGCCACGAAAGCGTTGAGCCGTTCGATCCGATGGGCAAACCCGTTTTCCACCAGGAAGCCCAGGGCGCGATACGCAACAGGCGGCTTGTCGCCCAGCCCTTCGGCATCCAGCCGCGCCAGAACGTCATAGGCCCCCAGCGCGACGTGGCTTTCCAAAAGGATCTCAAGCACGCGGCGCCGCACCGGGGTCAGCCGCAAGCCGCGCTCGTCACAGGCCGCTTCGGCGGCGGCCAGCGCGGTGCTGATGCAACGGCTGTGATCATGGCTGTCGAAACCAGTGGGATGGGTCATGGGTGAGGTCGCGTCGATCGGGTATTGTTATGTTATAACATATCTAGTATATCGACGCCGTTCCTGATTCACAAGAGGTAGCCATGCGATCCCTTCTCCTTGCTTCGACCCTGATCCCTGGCACGGCCTTCGCCGATGAACTTGCCATCGTTACCGATATCCTGCCCGTGCAATCCCTGGTGGCGCAGGTCACCGAAGGGATCGCAACGCCCGGTGTTCTGGTGCCGCCCGGTGCGGATGCGCATTCGCTCACGCTGCGCCCCTCGGACGCTGCGGAACTGCAAGAGGCGGATGTCATCATATGGCTGGGCGAAGGGATGACACCCTGGTTGGCCGATCCGCTCGCCAGTTTTTCCGGCGGGGCCACATCCCTTGAATTGCTGGAGACCGAGGGCTGGGAGGCCCTGGCCCCGCGTGAGGATGCGCGTTTCGACAGCGGGCATGACCATGCCGCGCACGATGACCATGACGACCATGACGACCATGACGACCATGACGACCATGACGACCATGACGACCATGACGACCATGACGACCATGACGACCATGATCATGAGGCGCATGAACATGAGCAAGAAGAACACGATCACGATCATGCCGAACACGAAGCGCACGAACATGAGCATGACCACGGCGGCATGGACCCCCACGCCTGGACCGATCCCGAGGTCGCCTCGGTCTGGCTCGGCCATATCGCTGACACCCTCGCCGCCGCGGACCCCGCCAATGCCGACACCTACCGCGCCAATGCAGGGGCCGCTCAGGAACGGCTGGCGACGCTGAGCGCCGAGATCGAGGCGACGCTGGACCCGGTCCGGGGCCGTGCCTTCGTCGTGCCCCATGATGCGCTGCAATATTTCGAGATCGCCTTCGACATGCCGGCCGCCGGCGCCATCGCACTGAGCGACGCCAGCGCCCCCGGTCCCGCCCGCATCCGCGCCGTTCAGGATCAGATCGTCGAGCAGGGCATCACCTGTGTCCTGACCGATCCGCTGGTCTCGTCCGACTGGGTCACGCTGGTCACCGAGGGCACCGAGGCGCGCAGCGCCGTGGCCGACCCGATCGGGCAACCCGTGACCCCGGTTTCCGGACAATACGAGGCGATGATGCGGGCGCTGGCGACCGGGTTGGCCGACTGCCTGTCCGCCGGCTAAAGGAACCCTCGCCAGCCCAGCACGACAAGAAGCAGCGCCACCACGACGATCAGGTTGAAGGACACCACACCGGCGAGGCCCAGCAGCCTTTCCTTGCGCCGCTCGGCCGGGTCGATGTCGCGCAGATGGGCGGCGACCCGGTCGGCGGCGGCACGCAGGGCGGCTTCGTCAACAATGTGATGCAGCTTGGGGTGGCGGCGCATATCCTGCCACCGGTCGATCAAGCTCAGGTCGCGGCGGATCCGGCGCGGCAGCAACCGGCCGGCCCTGCGCGTCTGCTGGGCCAGGCTGCGGCCACGAATGCCCAGCCGCTCTTCCATCAGGCGCCCGAGATCGGCGTCAAGTCTGTCCAGGTCACGGCTCATGCCCGTCCATAGCCCGGCCGCGGGGGGCTTTCAATCGCCGCCCCCTGCGGCTAAGCCTGCGCCCATGCTGAACACGATCGAACATGGCACACCCGACCTACCCCCCCTTCTGATTGCACATGGGCTGTTCGGCTCGGGTCGCAATTGGGGCGTGATCGGCAAGCGGCTCTCGGACAGTTACCACGTCATCTGCCCCGATATGCGCAACCACGGTGACAGCCCATGGTTCGACAGCCATGGCTATCTGGACATGGCAGAGGATTTGGCGGACCTGCTGGACGGCCCCACGGACGTGGTCGGCCATTCCATGGGCGGCAAGGCGGCGATGATGCTGGCGCTGACCCGGCCCGAACTGGTCAAGCGGCTGGTCGTAGCGGATATCGCGCCGGTGGCCTACACCCACACCCAGTCACACAATATCGACGCCATGCGCGCGGTCGACCTGTCGGGCATCACCCGTCGGTCCGAAGCGGCGGACCTGCTGGATGTGGGCGATGACGTCAAATCCTTCCTGCTGCAATCCCTGGACGCAGGCGAAAGACGCTGGAAGCTGAACCTCGACGTGCTGGACCGCGAGATGGACAAGATCATCGGCTGGCCCGACGTGTCAGGTCGGTTCGACGGCCCCACCCTTTTCCTGTCCGGCGGGAAATCGGACTACGTCCAGCCCGACTACCGCGACCGGATCAAGACGCTGTTTCCGAATGCGCGGTTTGCCAAGATCCCCGATGCAGGGCATTGGCTGCATGCCGAAAAGCCCCGCGACTTCGAAAAGACCCTGCGCGTCTTTCTGGACTGATCAGATTTCGCGCGCGTTTGGATGCGGGAGAAAGTCGCTGTCCTTCTCACGCGTGTGGTCGAAACCGGGATCCTCGCGCTTGATGCGGCGGGACACGTAGCGGGATGCCGGCCAGGCCGACAACAACCCGACCAGAGCCGCGCCCAGGATAGCGGGCCACGTGTAATAGCCCAGCGACATCACGGCGATGACGAATGCACCGGACAGGGTCGGGAAAACGGCGGAGAACAGCAAAACGAGCTTCAGGCGATCCATGATGGGCCTCCTTTCACGGCTTGAAGCTATGCAGCCCCTGACCCGATCCAACCGACAGTCAAGACATCGTGAGGATCACCCGCCCAAGCCTCGCGCCACCAGAGCGGACACCGGCAACGCCACGACACCGCCTAACGCGGCCGCGCCCAGAAGCGGCCAAAGCCCCGTCACCCCGGCCACCAGCGCAACCACGACGCAGGTGCCCGCAAGGGTCGAGGCGATGACGCCGAACAGCGCCCGGGCCAGCCCGCTCATCCGCGGTTCACGATGGCCTTTGCGACCATGATCGACACCGGGATCGCCAGCAGAAAGCCCAGCGTCACCGCGATGATGATCGGGCGGGTGGTGTCATAGCCCATCACCAAGCCCGCGATCATGAAAGACCCGGCCAGCGAGGTGCCGATGACGAAGAAGAGAATAGCTGCAAGACGGCCCATGTGAGACTCCCCTTTGGGTGAATGCATGGGGAGTTTGGCATGTGTTGGGGGGTCGGGGCGTTGATTTGGGTCAAAGGGGGGGAGGATGAGTGATGGTCCGCAAACAGCCGATAGACTCAGAAACAAATGAGCAATACCCTTCAAGTTGTGCCCCGCATGAAAGTTGGCATGTTTGGGATAGCTGGAGACTAACGTGAAATCGGATACGAAAAACCCCTTTGATAGCTTGTGTGAATTGCTGACTATCGCTCACGATATTGAGCAGGATGAGATAAATGTCTTCTGCCAGTTGAATTTTTCCGACGAGGAAATTGAGCTTGACGAAGGGTTCTGCATCTCAGTCGGTATCCACAAGGCCGTTCTTCAAGCCCATCTCTTCGGGGCCCAAGCTGTTCTTGGAAGCCACCACAACAATCCACCAAAAGCCTTGGTTGAGAAATCCCGATCGCACCGGAAGCTCCGAACTGCTCAAGGTGCTGTCGCTGCAGGAACAAAGCTTGGGGTTTCGACGAGCACTCCTAAGGCGAAGGTCCAAGCGTCAGGCAATACAGAAATCTCAACAACCCATGAGACTGAAGAAATCAGTAACGAAAGCTGGACGGAAACTCCGGTAAGATACAAGTCAGGAAATCGTTGGAGTATCGAAGACGTATCCAGCGTCAGCGACTCAGTTCTATGCGGAAACTACATATCAAATGAGCGGCTTCTGGCAGTAACGAAGAGCTCAGGCGCGAATAGGACTGAGATTGAATGTAGTGTGATCGTAAAGAAGTCGGACTTTGAGGTTCAACCCGAAGGGAATCCTTTTCAGAGACGGTATAGGTCAGCCAAACACAAAGAAAAGTTTATGAAAGCAATTATTGGGAAAGCTATTATGAGGAACTCTGGGCAAGACAGCGCCTGGGTGACAGTCTCATCAGCCACGCTATTAGACGACGAATACGATGCTGAATAATATTGAAGAGATTCTCTCTGAGGAGGAGAAAATCTCCCTACTAAGAATCCAGAAAGCGGTTAATTGGAGCTTTTCTAATCTAGTAAAGATAAGTGGACTCGATCCTAAACTTGATTTTCAGAACCTTGACCTTAGAGAGCTAGACCTTCGCGGTGAGGATCTGAGAGGCTTCAACTTCAGGGGAAGTGACCTTAGAGGTTCTGTTCGAGATGACTCCACACTGATTGATAAGACCACAATCCTCGCCGATACACAAATCGATTGGATCGAGTCCGACAATCCTGATATTACTGAATTGATGTCAAAGATACAATCAGCCTCTTCCAAGACACAAAAGCAAGAATTGGTCGCTGAACTCTGTGACAACTACAATAGCCCAGATCACATCAGGCAGTTTCTACGAGGTCAAATAGAACGCACTGCATCAGTTGAGAACTTCGTGGTCCTAGTTGACCGCTTCGAGCCCAAGCACACAAACGATAAAATTGCTATTTTGCGATCTCTAAGAAAACTCGCGTTACAAAGCGCCAAGAAGAGACGGGCCAAAGGTAAGAGCCAATTTTCCGTGATTGGCTTTTCGTCGTTCATCAAACAACTAGAATCGAGTCGAAACAACGCTGTCCTCACAGTACTAGAAAACTACGTTGGTCAGTCATACAAGGCAGGAAGGGTTTCACTCGATCCAAAGGTCTTTGAGATATCTGATGATCTTACGCGGTTTCTAGAAGCTGTAGAAACCTCGGACAAGTCCTCCATCCAGCAATTGCTCTAGCTGTCCATCTTCAACGCGCTGATGAAGGCCTCCTGCGGAATATCCACCTTCCCGAACTGGCGCATCTTCTTCTTGCCCGCCTTCTGCTTGTCCAGCAGCTTGCGTTTCCGGGTGGCGTCGCCGCCGTAGCATTTCGCCGTCACGTCCTTGCGCAGCGCCGCCAGCGTCTCTCGCGCGATCACTTTGCCGCCGATGGCCGCCTGGATCGGGATCTTGAACATGTGGCGGGGGATGAGGTCTTTCAGTTTCTCGCACATGGCCCGGCCGCGCATTTCGGCCCGGTCGCGGTGGACCATCATGGACAGCGCGTCCACGGGTTCCTCGTTCACCAAAATCTGCATCTTGACGAGGTTGTCCTGCCGGTAGCCCGTCAGCTGGTAGTCGAAGCTGGCATAGCCCTTGGTCACCGATTTCAGCCGGTCGTAGAAATCGAACACCACCTCGTTGAGCGGCAGGTCATAGACCACCATCGCGCGGCTGCCGGCATAGGTCAGGTCCTCCTGGATGCCGCGCCGGTCCTGGCAGAGTTTCAGCACGTCGCCGAGGAACTCGTCGGGCACCAGGATCGTCGCCTTGATGCGCGGCTCTTCCACGTGGTCCACATGGGTCAGGTCGGGCATGTCGGCAGGGTTGTGCAGGTCGATCTTGGTCCCGTCCTTCATGAAGACGTGGTAGATCACCGACGGGGCCGTGGTGATCAACTCGATATCGTATTCCCGCTCGATCCGGTCGCGGATGACTTCGAGGTGCAACAGCCCGAGGAACCCGCAGCGAAAGCCGAAGCCCAGCGCCGCCGAGGTCTCCATCTCGTAGGAGAAGGAGGCGTCGTTCAGGGCCAGCTTGTCGATGGCGTCGCGCAGGTCCTCGAACTCGGCGCTGTCCACCGGGAACAGCCCGCAAAACACGACCGGCTGCGAGGGTTTGAAGCCCGGCAGCGGCCCGTCGCAGGGCTTTTTCTCGTGGGTGATCGTGTCGCCGACGCGGGTGTCACGCACCTGCTTGATCGAGGCGGTCAGGAACCCGATCTCGCCGGGGCCAAGATCATCGACCGTCTGCATCGAGGGTTTGAACACCCCGATCCGGTCCACCTGATGCACCGTGCCGTTCTGCATGAAGCGCACCCGGTCGCCCTTCTTCAGCACTCCGTCCTTGATCCGCACCAACACGATCACGCCCAGATAGGCATCGTACCAGCTGTCCACGAGCATCGCCTTGAGCGGCGCGTCGCGGTTGCCCTCGGGGGGCGGCAGGTTGGCGATGATGGATTCCAGCACGTCGCGGATCCCCTCGCCCGTCTTGGCCGAAACCGGGATGGCGCCCGAGGCGTCGATGCCGATCACGTCCTCCACCTGCTCGGCGACCCGGTCGATATCGCTGGCGGGCAGGTCGATCTTGTTGAAAACCGGGATAAGCTCGTGATCCGCGTCGATCGCCTGGTAGACATTGGCCAGCGTCTGCGCCTCGACCCCCTGGGTGGAGTCCACCACCAGCAACGAGCCTTCGACCGCGCGCATCGACCGGCTGACCTCGTAGGCGAAATCCACGTGGCCGGGCGTGTCGATCAGGTTGAGCACGTAATGCTGCCCGTCCAGCGCGTCATACTCGATGCGCACCGTGTTGGCCTTGATGGTGATGCCCCGCTCGCGCTCGATATCCATGGCGTCGAGCAGCTGTTCCTTCATGTCCCGGTCGGGCACCGTGTTGGTGGCCTGGATCAGCCGGTCGGCCAGGGTCGATTTCCCGTGGTCGATATGCGCCACGATCGAGAAATTGCGGATATGGGTCAGGTCGGTCATGCGGCCTGATATGTAGGGGTTTTGAAGGTTTGGCAATGGGTCAAAGCCCGCGCAGGCGGTGCGGCGTCCTGTTGGCCATGGATTGCCCGCCATCAAGCTGGAGAACGGCTTGGATGACGGATTTGGGCCTCGGGCCGCCATGACCTTGCCTATCGTCGCAGAGCCCTTCCAATCCGCGTGAGAGGAATCCGAACAGTGCCCTGGTCGGTCATGGCTTTCTTGGGTCAGCCGGCCGTTGCGAGGCGTTCCGCCTGATCCCGCAGGTCGATTTCCGCCTTGTTGGCCTCACAGACAGCCTCCACCCATTCCGTCGGCAAGGCGGACTCGCCGTGTAGCGCGCCCACAAGTGCCCCGACCAACGTGCCAGTGGTATCGCAGTCGCGACCCAGATTGACACAGACCGGAATGGCCGAAACCTCGCCCTTCGCATAGACAAAGGCTGCCATAGCCAGCGGAATCTGCTCGGCGAAGAAATATGTCGTGTAGGACACGTCGCTATCGTCAAGCGGCGGGTGAACCGGCGGCAGGGGCGCATCGTGGGCGGTTGGCGGATCGTCGGGAGTGATCTCCCAGATGTGGGCGGTCTCGCTGATCAGCACCTCGGAATAGAGCCGTTCGGCCAAGTCCCAGGTATCGGTCGCTGCACCTGCGATGCGGATTGCACGTTCCAGCAGTTTTCGCGCCAGCGGACCGCACTGGGTCAGCATTGCGTCGCGCACACTCTGCCATGTGGCGTCGTCCTTCAACGCCTCGGCGATCCCTGCCACTACGGCGGCGACGAAGTCGCGTTCCAGCGGCGCTTTCCAGATGGCCGAGAGTCGCCGGGCCTCTTCCGCCGCGGCCTCCGGGTTGCCCGCATGGACGATGCCAAAGGGGAACCACCAGCCGATGCCGCCGCCCTGTTTGGCGGTTTCGCCCGCGGTTGCCGCCTCGACCTCGCCATTGCGGATCCGCTCAAGCACGGGCAGCATGATCTGGGGCCACTGAGTGTCGAGTTCGGCGTTTTCCAGAAGCCAATTGGCCAGCATCTCCGGTGTCCGGTCGCCGGGATGCTCAATCACGAAATTGGCCATATCCTTACGGCAGAAGGTGTCGTCGGTAATGCTGCCCTGCTCTCCGTGCAATGCGTAGCCGGGGAAGAATGGCCCACCCTCGCGCTCAAGCCGTTCGCGAAGCATGTATGTCTCGTCGTAGGGCACAAGTCCCGTGATCTCGCCGCAATCCCGCTTGATGCGCTTGTAATGGCTGCTTTCTACCGGGCCGCCCATGGCGTCGCCGATCGCAGCGCCGATGTGGGAGCCGATACACTTGTCTTGGTTTCTTTTCATCTCTGTCTCTTCTTCAGACTGCGGCGGTTGCATTGGTTTGCAGGCGCTCGCCGCTGGCACGGTCAAACAGCAAGGCCTTGTTCATCTCCGGGGTCAGCGTGATCGGGTCGCCGGGGCTTACTTCCAATCGCTCACGCAGGCTGATCGTCAGAGAGGTCGCACCGAAGGTCGCGAATATCAGGGTTTCGGCTCCTGTCGGTTCAACCGTTAGCACCTCGGCATGAAGCCCGGTCTCGTGGTGACCCGGCTTTACATGCAGGTGCTCGGGGCGGATGCCGAACTCAATCTCGCCCGCATTGTCGGCCTTAGCGGCCAAAGCCAAAGATGTGCCGTCCTCAAAGACGGCGCTGCCTGTATCGGCGGCGATCCGCGCCGGGATGAGGTTGATCGACGGCGACCCAAGGAAACTGGCCACGAACCGGTTTTTCGGATTGTCATATAGCTCAAGCGGCGAGCCGACCTGTTCGATCCGTCCACCGTTGAGCACGACGATACGATCGGCCAGCGTCATGGCTTCGATCTGGTCATGGGTGACGTAAATCATCGTGGTGCCAAGGCGCTGGTGCAGGGCCTTGATCTCGGCCCGCATCTGGACGCGCAGCTTCGCGTCGAGATTGGAAAGCGGCTCGTCGAACAGAAACGCCTTTGGATCGCGGACGATGGCACGGCCCATAGCGACGCGTTGGCGTTGCCCACCTGAAAGCTGCCGCGGATAGCGGTCGAGATAGGGTTCCAGCCCCAGGATCGCGGCCGCGCTGCGCACGGCGGCATCGATCTCTGCCTTGGGACGGCCATCTATCTTCATCGCGAAACCCATGTTCTGGGCCACGGTTTTCTGCGGGTAGAGCGCATAGCTCTGAAAGACCATCGCGATGTCGCGGTTCTTCGGCGGAACCTTGTTCATGACCCGCCCGCCGATGCTGATGGTTCCTCCGGACGTGCCCTCGAGTCCGGCGATCATCCTCAAGAGCGTTGACTTTCCGCACCCTGAGGGGCCGACGAGGACCACGAATTCGCCGTCCTCGATGTCGACGGAGACACCATGGATGACCTCGACCGAGTCATAGCGTTTGCGGATGTCGGAGATGATTACTTCGGCCATGTGTCCCTACTTGCTGCTGCCGGCGACCAGCCCGCGCTGGAAATACCGGTTGGTTGCGAGGAAAAGAAGAATGGTCGGCAGCGAGGCGATGATCACCCCGGCGGCCAGGAGTTCGTATTGTTGCTGGCTCTGCGCATCGCGCAGGAACAGGAGCCCCAGCGTGAGCGGCCGCCGCGCGTCGTCCTGGATCAGGATCAGCGGCAGCAGGAACGCTTTCCACTGGTCGGTGAACAGGATCGTGGTGAGCGCCAGAACGCCCGGGCGTGCCAAGGGCAGCATCGCGTGCCAGAAGACGCCATATTCGGAACACCCGTCGATCCGCGCGGCATCGGCAATCTCGGCCTGGGCATTCACAAAGAACGACCGCATCAGGAAGATGCCAAAGGGCAGGTGCACGGCGATCAGCGCCGCGATCAGGCCCGGATACTCGTTGATGAGACCGAAGCGCGAGAAATTGTAGAAAAGCGGGATCATCAGCGCCTGGAACGGAACGGTCAGCCCGTATAGCAGCAGGAAGAAGGCCACCCCACCGCCGCGAAAGTTGAACCGCGCGAATGCGTATCCACCAAGCGTCGAAAGGGCGACACCGATGACTACTGCCGGAACCGTCATGATGATGGTGTTCATGGTGTAGCGGCTGAAACCCGCTTCGCCCCATGCCCGGCCGATATTCCCCCACCGCCATTCCGATGGCAGGCGGAACGGTGTCGTGAGGATCTCGGGCGTGGTTTTGAAAGCCGAGACAAACATCCAAAGAACCGGGCCAACGGCAAAGACCGCGAACAGGATCAGGACGGTCCACTTGAGAAAGGAATTGATCGTAGCCGGCATGTTACTGGTTCTCCGGTGCGGTGCGTTCGCGCCAGCGAAGCGCAACGGTCGCAAGGGTTGCGATGATCAGCGTCATCAGGCTGGCGATGGCGCTGGCATAGCCGACCTCGTGCTCGATGAAGGCTTCGCGATAAACGGCCGTGGCGATGACCTCGGTCTGATAGAATGGTCCACCCCCGGTCATGATGAAGATCAGGTCAAAGACGCGGAACGCTTCGATCGCGGTATAGAGCACGACAAAATTCAGCTCGTTGCGGATTCCGGGAATCGTGACGTGCCAGAATTGTGTCCAAGCGTTGGCCCCGTCGAGCTTGGCTGCGTCGTAGAGCGACGGATCGACATTCTGGATCGCGGCCAGAAGGATGATCAGGCAGAACCCGAAATAGGCCCATGAACTGACCAGGAAGACCGAATAGAGCGCGATTGAAGGATCACCGAGCCAGGGCTGTTCAAGGCCGGACAGCCCGATTGAGCCGAGGAAGGTATTCAGCGCGCCCCATGCGGGATTGTAAACCCATCCCCAGATGATCGCCGAAACCGCAAGGGCCAGAACCGCGGGCAGGTAATAGACCGTGCTGAAGAACAGCCGGACACCGGGCGGCAGATGCGTGGCCAACAGGACCGCCAGCAGCAGCGCCATAGAGACCGGCACGATGGTCGCCAGGACCGCCCAGATCAGGTTGTTGGCGATCGCAGTGCGGGTGATGGGGTCCGTGAAGATCTTGATGTAGTTATCCAGCCCGGCAAAGGTCATCGGGCCGGCACCGCTCCAATCGTAGAACCCAAGCAGGAAAGTATGACCCAGCGGCAGGATTACGAGGACGGCGTAGATCGCGAAGGCCGGCCCCGCGAACACGTAGGGAAGAATGCGGTCCGCGCGAGAGCGGGGGCCGGCTTGCGTTTCGACGATACCGTCGTCGCTTCTGTCCTGGATGGCCTGGTCGTTCATGATGACACGCTTTCAAGTGGGGATCGGCCCCGTTCCTTTCGGGGCGGGACCGATCGCTGGCTTATTGGCCGATGACTTCGCCGGCATCGATGGCCGCCTGCCAGGCATCCTGCTTGACGGCAACCAGTTCCTCGGGGGTCATCATGCCGGCCCACATCGCCTGGATGCCGTTCCAGGTCGCGTCGTTCACCTCGGCCGGGAGGACACCGTAGAGGTTGAAGGCGCTGAGCGGCTGGTTAACCACCTCGGTAACCCGTTGGTTCAGCGGCGAGAGGTTGGCAGCCTCGGCATCGACACCCTCGACCGGGGCGCGACTCAGCCCTTCGGCCAGCCAGATCTGGGCGGCTTCGGGCGTTGCCAGACAGTCAAGGAACTGCAGCGAGGCCTCGGTCTTGTCACTGTTGGCCGACATCATGAAGCCGCCGCCCGCCGCCTTGGGCGCCCGCTGTTCGACACCTTCGACCGGCGGGATTTCCATGTAGTCGACATTCAGGTCGGGGAAATTTCCGTCGATATTGGCGACGATCCAGCTGCCGGTCAGCACCATGGGCGAGGACTTGGTGTAGAACTCGGCCATCATGTCGTCATAGCTGTAGGCCAGCACGCCCGAGGGGACCAGATCGCGTTCATAAAGATCGGCGATACGCGCGATTGCATCGTGGTAGGCGGGGTTGTCCCAGCTTCCATGGTTCAGCACGATCTCTTCGAGGGTATCGACCGGGATCGTGGCGCCGAGCATGCTGCTTTCCAGCCACCCCAGCACAAAGGCCGGACGGGCCGCCGTCACGATCGGATCCTCGTAGCCGGCGTCCTGCAGCGCCTCTGCGGCGGCGATCAGATCGTCGTAGGTTTCCGGCATGTCGATACCGTGTTCTTCCAGGATATCGGCATGGTAGAAAATGCCCTGGATCTCGGCCTCGTAAGGCACGGCCCAGGCGCTGCCGTTGTAGGTCACGTAGTCCACCGCCCAGGGCTGCACACGGTCGCGCCAGCCGCGCGTGTCGTAGGCTTCGGTAAGATCGGCGACCGCGCCCGCCTGGATCAACGGCCCCACCGTGGACCAGCCGGGCGAGCTGTAGAAGACATCGGGCCCTTCTCCCGACTGGATGGCCGTGGTCAGAATCGTCTGCATCTGTTCCATCTGCATGGTCGTCCGATCGACGGTCAGGCCGGGGATTTGCGCTTCGCAATGTGCGACAATGTTTTCCATCGCGCCGCGCTGCGGTTCCGCACCGAATTCGTCCCAGACCGAAATCGTGGTCTCCTGGGCCAAGGCGGCCGCGGGCGCGGCGCCGATCGCCGCGATCACGGCAAGGTTGAGCATCTTCGTCATGGGTTTTCTCCTCCGTTGGTTGTCAGATCGTCATTTGCCAGACTGGGCGTCAGGGCAGCAGCGAGAGGGTCTCCGTTCTCACCCTTTCCCAGTGCTTCTGTGTGATCGTGCGGGCCAGTTCGGCGTCGCCATCGGCGATCGCGCGGCAGGCCGCTTCGTGTTCCTCCAGCGACGCGGCATTTCCTCCGAACGCGCGGGCCGTCAGGTGACGGACGCGGTGCACTTGTTCGCGCAGGCGCGCCAGGGCCTGGGCGAGATAGGCGTTGTCGGCCAGTTCGTGCAGGGCGGCATGGAATTCCGTATCGGCCTCGGTTCGGGCGACAACGTCACCGCGGTCGAATGCCTCGCGCATCGCCTGGGCCGCCTTCTGCAGGCGCTCCACGCCCCCCTCGGCGGCGACTTTGCGCGCAGCAAGCCACGCGGCCATGCCTTCAAGGCCTTCGGCGGTTTCGTAGATTTCGCGCACCTCTGTGCGGGAAAGCGCCTTTACGAACGCCCCCTTGTAGGGGATCACCTCGACAAGCCCATCGGCGTTCAGCCGGCGGATCGCCTCTCGGATCGGGGTGCGACTGACCTGCAGGTGGCTGGCAAGCTCCGTTTCCTGAAGCGCAGCACCGGGCTGCAGGTCGGATCGCAGTATTGCCCGGCGAAGCGCCTCATAGACACGCATCGACTGGGGCCCGTCGCCGCCACCTTCGAGAGAGATCGTTTCGAGTTTATTCATGCGGGAACCTCGGTTTTGCCAAATGAGCCTTCGTCTCTCGCGGCAGCAACCGTCGCGGAGAATGCCGCGATGCTACGGGAGGACCACTCAAGCTCAAGACACCGCGCCTCCTCATGGGTCGAGAACCGGTCTTTCGGCAGCCAATGCTCAACAATGGCGTCGACTTCGCGCCCGCAGGCTGCCAGCTCGGCCAGGACAAGGTCGATATCCATAAGGCCCTCGCCCAGCGGAACGCCGACGATGTGCATCCCGACCCCGTAGGGATCGAGGGCGATGTCGTAATCCTTGATATGCAGATTGCCCGCATGAGGCACGAGGGTCCGGATTGTCGTCTCGGGCCACTCCCGGTTCGCCACGGAGTTGGCAACGTCGAGACAGACGCGGACATTATCATGCGCGACACGCGTCACGAGGTCGGCAAGGTCCGAGGGCGCCAGCCGAAAGTGGTTTTCCAGCGTGATCAGGCACCCGACCTTGGCAAAGGCATCCCCCTCGTCACGCAGACGCTGAACCAGCGTTGCGTCATCGGCCATGTCGGCCGCGCCGGGGGCGATCCGGATCACCGGAGCCTTCAGAACGTCCGCCAGGGCGCGCTGACGCTCCAGGTGGGCGGCGTCCAGGGAATTCGTGCCAAGCTGGACCTCCACACCGGTTTCGAGCGATGCCTGTCTGAGATCGGATATGACAGCATCGCTGACGGTATCCAAAGGCAGGTTGTCCGCGAATTGCAGCACCTCCGCCCCGATACCGGCGGCGGTATGCAGCAGCTCCACCGGCCCCATCGGGGCTTCCGGGCGGTAG
The DNA here is from genome assembly GCF_003129565.1 of Salibaculum griseiflavum. GTDB lineage: Bacteria > Pseudomonadota > Alphaproteobacteria > Rhodobacterales > Rhodobacteraceae > Salibaculum > Salibaculum griseiflavum. The sequence continues at coordinate 51,949 of NZ_QETF01000021.1, forward strand.
TCGCCGATCCCGATCGACCAGCGGAACGCGTAGCTGCCGATCCCGACCTTCATCGCGCGATCGCCCGCATCAGCGTCAGGAAGGCGGGGCCGGGTTCACCCTTGGCGATCATCGCGCCGAGATCGTCCATGCCGACCTTGTCGATCAGGGCTTCGAAGAGGTCCATAATCTCGAAGGTGGCCGTCAAGGCCTCGGCGGGATCGCCCTTGCGGGTGAACACGTCATAGGCAGCCCACCCCGACCAATCCAGGCGGCGCATGTAATAGAGCGTCTCCAGGGTTTCCCAGACGTTCACCGCGCCGGGCAGCGTGTCCCAATCCCATTGGCGATCATTGTCGTTGAAATGGACGTAGAACAGCCGGTTCTTGTGATGCGCAAGGCAAAGCTCGGCGGCCGGCGACTCGTTTGCAATCAGGGCATGGCCGGTATCCATCGTCACGCCGAGATTGGGCGCCCCCACCTCCTCGCACAGCAGCAAGGTTCGCGGCATCGTGCCAAGCGTGATCCGGTTACGGACCTCGAAGGGCTTGTATTCGATGCTGATACGAATGTCGTCGCGATGGCTGGCCGCTGCGCTCATCGCCTCGACGATCCAGTCCCATTGTTCCAGGTAGTTGACCTCGAAGGGGTGATCCCACCCGTCGATCAGCGGGCAGACACTGATCATTTCGGACCCGAGTTCGGCGGCCATGTCCATCCCGGTCCGGATATAGTCGAGGGCCTTTGCCCGGACGGCTTCATCAGGGCTGGTCAGCGCCCCGCGGCAGAACATGTCCTCACCCTTGATGTTCACGTTCACGGCCGATACCGGCAGCTTGCAGTCCGCGACGAGCCCGACATGCTCTCCCGAATGGCCAAGATCTTGCGGGTAGACCGGCTCCACACCGTGGGCACCGGCGATGCCCTCAGAGATTTGGAGGCGTTCTTCCAGAGATCTGTTGGGTTGATATGTGTGGAAGCGGTCCGAATATCGCCCAAGTGTTCCTAGCAAGATCGAATTTCTGATACCCATGTTGACAGCCTATTGCGTGTTTCATTTTGTGTCTCATCTTGTATACAATCTGAAATACGAAACGTCAAATGGTCAAAATATCTATTATATTCAGCTACTTTTGACCAACTTCGCACATCAGGAAAGCCACCAAGGATGCGAATGACTGCGCGATTCTTCGGCGCATCGAATCCGGAACGCGCATGTTCCGACCATCCGCACAGCCCCACCCGGCCCGAGACATGTCCGTATCGGCCCTGGGACCGCCCATTCGCTTCGCTGGCGGTGGTGGATCGCAGGTGTTGACCGGCTTTCGTCGCGCGGCAGCCAGGCGAGGCCGGGGGTTGAATTCAATGCTCTCAAAAACGCCCGATTCCCGCCCTGACATTTACGCGGGCGGGCGCTAGGCTCCGGCCAGGGCATAAGGTGGCGTGGCATGGGCGCGGGGCAGTTTTCCAAGATTTTCCTTGTCGGGTTCAACCGCAGCGGCGGCGAATGGTTTCGGGACGTGTTCCAGGCCGCCGGCCTGCGCTGGCGCCATGACCGCACGGGCGAGCTGGCGGCAAATATCGCCTGGCATGCGCTGGACGACAGCCGCCCGCTGGACCGCTGGCCGCGCCTGCAGGGGGTGTCGGGTCTGCAACGCTGGAACAGGCCCCACCTGCCCCGGATCGAGGCCTTTCGCCAGTTCGCCTTTCTGCGCGCGCAGTTTCCCGATGCGCTGTTCATCTACAACGACCGCGACCCGGCGGACTGGATCGCCAGCCGGTATTTCCATCGCGACGGGCGCTTCGCCGCCTGCGAGGCGCGGGCACGTGGCTGCGAACTCTCCGACCTGCCCGAGCTATGGCTGAAGGACCGCGCGGCGCACAAGCTGCGCGTGTTGCGGCATTTCGCGGACGACCCCCGGTTCCTGCATTTCGACGTCACGCAAGATGCCGATGAGAAGCTGATCGGCTGGGCCGCGCCTTGGGTGACGCTGTCCGATCTGCCCGCGGCGCGCGGCATCGAGAGCAGCGCCGACAGTGTCGCCCAGATCGACGCCATGGCTGACGACCTGCATGAACGCGCCCGGCAGCCCCGACCCCGGCCCGCCCCCCCGGATATGGATTTCGTCGACCGGATCGCACGCCATTGCCTGGGCCAGATGGCCGAGGGGGGCGACAATGCCGCACTCAGCAATGCTGCCGCGTTCTGGCGACCGGATGGCACGGTAACAACCCGGCAGGGCAAGCCGCTGCCCCTGCGCCGTGCGCCCACCGGGCAATTCCTAGCCGAGCATTCAGACCAGGCCCGCGACCGGGTTCAGGCGGTGCTGAACCAGCTTCTGGGCTTTGGGCTGCGGCCGCCGCTGGCGCTCGACATGCAGGACGCCCGCGAGATGGGCACCGGCGACCGGCCCGCCCCGGAACAGTCCACGCTGGTCTATAACCGCCGCCCCGGCGCGGCCAACCTGGTGCTCTGGCCCCTGCCCGGCTATCACGACCTGTTGCCCGAGGGGGCACCCGGGGCGTTTCCGGCTGACGAGGTGCCCTTCGAGGACAAGCCCGATCTGTGCCTTTGGTATGGCAACCTGACCGGCAAGCCCTTGCCGCATCTTGCGCCTGGCCTGCCCCAGCGACGCATGGCGCATCACTATCTGCGGGCGCTGGCTGCGGGCCCGGATGCCGGCGCGCGCCGGCAGATCGGCCAGGCCCTTTCGGCGGTCACGCGCTACCGCGTCGTGTCGCGCCTGCACGGGCAACCGGGCTTCGGGATGGGGTTCGTCCTGCCGCCCAAACATGAAGAGGCCGGCAAGGACCGGATGCTGTCGAAATTCCTTTCCCCGCGCATGCCCGAGACCTGGGTGCAGCAGGGCCGCTACGTGCTGTCGCTGTCGGGCAACGATACCGGGTCGAACTTCCTGTCCGCCGCGGCTTCGAATGCGGTGGTGCTGAAGGAAGAAGACGAATGGGAGCTGTTCTACACCGATGCCTTCCGCCCTTGGGAACACTACATCCCCCTCGTGCCCGGCGGTGACGACATCGAGGAGCGGCTGGACTGGGCGCGATCGAACCCGGCCCGCTGCAAGGAAATCGCGGCGGCGTCCCGTGCGCTTGTGGCGAAATTCGCCGCCCCAGAAACCCGCCGCGCCTGGATGGCGGCGGTCCTGGAGGGGCTGCGCGCCCGCTACAGGTAGCGGTTCACGAGGTTTTCAAGGCGTTCCTGCTTGCCCGAGCGCGGTTCGGGGCGAATGTCGCGTTCGATCACGCACTCCTCGCATTGCTCAAGCGTGGCATGGTGCAGCAGCGCCTGAGCATCCTCGGAGTCCCAGCCCGCGTAGCGCTCTGCGCGCAGGGCTTCCAGCTTGCCGTCCTCAAGCATCGCCGCCGCGGCCTTCAGGCCCGCCGCGCAGACATCCATACCCCCCACATGCGCCGCGATCAGGTCTTCGGGGTCCAGTGATTGCCGCCGCAGCTTGGCATCGAAATTGGTGCCGCCGGTGGTGAAGCCGCCCGCCTTGAGGATCTCGTAATAGGCCAGCGCCACCTCGGGGGTGTTGTTGGGGAACTGGTCGGTGTCCCAGCCCGATTGGTAATCGTTGCGGTTCATGTCGATCGACCCCAGCACGCCGAGGGACGCCGCCAGCGCCAGCTCATGCTCGAAACTGTGCCCGGCCAGGATCGCGTGACCCTGTTCGATGTTCAGCTTCACATGGTCAGTCAGGTCGAAGTCCCTGAGGAACCCATAGACGGTGGCCACGTCGTAATCGTACTGGTGCTTGGATGGCTCCTGCGGTTTCGGTTCGATCAGGATCGTGCCCTGGAAACCGATCCGTTCCTTGTAGTCGACAACCATTTGCAGGAAGCGGCCCGCCTGCTGGCGTTCGCGTTTCAGGTCGGTGTTGAGCAAGGTTTCATAGCCCTCGCGCCCGCCCCAGAGCACGTAGTTCTGGCCCCCGAGACGGTGCGTGGCATCGAGGCAGGCCTTTACGGTCGCGCCTGCATAGGCAAAGACATCCGGGTCGGGGTTGGTGGCCGCGCCCGACATCCAGCGGCGGTGGCTGAACATGTTGGCCGTCCCCCAAAGAAGCCCGACGCCGGTGTCCTCCATCTTGACGCCGAAATAGTCGATCATCTCGTCCAGCCGCGCCTTGCTTTCAGCGAAATTCTCGCCCTCGGGGCGGATATCGGCATCGTGCCAGCAGAAGAATGGCACACCGAGGATGCGGAACATCTCGAAGGCGGCATCGGCCTTTATCCGGGCGGTTTCCATGCTGTCCTGCGGGTGCCAGGGCCGGAGGAAGGTCTGCCCGCCGAAGGGGTCGCCGCCCTCCCATGCAAAGGAATGCCAATAGGCCACCGCGAAGCGCAAATGGTCCTTCATCGGCTTGCCCATCACCACCTCGTCGGGGTTGTAGTGGCGGAAGGCTAAATCGTTTTCGGAGCCAGGCCCCTCGTAGCGGATCGGGTCGATGCCCTCGAAGAAATCGGTCATGTCGGATGGTCCCTGCGGTTCGTCCCCGGCGGTTCGGCGCGGATGGGCCATACTGGGCACAAGCCCGGACACAGGTCAACCGTTAGGGCTAACAGGGGGCGGCGCGCGGCCGCCCCCTTCGGCTTCAGCCAAGCACCTTGGCAATAGCCTTGGCGGTCTTGCAGGCGATCTCGTCCGCCTCGTCGCGGGTCAGGCAGAAGGGCGGCGCAAAGCCGATGATATCACCCTGCGGCATGGCGCGGGCGATGATGCCCTGGTCCAGCAGCGCGGCCGCGATGGACGGGCCGACCTTGTCGGCCGCGTCGAAAAAGGTGCGGCTGTCGCGGTCCTTGACCAGTTCCACGGCGCAGAGCATCCCCTCGCCGCGCACTTCACCGACATTTGCATGCCCGCCCACGGCCTCGGCCATGACCTTGTTCAGGTAGGCGCCGGTTTCGCCCGCGTTCTGCACCAGGTTCAGCTCGTCGATCAGCTTGAGGTTGGCCACCCCGGCCGCTGCCCCGATCGGGTGCGCCGAATAGGTCCAGCCGTGGCCGATGGGGCCGTTTTCATCCGTGCCCTGTTCCAGGACCTTCCAGACCTTGTCGCCAACGATGGAGCCCGAAAGCGGTGCATAGGCGCTGGTCAGGCCCTTGGCGATGGTGATGATATCCGGCTCGATCCCGTAATGGGTGGACCCGAACATCGAGCCAAGCCGACCGAACCCGGTCACGACCTCGTCGGCGATGAGCAGGATATCGTGCTTTTTCAGCACGGCCTGGATCGCCTCCCAATAGCCGGCGGGCGGCGGGACGATGCCACCGGTGCCCAGGACAGGCTCACCGATGAAGGCGGCGATGGTATCGGGGCCCTCGCGCTCGATCAGCGCTTCCAACTCGGAGGCGCAATAGGCGGTGAAGGCCTCTTCGCTCATGTCGAGGTTGGGCCGGCGGTAGTAGTAGGGCGCATCCGTATGGATCACCTGCGCCAGCGGCAGGTCGAATTTCTTGTGGAAGAGTTCCAGCCCGGTCAGCGAGCCCGTCACAAGACCCGAGCCGTGATAGCCGCGCCACCGGCTGATGATCTTCTTCTTTTCCGGGCGGCCAAGGATGTTGTTGTAATACCAGATCAGTTTCACATTGGTCTCGTTCGCGTCGGACCCGCCAAGGCCGAAATAGACCTTGGACATGCCTTCAGGCGCGCGATCCAGGATCATCTTGGACAGTGTGATCGAGGCCTCGGTGCCGTGGCCCACATAGGAGTGGTAATAGGCCAGTTCCTTCGCCTGTTCGGAAATCGCCTCGGCGATGTCCTGACGGCCATAGCCCACGTTCACGCAGTAGAGCCCGGCAAAGGCATCCAGCAAACGGTTGCCCTCGCGATCTTCGATATGGCAGCCCTGCCCGCCCGTGACCACGCGCTGCGGAACCTCGCCCCGGGCAAAGCCGGCAAGGTGGGTCGAGGGATGGAAGAAATTTTCCCGATCCCATTGTTCAAGCATGTCATTCTTCAGCATTTTGTCTTTCCCTTCTTCGGGGCGAAGGAAATTCAGGAAATTCCTTGCCCGCTTCTTCCATCGTCATGCCCAGTCGCGGCAGACGTATTTCAATTCCATGAATTCTTCCATGCCGCGCCGCGCCCCTTCGCGGCCAAGCCCGGATTGCTTGGTGCCGCCAAAGGGGATCGGGGCGCCGGTGACCTTGGTGCGGTTGACCGCAACCATGCCGAATTGCAGGGCCCGGCTGACGCGGTAGATGCGGCGCGGATCGAGGCTGTGCAGATAGGCGACCAGCCCGTATTCGGTGGCATTGGCGCGGGTCACGACCTCTTCCTCGGTGTCGAAAGGCGTGATTGCCGCGACGGGGCCGAAGGTTTCCTCGGACATGATTGCAGCGCCATCGGGAACATCGGTCAACACCGTCGGCGCATAGAACAGCGGGCCAAGGTCCAGCCGCGCGCCGCCGCAGGCCAGAGTGGCGCCCATTTCCAGCGCATCGGCAACCTGCTCTTCCTGCTTCTGCACCGCCTTTTCGTTCATCAGCGGGCCGATATCGGGATCGTCCATGCCCTGCCCCACGCTCAGCGCCTTGGTCGCCTTGGTGAATTTCTCGCAGAAGGCATCATAGACCGGCCGCTCCACATAGATCCGGTTCGCGCCCAGGCAGTCCTGCCCCGAGGTGGCGAATTTCGCCTTGATGGTTTCGGCCACCGCCTCATCAAGGTCGCAGCCCTTGAAGACGATAACCGGGGCATGGCCGCCCAGTTCCAGCACCAGTTTCTTTACCGTGTCGGCGGATTGACGATAGAGCAGCCGCCCCACCTCTGTGGACCCAGTAAAGGACAGGGCCCGCACGCGGCTGTCCTGTGTCCAGGGCTCCACGATCGTCGGTGCATCGCCGGTGACCACGTTGAACACACCCGCCGGAAGGCCTGCGCGCTCGGCCAGCTCGGCCAGGGCAAGGGCGGAAAAGGGGGTTTCGACGCTGGGATGCGCGACCACGGTGCAGCCCGCCGCCAGTGCCGCGGCGGCCTTGCGGGTCAGCATGGCCGACGGGAAGTTCCACGGCGTGATCAGCGCCGCCACGCCCACCGGCTCCAACCAGAGTTCGACCTCGGCATCGGGCAGATGGCTGGTTACGCCTTCGACATTGGGGCGCTTGGTCTCTTCGGCATAATACTCGACGAAGGAAGCCGCATAGTCGATTTCGCCCCGCGCTTCCGAGAGTGGCTTGCCCTGCTCGGCCACCATGATCCGGGCCAGGTCCTCCTTGTGTTCCATCATCAAGTCGAACCAGCGGCGCAGAATGGCGGCGCGGTCCTGCGGCAGGGTCATGGACCACCCGGCAAAGGCCGCCTCGGCGGCATCCACCGCAGCAACGGCCTCTGCCCCCGACAGGGCAGCGACATGGCCAACAACCTGACCGCTGGCCGGATCGGTCACAGGTTGCGTCGCACCATCGCTGGCGGCCTCCCACTTGCCGCCGATATAGGAAAAGGACCGCAGCAGCCTCGCATCGGTCAATTGCGGTGAGGCAACACGAAAATCGTCTGGCATGACGCACTCCTTCGGCCAATCTGTTGGAATGAAGACAGGCTAGACGATCAAGGGCAGAGGATGTGCCCGAGTTGCCTGCCCCGAACCGACGATCCGTCGCGGCAAAGCCCGGTTATCAGAGGATTTCTCGGATCAATCCGGGATGCGTGCCGGACGGTCGATCACCGGTTTGGTCACGATGTAGCCGAAGTAGCGGTCGATCCCGACATCGCCCTCCAGCAACGCATCCATGAGCCGCTGATAGGCGTCCACGTCCTCGACCACCAGCCGCAGCATGTAATCGACACCACCGCCCAGCGCCCAGCAGGTGCAGACCTCGGGCCGGGACTCCATTTCTTTTTCGAAACGGCGGAAATCCTCGGCCCGGTGGTTGGACAACGTGATCTCCACCAGAACTTCGGTCATGGGCGCGATCCGACGCAGGTCGACCTCGGCCCGATACCCGGTGATCAGCCCCGCTTTCTCCAGCTTCTTCATCCGGTCATGGGCGGGCGTGGGGGAAAGATTGACGGCCTCGGCAAGGGCCACCTTGGTCATCCGCCCCTGCCGCTGCAACTGACGCAGAATGGCGCGGTCATACCGGTCGAGTTTCGGATTGGACGACAACGAGAGAACTCCCGGCTCGGTTTTGGACGGATACCGCGCCACCCTGCCGACGGAAGCGCCCATGTCAAGAACCAGCCCCGGTCCGACCCCGGTGCCGTGCCGCGTTGGAACGCCTCTTGCATGCCATGCCGTCCTGCGGGATTGAACCGTATGCTACTTACCGCGACCAAAGCGTGACCGCAGTGTCCAATCTCGCCGGTCGAAGAAGCAACAAATGCGACGTTTAGCCTGCAACCGGCTCGCTACCCTTGGATCGGCAGTGGTCAAGAAATGGACGAGACCGAGTGATGACCAAAACGCCGAAGGCGCCTATCCCGTTCAGGACCAGCGGTGGAGCAGCCAGTTCATAACTCTCTTCATTCTCGGTGCATCGAGGTCAGGTAAAACGCTATTGGAAAGCATGCTTTCCGGAATCCCGACGGTGCAGCCGCCGCTCTATGAGTTCATCAAGAACCCGCCCGACGACAGCGGTGCCCTTTCAATCGAGCAGGTTTTCCACATCACGCACGACGAACTTGTCGAACATGGCAAGCGGGTGGTCACGCCAACCAACCCCCATAGCTTGCCGCGACTCCCATTCCTGGCGGACAGATTGCCCAATGCTGTTTTCGTCTTCGTTCAGCGTGATCCGGTCGATCTTGGGGCGAAGATCTTCTCGAAAAACCACATGCAAAGCACCGAATATGCTTATGATCCGAAGGCGATGATGGCGTATATCGAGGCCTATAACGATGCTTCGGCCAGATTCATGGAAAGGCATGGCAGCCATTCCGTTGTTTTGCGGTTCGAGGATCTGCTCGACGACCCCGTCAGTGCCATAAAGCGGATCGGCGTGTTTTCGGCCGATGAACTGCAAAGCATAAACATCGTGGATTCACCCTCGGACCAATTGCGCAGCAGCCTGTATCGCGCGCATTTTCGCGCGCTCTTGCAAGCGTCTCCAGACGTGCGTTGATCATGCGCCATGGCGTTTGATCGGACCCTGGGTACAGCCTTTCGCAGGCTGACGCTTCCACCGGATCGCAAATCATCTCTGGACATCCCTCTTCGCATGGCCACTTTCTCGGCCTTGACAGACATCGAAACCCTCGGACAGGACGTTTGCAGGGGCAGCTGGCACTAGGCAGAGCGCTATCAGTAATGCAAATCCAAGTGCCGTGCTCGAAAGAGCGCGAGGGCAGACGGCCAAGTTTCGCAGCGACGGAATGATATCTCAGAGATTCCCGAAAGTGCACACATCGCACACATCAACGCTCTGTATGCGGCAGGGCATCTTTCAACAGTTCTAGTGGTGCCCGGGGGCGGAATCGAACCACCGACACGAGGATTTTCAAGACTTGCGTTATTTTTAAGTTCTTGAAATTAAATGGATATTTAGCGCGAAAACGAGGTGTGCGATATAATGTGCGATGCTGCGCTAGCACTATCGTAACGCAAAACACTGTGTTCAACACAGTAAACCAAAACACTGTGTTTGACCACAGTGTTCGCACATAGTTGTGGAAACACAGTCTCGCCACACACTGGGGAATGTCCCGCTTGATGTTGAAACTTGCCTGAGTGGCGCAGCTTGATGCGAGGTTATGCGGCGTCCTTGATCTGGTCAAGCTGGTCCTTTTGGCGGTGGTCGATAAGGGCCTGCTTTAGGATTG
>NZ_QETF01000022.1 GCF_003129565.1 Salibaculum griseiflavum
AAACGAAAAACCATGCTCACCCGGCGCTTGCGCCACGAAACTGAAACCGCATAAACTCAATCAAGGATGAGCCAGAGCCTCCAAACGGAAAACCGCTCAAATGTCCCAAATTATCTGACGACGCACAGTCTCGATGACCGTATGAGCACAAGAGCTTGACGAATGGCAGTTCTAGATTGGCAATTTGGTCGTCGGAGATCGCTTCGTCTTCATCGAGTCAGGCGAAGATCTGGCCCGCGTGACGGTCGAGGTAGATGCGCAGCCAGGGGGTGAAGTCCTCGGGGCGGCGCCGTACCGCGTCCTCCAGCTGGCGCAGGGGCATCCAGTCCACGGCCATGACCTCTTCGGGGTTGGGGGTCACGATGGGGCGCGCGGCCACCCGCGCCAGGAACAGGTCCACGACCTCGTGCTCGACGAGATCGCCGCCAACGTCGGCGCGGTATTCCACCTGACCCTGATGGTACAGGTCGAGCCCGCTTAAGCCCAGTTCCTCGTCCAACCGCCGCGTGGCGCATTCCAGCGGCGACTCGCCCCAGTGTGGATGCGTGCAGCAAGCATTTGCCCAGAGACCCGGCGTGTGATACTTCGCCAGCGCCCGGCGCTGCAATAGCAGGTCTTCGCCGAATTGCACGAAGACCGAAACGGCCTTGTGCCGCAGCCCCTCGCGGTGGACCCTCATCTTGTCGAGCGCCACCAGATCACCACCCAGCCAAGCGGGGATCATCGCGGCATTTGGCGGCAGGGTAGTCATGTGAACTCCGGACGCACCAGGCGGGTGAGGTGGGCTAGGTTCTTAAGCCCGATCCGCAAATGTGCCATGGGCCGGGCGCGCACCAGTGCCTTGTTCATATAGGCCTCAAAGGTCAGGCGCTGCACGTCCACGTCGTGGCACAGGGACACGAACCGTTCGCGCCGCTCGTCCGAGCAGTAGTAGGCTTTCTGCATACTTGCCAGCACGCGGAAGACCGTCCTGTGTTCGCGCATGAATAGCTGCCGGGCCAGCCGCAGATCGCGCGCACGCCCCGTTTGCAGGCAGGCGGCAGCGGCGGTGGCGGCCAACCGCCCGCCGACCATGGCGTAATAGATTCCCTCGCCCGAACTGGGGGCGACGACCCCGGCGGCATCACCCGCCAGCACCACGTCACGCCCGTTGTCCCAACGCTCCAGAGGCTGCAACGGGATCGGCGCGCCTTCGCGCCGGATCGTTGGGCAGTCGGCCAACCCGCTGGCCGCGCGCAGGTCGGCGGTGGCCTGTTTCAGATCAACGTCGTGCACGAGTGAGCCCATGCCGACGCTCGCCTTGTTGCCGTGCGGAAAGACCCAGCCATAGAAGTCGGGCGAGATGCGTCCGTTATAGACCACATCGCAGCGGTCGGGGTGGTACTGCCCTACCGGGCCGGGCGCCTCGATGATTTCGTGATAGGCGACGACGTAGGGAATGCGATCGCCGCCTTCGACCTCGTCGCGCGCGACCTTGGACCGCGCGCCATCCGCACCGATCACCAACCGCGCCGACAGGCCGCGGGTCTCGCCGCTGTCGCGGTCGCGGTAGTGGACGCGGGGGTGACCACCCGCGCGATCGATGGATTGGTAAGTGCCGGTCAGGCGCATGGCGCCGGCCTCCGCGGCGCGCGCGCGCAGGAATTCGTCGAAATCCTCGCGGTCGACCATGCCGACGAAGCCGTTCTCGATCGGAATATCCACCCGCCGGCCGCTTGGGGCGATCATCCGCGCGGTAGTGATCCGGGCGACAAGCAGGTCCTGGGGGATGGCGAAATCCGCGATCAGCCGGGGCGGGATGGCCCCGCCACAGGGTTTGATCCGCCCGGCTCGGTCGAGCAAGGCGACGCTGTGCCCCGAGCGGGCCAGGTCCTCGGCGGCGATGGCCCCGCTCGGCCCGCCTCCCACCACGATAACATCGACATCAGGCATGGATCATTCCCCCGGAACGGCCAGGGGCGCATTGCGGCCCTGGCTATGTGCGATAACCCGCTGGCCCATCAGAGCCGCGAGCACGAAGAGCGCCGCCTCGAACAGGAAGACCGTGCCGAAGGCCGCGCTGTCCTCGACCAGTAGCCGCCGCATCACGTCCACGGCCGCCGCCCCCAGCAGCCCGCCGAAACCTGCGGCGACCGCCTGCGCAGCGCCCCATAGGCCCATGCGCGTTCCTTCGCGTGCGTCGCGCCCCTGCCCGGCAAGCGCCATCATCGATCCGATGGCCGCGACAGCGAACATGCCATTGAAATAACCCAGAGTGACAACGGCCCCGGTCAGAGCGCCCGAAAGGGCCAACGGCCCCAGCGCGGAGATCGCCGCGAGGCTGGCCGCCGACCCCAGGCACCCGGCAACGACCCAATGCCGCAACGACCCTAGGCGGAACCCGGTGGCAGCGATGCCCACGGTGAGCATTCCAAGAAAGACCCCGCCGTTCTGCGCCCCGCTGAGCGACGTGGATTGCCCAGGCGTGAAGCCGAAAACCAACCCGGCATAGGGTTCGAGAATAAGTTCCTGCATGAAATAGGCCGTCATGGACAGGAAGACGAAAATCGTGAAATTGCGTGCTTTCCGCTCTCCCCAAACCTCCTGGAGCCCGGCCACGAAACCTTGCGGGTTGGGCTCTGGTTCGGCGGGGGCGACGCGGGATTCGATGCCCCAGACGGTCAGCGTGGTCAGGACGACGGCGCCGAGGGTGACGATACCCACGATGCGCAGCAGCAGCTGAGGCGTATAGGGATCGAGGAAGGCCCCGACGATGCCGGCCGTGACGGCGATCCCGGCGATCATCATCAGCCATGTGATCGTGGCCGCGGCGCCGCGGCGGTGTGGTGCCGTCGCGGTGGCCAAAAGGGCCAGAAGGGAAGTACCCGAGGCCCCCACCCCGACGCCGATCAGCGCATAGGCGGCAACGGACAGCGCCATCCCGGCGGCAAAGCTCGCCTCCAGCAGCACGACCCCGTACGCCGCGCCATAGGCGCCCAGCGCCAGCGCGCCCATGCCGCCGATGACCCAACGGGTGCGATGCCCGCCTGTATCGGACAGGAAGCCCCAGTTGGGCCGGGTGATCTGGATACCGTAATGCAGCGCCACCAGGAACCCGGGCAGCACGGCGGGCAGCGCCAGCTCGACCACCATCAGGCGGTTGAGCGTCGACGTGGTCAGAACCACCACCGCACCCAGCGCCATCTGCACCAACCCGAGACGTACGATCGAAAGCCAGCTTAGGGTCATGACATCCCTTCCATGTTGCGCAGTGCGAAGGCGGCGACCATCATGCCGCTGACATAAAGGCTCACGCCCGTCGCGTTGTACCAGGGGGCGCGGCCCTTCGGATCGGTCAGCAGGACGCGCATCGCCAGAACCTGTGCCGCCAGCAGAACAGCGATGACAAGCGCGTGCACGGGCCGCCCCCAGCTCAGCAACAATGCGATCACCGCAACCTGCGGCAGCCCCATGACCCAACAGGCCACCCGTGCGGCCCGTTCCGGGCCCAGCGTGACCGGCAGAGAATTCACCCCGGTCTGGCGGTCGCCTTCCAAAGCCTTGAAATCATTGAGTGTCATGATGCCATGCGCCCCAATGGCATAGAGCAGCGCAATGGCCACCGTGGTCAGAGGTGGCGCTCCTGCTGCCAGCACGGCTGCCCCGGTGAACCACGGCAGCCCCTCGTAACACAGCCCGACCAGGCCTGGCCCCCAGACACCGGACCGCTTCAGGCGAATGGGCTCGGCCGAATACGCCCAGGCGGCGGCGACACCGAAGACGGTCGCGCCGAAGCCCCAGGGCCCCAACACCGTGCCCAGAGCCAGCGCAAGAGCAGTGATGCAAAGCGCGATCCAGAGTCCCCAGCGCCCGGGAATCTGCCCCGAGGGAATGGGGCGGTCAGGTTCGTTGATGGCATCCACGTCGCGGTCGCACCAATCATTTGCCGCCTGGCTCATGCCGCAGACCACCGGGCCGGCCAACACCATCCCCACCAGCACCGCCAACGGCGCCGTGCCGGGGGCGACTCCCGAGGCGACAACACCACAGAGATAGGCCCAGATCGGCGGAAACCAGGTCACCGGCTTTAGCAGCGTGAGCACGGCCCGCGGGCGGGACAACCGCCGCGATGTATGTAATGTTTCACTGACACTCATGTGTCAACTAAACTATACAACGCAGATTCTTGAAAGGGTTTTCTTGCTATCGCGCCCGGATTGGGCGCACGGCCTGCCGCCGCTAGCCGTCGTCGGCCGGCTTCAGCAATCCGTACTTGCGAAGCTTCACGTAGAGACTCTGCCGAGACAGGCCAAGCATCTCGGCGGCGGCCACGCGATTGTTATCAGTCAACTGCACGGCGGTTTCGATGCACAGCTTCTCAACAACTTCCGATGTCGCCGAGACCAACTCCTTGAGTGACTCCGTCCCTACAAGGTCCATGACGTTCTGCATCGCTTCGTCACTGACCATGACATTGGATTTCTCGACCTCGGGCATCTGGCGACTGGACACGTCGCGGATGATCATGCCGAACCCCGTCTCGCCGCCCTGTTGGCGCAGGCGCGCCACCGAAATATCGACCGGGGCCCGCATCCCCAGCGTGCTTTTGAACTGGGCCGAATAGTGGCTCATCCGCCCGGCCTTGGTCGCACTTTCGAGGATCAGCTTGAGGTCGACACTGCCGCGCGACAGGAACTCGGAAACCGATTGCCCCTGCACGTCGCGTATCTGGTTGGCATCGGCCATCATCAGGAACGCTTCATTCGCCTCCCGGACATTCCCGGCGGCGTCCGTCACGATGATCGCATCGGAAGTCGAGGAATAGAGGTCGTGCAAAAGGCGGCCGAATTCCGGACCCGCCGCCGCGCCATCTTCGACCGGATCAAAACGGCAAAGCAGGACGAAGTCTCCGGCGATCCGGAAATACCGAGGCCGAAGGATGAGGGCGCGGCCATTGCGACGCGCGACAACTTCGACTCCACGTTCCGATCCGGACGCGGCCGCCGCGCGCAACGCTTCCATGAATTCGCCTCGGCGCCGTCCGTCGAACGCCTGCGCGAGAATATTGCCGGCAAGGGTCTCGGGCGTGCTGCCCAAGAGCGATGCCGCACTGGAATTGATTTCCTGGATCTGCGCGGTGTCGGCATCGAGAACGACGAGCGAGGTTTCGGACTCCTCGAAGACGATGCGGAAAAGCGTCTGGCCCGCGCGCAACTTCTGTTGATCAAGTTCGCGCGCCCGTTGCTCCTGCAACAGCCGCTGCTGAACCTCGGCCAGGGGCTGCATATCACGACCGAAAAGCAGGACACCGCCCTGATCCGCGACCAGATGCATGGTGTAACGCACCGGGAATTCCCAAGTGGCGTTGTCTTCGTGATTCAATTCCATCGGCCGGTGGGGCGCATCTGGCTTGGCCAGCAAGTCCTTGAGCCGTTTGGACATCTTCTCGACACTCTCGCGGGTCAGGAAGCTGTCAAACTTGCGTCCGACCCAGTGATCGAGGCAGCCAAGCGACGGGCAATCCGGGTTGACGGTTATTCCCAAAACTTCGCCGTCCAAGGCAATGAAGACTGCAATATCCGCGGCCTGTTCTATCAATCCGGGAACAGAGCCGAGCTCTGGCAACCGTCCGACCGAAATCTTTTCTCGCTCCCGGTCCTGCCTACTCAATGTCGCTCTCCCGTTACCACGGCCGTTCAGACCCTAAGGGTTCAGTTGATCTAGGGCCAACTCCTGAGAGATAGACATAAGCCCTGCTCGTTCAATAGCCTCACGCACTGTCTTGACGGCGAAGTCAACGCCTGTCCGCCGTTCGATTGCGGCCGGATCTTCGACAACATGCCCGCCCAGTACGACAGGTGGGCAGTGGTCCAAACCGGCGCGGAGATAATTGACAAACTCGGCCGACTTTTCAACTGAGTTTGACGAAGACGCCGACAACCCGATCAAGGAGAAGCGGCCCGTCGCCACCAGATCGATGAGTTCTCCACCGTTCAGTGCGATCGCCATGTGAACCCAGAGACCATGTCGCCGAAACTGATCTGCAGCAACGAATGCCCCAAGCGAATGATCCTCGTAAGGCGGAACGACCATCAAGACCGACTGCCCGAGAGGGATACTGCGGTCCAGCCCCCTGCCCTCTTCGACTTCCCGCAACAAGGACTGCATCCTTGCCGCGCCAACCGTTACATCGACAAAACTGGCACGATCACTGACCCACATCTCTCCGAGATAGCGCGCGACGGCCGGGATATAGGTCTGATAGACCTCATCCGAACTAACCCCGTTTGCGATCAGCGAAGAGATCGCCGCCTTGTGGCTGGTCTCGCTTTCCGAGACCATCGCCGAAGCAAGATGGGCAACCCATTCGCTGCGGGTGCTGGGCTTTTCATCCTGATTGGTCGAGGCAACGGTCCTAAGGGCGGACTCGACCAGATATCGGATGGTTGGCTCTCGCCCCTTCGAAACCTCCAGCCCATCAAGTGATTTCTTACCAGACATGCGCCCCTCCAGACGGTCACGCGTGCGAGCAAATCGTGGCACCGCACCTCCTCCAGGTGAGATTTAGCTTGAGTTTCACGGGGTCAAATGTCAATTTTTATTGACAGCTTGGGGCCTGAGCGGCCCGAAAGAAGCTGATCCGGAAGGACATTTTCTCTGCGCAGCCCCGCCAATTATCAACTTAAATCTTGAGTGATAATCGATCTGGCGGCGAAAACCGGTCTATGGAGACCATTTCTCAGGTGACAATTTGAGCATACATTCGACCCAAGCCCTTGTGTAAGTTTTAGTTGACACCATGCGCGCACAGAACCTAGCATCAGGGCAATCCTCACACCGTCTGCCCAGAGGTTATGATGCCGATTTCGGCGCAGAGAAATTCAAAACCCGGCCCGCTTTACACAGCCGCTCAACGCCGTCGCCGCGACGAAAGCGTCTGGACGCTGGTTCAAGGGGTGCTCGCTCCACTTCAGTTTCTCGTCTTCCTCGTGTCGCTCGCCTTGGTGCTGCGTTACCTTACAACCGGCGCGGGCTACGAGGTCGCGACCTGGTCGATCCTGCTCAAGACCGGCGTGCTCTATCTGATCATGGTCACTGGGGCGATCTGGGAGAAAGTCGTTTTCGATCAGTACCTTTTCGCCCCGGCCTTCTTCTGGGAGGACGTCTTCAGCTTTGCCGTGATCGGGCTTCACACCGCCTACGTCTGGGCGCTCTTCGCGGGTGGAATGACCCCGGTTTCGCTGATGTGGCTGGCGCTGGCCGCCTATGCCGCCTACGTCGTAAATGCCGGGCAATTCCTGCTGAAGTTGCGCGCCGCGCGCCTGCAGTCCGGGGCCCCGGCATGACCCGCCACAGCCCCCCGCCCCCGACCATGGGCTGCAGCGATGCACCGGTCCTGAAAGAGCGTGGCCAGCACGAAGTATTCTGCGGCCTGACGGGAATCATCTGGCTGCACCGCAAGATGCAGGACGCCTTCTTCCTCGTCGTGGGCAGTCGCACCTGTGCGCATCTCCTGCAAAGCGCTGCCGGGGTGATGATTTTCGCCGAACCCCGGTTCGGCACCGCCATCCTGGAGGAGAGCGATCTGGCCGGGCTGGCCGACGCGCAAGACGAGCTTGAGCGCGAAGTCGACCGCCTGCTGGCACGCCGCACCGATATTCGCCAGCTCTTCCTGGTGGGGTCCTGCCCATCCGAGGTGATCAAGCTGGACCTGTCGCGCGCCGCCGAGCGGCTCAGTGCACGCCACGGGCCGAAGGTGAGGGTGCTGAACTATTCGGGCTCGGGCATCGAGACGACCTTCACGGAAGGCGAAGATGCTTGCCTGGCCGCAATGGTGCCCGCCCTGCCCGCAACCGATCAGCGCCAGTTGATGATGGTCGGCGCCCTGCCGGACGTGGCCGAAGATCAGGCGCTGGACCTGCTGGGCCGGATCGGTATCGACAACATCACCGTCCTACCCGCCCGACACGCCGACGCCCGGGTCGGCGTCGGCCCGAACACAAGTTTCGCCCTGACACAGCCTTTCCTGGGTGGCACCCATTCCGCCCTGGAAAGACGCGGGGCGCGTCATATTCCCGCGCCGTTCCCGCTCGGCGAAGAGGGCACCACCGCGTGGCTTCGCGCCGTTGCGCGGGATTTCGGCATCGACCAGGCGCGTGTCGATGCCGTGATCGACGCGCCCCGCGCACGCGCCCGCAAAGCGGTGGCCAAGGCCGCCGATTCGCTGGCCGGCAAGACAGTTTTCTTCTTCCCCGACAGCCAGATGGAAATCCCGCTGGCCCGGTTCCTGACCCGGGAATGCGGGATGGAGGCCGTCGAGGTCGGCACACCCTATATCCACAAGGCACTGGTCGCGCCCGACCTGGAGCTGCTGGCCGAGGGTCCGGTGATCTCAGAAGGGCAGGATGTCGAGAAACAGCTCGACCGATGCCGCACCGCGCGCCCCGACCTGACGGTCTGTGGGCTTGGACTGGCCAATCCGCTCGAGTCCGAGGGCATGACCACCAAATGGGCCATCGAACTGGTTTTCACCCCGGTGCATTTCTACGAACAGGCCGGGGATCTCGCGGGGCTCTTCTCTCGACCCCTGCACCGCCGCGACAGGCTCAAGCTCGAGGCGGCGGAATGAAGCTCTCGGTATGGACATACGAAGGCCCGCCGCATGTCGGTGCCCTGCGTGTGGCCACGGCCATGACTGGCCTGCATTACGTCTTGCACGCGCCGCAGGGCGACACCTATGCGGACTTGCTGTTCACCATGATCGAGCGCCGCGACCACCGCCCGCCGGTGACCTACACGACCTTCCAGGCCCGCGACCTTGGATCCGACACCGCCAATCTCTTCAAGACTGCCTGCGAAGCCGCCTTTGATCGCTTCCAGCCGCAGGCGATGATCGTCGGTGCTTCTTGCACAGCGGAACTGATCCAGGACGATCCGGGCGGCATGGCCCAAACCATGGGCATGCCCATTCCCGTCATCCCGCTGGAGCTGCCCAGCTACCAGCGCAAAGAGAACTTTGGCGCCGACGAGACCCTGTTCCAGTTGGTCCGCCGACTGGCCGAACCGATGCAGCGGACGGACCGGATCACCGCCAACCTGATCGGCCCGACCGCGCTGGGCTTTCGCCATCGCGACGACATCACCGAGGTGACCGCCCTGCTGGAAGAAATGGGGATAGCGGTCAATGTCTGCGCGCCCTACGGGGCCAGCCCCAAGGACCTGACCCGACTGGGCGCCGCGCATTTCAACGTGCTGATGTATCCCGAAACCGGTGAAGCGGCCTGCCGCTGGATGGAACGGGAGTTGAAGCAGCCTTTCACCAAGACCGTGCCCATCGGTGTGGGCGCCACGCGCGATTTCGTCGCCGAGGTGGCCAAGATCACCGGGCTGGACGCGCGGCTTGACGAAACCCGCCTGCGGCTGCCGTGGTATTCGGCCTCGGTCGACTCGACCTACCTGACAGGCAAGCGAGTATTCATTTTCGGCGACGGCACCCATGTTGCGGCCGCCGCGCGGATTGCCCGCGACGAGATGGGTTTCGAGGTAGTCGGCCTTGGCTGCTACAACCGCGAGATGGCCCGCAAGATACGTGCGCTGGCCAATGAGTTCGGCGTCCCAGCCCTGATCTCGGACGATCACCTGGACGTGGAAGCCGCCATCGCCGAGGCCGCGCCGGAACTGATCCTTGGCACACAGATGGAACGCCACATCGGCAAGCGGCTGGGCATTCCCTGCGCTGTCATCTCGGCCCCCGTGCACGTGCAGGACTTCCCTGCCCGCTATAGCCCGCAGATGGGGCTGGAAGGTGCCAATGTTATCTTCGACACTTGGGTCCACCCGCTGGTCATGGGATTGGAAGAGCACCTTCTGACCATGTTCCGCGAGGATTTCGAGTTTCACGACGACGCCGGCCCCAGCCATCAAGGCGGCGCCCACGCTCGGCGCGAAGCGACGGACACGCCGGCACAAGACGCCCCCGACGAGGCCGGAAACGTAATCTGGATGGACGCGGCCGAGCGGGAGTTGAAGAAAATCCCCTTCTTCGTGCGCGGCAAGGCCAAGCGCAACACCGAGGCTTTCGCCAATGAGCGCGGCCTCGACGAGATCAGTGTCGATACACTTTACGAAGCGAAGGCTCATTATGCGCGATGACGTTGCAATGACCCCCGGGCATGCCCCTTATCGCGTGGTGATCCTGACGCTGGATTCCCATTCCGCCGGGCCCTGTGCGCGGGTGGCCGAAAGGCTGGGCGCGGATTTCCCCGGGCTGGAGCTGAGCGTCCATGCCGCCGCCGAATGGGGCGAAAGCGAAACCGCTCTGCAAGAGGCGCGCCGCGCCATCGCAACCGGCGATATCGTCATCGCCAACCTGTTGTTCCTGGAAGAACACGTTCAGGCGATCCTGTCCGACCTGCAGGCGCGTCGGGATCACTGCGACGCCATGGCTGGGCTGATCGCCGACGGCCAGATCGTGAAATGCACCCGCATGGGCACGCTGGACATGGCCGCTCCGGAAAGCAGCACCGCGAAACTTCTGAAGAAACTGCGCGGTGGCAAGAGCGGGTCCAAGACCGATGACGGCGCGCGCAAGATGAAGATGCTGCGCCGCCTGCCACGCATCCTGCGGCTGATCCCCGGCAAGGCCCAGGACCTGCGCGCGTGGTTCCTAACCATGCAATACTGGCTGGGTGCCTCGGACGACAACATCGAGGCGATGGTCCGTTTCCTCGTCTCGCGCTACAGCCGCCTCGACGACTGGCGCGGTGCCCAGGCCCCGGCGCCGCTGGAATACCCCGAAACCGGGCTCTACCATCCCGACCTGGCCGACCGCATCACCACCGATCCCGCTGCGCTGCCCTCCCCCGCCGAACCGAAGGCGACTGTCGGGCTGCTCATGATGCGGTCCTACGTGCTGGCTGGCGACACCGCACATTACGACGCGGTGATCCGAGCGCTGGAGGCTCGGGGCCTGCGGGTTCTGCCAGCCTATGCCGGGGGTCTTGATGGCCGCCCGGCGATCGAGGCCTTCTTTCGCGATCACCACGGCGCAACCATCGACACGCTGCTGTCGCTCACCGGCTTCAG
The DNA here is from genome assembly GCF_003129565.1 of Salibaculum griseiflavum. GTDB lineage: Bacteria > Pseudomonadota > Alphaproteobacteria > Rhodobacterales > Rhodobacteraceae > Salibaculum > Salibaculum griseiflavum. Next base: position 11,065 of record NZ_QETF01000022.1, read on the forward strand.
CCTTGTTGGCGGGCCGGCCTACAACGACACGGACGCCGCGGTCGAGACACTCAAGGCGCTGGATGTGCCCTATGTCGCCGCCCATCCACTGGAATTCCAGACGCTTGGACAGTGGGCCGCTTCCCAAGGCGGCCTCGGCCCGATCGAGACGACCATGCTGATCGCCCTGCCGGAACTGGACGGCGCGACCGCGCCGACGGTCTTCGCCGGACGTCACGGGCCGGGTGGCTGCACGGGCTGCAACCGGGCCTGCGCAGACACGTCCATGATCAAGGAGATGGCCCCCTGCCCCGAACGGGTCGAGACGCTGGCCGACCGCGTCGCCCGCCAGGCCGCGCTGCGCCGCTCCCGCGTGGCCGAGCGCCGCGTTGGCGTGGTGCTCTTCGGGTTTCCGCCCAACGCGGGCGCGGCCGGTACGGCGGCCTACCTCGATGTCTTCGCATCTCTCCACAACACCCTGCACGCCATGGCCGCGCGCGGCTACGACCTGACCCCGCCCGAGAGCGTCGAGGCCCTGCGGGCGGCCGTCTTGCACGGGAGCGCCCAGCAATACGGGCAAGAGGCCAATGTCGCCGCCCATGTCCCGGCAGAGGACATGGTCGCCAACACGCCCTGGCTGGACGAGATCGAGGCACAGTGGGGCGCCGCCCCGGGGCGCGTGCAATCCGACGGGCGCGACGTTTTCGTGCTGGGTGCGCAGTTCGGCAAGGTCTTCGTGGGCCTGCAGCCGGCCTTTGGCTACGAAGGCGACCCGATGCGGCTTCTGTTCGAGCGCGGCTTCGCCCCGACCCATGCCTTCGCGCAGTTCTACCTATGGCTGCGCCAATCTTTCAAAGCCGATGTGTTGCTGCATTTCGGCATGCACGGGGCGCTGGAATTCATGCCGGGCAAGCAGGCCGGGCCAGGTGCGGCCTGCTGGCCCGACCGGCTGATCGGCGACATGCCGAATGTCTACCTCTACGCCTCCAACAACCCTTCGGAGGCGACGCTGGCCAAACGCCGCGCGGGGGCCGTGACAGTCAGTCACCTGACGCCTCCGCTGGCCGCCTCGGGGCTCTACAAGGCACTGGGCGAGCTCAAGGACAGCCTGACCCGTTGGCGCGAGATGTCCCCCGGCGCGCCCGAGCGTGACGAGTTGGAGGCGCTGATTGCCGACCAGGCCGAGGCGGTGGACATGGGCGGCGAAGCGCCCGATGCGCTCTGGCTGCGGTTGCTGGAAACCGAGGACGCGCTGATCCCCGATGGCCTGCACGTTCTGGGCCGCGCCATGCGCGATGACGCCCGCGCCGACTATCTGGACCTGATGCCAGAGAGCGACCCCGAGACCCGAGCCCGCGTCGACGCCCTTCTGCAAGGCGATAGCGAGATTCCGGCCCTGCTCCGCGCGCTGGATGGCCGCTTTACCCCGCCGGTTCCCGGTGGCGACCTGATCCGGGCCCCCGAGATCCTGCCCACGGGTCGTAACATCCATGCATTCGATCCGTTCCGGATGCCCACCGCCTTTGCCTGCCGCGAGGGCGCGAAACAGGCAGACCTTCTGCTGCAAACCCATGCCAGCCTGCCGCGCAGCGTGGCGCTCGTGCTCTGGGGCTCCGACAACATCAAGTCCGACGGGGCGCCCATGGCGCAGGCCCTGGCGCTGATCGGGGCACAGCCGCGCTTCGACAGCTTCGGGCGGCTGTCCGGGGCAGACCTGGTCCCGCTGGAAACCCTGGGTCGGCCCCGTATCGACGTGATCATGACGCTGTCGGGCATCTTCCGCGACCTGCTGCCCCTGCAGACCCGGCTGCTTGCCGAGGCTGCGCACAAGGCCGCCCATGCGGACGAACCGCTCGACCAGAACTATATCCGTGCCAACGCACTGGCCTATGCCGAGAAGATCGGCTGCGACCTGGACACCGCCGCCCTGCGCGTCTTTTCCAATGCCGAGGGCGCCTATGGTTCCAATGTCAACCAGTTGGTCGACAGTTCCGCCTTCGGCGACGAGGACGAACTGGCCGACGCCTACGAGGCCCGCAAGAGCTTTGCTTACGGCGTGGACGGCAGGCCGGCGCAGCAAACCGCATTGCTGCAACAGGCGCTTGGCACCGTGGATGTCGCCTACCAGAACCTTGAATCGGTGGAGTTGGGCGTGACCACGGTGGACCACTACTTCGACACGCTGGGCGGGATTTCCCGGGCGGTGAAACGCGCCCGCCAGGGCGAAGATGCCGCCGTCTACATCTCGGACACCACCCGTGGCGCGGGCAAGGTCCGCAGCCTGGCCGACCAGGTGGCGCTTGAGACACGCTCGCGCTCGCTCAACCCCAAGTTCCACGAAGCATTGCTGAGTCATGGTGCCGAGGGCGTGCGCCAGATCGAAAGCCACCTGACCAACACGCTCGGCTGGTCCGCCACCACCGGCCAGGTGGCGCCCTGGGTGTACCAGCGGATGTCAGAAACGTTCGTTCTGGACGAGGCGATGCGCCAGAGGATGAGCGAGCTCAACCCGGTGGCCTCCTCGCGTATGGCCAATCGGCTGCTCGAGGCCCACGAGCGCGCCTACTGGGCGCCCGACGACGATACCTTGGCCGCGCTGCGCGATGCGGCCGACGCCTTGGAAGACCGCCTCGAAGGCGTGGCGGCGGAATGACCACGACCTGCCGGGACACACCCGGTGGGGGCAAACAGCCGAGCCAAGCGCCCGGCGATTGGAGGAGACGATGAGCCCACGCGACGACATACCGACGCTCAGGGGGCAGGACGGCGAAGGATCGGTGCAGGTGCACCAGGACCCGTCGATGAAGATCGAGGGGGCCAAGGTCTTTTCGGTCTACGGCAAGGGCGGAATCGGAAAATCGACGACCTCGTCGAACCTTTCAGCGGCTTTCGCCCGGATGGGCAAGCGCGTTCTGCAGATCGGTTGCGATCCCAAGCATGACAGCACCTTCACCCTGACCGGCCAGTTGCAGCCGACGGTGATCGACATCCTCAAGGAGGTTGATTTCCACGCCGAGGAATTGCGCCCTGAGGACTTTGTGACCGAAGGCTGGGGCGGTGTGAAATGCGTCGAGGCCGGCGGCCCCCCAGCGGGCACCGGATGCGGCGGTTACGTGGTGGGCCAGACGGTCAAGCTGCTCAAGCAGCACCACATGCTGGAAGACACGGACGTGGTGATTTTCGACGTGCTCGGCGACGTGGTCTGCGGCGGTTTCGCGGCGCCCTTGCAGCATGCCGACCGCGCCGTGATCGTCACGGCCAACGATTTCGACAGCATCTACGCGATGAACCGGATCATCGCTGCCGTGCAGGCCAAGTCGAACAACTACAAGGTCCGGCTCGCCGGCTGCGTCGCCAACCGCTCGCAGGACACCGACGAGGTCGACCGCTACTGCGCCGAGGTGGGCTTCGACCGCATCGCTCATATGCCAGATTTCGACGCGATCCGCCGGTCGCGGCTCAAGAAAAAGACGCTGTTCGAGATGCCCGACGAGGACGACATCCAGATGGCCCGCGCCGAATATATCCGGCTGGCCGAGCGGCTATGGAAAGGAACCGATCCGCTCGCCCCCGCGCCCATGGAGGATCGCGACATCTTCGAATTACTGGGGTTCGATTGATGCCGGACGCAAGCCCCCTCCAGATGCCTGACGCGGCCCACACCGGAAACCTGCCCCCGGCACCGGGCGGCTGGACACGCACGCGCGACCGGGTCGAAACCTATTTCGACAAGACCGCCACCCGCACTTGGGAACGGCTGACAAGTGACGAGCCTGTCTCGCGGATCCGTGAAACCGTTCGGCGCGGCCGGGACACGATGCGCGCTCGGATGCTGGACCGCCTGCCCGGCGACCTGCGCGGCGCGCGGATCCTGGATGCGGGCTGTGGCGCGGGGCCGATGACGGCCGAACTGGCCGCGCGTGGCGCCGAGGTGGTGGCCGTGGACATTTCTCCTTCCCTGGTCGAGATCGCCCGCGCCCGTTTGCCCGACGGCCTGCCCGGCCATGTGACCTTCATGTCGGGCGACATGCTGGCCGATGATCTGGGTACCTTCGACCATGTCATGGCAATGGACAGCCTGATCTACTACGACCGTCACGACATCGCCCGCGCCCTGTCGACATTGGGCCGCCGGACCCGTGGCTCGATCGTCTTTACCATCGCGCCCCGCACACCGCTTCTGATGGCGATGTGGCGCGCCGGACAGCTGTTTCCGCGCTCTGATCGTTCGCCGACAATGGTTCCGCACGCTCCTGCCGCCTTGCGGACGGCCCTGCGCCGCGTCGAGGCGCCCGGCCAGCTGGCCACCCTTGGGCGGGTGCGGTCCGGCTTCTACATTTCCCATGCGCTGGAGCTGACCCCGTGAGCCCGCGCCGTCCCACTTCCCCCGTGACCGCGCTGACCGCGCGCTGGCTGCCGTTCGCGGATGCCGCCAGCGAGGGGCTGCCAATGGCGCAGCTGCTGCGGCTGTCGCTGTTCCAGGTCTCGGTTGGAATGGCGACGGTGATGCTTCTGGGAACGCTCAACCGCGTGATGATCGTGGAACTGTCGGTGCCGGCGGTGATCGTCGCCGTGATGATCGCCCTGCCCGTGTTGATCGCGCCGTTCCGGGCGCTTCTGGGTTTCCGCTCGGACACCCATCGCAGCGCCATCGGCTGGAAGCGCATCCCGTATCTTTGGTTCGGTTCGCTGTGGCAGATGGGCGGGCTGGCCGTCATGCCATTTGCCCTGCTGGTCCTCGCGGGTCAGCAGGTCGTCGGGCCGGGCTGGGCCGGCGAGGTGCTGGCCGCCCTGGCCTTCCTGATGACCGGGCTGGGGTTGCACATGACCCAGACCGCCGGGCTGGCACTGGCCACAGATCGGGCCGACGATGCTACGCGACCCCGGGTGGTGGCACTGCTCTACGTCATGTTTCTGCTGGGCATGGGCGTCTCGGCGCTGATCATCGGTTGGTTCCTGCGGGACTTCGCTCCTCTCACACTCGTGCGGGTCGTGCAGGGGGCGGCTGTCGCCGGTATCGTCCTGAACCTGATCGCCCTGTGGAAACAGGAACAGGTGCGCCCCATGAGCCGTGCGGAACGCGCCGCGCCCCGGCCTCGGTTCCGCGATGCCTGGGCCGATCTCGTCGGCGGCGGGCAGGCCGGGCGGCTGCTGGCGGTGGTTTTCCTCGGAACAATGGCCTTCAACATGCAGGACGTGTTGCTGGAACCCTATGGCGGGGAAATCATGGGGCTTTCGGTGTCGGCGACCACCACGCTGACGGCAATCTGGGCCGCCGGGGCACTGGCGGGTTTTGGTCTGGCCGGACGCATGCTGACACGTGGAAGTTGCGCTTTTCGGGTCGCAGCCCTTGGCCTTCTGGTCGGCATAGCCGCCTTCTGCACGGTGATCTTCGCCGCACCCATGACCTCGGGCATCATGTATTTCATCGGTGCCGGAATGATCGGCTTCGGCGGTGGGCTTTTTGCCGTCGCCACCTTGACTGCCGCGATGAAGATGCCCGCGAATGGCACCGCCGGTCACGGGCTGGCGCTGGGCGCGTGGGGCGCGGCACAAGCCACGGCAGCGGGGCTCTCCATCGCGCTGGGCGGCGGCCTGCGGGACTGGATCGACGGTCTCGCCATGTCCGGGCGGCTGGGTGAAGCCCTGGCCACATCCGCAACCGGCTACTCTTTTGTCTATCACGTCGAGATCGGGCTCTTGTTCGTCACCCTCGCGGTCCTCGGTCCGCTCGTACGCCTTGCACCCAACCACCGACGCACCCCCAAACCGGGATCGGCCCGTATCGGACTTGCCGATTTCCCAACATGAGACCCGCCTTGGAAAGGACACCGACATGACGGAAACATTCTTTGGACAGGTGGATCTGGTCAGCGTATCGCTTTGGCTGTTCTGGATCTTCTTCGCCGCGCTGATCGTCTATATCCAGCGTGAAAACATGCGCGAGGGCTATCCGCTCGAGGACGACGCGGGCAAGCCCTCCTCCAACGAAGGGCTGTTCCCGCTTCCGCAGGACAAGACCTTCGCCCTGCCGCATGGCCGCGGCGAGATCACCGTGCCGTCAGGCCAGAATCCAGAGCGCGACGACATTGCGCTTGAGAAGACCACAGCCACCAACGGCTTTCCACTTGAACCAACCGGCGATCCGATGGCGGATGGCGTCGGCCCGGCCTCCTGGGCGCCGCGCCGCGACATCCCCGAGCTGGACGGTCACGGCCACCCCAAGATCGTACCCATGGCCGCGACCGAGCAATTCCACGTGGCCGCCGGGCGCGATCCGCGCGGCTTGCCGGTCGTGGCCGGTGACGGCGAGACGGTCGGCACAATTGCCGACCTTTGGATTGACGAGCCCGAACAACTGGTTCGCTACCTCGAAGTCGAACTCGACGGAGAGCATGGGGGCGGCAAGCGCCTTGTGCCCATGACCATGGCCCGGATCTGGGGCCAGAAGGTCAATGTGCGCTCGATTTTCGGCGAGCATTTCGCGGGTGTGCCAAAGAACGCCTCGCCCAACCAAGTCACCATGCTCGAGGAAGAGAAGATCTGCGGCTACTACGCCGGGGGAACGCTCTATGCCTCCAGGGCCCGGCAAGAACCGCAACTGGGCTGACGCCCGAGGAGGCCGCCATGACAGAGAACCACGACGATTTCGCATTCGAGCCCGTCAAGGGCCTGCCCGAGACCCCGCCGGAGGGTGAGCATATTCTTTGGCAAGGGCGGCCCGACTGGTGGGCATTGACCCGCGAGTCGCTGAACCTGGGATGGGTGTCGGCCTATTTCGTGGCCCTTGCCCTGTGGCGCTTCGGCATGCTGATCGACCAGGTCAGCCTGGCCAGTGCCTTTGCCGCCTCCTTTCCCTTCATCGTGTTGGGCGGGATCGTCGCCGCCTTGCTTCTGCTGATCGGCGTGGTTCAGGCCCGCAGTACCGTCTACACGATCACCAACCGCCGGGTGGCGATGCGGATCGGTGCCGCTCTTACCGTGACGTTGAACCTGCCATTCACCAAGATCGCCCGCGCGGACCTGAGCCTGCGCCGAAATGGCACGGGGACGATCGCACTGGACCCGATGGACGACACCCAGCTGAGCTATCTGGTGTGCTGGCCGCATGTGCGGCCTTGGCACATCCGCAAGACCAAACCCGCCTTGCGCTGCATCCCGGAAGCCCAGACCGTCGCGACCCTTCTGGCCGAAGCCGCCGAGGCCCGGGTGAGCACCCCCGAGGTCAACAGGACGGGCATGCCCACGAAGGCACATCTCGCCGCCGAATAGAGGTAACCGGACATGACACAGATCGAAACCCACCGCGCCGCCCGCCCCCATGACAGGGAACTGATCCCTCGCATGATGACGCGCGCGATGCTTGCGCTCGTGGTTGCCGTGCTGTGTCTGGTAACCCTTGCAAGACTGACCGACCGACCGCTGGTCGCCACCGCACCAACGGGCGACATCGTGGCGTCGCGCAGCCTGCTCTTGTCCGGCGACATGTCCGGCGCGGTCACCGTGCGCACGGTCAACGGGACGCTGATCGCCGACCTTGGCCCCGACCGGGGCGGCTTCATTTCCGGCGTGTGGCGCGTGATCGAACGCGAACGCACCAAGAACCGGGTCGCCCTTGAGGGGCCCGTGACCTTGCGGCGGCACGAGACCGGCCGCCTTACCATCCATGACCCTTCAACGGGCTGGAGCGCCGATCTCATGGGATTCGGCGAAAACAATGCCAGAGCCTTCGCAAGGCTGCTGGCGCAATGAGGCATGTCACCCGGCGGGCGGGAACCCGCACGGGACAACGGACATGCGGCAACAGGGAAAAGGAGGCCAATAATGGGATGGCTTACCAAGGAAATTGAACGTGCGCCCTGCACGGTCGAGATCAGCCACAAGTTCGAGTCGCTGCACGCGCATCTGCGGTTCAACAACGGCGCCACTGTCTATCCGGGCGACGAGGTGAAAGTCCACGGCCCCGAAATGATGGCGCCCTTTGGCGAGATCGTGACCGAGGACCGAGAGGCGACCATTATCCGCGCCAGCGGGCTGGAACGGCTGTGGACCCGACTGACAGGCGATTTTGAAGTAATGGAGCTGTGCGAGTTCTCCTTTTCCGAGGAGGTGACGCTATGAACATCCAGAACAAGCACACCGCCGACGCGAACACCGCCGAGGAAAGCATCGCCATTCAGAAGGAACAGGCGAAGTTCGACAGCAAATCCGCAACCGACGTGGCCATGCAGAATACCCTTCTGACGCCACGCTTCTACACCACGGATTTCAACGAGCTGGACGCCATCGACGTATCGAGCGTACGCGAAGACTGGGACAAGCTGATCGCGCAGATGGTTGCCGACCCCAACAAGGGGCATTTCAAGAAAAACGAGGATTGGGACCATGTCGACTGGGATGGCATGGACCCAGCCCTGAAAAAGGAATTCATCGACTTCCTGATCTCCTCCTGCACCGCCGAATTCTCGGGCTGTGTCCTCTATAAGGAAATGAAGCGGCGCGGAACGAATGCCGACATCACCCAGCTGTTCCAATTGATGGCCCGGGACGAGGCGCGGCACGCGGGTTTCATCAACGATGCCCTGCGGGAGGCGGGCGTGGCTGTGAATCTCGGGTTCCTGACGCAGAAGAAGAAATACACCTATTTCCGGCCCAAGTTCATCTACTACGCCACCTACCTGTCGGAAAAGATCGGCTATGCCCGGTACATTACGATCTTCCGGCACCTTGAGGCACACCCCGAACATCGCTTTCACCCGATCTTCAAGTGGTTCGAGGAATGGTGCAACGACGAGTTCAGCCATGGCGAGGCCTTCGCCCTGCTGATGAAGACTGACCCCAAGCTGACCTCGGGGCGCAATGTCTGGTGGATCAAGTTCTTCCTGACAGCCGTCTTCGCGACGATGTATGTGCGCGACCACCAGCGCCCGGCGTTCCACGCTGCCCTTGGCGTCGATCCCAACTGGTATGCCCACGAGGTCTTCACCAAGACCTCCGCGCTGACCCGGCAGATTTTTCCGATCACGCTGGACATCGAGCACCCCGCCTGGCAACCGACCCTGGAAAAACTGCAACGGGCCAATGTCGATCTGGATGCCGCTCGCAAGCGCGGCGGCGTGATCGGGTTCATCGGCAGATTGGCGGCCCAGACCCGCGCCGCGACCGCCTTTGCGCGCCTCTACTTCATACCAACCCGGACGCACGAGGTGCCCACAAGCACCCGGCTGACGCCAGCCTACTGATGGGTATGGGAGGCGCATATCGCGTTCGGCGCGTAGGGTGGGCGTGATGGCCGATCCCTGGGTCGCCGCACTGTTCGCGCTGTTCGTGTGGTGGTTCTCCACCGGTGCCATCCTGATCGTTGTGCGCCGCGCGGACCGTGCCGGCGCGGCAGCACGGCGCGCGGCCACGTGGGGGGCGCTGCCCCTGCTGGGACTGGGCATGTGGGGGTTCATCGCGACGCTGGACGGAACCGGCCTGCAGGCCGCCTATGGGGCATTCCTGTCGGCGCTGGCGATATGGGGGTGGATCGAGCTGGCCTTCCTGACCGGGGCCATCACCGGCCCCAACCTGCACCCCTGCCCCGCCCAACTGCCCGAATGGGAGCGCTTCTTGCGCGCCTGGGGAACCGTGGCCTATCACGAGATGCTGTTGACGGCGGCCCTGATCACGCTGTGGTTCCTTGGGTATGGCGCAGAGAACATCTTTGGATTGTGGGTCTTCACCACGCTATATTTCGCGCGCGTCTCTGCCAAGCTGAACCTCTATTTCGGCGTCCCCAAGATCAACACCGAGTTCATCCCCGAAGCCCTCGGCCATCTGAGCAGCCACTTCCGGATCTCTCGGCTCAACTGGGTCTTTCCCATATCCATCACCGCGCTGACCTATGCTAGCGCCTGCTGGCTGGAACGGTTGTTTTCCGCCGCGAATACGGGCGACGTGGTGGGCTTCGCACTGCTTGCCGCGATCACCATGCTGGCAGCGCTGGAGCACTGGCTGATGGTGCTGCCCCTGCCCGACGAAAAGCTCTGGCGCTGGATGCTGCCCGCGCCGCCTGACACTACCAAAACAAGTAACAAGACCAGACGACCGGAGAAAACCCATGGATTTTGACGCGATGTTCGCTTCACAACTCGATGCCCTTAAAGCGGAGGGGAATTACCGCGTCTTCGCCGAGTTGGAGCGCCGGTGCGGTGCCTTTCCACGCGCCCACAGCCATGACGAGAATGCCCCGGACGAGGTGACGGTCTGGTGTTCCAATGACTATCTCGGCATGGGCCAGCACCCGGTCGTCGCCCAGGCCATGAAAGATACCGTGGATCAGTGCGGCACAGGCGCGGGCGGTACCCGCAACATTTCGGGAACGAACCGTCATCACGTCGCGCTGGAAGCCGATCTGGCCGATCTGCACGGAAAGGAGGCCGCGCTGTTGTTTACAAGCGGCTACGTGTCGAACTGGGCGGCGCTTTCGACCCTGGGCTCGCGTCTGCCGGATGCCGTCATCCTGTCGGACGAGAAGAACCACGCCAGCATGATCGAGGGCATCCGCCATTCGAGGGCACAGAAGGTGATCTGGAAGCACAACGATCCCGAAGACCTTGATGCCAAGCTGTCGGCTCTGCCGGCCAATGCCCCGAAGATCGTGGCCTTCGAAAGCGTCTATTCCATGGATGGCGACATCTGCCCGATGGAAGAGATCATCGAGGTGGCCGAAAAGCATGGCGCCATGACCTATCTCGACGAGGTCCACGCGGTCGGTCTTTACGGGCCGCGCGGTGGCGGCATCTCCGAGGCGCGCGGCCTCGCCCATCGCATCACCCTGATCGAGGGCACGCTGGGCAAGGCGTTCGGCTGCATGGGCGGATACGTCACCGGCTCTGCGGCGCTGTGCGATTTCATCCGGTCCTTTGCCAGCGGCTTCATCTTCACCACCGCCCTGCCGCCCGCGATCGCGGCGGCCGCGCAGGCGTCGATCGCGCACCTGAAAGTTTCCGCGGTGGAACGCGAGCAGCAGCGGTGTCAGGTGGCCAAGCTCCGGGGCATGCTGGACCAGCGCGGCATTCCGCATCTGGCCAACGAAAGCCACATCATTCCCGTGATGATCAAGGACCCGGTCAAATGCCGAATGCTCGCGGATATCCTGATGCGCGACTTCGGCATCTACGTGCAACCCATCAACTACCCCACGGTCCCGAAGGGAACCGAGCGTCTGCGCCTCACGCCGGGGCCGCTGCACAGTGATGCGGACCTCGTGCACCTTGTCGACGCGCTAGCGACACTCTGGAAACAGTGCGCGCTATCGCATGCCGTGGCTTGACGCGCCATTGACTTTGGCCGTCACGGACTAAGTGACGGATTCACGGCTACAGAGTTGAAGCCTACGAGAATACCCAGGGAGGACCCAATGAAGACCAGAACACTGACCATATTCGCCGCGGCGACACTCGGGACGGCTGCCATCGCCGAAGGCCATGCGACGGGTGACCCGGCGGCAGGCGAACAAGCCTTCCGTCAATGTGCGTCATGTCACATGATCGTCGATGATGCGGGCGAAACCATCGCCAGGGGCGGTCGCGTCGGCCCCAACCTTTACGGCTTGGTGGGCCGTCAACGCGGCAGCGTCGAGGATTTCCGCTATTCGGACCTGCTGATCGCGGCGGGCGAGGTCGAGGACAACAGCGCCTGGGACGAAGAAAGCTTTGTCGCTTATGTCCAGAACCCGACGGGCTGGCTCACCGAATTCACCGGCGAGAGCGGCCGCGGCAAGATGACCTACATGGTCCGCAAGGAAGAAGACGCCGTGAATATCTGGGCCTACCTGGCGTCGGTCGGCCCCGATCCGGAGAGCATGTAACGATCACTCCAGCGAAGACAGAAAGGCCACGTTCTCTTGCGTGGCCTTTTCCTTTTGGGCCATCGTCGATCAACGGGCCAAGGACAGCGGAACCACGTTGCCGGTTCCCGCCAGCGCCTCGCGCGCGGTCGCCGCGATATCAGGCGCAGTCATGCCCGCATCTTCATACATTTCTGCCGGGCTGGCCTGCTCGATGAAGCGGTCCGGCAGGCAGACATTGCGAATGGCGAGCCCACGGTCAAAGCAGCCCCGCCGGGCCAGTTCGTGCATGACGACGGACCCGAAGCCACCCTCAGCCCCCTCTTCGACCGTCAACAGCACACGGTGATCGCGGGCCAGGGCCTCGACGAGATCGCCGTCGAGCGGCTTTGCGAAGCGCGCATCGGCCACGGTCGCCCCGATCCCGGCCTGCGCCAGGTCATCGGCGCCGGCGAGGCATTCGTCCAAATGCGCGCCCAGCGACAGGATCGCCACGTCCGCGCCCTCGCGCAGCACGCGTCCCTTGCCGATCTCCAGCACTTCTCCTTGATCCGGCAATGCAACCCCGGTGCCAGCCCCGCGCGGATACCGAAACGCGATGGGGCCACTGTCATGGGCGGCGGCGGTGGCCACCATGTGAACCAGCTCGGCCTCATCCGCAGCGGCCATGACCGTAAAGCCCGGTAGGCTGGTCAGGTAACCGATGTCGAACGCGCCGGCATGGGTCGCCCCGTCGGCACCGACCAGCCCGGCCCGGTCGATTGCGAAACGCACAGGCAAGCCCTGCAAAGCCACGTCGTGCACCACCTGGTCATAACCGCGCTGAAGGAAGGTGGAATAGATCGCGCAGAAGGGCCTCAGCCCACTGGCCGCCATACCGGCACAGAAGGTCACGGCGTGCTGTTCGGCGATACCCACGTCGAAGACCCGCGCCGGGAACCGGCTGGCCATCTTTGAGAGGCCCGTTCCATCAGGCATGGCCGCCGTGACGGCAACGATGCGATCATCTCGGGCGGCGGCGGCGGTCAGCGACGCACCGAAAACGGCGGTGTAGCTGGGCGCGCCGGGGCTGGATTTGGCCTGGGTCCCGGTCGCGGGATCGAATTTCGACACGCCATGGCCCCGGTCGGCGGCCGCCTCGGCGGGAGCATACCCTTTGCCCTTGACCGTGCAGCAATGGATCAAAACGGGCCCGGTGGCCCGCGCCCGCACCGCCCGCAGCACCGGCAGGAGCTGGTCCAGATCGTGCCCGTCGATCGGGCCGACATAGTCGAAGCCCAGCTCCTCAAAAAGCGTGCCGCTCCCGGTCAGTCCGGTGACCATTTGGCGCGCCCGCTTGACCCCCTCACGCATCGAGGCTGGCATCGCGGACTCGACGCCTTCGGCCATGGACCTCACACGGGCCAGCGGGTCACTTGCATACATCCGGCTGAGGTAGGACGACATCGCGCCGACCGGCGGTGCGATCGACATCTCGTTGTCGTTGAGGATCACGATAAGTCGCTTTCCCAGGTGACCGGCATTGTTCATCGCCTCGTAGGCCATGCCGGCGCTGATCGCCCCATCGCCGATCACGGCGATCGCATCGCCTGTCGCCTGCCCCATGTCGCGCCCCACCGCAAAACCGAGCGCCGCGCTGATCGAGGTGCTGGAATGCGCCGCACCGAAAGGATCATACGGGGATTCGCTACGCTTGGTGAAACCCGACAACCCATCTTTCTGGCGCAGGGTGCGGATGCGGTCACGCCGCCCGGTCAGGATCTTGTGCGGATAGCATTGGTGGCTGACATCCCAGATCAGCTTGTCCATGGGCGTGTTGAAAACCGCGTGGATGGCCACGCTGAGCTCGACGACACCCAGCGAAGAGCCAAGATGTCCGCCGGTCTGTGACACAGCCGAAATCACTTCGGCCCGCAATTCATCGGCCAGGCGGGCCAGGTCGCGATCTGGCATTTGCCGCAGATCGGACGGACCGGCCACCCAGTCCAGCAATGGGTCTTGCAAGCGTTCGTCCGTCATCGCTTCTCCCCCCTACGGTGTTTCCGACACCGCCCGCCAACGCGAATGATACAGACGGCGCGATCCGGCGTGGTGGGCGCGGGGCGGCTTTCGAGGCGCCCCGCGCCGCGTCAGGTGTTTACTCGGCCTCGCCGTAGGCCGGCGGACCGGAGGTCGCCAGTTCCGGCCAATCCGCGATCACGTTGGTGCCTTGCAGGGGTTGCAGATACCCCTTGTGGCAGGTCGCACAGGCGGCCTTGGGCGCGTCCTGATGAACTGGTCCGAGCCGGTCTTCCGGGTAAAGGTCCAGAAGGCCCACGAGGTAGTCGTTGTTGAGCTCCTGAACCATCGCAATGCCAAGGCTGGCGGTCGACCACTGCGGCGTCACCTGCACCCCGTCATAGAAGGCGCGACTGTTGTGACAGGTCACGCAATTGGCGCCGAGGGAATTGGCGAAATAATTCATCAGCGCATAGGTCCGCTCGGCGTTCTGGATTGCCGGAACCGCCGGGTCGCTTGGGCTTCCCTCGACCCGCGACGCCAGATCATGCACCCCGATCCGCTGGTAGTCGAGCAGGTAGCTCTCAAGGGCATCGGAGGGCAGCGACGTGTACTGGCTTGTCTCGGTCGCACGGTTCTGGGTAGCCGACCAGCCGGCCATCGCGGAAACGACGGGCGCCTCGCGGAACCAGACCTCGCTTGGCACGTTCTGGCCACGGTGACAGGTCATACAGGTGACTCCGACTTCCTTGTTTGCATTGACGTGGCCGTCCCAGTTCTCGTTGATGTTCTGGGTCATCTGGATCATGCGGCGCGCGACAACCTTGGTGTAGAGATTGTCCTCGCCATAGGTTTCGAGATCGCCGTCACCGTGGCAATAGGCGCAGCCCTGCTCGGGAGAGACCCATCGCGTCATCGCCGCCATCACACGGTTGAAGTTGGCATCGGTCAGATCACCCAGCACCTGTACGTTCTCATAGATGTCGCCAGCCAATGGCTCTCCCGGTTCCGGCGGGAAGGGCGGATCCTCGAAAATGAGGGCGATGTCCGGGTCCGGCGTCGCCAGATCGGCCTGGAACTCCGTCACCGACATACCCGTGCCACGCGGCCCGGTCTGTAGGCTGGCGGTGGCGTGGGGTTGCCCCAAGGTCACCAGCATGATGGCAACGAAGACCGCACCGCCGAGCACGCCGACCAGGATACCTGGCCCATAGACATTGGTCGGGTTGTCCCTGTTCCATTTGTCAAACCATTTGGGAAACATCGTTCACTCCCCCTGTCCGATGAAGGCATCATAGGTTCCGTAGGCCTCGTAGCCGTAGGACCCGTCATACATGGGGGCGAAGTTGTGCTCCTGCGCCCAGATGAACCAGTTGTCGACAACCGTGCCGGTCAGCAGGATGCCGATCCCTCCGGTGATCGGGGTCAAAACCGCAAACCACCAGGCCCAGCGGTGAATCCCCTCCATCGTGGCATTGAACCCCATGGTCCAGCGCCAGAACAGCGCGGCCCGTTCGGAGGCGGTGCCCCGGTCGACGATCTGCTCCAACTCACGGTCGCCGCCGAACCGGCTTACGGCCAGGATGGTTGCGCCATGCATGGCGAAGAGCAAGACCGAACCATAGAGGAACACGATGCTCAGGCAATGGAAGGGGTTGTAGTAGAGGTTCCCGTAACGGATCGAGAATGCCGTGGTCCAATCCAGATGAGGGAAGATGCCGTAGGGCACCGCCTCGGACCAGGATCCCATCAACACCGGGCGGAAGAGCCCCAGAACAAGGAACAGCCAGATGGCCGACCCGAAGGCCCAGAAGACATGCTTGCCCATCTTGTGGCTTGCCGCCAGCTGATAGGACCGCGCCCACCAGGCCAACACCGAGACCAGCAGGAAGAAGGACGAGATGATATACCAGCCGCCGTCATTGAGCGGGGGAATCTGCAGCCCGTATTCCGGGCTCGGCGGCTCCAGCGCCAACCAGAAGCCCTGGCGCAGGAATTCCGGGATCGACCACCCGACCTGCGCGAGCATGTTCAGCCCGACGATGAAGAACCACAGCAGCCCGCTGGCCAGGCTGACAAGGCCCAGCATGCCAAGATTGATCGGCCCGATTTGCGCATTGCCGAACCAGCCGAAGAGCTTGGAAAAGAAGGGCTTGCCACAGCGCTCCTCGCTCAGACGGCCGCCGCTGTCATCCAGGCCCCATTCCGGGGTGCCTTGAACCTGCACTTGCGTGAATATGTTCTGATATTCGATCATGATTACATTCCCACCTGAGAGGGCCAGATCGGCAGCTCAAGCCACCAGTTCCACCATTCGGGCCAGCCCTTGGTCCAGACCGGGCCGCTAATGATGATGCAGATCGCCGACCAGAACCCGGCATTCAGCGCCAGAAGCAGCCCAACACGGTGAATGCCCAACGTGCCAACCGAATAGCCGATGAAATCACGAAAGAACGTGTCCTCATGATCGGGCGTCTTCATCTTTTCCCCTTTTTCGGGGTTCGCGGCCGACAGGATCAGCCCGCCATGAAGCGCCAGCGCCAGCGTCGTGGTGAAGAAGAACGTCACCGCCAGCATATGTGCCGGGTTGTAGTGGAAATGCAGGTAGGCGTAGCCGGTATTGCTGACCCAGTCGAGGTGACTGAAAATGCCATAGGGAAAGCCATGCCCCCAGGCCCCCATCAGCAGCGGCCGGAAGACGACCAGTGTGGCGTAGGCAAAAATCGCGAAGCTGAAAGCGATGGGCACATGATACCCCATGCCCAGCTTGCGGCAGATCTCGACCTCCCGCAGCGCCCAGCTGATGAAGGCGCCAAGCGCGCAGATCGTGATGATCTGCCAAAGGCCACCGTCCATCAGCGGCGCCATGCCAAGGCCGTATTTCAAATCCGGCGGCGCGATATTGATCAGCCAAGGGTTGAACGTACCCTGCTGCGAGGCCCCCCAGAAAATCAGGATTGTGCCCAGAAGGGCGAAAAAGGCGGTCGTGACCCCGAAAAAGCCCACGTAGAAGGGCCCTACCCAGAAGTCGAACAGATCGCCGCCGATCAACGTCCCTCCGCGGACGCGATACTTTCTTTCGAAGCTAAGCAACGCCATCGTTCAATTCTCTCCGCAATTGGCGGCCGGTTCGGTTCTGCCCAGGGCCGTCATGTGTCTGGTGTTCGCTGCGGGCGACAAACTCGCCCGCAGCTATCTTGAAAGAGCTTTCGCCCAGGCTCACTCCGCTGCGGCCATGCGCGCCTCGGCGGCGTTCTCGAACCAGTTGATACCGTTCGAGAGCAGCACGAGGTGGATCATGACAGCGAGCAGGAAGAGGAAGACACCCTGCGCCACGAAGACGCGACGGGGATCAAAAATGAGCCAGATCTTGTAGAACTTCGCCATCTTTTTCTCCTCAGAACCAAGGCGCCCAGATGTAGGTCGCGATATGTGCGACCACTGCCACCGCCACGAACAGCCAAAGGCCGCTCATGTAGACGGAATGCAGTTCCTGGGCCTGCTCGTCGGTGAGACCTGTGAAGGACAGGTCCTTGTTATCAGCCATAAACTTTCCTCCGGAATGCTATGCTGACGCCGCGTACCCCGCGGCCGGGTTCCTTCGGGGCCTTCACGGTCCCGCAGGTTCCTGTCCGCCCCCTGACGGGGGCAGGCAGATCGTGTCTCGGATCACCGATCCCCTGCATGGGGTCAGGCCGAGAAAATCATGGGCGTGATCCGGTCCGCTTCGGACCATGCGCGGGCCAGCGGGCCTCGCAGGTTCAGGCTGCGATACCGGGCCACGTCACGGACCCATCGTGCGCAGGCGAATGGCAACGCGCAGATGAAGATCAGGGTGAAATAGATGTGGAACTCTGCGTTTCGCGGCCGGCCACTGCGGGCGCGCGGCAGGGATTGCGAAGAGATGTCTGTCATGGGTCAGTCCTCCTTGACGGTATCGGCGCCCGCGTCGGGCGAAAGCGATTGAACGGTTTCCAGCACCACCCGGTCCTGGCCCTGGCGCAGGGCCTTGTCTTCCGCGGCATCGCGGAGGGACTTGGCAGCGGAAATGCGGGTGAGTACGGGATGACCGGCGACGATGCGGTCCAGCTCTAGGCTGGCATCAGCATCCCAGGGGAAATCCTGCCGCAGCGGTGTGGGGGTCGCGGTGCCTGCATCCATCTCGCTGCCCAGTGGCAGGATATGGAACAGCGCGTCGAAAAGCCCGTTGCAAACTTCCTGAAGCAGGTAGGTCGCCCCGGCATAGCCCATCATCGGCGTGCCGGTGGCCCGCCGGATCGCGGCGCCGGGGAACGAGGCCGGGATAAATGCCGGTTTCGGCCCGTGCCCGCCACCCGTTTCGGCGAGGTAGATCTTTTCGTTGATGGAGCCCATCAGGATCAGCGGGCGCTTTTGCGAGATGAGGGCGCGGACTTCCTCGTTGTTGGTCTTGGTGCCTGCACACCGCGCCACGGCAAAGGCGCAGGGCAGGCCCAGGTCGCCTTCCAGGAAATGCCGGATACCGCGGGCATAGGTCTCGCCCGCGACAATGCCGAAATTCGCTGTGGCGAAGAAATCCTGCGTGACCGAACGCCACAAGTCCCAGACGGGTTTCAGCGTGGAATGCTTCTCGGTCTCGATGAAGGGCTCCGGGTCAAGCCCCAACAACTCGCCCAGCTTGCGCAGAAACAGCGTGGTTGACTCCACACCGATGGGCGCCTGCAGGTAGGGCTTGTCCAGGACCTCTGCCAAACCCCGGCCGAACTCGCGATACATGCAGATATTCACGTCGGCGTTCACAAGGTCGCGCATCTCGGCCAGGTGGGCGCCAAGCGGCATCACCATGTTGACCTCGGCGCCGATGCCCTCGACCAGGCGACGGATCTCGGCCAGATCGCTGGGCATGTTGAAGGTGCCGTACATTGGCCCGAGGATATTCACGCGCGGGGCGGCGCCCTCTTCGCGCTTGCGTTCCTTGGGCATCCGGCCCTTGGTCATGCCGAACTCGGTGAACAGCCACGTCATGGCGCGGTCGGCCGCCTGCCACTGGTCTTCGTCGATGGTGCGCGGCAGGAACCTTTGCAGGTTCGTGCCCTGGGGCGTGACGCCGCCACCGATCATCTCGGCGATAGAGCCTGTCACGACCACCGCGGGCAGCGCCGGGTCCAGAGTGCCCCAGGCGCGCTTCATTGCCCCTTCGGTGCCTTCGCGGCCCAGCTCCTCTTCGCCAAGGCCGGTGACCACGATGGGCAGTTCATGCGGCGGCAGTGCGTCGGTGTAGTGCAAAACGGATGTGACCGGCAGGTTCTCGCAGCCTACAGGCCCGTCGATGACCACCTGAAGGCCCTTGACGGCGCAGAAGGCGTAGACCGCCCCCCAGTATCCGCCCGCGCGATCATGATCCTGGATCAGCATCAGATCATCTCCTGCGCCTTGGCGGCGCGCTTCTGCTTTTCCAGCTTCTTGAGGTTCAGCGCCCGGTAATCCTCACGGATATTGGGGTCGCCCTCCCAGACGCCAGCGGTGTCGCCCGT
The DNA here is from genome assembly GCF_003129565.1 of Salibaculum griseiflavum. Lineage (GTDB taxonomy): Bacteria > Pseudomonadota > Alphaproteobacteria > Rhodobacterales > Rhodobacteraceae > Salibaculum > Salibaculum griseiflavum. Next base: position 30,388 of record NZ_QETF01000022.1, read on the forward strand.
GCCCACGCCCTCGAAGAAGTCGCGCATGAAGTCCATGCGGGCCTTTCCGGCGATCGCAGCATTCACGACCTCGGCCAGGCTGCCCGCACCGGCTGGCCCCATCAGGGGCCGCGCCGAGATCAGGTTGGTGAAGTAGAGCGCGGGTATGCCGAGTTCCTTGGCCTTCTGCACGACAGGCGTCGTTCCAATGGCCAGGTCGGGGGTCAGCCCTTCCATCGCGGCACAGTCATCTTCCAGCGAAGCCCGGAATTTCACGGTCACGCCGCGGGCGCGTAGCCAGTCGGCGTCGCTCTCGGACCAGGGCGATTTCGCGCAGGCGGTACCGACATAGGGCACCTCGGCGCCGCTTTCGATCAGCAGCCGTGCGACCAGCAACTCGCTGCCTTCGTAGCCTGAAAGAGTAATTCTTCCGTCGATAGGTGCTGCGGCCAGCGCCGCCTTGATGCCGGGCAAGACAGCCTCCTGCGCCTCGGCAATCTTGGCCGGGTCCACGCCCATCGCGGTGCCGATCTCCTGTAGCCATGCCTTGGTGCCGTCGTGACCCACCGGGGCGCTGCCCACCACCGGGCGGCCGGCCGCCTGGAATTCGCGCACGGCCGCAGTATAGAATGGGTGGATCGCGGCCACCGCACCGCAGTCGAGCGCAGCGTATAGCTCGCGCCATTCGCGGCAGGGCACGACCGGCCCGGCGGCCAGCCCCATGGGGGCAAGCATCTGGCCGATCACCACCGGGTCGGCAGGAAACATTTCGCCCAGAAGGGTCACTGTGGGCCGGTCCGACACGCCGCTTTCGGGGGCCGCAACGGGGCCAGCCTCGACCTCCTGGCGCGCGTAGTTGAGCATCGCACCTGCCAGCACATCCTTGGCCTCGGCATGGGTCGGGATGCCGAAGCCCGGCACGTCGATGCCCACGATGCGCACACCGTTGATCTCGTCGGGCAACAGCCGCAGTGGCACACCGCTGGCCGTCGGAACGCAAAGATTGGTAACCACGATGGCATCCACCCGGTCAGGGTCTGCCAGTTCATGCACGCTCTCTCGGATATCCTCGAACAGCTTGCCGGTGACGAGCGATTCCGAATTGAACGGGACGTAACCGACCGACCGGCGCGCACCGTAGAAGTGCGACACAAAGCTGAGCCCGTAGACACAGCAGGCCGAGCCGGACAGGACCGTCGCCACCCGCTTCATCCGCAGGCCCACGCGCAGGGATCCAAAGGCCGGGCACATGCTTTGCGGCTTGTCATGCGGCCCTTGGGGGTAGTCTTCGGCGTAGCGGTCGAGAATGTCGGACTGTCCGGCCATGCGCGCGGCCTTGCTCATTTCGGCGCTCGAGTGGCAGCCCATTTCGGGGTCGCCCACACCGTCGGGTGCGGAACCGCCACTCTCGATGGGCTTGCCCTTGATCACGTCGGCCTGGTCCGCTGTGTCATATTTGACTTCGTCCGTCATCTGCACCTTTCACGCGTCGTCGTAGACAACTTCAAGCGAGGGTTTCGGATCGGCATTCTTGCCGCGCATGTCTTCGTCGGTGGCCGGTTCCAACGTCACCCCTGCACCGGTGTCGGACCCGTCGAAGAGGTCGAGCAGGCCGTCCTGGTGCAGCGGCGCGGGCCGCACCGGCGGCGCATCCGAAACCTGTTCGGCAAGCCCGGCGAACAGGCTGCCCCATTGGCTCTTTTCGGTGCCGACGATCTGGTAGTTGGCGGATTTCTTGCGCAGGTCGTCGTCCTGCGGGATCGAGGCCAGCACCGGGATGTCCACGGCCTCGGCAAAGGCTTGCGCCTCACCGGAATGATCATCCTTGTTCACGACAAGCCCGGCGACACCGACATTGCCGCCCAGCTTGCGGAAATACTCCACCGCCGAGCAGACGTTGTTGGCCACGTAAAGCGATTGCAGGTCGTTCGAGGCCACAAGGATCACCTTTTGCGCCATGTCGCGCGCAATGGGCAGACCGAAACCGCCGCAGACCACGTCGCCGAGGAAATCCAGCAGGACATAGTCGAAGTCCCAGTCATGAAAGCCCAGTTTCTCCAGCAGCTCGAAACCGTGGATGATTCCGCGCCCGCCACAGCCCCGGCCCACTTCGGGTCCACCAAGCTCCATCGCGAAAACGCCGCCACGCTTGAAGCAGACATCGCCGATTTGGACCTGCTCGCCCGCCAAGCTCTTCTTGGTCGAGGTTTCTATGATCGTCGGGCAGGCCTTGCCGCCGAACAGCAGCGAGGTCGTGTCGGACTTCGGGTCGCAACCGATCAGCAGGACACGCTTGCCCTGTTCGGCCATCATGTGGCTGAGGTTGGCCAGGGTGAAACTCTTGCCGATACCACCCTTGCCGTAGATCGCGATGATCTGGGTTTCCTGGGTGGGCTCGCCGTCGTTGATGACATCGGCCAGGTCCTCATGCGCCTCGTCGCGCAAACGCTGGTCGAAATCCTTCAGATTGGGCACGTCGTCCTTCACGCTGTGTCCTTCCAGTTAAGCATCATTTTCAGGCAGGCGGGGTCCTCGAAGGCCGTCCGATAGGCCATGTCGGCGCTCGCCGCGTCCGCCTGGTGCGATATCAGCCCGCCCAAGGAGAGCGCGCCGCCATTGATCAACGCCGCGGTGGCTTGCATGTCGTCCGGCGTCCACTCGGCGGCGACACGCAGACGTGCCTCCTTCATGAAGGCCGGCGGAAAGGCGAAGGACAGGGCCTGCGGGTAGAAGCCTGCCAACACGATTTCGCCGCCACGCACGATGCGTCCGATCAGCTCGTTGAGAATTTCGCCGTTTCCCGAGGCATCATAGATCGCCCGATAGTCGCGGCGGGGATCCTCCTCCGGTGCGATGACATCATAGCCCTCGGCCCCGTCGCGTCTGGCCGGCATGGTTTCCCAGACCGTGGGGGCCGGGGCGCCCGCGGCGATGGTCAGTCGCGCCAGAAGGCGGCCCAAAACCCCGTGACCGACGATCAGATCGGGCACGGCCCTGTCCAATCCGGCCATTGCATGACGGGCAGTGGCGGCCAGTGCCAGCAGCGCACCCTCGGCGCCCAGCGCCGGATCGATACGTGTGACCCGTTCGGCGCGCGTGACCAGCCGGGACGCGGCGCCGCCGAACAGCCCGTAGGCGTCGGTGAAACAGTCGGCACCGGGTACGAACACGCGGTCGCCTGGTCTGAAACCTGTGTCGGGGGCGGCCTCGACCACCTCGCCGGCGGCCTCGTAGCCGGGCACCAGCGGATACCCCATGCCGGGAAAGGGCGGCATCTGCCCTGTCCAGAAGAGCTTTTCCGTACCCGTGGAGATGCCTGAATAGGAGATGTCGACAACGATATCCCCCGCCCCCGGCGCCTTGAGCGCGAGGGTGTCCAAATGAAGATCCTCAGGACCGTTCAGATAGACAGCACGGGTTTGCATGGTTGCCTCCTGCCTGTCTCTCCACCTCTCCGGCAGGGGATTCGGTGGAAATGGCGCTATCGCCATCTGTAAGTTTAACCAAACACACTTATGTGTCAATCTTTGCTTACACTCTCGATGTCAGGATGTCCTTCGAGAACCGGGTGGCGACAGGGCGGCGGCGCCCGGGTCAGGCCGGTCTTTCGCAGGTCACGACCCGCGTGACATAAGGACGGCGCGCAGGTGCAACGACCGCGCGCTCGAAGCCGGCCGCCTCGCACAAGGCAACGATCCGCGCAGGTGACCGCGCTCGCCCGGTGCCCATCGCCATGGTGTAGAAAGCGAAATAGAGGTCGCCGGCACGGTCGGGGCGTGCTTCGCCGGCCATGGGTTCGGAAATGATCAGCCGCCCACCCGGCGGCAATGCATCGTGTGACTTGGACAGCAGTTCGCGCACGGTTGCGTCGTCGTGATCGTACAGCACCCGGATCAGCGAGATCGCGTCAGCGCCCTCCGGCAATGCCCCGTCGCGGAATGAGCCCGGATGCAGCCCCACCCGGCCGGACAATCCATTCCGCCTCAATCGATCTTCGGCCTGTGTAATGACTTCCGGCAGATCCAGCAGCATGCCCCGCAGTCCACGATCGCGCCGCAACGCCGCTGCCAGGAACACGCCTGAGCCGCCGCCGACGTCCAGCAGGGTCCGAACTCCCTTGAGACGCACCGCCCGAAGGGTGTCTTCCGCGACCAGTTCCTGAGAGCGCGCCATCAACTCCGAATAGCGCGCTGCTTCCGCCGTTGAGATCGTATCGCCCGACCCTGACACATAGGGCCAGATCCGCGCCAGCTCGGTACCGCCCTCGCTGCGCAGCAGGGCCGATGGGTCGGCCATGTCCCGATAGAAGGCCGCGTTGTGGCGGATCATGTCGGTCAGCCCCGGCACGCCGAGGATGGCTGCCCCGCGGCGCGCCAGTCCGAACCGGCCGTCGCGCCTCTGCACAAGAAGTCCAAGCGCAGCGCCAGCCTGCAAAAGGGTCCGGATCCTGTCCGTCGCCACCCCGCGTTGCGCGGCCAGTTCCGCCGGTTCGCCCGAACCGTCCAGCAGGTCTTGCAGGACGCCTTCCTCGACCAGCGCCACAAGCACCTGAGACGCAACGAACCCCTGCATGATATCGAAAATCTTCGCGCCATCGCGCCGCGCCATGGCCCCGCTGATCGGCAATCGTGCCGCGATGCGCTGGAACCCGGACCGCGCGACCAGTCGCGCGAACCAACCGCGCGACCACCCCGCGGCGCGTCCCGAGCCGGCCGGCAAATCGCTGGACGCCGCCATGGATCAGGCCCTGTTGTGTTGCGGCAAGACCGGCATGATCGCCTGGGCCTGGCGCCGAACCATCTGCGCCAATGCCGCCTCGCCGGGGCAGGACGGGATGGATGCAATCGCTCCTGCTAGAATGTCAGAAAGCCGTTCCGTGGCACCGGTCACGCCCAGCCGGGCAACCGCATTGGGCCTATGGTGCAGATCGTCCTGGCCCGCCGGCTTGCCAAGCGCTGCATCATCAAGAAGCGCGTCACGCAAGTCGTCAGCCACCTGGAAGGCTTCGCCGATCAAGGCCCCGAGATCACGCCATGGCTCCGGATCGTGGCCGGCGGAAATCGCGCCCATCTCAGTCGCGGCGATGAAAAGCGCGGCGGTCTTGGACATGTGATAGGCATGCAGGTCGATCGACTCTTCGCTCTCCCAGCCCTGCCCGGCGCAGATGCCCCCCGGCATCCCCGACCGTCGCGAAAGGGACAGAACGAGTTGCGCGGCCCGGGCCGCATCATTGCCCGACGGGTCACCCTTTCCGGCGTGGGCCAGCGTTTCGAAGGCAAGCATGATCAGGCTGTCGCCGGTCAGCACGGCAAGGGGCTCGGAAAATGTACGATGAACCGATGGCTTGCCGCGCCTGATATCGGCATCGTCAAAGCAAGGCAGATCGTCGTGAACAAGACTTGCACAATGGATCAACTCAAGCGCCGCTGCCGCGGCCGCACTCAGTTCCGGTCGATCATCACCGCAGGCGGTGGCGACGGACAGCAGAATGGTGGGACGGATACGGGCCCCGCCGGGCAGGATCGCATACCGTAGCGCGGCACTCAGTTGGGCGGGCGGCTGACCGGCCTGCGCCACGTCGAGCGCCCGCTTCATGGCGTTTTCGATCCGGTCGGATGTCTGCATTCCACGCGCTCCCGAATGCCAATTGTCTCGTTTTAATTACATAACCACTGTAAATTATACTGGACAGTTTGCACGTACGAGTCAACACTTGGGCCATGAGACGATCGGTCTTCGAAGGGGCCACTGGATCCCGCACCATTGTCGTGGGCGCAGGTATCGCGGGGTTGGCCGCGGCAGCCCGCCTTTCCCATGCCGGCCAGGCCGTCCTGGTACTCGAGCGCCATTCTGCGCCGGGCGGGCGGATGCGCACGCTGCCCACGGCGGCGGGGCCCGTCGATGCCGGGCCGACCGTCTTGACCATGCGCCCTGTCTTCGAAGACCTGTTTCAAGACCTTGGCACCAGACTAAAGGACCACGTGACGCTGGTCCGGCAGCATTGCCTCGCCCGGCATTTCTGGCCCGATGGCAGCAGGCTGGATCTCTTCGACAGCGAAACCGAGAGCGCCCGGGCAATCCAGTCTTTCGCCGGTGCGAATGCCGCCCGGCAGTTCCGCGCCTTCTCGCGGAGGGCGCGGCGGCTTTTCGACGGCTTCGACGCACCCATGATGCAGGCGGCCGCACCCACCCTCCCCCACCTCGTCGGACACGTCGCCTGTCGGCCGCGCCTGATGCGCGCCATGGCGCCGCTGTCGACCCTCGCTCAACTTCTGGGCCGCAGTTTCGATGACCCGCGCCTTGCACAGCTCTTCGGACGCTACGCCACCTATGTAGGCGGCGCCCCCGACCGGGTTCCGGCGCTGCTGGCCTTGATCTGGCACGCCGAGGCAAACGGCGTCTGGGCCGTCCGGGGCGGTATGCACGAACTGGCCCGGGCAGTGGAAGACCTGGCGCGCGACCGCGGGGCCACGTTCCAGTACAATGCGGACGTCGCCGAGGTCATCGTGAAGGACAACCGTGTCGCTGGCGTACGGCTGGCCGATAGCACCCAGCTGCATGCCGACACCGTTGTCTTCAACGGCGACCCGCGCGCACTGGCCACCGGTCGGCTGGGGACAGCTGCGGGCCGGGTGGCCCCGCAAACGCGCCACGCGCGGCGCAGCCTCTCGGCCGAGGTCTGGGCCTTTGCCGCCACGCCGTCCGGACCCGATCTATCCTTTCACAACGTCTTTTTCCGCAATGAAGCCGAGGGCGAATTTGAGGCAATCGCCCATGGCCGGTCCGTGCCGGACCCAACGTTGTACGTCTGCGCCCAGGATCGCGCGACGGGCCCGCCACCACCCGGTCAGGAACGGTTCGAAATCATCGCCAATGCCGCCCCGCTAACGATCGCGCCCACGCCACAGGAGACCACCCAATGCCAGACCCGTACATTCCGGACCTTGGCCGGCTTCGGACTGACCTTCGATCCGGCCCCGGGGCGGCAGGCCCTGACCACACCAACGGGTTTCGACAGCCTGTTTCCAGCGACGGCCGGATCCCTTTACGGGCAGAGCCCGGAGGGACTGGCAGCGGCACTGACGCGTCCAACGGCGCGCACCTCGATCAAGGGGCTATACCTGGCGGGCGGCGGGACACACCCAGGTGCCGGGGTTCCGATGGCGACCCTCTCCGCCCGGCACGCGGCCGAGGCGATCTTGAGGGACCAAATTTCAACCTTGCCGTCCCGCCCAACGGCTATGCCTGGTGGTATGTCGACGCGATCAGCGAAGACGGCAAGCGATCCCTGAGCGTCATCGCCTTCATCGGGTCCGTGTTTTCCCCCTGGTATGCCTGGTCCGGCCGCCGGGCACCCGAAAACCATGTCTGCATCAACGTGGCAACCTACGGCCCCGGCGGGCGGTTCACCATGACCGACCGGGGCAGCGACGCCTTGCGCCAGTCGCGCGACCGGTTCACGGTCGGCCCCTCGTCACTGCACTGGACGGGGTCGGAATTGGTGATTGAGGTCAACGAGATCGGCGCGCCACCCTTGGTGTCGCGCGTGCGCGGCACGATCCGGCTGCGCCCCGTCGCTCTGACCTCGGTCGAGATGCCGCTGACAGCCGACGGAACCCACATCTGGCGCCCCTTCGCACCCACCTGCGACATGCGTGTCGACCTCGAAGCACCGGGCTGGCAATGGGACGGGCACGGCTATTTCGACGCGAATTTCGGCACCCGCGCATTGGAACAGGACTTCAGCTACTGGACATGGGGCCGGTTTCCGACCGCGTCAGGCAGCACCTGCTTCTATGACGCCAAACGTCTCGATGGCTCGGAGTTGGGTGTCGGTGTGCGGTTCAATCGCGACGGCCATGCCGAAACGATAACCCCGCCGCCCAAGAGCCCCCTGCCCCGCAGCCTATGGGCGTTGCGTCGCGAAAGCCGGTCCGATCCGGGCTACAAACCACGACAGACCCAGGCGATGCTGGATGCCCCGTTCTACACGCGCGCGGCGGTGAAGACCCGGATCGAAGGCGAGGATACCGTGGGCGTTCACGAGGCATTGGACCTGCGACGCTTCCGCTCTCCGCTCATCAAGCCAATGCTTGCGATGCGCGTTCCCCGGCGGGCGCGCTGGACCTTCGACTAGAGCTGCCCACACGGGGCCGGGCCGTGGTCGTCGCCTTGCGGACGCATGTTTTCAGAGGTCAGCGCCCGATGGGCGCCTCTTCGGGGTTCAGGCGCAGGACCGAGAAGTTCAGCGCACCTGCCACGCTGACCCACGCCAGATACGGCAGGAACAGCAGGCCGGACAGGGAATCCACCATCCAGAGCGCCACCATGGTTGCGGCCACCGATAGCCACAGCATCGACAGCACGATCAGCCCGAGACGCATGTTCCGCAGCCCGAAGAAAACCGGCGTCCAGAGCCCGTTGAGCGCGATCTGCAGGGACCACAGGGCCATGGCCAACCCGTTGTCAGGGCTGGTCGCTGCGCGGGCACCGGCCGTTGCCATGCACAGGTAGAGCGTGGTCCACGCGACCGGGAAGAGCCAGTTGGGCGGTGTCCAGCGCGGCTTGTTCAGGCGGGCATACCAGTCGCCGGGCGGGAACAAGCCGCCGGTACTGCCGGCGGCGAAGCACGCCGCCAGAAAGATGAAGAAATAGAGCCAGATCATGCGGGTGTCCTATCCCGCCGTCCATCGGGCCGCAACGCATCGCGGCGCGCGGCATCCTGAGCCTTGAGACCGGCCAGCGTTTCGTAGAGCGTTTCGCTCCAATCGGTACGCGGCGCGCGCTCCTCCGCCGCCGCCTCGACAAGGAAGGTCGTCTCCGGCAGGGGGCGGGCGTAGATAACCGGCGATGTGGGGGTAACAACGCTGGCCGCACTGCGCAGGCCCGACAGGCACAACCAGCCGAGTTTTCGCGCGGCGCCGGTGCGGGCGCGCGCCGAAATCGAGTCGCAGCCCATGCGCCGCAGGCGCCCGCCGATACCGGCATAGATGAAACGCGCCGCGTAGATGCCCGGCCGGCAGGAGAGCGGCAAGGCCGCGATCCCGGCCTCGGCGCGAAGGTAGAGCGCATCGGCCTCGCGCAGCAACCGCTGGACCAGGTCCGCCACGACCGGCGAGGGCCGTGGCGATTCGAGAAAGGCCTCGGGGGCGAACCCGGCCTCCTCCATCCAGTCGGTCGGCAGGTAGAGCCGCCTTTCCCGCGCATCCTCGCCCACGTCCCGGGCGATATTCGTCAGTTGCATCGCGACGCCCAGGTCACAGGCCCGCGCAAGCGCATTCGGATCACGGACCCGCATCAGGACACACATCATCGCCCCGACCGCCGATGCGACGCGCGCAGAATAGGCCCGCAATTCGGACAGGGTGGCATAGCGCTGTTCCATCGCGTCCCAGGCCAGCCCTTCCAGCAGCGCTTCCGGCAAGGCGCGCGGCATGTCATAGGTCTCGATGATGGCAGCAAACGCGCGGTCAGCGGGCGCGTTGCGTGGCCGGCCCGCATAGGCAAGGTCCAGGCGGTCGTGCAGGCGCAGGACGGCACCGGCCTTTTCGGGCTGCAGGTCCACGGCATCATCGGCCAACCGGCAGAAGGCATAAAGGGCCAGCGCCGGGTCGCGGACATGGCCCGGCAGAAGACGCGAGGCAGCATGAAAGGACAGCGATCCGTGGCGGATCGCCGCTTCGCAATGGGCAAAGTCCGCCGGGGCGATCATGACAGGGCAACCGTTTCGGGGTCGGGGACGAGGCTGTCCAGGACCTCAGCGCTGGAGATCACGCCCGGCAACCCAGCGCCCGGGTGCGTGCCCGCCCCGACAAGGTAGAGTCCTTCGGCCTCTTCGCTGACATTGTGCGGTCGGAACCACGCGCTTTGCAGGATGCGTGGTTCGATCGAAAACCCGGCCCCGTGGGGGGAAAGGTAGCGGTCACGAAACGTGTCCGGCGTGAAGATGCGCGATGCGGTCAGCCGATCACCGAGCCCGGGCAGAAGCTGGTCCTCGAGAACCGCTTGAACATTTTGCCGATAGCTTTCGGCCCTTGCGGTCCAGTCCACGGGATCGGCATGGCCAAGATGCGGCGCCGGGCTGAGTGCATAGAAGGTGTCTCCACCCTCGGGGGCAACGCCGGGGTCGGTGACGCTGGGGCGGTGAACATAGAGACTCATGTCCTCGGCCAGGTGCCCCCTGACGAAGATATCGCGCAACAACCCCTTGTATCGCGGCCCGTTCAGGATCGTGTGATGACCAACCTCGGGCCACATGCCACGGGTGCCCGCCGTGCCGAAATACCACACGAAAAGCCCCATGGACCAACGCGCGCGTCTCAGCGCAGCCGTTGTCCAACGCCGCTTGCGGTGGTTGCGCAGAAGCCGGTCATAGGTATGGCCCGCATCGGCGTTCGACACCACGACCGGCGCGGTCAGAACCTCACCGGTCGTCAGCCGGACGCCGCGGGCCCGGTCGGTCTTGCGACCGTCTTCCAGCAGGATCTCATCGACCTCGGCGCCCTGGATCACCTGACCGCCCTGGCCCTCGATCACCTTAACCATGGCATCCGCAATCGCGGCGACACCGCCGATGGCGTAGTGCACCCCGAATTCCTTTTCGAGGTGGCTGACCAGCGCGTACATCGAAGTCACGTTGAACGGATCACCCCCGATGAACAGAGGGTGGAACGACAACGCCATGCGCAGGCGCGGATCCTTGACCCGACGCGCGACATGCGCGTGGATCGAGCGGTCTGCGCGCAACCGGGCGAACTTCGGAAGGACTTTCACCAAGTCGACGAAACGGTGCATGCTGCGCCGCCCCAGATCCTCGAACCCGAACCAATAGCGCGTCTCGCTATCCTTGAGGAACTTGTCGTATCCCGCCACATCCGCAGGGGACAGGCGAGCCACTTCGGCACGCATGGCAGCACTGTCCTGACGCACCGTGAACCGGCTGCCATCGGGCCACCTGATTTCGTAGAATGGATCGAGCGCACGCAGGTCGACATCGGCGTCGAAATCCCTGTCACAGGCTCCCCAAAGATCACGGAAGAGCTGCGGCACGGTTACGATCGTCGGGCCAAGGTCGAAGCGGTGCCCCTCTTCCCAGATGGCCGATCCGCGCCCGCCGGGACTGTCAAGCCGATCCAGCACGGTCACCCTGTAGCCTCGGGCGCCAAGTCGCATCGCCGAGGCGAGACCACCCAGACCGGCACCGATGACGATCGCGCGGGCAGTCACGGCGGCGCCGGCGGAGGGGGTTAGCCCCGGATCGAAACGTGTCAACATCAGACAATGGTACACGTGTCCTGTTTAACTTACAATTATCGAATACACCCTTTCGAAAGTGCAGGCCGCGTGTCAGACTTGTTTAACGGTCGGTCAAGGAGCATCGTCATCCAAATCGCGAGCATCAGCTTTTTCCGCTTTCCGCCCGGGCTGTCCCGTGTCTGGGCATTGGGCATGATGGGCGCGGCGCGCCTGTCGCTGCCGAAGGTGCCCGGCATCGGTTTCTGGAAGCTTTGCGGTTCGGGTACCGAGGAAGGTTTCACCCCGGTTCCCAATACCGCCGTCTATGCCATACTCGCCACCTGGCCAGATGCCGAAACAGCGCGGCACCAGACCCGCGCAGCGCCGATCTTTCGGCGCTACCAAAACCGTTCGACCGAATCCTGGACGGTCTTTCTTGCCCCGGTCTCTGCGCGTGGCGCCTGGTCGGGGACGGTGCCGTTCGACGCGAGCGGGGAGATGCCCGACGGCCCCCTGGCGGCCTTGACCCGCGCCACTGTCCGCCCGCTCAAGGCCCTGCGTTTCTGGCAGCGTGTACCAGATATCAGCGCTGTCATAGGCGACGACCCCAACGTGGCCTTCAAGATCGGCATCGGCGAAGTCCCTTTGCTGCACCAGGTCACCTTCTCGATCTGGCCGGACCGTGCGAGCATGGCGGCCTTCGCCAGAACCGACGGCCCCCATGCCCGCGCCATCGACGCCGTGCGCGACGGTGACTGGTTCCGAGAGGAACTTTATGCACGGTTCCGTATTCTCGGCGACCACGGCACATGGAACGGCCAAAGCCCCCTTGCCAAACTGGACACACGACCATGACAACCCCCTTTCCATTTTCCGCTATCGTGGGCCAGGACCAGATGAAGCTGGCCATGGTGCTGACGGCCATCGACCCCGGGATCGGCGGCGTCCTGGTCTTTGGCGACCGCGGCACGGGCAAGTCCACCGCGGTGCGCGCCCTGGCAAGCCTTCTGCCTCCGATGACGGTGGTGCGCGGCTGCCCGGTGAACTCTGAACGACCCGAGGATTGCCCAGACTGGGCCAATGTCGCCGACACCACCCCCGAGCAGCGCCCCACCCCCGTGGTGGATCTGCCGTTGGGCGTGACCGAGGACCGCGTCACCGGCGCGCTGGACATCGAGCGCGCACTTACACAGGGCGAAAAGGCTTTCGAACCGGGTCTGCTGGCCCGCGCCAACCGCGGCTATCTCTACATCGACGAAGTCAACCTGCTGGAGGATCACATCGTCGACCTGCTGCTCGACGTGGCGCAATCAGGCGTGAATGCCGTCGAGCGCGAAGGGCTGTCGATCCGCCACGCCGCGCGGTTCGTTCTGGTGGGTTCGGGCAACCCCGAAGAGGGAGAGTTGCGCCCGCAACTGCTGGATCGTTTCGGCCTCTCTGTCGAGGTGACCACCCCGGGGGCGATCGACGACCGGATCGAAGTGATCCGTCGGCGCAGCGCCTTTGAGACCGAAACCAGAGCGTTTCTGGATCATTGGCAGGCCGAAGATGCAAAGCTGCGCGACAGGATCGTGGCCGCCCGAACCGCGCTGCGCGACGTGGCTACCACCGAAGACATCCTGCGCGATTGCGCCGAACTTTCCATCGCGCTCGGTACGGATGGCCTGCGCGGCGAGTTGACCCTGCTGCGCGCCGCCCGGGCCCTGGCCGCCCATGACAATGCCGCCGCCATCACGCGCGACCAACTCCGCGCGATTGCGCCACTTGCCCTTGGGCATCGTCTGCGTCGCGATCCGCTGGACGAAGCCGGGTCAACGGCCCGCGTGACCCGTGCGGTGGCGGACGTTCTGGGATGAGTGCCGGCGCGCCTCTGGCCTGGACGCGCGCCATGCGGGCCATGGCGGCCCTGTCTATCGATCCGGTCGGGTTGGGCGGCCTCACATTGCGGGCCCGGGCCGGACCGGTACGCCAGACCGCCGAGGCCGCACTGGCCCGACTGCCCGGACCGCAACGCCGCATCCATCCGGACCTGAGTGACACGCAGCTCTTCGGCGGGATCAACATCGCCGCTTCGCTGGCAGAGGGGCGCATGGTGCGGGACGCCGGCCTTGTCGACACGCCGGCCTTGGTGATCCTGCCGATGGCCGAACGCTGTCCACCCCGGCTTGCCGCGCGGTTGGGACAGGTTCTGGACGCGCAGGACGGTCATGCACTGGTACTGTTGGACGAGGGTGCTGAACCCGAGGAGGCCGCGGCGCCGGGCCTTCTGGACCGGCTTGCCTTCCACGTCGACCTGTCCGATCTGCACTGGGCGGACGTGGCAGCGACCGTGCCGCCCCCCGGTGAGATCGATTTGGCCCGGACCCGCCTGACCACCCTTCACCGCCCCGATGCGGCCCTTGAGGCATTGACTGCGCTGGCCGTGCAATTCGGCATCGACAGCCTGCGCGCGCCCAGCCTCGCACTCGCGGCTGCCCTGGCCCTCACCGCGCTGGACGGAGCAGAGTCCGTGACCGGCGCCCATGTGACCGAGGCCGCCGAACTGGTCTATCCAGCCCGCGCGACGCGGCACCCTGAATCTCCCCCTGTCGAGCCCGAACACGAGGTTGACGTCGACGAAAACGCGACTGGTGCCAACGACCCTGAAGGCACCGATGCCCAAGACGACACGGACACGGCCCCGAACCCGGAACAGTCCCCGCCCGACGACATGCTGATAGAGGCCGTCGCCGCGCTGCTGCCCGACGGCCTGCTGGACCGTGTCGCCGCAAGAACCCGGGCGCGCGCGGCACGGTCCGGCGGTGGATCCGGGGCGCGGCGGCACGGCAATCGCATCGGACGCCCACTGCCCGCGCGGCCGGGTCATCCCGATGGGCGCGCGCGCATCGACGTTGTCGCAACGCTGCGCGCGGCCGCGCCTTGGCAGGCCCTGCGGCCCAGACGCGAAACGGAACGGATCGTCATCCACCCCTCGGACATCCGCCTGAGTCGCTACGAGGACCGCTCGGACCGGTTGATCATTTTTGCCGTCGACGCCTCGGGGTCGGCGGCCATGGCGCGCCTGGCCGAGGCGAAGGGCGCGGTCGAGCTCCTGCTTGGGCAGGCCTATGCTCGGCGCGATCACGTCGCCGTCGTGGCGTTTCGGGGCACCGGTGCCGATACCTTGTTGCCTCCGACCCGCTCGCTGGTTCAGGCCAAACGCCGTTTGCAGGCGCTGCCTGGTGGCGGCGGCACACCGCTGGCCGCCGGACTGGATGCCGCCGCACAACTGGCCGCGCAGGCCCGCGCCCACGGCTTGACCCCCGCCATCGCCCTGCTGACGGATGGACGCGCCAATATCGCGCTGGATGGCACGGTCGGCCGGGCGCAAGCCCATGGTGACGGACTGGGTCGTGCGCAGTATCTTCGGACACTGGTGGCACAGGGTTGTGTCATCGACACCTCTCAGCGCCCGGGGACGGAAACGATTGCCTTGGCAGAGGCCTTGGGCGTCGCGTGCATCACCCTGCCCCGGGCCGACGCCCATGGAATTTCCAGCGGTGTCACGGCCGCCCTGGACGCATAAGAGATGGATTGGGCCCGCGATCTCGCCGATTGGCCGAACAGCGCGATGTCGCGCCGGATCGTCGCCCCGCCACATCAGTGGCATGTGCAGGAGGCAGGCACCGGCTACACGCTCTTGTTGCTGCATGGCGCCGGGGGCTCAACCCACAGCTGGCGTGACCTGCTACCGATCCTCGCGAAGCGGTTTCATGTCGTCGCCCCAGACCTGCCGGGCCAGGGCTTCACACGCGCCGGCACGCTGCGCCGCTGTGGCCTCGACTCCATGACCGAGGACATCAAGACGCTTTGCGCGATGAACGGTTGGCACCCTCGGGCGATCGTCAGTCACTCGGCTGGTTCGGCCATCGCCCTGCGGTTGAGCGAAATGCAGGTGCGCGACGGCCACGAGCCGTCACGGATCATCGGCCTCAACCCCGCGCTGGGTCATTTCGAGGGCATCGCAGGCTGGCTATTTCCGGCCATGGCAAAACTGCTTGCACTGAACCCTCTGACCTCGAGATTGTTTTCGGCGGGGCCACCGCGAACCGCTCGCGCGGCCCGCTTGATCGAAAGCACAGGGTCGCGGCTAGGCCCCGATGGTCTGAACCTCTATGCGCGGCTCATCGCGGATCGGGACCATGTCGAGGCCACGCTTCAGATGATGTCGCAATGGCACATAGATCCCCTGCTGGGTCGGCTGGATCGGATCACGTCGCCCTGCCTGTTCCTCGCTGGGGCACGGGACACGGCCGTCCCCCCAAGGATTGCCGAATGCGCGGCCACGCGGATTCCCGACTGCAAACTGATACTCCTGCCCGACCTTGGCCATCTGGCACATGAGGAAGACCCGAAAGGGATCGCGGCATTGATCGAGGACTGGCTGGCGGCTCAGTGTGGAGTAGCCCCCTGAAAGTGGTCCACCAACTGGGATAGATTGTTCCGAAAATTGGAGGATCAACGATGGCTGGAAGATTAGAGAAGCGCCGAGAGATTGTATCGAAGCTTCGGCAGGTTGAAGTTCTGCAAGGACAAGGTGCAATGATTGCAGAGGCAGTGTGCCAGATCGGCTTTACGTAGCAGACGTTTTCCCAATGGCGCGAACTTTATGGCGGGATGCAACAGTCACAACTCGTCCGGTGTAAAGAGCTTGAGAAAGAGAACCAGCGGCTGCGGCGGGCGGTGTCTGATTTGACGCTGGAAAAATTGATCCTGACCGAGGCAGCAACGCGAGACTTCTGAGCCCTTCATATCGCCGGAAATGCATCGACTTTGTGCGGTAGGAACTCGGTGTATCAGAACACCGCGCCTGCCGCACGCTGGTTCAGCACCGATCCACGCTGCGCAAGCTGCCCCAGGGCCGGGCCGATTAAAACCGTCTGACCGATGATATCATCAAGTTGGCTGATCAGTGCGGACGCTACGGATATCGGATGGTGACCGGCTTGCTGAACGACGCGGACTGGCATGTGAGCCACAAGCGAGTCGAACGCATTTGGCGACGCGAAGGGCTGAACGTCCCACAGAAACAAAAAGAAGAAGCAGGGCCTGCACGACCTTCTAATGGGCACGGTCACGCTCAACCGCGCGCTCTGACGCGGATCGACCGTTGGGGGCTTGGCCCCCGCTACAGCCCTTGCTAGCCTCACTTGGAGGCCCTGGCCCTAGGCGTCCTATGTCGATTGGGCGGGGCCCGGATCGAGCAGCCTAGGCCGCCCCCTTACCCGACAACCGGACAACCCGACGCCCAGGCCGCCGCGCCTGGGCGATCTGATTCCGCCTGGGCGATCTGGTCCGGGCCGTTTCCGCGTGCCGATCTGGACGGGCGGCGGGCCGATCTGGGCCCGGGCGGAGGCCCCCGAGTCAGCATGGCGGCGGGCGTCCTGGGCCCGGTGACGGGGCGTCCGGGCGTCCGGGATGTAGCGGCGGGGGCGCGGTTGCGGGGCGTCTTGGCGTCCGGGTTGACGGTTCAACCGGGGGCCCAGGTGGACGATTCAACAGGGCGTCCGGGCGTCCGGGTCCACCTGGGCTGGAGCGGTCAAGGGGTCGCTGCGGGTCCTTCCCCGGGATTCCGGGCTGACGCGGGGGGCGCGGAGCGCGATATTCGAGAGTTCTGGTTCTGTTCTAGGGGACACCTATCTAAACTGAACTGATCGGTTTAGTTTCCCCAGGAATCCGGTCATCCCGGCGATCTGGGAAGACGGAAATCCCGACTGACCCCCAGCCCGATCACCGCCCGCTCGATCTGGTCCCACGGCACCAGGCAGGCCCGGCGTCCTGCTTCGACCGGATGCAGGCCGGGTCGCTTGCGCCATCGAGAGCGCAGCCGGTTTGAGGGGCGAAGAGGGTTCGCAGACTCAGGATTTGGTGGAATCTACCCGGCTCACACCGGTTCCGGGGCGTAGTCCAGGGGGGTCCGAGGGATTTTCCTTAATGGACCCGGTTTTTTCGTTTAATTTCAATAAGTAGTCCATATAGTCTATGTAGTCTAAGGGTAATCCTATATAGAGGGAAACGAATGTAGTAGAACGGAAAGCCTTACCCCAACGGCAAGTAGCTTACGAAAATTATTCGTTCGTTCCTATATAGGGAATCGAAAATTACTCGGCTTCTCGGTCTCTCGGACTACCTATTGAAATTAAACGATTTTTAGGGTTCATGAAGATTTCGGGTTTGGGCTCCATGGACTACGACCGGTTTGTAGCCCCCGGTTCGCCCCCAAATCGTCTCCCCCGTCGGCTGACTGGTCCACCGGGGCCTGAGCGTTCAACCGTCAGCCGCTTTTTCCGCTCCTGCGGACTTTCTCTTCGCCCGGTTGACCGGACAAGCCCTGATTGAGGCTTCAACTGTGTATTGTGCTTTCCATTCTCCGCTGAAAGCCCTGTGGACCCTCGGGCCTCCCGTAGACGGCGCATTTCCACGGGTGACTGAGTCCGGCAGACGCGAAAAAGCCCCGGCTTTCGCCGAGGCTTCCACGCTGCGTTGAAAAATCGAGGTGACTCGGTGCGTCAGCCCGGGTGGGCTTCCGTCGCTGCGACCCGTTTGAGCCGCTGCCGGAGGGCTTCATCGCCGTGCGGGCCCCGCGTTACGCTCAGATCGCTCTCGTCCCGAAAAGCCTTTTCCGTGTAGGCAGCGTCGGTCGCAGGCAGGCCGCTCTTACGGATGAACTGTCGAACGTCGTGGCCCGCCAAGAACAGCGTGAGGATGCGTTCGCACTGGGCCTTCGTTTCGGCGTTCGCACACGGAGAATTGCCGTCGTCATAGAAGAACCCCTTATAGTCGTGCTCCGGGTGCTCGACGCCCGGCAGATACTCTGCCGCCATCGGTTCCTCCGCCGGGCGGCGGGCGATGGCGTGATAGCCCCGGTGCAGCAGGTATTCAGTCCGGGTCTTCTCGTCCCAGGCCCAAGCGTAGGGCAGTCGCTTTTCGTATTCGGTTTGGGTCGTTCCCATGTCTTTGCTCCTCTATTGTCCGGGGTCACTGGTTTTCAGACTCGAGATCGCCCCGGTCGATCTCGGTGTCGTCGCCGTCGAACTCCGGGAACCCGCAGTCCGACACGTTCACGTTCTGAGCGGCGGCAAATTCGGCCCGGCATACGTCCAGGGGCGGGAGACGGTAGACCCGCGTTTGGCGTCCAGAGGCCCCCTTGCGCAGCCTCTCCATGGAGGGGCAAAGGGTTCGGAGGTCTTTGCCGAAAGCCCTCGGGTCGCGCTCTTGCGCCTTGCGGATGTTGTTTTTGCGCCACTGGTCGTATTCCGCACGAACCGAGTTCGTCTCGACCGTCACCCAGTCGCTCTCCCAACCCGGGTCGTCCAAGTCGCCGTCTTCGTCCCCCTCGAAGGAGTCCGAGAACACGATGTCGCCCGGAACCTCGCCGTCGTAGAGGAGGCCGAACCACCACAAGGTAACGCCCCGCAACCCGGCGAGTTTCTGATCGCTAAGAGCCTTGGTCTCCGGCGGGGTGCCCACGTCGATGTGGTCTGGGCGCTCCCACTCCATCAGATAGGCCAGGAAGCCTTCCGCCCCGCCGTTGTCGAGGCGGCTGTAGAAGTCCCTCCAGAACGGCTTCTGTTTCGGTCCGGCCCGCTCGTTCGACACCTCGAACACGGCGTAGCGGCGTTCGTCTGCGGTCGCAGGCACCACCCAGTCCTCGTTCGCCGTGAAGATCAGGCGCACGAAGGAGTCGAGTTCGATGGCGTCCACGCCTTTCCGTTCGATCCTGATCGTCGGCGACGTGATGTAGCTTTGGAGGGTGCCTTTCGCGTCCATGTTGCCGCCCCAGGACGCCTCTTCCAGTTGCGCGATCAGCGCGGTCTCGAAGGCCGCATTGAACTTGTCCCCGATCATCTTCGTGTCGGTGATCTTCGCCCGGTGCCGGTCGCCCACGATCCGACGCATGATCTCCGCAAGGGTGTCCTTACCGGCCCCCTTGAGACCTTTGAGCACAAGGGCCACGCCCGGCTTCTGGGCCGGGTTCTGCACGATGTCCGCGAGCCAGGAGAGGAGGTAGTCGTAGTGCTCTTGGTCCTGGTTCGCGAGGATGCGCCAGATGTAGTCGAGGATGAACTGGCAGTCCTGGGCGGGGTCCGGCTCAATGGCCCACCCCGTCCACAGGTTCAACATGCCCTTCGATACCTTTTCATCGGGCCGGAAGACGACCCCGAGCGGGTAGGACTGGCGCTTCGGGTGGTCGAGCCACCAGTTGGCAAGCGTCTTCATCTTGCCTTCGTGGTCCGGCACCAGGCGGTTCCGGTATTCGGTCTGAAACCCGAACACCGAGCGCCAGTTCACCTTTTTCTCCTGGCGAAAATCCGCGATGAGCGGGGTGCTGCCGTTTTGCACGAAAGCGTGGTCCCGGTTCATCTGCTCCAGTAGGGTGAGCGGCTTCTTCTTTTTCTTTTTCTTCTTCTTGGGCTTCTCTTCGGGTTCGTCTGCGCCGCCGAGGAAGGCGTCGATGTCGTCCTCTTCGGCAGCATCAGAACCGCCGAGGAAGGCGTCGATGTCGTCCTCGAACGTGTCAACAAAATCGTCTTTTTCGATCTCGTCGCTCTCTTCGTGTTCAGAAAGCGGGTTTTTCTTTACACGTCCCCCCGGGGCCGGGTCAGCCTCTTCCTCTTCATCTTCGTCGTCCGCGTCATCGAAAAGGCCGTTTACCTCCCGGGCGATCTCGATCTGCACGTCTTCCTGTTCGCTGGCGAACTTCGCCATGGCCTTGAACGACGGCAGGGAGCCCGGCGAGGTGCCCTCGCGAGCGTCCTTGTCGAGTTCGCCGAACAGGTGGATGCGGCAGAGGTCCCAGGCGTTGGCCGCGCCCTCGATAGGGTCGGTGCCGTGGTTCGAGTAGAGGAACAGCCCGTCGTCGTAGCTGACCGCGCCGTTCGAGCCGGTGCCTTGGAGGTAGGTGTAGCGGTTGTGGCCGTCGGTCGAGACGCCGGGCTCATAGACGTCCGAGAGGAACTCGGTGATGCAATCGTCCACGGTGTAGGTCCGGCACCACGCGCCCATGATCCCGGACTTGTCGGTCGGCAGTTCCATGCGCCGGTTCGGGTCGGCGGCTCGCGCCGAGGACTCGTCCGACCGCATCGGTAGCTGGGTGTGGTCCTTCCAGTTGCCCGGGAAGGACTCCAGCAGTTCATCCGGGTCCAGCAGTTCGCCGTGATTGACCTCGCAGCGATACTCCTGGTCCTTCGACCGGCTAGGCATGTAGGAGACCTGGGCGTAGCGATGCGACACCACGTCCACCGCGTCGATGGACTCCTGCGGGTCGGAGAAGATCATGGCAGCCAGGATGCGCGTGATCGCGTTCGCCTCGTCGTGATCGACGGGCCGCGAGATCGGCATGTGGATACGCCAGCGGGGGGATTCCGGGCAATGCTTTCGCGAGGTGTGCCGCAGGAACTCGTATTTGCAGATGTCGGACAGACCCATCTCGATCTCGTCCATCTGGGCAGGCTTGACTTCGTCCAGGTCGAACGAGATCAGGGTGCGCTTCTGCATGTTCGCGAGGCGGCGCTTGCCGTCTGCGAACTGCGCCCCGACGATATAGCCCGGCGCGGACTTCTTCTCGCCCTGCTCGTCTACGCCCAGCTTGAGATACTGCCCGTAGGTCACTGACGAATCCACGGACGGTTCTGCGAACTTGCGGCAGAACTTGCGCCAGGGAATCTGGATATTTTTTACCCGGCCCCGGTGTTTGCCCTGGGAGATTCGCAGGATTTGAAAGTCGTTCTCGCTCATGTCGCTCCCCGTTGGTGGTCGAAACGGCCGATCTGAACCGCTCAACTTTGGGACTGGTCAGAGGCTTCTCGGGAAGCGTGCGGCAGCTCCGAGAATTTCGCATAATTCGGCAGCACGTATGGCAACAGGTCAGCCCACACGAGCGGCGTCGCGCCTTCGACTTTCCTCGAGTGTCGGATGATGTCTTCGGCAACCGCGACGGACACCCAATCGGCACGGAACGCGTTGTAGATCGTTACATGGGCCCTCTCGATGGCCTTCGCGAACCCTACCACGTCAAATGCATTGTTGGGGGTGCGGGCGGCTGGGAAGTGTTCAGCCATGAGATGGTAGAGATCGTTGTAGATGTGCTGGGATTTCACGGACACGTCGGACATGGGGCTTACCTTATGGATCGAACTGTTGGCTGCCGTATCGGCTATAATCTCCACTTTCACCTCATAGTCAATATGTTAGTTGGCCAAAATTTCTAACCAATTGCAGCATCGGGCTTTGGTCGGCTAACTCGCATCGGCCCTCAACTGCACGAACAAGACAGTTAACTAGAACGTCCACGGAGAGCGTGTTCGCGCTCGAAAGATAGAAGGGTTGATTTTTCCACTATCTATTGAATAGGTGGACGGAATAATTGGAGAGAACTCATGCCGCAGGAAACCACACAAGAGTTTGCCGCCCGCCTCAACCAGGCGATAGAGGCCTACCCGACGGCCCCACCCACACCACATGGCAGGTTGTCATGGCTCAAGCGCGAGTTGGAACGCCAAGGCACCAAAGTGAGCCTGAATACCGTCCACAAATGGATCAAGGGCATGAGCCGCCCGCGCGAGGACAAGATGCGCGATCTGGCGCGCTTCCTCAAGGTGGACGAGGTTTGGTTGTCCCTTGGACGGAGACCTTTGCAGAGCAGCCAAGCCGAGCCCGAGATCACAGCCCGCGCCAAAGGTGCCGTTCTCTATGTAGCCGGACTGGTTGAGGTCGCCGGCGGCCGTGTCAATTTTCCAGCGACAAACCAGAAGGACCCGACCAGCATCCAAGTCGATCTCGGGGACGGCCCAATCGGGGTTGTCGTCGTGACCCCTCAGTCGCATGACGAGGCTACCATCTCGTTCGTCGTGCCAGAACCGGTCGGCCAAGACCGCATCTGGGCCGTGGTCCCCGGGACGTCCCTGACCCCCGCCCTCCACGACATTACCGCCGCTCCGCGCCAGATGCTCGGCGGGTTCTCAATTGCAACGTTCAACACCTCGAAAAATGCCGACGCGAACCCTGCTCTGCCCGCTCCGATAAAGACGCTCAAAGCGCTCGAAAAGACGACTGCCTAGGCTAAAATAGGGCTAAAAAGGTAGTGAAAAACGGTAACTCGTTGAAAATACTGGAAACCTCATTCCCATCACCCGCTCCATTTCGACCAGCCAAACAATATATGCCAGTTGCCAGATGCGCCCGTTCTGCGCGCAGCGTCAACCAAGCCTTCACGAAACCTTGCTAGGAGTCGCTCCACGCGATCCCAATCGTGCTGAGCGGCACCGCCAGAACAGCGGGTGCCATTCCGCCGTCGCCACGCCGCCCTGTCCCGTGCGGGCATGGCAGGCACAGGGACGGTAATCTTCCGGGCAGTCCGACAGAACCGTCGATCTCGGTGTTTCCGATCTTCGGGAGACGGGTCATGAGTGTTTTGGCGTCCCTCATCATTTCCGGCGGCGCATGGGCCGGCGGCGGCAATATCAGCCTGACAGAAGCACGCCTCTTGCTGGCCGACACCCCACCGGTCGAACGCGTGGAAATCTACGGCGATTGCTATTCTGCCTGCACCATGTTTCTGGGTGCCGACAACCTCTGCATCGACCACAACGCCGCCTTCTATTTTCACCATCCCGTAACGCGCTCTGAATACAGATCCGGCACCTGGACCGGCCGGGGCATCCCCCATGATGCGCATTTGAGGATCGCCCGGCATTACCCTGCCCCTCTGCGGCACTGGTACCTGGCGACCATTCCCGGCTCTGATCCGAACACCTTTTACCGATTCACCGGCGACCAGATCGCCAAAATGGCTGGAACGCCTCTGTGCTAGGGCTCGGACCGCAACGGCCCCGCTTTACCCCTGCCGGAGACGCCGCAACAGCAGGCCCGCCGTCACGCCAAGCCCGACCCCAACAAGATCGGCTGCGAAATCCCCCCATTCCCCTGAGCGCCCGACCCATGGCTGGATCAGTTCGATTGCCCCGCCGAAAACAAGCGCGGCAGGGATCACCCAGCCAAGACCGCGCGGGCGCAGGAAGGCCGACGGAAAAACAAGCGCCGCAAAAGCGATGGCATGGTAGAGCTTGTCGGGGGACCTCTCGTCGAGACCGGGGGCATCGGGGCTGAGCGTCAGATAGGCGATTACCACGGCCAGAAAACCGGTGATCAGCGCCACCAGCCCCTGCCTGCGTGACATTCCTGCCATATCAAAGCTCCTTGGCCTGCCTGCTTTGCCGTCCGGGCATCACGCGGCTGCACGACTCCATCCACTCGGAACCGCCGGATGACCGTTATGGCGCAGGAAATCAAGGCGAGCCGTGTCTTGCCCTTGAATGGATGCCAGCCAAGAGACCCAGCCCGGCCCAGAGAAGGACACCCATCTTCGGCTGAAGCCAGACCGGGTTGAAGAGCCACACCACATGGATCGCGGCAACCAAGGTGTAAATCGCGAGGGCCGCGACGCGTTCCTCTTGCAGACGGTCAAGCCGTCTGAAAGACAGAAGGAAAGAAATGAGGGGCAGAAGGTAGGCAAGCGCCCCGACAAGCCCGCCGAAGGCCAGCAGATCGAGAAAGTCGCTGTGGCTCGGTATGATCAGGTTGGTATTGGGCACACTGATCAAGGGTGTCCCCCAGAAGCCAAACCCGAACAATGGCGCATCCAGGAACTGTTCCCACCTGAGGCCATATGTGTAGAACCGGACCAGCGTACTGCCACCGGGCAGTTGATCCCTGAAGAACGGCAGCAATACCAAGAGGGCCGCCACCGCGAGCACCGCATAGAACCCAACGATAGCGCGTATCATGGTGAACTTCCGGCTCATTTTCGTGTCGCGGGTCGAGGCCGTGCAAAACAGCAGCAGAGCCGCCAGCACGAAGACAAGAAACCCCGTGTTCTTGAAGGAGAAAAGGGTTCCGGCCAGAAGCAGAAGGATCGCCGCAGCGCGCAGGCAAGCACTTCGATGCTTGCTCAGGTGCACGATCATGACCGCCACGGGAAGCAGAAACACCTCTTCGTGGAAGATATGGTAGATGCCTGAGCGGCGTGGTTCGAAAAAGGGGCCGACGACCTGCCAATATATCAATTGGAGGCTCATCAGAATGGAGACGCCAACGATCCATACCGAAAACCGTCTCAGGAACCAGTGCAACTCGTCCGGCTGGCTGGCGAGGATGCGAAAGGGAAAGAAAATCAACGCGATAAACGACAGTCGCGCAAAGCTGTCGGTCAAGTCTCCGGTCTGCAAGACAGTCCCGACACCGCCCAGAACCATCATGAGTATGACAAGGCTGAAGGCGAAATCCTGCCACGTCAAACCACCCTGCGCCTTGAGGCCGGTCGCGACAGAAAAGAGGCCAGCGAGCAGCGCGATTGCGACGGGTATGAATTGCTGAGTTGTTGACAAGCCCAGCGCCTGATCGGTCGGGTCGGCCATGAGAACGAGCGGTATGATGGCGGCGAGCAGAAACAAGCGCGTGGTCAGTCTGGGCCGGGCCCGATGCGAATGGACCGCTCCGATCGGATGAGCTGCAATCATCGGCCCTATTCCACATCCACCAATGGCTGTCGGTGACGCAGTCGCAAGAACTGGGCCCGCAGCATCGTCGTCAGAAAAAGGCGCCGAAAGATGCCGCGCGGCATGAGCAGAAGATCCATGATGAGATTTCTGGCGAACCCGCGGCACGAAGCCAGCTCCGCTTCAAGCTCGTTCAAATCATATCCCATCACGGAAAGCCGCTCCGCACCGATCCGGCGCAGGAACCGACGCGCCCAGGCACGCCTTAGAGGATTCCGGAACTGGGCCTTCCAGCGGTCGTCGCCAAGGGACGGAACGGTGTGATTGAGCCCGCCGGTCGGATCGCCCAATCGCCCGGCAAGGGCAACGTTTGCAGCGTTCCCAATCAAGGCGCCATCCGCCTCGTCCAGTCCGAGGTGTTCGAGGATCCTTGACAGATCCGGCTCGGACCCGGGCCTCAGGTCTTCATATCGCAGCGCAAGGACAGACCCGGGATTTCTTTCGACAAATGCAACCAGCCGGGGCAGAGCGATCTCGAAATCCTGGACGAAGCGGTAGAGGTTCCAGCGGCCAGAACTATAGGTCGACATCATCGAGGCCGCGATCGCCAGAGGATTGCGCCACAACACGATGAGCGGCGCATCCGGAAACATGGCGTGTACCGCCTCGGGTGCAAGCGCATATCTGGGGGTCTTGTCGATAAAATAGCGCGCCCCGCCTCCCTGCGCTTCCGCCAGCCGCTCATAGAGGTCGCTGGCTGCCGAGCGCATGACCGCATGCCAGTCATCGCGCCCCCCGGGCAGGGCCGCGATCATGTCTTCCACCGCCTGCCGATAGACCCGGCGACCGTATGTCGACCCCGACAGATCGGCATCGCCCGGCGGCAAAAGCCCCAAGAGGAACCACGGCTCGGACACGGTCGCAATCTCGGGATGGCGCGCCAACTCACGCTGCAACATGGTCGAGCCGGACCGTGGCAGCGACAGGATGAACACGGGGGTCACGGGCATCGGCATTCTCCGGAACCGAGCCGTAAAAATCGCTCAGTTCGGCAAATATGGACAATGCCATGCGATAGCCCCGATTTGTCATGTTCGCGCATCGGCCCCTCCTAAGACGCGCCGCCAAAGGTGTTCTTCGCCGGCTTACGGGTCGTCAGAACGCGCCACAGAAACAGCGGCGCAAGAACAAGGTATCTGCGCCAAAGCCGTCCGGGCTCGGACACCAGACGATGCGCCCATTCCAGACCGGCACGCTGCATCCAGCGTGGCGCGCGCATGATGGACCCGGCGTGGTAGTCAAAGGCGGCGCCGACGCCGATCATCGTTACCGGCAGAATCTCCCGATGGGCGTCCATCCAGACGTCCTGTTTCGGTGATGATATGCCGACCCACACCACATCCGCTCCGCTCGCCAATATTTGCGCCACCAGATCGGCGTCTTCCTGCGGGGTCAGTGGCCGGAACGGAGGACAGGAAGTGCCGACGATCTCGACGCCCGGCGCCTTGGCACGAAACCGCTCGGCCAGGGCCTCGGCCACGCCCTCCTTGCCACCGAACAGGAAGTGCTTCAGCCCGGTCGCCCGCCCGTCGAGAAGAACCCTCTCCATCAGGTCGGGTCCACAGGCCCGCCCGACCGGAAGCCCACGATGCCGACCGATCCAGACCAGAGGCATCCCATCGGGCAGGTTCATCGCGGTGCGCTTCGTGACCGCCATCAGCTCCGCATCGGCCTGCATGGTCATAAGGCTTGCAACATCGCGGACGCCAACCGCGCGCCCGATCGCATCCCCCTTCCAGCCCAGAATCGTCTCGGTCGCGCGATCCAGATCGGTGACCGTCACCGGCACACCGAGCACGTCAAAGCTTGGCGGGACGAACGCCACCGCTACCACCCGCAGGTGTCGAGGTCGGCGTAGGTCTGGGCAATACCGTCCTTGAGGGGCCGCGCGTTGTTCCATCCCAGCCGGTGCAGGCGCGCACTGTCCATCAACTTGCGGGGTGTCCCATCCGGCTTCGTCGTATCGAAGACAAGTTCGGCCTCATAGCCGACCACCTCGGCGATGGTCTCCGCCAGGTCGCGGATCGACACCTCGACGCCGGAGCCGACATTTACATGCTCATGTCCGGAATATTCCTTGAGCAGGAAGACCAGCGCGTCGGCCAGGTCGTCAGCATGCAGGAATTCGCGCAGCGGCGTGCCACTGCCCCACAAGGTCACGGAACTGTCCCCGGCCCTCTTGGCTTCGTGGAACTTGCGCAGAAGCGCAGGCAAGACATGGCTCGATTGCAGGTCATAATTGTCGCCCGGCCCATAGAGGTTGGTGGGCATCGCCGAAATCCAGTCATGCCCGTATTGCTTGCGATAGGCCTGCACCATCTTGATCCCGGCGATCTTTGCGATCGCGTACCATTCATTCGTGGGCTCTAGCGGGCCGGTCAGCAAGCAGTCCTCGGCCATCGGTTGCGGAGCAAGCTTTGGGTAGATGCAGGAGGATCCGAGGAACAGAAACCTTTCGACGCCGGTGGCATGGGCCTCCGTGAAGATGTTTGTTTCGATCTGCATGTTCTCGACAAGGAAATCGACCGGGTGTGTGTCGTTCGCCAGAATACCCCCGACCTTCGCAGCCGACATCACGATGGCATCGGGCCGGCTCTGCGCCATCCACTCCTCGACCTCGGCCTGTCGGGTCAAATCAACGGTATCGCGCCCGGCGGTGATCACCTCGCACGGCTCTTTGCCCAGACGCCGCACCAACGCGCTTCCGACCATGCCGCGATGGCCGGCAACCCAGACTTTCTTGCCTTCCAGATCGTAGGTCATATCTAGCCCCCCAGCGTGACGGGAATCTCATACCCATGCAGCTTCAGGAACGCGTGTCGCTTCGCGACCTCAAGGTCTTGCTGAACCATCTCGGCGCACATTTCCCGCGCCGTGATCTCGGGCTCCCAGCCTAACTTCTGCTTGGCATGGGCCGGATCGCCCAACAGCGTTTCAACCTCAGCCGGGCGAAAGTAACGTGGATCGACCCGGACCAGCACGTCACCGGGCTTGACGGCAGGCGCAACGTTATGCCCAACCGACTTGACGATGCCGATCTCGTCGACGCCCTCGCCAGAGAATTCGAGCTCGATCGCCAACTCGCTTGCCGCCCAGAGGATGAATTCACGCACGGAATACTGCTTGCCGGTGGCGATCACGAAATCCTCCGGCTGATCCTGCTGCAGCATCATCCATTGCATGCGGACATAGTCCCTTGCGTGGCCCCAATCGCGCAGCGCATCCATGTTGCCCATGTACAGGCAGGGCTCCAGCCCCTGGGAGATATTCGCAAGGCCACGGGTAATCTTGCGAGTGACGAAGGTTTCGCCGCGCCTTGGGCTTTCGTGATTGAACAGGATGCCGTTGCAGGCATACATTCCGTAGGCTTCCCGATAATTCACGGTGATCCAGTAGGCATACAACTTGGCGACAGCATAGGGGCTGCGCGGATGGAAGGGCGTCGTTTCCCGCTGGGGGATCTCCTGGACAAGCCCGTAGAGTTCCGAAGTGGAGGCCTGGTAGAACCGGGCCTTTCCCTCCAGCCCGAGGAACCGCATCGCCTCCAGCAGACGCAGGGTGCCGAGCGCATCGACATCGGCGGTATATTCTGGCGCTTCGAAGCTGACCGCGACATGACTCTGGGCGCCGAGGTTATAGACCTCGTCGGGCATGATCTCGCTCATCAACCGGATCAGGTTCGAACTGTCGGTCAAATCGCCATAATGCAGCCGGAAATTCGCGTGCTCGATATGCGGATCCTGGTAGATGTGGTCGACGCGCTGGGTGTTGAACAGCGACGCGCGCCTCTTGATCCCATGAACCTCATACCCTTTTTCGAGAAGGAATTCCGCAAGATAGGAGCCATCCTGCCCCGTCACACCTGTAATCAAGGCAGTTTTCATGACTTATCCATTCGCTGCTTGGTCTGTCGAACAACGGCTTCACGCCAAGAAATGCCATTCACTGCCTTCAACGTCGGCCCGCATAAACAACCGGATCAATGCCCCGTGTTGCGCAGCACGACGACGCATGTCGCCAAGATGATGCGCAAGTCGGCCGTTAGTGAGACGCTATTCGCATAGCGCTCGTCGTAGAGAACTCGGGTGGAAAACACAGAGTCATTGCGTTCAGTGACCTGCCAAGGGCCAGTGATCCCGGGCCGGAGCAAGTAGTATTTGCGGCCACCCTCTGCATCGTAGGCCTCTTGTTGATCCAGCATGAAAGGACGCGGTCCGACAAGGCTCATCTCACCTTTCAAGACGTTGAAAATCTGCGGAAGTTCATCAAGACTGGACTTCCGCAGGAAGCTGCCAAGCCGCGTGATCCGCGGGTCGTCGCGGAGCTTCTGATGCGCGTCCCATTCCTGCTGAATCGTCTGATCGCTTTCGAGAAGTGCACGCAGCCGCGCTTCCGCATCAGGGACCATTGTCCTCAGCTTCCAGCAGTGAAAGGGCCGACCGCCGCGCCCCATCCTTGCCTGCCAGAAGAACGGCTTGCCGCCTTCAAGTAAAAGCAGCAACGCAAGTATGGCAAGAACGGGAAGGATAAGAGGCAGCAGCAGGACTGCGAAGAAAAGATCGAGACACCGCTTGCCCCACCGCGGGTAGAGGCGTTGGTAGAGCCCTAGGGTCAGGACCCATTGATTTCCGCATTTCGGCGTGATTCACGGTTCGAAAAACGAGCGGTGACCATGTCTGATCTTTTCTGGCTGACGGAGGCGCAGATGGCGCGTCTTGAGCCCTTCTTCCC
>NZ_QETF01000023.1 GCF_003129565.1 Salibaculum griseiflavum
ACTGGAGGATGTGGTAGTCGTCTTCATGGTGTTGCTTCCTTTTTGGTTTGATCACCCCGAGCCTACGGCTCAGGGGAAGCAACGCCACCCTTTTTCAAAGTTTCAACATCCGTCGGGACATCCCCCGGTTACCGAAACTCGTTCCTGTAATGGCTCGACGGCAGCGCCAGGGCGCTAACCTAATCGTCGTTTTTTGCTCTCAGTACTACTGCCTGTTTACACCTCCAGGCACCAGAGTTCTAAGAGATTTAAATTAAAACGAAAGCATGTCTGCCAGCACAACCATCGCCTCGTCCACGACGATCGGCTGGCGCCAGCCAAACTCCTGGATCGAGGCCGCGACCGTTGCGATGGCCTCGGCGTTGTTCCGCGGGTTGCGCGCGTAGGGGATGATCTGCTCGAGCGGCAGGTCGGTGACGTCCATGGCGGTGTCCTTGGGAAGGCTTGATGCGCGAACCAGAGGTCCACGAAACAAAACGGCTCTGGCCCGAAAGCGAAATGGGTCTGCTGCGCGAAGCGAAATGGGGTCAGACCCCCGTTTCGGTTCAGGCGGGGTTTGTCAGGCCGTCAGGCCCTTGTTTCTTTGGGGTTGCGCGCAAAGCGAAACGAAACGGGTGTTTTTGCGGGTGTGACTGGGAAAGCCTCGCGCTGAGCCCCCCCATATACGTCTGCGAACAGGAAGGACCCGTTCAATATCAATGGGTAAGATGTCTCACAAAATCGACCAGAGACAGTTGCACCCTCCAAACTGGTCCACAGTCACAACCTTTTAATCCGGTCAAACCGACGCGGCCCGCTCAACCGCACTTCGATCATCTTATCGCTGTTATAGCCCCTCGAGCGGGATCTGTCACAGGTTTCCGTGTCTCACCAAAAAGCGTCCCGCCGGCACGAGAGGGGTTGACAGGGCGGCCACAAATTGGCCGCCCCAACGCTCACACCGTCTGACCAATGACATAGGCCATCGATCGTTTGCGCGGCACCGTTCGTCCATTCAACTTCCAGACGATCACAGCCAGCCCGTAGTCGTGTCGGCGGTTCGCTGTGGCCCGACTGATTCCGTGGTGCCAGGTGATCCGTTTCCACGGCTTGCGGTTGGCGCGCGCCCAGAGGATCTGGCCGATATCCTTGTCGACCCACCGCAGCCAGAGCATCGCCTCATCGGCTTGCGTGATCATCCGCGGCGATGGCAGCGGCTTTTTCATCCGTGGCTCCTGTCCCACCTGATCGGCAAAGGTGGAGAGGTATTCCGGCCAGGCGCTGACATAGCCCTGCGGGCGCACCGGCGGCATGGCGCGCATGACGTCGGCCGCGAGGTCCAGCCGGTCCGCGACCATGGCGCGGGTCCAGTTATCGGCCATTGCGCACCTCCCTCACGGCTGGAAGCTTGCCATAGAGCTTCTCGCCCAGTTGGCGGACGAGCTCACGCTCGGGCCAAGTGAGCCGCTCGTCATCGACCGAGACGGCGAGCACGCCCTGTTCGCGCCAGCCCTCGCGCTTGACCTGCTGGGGGTCGCGGCGGTGGCCGCCATAGCCTTTCGGTGTGAACTGCATCCCGGTCATGCCACACCTCCCTGCGTCTCGATCGCCCAGAGCAGGATGGCGATGGCATCGGCCTCGTTGTCGTCGGCGGGCGAGAACCCGCGGTCGCGCGCCGCGTCGATCATCGCCTGCTTGTTGGCGTTGCCGCGACCGGTTGCGTGACGCTTGATGGTGCCGACAGGCACGCCCTCGTAGGGCAGGCCGCGCAGCTCGGCCCACGCGGTCAGCGTGGCCATCAGACCGCCATAGACGTGGCTCGCGTCAGTGCCCGCGTGCCGGCGGACCTCCTCGAAGTAGATGGTGGCGATCGGCCCGGACAGCAGGTCGAGCTCGGTCAGCCAGTTGGTGAAGCGCAGGTAGCGCATGCCGCCACCGTCGAAGCGGCCGGGGCGGAAGCTGGCGGTGCCGCTGGTGATCAAGCCATCGAAGCCACGGATGGCCCAGCCGGTGGTGGTGCCCAGATCAAGGGCTAGGATGGTGCGCCCGGTCTCGGGCGGGATGCGCGTTTCAGGGGTTGCGCCGAGTGCGGCGCTGGACAGAGTCATCTCAGCCATGGGTGGTCTCCTTTTCTGGTTGGCTGCTCGGGTGGAAGACGACGGCGGTTGATGCTTGGCGGTACCGGCCGCCGTCGTCGGATTGAGAAGTGAGGGTTGAGAAAGGCCACGCGCGCGGAACCCCCTGGGGGTGGGAGTGGGAGAACACGCCTTGCGGCGTTCTCCCCCACCCCCGAAGGGGGTGGTTCACACCACCCAACTCATATGATGTGGTCAAGCCATTGACATGGCTTAATATTTTCAAGTTTCGGGCGCCCGAAACTGCCAGTTCAGCCCAAACTGGTTGCAGCGTATGGATTGCGGTTCCTGCGCAATTCTGCAGGGGCAGTTTCGGCAATGACCCGAAACTGGTTACAACTGGACAGTGCGTAGTTCTGCGGGCGGATGGCGAGGCAGTTTCGGCAACGCCCCCAATCTGGTTTAAACTGGCCTGCGCGAGATTCTGCGGGAAGCATTCGGCGGGAATGTTCATGACCGCTCCCCCTCAGGATAGACCCATTCGTTCGGGTTCTCGACCTCGAGAATGGCGCCGGTTTGCGCCGATTTGAAGTGGGTGGGCAGCACGGGCACGCTGATCGGGAATACCTCACCGGTATCCGGATCCACGTGCTCTCCCTCCATGGGCATGACCATGCCTTCGACACAGAGGAAGCCGAAGCGGGATCGCGACACCCCGTATCCATAGGGTGAACCGTCGCGCACGAACTTGATGAAACCCTTGGTGGTCTGCACACCAATCCGGTTGCGGATCGCGTCCTTTCCCCCGAGACCGGCCTTATTCTCGAAGGATTCAGCGAACTGGTTGATGGTATAGAGCCGCCCCTTGGCCGCTTCATCGAGGAGAAGGCCAAGGATGACATCCTGTTTGCGGACGCGTTCCGCATCGAACTTGGTCCCAGCCTCGGCCCTCACCAGCCGCTCGTTCATCGGGTTCAGTTCGACCCATTCGCCGCCGCGCTTGTCGATGAGCTTGGGCTCGAGTGCCGGGCCGTTGCGCAGCTCGATCTCCAGCTTGCGCTCCGAGGCATCCTCGTCGGGGCGGTGCAGGATCAGGCCGGAGGTGTAGAAGCCGCGCAGCGCACTGGCGCCCGACAGGGCCAGAAACGGGTCCTCCTTGACCTGGTGCTTGGACAGCTTGCGGGTGTGGTGGACCAGGATCACCCCGCAATCGGGATCGATATGATCGCGCAGCACCTCCACCCGGTCCTTGAGGAAGAACATCATGGCGGTGTTGTCGTTCTCCCCGCCGCCCTCGGGGCCACCGTCGAAGAGGTTGCGGATCGGATCGACGCAGATGATGTCTGGCGGCGCCTCCGGGAAGGCGGTCTGGATCGCCCGGGCAGCCTGCACGCTGCCCTCGTCGTCGAGCAGCAGCTTCAGTTTTGGGGTGGTGACGAATGTGTCGCGGGCCGCTTTCAGCATGTCCGGCGGCAGGGTGATCTGGCGCAGACGCTCGCGTAGGTAGTGATACTGGATCTCGGCCTGCAGATAAAAGATGCGTAGCGGCCGCGGCGGTGTGAAGCCGAGGAAGGGTTGACCGGCGGCCATGTGCACGAGCCAGGAAATCAGTAGATCGCTCTTGCCCACCTTCGGCGCGCCGCCCAGCACCAGCAGGCCACCGGGCGTGAGCACGCGCGGCGCGATGATATCCTCGGGCATAGGGCTGGCGTCGTCGAGCAGCGCGCCGAGGCTGAACGCGGGCAACTCGTCCGGTGATGGCGCGCCGCTGTCGAGCCGCACAAGCGGGGGGCCATTGTTTTCGACATGCAGAGCCCAGAGCCGCTCGGACTCGCGCTTGAGCCGTTCCACGGACCACGCAGGGCGCAGCATGGCGGCGTTGTAGCCACAGATGCCTTCCCAGCCCTCATCCTTCGACATGCGGCCCTCATGGACCATGCGGATAAAATGCCCGATGGCCGCCGAGGCCCCCTCGAAGCGCGACCAGTCATCGGCGGCGCCCTCGCGCACCGGGGTGACCAGCACATCGTCGACGGCAGGTTTGTCGGGATGGGCGAACTCGGGCTGCAGCGACACGCCCGGCGCGGGCGGCATCTCGGTGACCGCCTCGATCAACTCGTTCAGGTCGCGCTCGTGATCTTCGTTCAGCTCAACGATGCGGACCTGTGTCTTGAGGTTGTTCTTGTAGTAAACTGAGCCCGCCACCCGGATCGGTTGGTGCGCCGAGCGGAAATGCATGTCGCCGCCGGCCTTGGCCGCGATGTCGCCGCGCAGACGGGTCACACGGGCTATGTCGCTGCCCTCGGCGGGCTCGGTCAGTTTCCACCAGACATGGGCCTTGCGCTGGCCCTCGGGCGTCACACCGCCGCTCTCGACCACCATGGTGGGTGCGCCAAGATGGCGTTCGAGATGGGCGCGCTTGGCGGCGATATCGCCGGTATCGAGATCGACCACCACGGTCTGCATCTGCAGGATCTCTGCAGCGCGGGCCTGGCCGGGTTCAGCCACGGTGCCGGGGATCACATAGACCGCCGCCCCCTCGCGCGCGGCCCAGGTTGCGAAGGTGGCCATCTTGTCGGCCACAGCCTCGTTGGCCTCGATCCAGATGTTGTGCGGGCGCCCATCGATGCCCTGACCCTTGTCAATAAAGCTGCGCACCGGGATCAGCCCCTCCGAGTAGCCGAAGACCACCTCCATGAATTGCGCGATCTGCTCAGGGTCAGGCTCGTCGCCGAACACATCGATCTGCGGTGCCGCGTCGTTGAAATCGCGCCACGGGTTGAAATGGACCAGGTTTTCTTCGGGCGCGCTCTCGTCGCTGTCCATATTGCTCTCGTTTGGGCTGTCGTCATCCTTCGCCATGTCGGCCTCCTTTCGCGTGTCGTCTGTCTCGGGCGGGTCGTCGGGAGCGTCCGTCATGTCGGCATCCCCCAGCAGCGCTCCGCCCACGGACAAAAGCGGCACTCGAAGAAATCGCGGTTTTGCGCCACGCGGGGCAGCAACTCGCCCGCATCCGTGGTTTGCAGGATGCGCACGCCGCGATCGGACATGCGCTGCGCGAGGTCGGCGTCGAAGGACACAAGCTCATGGTGCAGCTCGGCCGTATCCTTGTTGATCGCGGTAAAGAGCGCGGGCGCAGCGGAAATGCCAGGCACCGAAGGCTCCATGTATGCCTGGTAGACCGCGATCTGAGCGGCGTAGACCGGCTTGGCCTTGGTCACGCCGTCCTTGACGCAGGCGCGCCAGTTCTTCGCGTTCATGGTTTTGCATTCCCAGAGCGCGGGCACGGCCAGGCCGAAGCCTTCGGGTCCGGCGGCCATGATGCCGTCGACATGGCCGCGGATACGGCCGCCCGCGACCGAAAAGCCAAACTGGCCACCGTCTGGCCGGTCGCCCTTGCGGGTATAGAGGTCAAACCCGGCCTGCCGCAGCCAGGCGACCGCCAGATCCTCGAGCACATGGCCGATGGCAAAGATGCGCAGCAGCTGGCCCGAGAACTCCTGGCCTTCGTCCTTCGGCGTGGCCGTGAACTCGAATTGCAGGGCGCGTTCGCAAGCCTGCCCGAGACGGGAGCCGCCGAGATAGTCGCGGGGCGTTCTTGCCGTATTCTCGGCGGTCAGGGCCGCATCGATGGTCTCGTTGACGCGCTCGCCGAAGCTGGGCCGGTGGTTGTAATCCAGCATCAGAAGGGGACCTCCGACTGGCTGGTGATCTCGCCCATGGCTTCACGAAATTCCTGCACCGCTGTTTCGATCAGCCAAAGCACCTGCACTTCCGTGAGCTCCGATAGACGGGTGTCCCAGCCATAGGTCTCCATCTGTCGCGCCACGGGCTTGAGGCTGGCGAGGATCGCCATGTGCTCCTCTTCGGTTATCTCTGCCATTTTCAGTCCTTTCTTGGCTTTGCGTGTGAAGGCCGACTGGCACGGCATCGAGCAGAACCAGCGGTATGTGCGCTTTGCGCGGGGTTGGTGGGGATCGAACCAGCCAAAACCGCGGGTGCGGGAGGTGCAGACCGCGCAGAGCGCGCCACGGGGGTGCCAGAGCTGGTCACGGCCCAATGGGTCCGCAGCCTCTGCGGGCGCGGGCGAGATTTGCGCGACATGGCTCACGCGGCCTCCCGCGCGGTCGGGGCCGCGCTCAGGATCAGCTGCCGGATCGCGCGCTTGTTGAACCCGAAAGTCATGAGGGCCGAGGCGCGGTAGCGCGTGAGCCCGAAATCGCTCCGCGCCTCGGGCGAGAGATATTTCAGCTGCTTTTCGGTGGCGGGCTGGATCAGCCATCCGCGCGTCTTGAAGGCGCTCTCGTCGGTCTCATGATCGTTGAGCCAGTCGTCGGCTTGCGCCAGGCACACGGACCGCTCGCCGATCCCTAGAAGTTGGGGCTGCGCACCGCGCGTGCCGCCGATGGCGTACCAGAGCCCGTCGAGCCAGAAGACGCCGCCCCAGGCCACAAATCCCGTGGCCAGCAGCGCATCCTCGGTGCCGAAGAGATCGACCCATGCGAAGCTGGATCGCTCGAGCAGGTCGATCTCGGTCATCAGGAAGTCCGAGAGCGCTCCGTTCGGGTTTCCATCGGATGTCGCGTCCTCGGGCTCCACCAGCGCCTCGCCGCAGATCGGGCATTCACAGGTGGCCAGCGGAATGTCGGCATGGCAGGACGGACAGGTCTTCGAGGGCGCCTCGCCGTTGCCTGTCTTGCCGTCGAGATGGACATCCTGTTCCAGCGTGCCGTGGGTCAGGCTCGACGAGCCGAAATCCAGCACCACGCAGTCTGTCTTGACCACGCCGGGATGGTCCGCCGGGTCGATCGTGCGCAAGCCGCGCCCGACCATCTGGATCATCGTTGACTTGTAAGAGCTGGGCCGCAGCAGCACGACACAGGATGTGGGCGGGTGGTCCCAGCCCTCGGTGAGCACGGCCACGTTTGTAATGACGCGGATCTCGCCCTTCGCGAAGGCGGAGAGGATATTACGGCGTTCTTCGCCAGGCAGGTCGCCATGGATCAGGCCGGTGGGGATGCCGGTGGCGTTGAAGGCCTCGGCGACATGGCCAGCATGGGCCACGGTCGAGCAGAACACCACCGTGGGCCGATCGGCGGCCTTCTCCTGCCAGTTGCGCACCACTTCGTCGGTGATCGGCGCGCGGTCCATGATCTCG
This sequence comes from Salibaculum griseiflavum, assembly GCF_003129565.1. Lineage (GTDB taxonomy): Bacteria > Pseudomonadota > Alphaproteobacteria > Rhodobacterales > Rhodobacteraceae > Salibaculum > Salibaculum griseiflavum. The sequence goes on from NZ_QETF01000023.1 coordinate 7,213, forward strand.
GCCACCTCAGACATGTCGAAATCCGACGCCGTCTTGCGCACCGCATTGAGCTTGTCCTGCACGCCCACATCGATGACGAAGGTGCGCGGCGGCACCAGGTGGCCTGACGCGATCAGCTCGCCCAGCCGCACCTGGTCGGCGACATTGTCGAAGACCGCGCGCAGCCCCTTGCGATCGCCGCGATTGGGCGTGGCCGTGACCCCGAAGATCCGAGCCTCCGGGTTGGCGTCCCGGACGTGGTCGATGATGCGCCGGTAGCTGTCGGCGGCGGCATGATGCGCCTCATCGATGACCAGCAGGTCCAGCCTAGGCATGGCGGCCAGATTGGCCTCGCGCGCCAGCGTGGGCACCATGGCAAAAGTGACCTGGCCGCCCCAGGACTTGGTGCTGGCATCCAGCACCGAGGTGGTCACGTCCGGGTTGACCCGAGCGAACTTGTCGCGGTTCTGCGCGGTCAGCTCGTCGCGATGTGCGAGCACGCAGGCCTTGGCGGCGCTGCCGCCAATCCTTTCTCCGGTGACCGCCGAGAGCATGATCGTCTTGCCAGCACCGGTTGGCGCGATCCCGAGCGTGTTGTCTCGGGGGCCGAGCGCAGCCAGGCTGCGCTCGACGAAAAGTTTCTGACGGGGACGGAGGCGCATGGCGGTACCCCTCACTCCGCCCAGCTGGGACGGCCGGAAAAGCCGGGCCCGGCAGGCGTCTGGTCGGGCTGTGCGTCCTGAGCCGGCGTCTGGGGCTGTTGCGCCGGTGCGCCGGGTTGCGGTGCCGCGGGTGCAGATTGAGACGCATAGGCCGTCCGCGGTACCCTCGGCGCAGTTCCATGGCCCATGAGCTTCGCGTAATCGCGATGATCGGGCATGACCGCACTCTTGATCTCGTTGCGGTCCTCTCCGCTCGTGTCCTTGCCGACATCGATCCGGGCGAGAAACTCGATCCCGTCGAGATCGGCAAACCCGTTTATGCGCCGCGCGGCCTGCGCCTCTGGCGAATTGTCCTTGTCGGAAATCCCGCGCGACGAGTTCAGCATGCCCCGCACGAGGCTGCGGCCCATATTGGCCCAGTTCGGGCCGTTGGGGCTGTAGAGCCCGATCAGCGACCAGATCTTGCGCTTGGCATAGGGCCCTTCGAGCACCGTGTATTCGGCATCGAGATAAACCGCGCCGGTGGAGGACCGCTTGGCATAGCCGCCGGTCCAGCCCTGCGCGGCATCGTCGAACCCGCCGGGGCGGATTGTCATGCGCACCTTGGCCAGCGTGCCCTTGGGGATGACGTTGGTGTTGGTTTGCGCATCGTTGAAATCGTTCCAGAGAGACATTGGTGGGGTCCTTTCAGTTGGTGGGATTGGAGTTGGGGGCTGCCCGCGCCTTGGGCGGCGCCGGAAGCTCTGGGGCCTGGTAGGTCAGCCGGCGTTCTTCGGGCACGAGCGGGCCGCGGATCTTGTCCATCAGCCGACCCAGATGGGGCGCCTCGAGCATCTCGAGCCGCCCGGAGCGGTCCTTGGCCGGATAGCCCCAGGGGTTCAGCGTCTGGCAGACAAAGCCGCGCTGCAGGCTGCGGTCCTCGGCGTTGAACTCGGCCATAGTGATGACCTGGTCGACGATGCCCGGTAGTTCGAGCCCGGTCTTGGACCCGTCGATCTGCGGCTGGAATACCGGGCGATTGAAGTCGTCGAGTTTCTGGTCGAGGATCCCGACGAACCAGACATTCTTCGCCCGCGTGTGCTGCAGATGCGTGAGCCAGGCGATCATCTCGCGGCCGTGCAGGCCGTAGGCGCCACGCACATCCGGTTTGCCGGTCTTTTCCGAGTGGGCCTCGGGCTGGCCCTTGCACCAGCCAAAGCAGAGCCGCCCCGCCACAGTGATCGAGTCGATGAACACCGTGTCGTACTTTTCCAGCACGGCCCGGTTGCCGAACTTGGCGCAGACCGCGTCAAAATGCGCCTGGCTGTAGGGCTGCTCGCCGCGCAGCGCCGGGTTGGGCCCGCCGATGAACACTGCGAAATCCCGGCATTCCGCCCATGTCCGCGGGCGGATCACATCCACGCCCAGCCCTTCGATGGCCAGATCCCCGGCCTCCAGATCGAAAAACAGCGTGGTCGCGTTTTTCAGCGTCCAGAGCAGGCTGGTCTTGCCAATCCCTGAGGGGCCGAAAATCACACCCTTGATGCCGCGGGTTTCCGCCAGCCGCTCGTCGGCGGTGATGATGGGAAGCGCGTCGGTCATTGCGCGGCCTCGTTCGGCTCGAGAGTGACCTTGAGCGTGCCAACCTTGACCGTGCGCGCCGGCTTGAGCCCCTTGCGCCAAGCCTCGGGCAGCGCGCCGTATTTGCGCTCAGAGACTGTCAGCTTCGTGTCGATGAACTCGGCCGGGTCCTCGCCGCTGTGCGTGATCTTGGCGGCCATCTGCGTAAGTTTGTCCTGATCCCAGTCGACGCGCTTGGGCAGATCGGCCACCACGGTGTAGGCGCCATCGGCCAGCCTCACGGTGCCCGTGTCCTTGCCACAGGCGCTGCGGGCCTCTGCGGCCCGGGTGGCATAACGCGCCTCCAGCGCGGTGTTGAAACGCGCGGTTGCGGCGCGCAACTGCTTGTTGGCATGGGCCAGTTCGGCCTGCAGGCTGGCGAGCAACTCAACCGGCAGCTGCGCCAGCTCGCCGGCCGGCATGTTGAGCATGTCATCCACGCTCGGGGTATTTTCAGGGTAAGTCACAGGGTCTCCTTTCGAGGTGAATGAGTTACGCAGCATCAGCGAGTTGCTTCACGGCGTCGGCTGATCCGCGCGGCTTGGGACGGGCGATGGCGAGATAGGAAAACAGATCCGGCCCGAGGCGCTCCTGGACCAGATGGACCAGGCCCTGCGCTTCGGTCCAAAAGGCCCGCGAGCCCAAAAGGCTCAGCTCTTTGCGCTCATTGTCTCCAAGCTTGGAAAGCCCTGGAAAAGCGTCGAGCACCAGGAAGCCGCGATGGTATTCCAGCCGATCGCCTGGTAGGGCCTGAGCGACCCAGGCACAGAACTGAATTTCCGTGAGCGGTGCCTTGGGCCGGGTTGTGGTGATGGTTTCTGTGGTCATGATGCTGGCCTCCTCATCTTGTTTCTACTCACGCGGTCGCAAAATCGTCCCAGCACGGGCCAAGCCCATAGGCGGTGAGCACCGGACGGAGGGCTGCGATCCGGCGATAAAGCGTCGAGCGTTTGACGGCGCCGTGGGCGACCAGGTCAGAGGCGGGAAGACGCGACAAAGCACGGCAAAGGTGGCGATCATCATCCCGTAGGCGTGCCAGGGCACATGCGGCCGCAAGCCTCGCATTCAGCGTATCCACGCCGGTGGGGCGTTGGCCGTGCCAGCTGGCCAAGCCATCCTCTTCAAGCAACAGATCCTTCAGGGGCTCGCTGGAGCCAGCCATCGGAACATCAAGCGAGGACGTCCAGCCATCATGCGAGCGTCGCTCGCGCTGAACCCGGATCGCGATGCGCGACGACTGATTGCGCAGGACGATGTTTGCGAATGCACCGATACTGCCGCGGGTCGCGTCGAACGCAGGCAAGCGACAAATCAGATCCAGCAGCAGGTCCTGAGACAGGTCCTCGATATCCGCTGTCGACAGATGCAATTTGCGCTGAAGGCGGCGCGCCGAGCGGTTGGCCTCTTCAATCAGCGTGGCGACGTCGGCGGCGGAGAGTTTGGTGGGCATGGCTGGGGTCCTCGGAGCTTGATTGCGATTGCTCCGAGCTTGGCCGACCGGGCCCCACCCTTGGTGTGTTTGTGGTGTGTGTTTGGTGTGAGAAAAGTGGGCGCGGTCCTACCCGATGATCTCGATCTCCTCGCGAGCCAACGCCAAGCGATAGCCAATGCCCCGAACCGAAACGAATAATTCGTCCACCTGCGCCCGTGTCAGGCCGCAGCTCATCAGAGCACCGCGCAAATCACGCATGAGTTCTTTGGCCTCGCGGCCAGTGTCGATCTCGATTTCCTGCTTTTTCAACCTCGGGTCAGACCGCAAAGCTTGCTCGGCGAACAAGCGAAGCAGGGCTATCATTTGCAATGGCAAATCCAGAATCTGGCCGTCCAGCGTCGCGACTTGTCGCCCACGATCCATGACCAACCGGACGCGGTCGCGTGGCGGCAGCAAGGCGTCGAAGGAAATTTCTTCATCGCCTTTCTCGTTTGGCCGGACGATCTCATCGAGTTCGTGCACATCGATTTCCATGTCGCGCAGGCTGATGCCGCTGTTGGTGTCGATCTGCTCGCAAATCACGATCGGAGGCATGGCGCCCGCCATCGATTTCACAAGCATTGAAATCCCGGGAACAAAGACATCTTCGGGCGTCCGGCACATGAAAATGCGACGCCCGGTTCCTGAACGGCCCAGAAACCAGATCCCGGCGGCAATCTCCGCGGGACTGCCTTTCATCCGACCTGCGGCTGCAATCGCGGTGACAAGCTTGTCCGCATCGACGCGATACCTCTTCAGATCGCAGGGTTCGAGCAGAACGTCCTGACTGGAATCGAGCGGGCAGCAGGCTATCAGGCGGCCGTCGATTTCCTCGACCAAACGGACCTCGTAGCCACAGTCGCAATGCGCGCAGGTGCCCCAGGTATCGACTTTCCGGTCCTCGATCAGGATGCGCGCCTTGAGCAGCCTGGCAACCTCGGCCGCTGGAAACCGGCGCAAGAGACGACCGGAAACTTCGGGGCGCACGCCGGTCTTACTGAGCCGCGTCCACAACCAGATCCAGATCATGATCTTTCTCCAGCCCGTTGCGCGCGATCAGAGTATGGATGGATTTCTCGAACCGCGTGCGGCGGAAGGCCAACGTGCCGGGCGGCTTTAGCCGAACAGTCGATTGGGCCGGTTTCTTCTTGCCCACGTTGAAGAACACCCGAAAGGTGATTTCTCCAAGCCGCCAGCCGCGCCTGAATTGCACCTCGCTGTCGGCAAAGTTCCGCAAGGCACCACTCGCGTCCTTGATGACCCAGCTGCGCAGGTGCCGTGACACCTGCGCGTCGTCATCCCATTCAAACAGATCCGCGACCGCAGAAATGATCGTCACGCTGTGGATGGTTTCATCGTAGAGGTGGTCAAACACAAAGTGAGGACCGCCCTCGGAAATCGGCTCGAGCGTGTATAGGTCACGCGCATGCTCACCGGCAAAAAAGCCGGGTCGCCCCAGGACATGGGTCGCAAAAAGTTCGGCCAAAGCGGTCTGCTGGGATTTCAGGACGCTGCCGATCAACAGCCGCCCCTCCGTCGCATTATATCGCAGGGCCGCGTATTTGATGGCGCGCACCGTGATGATTTCTTCGCGATCGTCGGCAACGACGGGCGTGGTTTTCACCGGGGCACCGTGGCTCAGGACCAGATTGAATTCATCGTCTTCATCGTAAGGTGCGAGGCGACAGTACCCACCTTGAAGGTCCTGCGAAAACAACGCCGCCGCGGCCGCCTCAAAGCTGGCCGCCGCGTGCTCTGTCAGATCCGCCGGCACATCGCGTTCGGGCCCACGAAACTCTGCCATCGCCGTCGGTGCCCGCAACGCCATTTGATCGGCGGCGACCTCGAAAACCGCATGATGGTGCAGATAAACATACAGCGCGACATGCTTGGGGTCATGGCCGACTGGTGCGTCCTCTGACGCATCCACACCTATGTCGGTGAAGAGTATGATGTTGTGGCGCCGCGCCGCGTTGAGGATAGCATTCAGGCCGTGCGAGGTACCAACCTCAGCAATGCGATGCAGGTCAGCGACCAAGCCCTGAGACCATTCGCTGACAGGTTGCTCAAAATACTCGGCCAGAAGGCCCCTGACGTCCGTCGTCGCGTTGTCGAACGCGATTGGCTGACTGCCACCGGGGAAGTGGCGGTCGAACAACTGCCGCATCAATGTCGGCTCGATAGTCTTAATGAAGCGCGGGTTCACGAATTTCTTCAGATTGCCAGCCATGGCGAATCCTTTCTCTAAACGGCTAAGATGTTCATGATACGTTCCTGCAACAATAGGTCAATCCGCGCGTGGCGCTGGGACGATTTTCGCCGGGCATGAGTAGAAACAGGGTGAGAGAGCAGCCCGAGATATCCAATGAAATCGCCCAACCCCGTATCCCCCGACCTGATGACACCCCGTGAGCGGCGTGCCGAAATCTGCCAGATCCTGGCCTTGGGTTTCGTTCGAATGAACTCACGGCGACGCGGTCAACCCTCTGACAGAAATAGAGAAAGTTCTCTACACTTTCCGCCCGAGTGGAGCGTTCATGCGGACCCAACTCACAAGGAGGTTCCATGACCAAAGACGATCCGATCTACGCCCGTGTCGCCGCCCTGAAGATCAAGACGCCGACGGAGTTGCGCGAGCTATGGCGTGACCTGATGGGCACCGAGCCGCCCCCCTTCACTCGACGGTATCTGGAGACCCGCCTCGGCTACCGTATCCAGGAGCTCGCCTACGGCGGCCTGAAACCCGAGACCGTCAAGCGCCTTGAAAAACTCGGCGAGCAGCTTGACGGCGGTGACTACATGAAACGCCGCATCCGCACCGATCTCAAACCCATTACCGGCACCCGCCTGGTTCGCGAGTGGCAGGGGGTCGAATACGTCGTGACCGTCACCACCGATGGCTACGAATGGGAGGGGCGGCCGTACCAATCTCTCTCCTCCATCGCGCGCGCCATCACCGGGACGCGCTGGAGCGGCCCGGTGTTTTTCGGCCTTAACAACTACAGGAGGCGCAAATGAGCAAACCGGCCCCGAGAAAACTTCGCTGCGCCATCTACACGCGCAAATCCAGCGAAGAAGGTCTTGAGCAGGCGTTCAACAGTCTGCATGCGCAGCGTGAAGCCTGCGAAGCCTACATCGCCAGCCAACGCTCCGAGGGTTGGGTGACCGTGCGCGAGCAATATAATGACGGCGGCGTTTCCGGCGGCACGCTGGAGCGGCCGGGGCTTCAGCAACTGCTGTCAGATATCAAGGATGGTCTGGTTGACGTCGTGGTCGTCTACAAGATCGACCGGCTATCGCGATCGCTTCCCGATTTCGCAAAGATGGTCGACATCTTCGACAGCAACGACGTGACCTTCATTTCGGTGACCCAGTCCTTCAACACGACAACCTCGATGGGCCGCCTGACGCTGAACATCCTGCTCAGCTTCGCACAGTTCGAGCGGGAGGTGACCGCCGAGCGCATCCGCGACAAGGTGGCCGCATCGAAGAAGAAAGGCATGTGGATGGGCGGCGTGTCACCTTACGGCTTCTACGTCGAAAACCGGAGGTTGCTGATCCACGAGGAACGCGCCGCCAATGTGCGCTGGATTTTTTCCCGTTTCATCAAGGTGGGCTCCTGTACAATCGTGGCGCGGGATCTGGAAAAACGCGGGATCCGAACGCCGAAGGGCAATCTTATCGATAAGAAATACCTCTATCGCATGCTGAGAAATCGCGCCTACATCGGAGAAGTTGTCCACAAGGACGAAAGCTACCCTGGCAAGCACAAGGCGATCATCGACCGAAAAACGTGGGACAAGGTTCAGGCCATCATCAAAGAAAACCCACGCATACGCGCCGCGCGGACTCGTAACAGTGTACCGGCCTTGCTGAGCGGACTTCTCCATGGGCCAGATGGCGCCGCTTTCTCGCCCACCTACACCAAGAAGGGCGGCAGGCTCTATCGGTACTATGTCAGCCAAACCATCCTCAAGCATGGCGCGCGCACATGTCCTGTCGGCCGTGTGCCTGCAGGAGAAATCGAAGCCTCCGTCGTGACGCAATTGCGGACGGTTTTCCGGCAACCGGAAATCGTCGCTGGCACATGGCGAGCCGCGCAACGAGACCCCAGCGCAGCAAACGAGCAAGACGTGCGCCGTGCCTTGGAGCAGCTGGATCCGGTCTGGGATGAGTTGTTTCCGGCTGAACAGGCGCGCATTGCATCGCTTCTGATCGAACGCGTCGATGTCACCGAGACCGAGCTGAACGTGCGCTTGCGCATAGATGGCCTCGCCGATCTGGCTGAGGAATTGCAGCCACAAGATCACGATGAGGAGGACGCTGCATGAAAGGCAAAAAGAGCGTGCCCGAAACCATCACGCTGACCGTTCCCTTCAAGGTGAAGAAGCGCAGCGGGCGCAAGCAGATCATCCTGCCGGATTTCGCCTCGCCACCGCCCAAGCTCGACAACGCGCTGATCAAGGCGCTGGCGCGGGCACATCGCTGGAAAAGGTTGGTCGATGAAGGTGAGTTCGCGTCTATCGCGGACTTGGCCGCGCACGAAGGAATCGCCTCCTCCTACCTGATCCGCGTGATGCGACTGACCAATCTGGCGCCCGACATCATAGAGGCCATCCTGGATGGCAAGAACCCGAACAAGAGCCTCAAGGAATTGCTGGACCCCATGACCCCCCTGTGGGGCGAGCAACGCTGGGAGCTGGGCTACAGCAACGGGTAGCTCTTGCCGTAAGGCGGTGCTCGTGGTTCCTTTTATGTGAGAGGAACCATGCTGATCGCCGACCTGAATGGATCAAGAATTGATGCCGACATGGCTCGGCGCAGCGGGGCATATCGTTGTCCGGTCTGTAAAGACGAGGTCATTCTGCGCCGTGGACGCAAGGTTGTAGCCCACTTCGCGCACAGGCCCCGGGCATCCTGCATAGCCCGTACAGGCGAAACACGCGCGCATCTCGAGGCCAAGCGTGTTCTGCTGGACGCCCTCCGTGCGCGCGGCCTTCAGGTCGAAGCGGAATATGCAACCACAGAGGTCGCCGAGGACCGTCGTGCCGATATTATGGTGTGGTCACCCAGCTCGAAAACGCCTGTAGCGATCGAGTTGCAGCACTCCCGGATCAACGTGCCTGACCTTGAAAAACGTGCCCAGTCGTTTGTACGCAGTGGTATTGCTCAGCTTTGGGTGCCGTTTCTCGACCCCGGCATTCTGGACGCCGCTGACCAAATCGCGCCTGACATTTTGAAAGTCGATCGCTACCCCATCCAGCTTCACGTCCTTTGGATGTACGGCATGGTTGGTGAGGACGGTCTCTGGATGTATCAGCCGCGCGCACGCGCCTTCTGGCGGGCCACCCTGACCGACCACATGCTAATGTCCAAGGAGGCCCTCTGGTACGAGATGGGCGCGGTGAAACGTTACCGTCAGGGCGGGACGCGGCGGTCTCGGCGCTTCCGCACCCTATACCTTCAGGGGCCATGGCCTGCTGACGCCCTTCGCCTGAACCTATTCCACCGCAGCGCCGACAGTAGTGAATGGTTCAATTGGCCAGAGGGACGGCTGGCGACATTCGTCCCGGTCGCTGAAACCGAATGCGAAGAAAATCGCGATTATTATCAGAGCACTAAGAGCAGAGATGCCCCTTCAGAATCCAGGCGATAGTTCGCTGGAAGTGGCAACAGAAAAGGCCGCGACTAGCGGCTAAAGCAGCCGGCAACCAGAACTTACTTAATCATTTTCAATGACTTACGGGCAACGTAGCGCGATTCTATGGTTACCGACGGCGGAGAATATGGGCCCTTAGAGAGAACCGGCTGGACCTCAATCGCTACCTTGGGTCACGGGCACAGTTGATACAACCTTTGAATATAAGGGAAAAATCCGGCCGGCGGAGGAACAGGAGAACGGTTTTTCTTTGGTCAGTGGCGGAGGGAACGGGTCTGGCCGCGAACCCTCTCTACCCTCTAAGTCATTGTAATCATTTATGCCACGCTGAGTTCGTCAAGTAACCGGATCTCTTGGGTCCCGTAACGAACTATCTTACCGCTCGGATAACGGCCTTCAAAAACTCTCAGGTCGGCTCCCTCTCGGTTTCGTAAAGCTAAGCAAATCCGTCCTGAACGATAACTTTAGAAAGTGTCACTTTTGCAAATATGAGATCGCAGTGTTGCGACACATTGAGTGCAGCCTCACAATCGGCAGCAAACTGCTTGAGCGCCGCCACTAAGTCATCGCTCTCCATAGAATTCACATTAGCCGCGATGTCAGATTTGTCTCGTGCCTGCAAACGGCGATAGGCTATCTTGTGAGTTAGAATCTCTGCAGAGGACTCGAGAGTCACTTATTTGCCATTGATCTCCTCAGCGCACTCCGCACGCGATCACCTACTCAAGCCAGTCCTCTCTGTTCGCGCCCTGACGCACTGAATGCAAGCGACGCCTTTCTTGTCTCTTTGCGTAATGAATTCGCATGCTCTCCAACACTTCGCCGGCGTAGGTTCCATCCAATACTGGAAAAAGGTCCTCATGGACGCAATCTCCCCAGCGACTCCAGAGCATAAAGAGCATCCACATTACTCCATTTGCGTCCGTTTGAACCCCGCAGTACCGAAGCCCATCTGTGACCTCCTCGGCGCGCTCCCATGTCATGTTATCGAGAATTCTGATGATCGAAGCACTACCTGATGCGGGCGCTCCTGTAAGAATTTCAATCATCTGATAACAGCCGCAAGTAGTGCAGCCAAGACGCATGCACCACCGCTCTCGCACCCCGCGAGCAAGCTCGTCATCCAGCCATTTCTTGTTTTTTGGAATCATCATTTCACTGCCAATCTCCCAGCAAAACAGGTAGACACAGCAGCAAGTGCCCTGCAGAGGCCGCTGCTGTTTGGGAACAAAATGCCAAGACATCACGACACCGCATGTATTACGCTTACCGCCTAGTCATTGAAAAATCGATAAAAAATTCACAGGGCCGAAGTCAAACTTTTACAATTAGTAGCGGTATGCTCAACGGAGGGATAGAACAACACACACCTACTTAGAAACAGGACCCATTGATCAGTTACTTTGCTTGTGATTCACGGCTCGAGAAACGAGCCGTGAACACGTCTGATCTCTTCTAGCTGATCGAGGCGCAGATGGCGCATCTTGAGCCATTCTTACAAAATTCCCGCTATCACGATCCTGATCTTCTCTTCGGCAGAATACTGTTTGCGTTTCTTACGGTGGATGCCTCTGACCAGCTTGTCAGCCGCGTCTTTCGATGTTCCGGATTTCTTGCTGATCTTCGCTCAATAATGGCTGCGACGAACCAGAAATCCTTCGTTGCGAAAACCTCAGATCTGTCCCAAAGGCGCTGACGTCAGACATCTATATCGGACTATCATTTTGTTTCCCGCCCCTGTTTAAGTTCAACATTTTTCATAACTCTTCTTGCCTCTTCAAGCTCGCTACTTAGGTCGCAAACATTCTGCATCGCTTCGTGGTTTTGCTTGTTCATAAACTCAAGCTCAGTTGCAAACCAAGCGGTCGAGGGCATGAGAAGACCTCTGCTCAACATGACATAGCAGCGCACACAAAGCTGATTATCCTCTTGGGCGCTGCCTCCACAGCCTCTTACCAAGCAAGTATTTCGTCTTTTAGTTGGCATCTCTGTTCACCTCGGGTCGACTTGAACTGTTGCCCTTAGGTGGACTTCGTATCCGAAAGTGTCCAGCCATCAATTATACTTGTTGAAGTGGCACCAGCTTTTCGGACTACCGTTTTTCAGCTTTGCTAAGGTGTATCGAGTTTAAGTTTTATCCTGCGTGTCGCTCTTCTAAGCCCGCCCAATACGGGTCGTCCGGCGTCTGCCGATCAAGCGCGGAATAGTGCTTTGTAGTGTTGTAGAAAGCCATCCAATTCTTGACGACGGGCCGGGCCCGGATGGACCTGTCACACTTTCGTGCCGCTCCGATTGCTCACTTATGCAGCCTTTGCTTCGAAGGCCAAGGGGCTTTTCCAGCCGAGGGCTGAATGTCTGCGTCGCGGATTGTAGAAGCCATTGATGTATTCAAAGATGGCGATCTCAGCGTCGCGACGTGTTCGCCAGGACCGTTGCCAGAGCATCTCAGCCTTGATCGTCTTGAAGAAGGTTTCGACCGCCGCATTATCATAACAATTGCCGGTTCCGCTCATTGATGCCTGGAAGCCGTGCTGGCGCAGGAGCTTCTGGTAGTCGTGGGAGCAATATTGGCTGCCGCGGTCTGTATGATGAATGCAGCCCCTGGGCGGCCGCCTGAACGCGATGGCCATGTTCAAGGCCCTGATCGCCAGATCACGTTTCATCCGGTTGCTGGCGGCCCAGCCGATGACGCGCCTTGAATGCAGGTCCAAGATCACAGCGAGATAAAGCCACCCTTCACGGGTCCACACATAGCTAATGTCGCCCGCCCATTTCTGGTTGGGACGATCCGCTGAGAACTCCCGGTTCAACAGATTGGGCGCGATGTTGAAGCTGTGGTTGCTGTCCGTCGTCGCCTTGAATTTCTTGTTCCGCTTCACCTCAATACCATTCTCGCTCATCAGCCTGCCGACACGGCGATGCCCCACTTCAAGGCCCAGCTCCTTCAGTTCCTCTGTCATGCGTGGGCGACCATAGCTTCCAAGAGACAGGGCAAACTGCTCGCGAATGTGCGCGAGGACCACCAAGTCTTTTCGCTGGCTTTGGCTGAGCGGACGATTGCGGTAGGCGCGGTACCCTCGTGGGCTGACATCCATAATCTGGCACAGTCGCTCGACAGGGAGCATGTCCGCGTTCTTTGCAATGAAAGCAAACCTCATTTGCTTCGCTCCGCAAAGAACTGGGTGGCCTTTTTTAACACCTCCCTCTCCTCCCGAAGCAAACGGTTCTCTTTGCGCAGCTCCGCGACCTCGCGTTCAAGATCAGATTGGGCGGCAGGCTTCTCTGGATTGCGCCGATCCTGCTGGATCCAACGGCTCAGCGTCGAGAAGCCAACACCAAAATCGGCTGCTACCTGTTTACGCGGCAGACCGCTCGTTAAAGCAACACGCACTGCCTCTGCGCGGAATTCTGGGGTCGGGTTCGATGCCATGATGTCTCTCCTTTGTGGCAAAATACCAAGTCAAAGGAGCGGTACAATTCCGCGGCAGGTCCAAACAGTTGCATGTGGCCAAGTCGGACCACGGATCATAAGGAAGAGAATATGGATACGGTATCACAGAATTGGATCATTGGCATAGACGTCAGCCGCGATTGGCTGGACATTCATTGCCTGCCGGATGGCAAGCGGCTGCGGTTGCCAAACACGGTTGAAGGACATGCGCGGTTTGTTGATCTGGCAAAACCAGTCTCCGCACTGGTTTGCTTTGAGGCCACTGGTGGACAGGAATGGCGTCTTTGGTCCGCCCTCGACGCCGCCGGGATCGCGACGCGGCAATTGCCGCCAGCACAAATCAAAGCCTTCGCGGTCAGCCGGGGCACGCGGGCGAAAACCGACAGGATCGATGCAGAACTCATTGCGCGGTTCATGGCCTTTCGGCCCGATGCCGGGCGCAATCTTCCACATGAAAAGGTACGTCTTCTCAGAGCCTTGACGTCAAAGCGCGGGCAACTCGTTGAAACGCGCAAACGGCTCTTGGCGCAGATCAAAGCGCATGGAAAACTGGGATCGGCCGATATGTTTGAAGCCATGGATGCTGAGTTGAAAGACCTGCTGGATCGCCAGATTGCAGAGCTTGAGGTTCAGATCGAAGAAATCATCGCCACAGATGAGAGCCTTGCCAGGAGTGCCGGCATCTTGCGTTCCGTTCCCGGGATCGGTCCGGTTGCCAGCACGATGCTGATCGCTGAAATGCCGGAACTTGGTCAGATCACCGGCGAGCAAGCAGCCGCGCTCACAGGCCTTGCGCCAATTGCACACGACAGTGGAGCCATGCGTGGTAAGCGGGCAATCGGAGGCGGACGACGACTTCTCAGACATGTGCTGTTCCAGGCTGCTCTCGTTGCCAGCCACCACAATCCAATCCTGAAAACCTTCGCCGATCGACTTCGCGACGCCGGAAAACCACACAAAGTCATTGTCATTGCTGTCGCCAGAAAACTCGTCACAATCGTGAATGCGCTCATCAAATCAGGGCAGAAATGGTCTGCTCAGCCCGTCTGAGAAATACAGTTGCTAAGTTATGACAATGCCATTATAACAAATCACCAAATTTCCCGTAGTCTTCATCGTTATAGGCAAAAACGGTGTGCGACACTTCCAGTGACGGCGGCCCCACGACCTGCTCAAAAATCACAACGTCTGGAAGTTTGGAGACTATAGCCAGTATATCAGGCCAATCGTCTTCATCGTGCGGGTTCGAGACAGTGATATAATCGTCCCCCCGTGTCACTTCAAAACCGGCCTCTTCAACTAGTCTTTGCGTCCGCTCAGACATGCAAAATGTAAAATCGCTTGAAGTTAAAAGTTGCAGATGCCCACAGCCTTTTACCCCCCAGTCACCGCCTTCATTATGCGTCGCAGCAATGCCACAGAAAGGACAGTGGAGCGGGATGTCGTAGTATGTCGTTATCTCAATAGTGGGCATTTCTTTCTCCCTAGATAGATTTCAAGTCACTGACACTTTTCGGCTTTGCACTTTCGAAAAGCAAAAGGCCGTTCGCACCTCAGAACAGTCTCTCTCTCGAAGTGTACGTATTTCTGACTGCCTCATGAATTTCTCACGCCATGTTTCGCCAAAAAACCTGATATCACTGCGACTTCCGATGCCAAAGCGCGGATTTGCCAGAAGCTCAGCCATCGGTTGCCTCCGATGACATCAATTTTGGCTCGCTACCGTCTGAAATGAAAAACCCGGAGTACAGTTCACCGATCTCCACAAAGGCTGAACATTAACTCTCAGTATAGGGAGGTGGTCGCCACCGCGCAATCGTGACGTTCATCCCGTGTTGCCGCGTGGCCTCAACAGGCCACAACCTACACCGTTCATCTGACCAGAACACAGAGGATTTACTCACCTTCCATGAGACATGGCTCAATACAACACGCGCGACGGCCAGTCCAAAACCAATGCAGAGGGCTAGTATTACCATGGCCACGATGAAGCCAATAAATACATCCATGCGCTCACCCTCCGCAAAGTTTAGATGTTAAAATTATAGGCAATTGGCGCCCCCTCCTCCGTGTAGCTTGTCAGCTCGCCCTTTTGATTGGCCAGCATTTTGGCCTGCTGCATCGGTGTACCCTCAAAATCATGGCGCACGGATCCTTGGGCGCGCCAAGCGCCAAAGCCTTGATCCAGTAACATTACAAATTTGCGCCCATCATTCAGTTCACCAGATAGCGCTCGGTGGTGCGGCAGATCGTTTTTTCGCTCCAGCAACAGCGTCACACCGGGAAGGAGAGCTTGAAGAACATCGATGCGCTGGGCGTCGGATGCAAAGTTGTCCCAGATCATCCGAGGCTCGAACGGCAGGTGTTCGGCTTTCGCCATATGAACAGAAACCTCGGCGTCCTTCATACCCGGGGTTGCGCGCAATACGCTTGAAAGCATGCTGATCGCCAGAGGAGTCATGAGGTATCTGTCAGAGTAAGTAAGTGACTTGAGGCCGACCTCTTTCAAGGCGTTCACCTCAAGCGGCGCGTTAGCCGCCACAAAATTCCAGAACCTCTTACCAAATCCCGGGATGGCCCCGTCCAATGCGCGTTTAGGCCAGAATAGTTTAGTGTTTCCACTTCCAAGCTCCATCAGTTTTTCAACCGACAAGCCATTCGACTCCGGCAAGGTCGGTACGTCGCCCATCACGACTGGAGTCTGCGCCCCAGCGCCCCAGTCTTCGCCAGGGATGGCTTCTTCAGCAGCAATCGCGACAAAGGCGGACGTCTCCTCGCCCTGTTTCAATGTTGCAAGGACCGGGTATCCTTCAGCTAGAGGCATTTCGTCTGCCATCAGAATTTTGGCAAATGCGGCAAATCGATGAATAGACAGCCGACAGCTCAGATCAAAATCCGCAGATGACAGTAAAGAGCGCGGAAAATGCATGCGAACTTCAACACCAGCCCCATGCAACCTTGGCAACCATGACGACAATATCCAGCCCTGCAGATCCCAGTCCTTTGGCGCGCCGTGCATCCAAATATCCAATGCATCTAGGCGATTATTCCTCAGCGCACGGTCAATGAATACAGAAACCGCCTGTCCGGCAAATTGCGTGTCACTTCCCAGAACGCGATATTCAGCGGGCAAATCGAGGTAGTCCTGCAGGCCACGGGCCAACGTCAACGCTCCTGCGCGATCCATCCGAACATCTCTTTGATTGATGTCTGGACGCAAGATACAAGATGGGCATCCGTGCTTGCATGCGTCCGGGCAATCAAGCAGTTCCACAGCTCTTGAAAGAGCCTGTGTGAAGGTTTCAGTTTCACCCATTCTCGCAGATAGACCCGCCCCACCTGCGGCGCGATCAAAGAGGTAAACCGACAGACGTTTATCCCCACTGAGCCCACGGGACGGTCCAGTTTCGAGGCCCACTTCTGCGGCCTCAACGCCCAAACGCTCAACAAGGGCTTCACGTAAGGCGGCTGCAAGTGCTTTTCCTGTTTGCTCAGACGTGTCGCCTGGGAGTTGCCACTCCCAAATGTCAGTGTGAGTGATCTGTGCGAGGTGTATCGCTTTCTGGATACGGTTTGGATTGTCTGACCCTGGGCACAGCCCATCTCGCGTCAGCTTCATATCAGAGCGCCGCTGCAGAGGTTTATGTTTCAAAATGCTCTTTGGCATCTCTGCAACGGCGCCGTGTTCCGGCGCATCCAATGGGGCTGCGCGCCCACAATCCAGACAAATGGCAAAACCACCGTCTTTTTGACCTGAGGCCAAAGTTGTCAACTGCCCCAATGGATCAACCCGCATGCGACCTGCCTGCTCTTGGGGAAGCGCAATCCAATCACCCCACTGTGCCGATAAGCTTACATCATCAACGGCTGTTCGATTAATCAGTTCATAGCCAGTATGAGCTTGTTTTGCGGAAAGGAAACCCGCCGGGCGAAGCACACGCTTAGTTGTCAGTTTCTCAGTACCACATTGAGGACAAGCTTCAGGTCGTACCGTACTTACACCGAAGGCGTGGCAGTCCGAGCAGGACCAAAACTCACGCAGGTCTTCAAGATTGCTGGCATCCGCTCGCGCTTGCCAGGCCGGCAGTATCCCTTCAGACTCAAATACCTGACCATCGATGACAACCTCATTGCCAGGCGCATATTCCCGAAGGGCTTGGTGTAGCTCGCGGGAGGCCCCACCAGCACGCTGGAAGGAGGTCGACACGTCTGAAGTACGCGGCGCAGAGAGAAGAGAGGTGAAGCTGACAACGTCTGTCGGAAATCCATATGCAGGTGTAAAACCACGGCGGGCAAATTCACCAAGCATAAACTCTCCAGCCAGGCGCTTGGCGCGCAGTTTGAACGCCGCGACAACGTCATTGTCCCTCGCCCCCAACATTCCATCAAAAAGAGCTTCATATTCTTCGCGCCATTTACCTACGAGGCGCTGGAAGCCATCTGAAGCTTGAGCGATCAGAGCAGAAACGGGACGAGTGCTAAGTGTGGTGCCTTTGACAAGGGCCTGCAACTGCGCATGACGAAAGTTCGACTTTGCCCATTCGCCTCGCAAATCATCAAGGAAGCGATCTGCATCCGAGAAATCTGTGAAGGCTGTTTCAAAGGTTTCGTTGACCCCCATGAACGCACCGATGGATGACTTGACGCTCACACCACCTTGCTCGGCAAACCACTGCGACAGCAGCCCTGCATTCACATGGCGCTGGATTAATGCAGCGCTGTCAAACCAAACTTTGGGTGCAACGATCGGTCTTTCTAAGAAGTCGATAGGTCTGTGGAACGCCTGATAATCCAATGGTAAATCCCGACAGAACGTCATCGAAAATGCCCAAGGCTCGCGTCGCCGCCCTGCCCGGCCGACACGCTGACGGTAATTCGAGAGCGCTGGCGGCACATTTGCGTTGACCACCAGCTGAACGGCCGGGATGTCGACCCCCATTTCCATTGTTGTAGAGCAATTCAGGAGGTTGATCTTGCCCTCACCAAAAGCATCTTCATAGCGCGCTAGGACAGGCCGTGGGATTTGCGCAGAATGCTCTTGGGCGCGAATATATCGCGGGTATTCCGCAATGCGATCATGGAGAGCGCTCCACAGGCCAACTTTTCGGAGATCTTGAACGTTTGCATCGTTACGCAACCACTCACGCAGTTCATTTCTTTCTGTAGAGAGCGACCCGCCCCCTTTAGCGATAGGCAGAGCAGGATATTGCACTTCGGACATCATTCGCGCCGGTGCATAGGGCGATCGCCCTGCAATATTGTAGCCAAATGGGCGCCTTGTGACCGGACAGAGCCATCCCGTCTCCAGTCGTTCAAGGGCAGCCCGATCGAAACTGAGACGCCATCCACCAGCTCCAGTATTCTTGCCAGCCTTTGAAATTATCAAAGACCACAGATCGCTCAGAATTGCCGAGACACGATCTTCAATAACAGGGTCACCCTTCTCTCCTCCGGCCAACGCATAAACAAGCTTCACCAAGCGATTGCGGTCATTGAACGCCGTCGGCCATCGCCGATCGTGTTTGTGCATGTCTTCATTTGGTGTATCCGGCGCAACCATCGATTGAAGCACACCCGCTTTGGGCGCGACGGGGCCGACCATCCAAGGTGGCATTTCAACTGCGAGGTTTTGCCTGAACCCGAAGTCGATAGCGGCGTATGCCAATCCGATCCAGCCTTCGCGCGTGATCCCTGCGGCATTGACCGGGTCCGGTAAAGGCATGGATCGGGCTTTTGCTTCTAGCTCAGGAAACACAAGGCGGACCAGTCCCATTGTCTCAGGGTTGTTTTGAACACGCGGCCGACGCATCAACTCGCGGAAGAGCATCATCTCTGCGAGGTTCTTAGGGTCTTCTTGGAAGAATTTATCAATCCAGCGGTTTTTCCAAATATCACCGACAAATCCTTTGAGGTCAGGCTGCTCTGCAAACCCTGCAACTAGCTCTTTCCACGGAACAGCGCTTGAGCCACCTTGAAGTTCAGCGAGTTTCGCTTTCAAGGGAGCTTTCATGTCCTCGACAATAGGGCTGTCTGGGAGTTTTCCTAATTCAGCCAGCTGCGCTTCGAGTTTTTGGACTTCAACAGGTTTACCAGACTGAACTTCGTTCACCCGGTGCCACAGGTATGACCGCGTTAAGGTGCGCTCCGCTTCTTGCTGTAGTTTTGCGGCGAGACGAGCAACTCCTTGTCGACTGTCAGAAAACGTGATTGCGCGCCTTCCCCCCGACGGTAACCCCTTCTCTTCCATTGGCTGTGTCAGCGTTTCCAGCAACGAAGGGATGGACGTTGCGAGGAAAAAGGCTGGGCCGAACCGAAACCCCATGAGTCGCGCTTTTGCGGCACCGTCACAGCACTCACGATCGCTCGCTTTTTCAATCAGGTGAAAATTCCAAGCAGGCGTGTCCTCTGGTGGTTGATTGTCGAAGATTTTGCCATCCTTGGACAACCAGACGGACTGACCAGGAACAATCCATGCGGTCCCTTTTTCGAAGGTAACGTCCGCATCGTCATCTGGCTCCACATCTAGCAAATAATCATCAAGGTCCTCTTGGTCTGGAGGATCCAGTCTTGGCTGCGCCCCGCCGACCAGCTGTCCTTGCAGATGTACGGTGCCACATTCTGTACAGGAGACAACCTCATACACAGGTGCCCCACAGGCGCATCTTGGCGTCGCTGTCAGATGGATCGCACCATAGGGCCATTCTGCGTCATTTGTCGCGAGTTCAGGATCGCAATGGTCGCAATCTGGGTTGGTACAAGCCCAAATTCCACCCTGCGCCCGATGAAACAAATGCGCCCGCCATGGTAGAAGCTTCTTGTCATCCTTTTCCGCGAGCGCCACAACATCGAGAAGTTGCTGGGCCTCCGTGCTCTTATTGGGATCATCCAATAGAAGCTGGGCTATCGCTCTCAATGAAAGCGCTCCAGACGCCATTTTTGTGCGGAGTTTCAGCACACGGGGATGATCAGCCAATTCGCGCCACAGTCCACCGTAATCTTCCGTCTCCGCAAGCTGGTTAAGCTTCAGCAAGTCGAATGGGCGGGCCGCACCTGGGGCGGGCAAAACCGGATCCGTCGCTACCCCCTCCACAACGGTCACCTGATCAGACGCCCGACCAGACAATGCCGAAGCAAAGTCTTTAAGCTTACCCGCAGCGTCCTTCTCACCCCCTATCGTTGCCGAGGTGGCCATCAATCTGACATCTTCCGCTTCGACACCAAAGGCTGCGCGAACACGCCTAAGGAGAAGGGCCATTTCCGCGGCCTGAGACCCAATATAGCTATGCGCTTCGTCAAGCACGATCCAGCGCAGCGCACCTTGCGACTTCTCCAACATGCCGCGGTCCTGCCCGCGCAGAAGCATGTATTCCAGCATTGTAATGTTGGTCACCAAGATCTCCGGGGGCTCTTCCCGGATTTTCTTGCGGCTGCGCAGTTCCACATCATCTGATGGTGGTTGGGCTTGGTTTTCCCGCTCTACGGTATCACCATTGAACAGAGCAAAACGGACACGTCCCCCCAGCTTGCGGGCCCACGCCGACAAACGATCACGCTGACTTTCGATAAGCGCATTCAGCGGATAGAGAAGAATAGCCTGGATGCCGCCCCCAGGGCGCGGTGGTCGTGAAATAATATCCTGCAAAATCGGGATCATGAAAGACTCGGTCTTGCCGGAGCCAGTGCCCGCAGTCACCAAAACAGAGTGTTTATCTTCCAAGCTTGCACGCCATGCGGCCTGTTGGTGCAAATATGGCAACAGATCCCTGCCCATTTCATAATCACCCGCGTTTGCGAGTGCATCAACGATGTCTGGACTTAATAAGGTCCCTTCCATATCGCCCAAGGTTTGGGCGGCTGGTTTCCAGTTTCGCGCTATCTCATACACCGGATCCGCCAACACAGAGCCCGGGGCCCCAGCGTCTTGGGACAACTTCCGCGAAAGAACTTGGTTTAGGCCCGGATGTGACGTGTTGGCTCGGGCCACCATGGCTTGTGCTGAGCGCTGGGCAACAGCTTGGAGAGCCTCATTTAGACGAGAGCTATGGGTCATGATTGGGTCTCCATCGTCATCATAATCGCTGCCGGCAATGCCTCATCAAACCAGACAGGATCTACCGCTCGAAGAGCAAACAGTTGTAAGAATTCGTTCATAGATGGCTTTGGTTCCAATCCACACACCGCCTCTGCAACTTTCACAGGGGCGTCTAACAAAGGGCGCACTTGCTCAGAGAGTTGAGGGGCAATCACACTATGGCCCGCTCGGATGGAACCCGTCCCAAAAGGTAACGTGTCAAATCTTCGTGCCGCTTCTTGTGCCGCAGCCTCTAATTTTTTCACTGGGTCTGGAACAGCCAACGGAACAGGAGCGTCAGTCTCATTGAGCGCAATCGGTAGCATTTCCAGTTCAGCAAGAGCGACGCCGATATGCGCTTTGAGCTCTGGTCTCAGGAGTACAACCTGCCCTGCTTGCCTCGCTATTGTTTGGCCGATCAAGTCCTTGATTTGGCTTTCGTTAAACGTTTTGTGTTCACGCATGATATAGCTGAAGTACTGCTTTGCGTGACTGATACCCGTCTTCCATGCTTTCATGGGAATTGCTGGCCACCAAAATGGCGCTTCGGCTTCTAATTCAAGAACTTCTGCAATCTCTCTCTTGGGCTTTCTGAACAACAATGCCACAGCAGCTTCAGGACAATCACCCAACGCGGTTACTTGATCGAGGCTGCTTGCATCGCCGCCCGTGCGAACATTGGATATGAGGGTCCAAAAATCGTCCCACATTGAATCATCAGGATCTGAAAGCGCCCTTTGCCAGGCCAACTTGTATGTACCAATTCGATCTTCCCGTTTTGAAAACGGCCGCGGCCTCGGCGTCCAAACACTGGGGCGCATCACGCCGCGCTGATCTGATTTTCCCTGGATAAACCATAACCCGTCTTCTTCGCCAAGCCATCCAGCCAGATCGACACGAGATACCGCATCAAGGTGAGAGACTTCGGTTGGGTTTTCAAGATTGACGGCATGCAAAATACAGGTACCATGCCCCAGATGAAGGAATGGACCGACAACCTCGCTCGTCCAGTCATAGGTCCGCAAATTTAAACGCGCGGTTTGCTCATTTAATACCGCTCTGATGTTTATCCGTGCGTCTGGTCCAGCTAACGACAAAAGTTGACGCGCCATGTCTGCATGGATGTTCAACCGCGTGCTATCTGACGCGGCAAATGATACAGCCGAACCACCGTCCCCCAGTCGCAACCGAATACTGCCGCCACGCATCGGAAAAATGGCTCGCCAACCATCCAAGTTATGCACGGACACATCGTGATCTTTTACCAACCTATTGCCTGATGGCATGACGATTTCCGCACGCTCTGACGGCCAAGGCGCGGACAATTCAATCGACTTGCCACTTGCCGGCTCACTAAAGCGAAGCTGCACCAAGCCGACATCCGCCTCGGAAACGGAAATCGAAAGGTCCGCCTCTCCAGCTTGAGACACCGCCTGCTCGTCCGAAATATTCCCCGCGAGCAGCGCAACATGCCAACTCTGGGGCACGCCTGACACATAAACGTGCAAGGTGCCTGGGCCTGTTTCTCGCATCCGGATGTTCAGCTGAGCAGGAAAAACAATTGCACGAATTCTTCCGAGCGCGACGCCATCTTCTAGCCACTCAAAGATCTCCGCACCGAGCCTATGGGACACAGGAGTACGGTAAAGGGCATCGCCAAGGTCACGCATGGGCACATTGCCTTCTGCCCCCATGACAATCGGTTTGCCGAGAAACGCTTGCCCCGTCGATACTGTCCAACGTGACAGAGTTTCCCCTATCGCAATCATGCTTATGTGCTCCGCCTCGGCATCCTGTCCCGTGGCAATCCGAAACATTTGTGAGCCCAAATTAACCGAACCCGAACCACTTAAGCCTTGAATCACACCTCCAGGGGCGTTTTTTGGCTCGCCAAGGACCACACCATCCTCAGCCTCGGGGTTCTCTTCTCCAGAGTGTAAGATCCAGATCGACTGTTCTTTGGTCTTTCCTCGTCCAGAAATCGGGATGAGTTCGTTTGGGTGTTCCTCGCCTGACCGACTGGCGCGCCAAAGGGATGCGCTCTCATCAGGGGCCGGCAAACCAGGGTCAAGGGTGACATCCCCCTGCCCTACCCCGTCTACATAAGCCGAGGCGATAATGGCTTGCGAAGGATCTAACGCTAGAACGGCGTCCCCTCTCCCGCCCTGACGTGACAAACGCCACCCTTGCGGTTCTGGGATGGCAAGGAAACAGCTTCCACCATCGAGCAATATCCGGAGGCGAAGGTCTCTACTCACATGAGGCAAGAAGCTATGAGGCAGGAAACTTTCATCGGAAACCTTAGCAATTCCAACCCATCCTGATCCGCTTTCTGATCGCCGTAAAAGCCTTTGCACGAGAGCTTGTTCAGGTTTGGATTTGCCTCGTTCAGCCCTCAAGACGGGTCTAATGAGAGATTCAACTGCAAGGCTAGAAAGCCGCAACGGCAATTTTTGCATCCAGTTTGGATGATGCTCATCAAGCCAGCGCAGCAAGTTCACATCGGAGATTTTTTCGGGAAGCCAACCACGAATCTCAACCAGCGCTAAAGCAAGATCAGCGAGCAGCCGCTTGGTATCCTCATTTTGAAAGGCCTGGGGAAAGGCTCCCAGGTGCCGAGCTGCGAGAGCTGGAGCAGTCCGCGTCCCAAGAATTCCTTCAGCTTCTACCTGCTGCACCAACTGCAGAACCATATGCTGATAGCGCCCCGGATCCGCCATGAGCGCATCAGGCAAACCACCTTCTGCCATCAATGTGTAGAGGTACTGGTGTATACCATTTTCAGATACACGCAAAGGGCGCTGCCAGCTCTGGAGCCCTTCATCGGTTAACTTACGTGCAAAAGACTGTTCAAAATCTTCAGGTCCAATACCGATCGAATTGAATACTGGTGTCCACGAAATACTCCCACCTGAAAAGGTCCTGCGTATAAACTCAGACGCATAAATAACAAAGCCAGCCGCCGTGCTCTTGAGGACTTGGCCCATATCAATACGCAAAGTCAGCAGGCTCTGCAGTTTCTGAAATTCTTCATCGGTTACGTTATAGGCATGAAGCGTGCGACCATCAGCCTCTTCCAATTCGTTGCGCGCAAGTATGTCCCTTACGATCTTCATGTAGACTGCCCTTCTATTCTAGGTGTTGTACGGTCCCCTCCTCAAATAGCGAACCGCGCCTGGCACCCGCCATCCCCTTTCAAATTTCACGTAGGTGACGTAAAAACCTGTCGCCATTCGGCGTTCCTGCATGCGATGACCCAAGGAAAACTGATCGCGCGGAGGGCTTGGAAAATATCGAGGCCACGGTCTAAGACAATTCTTCAACCCGTATCGGTCACAATATCCCGGGTGTCAATCTTCATGGCTCTGTTTCACAAATCGGGGTTTGAACGGACGTCCCCTGCCCCGGACGGACTTATCCTGCGGGATCTGTGATTGGTATGCCAAGGGCGGTGTAGCGATTGAGCACTGCGATCCGGACTTGGAGCGCCGTAACCTGCCGGTCGAAGTCTCGCGCCATGAGGCCTTGGCCGAGTAGTTTGACGCAGTTCATCTTTGTCTCTGCGCGGCTCCGGCGGTGGTAGCCGGTCAATTTTCTCCATAAGGCGCGATCGAGATATTTGCAGGCCCTCACGGCTTCAGTCCGCGCGATGGCGTCCGCTGTCGTTGGCTTCCAAAGCTGCGCATTCTTGCGCGGCGGGATGATGGCAGCGGCGCCGCGAGCGGCAATCACATTGTGGCATCTGCGCGTGTCATAGGCCCCATCAGCGGTGATGGCGGCGATCTCCTGCTCCGGTGGGATCTGTTCCAGCAGGTCATGGAGCATCGGGGCATCTCCGACATTGCTTGTGGGGACGCCAACCGCGCGGATCTCCAGTGTTTCCTCGTCCATGCCAAGATGAAGCTTACGCCACAGGCGCTTCTTTGGCCCGCCATGCTTGCGCGCGTTCCACTCTCCTTCACCCTCGGCCTTGATCCCGGTGACATCGATCAGCGGGTGGAGAGGTCCTGATCCGCCACGGTACGGGATGGCGACGTTTAGTGTCTTCTGACGGCGGCACAGGGTGCTGAAGTCCGGGACTTTCCAGTCCAACTCGGCCAGACGAAAAAGGCTTTCGACGAACCCGGTGGTTTGCCGGAGGGGCATGTCGAACAGCACCTTCATCGTCTGGCAAACCTGGATCGCTGCGTCGCTGACCTCGGGCTAACGCCCCCGCTCGCCTGTCGGAGCCGCCTGCCACGACATCTCGGGATCAAACCAGAGTGATAGCGAACTGCGGTGCTTCAGCGCCGTGTTGTACGACTGCAAGTTCCTGGTCTTGTACTTCGTAGGGCACCAACTGCTCATGCACCGTTTCTACCCCACTGGATTCAAACAGTGAATCCCTCATACCGTTTGTGCAACAAAGCCCCGGTGGCATTTAGGCGCCAGCTACTCGACTTGTCTGATGACATGGCAACTAGGGTTGATATTCAGTTCTATTCAGACGCCTGTGACGCCCATCTGAAGGCGGTATCCGACGCACCATAGTTCACTGAGCTCCGGTCAATTTAGAGTTTCTCGCATAGCTTCTTGCCTTTGCTATGGAGGCCCAGAGTCGGATACCGCAATGAAAGCCTTGTCGCGGGTCCAAAAGGTTTGCCAGCGTTCGTCCCAGACAGCAATTTCGTAGCAGGGTGTCGCGCCAGAGCCGGGTTCTGCTTCAGGTGTTTGACACCTGAAACCGTGCACGCCGTATACGAGTGCCTGACGTGCACCGGCTGGTGCCGGCACCTTTATTGCTTGTGGCCGAAACGCTGCGCGTCTTCGAAAGATCTGGTCGCCGGTCACGATATAAAACCCACAACCGCCCGTACCACACCATGGGAAGCCAACACCTTCGCACCCAAACTCGAGGTAGACGACTGTCGCAGCGTGGTCCTCTGCGCCGAATGGCAATTCATAGACGGCACTTTGTGGAACTCTCAGACGCCCAGAGCTGGAAGCCTGCTGACTGCTAAGCTCGGCGCAGGCCATCTCATAATTGGACAAGATCGCTTGGACAGCCGCTTCAGTCTCGCTGTCCCTCGGGTTGGCAACCGCTGAAGACGTGACCAGAAGCGAGAGCGCCGAAGCACCAAGCAGACGTTGTATGGCGCGGTAGGAACCCAGACAAAGCACCCTGCGCCCAGTGATACGATAAGGTTGGCTCAAAGCGCGCAAGATCATTATCAGCCTCAGTTTCCAACAAGGGCGGGTGGCGTTGGCTACGCCGTGACTGGTTTGACTGGCAAGACTCTTCATATGGCTGATCGCCTTTTTGCCCGCCAGTCGGCGCCAACAACGTTCCAACAATCTCTTTGATCCGCGTCGCTGACGGCTCATCTAAATTGTAGTAGGCTTAATCAGAGAACATCGAGCAGTCGGCTTCTGGTGACCCGGATCCAATCAACCTGATGCTTGCCTTGATGACAACTTTCTCGATTTCGTAGTCCGACATAGTCCGATCGCCACAGGCGAATGCGATAGCTGCCATTGGGTTAGGAGAGGTACCGGTTCCCTCAATTAGCGAGTTGGCAACGAGGATCTCGGCGTCTGGGCTGCCCCGACCTGCCCACTGTACGGCATAGGCAAACCCTTGATCTCTTAAACCGAGCTGGTTCAACTCGTCATAGTATTTTTTGCTAAAGCTGTCATTTGCCAACGCCGTTTTGGGTATGACTGCAATTAAAGCTATGGCAACGTAAGGTGTAATGCGAGCTAGCAATCTTATCATGTCCCTTAAGTTTTAGTCAGCCTACAACATCAGAGCCCATGAGCAAGGTCTCTTCGGGATGCGTGGGAGTTAATATGGTTTGCTGGCCGGGTGGGGCACCGCCAGAAGTCGTGGTTGCGACGTACAGCGCGTCTGGCGCAGAGACCGAACATAGCACGGCGCCACGAACCCGATATATGTTGGCTTGTGCCGTGCTTTGTACCTTAACCCAAAAATTACCCCTACGGTCTAAGGACGGGCTGTGGTGCTAAAAGGATGGAACCGGTCGGGACAGTTTTGCTCTAAGTTGGCAGGGCTAGGGCCCGAAAGCAGCGGGTAAAGCCGATATGTTCAGGCCTCTAGTTACGAGGACTGGTCCGCCACACCCTCGATTACGATTCCTGAATCTGCGGCGCGCAGACCTTGGGCCAACGCTCTTGTTCCGCTGAACCCACGAGAGCTTACCTGCACATCCACGCAATGTGTCGGATTCCGTCACCCGTGTTGTTTTCAGTTTGAGTTACCTAGGGACCCTGTCGCATATGGCGTATCAATGCGCGTTAGCGGGGTCGGCTCTTCCAGAATAAAAAGATCTTTACCACAGTATCCGGGATCCGTTCTGCAGCGTCGTCGAGCGCTGCGTCGAGGTCCTCGTGCGCGATGCCGATGACCGAGTGGCCATTCTCATCCAATATATGGCTCATGATGGGCTGTATGAGGTGTCCGTTTTCTCCACTTTCCGTCAGCCGAAGCCAGTTTTTGGGCCGGAGCGCAACGGCTTGCATGAACCCCTCGCACCAATCCATAGCGATCAAGTGACCTTCGGGTGCCTGCCAGAATATCGGCTCAGCCACCGGGTCCTCGCGTTCCAGATTCGACCGGATCTGCCGCAGGCGCGTTTCGACGCTTTCGACGACCCAACCGGCCAGCGCCTCGGCTTCGGTGCCAAATACAACCTTCAGCCACTCTGAAGTGGGAACGAAGACCCGTCCACATGCCAGACCGTGCAGGAAGCCATCCATATCCGATAGCATCATGCAGCCCTCAGGGCTGCTGTCGGACATCAGGTAGGCGTCCAGTGCGTCCAAATCGAGCACGTCATCCATGTGCTACCCTCTCCCAACCCTGTTTTTCCAGAAGCGCTAAACCCGCGTTGGTTTTAAAGGGCATGAGACCTTGGCGCAACAGATCGGCACCACCCTTCGGGCGGCAGCCGATTGCGGCTTTCTTCGGCTTGTAGCGGCACCTAATCTTGAGCACGTGACTAGGTTTCACACGCTCCAACTTCCCCCTGATCAGCGCGCTCTGAACACGTGATCAGGGGGCTTTTCTCCTTGGCTGCGCATACAAAACTTCCGTTGCATTGACCCGGCGTTAGCTGACCTTAATCTGAAGAGTGTTCGAATGTTTTGAACACTTCCTTCAACTTGTCCCTGTCGCTCCCTGTAAGGCGATGGGGGCCTTTTTGTTTGGCGAGTTATCGTACGAAGCGACGAGCGGCGCTCGCCGGGTTGCCGGGGCGACCATAGAGATGATTGCCGCAAAATGAGCGACGGTGATGCAGGTTTCCCGAACCTTACGGAAATTTGTCGACGTAACCGCCTGCCCTATCTGACCTCTCAAAGAGAGGTGCTACTGTGTCATATTTTCGCGTCGATGAGCCTGTATGCGCAACCTGTTCCGGCTGGCTGGGCGGCAGGACAGTGATCGAGAATGCAGTGGCTGTGCAGAGCATAAAAGCGTTTCAGGACGAAGGTTTGTGCAAGGCCAAGCATAGCTTTGTAGCCGCGACGTTTCACTGCCCGTCTCATACATTTTTGACCCGTGACCGTTACAGCGTTGCCTTTGACGATTGAATCGCGGGGATTCCCACGGGCTCGATTTTGTGATTCATCCTTTTTGGGAGGATGTTTTATGGCCAATGTACTTTCGATGGACCTGCGGGTTCGCTTCAAGCAATTGATGGATCAGGGTCTTTGCGCAGCGGCGGCGGGGAGGATGCTGCTTGTGAGCCCCGCTACCGCGGCTCGCTGGGGCAAGAAGGTTCGCGATGGGGCTTCTCTTGAGCCGCGTCCGTCGGGTCCACGCAAAGGAAGTGGCCGGCTTGAGCCCTTCATGCCGTTCTTCCTGGAACTGATCGAACAGGATCCCGACATCACGCTTGCCGAGCTGCAGGCCGCCCTGCTGGCGGCCCATGATGTGACAGCCTCGACCAGTGGGATCGACGCGCTCCTTCGCCGCCACGGTTACTCATATAAAAAAGGCCTGATCGCCGAAGAAGGCCGCAAGCCCGAGGTGCGAAAGGCGCGACATGACTGGGCACGGCGCCAAAAAGTCATGCGCGAGCAACCGCATCAGCTGATCTTTCTCGATGAGACGGGTACCAATACCAAAATGACACGCGAGTACGGACGCAGCCTACGCGGCGAGCGTCTCAAGGGCACAGCGCCGTTCCGGCGGTGGGGCAACCAGACCCTGATCCCGGGGCTGTCTTGTGATGGGATCGTGGCTCCTTGGGTGATCTCCGGCGCCATGGACCAAGATGCCTTTGACACGTACGTCGAAAAGGTCCTGATCCCCGAGCTGGAACCCGGCTCCGTCGTCATCCTCGACAACCTTGCAACCCACAAGAGCGATGCCGCCGCACAGATGCTCAAATCCCATGGCTGCTGGTTCCTGTTCCTGCCTGCCTATAGCCCCGATCTAAACCCCATCGAGATGGCCTTCTCGAAGCTGAAGGCTCATCTCCGACGCATTGGCGCAAGGACCTTTGATCAGCTCATCCAAGCCATCGGCAAAATCTGTGATCTCTTCACGCCAGACGAATGCTGGAACTTCTTCGAAGCCGCCGGATACACCTCATGAATAAGTGGAAACGCTGTAACCTGCGTGATCTAAGGCGCTTTCAAGCATTACCCTACGGCCGCTGAGAGCCGTGATGCAGTTACCCAAGACAGCTTTGGGCCCTTCACCCGCCCTTATCAACGGCGACCCAAACTCCAAACGCCCCACTTTCATCCGTAATCTTCTGCTCGATCCGCGCCGCGCGCGCCGTGGCCTCTATCGCCTCCAGAACTTGCGCCTGCGCGGCATCGAAGCTGACCGCCTCAGCCGCACTATCGGTCCGATGGTTCAACCCGGTGGCGCTGTCATGCCAGACAAAGGCGTCATAGACCGCGAGATCATCACGCGCGGGATCCACCACCTCCCAGGTCTCCGCCCCGCCTTCCTCAGACCTTACCCCATTGATCACGCGGGCAGCGGCATGCTGCTTGCGCAATTCAGCGTAGCGGCGCCGATCATGATCGTGGGCGGCCTCCAGCGTCTCATGAAGCTGCCCATCGGACGTGCGGAACAGGTCCTTTTCGATATGATCACCGAAGTATGTGATGGCCTCCAGGCGCGAGGCGAGTGCGCGCATCCATGCCACCCACCCGGCGTAGTCGCTATGGTCCGTGCCCGCGTAGTTGGCGTCGATCCAGCTCTGTCCGGCCTCCTGGTGGTCCAGCAGGGTTTGAAGGGCATCTGCGTAATCAATGACCTCGACGTTATTGGCTGCAAACCAGGCGCCAATATAGGCGTTGGCCCCTTTGCAAACGCCCAGGTCTCTCAACATCTGCATGGAGACTTTCATCCGACTGCTCCATAGGCTCTGTCTGAACCGCCAAGCCAGGTGACGGCGTGCCCGTTTGTCTGGATTGCCTTGCCGCCCGCGGCGCCGGGATTGCCGCCTTGTTGCGCCGTAAAGTCATCGAAGGTCTGCCTGCCTGCCCCACCTGCGGCGCCCCATCCGCCCCCGCCGCCAGAGAACGGCGTCTGGGATTCCACCGGATTGTCTCCGCCAACGTCTCTGACATAGATGGTGAAGGCATCGCCTTCACCGGGGTGCCCCGGCCCACCGCCGGGTGCCGCAAATTTCGTATCAAGTGGAGACCCGAAGGGCGGAGAGGGACGCCGATCCGGCGCGCCCGACACCACAAGGGGATCTTCATCGGTGCGGGGCGTGGTCAGGATAAGCTCCCCAATCCCCGTTGCCATCCCCGGTAAAATACGTCCCCCACCCTGACCTGACAGGCCGCCTATTTTGAACGGCCCTGACGTGCCGCCACCGCCACCATCACCCATATTCTGTCCTCCTAAACTCCTCTGGCCTCTTCGGCCCCAATGCCGCTTGCGCCACCAGCACCACCATGGCTGGGTAGGTTGGCACCGGCCCAATTGTTCGACCCTGTTGCCACGGATCCCGGCTGACCAATGGCCCCGCCAGCCCCAAAGTCGCCCAGGACAAGGTTGTCTGTGTCGCCATAAGGCATGGGACCGCCACGTCCCCCGCCGGCACCACCGCCACCGGGGCTGTGCATGGCGGTGGGCAAGAGCCCGAGCCGCGCCGACCCGGTACAGGCCGCCCCCCCGCCGCCTCCACCGCCAATATATCCGTTGCTGTTGTCGATGATGATGGGTTGGGTCAGCGTTATCGCCGGCCCGCCCACCGTTGGTGCGACATAACTGGTGCGGTCGGTGAGCTGATAGCCCCCGTCGCCGCCTTTGCCCATAATGAAGCCATGATTCACCAGAGTGAGCCCGTCCGGGAAGGCCCCGCCGGTGTCCAGCGCGGCAACTGTCGTATTGTCTGACCAAATGTAAACGCCGGTCGCGATCGTCACCTCGACCTTGCTTGTACCATCCCAGCCTTGCCCTCGCAGGTAGGCGTGCAGGTCCAGCTCCTGCTGATGGCTGGTAATGGTGTGGGTGAACTGGGCAGATTTGCCACGCAGGGCGCTGAGCCCGATCGTACCATTGGCAACACCCGCGAGTCCGCGCAGGCCTGCGTCCCCCAGCGAGATGGTCGCGCCAGCGGCACGGCCCAGCTCGGTGTTCACCTGGCTCAGCGAGATCGGTCCCGTCGATGGAAGCGCCATGGATCACGGGCTCCCAAAGGCAGTGACATCGCCGAGTACGGTCAGATTGCCGGAGCCGTCCAGCGTCATCACATCCGTACCATTATAGCGGAAGGTTAGGCTTGCGCCCGCGGCATGGGCGGTAAAGGCCCCCCACCGGGCCCCGACCTCGACGATCTCCTCACTGCCGTCGACGCGCTTGAGGAAGAGCTTGCCGTCCCGGGTATTGATCGCGAGCTCGCCCAGGTCTAGCTGGGCCGGCGTTGGCACCTTGGTGGCGATGGTGGATCGTTTCAGGCGGATTGTGCTGGCCATGGGACCTCCTCGCATTCAGCCATATTTGGGACAGGGTGATGGATCGGCCGGCTCTCAGAAGGTGCCGCCATCAAGGGCGATGCCGGTGATGCTGCCGCCGGTGATGGCCACAGTGTTCGCAGCCTGCGTGGCCATGGTGCCGAGGCCAAGATTGGACCGCGCGCTGGCCGCATTCGTCAGATCCGAGAGGTTCGCGGACTTTTCAGGCTTGTCAGCCAGCCCGTTGGTAACGCTTGCCGCGAAGTTGGGATCGTCGCCAAGGGCCGAGGCCAGCTCGTTGAGCGTGTCAAGCGCCCCCGGGGCGGCATCGACCAGGGCCGCGATGGCGGCCTGTACGAAGGCGGTGCTAGCGATCTGCGTAGTGTTGGTGCTCGGCGAGGCCGTGGGCGCGGTGGGCGTGCCAGTGAGTGCTGGAGAGGCCGTCGGGGCCTTCGCATCCAGCGTGCCCTGCAAGCCCGTAACCTCCGAGATTGGGTGCCCGTGGCCGCTCGGCGCAAAACTGGCAGGCTTGCCCGTCACGCCGGCCCAGGGCACGATGTCAGCCGCCTCAGCCGCATCGACCTTGCCGTCATTGTCCGTGTCGTAGGTGGCCTTGGCCATATCGCCCGCCCCGAACGAGGCGATCTCGTTTTGCACGAACTCGGTGGTTGCGAGCTTGGTCGAGCTGTCGTTCCCCGCCGGGGTCGGCGCGGTCGGGGTGCCCGTGAAGCTCGGCGAGACCAGCGGCGCCGTGCTGTTCAGCGCGGCTTGCAAGCCGGTGATATCCGCGACGTCGTGGCCGTGCCCGCTGTCGGACTTGCCATCGAGTGCCGTTTGCAGACCGCTGACCTGTCCGATCGCGTGGCTGTGCGCGCTGTTAGCCTTGCCGGCAAGCCCCGCATCGAGCTGCGACTTACGCACAAGATCGGTGCTCGCGGCCGCGTCCTGCGAGGACTTGGGGGCCGATGAGAAGGTCTTGGCGCCTGCTATGGTCTGCGCGTTGGTGATGTCAACGAACCCGCCCCGGCCGGCGAGAGGCACGATCGAGGTCGCAGTGCCGCTCCCGTCATCGCCCTTGCCGATATAAAGCGTGTCGTCGACCTCGTTATGGGCGACCTCGCCGGATTTGAGGGCGGCAGGCGCACCGGCATTGCCAGCCTGGCGGCGTTTGAACTGGATCGTATTGGCCATCAGAAGAAGCCTCCGTTGATGGGGGTGTTGGTGGGCAGGATGGTAATGCCGGGTTCACCTTGCGCGCCGCGCTCACCTTGCGGGCCGGGTTGGCCCTCCGGGCCCGGCTGGCCACTCAGGCGGATCCGCAGCGGCCCGGTGACCACCCGAACCTTGATCGGGGCGGTGATGGTGATGGGCCCGGTTTGCGAGACGGCACCGCTCATAGGGCAAGCCCGCGCGTCACCGGCTGGGTGACCGGGAGATCCAAGAGAAAGCCCAGATGCAGATCCGGCGTGAGATCGGTGCGCACGAGGTCCAGAACGATACGCCCGGGCGCAAGGCATGCGCTTTGCTCGGGGCTCAGCGCCAACTCAAGCACCGTGTCGCTGATCCGCAGGATCCCCTGATTGGCGCTGGTGAGTGTGGCCAGAACATCTGTCGCCCCTGCGCGCGCACGGATTTGCCCCGCATAGCTGGCTTTCTCAGGAAAAACCGGCACCTCCGCTTCAATCTGCAGCCGCCACGCGTAGCCGATCAACACGGCTGGGCCTTCTGTTAGCGTGGTGGTGGTCATGGCCGCCACCCGCAGAGCCGTGCGCCGATCTCGTTATGGGCCACAATTTGGGCGAGCGTTGCGTCACTCAGCACGTCCTGACGGGATGGCCGGAACGGCTCAGCCCAATCACAGGCCTCGTAAGACCGACCGGGATCAATCCCGCATCCAGCGGTCAGCCCGGCGCTCAAGATCAGCGCGGCCAGCGTTTTGCTGCACGTCATGACGAATGTCCTTTGCAGTTTGCATGGCGCGGATGCGCGCCTCGGCGCGGCGGATGGCAAACTCGGTCTCCGCCTGAACACGGCCGTGCCGGATCAGTAGCCAGGCCGTACTCACGAGCGCGGCGGCGAGCGCCAGATAAAGTACCGCGCAGCGGCCCCACCCGGACAGAAGGGACGTCAGCTGGGCCCTCATGGGGTGCGCCCTGTCCGGTGATCAGCGATCCGCGCGCGGCGGGCCTTCACAGCAAAGAGAATGACACCGATAAACACGGCTACCCCGATCCACGGCATGGCCACGGTCAGCCACGCCTCGAGGCCTGTGAGCGCAAAGATCCGAGAGGCCGTCTCACGGGCCTGTTCAGCCTCACGTAAGGCCGGGGCAACCTGAGCGCTCAAGGAACCAAGCGCCCCAAGCGTGCCCAGCCCAATCTGCGCATTGGCCGCCGTAACGATCCGGCTTTCCGACGGAACGCCTTCTACCCGCTCTGGCGCCTCCTGGCGTGGGGAGGCCGTCTCCAGCGCCTCTTCCAGCGCCACATCAATGACGGGCACAAGCGGCAGGGCCTGATCATCGCGGAACGCAAGGATCGCAGCACGGCTGCGTGGGCCAATGATGCCGTCAATCATACCGACCTCGTGGTATCCGAGCGCCTTCAGGCGGGCCTGAACCGCCCGCGCCGACATCGTCACTGAGTGCGCCACAGCCCCAGCCCGCCGCACCCCCAGGAGCTTGGAGACCGGGTAACGTTTTATGGTCACCGCATCAGACTGATTGCCGCCAAGCCCCCAGACCGAGGCCCCCTCAATCCGGTCGATAAAAAATACATGCCCCTGCCAGCTCGACGCACCGCGCGGGATCACCCCGATATCACCGGGCTGCGCCTCCGTGAGCTCCACCGGAATGCCCCAGTCGAGATAAGACCGCGCCGTGAGCTGGCGCGTCGAGCGGATCCCGGCCGTCTCCAGGCAATGACCGACGAAGGCCGCGCACCAGGCCACGCTGTCATGCTCCACCCAGTCATGGCCAACCGATGCATACATCTCCATGACAAGAGGGTTGTTGGCAGGGCCCGGGCCCTCGGTGGTGCCAATATATCCGCGGGCAATCTCAAAAGGTGTCATGATGCTCTCCCATGCAAAAAGCCGCCCAAAAGGGCGGCTGTGGTGGTCTTAAAATAGTGGCTGAGCCCGACGGGCTTGGCGGGCCAGTCCGCACTTGCCTTAGGCGGCTGTGCGCAAATAGGCTTTGGCTTGCTCGACCCAATCATCGACGGCGGCGGCTTGGGACGGGCCAATGCCAACAACGCCGAAGAGTTGAACTTCAAAGAGCCCAGAGGCCGGCTGCAGCTCGGGCCAGAATCCACCTTGGGACAAAACAGCCGAGCGTAGCACCACGACAGGATCATCGGCCTCGGGCAACTGGGCTAGAACCTCAGCGATATCGGTCATTACAAAGCCTCTCCCCTTATTCATTCCGTGCGCTCTAGATGGCGACAGTCAGCTGGACATCAAGAGACGAGCCGCACAGGTGCGACCTACTGCTTACGACACATCCAAGCCGTCATCAGGGCTTCTGCGCCGCGCGGGCCCAGATAGGCCAGCGTGGCCACCAGCCCCGTGCGCACCGGCTGGCCAAGCTCAAGATAGCTGGCGACGGCCTCGCCAATGATTGCCATCCCGATGGCCACGGGGATTTCCCACAAGAGCTCCTTGCCAAAAAACCGCCGCCGGCCCAGCTTCACCTCGCCGGAGTGATACATCAGCCGCCCCGTGAAGGCGCCGATCAGCGTCGTTACCGCCCCACCAAACAGGCTGTTCAAGGTTTCTAAAAAGCCCGGCTCGATCATGGGCGCCTCCCGTGGTCCTATACAGTTCTTGGTCTCGATCAGTATTCCCCGCCATCAAGCAGTGGCTCGAAGGCGGCATCGGCCAGATCGCGCAGCATGAGCGTCGGCGGTGTGGTGCTTGTGTCCAGCCACAGCATGCCGGGCGCGGTGGCAGTGGGCGCGACCTCGCCGCTGCTGGTTGAGCGCAAGGCCGCAAAGATGGCGTTCATCTGCGCGCGTACGGCCGCCCCGTCATCGTTGATGATCACAAAGCTTTGGGCTTGGGTCATAAGTCGATTTCCCGTTTACAATTCAGCCGCAGGGCCTTCGCCTTTGCGGAACAGCCGACAGGCCGCCACAGGACGCCCTGCCTGCCAAGGCCGGCCTTCAAACCACCTCATCCGCGATCAAGCGCAATTCCGAGACGATCGGTGTAAAGGCCGGATCACGCGTCCTCAGCCAGGCGCGCGCCTCAACCGCATGGGCCTCAATCTCGCTGTTGTCGATCCGCCCCCATGGCCCCCAGAACGGGTTGGCCCCCGCCGGGTCATCATCAGTTTCTCGGACCTCGAGCACCACGTCGATATCAGCCCCCTGGGAGCCGTCAAAGTCAGCCCAGCTGTCGATGGGAGTCATTCGATCATCGATGTAGTCGGACAGGGCCGAGGCCCCGACCAAGATATCCGAGCGCAACCGCACCCGCTTCACGCCACCAAAATCTAGGTGCCCGTCGAACTGGTAAAGCCCTTCGGTAGCCAGCACCACAGGACTGCCCGCAGCATCGGTCCCGGTCTTGAGCTGCAAGGTCCCGGCCGTAACCTCGAGATTGGTCTTGGCCCCGGCAAACCCGGGCTCGGCGGCCAATGTGTTCAGCTGCGCAAAGCTCAGGATCTGCACGCCCTTGGTCGTGACCGTGCTGACCGGCCCGATGCGCCCCTCGCTGTCTTCGGCGCGCAAGAGGTAGGTTCCGGGCTTGAGCGGCACGACCGCAATCGCCTCACCGCCCGAGACCTGGTCCATAAGCGTGGAGTTCGCCCAGGTGGCGAGGCTCGCCTTGCTGTGGCGGATAATGACATTGCCGCCCACGCGCACATCCACATCGCCCGCGCGCTGCCATTTCAGGACGGCAAGACCACCCGCTGACTGGATCGTCAACCCGGTCAATGCCGCCGGTGGCGCCGTCAGCCCAACAATCTCCAAGGCGCCCTCCCGCCAGGCCGACGACACCCCCAGAATCGAGATCGCCTTGATCCGCACCTCCCATTGGCCCGGCTGGATGTCGCGCAACTCCATCACCGTGCCCGAGGTGCGGCCGCGATCCAGCCAGGCGCCGCCCTCCCGGCGGGTCTCAACCTGATAGGTCTCGACAAAGCCCGAGGCCGCGGGCGCCCAGGCAATCCGGGCCAGGACTTTCACAGCCGAGCCATCCCGCGTCACGTAAAGCTCTTCCGTGATCTGCGGTGCCCCCGGTGGCGCGATGTCGAAAGCCGAGGGCAAGGTCGTGCGCGGGGCGGCTGCATAGATCTGTTCTTCCGAGACGTCCCAGTCGTAAATGAGCGGGGAGGTTTCTTGCAAGGAGAGCTCTGGTGCCAGACGCGGCCCCCCTCCGGCCTGGCTCAGATCCAACCGCACCGCGTCAACCGCAAAGGGCTTGCCCTCCGGCAGACCTGCACCACCAAAGCCCCAACGGTCATAGCGCAGATAGGTGGTCTCGCCGGCCGCCACGCGCCAGGCCTTCAGCTTGCCGGCCAGGGTCAGGCGCATCTGCCGCCGCGCCCGCTCCAGCTCGATCTTGGCCAGCCGCTGTGCCATGGACGCCGAGATCGTAAAGGGCAGAGAGATATCCCGCCAGACCCGCTCGCCATTGTCCTCCAACCGGTAGGCCTCGCTGGCATAGGCCGGGAAGTCATCCGGCTGCCAGCTGTTCTCAGGGCTCACGAACTGGCCGCGCACCGCGTTGAAGTTCGACGCCCGGCTTTGCCGCGTGGTCAGGGTCAGCCCGCCCTCGCGGACATCATCGGCTGTGAGCGTCGTTTCCGGCACCCGGTAAGCCCCCGCCCGCAACCGCCATTGGCCCGCCTGCCAGATGCAGCGCCCCGCCATGGCCGTCAGCATCGACTCGATAATGGGCTGGGGCGTTTGCGACAGCGAGACCACACCATTGCAGGTATAGCGCGGCTCGCTCCCACCTGTGGCCACGGGCACCGCCTCATCGCAGATATTGGCCGCCTCGATCAGACTGTCCGGTGAGATCCCGTCAGGCTCCCCGATTGCAGCGCCGATCCCGTAGATCGGATGCGCCATGTAATCGGCCACACAGAGCGCCGCATTCTCGGTGTAGATCTGCGCGCCGGTCCGGGGATCAAGGATGTCGTCCTTGCCCTCCAGATCCACGGTGATGTTCGGAATGCCCACCGGAAAAACATCCGCGTCATAGCTGAGCCGCAGATAGAGCGCTGCACACCCCGCAAGCCGGTGTGCGGCCGTCCAATGCTCCGGCGCCGCCGCGATGAGCCCCGCAAAGGCGGTCTGGTCCGCCGCACCGAGGCGCTTTTCAACAGTAACCTTTCCGGCCCAACGGCCTTGAGCGATCCCCGACGCGTCAACCGCCTCTTCGCCCTCAAAGTAAATGGCGCCAATGGATTTGACACGGTGGGCGGCCAGCACCACCACCAGGTGCAGATCCTTGTCCTTCGCACCCGTGGAATGCAAAAACACAATCACGCCGCCCTTGCGGGCGCGCCCGCAAACCATCTCGCGCGGCATCACCGGCTCGCGCACCGTCACCATGCGGGCCTGAAGCTCCATCTGGCCCAGCGAGGGCGTGGGCATCATCGCCTGCGCGGCAGCCGAGAGCAGCATCGAGCCGCCAAAATTGGCCGCAAAGCCGATGAGCCCACCCGCCGCAAAGGCCGCCGATAGACCACCGGCAGCCACCGCAGCCCCGCCAAGGGCCACGGCACCAAGAACCACTGGTGGCATGGGTCACGTCCTCCAGGCCAGACGACAGCTTGCAAGAGACAGGCGCACCAGACCCTCTGGCGCCACAAAGGCCGCCTTGGCGCCGATCACGACCCCAAACGCCTCCGGCGCGCCACCCAGAACCAGATCGCCCCGTTGAGCAAGCCGCACATCAGCAAGAGGGTCACCCAACAAGGCGCGCCCGCCCTCTTCAAGGCCGGCCCAGCCAAGCCGGCGCAGCACTCGCCCGCAGCCGACCCGTGTGCGATACCGTCCCCGCCACAGGGCGGCATGGTCCGGGCCGTTTGTGAGGTCACGGTGCAGATCAAAGGCCCAGGTCGCGCAGTCGTGCTGGCCCCAGGCAAAAGGCTGGGCCTGCGCACGGGTTATAGCGGTGGCGAGGACCTGCTCCCAGTTCCTGACCCGCAGCGGCGCCTTGCGGCGTGGCTCGCCCGGATATACATTCAATCCCATGTCTATCCACCTTAGGGGAGGTTCATCATGCAAGTCGCCAAGTGGGGCAACTCCCTCGCCGTCCGCTTACCCGCCGACTTGGTGCGCAAGCTCGATCTCAAGGCCCGCGATGAGATCGAGCTGCAGGCCACCGAGACCGGCCTGACCGTCCTGCGTCAGCCCAACCCCGACGAGGTACTGGCCGCACTGGCAGAGTTTCGGGGGCGGCTGCGCGCAGATCAGCGGCTCTCACGCGACGACGCTCATGCGCGCTGAGTTCTTCGACACCAACATGATCCACTACCTGCTCGACCAGGGCTCCAAGGCCGACAGGGCCACCGCGCTCATCGCTCAAGGGGGGGCTGATCAGCGTGCAGGTACTCAACGAGGCGCTGGTCAATTGCCTGCGCAAAGCCGGGATGGACTGGTCCGAATCGGGCCGATTTCTGGCCCATGTGCGGTATTTCTGCTAGGTCTGTGATCTGAGCGCACAGACCCATGACATCGGCCGTGCCCTCGGCGCGCGCTACAAGCTCTCGGTCTATGGCGCCATGATCGTGGCCGTCGCCCTCGAGGCTGGCTGCACCACGCTTTACTCCGAGGACATGCAGCACGGTCTGCTCATTGAAGACCAGCTGCGGATCGATAACCCGTTTCGACCGACCCAATTCATCCCCCCCGCCCCCAGGTGATTTCCCGATCTTGGATCGCCGTCACATGCTCAAAGCCGCGATCACCTGGATGCAGGGCCTGCTGGCTTTCATGGGTATAGCGCCAGTTGCGCGGCACGCTGAGATCAATGAGACGGTTTTCATAGCTGATCGTGATCCGGCAGCTCTGCCCATCCTCCTGCAACTCGGGCACATCAAGACGGCCCGTAAAGGCCTGCACGGGATCGGTAATCACTGCGCGGTCCTCCGTAAGTAGCGCCAGCCAGATGCGTCCCGCCTGACCCTGGCGCGCCTCATCGATCGCAAGCCCCACCAGATCCAGCGGCACGCCTGAGAGCGAGACCGTCGTGCCAGAGGCCACAACGTCCGAGGTTTCTTCAAGCGGGCCAAGCCCAAGAAGCGCGCCGACGCCGGTCCAGGTCTTGCCGTCCCAGTCCGTCGGCCCCGGACCGGTCCAGATCCGCACCATGCCCGACGGGAATGCGCCTTCAAAAAAGATCGCAGGCTGCAGATCCGCAATCTCCAGCGCCGCGGCCACGGAGGTTGTCATATCCCGGCTCATAGCGCCTCGCGGGCTGATAGGGCGAAGCGGTGACGCGCCACGCGCGTAATGCGCGTCGACACGGCACTTTTGGGGCGCAGCAGCACCTGCGGCCGGTTCACCTCCAAAGGGGTGTGGGCCGGCAGCGCGCGGCGGATCGCTGGAAAGAGCGTCAGCGTCGCCATGCCATTGATATCCGCCGTCGCGTCAAAGGCAATCTGGTGGAGCCGCGTCTCGCGCGCCGTGCCGATGGAGACAAAGTCGCCCGAGGCCAGGGCCGCCGCCCCCGGTGGCCAACCTTGCGTTTGCACCACATTGCCCCCCGAGACGGGTATCGCCAGTGTGATCGGTTGCGCGAGGTTCTTGGGCGCAATCGATGGATCGGTAAAGAGCAGCAGGCCCCGGCCAGAGCCAAGGGCCGTCAGGGCGGCCGAGACCGAGCGCGCCAGCGGTCCCGATTGTGCGGCGAACTCGATCTCATATTCCCACCATTCCCCGCCCCAGTCCTGCACCTCCACCGTTCCAGTAAAGGGCGACGGCGTTTGACTGGTGGCGGTCACCAAGCGCCGCTCAAGGCCCGCCACCCAGGTGCGCGGCAGCTCCACAATGACGCTCATGCCATCCGCCCCCGCCGCATCGCATTGCCAACAGCGGCCACCGCCATGCGCTCGAACTCAGGCTGAGCGTTGCTCAGCACCATTGCGATCTGCTCGGCCACACCCATTTGCGCCCCCCGCGCATCGACACTGAGGTGGACAGCCACCGGCGGTGTGCCAGTCGCCCCGCGGGCAAGCTCGGCCCGCGACAAGACCCGCTCACCCCGCTGCAGGATGGTGGGCACTTCATCAGGCTGCAACCCGGCCCAACCCCCAGTATGCATGCGCGGCGCATGGGCAAAGACGGCTGCGGGCACAGTGCGCCTATGGCCGGAGAGCCCCACCATGCCACCAGTATGGGAGACCACCGCCGTGACGGCCTCTGCGCCGCCAAAAATACCCCCGAGCGCATTTGCAATCGGCCCAAGGACCGCCCGGCGGAACTGCAGCACCGCAAGATCCGCCAGGATCGCACGCACCAGCCCCTTGAAGTCGAGCTTGCCGGTTTCGACAAAGCTGCGGAACGCGCTTTCGGCGCCAGAGAAGGCACTGGTCAGCGTCTCACCCAGATCCTTGCCCCAGTCGAGCGCGTCCGTGGCGTAGGACTTCAGGGCCTCCGAGACGGCGCGCCAGCCAGTCACGATCTTTTCGGCCGCCCCGCCATTGGCGCCGCGTACACCACCACCCGTAACGGCCTCTCCAGTCTGGGCCATAGCGCCTGCCAGACGATCCGCGGCGTCCGTAGCCTCATCAAGCGCTGCCGCACCGTCGGCGCCGGTGCCCGCAACCGCATCGCGCAGCGCCGCCCAGGAGGTCAGCGGGGCCGTGGCGCTCGTCGCGAGGTCCGTGGCGGCCTGACGATAGGTATTGGCCGTGCGCAGCGCCTCGGCGGCGATCCCGTCAAGCCCCAGATCTGGCGCGGTGAGCGGCTGGTCCTCAAATGCCCGGCGGAACGCCTCTGCAGCTGCATTACCCGCCTCCGCCGAGGCCTCGGCATAGGGGTTCAGGATATCGCCCAGATCAAGCGCGCCTATTTCACCAAAGGTGCTCTCGATCCCAACCGCCGCCAGTGCAGCGCGGATCTTGCCGGTAAAGGCATCGATCCGGGCGATCGCGCCGTTCAGCATCGCCTCGATCCCATCGAGCATCCGGTTGGCCGCCGAGAAGACCAGATCCCCGATCACACCCGGCAGCCGCGCCCAGATCTCCCGCACCGCCAAGAGCGCGCCTTCAAAGGTATTCGCCGTAGCATTGCCAAAGGCAACCACGCTTTCAATTGCCCCCGCCATGCTGGAGGCCGCATCAGCTTTGAGATCATAAAACATCGCCGTGGTACGCGCGCCCACGGCCGAGGCCCCCATCTTGATCCGGTCCCAGACCTCAACGGCGACATCCTTCAAAAGACGCATCGCCACGCCAAAGCCGCCCGCGCCGGAGGCCAGCCGCGTGAACCAATAGACCAGCTCGCCTGCACCCACGATCAGCGCGCCGATGCCCGTGCGGATGAGGGCGCCCTTGAGCACCACAAGCGTGGTTGCCAACCCCCGCACCGAAAGCGCCGCCGCCGCCATCGCGGCTAACCAGCGGCCAGCGAGGAAGCTGGCGAAGGTGCCGGCATAGATCGCGAGCCGGTCAAGATTGGCCAGAACCGCATCAAAGGCCCGGCTGATCGGACTGGTGGAAGAGGCCAGGACGACAAAAGTCTTGGCCACAGCCTCCAAAGACGGGGCCAGCGCCACGGCAACCCGGTTGCGCACCCCCGTAAACACCTGACCGATGCTGACCAGCGCCAGTTCAGACCGGCGCATGGCAGCAATGGCATCTGCGTCGAGCACTGCCCCAAGCGCCTGTGCTTGTGCCCCAAGCCGCGTCATCTCCGCGCCGCCGTTCTGCAAGAGCGGAATGAGACGCGTCGCATCCGAGGCCATCGCCTCGAGATAAAAGGTCATCTCTTGGCTGTTGACACCCGCGCGCTCCAAACTCTCGACATAAAGCTGCAGCGCCTCAGGACCGGACAGTCGGGCAAACTGATCGGCCGTTAGCCCCACACGCGGCGCGATGTTCTCAAAGAAGTCGGCCATCGGGCCGCCCCCCGTTTGCAGAAAGTCTCCAACCCTGTCGTTCACGTCCTTGAGGATGTCCGCGAGTTTTTCCTGTTCAATCCCCACCGTGGCCGAGGCCGCCGACCAGCGCTGGAAGACCTCAGGGTTGGCATTGGCCACCCGGGAGAGCTGATCAATCTCATTGGCGGCCGCAATGGTCGAGCGCGTCATCGCCACCGTAGCCCCAGCCAGGGCGGCGGCCGCAACCCTGGCCACGCCCCGCGCCCGCCGCGCAAAAGCCGCCATGCGCGCATTGGCCTGGTCCAATTCGTGTCCCAAACGCCCCATGCCCCGCGACCCAGCCTGGCCCACGCCCTCAAGCTCGGCTCGCACCTGCCGACCGCCCGTCGCCGACAAGCGGACAGAGACCTTTTTCTCAACCATGGTCGTGTTCAATCTCTTCGTTTGTCTTGCGCACCATCACAGCCTCGATGTGCGGCAGAAGTTCAGCGATGATGCGGGGTGACAGCCCGAGAGCGGCGCCGAGCTGCAGCGCCGGCCCCATATTCCAGCCAATGACCGCGCCGCCATTTGCGCCGGCAGCCACGCGCACCTGCCCGCCGAGCCGCTGGACCAAGTCCCAGACCTGCCAACCCTCGAAGGTGTGCGGCGCATTGAGACGGTAGGGGCAGTCCGGGCACGCCCCCACGCACGCCGCGCAATAGGCACCGCCCCCGCTGAACTCCCAGTCAGCGAGCGCGGTCAGGCGTTTTTTTTTCCTGCTCCAGGATCAGCGCCCCGGCGATGTAGTCGGTCTGGAACGCCTCGAAGATCGGCCAGAGCTCAAGAAGAGCGTCGATGCCCTCAGGCGTCAGCGGCAGAGGCTTGCCCTCCGCGTCGCCAACGCCCTCCCAGTCTTTGACAACGATGCGCGCCACGGCCTTGGCTACGATGACGGCGATCTGATCATCGTGGCCAGGATCGGTGGCCCTGTCGAGGTCCGCGTCGTCACCTGCTATTGTCCTCACGCTTGGGTCACTACGCGCTGCCATCATCACGGCCGTGGTCAACGGCTCCACAAACAGCCGCACGCCATGGCCAAGATCAAGCCAGTGCGGCTCAGTGGAAAGGTTGAGTTTGAGCATGTCTTGAGGTCTCCATCATTCATTGGCACAAAAAGCGAAACGGTCACGCAGCGAAGCATGCTGAGGATCTGTTCCCCCCTGGGGTCACGCCTGATCCGCGACCAAACGAGAGGAACGCGCCAAATGGCTGAGGATCCCAAGTGGCGACAGATTTTGGAACTTTCTGTGGCTTTGGAGATCACCAAGTCTGAGCGCGCGAGCCTCAAGGAGCAGGTGGCCCTGCTTCAGGACCAATTGCGCAAGGCCACGCAGCGCGCTGAAAGAGCTGAAGAGCGCCTGCACGACACCACCGTTATGATGGCCACCATAAGCCGTGAGGCGATCACAGCCCCAGGCCGGTCCGTGGCCACCGAAGTGACGATCAACGGCAGACCCGTCCTGCGCCTGAGCAATCCAATCTCTCATATTGAACACTGAGCGATCCGCTCCCGGCGCCATCAATAAGCCTCTCGATCGTTGATAAGGGCCACCGTGCACATGTGGCCCTCATTTGGATCGCTGGCCGCC
Organism: Salibaculum griseiflavum; assembly: GCF_003129565.1. GTDB lineage: Bacteria > Pseudomonadota > Alphaproteobacteria > Rhodobacterales > Rhodobacteraceae > Salibaculum > Salibaculum griseiflavum. The sequence continues at coordinate 51,723 of NZ_QETF01000023.1, forward strand.
TGCCAGTCGAACGTGGCCTGCACGCCCTGTGGGCCGGAGATCTCAACACGCGGCCGTGGCAGATAGACGGCATGGGCGGCCAGCGTCAGGCTCTCGCCAGTGGCCAACGTGTAGGTAAATTCGAGCGCGCAGGCCTCACCATTGATCGCTTGTTGCACCAGTGTCTGGTCCGCGAAGCGCACAACGATATTGCCCGTGAGCGCCGCGATCGACGGGTCCGCCCCGTCGATCTTGCCATCGGCCCGGATCGTTTCGATGCGATCGAGATTGTTGGCATAGGTGATGTCCGCCGAGACCACGTTGCCGATATCGGCCCCGTTGCGTGTGACGGCGCCGTTAAAATGCCCAAAGCGTTGCAGGGTGATAGGTGCCGGGACGCCTGCGGCGCTTACAGTGTCAACCTCTTCGCCCTGTGCCACAAGGCTGACCGTGGCGGTCAGCAAACCGGACCGTGCCATCTGCCAACTCAGACTATCGACCATGCAGCCGGAATACATGGCATAGCGCGGCACCTCCGGCATACCGGTCTCGACCGAGAAGCTCGGCAGCGCCCAGTTCCCGGAGGTAAATGTATGGGTATAGGGCGCCTCGGCCCCTGTCGTGCTGGGCGCCCCGAACCCCGCCTTCAGCCAGAACCCGAAGGCGTCGGCATCAATCGGCACCACAACATTGCCATCCGCCGTCACCGCATCCTTGATCGGCGCCTGCGGATCCCGGCCATAGCCCAAGAGTTCTGAGGTCTGCAGTGGCTGCTCCGACCCAAGCGTTGTGCTGGCGAAGGGCATCTTTGTGTAGCCGCTCGCAGGCGGCGTGCCATAGGTGGTCTCGAACGCCAGCGCCATCTGCGCCCGCGCCCCTTGGGCTCGTGCCATTGTCTCTCTCCGTCAACGTCAGGTTTTGTCGTCAGGCCAGCGGATCGCTGGTCGCGTAATGCAGTATGATGGGCACGACGGCGGCCTTTAGGCTTGCCGCACCCTCAACCGGCAGGTCGACCGGCTCAGGCGCCTCGGTCTCAACCCAATCGCACAGACCACCAAGTGTGCGATCCGCCACGATGACCGCCCCGATCGAGGCAATGAGCTCCGCAAAACGCGCGTCGCGGCTCTTGGCATCCTGCACTACCACCTCCAGCTCAGCGCGGTGCTGGTAATGATACCGCAGCGGCGACAGCGTCACGCCCGGTTCGCCTGGATCCCCATCGCGCAAAATGATCAGGCCCGATGGCGGTACGCGTTCAGGCAAAACCTCGCCGCGCAGCACCGGCACATGTGGGATCGTGCGCAAGAGATCCGCCAGGGCGGTGAGGATGGTTTCGCGGGTGGTGGGCATCGACTTGTTTTTCCGAACAGAATGCGGCAACTAGCCCCCGAGTGGGCCTGTAGCTCAATTGGTTAGAGCAGAGCGCTCATAACGCTTTGGTTGCGGGTTCAAGTCCTGCCGGGCCTACCAAAGCCCACGTGGTGGAATGGTAGACACACGAGACTTAAAATCTCCTGGCCAGATTGGCCGTGCCGGTTCGAGTCCGGCCGTGGGTACCAA
>NZ_QETF01000024.1 GCF_003129565.1 Salibaculum griseiflavum
CAATCCTAAAGCAGGCCCTTATCGACCACCGCCAAAAGGACCAGCTTGACCAGATCAAGGACGCCGCATAACCTCGCATCAAGCTGCGCCACTCAGGCAAGTTTCAACATCAAGCGGGACATTCCCCGGTAACCTCTCAGCTGCGTTTTTGGAGTGCTAGTAATGACGGATCGAAGAAAGGATATGATATGGGGTCTTTTGGGAGGCTTAATTGGATTTTGTGGCTGTTTGTCGTGGAGGTGGTAGGCGGAGCCGCTACTGAGGTCTCTGGGCAGTCGTCAAACAGCGCCGACCTGGAGCAGAGATTGCTTGCGGTAGAGAGGGGAGTTGCCCAGGGCCGGATCATCGCCAAGCACGAGGCTCTGCTTGCCGCAGAGATGTCAGGACGTATCAGGTCATTGAACGTAGCCGAAGGGAACGCGTTTCAGCATGGAGATGCCCTGGCCGAACTGAATTGTGATGTCGAGCGGGCACGACTTGAAAAAGTACATACCAGCCTGGAAGAGGCGGTGAAGATTCGCCAAACAAATGAGCGGCTCGCAGAGTTGCGTTCGGTGGGTGATCTGGAGCTGACACTTTCGCAGGTGAGAGAGCGGACGGTCGAGGCCGATGTCGAGGTGGCCGCCGCTCAGGTGCAGCGATGTATTGTCCGCGCACCCTTCGATGGTGTCGTGGCGCGTGTTCGGAAGCGAGAGGCCGAGTATATCCAGGTCGGTGAGCCGCTGCTCGATGTGATCGATCCAACTGCACTAGAGGTCGAATTCCTTGTGCCATCGGACTGGCTCGCGTGGCTCGACCGGAATGAGCCATTCAAGCTGCATCTCAATGAATTACCTCTGCAGCTGTCGGGCGAGGTTCACCAGATCGGTGTGCGTGTGGACCCCGTCAGCCGCACGGTCAGACTCAAGGGTCAGCTAACTGATGAGCTGGGCGGCGTTGTGCCTGGCATGAGCGGTGATGTGCGCTTTGAGGCAGTGCAATGACAGATCGTAAGCGCTCCTCGCATGCCAGCTTGACTTGGCGTCCGGCACCGCTGGCGCTAGAGCCGCGGCTGATATTTGATGGCGCGTTCGTGCCAACGCTCGACGGCATTGATGACGAGCCTACCAATCCGGTCGACCCGCGGCGTGATACGCGCTCTGCGGATGAGGGCAAACCCAAGCAAGAGACACGCACACCGCGGCTGCGCTCAAGCCCGCTTGAGGTGGAGACGGCAACCGAGCCGACCGATCAGTCCTCGAGCACAGAGGCAGCCGGCGAGCGGGTTTTGGTTGTTAGTGGCTATCTGCCTAATCTACCCGAGCTGCAGTCCGCGCTTGGCGATGTTGCCCGTATTCATGTCCTTGAGGGTAGCGGCGATGCGTTGGCCGAGATCGACGCTATTTTGTCTGAGTACGATCAGGTCTCTGAGCTACATGTGGTGACGCACGGGCGGGCCGGTGCCTTGGTGGTCGGCGATGAGGTGATCGACCGTGAGCGATTAGCTGAGCGCACGGCCGCCTTATCAGGCTGGACCGATGCCATGCGCTCAGGTGCTGATTTGTTGCTCTATGGTTGTGACATCGGTGCAGAACAAACGGGGCGGGTGTTTGTCGATAGTCTCTCCACGCTCACCGGCGCAGATATTGCGGCATCTGACGACACCACGGCAGCGCCGGCCGACGGGGGCGATAGTGAGCTGGAAGTCGAAGTTGGCAAGGTTACTGCCGCACCACTTTTAACCGCTGACATTCTTGATGAGTTGGCTTGGCAGCTTGATGCCACCGAGCCGTTCGTTGACAACGTTAGCCTCGCCGTCGCTTCGGACGAGGTCGCCATTACGCTATCGATCAGTGAAGACATTGCGGGCAACTCAGACCGCTCTAAGACAAGCCTTTACGTCAATATTGGCGGACTCGACTTTAATGCGAGCTATGACGACAGTAGCAGTGCCACCAATAGCCTAGTTTATAAAGTCAAAGCAACTGAGGATCCGCTTTTGACAGCAGAGTTGCTGGCGAAAGGCATCCGGCTCGGTGAGCTTGATTTTCAAGGCAATGAGTTAGAAGACGCCGCCAATAATAGTCTGACCGCGCCGGATCTCACTGCCCAGCTCACTGAGGTGAATGTTGGTACTGGCGTCACGCTAGAGCACATTGGTGGATTGGGCGGTGACCAAGATTTGGTCAAGAGCGGAGACGGTGAGCTGATCTTGACCGGTGAGAACACCCACTCCGGTCAAACGATTGTTGAAGGCGGCACGCTGCGGATCAGCAATGATAATCAGCTGGGTAACCTTGACAGTGCGCCAGATCGAGTTGCGGTCAAAAGTGGTGCTACGCTGCTAGTGGATGAAAATTTAGCGCTGGATTACCGGCGTGGCATCACACTTGAGAGCGGTGCAGTGATTGCCGTCGCTGATGGTAAAACTGTCAGTTACAACGGCAAAATCACTGGCGACGGCGGCCCGGCAATTAAGTCGGGCGCAGGTGAGCTCAAGCTGACCAATTCGGACAACTTTAGCGAAGGCGTCAAAGTTGACGAAGGCCGGCTTACCAGTACAAACGGCAATGGTCTCGACGATACGGCGATCGTTGAAGTCAGCACCGATGCAGTGCTCGATTTAACCAACAACAACCAAACAATTGGTGGGTTAAAAGGTGCTGGACAGGTTGAGCTGGGTGGGCGAAACCTCACCATCGACACCACTGGAGTAACGAATTTTTCCGGCGAGATCTCGGGTAGCGGCAGTCTTTATTTAAAAGGTAGCGGCACCCAAACCTTATCGGGGGAAAACAGCTACACCGGACGCACAGATCTCACCGGTAGCGTCACCTTAAAGCTGGGGGCAGATGACGCCCTTAATCCAGCGAGTTTTGTCGACCTCCACGATAGCGTGACGCTGGATATTAACGGTTACACGCAAGTCATAAACGACCTCAACAGCGATTCATCGTTGGCCTCTAGTGTTGTATTGGGGAGCTCAGGCAATGCGGGCCATCTGGAGATCGGCGTTAGCAACACTAACCGAGACGTTTATTCCAAGTTCACCGGGTTTGGTGAACTGGTTAAACGCGGAGGGGGCTATTTAGACCTGCACGGTGTAAGCGATCATACCGGGCGGACATTTATCGCCGAGGGGCAGATTCGGTTGGAGTCTGGCGGCGGCGAGCTCAGTGCGAATACTGATGTTTTGATATCTGATGTCGGCAAGCTGGATATCTACACCAATGGCGCCCAGACCGTTGGCAGTATCGCCGGGGCGGGTGAGCTGGTTCTCTCGGGATATGATTTAACGTTCGGCGGCAGTGCGGACACACGCTTTAACGGCACGCTGAACACCAGCCGTGGCGGTGAGCTGATCAAACAGGGCACGGGGGAATTCACGCTAGGCGGCAGCGAAGACAACAACAGCACCAGCGCCATGCGGGTCACCGACGGCACTGTCGTGCTCGACAAACATTCAGGTGACAACGAGCGCATGGCGATTAGCAATGGCGCGACGCAGCTGGCGCTCACGATTGAAGATGGCGCGACGGTGAAACTTGCCGGCAGTGACTCGCTCGACGACACCGACGAAATCACTCAGGTGTATGAATACGCCAACATAAAAATTGAAGCAGGCGGCACCCTCGACCTGAACGGCCGACGTCTTGCAGTTAATGAAGTGATTGGCGAGGGTACCGTTATCAACAATGGCGCGCAGACCGCAAAATTTGATATCGGCAATTACCATTCCGCGTTTGAGCTTAAGACGGATTTACTGGTTGGGTCTCAAAGCGAGGGCATTCACCTGATCAAAAATGGTAATGATGTCCTAACCCTTGCTGATGGCGTCGATTACTCCGGCATTGAAAAACTCACGGTCCGTAATGGCACCGTTAAACAGGCGGGCGCCGACACGTTAGCGTCGTCAACTGCCGTGGTGATTGAGAACAATAAAACGCTCGATCTCAATGGCCACAACCTCACGGTGGGCAGCATCGCCGGGGCGGGTGATATCAGTCTGGGTTCTGCCACGCTGACAGCGGGTGATGGGGGCGATCACCACCTTTCCGGTGTTATCAGCGGTGCGGGGGGGCTGGTTAAGCAGGGTTCTGGACAGCTCATCTTGTCAGGCAATCAGACTTATACCGGCGCGACAACGGTTAATGGCGGTGAGCTACGAATCGGGAACGGAAATGGTGTCACGTTCCCCGATACCTTTGGGGTGACTGTCGCGAGCGGCGCGGTCTTCGCGTTCGATAGCAGTAGCAATCGCACGATGGCAGCGGGTGATTTAACGGGTGCGGGCGCTTTTATCAAAGACGGCAGTGGTGAGCTTGAACTCGCCGGTGCGAACGCCCACACCGGCGGCACAACGCTGGTTGATGGCACACTGCTGATCGCGGGTTTTGACGGCACTGGAGGCACCGATGTGACCGGGCTGGGCACTGGCACGGTGACGGTGACCGGTGAAGCGACGCTCAAGACGGATAACAACGTTCAGCCGGTCCTGCCCAATGATGTCGTTATTACCGCTGATGGCACGCTGCACCTCAATGCGATTAACGGCAGCTCAACCATGACCCTGGCCGGCGACATCTCAGGGGCAGGGGACTTCACGGCTTATACAAGGGCCGACACGGCTATCATTTTGACGGGTGACGTCAATATCGGTGGTGAAATCACAATCAAGGCGACCGGTACCTATAAGACCTCGCTACAAGTTGGTGCCGGCGGCACGACGGGCTCTCTCGAAGCAGCTCGTGTCTATTCGGACCATTACGGCGCGCTGATATACGACCATGCGGCAGGCCATACCGCAGGGTTTGATCTGCCGTATGAGGGCGATGGACATTTCATTAAAAACGGCGCCGGCGAGCTCGAAATTAAGCAGCGCCTGCGGCACACCGACAACGGCAACACCTACGTTAACAACGGGACGATGACGCTGACCGGCGAGAACCTGCTCGCACGGGAGAGTTATCTGATCGTCAATGGCAATGGCACGCTCAACCTCAATGGTTACAACCAGGCAGTGACCTATCTTGAGGACGCGAGGGTTTCGTTTAGGGATGGGCCGGATAACGGCGGCGGCAATATCGACACTGGGGCTGGCGGCATACTCACCGTTCTCAACGGCAACGATCCGTTCAGTGGCGTCATTTCAGGCAGTGGTGGGCTGACCAAGGATGGTACCGGGCGGATGACGCTGACCGGCGCCAACACCTACACCGGGCGGACGCAGGTTTTGGCTGGGTATCTGCGGTTTGGCTACACTGGCCCAAACAGCACGGTTGTGGATTCACTCTCAGATCAAACCGCCGTTTACGTGGCCGAGGGTGCCGAGCTAGAGGTCTATCCAGAGAGTCAGTCGGTTGGATCGATTGCCGGTGAAGGTGCAATTGATCTTTACGGTCACACGCTGACGGTCGGTGCCAACAATGCCAACACCACTTTCTCCGGTGTGATCAGTAGTTCCGGCAGCCTTATCAAAACTGGTACCGGCACGCTCGAACTCTCCGGAGCAAACACCTATAGCGCTGCCACGACCGTTCAAAGCGGTGAGCTCAAGCTCACGGGCAGCCTCGGTTCGACCGCTGTGACGGTTGAGAGCGGCGGTACCTTCTCGGGCGGTGGAAAGACCACCAGTTCGATGACGGTTGAAGATAGCGGCACCTTAGCGCTCGACCGCCCGCTGGATATCAATGGTGTGTTGACCATCGTGGACGGCGGCACACTGGACATGACGCTGGTTGATAACGGCAACAGCCGTGAAGACGCCGAAATCACGGGTGTCACCGATATGGATCTGGCGGGCTCGCTCGAGGTCAGTGTCGGTGATGGCGATCTGAGTAACCGGGACTGGGGCAGCTGGCGGCTGGTGCGGTATTCCGGCAGCGCCTCGGGTGGCGGCCTGACAATCAATGACTCAGCCACAGGTCACCCGACCATTGCTACTGGCGACACCTTGCGCCTGGCCAACGTCGAGACGGATTCCAGCAACAAGACCCTGCAACTGCGCCTGCAGACCGAGGGTGATTCCAACTTAACGCTCAATGGCTCTGACTTTGTCCGTCTGGAAATTCAAGAGCCTGAGGACAACATCAGTCGTGAAATTACGTTTAACACCACCCAGGGCGGAGCGCTTTTTTCGGTGGACGGGGGTGGGCACGACCGTAGTCTCTGGATTACAGCTGATGGCAATATCAGCTCACGGGTATATATCGGGGGGGGTAATGCCGAAATTATCAGCTCTACGGGCCTGAATCTCACCGATGGGGCTGTGCATACGGTTACGTTCACGTTAGGGGTTAATGGGCATTACATTTATGTCGACGGCAATGAGGTTGCGAGCGGTACAGCACTCGCTTCGGAATTTGACTGGAACACCCACCAGCTGATCGGAAAAGACCGCCACAGTGGAAATAACTTTGTCGGCGAAATAACATCTTATGAGTCTTGGCATCAAGAATTAACACCTGAAGAGGTTGGCTCAGAAACGCGCCCCGATCCAGCCTACAGACTGGCCTTTCTGGCCGGGGACACCATTGCTAATACGGGTGATGAGCCGCTGCTAGCCAACGTTTTCAGCTTTGGCGGTAAGGCCCCCTACGACCTGCAGCTCAACTCAGCCGATGACACGGGCTTTAGTGATCGTGACGATATTACGTCTAAGGTGACGCAGCGTGTTAGTGGTTATGCCAACCCGAACAGCCAGATCATTCTGTTTCGTGATCAAAACGGCGATGGCACCGTCGATGAGGGCGAATGGCTGACGGCTTCGCCGCTTTCCACCAATAGCAATGGCTACTTCTCGACGACCCTTGAGCTCGGGTTGGGTACGCACAGCGTGCGTGCCGTCATCCTGCAACCTGATGGCAGCTACAGCACCTCAAGTGACCCGTTGGTCATTACGGTCGATCGCCAATCACCCTTCGGGCCCGATGCGCCGATTCCGCTGGATGGGGCGGATACCGGTGTTAGCGATATCGACTTTGTCACCAACAATCAGCGCCCAAGTTTCCGTTTTGAATTGCCCAAGAATGTGCATGGTTCAGTAGCCGCACGTGAGGGTATGCGCCTTACGCTTGAGGCGAACTCCCGGGTACTTGCCAGTTATATTCTGACTGCAGCGGATATAAGTCTGGGTCAGGTCGATATCACGACCTCGATGTATGTCCAGGACATGTGGGACGGCGGCAACTGGACCGGTGGCTGGCGCCTGCGCGGTGTGCTGACCGATCCTGCAGGCAACGAAAGCACACGACAGGTAGGCTGGAGCCTGCCGGCATGGCGCACGGACACCACGCCGCCTACTGCCCCGGATATGAACCACTCGACCTATCCATCGCCGTTGATGGATTCGAGTGATTCAGGGCGTGACAACCGTGATCGGGTAACAAGCCACAACACCAATCTAGGCTTTAATTTCCTGCAGCACACCCACGCGGTGAGCACACAGGCGACGCTGACCGACCCGAGTGGCCAAACCCATCTAATCGATACGACGTCGACCACCCCAGAGAACCGGCACACGATTTTTGTGGTGCCAGGTATTCCTGATGGCAATGGCGGACATAACGCTTTAGCCGATGGTGACTACACCATTCGGTTCCGCTCGATGGATAACGCCGGCAACTGGTCTGGTGACAGTAACCCGGTTCATTTCACTGTCGACACCACCGCGCCGAGCGCACCCAGTGCGCCGCAATTAAGTACCGACAGCGATACCGGTGCCTCCAACAGCGATGGCATAACCAAGCTCAAAGACGACCTGACCATCAGCGGTCAGGCGGATGCCGATGCCATCGTTCGTCTCTATGACTTTGGCGATGACAACACAGACACGGATACGGCCAATGCCACCTTAATTGCGGAGAAGCAGGCTGACAGTAATGGCGAATACAGCTTCACCGATATGGCGCTGGCGCCCGGGGTGAGCTTCCTGCGCGTCAGTCAGGACGATCTGGCGGGTAACGAAAGTAACGTCAGCACATCGCTGCGAGTTGAGGTGGACGTCGAACCACCGACTCGCCCCACTGTTGAGATGTTCTCAGGCACCGATCGCACGCCGACGATCAGCGGTACCTATGACGCCACCGATACCCATGCGCTGTATGTGCGCGTGGGTGATCGAGTCTACGGCGAGACCGCTGGTGAAGTGGTCCGCGTCGATGACAATACCGACCGTACGACGGTGGCGGGTCTCACCCTCGATTCCAGTGCGGGGACATGGTCGATCGCGATTGAGGAGGCCTACGAGCTCAAACGCGATGGCGGCACGAATTACGATGTCATCGTGCGCAGCGATGACCTGGCGGGCAACGTCATCTTGAGTCAGGGGCGTGAGCCAGTTCGCATTCTGCCGCCGACTGACCCCGACGCCCTAGCGCCGACCTCAATTGCCGTGGCACCGCAAAGCGACACCGGGCTCTACAACGATGATGGGATCACCCGGGAAGTCGCGCCGTTTTTCCGTATTGGCCTGAATGTGGATGGCAGCAATGGCGTTCAAGCGGGTGACGTGGTTCGCCTTGCTGAAGGCAACACGGACATTTTGCGCTATACGCTGCAGTCCAGCGACCTAGTCGATCGGGAGGGTAATGGCACCTACTACGTTGATCTGCAGCCACATGCATCACTGGCGAGCGGTGGCTGGAATGGAACCACCCATTACGATATCCATGCCCAGATTTTGCGGCTGCAGGCGGATGGCTATCAGACGAGTGCGGAGACCACCCTGCAGCGGGTTGTGATTGACACCAATGGGACGAGTTACACCAACACCACCGTCACCGGGGTGCTGCAGGGCGATGACACTGGGACGCTGAAATATCCAGGCACAGACTCAGACGGCCGGCTTGATCGCGGCAATGGCTTTCATTTGTACGGCACGGCCAGTAATCATCGCGAGGTGGTCTCGGTTGATGTGTTCATCGACGGCAAAAAGGTCGGCACGACGGCTGTTGCCGAAGATGGTGATTGGGTTTTTGACTACAACCAAGGCCAAGCAGTGCTTGCCGATGGCAACCACGAAGTCACAGCGGTTGGCATTGACCTGGCAGGCAATCGCACCGAGGTGTCAAACACCTTCGATATTCTTGTCGATACGGTTATCACCCCGCCCTCCAACCTGCAATTGCACCCAAGCTACGACAGTGGCGTTGATGGCGATAACATCACCAATCGGGCGGTTTACCACACCTATTACATAAAGGGTCGGGCTGAGCCTTCCTACTACGTGGATGGCGCTCACCGCTCGACTGAGCTGATCTTTTTCAATGATCTCAATGGCAACGGCTCGATGGACTCTGGCGAGCGGTTGATCATTCGCGAGAACTACACCGTATCGCGGACCGACGGCAGCTTCTCTGTCCACATTGAGCCCTTTCAGTTAACGGAAGGTACCCATCAGATTCGGGTGATTTCAGTGGATGCGGTGGGTAATCGCAGCGCGCCAAGCGGGCCGCTCACCATCACCGTGGATCGCACGCCGGGCGAGGTGCTGACAGTCGTACCGGTGCCTGAGGCAAAAGATGGCCTACTTGATGACATTAACCTTGTTACCAGTCGGCACCCAACGCTGAGGGCGATTTTGTCCGAGAACGTGGGTATCGGCGACGAAATTGAGATTCAGCAACGCTGGGGCACAGCCTGGCGATATTCTGGGGACGCAAAGGTCACCGCCACCGACATCACCAATGGTTATACGGTCGTGCGTCTAACCGATTGGGAGCTCTGGGGTACGTGGCGCGGGAATAACTTGCGCGAGCTTGCGCAGGTCAGGGCGATCATCACTGATGAGGCGGATAATAGCGATGCCGGCGGGCGCCTTGACCAGACCTACTATGCGTATCCAGACCGTGAGCCGCGCTCGCCTTCGATTACCCTGGATGATGCCGATGATCGTGGAGTGAGCGATAGTGACGGCGTCACTGCGAAGGGCACTGGTTGGCGCGTCTCAGGTGGGGCTGGGCGGGATTCTGCCCTGGTGCGTATCTACGCGGGTAGCCGTCTACTCGGTGAAGTGCAGCCTAGCGATATCGCCGGGACCTGGTCGTTTACCTACGAGGGCCCTGCGCTTGTTGACGGCGTGCATACAATTTTTGCCCGTGGCGTCGGCATTAACGGCGTTGAAGGCACCGGCAGTTCGCCGATCTTTATGCGGGTTGATAGCAAGGCCTATCAGCGCGACTACCTGTGGCTCGATCAGGCGGATGACGCCGGGCCCGTGTCTGAGGACGGGATTACCAACGAGACCAAGCTCACCATCCGCGGCCGAGCGACGCCTGGGGCGACGGTTACGCTATTCGATGATCGCAATGACGATGGCATTGTGGATGCTGGCGAGGCACCCACCGTCTATCAAGCGGACCGCGATAACGAGTTGACCACGCTAGAGGCGGATGCCACCACGGGCTTGTTTGCAGCCGACATTATCGTGGGTGTGGGCGAGTATCGCATTCGGGCACTGGAAACGCTGAATGCCGGCGAGACCGATGAGACGTCTCGGTTGGTGGGGGATGCCCGTGAACCCGCTGAGCCCCTTGAGATCACGGTTAATCTGGATAACCCCTTCCTGCCCAATTACGCCCAGGTCATTACTGCCGGTGGTCTCGAACTCACCGACTCGGAAGGCCGCACCGTTACCAACGATGCCGAGCCCAAGCTGACCCTGCAGCTACCGGAGGGTGTGCAGGTCGGCGATGAAATGCTGTTAATGAACGGCAATAACGTGATCATTCGCGAGAGCGTGACATTGCGTGATCTGGCCAGTGCCGCGATTGAGTTGCAGGTCACGCCAGCAGCCCGCCTGGATGATGGTGTCTATGACGACCTGAAAGTCAGGCTGGTGGATCGCGCCGGTAATGTCAGCCCCGATTTGGCGCTGCAGTCGCTGGTGATTAACACCACCGGTTTGCCAGCGCCTGAAGAGTTCGGGTTGATTGCCAGTGACGATACGGGCATCGCGAGTGACGATAACCTGACCAACCGCACCACCGGTTTTACCTTGACTGGCCTGGTCAGTGCGGATGCCATTTCGGTCAACATTTATGCCAACGGCAAGCTGCTGGGTGAGGCCATCCCCACGCTCACCGAGACCGGCGCGGAATTTAGCTTCCTCTACAGTGGCGCACCCCTTCGCTCAGGTGTCTACAGTATTGAGACCCGCGCCGTTGATTTGCTTGGCAACGAAGGCCCCGCGGCAACGGAAACCATTGAGTTTATTGGATCGCTGCCACCACCGAGCCGCCTCTCGCTCGACAGTGATGATGACACCGGTGAGAGCGCCAGTGACGGCATCATCAATAAAACCACCGGCATCTCAGTCAGCGGCATAGCGCGGCCCGGGGCGTCAGTGCAGATTTTTGATGACCGCAATAACGACAACATCATTGATGATGGCGAATTGCTGGCGGAGCTGGACGCGAACAGCACTACCGGCGAGTTCAGTGAAAATGTCTCGCTCGGCAGTGGCGCCCATTTTCTGCGTGCGATCGCCTCAGATGCGTATGGCAACCGCAGTCTGGCCTCGCCGTCGTTGCAGCTGTTTGTGGATGTCCAGGCCCCGGAGCCCGTGCAGTCCATCACGCTGCGATCTAACTCTGATACCGGTTTCCGCAATGATGATCGCTACACCGCTGAGAAGCGCCCGGAGTTCCGCGTACGCCTGCACGAGAACCATCAGGCCGGTGACACCCTGTGGCTGATCCGCGGAAACGCTTACACCACGGATCCCGACGCCAATACCGTCCTGTCGCGGTATGTCCTAACCGAGGCGGATGTGCCCTCCAGCGGCCGCGGCTATGTCGATTTGCGCGCTAAGCAAGACATGCCGGATAAGGCCTATGTCGGCACCAATGCCGTTCATGGCTACATTGTGGATGTCGCCGGCAATATCAGCCGTATGCCAGGCGGCGGTAATACGGCCGAAGGCTTTACCATTGATACCAGCAAGGAATGGGCCAAGGTCACGGGGATTACAAAGGTTGAGGACACTGGCTCATCCAATACTGACGGGATTACCCAGTCCCAGGATGCCTTTGTCATTCAGGGGACGATGGAAAAGAACACCCAGCGCGTCGAAGTTTACGATGGCGACACGCGCTTGGGCCTGGCGGATTTCACCGACGATGGCCATTGGGTGTATCGCTATGACAACTTGCCCGATGGGGATGCCACCCGCGTCCTGACGGCCGTGTCGATCGATCGGGCGGGTAATGTCAGCGACCGGTCGGATCCATTCCTGCTTACCATTGATGGCAACGCACCGGCCAAGCCCTGGGTGCCGAGCCTCTCGGCTGACGACGATACCGGCGTATCGGATAGTGACAATGTCACCCGCGAGAACACCGGTCTGGCCTTTAGTGGTGTGGTTGACCCGGGTGCTGAGGTCCGCCTCTATGCAGATTCTCGAAACGACGGCCGCGTGGGCGATGAGCAGTTCGTGGCCAGCACAACGGCGAACGGCACGACGGGCGCCTATACCTTTAGCAACATCACACTTGCATCAGGCGATCAGTGGCTCCGGGTGGTGCAGTTCGACACCGCCGGCAATGCCAGTGTGCCCAGTGAGGCGCTGGCGCTGAGTGTGGATCAAATCGCCCCGCGCGCGCCGACGGTCAATCGCGTGGTCGATGAAACCGGCACACCCACCCTGACCGGCACTTATGACGCTGCCGACACGAACCATCTGGTGGTGTTGATTGATGGCATTGCCTATGCCGAAAAGCCGGATATTGAAGTCGAAGTCGACAATACGACTTACACCACCGAGGCCGGACTGCTACCTGACAGCAGCAATGGCACTTGGACGCTGACGATTCCACGGCTTAATCAGCTAGAGGCCGCCGATACACCTTACGAGGTGATTGCACAGTCCACCGATCGTGCCGGCAATGTGTCAACCAGCACATCGCGTTACGAGGTATTCGTCACCGATCCGGTAGCCGACTCCGCTAACCTTCGGCCGGACGACATCACGCTGACCTCGGATACCGACGAAGGCGTTTCGAGTGCCGATGCCATCACCAATCGCGTCGTGCCGACGTTCCGCGTGTCGCTCAATAGCGGCACTGCCGCTGGCGACACGGTGGAGATCTATCAGGGCACCACACTGATTGTGTCGCGTGAGCTGGACTCCGCGGATATCACCAACGGCCACATCGACTTGGCGCCGTGGAAGCCGTTGTCTAATAACGCGACCTACGTGGGAAGCAGCGGCATTTCGGCTAAGGTCGTCTCCGACGGTACGACCAGCCCGGCCCGCGATATGCCGGCGCTCGTCATTGACACCAGCGCACCCAGCAACCCCGGTAACCCGCAGTTAGTCGGCGAGAACAGTCCCATTAGCCGCGGTAATGGTTTTAGCGTCTACGGGAGCATGAACACCTCCCAGGGGGTCGCGTTTGCCGAAATCTATGCCGATGGCCGGTTGCTTGGCACAACGGCATTATCCGAGCGCGGCCGCTGGCAGTTTACCGTCCCCAACACTGCGGCGCCGTTAGCTGATGGTAATCATGAAATTACTGTTGTGGCGGTCGACACCGCAGGTAATCGCAGCAATGCCTCGGGCGCTTTAAACCTGATAGTCGATACCTCGGTCACTGCGCCGAGCGACATTCGCCTGCGGGGTGATTCAGACAGCGGCATTGCCGGTGATCGGCTGACCAATGTCACCAAGCCGTGGTTCCAGGGCCGTGGTGAGCCCGGCTCAGAGTTGATTCTGTTCGCCGATCGAGACGGCGATGGCCGCTTTGATCCGACCGAAGAGATTGAACTCTACAGCGGAAACGTCGACAACGACGGCACGTTCAATGCGCGGATCCTCCATGACCTACCCGAGGGCCGGCATGTTCTGCGCTTCATCCAGGTGGATGAGGCCGGCAATTACAGCGCACCGAGCGCACCCATTGCCCTGACCATCGACACCTCAGTGGCATCGCTGCAAATGGTGCGTATCGCGCCGTCCACTGCCGCCGAGGATTCAGGGCTTTATCCTGACGATGGGATCTACGACACGCTGCGCCCGACGCTGCGGGCCTATCTGCCTGATCAGGTGGCAGAGGGCGACCGGCTCGAGGTGTATTACCGCCATCCGGCCTCAGATTCGCCGCGTGCCAGCGAGTTGATTGATAACCCGCTACTGACTCAGATCGATATCGAGCGCGGCTATGTCGACGTCACGCCCGCAGACGATATGGCCAATCGGCGGACATTCGATGGCACCAGTATCAAATTTAGTTCGTGGCAATACGCCTTTTTTGGCCGCATCGTTGACCAAGCCGGTAATGCCTCAAGTATTCGGGATCCAGGTGCGGCTGAGCCGTATGCGTTTGTCGACGTGGGTGGGCCTAGCGCCGCGTCGGGTCTAGGCCTATTGGATCAAGACGATACCGGTGTAGCCTCAGACGACAACATCACGGCGCTGCAGACAGGCTTCACGCTGACCACAGGCCAGCTCGGCATTAACGTAACCAAAGTTGATTTCTACGCCAATGGTGTCCTTCTAGGCACCGCCGCGCCTAATGACAATCGATATGCCAAATTCACCTATGACGGCCCCGATCTCGATGCCGGGGTTTATTGGATAACCGCCGTCACGCATCGAACCCCGGGCGTGCCGACAGCGCCCACCGAGCAGTTCGAGCTGATCATCGACCCCACCGAAAAGTCGCCGGTGCCGCAGTTTGGCAAGCTCCAGCTCAAGGCCGGTGACGATACCGGGCTGAGCCAGAATGACGGCATCACTAACAAAGGCAGTGTCACGGTTGAGGGGGTGCTCACGCCCGGCCAGACCGTCATGGTTTTCAATGACCTGGATGGCGACGGGCAGTACACCGTCGGCGAGCGAGTAGCTACAACCACCAGTGACGCGACCACGGGCGCATTCTCTGTCGGTTTAGCGCTCAATACCGGAACCAACGTCTTGCGCGCGGTGACGATCCCATCATCGGATTTAGCGGACCCGGTCGCCTCTGAACCCTTCACCGTGATTCGCCGCGGTATTCCGGCGAGTGAGCCGATCAGTATTTCGTTGCTGGCGAGCAGTGACACCACGGTGTTCAATGCCGAAGACGGCATTAGCGGCGGTAGCTTCCTGACGGCCGAGTCTCGGCCGGAACTGCGCCTGACCCTGCCCGGGGAGATGCAGGCCGGCGACTTGGTGCAGCTCTTTAACGGCAATACCAAGATCTATTCGTTGCTGGCCGATGAGCAAGCCATCGCAGCGGGCTTTATCGATGTACGTCTGCCAGCGGGCGGCGAGCTCGCGGATGGCAGCCATAATCTGTCCATGAAGGTAGCGGATGCCGCAGGCAACAACAGTCGCAGCTCGCCGTCGATTAAGGTCACCGTTGATACGGTCGGCCCCGAAGCCCCCACCAACTTGGGGCTCGCGCCGGGCAATGACACCGGCGGTCTGGATAACGATGGGTTCACCGGACGGGATACCCATCTGACCCTGCAAGGCACGTATCCTGGGGATGCCGAGGCGCTCAATATTTATCGCACCAGCGCCGATCCGCGCTTGCGGGAAGGGTTCGCCTTCGTCGCCGATGACTTTGGGGTGGGTGCCATCACCACTGCGGTTGGGGGTGATTTGCTTGAGGGCATGAATGCGCTGGACAGCGCGTCGATTACCCTGACCGGCGGCACGCTCAACGGCACCGGGCTGGGTGGCCCCTTGCCGGCAACGGCTTTCCGCTATGGCGATAGCGACAGCCGCTGGTTGATAGCGGCCTACGATGGCGCCGCGGATAAAACGCGCATCGTGCAGCTCCTCGTTGACGTGCGCAGTGATGGCGAGACCTATGCCCGATCGCTCGATGCCGTGGATGCCGAGGGCAATCAGGTGCAGAGCAAAGCCGCCGTGAATGCGGCCTGGGCCAATGGCGACCGGTCGGCGAAAGTCACCGGGCGCGATGATCAAGATGACTACGGTGTGGCGGGTATCGATGGGTACGTCGCTGGTCAGCGAACGCAGTTAGTCACAAGCCTTGACCGCACCGAGTTCGGTGGCAATCCGAATCTAGATCTCCGGCAATTCCAGCACACCCTCAGCGAGGCACTTCCCGCCGGTGGCGCAATATTCAGTGTGCGGGCGGTGGACGCAGCGGGTAATGAAGGCACCGCCGGCGATCTTCGCGTGGTGGTGGATAACCAGTCGGACACCCCGTCTTTGATCTTGGTTAACCCGCCCGTCGATGGCGTGGTCAATCTTGAAGGTCGCGCCGAGGCGATCATTGACAATGATAATACCGACGCACGATCTCGGGTCATTCTGTTTGATGACCTGGATGGCGATGGCAATGTGGAGGCAGGCGAAATGCTTGCCGAAACCACCGCCGATGCCGGTGGGTTTTTTAGCTTCGACGACCTTGATCTGGGCACAGGCGATCGGGCGCTACGCGTCGTTGCCTATGACCGGGCCGGTAACGAAAGCAGCGCCAGTGATGCACTGGATGTCAGTATCGATATGCAGCCGCCGGCGCCGCCCACGCGCATTGAGTTGGCGTCCTCCAGTGATACGGGCGTGCTGAATAATGACCGGGTGACCAGTGTCTATGAGCCACTGAGCTTCCGGGTGCACTTGGCCGATGATGCCAAAGTGGGCGATACGGTAACGCTGCTGCAAAATAATACTGAGCTCGCGCAGACTACAATTGGGGCCGGTGCACGCCAGCAAGGCGTTGTGACACTCACATTGGCGGCCGGCACGCTCAGCGCGGCCGACTATGATGACCTGAACGCCCGGGTGACCGATGCCAGCGGCAATGTCGGCGCCAAGCAGGTCATGCCCCGCTTTACCGTGCTCGATGCTCCTACAATCCGGGGTGGGATTACGTTTGATAATGGCCTTGATAGTGAGGGCCGTACGCTTCGATCTACGGACTTCACGCTCCGGGGCCGGCTTTATAGTAGTCAGGATGTTGTCGCAGTCGAAATCTATGACGATCTGGATCCCAATAACCCGATTGGTGAAGCGGTTATCCTCTCACGCTCTACCACCTACTGGTCGTTTAATTACGAAGGCCAGCCCTACGCCGATGGCACCCGCGCCTTCCGCGCGGTGATGGTGGATGCGGCCGGTAATCGGTCTGGGCCCACGGATCCGCTTTGGGTGGCGTTTGATAGTACATCGGCCGACCCGAGTACCGACGTCGAGGCTTCGACGGACTGGACAACCGAAACCCCCGCAGATCGCCCGCTGGGCATTGTCCTGCAACCGGGGTCCGATAACGGGTTATCTGATGGCGACCGTGTTAGCTCAGAGACCCATCCGAGTTATCGGGTTTACCTACCTGAGCGCGCTGAGGTTGGCGATGCCATTAACGTCTACAAGAACGACAACACGAGTTCGCTGCTCGGTCAGGCGTTCCTCAGCCAAGTGGATATCTCTGAGGGCTATGTCGATCTCGGCCCGGAAGATGACGGTATCTTGCGGCTTAATGGCAATAGTTATATCGATCTGCAGATTAATGAGCCTGAAACAAACATTAGCCGAGAAATCACATTCCGCACCACAACGGCTGGTGGTCTGTTTGAGGTCAGGGATGGTGGGCACGACCGTCATCTTTACATCACTGCCGATGGGAATATTCACTCGCGCGTCTATAAAGGCGGGACGATAGAGTCTTCAGGGCTTAACCTTCTGGACGGCGCGGTACATACCGTCACGTTTACTTTGGGCAATGGCGGCCATCATCTCTATGTTGATGGAGCACTGGTTGCATCTGACCCAACCACAACCTACTCAGACTTTGATTGGGGTGTCTCTCAGCGCCTTGGGTATTCGAGTGATGCGAGTAATTCGTTTACGGGTGAAATTTACTCTTATCAGTCATGGGAGGGCACCGAGCTTAGCGCCACTGAAGTGGCCTCGACGACCCGACCGGATGCCACGTTTGACTTTGCCTTTCCTAACGGTAGTTCGATTGTTAATACCGGGACAGCAACGTTAGAAGCTTCGGATGTGAGCTTTTCCGGCAGTCATCCTTACTTCCTCAACGAGACCACTCACACAACGATTAACGCCCGGCTGTTGAAGCCCGACGGCACCCTCAGCCCGCAGACTTATTTGCAGCACTTGGTGGTGGATACCACCGCGCCAAATGCGCCGGGAGTTCCGAGCCTGCGCAGCGCCGATGACACCGGCTCAAACAATACCGATGTTATTACCGCGCACAATGATGGCTTCACGCTTGAGGGCACGGTGGATAACTGGACGCAGGCTCAGCGCGTTGATGTCTACATCAATGGTTCGCTGGCAGGCAGTACGCCGGTGATTGATGGCACCAATAACTGGCGCTGGACCCACGACAGCACCGCGTTAACCGAAGGCCAGCATGTCATCGTGGTGCGGGCAGTGGATGCCGCCGGGAATACGAGTGATCCGTCTGGACCGATGGTCCTAGAGATTGATCCGCAGGCCCTCGACCCGGTCACCGGCCGGGAGAACACGCTCACGCTGGCTAACGCGGAGAATTACTCCGGCAACGCCGATGACGGCACCATCAATACCTGGGGTAATCGAGTCAGCCTCAAGGGCTATATGCCTGCCCATTCGACGGTTTGGGTCTATCGTGAGGTGACGGGCGAGGCTGACGTGCTCATCGGCAGCACCACCGCCAACGCCCAGGGCGCGTTCACACTCAGTGATGTCGGCCTCATTAAGGGCGCGAATAACCTGCGCGCCTATGCGATCGCCGCCGATGGCACTGAAGTGGGCGATACCACACTGACGTTAACCTCGGATCGCAACCCGCCACCGGATATGCCCGCACCGCCGGTGCTGGTTGCTGATGACGGCACGATGCAGCCGGATGGCATCACGGACGATACAACGCCGACGTTCCGGATTGATCTGGCCGATGATGCCGGAATTGGCGATGTGGTGATCCTGCGCAGCGACGGCACTGAACTGGCTCGCGCCACGCTGGCAGGCGCTGATATCACCGCGGGCTATGTGGATTTAACCGTACGTGACGATGCGGCGCTGGACGTGGGGGTATACGACAACCTCCGTGCCTCGGTCGTCAATCAGTCAGGCTATGAAGGCCGGACTGGTGCGAGCCGTTGGGTTGAGGTTGTCCCGTCGGTCGAAAACGACGCCCGAGTGTTCCAGTACGCGGAGTTGGTCGCTGCCGACGAGGATGGCAACGTAACCCGATACGCCGACGAAATCGACCGTGTGCTCACCGATATCGCCAAGCCAATGGTGCGGATACATTTGGGCAGCCATGCCGAGGTGGGCGACAGCGTCCGCTTGCGTGCAGGGTCAAACTGGGCCAGTGCCGAGACGTCTCTCACAACGACTGATGTGGGTAACGGATATGTGGACTTGCAGACAACGCGCAATTTCACCGGTGCGCTGCGCGTTTACTGGTACACCACGGAGTACGGAAACGGTAACCATCGTCTTGAGCAATTTGTTTATGTCGATGCGAGTAATCCTAACAAGGCCCGTAATAGCTACGTTGAACTAGATGCCGGTGATGGCCAAGAAACTGCTGCTAACAGGACGATCGTTGGGAGTGGCAGTGATTTCACCCTATACGCTCAGGGGTACAGCGACGCCGCTTACTTGAAGTTCTACCTCTACGACTACCAGACCGAGACGGAGTCATTGCTGGGCGTCGGCCATGGCCGGAATAACCGCTACTTCAGTATGCACTATGACGGGCCGTCACTTGCTGATGGCGGCTATCGCATTCGGGCAACAGCGGTTGATAGAGCCGGGAATGAAAGCGGCCACAATGGCTACACCAATCAATATCTAACGGTTAAGACTGACACGCCAGTTAAGCCCGGCATGAATGTTTGGTCCAACCACCGGGTAACGGAGCCCGAGGATACCAACGGCATAATATTTACCGATCAATCCGGCACATCGCCACCGCGTTTGTATGTTTTCCAAGGCACGCCGGGTAGCGTTATCTCGGTATTTGATGACGTCAACGATAATGGTGTTCAGGATGCCGGCGAACAGTCGTTCCAGACGTATCAGGGCACAACGAATAAAACCGGGTCGATAACGCTTAGAAGCGATGGAGTGAATTACGTTGATTTGCGTTTTATCTCCGATGGCCTTTACAACCTCCGGGCTGTTACCACCTCGCCGGGAGATGGCGCAGCCAGTATCTCCGATGCAGTAAAGGTGCGAGTGGACTCGACCGCACCATCGGGCGGGCAGACGTTCTGGCTTGCGCCCAACAGTGATCATCCTGATAACAACACCGGCATCGGTCAGCATGACCTGACGACAAACAACACGCAGCCGACCTTCCGGGTGACGTTGCCTCCTGATGCTGAGGCCGGTAATCGCGTGATTATCAATCGGGATACGACAACGCCGACGTCGCGTATTCAGGTGAACTATGCGTTAACGCAGGCGGATGTGGATCGCGGCTATGCCGATGCCACGGCGCTTGCTGACGTGGTGAGTGGCCGGTTCCGCTATTACCTGCAGGATCAGGCCGAGAACATTCAATATCAGGCCTATTTTGATCTGACGATTGATAGCGCGCCAACCAACACCCCGAACTGGCGTATCAGCCCCACCTTGTCCGGTCGCGATCGCTCAGATGACGGCGGGCCGGATAGCCTCACAAACCGAAATACCGGGCTGATATTTGAGGCGAGAGACAATCGGTATAACCCACCTACCGGCACGTATCGTCTCGAACTCATGATCAGAAAAGAGGGTGAGAGCGACTTCGAGAGTCTCGGGTTTACCCACCGGCCTGATCGGTTCTATCACTTTGAGTACAACGGCGATCCGCTGCCGGATGGCACTCATGAGATCGCGATTCGCACCCATGATGCCGCCGGCAATATCAGTGCACTGTCACCCATCAATGACCTGGTGATCGACACCACCGCACCCGCTAGCAGCGAGATCACCGTCGGCCTTGATGCGAGCAAGGACACCGGCGCGGCGGATGATGATGCGGTGACCAGCGCGCGTCAGCCAACGTTCAGTGGGACGGCACCGGCAGGCAGTGAGATCACGCTTTACCGCGATGACAACGGCACCGGGGCGGCCGAGCCAGGTGAGCGCCACCAATTGAATGGGCTCAACTGGGATCCGCTGGTCGTGGGGAGTGATGGTAGTTTCTCGATGACCACGCGCTACAACCAGCCGCTTGGTGAGAACAACTACATTGTCGTTGTGCGTGACCCCGCGGGTAATGCCACCACGCAGGCGTTGACCGTCCAAATCGAGAATACGGCGCCGATGCCGGCGGCCGTCAAGATGGTGAACAGCACCGACTCCGGGTATTTCGACAATGACCGGATAAGCCGTGAGGCGACCCCGGAATTTGAGGTGGAGCTTTCATCCGGCCTGCAGCCAGGCGCGGAGATCGATTTCCAAATCCGGAACTCATCATCGACCAACTCCACCGAGCAATACCGTGCCACACGAACCCTCACACAGGCGGATATCGACAACGGCACGCTGAGCTTTGCTGTGCCTGATGGCACCACGTTGCCGGATCAGCAGCTTTACGTGGCAGCGCGCACCATCGATTTGGCCGGTAATGAAAGCGCCTGGAAGGGAATGAACCTGGGCGCCGTCTCTGGTTCCTATAACCTGCAGGTCGAGACTCGTGAACCGGTCAAGCCGAGCACGCCGGTGTTGATGAGTGCCGATGGCACAACCGATCCTGATACGCAGGCGGCCACCACCGAACGCAATCGCCTGTTCACCCTAACCGGCAGCATCCCAAGTCGTGGCGCGGACGATTCGCTGCTGGATACGGTGTATGTCGATATCTATGACGCGCTCCCGGATGGTAGCGAGGTCAAACTCGGCCGCGCCGGGGTCACCAATGGCGAGTGGGCGTTTACCTATACCGGCAATGCCTTAAGGCAGGGCTCGCACAGCATCATCGTGCGCGGTACCGATCTGGCCGGGAACATCTCGCCGGACTCCACCGCGCGCGAGCTCGTGATCGATAACGACGAGCAGACCACCGAGCCGCAGGATCGCATTCCGCCGACGTTGGTTGGCGGCGCCACGTTTGATGGTAACCAGCTCACGTTGAATATGTCCGAGGCCATTGATGAACCGCTGCCGGTATCGGCGTTCCACGTGGCCGTGGATGGTGCGATCGTTGACGTGACGTCAGTCACTGTGAACTCAGAGGACCCAACACAGCTTCTCGTTGTCCTCAAAGAACCAGTTGCTCGTGGCCAGGCGCTGACACTCACCTATCAGAGCCCCACGGTGTCGGATGGCGCCACGCTGCTCAGGGATACCGCCGGCAACCACGCCGAGAGCTTCTACATTGACGCAAGCAAGGTCGATAACCTCAACCCCCCGGCGGTCCCGGATAAGCCAGCCCTACTGGCCGCGGATGACAGCGGCCGGATTAACGACGATGGCGTGACCAACGTCAACGGTTTCCGTCTGGATATGACCATCCCGCAGGGCGTTAGCGCCGGCGATCGGCTGGTGCTCGCCGAGGTTGGCGCGGCAGAGGGCGAGGTGCTTGCGGATATCGAGCTGACCTTGTTGCAAGTGGCCTCGGGGCGGGCCGTCATTAATATTGATGAGCTCGACCCTGCTGTACTGACCGAAGCGACGGGGAAAACGCTGGAGATTCAGGCGCGCATTGAAGTGCCGGGCAGCACCGTCACTGGGACACAGGCCAATACGGTGTCGGCCTGGTCCGAGGAAGCTCTGACAGTGGTGCTCGATACCGTTGAACCAAATAAACCAACGATGGCCACAGTTGATCAGCTTGGCGTTTTTGAGACCGAAAAGGGTAATGAGTTCTTCACTCGCAACAACCAGCCATTGCTTGCGGGTCAAGCGGAGGCGGGCAGTCGGGTTCGGGTCGAGGCCAATGAGGTGTTGTTGGGCACGACAACAGCGGGTAGTGACGGCACCTGGTCACTGAGTACGGCGGGCGCCAACCTGGCCGATGGGAGTTACGAGGTCCTGATCACAGCAACTGATCTGGCCGGCAACGTTAGTGATACCAGTGATTCGCTGATTCTGACTATTGATACGGTTGAGCCGCAGGTGCCAACGATTATCGCTGTGGTCAGCGATACCGGCGCCTCGGCGCTCGATGGGGTGACGCAGACCAAGATCATCACCCTGGAGGGCAGCTCTGAGCCATTTGGCATTATCAAACTGTTTGATATGGATAGCCCCGGCACGGTGCTCGCCGAGGTTGAGGCGAATAACCGTGGTGAGTGGACGTTTGAGTATCAGGAAAGCGGCGGAAGCATAAAAACCTTTGGTGATGGCGTTTATCGATTTGCGGCGCGCACCGCCGATCTGGCGCGTAACGAAAGCGCGCTGTCGCGGGAATTTGTGGTTGACATCGATAACGTCGCGCCCGCCAAGCCAGCGATTAGTGGCATTACCCCGGATACCGGTTTATCGGGCAGCGATGCCATAACGCGTACCAATTTGATGCTGTTGCGTGGTAGCGCCGAAGCGGGTGCCGCCATCAATGTCTATCGAGCAGCTAGCCCAGGGCCGGACACTCTGCTCGGAACGGCGGATGTGAACGAATCGGGCAATTGGGAGTTTGACCTCGCCGGGCAAAATCTCGCCGAAGGTGATCACACCCTCTATACCAAGGCGGTGGACCTAGCGGGCAACGAGAGCGTGGCCTCCGATAACTTCACACTCGAGGTCGATACGACGGCGCCAACGCCGGTATCCGCGCTGACCATCAACGGCACCGTTGATGCGGCTTACACCAATCAATCCAGCCTGGATGTGTCCGGCGATGCTGAAGCCGGTGCCCGGGTGTCAATCAGTGTTGATGGCGAGCCGGCTGGTTTGGTTGTGGCGGGTAATGATGGCAGCTGGGCGCTGAATTCCGCGGCGTCCCTGAATGATGGCCAACATTCGGTCACCGTGCAGATTGAAGATGTGGCGGGCAACGTCAGCATGTTGCGCCAGCACCTCTTTGAGGTGGATACCGTGGCGCCGTTGGCACCGGCCATTCAGGGGCTGTCGAGCGAGACCGATTCGGGACGTCGTGATGATGACGCCGTCACCAACAACGACAAACCGACACTGCAGGGTTCTGCTGAGCCAGAGAGTACGGTTGAAGTATTTGATGGTTCGACCAGTCTGGGTACAGCCATCGCCGATGAGGGTGGCAGCTGGACCCTTGACCTCACCGCGGCGCTGAGTGAGGGCAGCCACGGACTAACGGCCAAAGCCACCGATGCCGCTGGCAACACCAGTGCCGCCTCAAGCAGTTTCTCAGTGGAGGTCGATCAAACCGATCCAACCGCGGCGCTCAATACCGTGGCTGCCAGTGACGTTATTAATGCCGCGGCGAAAACTGAGGGCGTGACGCTGACAGGCACGCGGGCAGCCGATGACCGTGTCGTGTTGACACTGGGCACCGGTTCGTCTGCCGTTCAGGTAATCCCTGAGACCGGTGGCACCGACTGGTCTTACACGCTCACCGATAGTGACTACGCCGCGCTGGGTGAGGGCACGGCGCAGTCTATCGCTGTGACGTCTACCGATATTGCCGGCAACGACGATACCGAGCAGCGTGATATCACCGTGGTGACCACGCCGCTGGCCGCGCCGGATGTGCCGGTGCGTCCTAGCAGCGACACCAGTGAAGATACCCCCACTTTTGATGTTGGGTTGCCTGATAGTACTGCCACCAATCGCCTGCCAGCCGCCGGTGATACGCTCGAATTAGTCGATGGCAACGGCAATGTTCTGGCGTCGGCAACGCTGGCTGCTGAGGATTTGGAGGGGAGTGTCACGCTCACTGCGAGCGCAGCACTGGCCGACGGCGATTATCAAGTGTTTGCCAAGTTGACCGATGCCTATGGCAACGAGCGGCAATCGGACACGGCGTTTGCGCTGACGGTTAACACCGCAGCGCCCGATGCGCCCTTAGCACCGAGGCTGCAGGCTGCCGACGACTCCGGGCGCAGCAACACCGATCGCATCACCAACGAGGCGGCGGCCAGTTTCACGGTCAATGTGGCAGCTTCAAAGCTTGATGGCGGCAGTGAAAACCCAACAACCAGCGACACCGTTGAGCTGGTTCGGATTGATGGGAGCAGCGAGACGGTGCTGGGCACCGCAAGCTGGGCTGACGGCGATGTGACCATCGCCGCGACTGACAATGCGCTATCAGCGGGAACCAACACATTGGTTGCTCGTGTCGTGCGCGGTGGCGTTACAGACTCACCCGATTCTCCTGAGCTAGTCGTCACCCTAGACACGGCAGCACCCGGGGCGGTTACGCCGACACTCAATACCGACTCGGGTAGTAACAACGCCACTGCCGAGCAGCGCCCGTTGATTGATGTGGCGTTGCCTGGTGGCGCCGCCGTCGGTGACCGTCTGACGCTGAGTGATGACAGCAACAATGTCGTCGCCAGTGTTGATCTGACTCAAGCGATGGTCACTGCATTAAGCGCGTCGCTGCGGCCGGACGCAGATCTGGCCGAGGGCAGCTACACCCTGAGCGCGACCCTTGAAGACATTGCCGGCAATGTCAGTGCAGCGGGCAGTGATCTTAGCCTCACAGTGGATCTCACCGCGCCTTATGCGCCGCGCATCAGTGGGTTTAGCCCAGACAGCGGCCGTCTGGATAGTGATGGGATTACCAAAGACAACGGCTTTACGGTAACTGGGACGGCCGAAGCGAACGTTGATATTGAGCTATTTAACGGTGATGCGCTGGTCGGTAGCACCGCGGCCGACGGTAACGGTGACTGGTCGTTCGATACCAGTACATTGGGTTCCGCGCTTGCTGACGGTGATTACAGCCTCAAGGCCTACGCAGTCGATGCCGTGGGTAACCGCAGCGACTCCAGCCCATCGCTCGGCGTTACAGTGGATACCGCAGCACCGGCGCTTGGCATTGCCAAGGTCGGTAATAACGACAACATCAATGCCTCGCTCAAAGAACAGGGCGTGACCTTATCGGGTAGCAGCGAGCCGGGCGCGGATCTGCGTGTTCAGCTCTATGACGCCAAGACCGGTGGCAGCGAAGTCCTCGATACAACCTTGAGTGTGAGCAGCAACGGCCATTGGTCGTTGTCGCTGAATGAATCCGTGCTCGAGGCATTGGGCGATGACGGGACCAAGCGCATTGAGGTGACTGCAACTGACATCGCTGGCAACGCGGTCACAGAAACGCGTGAGATAACCTTGGCAACGGACGCCCCGGCCGCTCCTTCGTTGGCGCTTGATCAGGCGGATGATTCTGGCCGCGCGAACGATGATGCAATTACCAATGTCGCTCAACCAACCTTTAGCGGCACGGCCGTAAGTGCAGCGAGCGTGCAAGTGGTTTTGGATGGCGTGGTTATCGCCACCGCCGATGTCCTGAACGACAACACCTATAGCTTTACCACGGCGAGCCCGCTCGCGAACGGTGATTACACCCTGTCGGCCTTTGCCGTGGATGGTGCCGGTAACCGCAGCCCGATGAGCGATGAGGTGACCTTCAGCGTCGATCTGCAGCGGCCATCGCCGACGCAGCTACTAGGTGACGCTCTGGTCAATACCGGTACACCGACGCTGACCGGCATGACTGAGCCCAACGCTGATGTCGTCATCACCAATGCCGATGACACGATCAATGACACCATTCGGGCGGATGCCGATGGGCAGTTCACCTGGACGCCGTCGCCAGCACTAGGGGAGGGCGATCATCGCCTCGAAGCGGTTGTTGTGGACATTGCCGGTAACCGCTCGGACCCCTCAGACGAATTTAGTTTGACGGTTGATACCAGTGCACCGAGTAAGGCCGTCATCGATGGCGTTAGCGCGACGGCTGCGGATTCGCCGGGCACAATTGTCAATCGCCTGGAGCAACAAGTGCTGCGCGGCAGTGGTGAGCCCGACGCTACGCTCGCGGTCTATCAGGATGGCGTTCAGCTCGGCGAGACGCTAGTCAACCAGTTTGGTCAGTGGAGCTTTGACATGCGCTATGCGCGCAATGACAACGGCTCCATCGATATCGAGACCGAAACACCGCTTGCTTCCGGCAGCTATAACTTTACAACGCGCCAGACCGATGAAGCGGGGAATATCTCAGCGGAATCCAACGCCTTTACGGTAACGGTGGATACCTCGCCACTGGCGGTTTTGACATCGTATGACGGCTCGGGCTCAGCCCCATCGACGGATGATTATGCCGCCGCGGGTCTTAACGATGTGAGCGCAGGCACAGTCGATAATCTGAATAGTTTCCTTGGGTTATTGCCGACCGACGACAAAGACTCAGCCGATGAAATTCAGGCCATGGTGGATGCCTATAACAAGCTGTTAGCGACCGCGGCTGGTGAGGCCCCGTCGCCAGCGTTGTCACAAAGTGACTTCGACGCGCTCGGGATCAGTGGTGTCGATAACACCAACATTACCGCGGTCGTGGAGGTTATCGAGCTTAGTTCAGATGACGGTTCAGATGTCGCCTCACCCAGCGCATTGGGCGCGATGGTTGACTCGGCTGAATCGTTGGCCGCCGGATTCTATCTTCGGGATTACGCCGAAGGCGATGGCATTCGTGTAGCGGACGATGGCACTGTAGAGGCGATGGCGGCTCCCACGTTGGATCAGTACCTGCAAATGGGCGTCGCTGGCTTGGATTCCGGGACCGATGCTGAGAACACGCAGTTGTTGGGGGCAGTGAATAGTGCTCTGCTAACCGCGCCTGTTAATGGCGCCATCGCCAGCGAAAAAGAAACACTTCAGGCGGTTATTGATGAGTACGCCGCCATTCTGACGCACTCAACGACCGATGCCACAGGTGGGCCGAGTGCCGATGACTACGCGGTGATCGGGGTGGCGCTTGATGACGCGGTCAAGACCAGCGATGGCTTTGATCTGTTTGACGAAGCCATTGGCAGCGCCGGTAAAGATGCCATCGATACCGTGCCGAAAATCGAGGCGCTGGCCAGTACCGCGGCCCGGGTCATGGAGACGGTTAATGGCGGCACGGCCGATCCAGCGCTCACGGCAGCGGAGCTGACGGATCTCGGCCTCACGGGCGTGACCGATGACAACGTCAACGCGGTGGTGGATGCCATTGCGGCGAAGACATTGACCAGCGATGTGGCCAGCCTAAGCAATCTGCAAACGGTCGCTGATGATGGCGATCAGGCCCACACGGATGCATTGGCGGTTATTGAGCGTTATGCCGAAGAAGATGGCAGTGATCCGAGTGACGGCAATGCGTTCGTGACGCCTTCAGCCGCTGATTATCGGGCGGCTGGCGTGGATCTCTCCGCACAGACCGTGCCGCTTGACCCGAGTGATTTCGCAACCGCACTGAATACCGTGCTGGCAGCCGGCAGCGTGGCGGGGGCCGATGTTGATACCACCGCTGAGCTCACCCCGGTGGTCGAGACTTATGCCACGATTTTGACAGCGGCGGATGCGGGGACAGCACTCAGTCTTGATGAAACCGACTATGCGCTGCTCGGACTGACAGACGTTGCTGCCGATGCCAATGCGGCGACGCTGCTCAGCAACGCGCTGCCCGGCAAAGCCGTGGCCAATGTCGATACCTGGCCGGAACTGAAGGCGCTTGCCAGCACCGCCGCGAGCGTTACGGCGACGGCCGATGGTACGCCGGCCAATCCGCCGCTCACCGCGGCAGAGCTCACCGCGCTCGGTATTAGCAATGTCACCGATGACAACCTCGACGCGGTGGTCGCCGCGATTGCCGGTGAGACAGATGGCGCGGCGGTCGACGATCTGACCAAGCTGGATACGATTACTGCGGCTGTCTCGGGGGCATTTACTACGGCGCTCGGCACGGTCGCGAATTACGCTGGCGATGGCACTGACGCCATTGGTCTGGATAGTGACAATGGCGATGCTCAGTACCCCGCGCCTGGAGCGAGTGACTATCAGGCCCTTGGCATCGACGTTGCCAGCCCCGCTGATGATGACCTGATCGCTTCCGTCAACACGGTGCTCGCCTCAGGCCCAGTCATAGGCGCCGACGATGTGGCTGAGCCGGATGTCAGTACGGCGGCAGAGGTGAAAGCCATTTTCACCGCCTATGAGGCGATCCGCACGGCTGACGCGACTGACGGCACCATTGCAGCACTGAATCTTGACCAAACGGCCTACGAGGCGCTCGGCCTCGGTGCGGTCATGGATTTCAGTGCGGATGCCGCTGAGAAGGTTTCGCTGCTCAATACCGTGCTGGATGCCAAATCGGCCACGGTTGCTGACGTGGATGAGTGGGGCAAGCTCAAAGTGCTGGCGGAAACCGTTAACGGCGTGATCGATACCGCCGCGGGGAAGGATGCTGACCCGGCTCTAACGGACAGTGCCCTCGGTAACCTTGGCCTGACCGGTATTGACTCTGACAACCTCGATGCCGTGCTCGCAGACATCGCGGCGGCCGGTGTGTCGGGGGTTAGCACAGAAACCGATCTTGATAACGTCGCGAACGCGGCGGTGTCCGGGTTTAATACAGCGCTCGGCAATATCCAGGCCTACGCGGGCGATAGCACCAACGCCACTGGGGTCGGCAGCACGGCGCCAGCACAGGGTGATTACGAGGCGCTGGGAATTGACTTTACGAATGTGACCGACGTCAGTGGCTTGGTGACATCCGTTAATACCGTACTGGCCTCTTCGCCCGTCGAGGGTGCTGATGTGGCAACGGCCGCGGAAGTGAAGATCATCGTCGAAGCCTACGACGCGATCCGCATGGCTGATGCCACTGATTCGAATATTACAGCGCTTAACCTCAATCAATCCGCTTACCAAGCGCTTGGCCTTGGCACAGCGGTGGACTTCACGGCGGGCGGTGCCGATAAGGTCGCACTGCTGAATTCCGTGCTTGATGCCAAGTCGGCAACGGTTGCTGACGTTGACGCGTGGGACGATCTCAACGGTTTGGCACAGACCATTGATGGCGTTATCGAGACGGCAGCGGGGCGCACCCCTGATCCCGCCCTAACCGCTGATAACCTCAACGATTTGGGTGTCACGGGAGTGACCGCGGACAACCTCGATGCCGTCGTGGCGGCGTTGGCGGCTGAAGACACTCAGGATCTGAATTCATTGGAT
This sequence comes from Salibaculum griseiflavum, assembly GCF_003129565.1. GTDB lineage: Bacteria > Pseudomonadota > Alphaproteobacteria > Rhodobacterales > Rhodobacteraceae > Salibaculum > Salibaculum griseiflavum. Next base: position 30,014 of record NZ_QETF01000024.1, read on the forward strand.
GAGCTGGCCGTCGTCACCGATGCAGCCGTTCAGGCGCACAGCGATGCGGTTACACGCATCGGTAGCTACGCCGATGCGCCGGTGGGTAGCGCGCCAAGCGTCAGCGACTATAGCGACGCCGGTGTGACGCTTACGCCACCCGCTGGCTCATCGCTGACCGATGCGGAGTTCGCTGACGGCTTTGCCACGCTCTTGGCAGGTAGCGAGATCAGCAGCGCTGACGTCGATAGCGCCGATGACATTCAGACTCTGGCCGACGATTATGCCGCGATTCTCGAGGCGGCTGAGAATGACGCCGCCGCCTCGCTAACGAAGGATGAGTACGCGGCGCTGGGGCTGACAGGACTAAGCGATGATGAAGCGTCGCTGCTCAATGAGGCGATGGCCAACCAGAGCGCCGATCCCGCGCCGACACTTGCGGACCTTGAAGCACTGGCCGATACCGTCTCACGAGTCATGGACACGGCTGGTAACGGCTCGGCGGATCCAGCGCTCACCGCGGCTGAGCTGACGGCGCTCGGTCTGAGTAGTGTCACTGACGATAATCTGAATGCTGTCGTTGAGGCGATTGCTGATGAAACATCGACCAGTGATCTTGCCACGTTAACCGATTTGCAGGATGCCGTTAATGCCGGTGACACGGCTTACACCTCTGCGCTCGCTAAAATAGAGACCTACGCCGAGAACGATGGCGACGCAACCGCGCCAACAGCCACGGACTATTCGACTGCGGGCGTCGATTTGACCGGTTCGCCTTTGACAGAAACACAGATGGCTGCTGCCGTCACTGGGGTGCTGGCTGATGCCGATGTCGCAGGCGCTGAAGTCAATGAAACGGCAGAAGTGCAGGCCGTGGTCGATACCTACAGCGACATACTCAACGCGGCAAATGACCCGAACGGCACGCTCGCGTTAGATGACACTGACTATGCAAAGTTAGGCATCGATGGCTTAAGTGCAGATTCGGCAAGCCTGCTCAGCGATGTGCTGCCTGGTAAATCAGTGAGCGATCTCGACTCAGCCGCTGAGCTCGATGCGCTAGCCAGCACCGTGAGTCGCGTTGAAGATACCGCGAATGGAACTGCGGCTGATCCAGCGTTGACGGCCGATGAATTATCAGCGCTTGGCATAACCGGTGTTACCAGCAACAACCTCAATGCGGTGCTCGATTCGATTGACGGCACCAGCCCAATGGCGAGCTTGGCGGACCTGCAAGGTGCTGTTGATACCGGCATCGGTAACTACATTGCCGCGTTCGGTGACATCGTAGATTACGCGGATGGAGAAGCTGGCTCGGTTGCACCCACTGCAGACAATCTTGATCTGGTTGGCGTGGCTGATCCTGATGGCGCGGACACCTTATCTGACCCACTGCTAAGTGCGGTGCAAAATGCGATTGCCGGTCTTGACGGCGCCGACGTCAATAACACCGAGAAGCTGCAGGCCATCGTTGATAGCTACGATATCATCCTCGATTGGGCGGAAACGGATGGTGTTAGCACTGAACCTGCTCAGGCGAATTATCTGGCCGTAGGAGTCGACTTGGGGGCCGTCGAAGGTAACCCCAATGGGCTTTCTCTGCTCAACGATATTCTGGCGCAAACTGCGAATAAGGCCGTCGATGTCGACACCGTTGCAGAGCTTCAGGCCTTGACTGATGTTGTCGATAAGCTCATGCGGCAGGCTGCTGGAGAAACGCTTAGTTCGCCACTTACTGCTTCAGATTTTACAGCCATCGGTATTGCTGACGTCGGTGACGGTACCGGTAATACCGCGGATATAGACGATGTGCTGGATGCTTTGGCCGCCTCACAAGACAGCGGTCTTGAAATCAACACCCTGGATAAGCTGCAGGCGTTTACCTCAATCCCCAGCTTGACGATCGCCACGGTTTCTGGCGATGACGTCATCAATAGTCTCGAAGCGAATCAGCCCATCGTGCTGTCGGGTTCGGTGACCAATGTGGCCGACGGCACGGAAGTGACAATCAATCTGACCGGCCCTGGCAGCACAAACACGACGAAAACCGCGCTGGTCCAAAATGGCCAGTGGAGCTCGAGTCTGGATGCCTCCAAGCTGAATGACGGCAATTACACGCTCAAAACCAGCGTTGAGAAGTTTAATAATGTCTCCTACGACACAAACAAAACCATCGAAGTCGATAAAACCGCACCGACGGTTACGATCAATACCATCTCTGGTTCTGGCAACACCTTCGATGCTAGCGAGCGATTCACTGAAATCCGCAATGATGCCGGCGCACTAACCAGTGGTGAAACAGCAACGGTAGACACATTAACAACCTCTAACCCGCGTCCGATCATCAATGGTTTTGCAGGAGTCAATGAGACAACAGCGCTGCAGAGCGGCGATGGGCTGAAAGTCGAAATACTCGACAGCAGCAACGAATCTGTCCACGCGGCGACGCTAGATGATATCGACAATCCTGTTTCCGGCTTTAGTTATAACGACCAGGATAAGTCATGGACCCTTGATCTCGCGCTGAATGGTGCGCTTGATCTTGGCCAGGGTGACTACACCGTTAAAGTGACCACAACGGTGGAAACGACTACTGGCGAAGCCGGCAATGAAACCTCAACGTCGACAGATACAGAGAAATCATTCTCGAATGTGATTTCCATTGAGTCGTTCGAAACCGTAGCAAACTCGCCCGAACTTAAAGGGACGACTGATTCAGATACCGATCGGGTAGAAGTCGTTTTCAATGGCAAGCGATACAACATTGATCTGAGCGATGACGACAGCGGTGACTGGGCCCTGACGTTGTCCAATACTGAAGCGGCTGCTCTGCAGCATGGTGAGACCTATATCGCTGAGGTGGTTGCGTTCGATGAGGCCGGTAACCGCTCTTCTTCAGACACACAGACGTTAGTTGTCGATATTGCACCGCCAGGCACGCCAACAGTCGACGCGAAGTTAACCAACGATCCAAAACCAACGTTAACGGGCAGCGCAGCAAAGATTGACGGTACCGACGCCGTGGCTTTGGATCTATCAACTGATCAGTTGGAAGTGGCGGTTGGTGGCAAGACCTACAGCCTTGGTAATGGCGACACCGGCGATACCGAATTGTCTTACAACAGTGACAAAACCTGGGAACTGGATCTCTCGGGCATTTCTAACGACTTAGTCGATGGCACCTACGATGTCTCCGTTTCAGTGACGGCTGGTAACGTCATGATGACTGACGTCTCCAGTAACGAGTTGACGATTGATAACACGCCGCCAGCGCTTGGCACCGTCACGATGACGCCTGATCTTTCTGGTACCGCGGCGACCAACCAGCAAACAACGACCTTTAACGGCTCAGGAGCAGAATCTGGTGCGGTGATTAAGATTGAGCTCGATGGAACGGATATCACCGACGAGTTCGACGAAATCGTTGTGGCTAACGATAACTCCTGGAAAATCACCGACATGCCATTTGCGGATGGCGCGCATTCAATCGCTTTCACTGCAGTTGATGCGGCGGGTAACGTCAGTGCGGCGGAAACCTTCGACTTTACTGTTGATACCACGGCTCCTGCGGCCCCTGCGTTGAGCGCCGATATTATTGTCGATAAGCGTGATGGTAGTACCCCAACGCTGACTTACACCTCTGGCAGCACACCAACCACAGGAGACAACACCCCGACCATCAGCGGTTCGGCCGAAGCGGATTCCACGGTCACGATTTTTTCCGGAACGACGGCGATTGCGACTGCCAACGCTGATAGCAGTGGCAACTGGACCTACACCTTTACTGACCCGCTGGCTGAGAGCGAACACACCTTCAAGATCACTGCCACTGATGAAGCCGGCAACGTTAGTGACTTCAGCAATGAGATCAAACTAGAGGTCAATCGCAAGGCCGAGGCGTTGGATATTCTCAATACCTACGCCAATGCCAACTTCGAGGGTGAGACGGCCTCGATTGCTCCGAATGAAGAGGATTACGCCATCCTCGGAGTTACCGGTGTCACCGCCGATAACATTGCTGCCGTTAATGATTCCATCGAAGCAGATTTCACAGCCGAGTTGACCAATATCTCGGCAACGGAAGAGACAAATGGATATCTCACGTTTACCGCCAATATTGGCACTGGAAGTATCGAGTTCACGAATCTAATCAAGGCGGATACTGCTTATGCGGGTATAACCGGTGTTAGTGATCTAGCTTCGCTTAACACCCTGACAGACGACGAGTTACTCGGCTTTTTGATGGCGAACGATTCGCTTGCCACAACCAGCCAGATTCAGGATGGCCGTCAAGAAATCACTACAGCGACAAATAACGTTTACGATCTCTCTGGGGTTTCTGAAAAATCTGGTTACCTCAATCTCGACTCGAGTGAGCTGCCAGCATCGGGTAACACCCTCACCATCAAACTGGCCGAGTTTGATGACGCTGCCGGCAATAAGAGCGACGTTGATAACGCCTCAAACGGCAGCAAGTCGGATCAGCTCGTCGTGCTGCCCGATCTCTCTGCATTAGAGGGCACGCTCGTCATTGAAAATATGACGCTTTCCTCTGGTCCGTCCCTGATTAACGACGTACTCGATTTGAGCGCGACTAAAACGCTGGATCGCGCCGCGTTGCAGGCTTTTGTCGATACAGAGCTCGCCCGCGAGTCGGTGGAGGCCATTCGTCAGTACGCCGGCGATACAGTCGATGACGCTGACGGTGCTCCGCCGGCCGTTGCGGTCTATGAAAAGGCCGATATAACGCTTGATCCGCCACTGGGTATCACATCAACTGAGCTGGTTGATGCCGTTAATACGGCACTCGCCTCAGGCCCAATCACCGAGAACAGTCTTGCCGATGCCACTGGCATTCAGGCCGTTGTAAATGCCTACAAGACAATTCTGGATAAGAGTCGTGATAGCACCGCGGCACCTGGCCTTGATGCAGATGCCTATCAGGCACTTGGCCTGAGTGATGCATTAGGCCTTCTCAATAATTCGACTCGCGATTCCGAAGATAACGATCGTGCTGCGCTGTTTGATGACGCACTCAAAGCGCGCGCGCTCACTGATGTCGATCAGTGGGTTGAGCTCGAGGCGCTCGCCAACGTTGTTGGTCGGGTTATGGACACCGTCGATGATAACGTCACTAACCCGATCCCGGCACTCAACATTGAGGATATGAAAGCCCTGGGCCGGACGGGGGTAACGTCTGACAATATCAATGCTGTGGTTGATGAGATCGCCGCGCAAACCGGCACAGCGGCTGTTACGTCGCTGACTGACTTACAGAACGTCGTCGATGCAGGTGATCAGGCGCATCTCGACGCATTAGCCATCATTGATCGTTATGCCGAGTCCGATGGTAGTGACCCAAATGACGAAAATGCCTTCGTTACGCCGGCAGCCAGCCATTATCGGGCGGCAGGGGTAGATCTGGCTGAGCAAACCGAACCGCTCGGTACGAGTGATTTTGCAACGGCACTCAATACGGTGCTTGCAGCTACTAGCGTAGCGGGCGCTGAAGTCAATGAAACGGCAGAAATGCAGGCCGTGGTCGACACCTACAGCGGCATACTCAACGCGGCAAATGATCCGAACGGCACGCTCGCGTTAGATGAGACCGACTATGCCTTGCTGGGCCTGACATTGGATGCCAATGCCGCGGCGCTCCTCAGTGACCTGCTGCCCGATAAAACGAAGTTAGAGATCGATACATGGAGCGAGCTCGATGCGCTCGCCAAGCAGGCCCAGCGGGTCGTGGATACGGCGGCCAACAATAACCCTTCGACTGCACTCAATCGCAGTCATTTAGAGAACCTGATTGGCACAGCAACCGGCCTGGATGCCGATAACGAGGCCGCGGTATTGGCAGCCATTGAGGCCAGTGATGCCGCTACCGTGAACAGTCAGACTGGGCTCGAGAGTGTTGTCACAAGCGCTGTGGCGGCATACAACAATGGGCTCTCGGTGGTGCAAGCCTATGCCGATGCCGATGGCAATAGCACTGTGCCACGCGCAAGCGATTACGAGCGTCTTGGTCTAAATGCACTCGCGGGTGACCCACAGCTTATTAGCTCGCTCAATTCAGCCCTTGCCTCGACGCAGCTGGCCGGCAGTGATGTTGATGCCGCCTCTAAGGTAACCGATGTCAGTAATGTTTATTCGCAGATCCGCACGGCGGCGGGTGGCAATGGAACGCTTGATATATCGCCGGCCGAATACCAAAAGCTCGGCATTACTGGCTTAGATAACGATAGCGCTGATCTGCTCGATGATGTGCTCGAGAGTAAACCACTGGCCGAGGTGGATGAATGGAGTGAGATTGCTGCGCTTGCCGATACAGCCGCGCGGGTCATCGGGACTGCAAATGGCACGCCTGCTAATCCTGCGCTGACAGCCATCGAGCTCAATGCCCTGGGTCTCACCGATGATCCGGTTACCGTCGATGAACCGGTCACCAACGATAATCTGGCCGCGGTCACCGCCGCTCTGGCAAACGCCAATGTTGCGAGCGTCGATTCATTGAGTGAATTAGATACGTTGATCACCAACACGGTGAGCGACTTTAATGCCGCCCGCGCGGCGGTTACGAATTACGCTGGCGACAGCACCGACGCCATTGGCCTAAATAGTGCCAACGGTAATGCACAGTACCCTGCGCCCACTGGTACGCAGTACCAAGATCTGGGCGTTGATCTGGCGAGCTATGCCAACAGCAGCGATCTAGTCGACTCGGTGAATACGGTGCTCGCCTCAGGCCCAGTTATAGGCGCCGACGATGTGGCTGAGCCGGATGTCAGTACGGCGGCGGAGGTAAAAGCGCTCTTTGCCGCCTACGACAAGATCCGCACGGCTGATGCCACGGATACAAATATTCCAGCGCTTAACCTCAATCAATCCGATTACGAAGCGCTCGGGCTTGGTGGCGTGGTGGACTTCACCGCCAATGCGACCGAAAAGCTTGCGCTGCTGAATGGTGTCCTGGATGAGCGCTCGGGCGTCAATACGACGAACGTCGCTTCGTGGAGTGATCTCGAGGGAATGGCTGGCACGGTTGATGAGCTGATTGCGAGTGCGGCGTCGGGTGCGAGCAGCACGACGCTTAGTGTTTCTGATTTGGATACGCTTGGCTTCAGTAACGTCGATACAGACAATCTAGATGCGGTGCTACAAGCGATTGCTGATAGTAATCCTGCCGATCTGCAGGCGTTCTCTGATGGCGATAGCGACGATACGAATGACTTAACGTCTGTGGTCAATACTGCAATCAGCGACTTCAATGCCGCCCGCGCGGCGGTTACGAATTACGCTGGCGACAGCACCGACGCCATTGGCCTAGATAGTGCCAACGGTGATGCACAGTACCCTGCGCCCACTGATGCGCAGTACGAGGATCTGGGTGTTGATCTGGCGAGCTATGCCAACAGCAGCGATCTAGTCGACTCGGTGAACACCGTACTTGCATCCAGCCCGGTCGTAGGTGCCGACGATGTGGCTGAGCCGGATGTCAGTACGGCGGCGGAAGTCAAAGCGCTCTTTGCCGCCTACGATAAGATCCGCACGGCTGATGCTACGGATACAAATATTACAGCGCTTAACCTCAATCAATCAGATTACGAAGCGCTCGGCCTTGGTGGCGTGGTGGATTTCACCACTGATGCCACCGAGAGGCTCTCGCTGCTCAACAGCGTGCTGGATGCGAAGTCCGCCGATGTGGGTGAGGTCGATGAATGGGCTGACCTTGAAGCGGTGGCTGAGGTTGTCGGTCGGGTGATGGATGCTGCCGACGGTGGCACCGCGAGCCCGGCGTTAAGCGTCGCCGATCTGGAGAAACTGGGTCTGACGGGCGTCACTGACGACAACCTGAATGCGGTGACTGCAGAAATCACCGGATTAGCGACCACCGCCGTTGACACGTTCACCGAACTGCAACAGGCAGTTACTGACGGCAACACTGATTACACCAACGCCCTTCAAGTCATCGAGGACTATGCCGAGAGTGATGGTGATGGCACTGCCTCTGCTCCCACAGCTAGTGATTTTGACCTCGCTGGCGTCGCAGTCGTCAGCCCAGCTGGAGTAAGCGATGGTGAACTCATCGATGCGGTCAACACCGCGCTGGCCGCAGCGCCAATGGCTGGCGAAAACGCTGACACCACCGCCGAAGTGCAGGCGATTGTCGATGATTACGCGAGCGTCCTCGGTGCTGCGTCTGCTGACCCCGGCAGCCTCAATCTCAGTGATTCCGATTACGCCACCTTGGGCATAACCGGGGTGGATGCCGATGGCGCGGTGCTTCTCAATAGTGTCCTGCCTGGCAAAATGGTGGGTGAGGTTGATACAACAGCCGCGCTGCAAGCACTGGCAGACCAGGCGCAGGCGGTGGTGGCGCTGGCGGCAGATGCAGACTCCGCTCCTGACGTCTCCAAAGCCGATCTTGAGGCCCTGGGCGTTACCGGCATCACCAGCGACAACCTCGCCGCCATACTCAGCGCCATCGCTGAGAGCGATAGCAGCAGCGTGAACACGCAGTCTAGTTTGCAGAGTGTGGTGGATGCCGCGGTCGCGGATTTCGATGCGGCGCTGGCGAAGATCGAAGCCTACGCTGGTGATGCGACCAAGCCTGCCCCTGACGCCGATGATTACCAAGCCATCGGCATGGACCTGAAGGGCTTTGATGCCGAGCAAATGGCCACAGCCGTGACCTCGGTGCTTGCCACCGATGGCGTTGTCGGTACCGATGCCGATACTGCCGCGGATGTCCAGGCTATTGCCGATGCCTACGCCAAAGTCTTCACCGCCGCGGACGATACCTTTAACTTCAATGCGGGCGATGTGGATAATGCGCTGCTCGCCACGCTGGGCTTTGCCAATCTCTCTGACGAGCGCCCCGACTTCCTGCAGTCGTCACTCGACCTGCTCGATAACGCGGATGTGGCGACCTATGACGATCTAGCCGGTGTGATCGCACTCATCGACGATGTCTTTGCCGTCGCTGAACAGGGTGCTGATGCTGATCATGACCTTGACCCGGCGGCCTTCGCGACACTCGGCATCCGCAATGTGACCGACGACAACGTCGATGAGCTGATCGAGAAAATCGGCACAACCTTTGATGACTCTGCGACCGACACCAAGCCCGCCCCGACAATGGCTGGTGTGCAGAGTGTGCTCAACGGCATCGCCGCGCTGAACGAAGGCCGTCAGGCGCTGGTCGATGCAGCCTTGGGGCAGGATGGCTCGGAGACGGCCACACCGGTTCGTGACGGCAACTTCCTCAACGCCGGCATTTCGGGCATTTCAGCCTATGACGCCGGGGTCTTAAATGCGGTCTTCGCCAAACAGGCAAGCGAGAGTAAAGACAGCTTCAAAGACGTCGAGGCGCTGACCGATGCGTATCTCGACGCTCGCGGCAAACTCGAGGCGTTGGCCAACACGACCGCTGGCAGCGTACCGCTAACCGAGGCGGATTTTGTCGACCTGGCGATGGGTCAGCTCAATGATTCAGTTGCCGTTGACTTAGCAAATGACCTTCTCGATACCATGGACTATCAGGCGGCAGTCAAGACTCACGCCGATCAGCAAACAATCGCTGACTTAGTCGTTGGTTTGCGCGAACTAGCGGGTGATGGTGACCCTGACTTGGTCACACTCGACGCCCTCGAACATGTCGGCATCACAGGCCTTGATGCCTCGCTGATGCCTGCCTTCCTGTATTTGGTTGAGCAGACACCGGATGACGCCTCTGCCGTTGATAGCCGCGCGGATATTGAGGCGCTCGTTAACCAAGCGCAACAGCTGCAGAGTGATCGATTGGCGCAGATTCGGGATTACGCCGATAGCCCAACGGATAACCCCGCCCCGACAACGAGCACTTATGATTTGGCGGGGCTCTCAGGGGTGAGTGCGGATAACTTATCCGGGCTCGATTCAGTGTTGGCGGCGGCTACCATCGGGGCTGATGAAACCGACACGATTGCTGAGCTGCAAGCGATTATTGATGCCTATAACCACGTTAACAGCGATACAACGTCACCCGCGGCCGACTTTGCTGCCATTGGCGTCGATCTCACTGGCATTACTGACAGTGTGGTGATTGATCCGGACACCGGGTTTGGGCAATACGACGCGGGCATTGATTTGTTCAATGATTTAGTCGCTCAAGATGCCGTCGATCGGCCGGTTAGCCATGGTTATCTTCAGGCTGCCGCGGATTTTGTGGCCGAACTCTCCGAGCTCGCCAATGGTGATCCGGTCGACAATTATACGGCAGCCCTTAATGACCCGGCAGCGTTTTTAGCCAATGCCAGCGAGGCGGGCTTAATTGCATTAGATGAGTTGGCTGTCGAGCCATTCCTGCAGCGGGCCTACGCCGAGGCAGACAGACTCACCGACTACGCCGCCTTACTTGACTTAGCGCAACAGGCCAACGCGCAAGCGGCAGCGCTACGAGCAATCATTGAGTTCACCGAGGATAGTCAGGGTGAGGCAAGCGGTGAGGCGCCAGGTATCGACATTTTCGAAGCGGCCGGTATCGATAAGTTAGTTGCTGGTGGCGGTGTGATCATCGACGAGCAGGGTAACGCGATTGAGGCCGATGGCACCGATAACATCCTGCTCCATGAGGCGGTGACGAGCGCGCTAACCACCGCTGTCGTTGCTGGCGAAGATGTCGATTCGGTCAGTGAGCTACAAGCCCTCGTTGATAGCTTTGCCGCGATTTTGATGCATTCAGCAACACCAGGTGAGCCTGATGTTGCGGTGCCTGATACTAGCCATTACAACGCTATCGGTGCGAATACCGCCGGCGCATTATCGGCCGACGGCATCGCGCTGCTCAATGATGTGATCACGCGAAAAGCCGTGCCAACCATTGCCAGCACGCCGATGATTGAGTCGCTCGCCGGCACAGTGGATGAGCTAATGGCGCTGTCAGCCACGAATCTTGCCGCCGATGCGCCGCTACCGGATGGCACCGGCATGGATCAAACCTCGCTCGAGGCGCTCCATGAGCTTGGGTTTCGTACCTTGTCGATGGATGACCTTGAGCAGTTCTATCGGTTAGTGGCCGAGACCGGTGATCCAACGGCAGTGGATAGCGTTGAGGAACTCCGTGTTCTATCCATCGAAGCGGCACGGCTTAACGCACTTGATCGGTTGCGGGCCTATGCCGCTGGTGAATCGGATCAAGCGCCACCAGCGAGCGACTATGCGCTCAACGGGATTGAGTTCGACTCACCGGTCCATATTGATGCCTTTAATGATGCCCTCGCCGGTGACAATGTCGTACTAGACGCCAGTGATGACACGGCGCTAGCCGATCTAGAATCAATTACTGGCAGCTATGCGGCGATTCTCGCCGAGGCGAATGGTGTTGCTGCCGATGCCGATACCACCGTAGACCCGGTCGCGGCCGATTTCACGGCGATTGGCGCTAATGTTGCCGCACAGATCATGCCCGCACCGGGTGACAGTGCGGATCAGACGGCCACACTGTTCATTGAGGCCCTGAAGCTGGCTGACACCGATGCGGTGGCAACGGTTGCGCAGGTCGATCAACTGGCGAGTGCCTCGCAGCGTCTGATGAATAGCATCCTCTCACCTAATGCCGAGCCAGCGGACCCGGTCACACCGGCCGATTTCACCTTACTGGGCATGTCCGGCGTTACAGACTTCAATCTCGATGGTGTGCTCAGCGTACTCCAAGGCCCTGAACCAGCGGATGGTGAGACCAGACAGCCGATTGATCAGTATCTTGATATTCGCGAAGCGGTCGCCGAGCTACTCAATCAACTGCCCAAACCAAACAGCTTGGCAATAGAACTTGATGAGACACCACCCGGTGCGCTGCAAGGGGGGCCGCTACCGCTTGCTGATACCGGGGTGACAATCACTGGAAGTTTGGATGTCGCGGTTGATCCGACCGGCGGCCGCTATTTGGTGTATGGCCGAATGGATGGCGCGGGTGGCCCGGGGGTGAGCGATGAGGATGGCTGGCAGGCGCTTAATGGTCCCGATCAGCTTAGCGGTGTGAGTTGGGATGGCAATCACTTCACCTGGACCGGGGCCGCCGTCGAGCAGGGTACCGGCAAAGCGGTTCAATTTAAGGTGGTCGATACGCAAGAGGCTGATCGCGAAAGCGCTATTCGCACGCAGGCTTATCGCTACTACGACCCAGCGCTATTTCAGGATTTCGAAGGCCCGACGCTGCAAGTTCCTGGGGTGGATGAAAGTAATTCGATACCAGCCGATGCGATCCGCTTGCAAGTCGATATTAGCAGTGACGATATCCTCGCCAACACGGGTGCCGTGCGCTTGATGTTGGCGCCGGACGATGGTGATGATCCGAGGGAAATTCCGAGCGTATTTCATGCCCAGACCGGCTCGCTGATTCCTCTGTACGCTCTGCCTGAGGGTGGCTGGGATTTGTCGTATCAGCTGGTGGATTTCGCGGGTACCGCTTCGCAACAAAGTGAGGCAGTGTCGCTAACGATTAGCTCGCCGCAAAACGTGCTCTCGGAGAATGATCCATTCGGGCATAACGTTGAGGCCGGCATTCTGTTGGATGCGATTTCGCGTGATCGCTTGTCAATCCGTGGTGATTCAAATGACCTCACCTTGGATGCCACGGGTGATCGCATTGATGCCATTCGTGAGCTTAACTCCGACATCATTCTCACCGAAGGTGGGGCGATGCGCGCCGAAACACAGATGGATTTGGTGGGTGCGCAAAGTGCGGATGTCAGTGACCTTAATATAGCCCAGCAGGATTTATTGGATCGCTTTGGGCATTCTGCCTTTGATGCCTTTGAAGCGACCGACTTAGTGCGCTTCCGGCTCTACCCTCAGACCATGGTGGATCGGGGCGATGTCAGCCCAGAAGCACAGAATGACTTTGTCAACCGTGTGCGCGAAGCCTATACCGGCGTTCGCCACCAGGTCGATGTGCACATCGAGGACTCCACCTACGCAGTGGATGAATTTGAGGCGCGTTATTACAAGATCTATCCGGATGGAACAGTCGAGCATTTTGACTGGGATCCGGTCTCACAGACAGGTGCACGGGCGCAGGACACCGACGGTGATGGTTTCTATGATTTATTTACCTTGTTTATCCGTGAAGGCGGCCGTGGTGATGTGGATGGCGTAGCCGACGGCGTGGTGCTCGATCCCGGGTTTGGCGTTTTCTTTAGGCCGACTGCTGACGAGGAAACCATTACGCCGGTCTCTCCCGGGCCGGTCTCTCCCGGGCCGGTCTCTCCCGGGCCGGTCTCTCCTGGCGGGGGAGGCGTTCCTCCGATGGTGGAGAGTAACATTAGGCCGGCAGATCGTTGGAATGATAGCGGCTTCAACAGGGAGATTCACCTTCCGCAAAAACGGGCAGAGAACGCACCGGATCGGCTGGATGCGGCTGTCTTGAGGCAGTCTGAAATAGGTGACTTGGGCATCGCCCAACAAACCCCCATCGGTTTGCAACAGACCTTCGGCGAAGCAGGTCCCTTGCGTGGCATGGCCGTGCGCGGCAATCGGATGATGGATTTGGTTAGGACTATTTCGGATCCGTGGCAAACCGAACGCTCGACGAGTTGGCTGCGAATGGACGCGACCTTCGAATACACGCGCAGTGGTGGGTTCCACACCCTAGTGATGCCTTTGGAGGTGCCTGGTCTTGCGGTCCTTCGAGGACACCCGGACCTGCATCTGGAGTCCGGTGAGCGCTATATGGATGTCATTCGTCCCGACGCCTTTGTGCACTCCGATCCGGCAGCACAGGTGTTGCTGAAACTGGATACGTTTGACGACGAGGTGCTGCCAGAATGGATTCAGTTCAACAGCCGCACGGGTGAGTTAATCATTGAGCCGCCAGTGGACGCACCTGACAAACTTATTTTGCGGGTGACGGCCGCCGATGACCAGGGCAATAAGAAAAGTTTTGTGATCCGACTGCACCTCAGCGGTGAGGTGATCCGCATTGAGAGCGCCCGCAGTCTGGCTGAGCGCTTGCGCGAGGCCCGTTAAGAATGGCAGTACAGTTGCGCTCGCGAGCCGGGCAGGTCAACGATCGGATGGTTACGCTCGTGGAGCTCTCGCGTAAGGCGCGAATGGTCGAGCGTATCGAGGAGCTGGACTACCTTGTTGTTAATGCCACGCATCGCTTGGCCCCCTATCGGCAGGCAATTCTCTGGCGCGATGTCCATCAACCTGCCGCTCTGTCTGGGCTGATGTCGCTGGATGCCAATGCTCCGATGATGGGCTGGCTGACAAACTTCCATCGCCGTGTATTGAGTGATCGTGCTGCGGGGCCGGTGAATGTTGAGTCTCTCAGTGAGGAAGATCAGGCGGCCTGGCAGGAATACCTACCGTTGTATGCCCTGTGGTTGCCGGACATAACGGCCACCTCGGTGCCCTCTGGCTTGTTATTGGTGCGGGCGATACCCTGGAGCGATGAGGAAGGCACCCTGCTCGAGGAGTGGTGGCAGGTTTGGGCTCATGCCAAACGCTCGCTCCAGGGCGGTCAAGAGGCGCGTCGGCGCCTCACTCCTGGGGTGGTCAGGCAGTGGCTGTTGCCGGCAGAGCGTCCATGGTATCGCAAGCGGCTGATATGGATTGCTGCGGTTTTTCTGGTGCTTATGCTGCTCCCAGTTCGCATGACGGTCATCGCACCTGGACAGCTTGTGCCGGTTGATCCGCTAAGGGTCCGGGCCCCCATTGAGGGGGTGATTTCGGAAGTGCTGGTGAGACCGGCAGAACATGTCGAGGCGGGAGATCCGCTTTTCCGCTTCGATGATGAAATTCTCGAGAAGCGCGTTGAAGTCTCCCGTCGAGCTCTGAGCGCCGCAACGGAGCAGTATCAGCAATTTACCCAGCAGGCGTTGGATAATGACGAGTTTAGTGCCGAGTTAATTGAAGCAGCGGGGGCGGTTCAGCAGGCGCGCGCGGAACTGACTTTTCTCGAGTCGCGGCTGAACGACTCAACGGTCCGCGCCGCGATTGGTGGCGTTGCGATTTTTGATAGTGTCTCGGCGCTGATTGGCCAGCCAGTCGGCGTGGGTGAGCAGATCCTGCGCATCGTCGATCCGGGTAAAATCGAGATTGAGGCGTGGTTGTCCGTAGCAGATGCCGTCAATTTGCCGCCCGGCTCACCGGTCAACCTCTATCTTCGTTCCGCGCCGCTCAAGCCGGTCCGCGGGGAAGTTCGCTACGTCGCCTACGACGCCACGGAGCGACCCAGCGGGAACGTGGCCTACCGCGTTCGCGCGAGTCTTGATCAAGCGGATCTTCACCGCGTTGGCCTTAAAGGCACAAGCCGACTCAGTGGCGGCTGGACTACGCTGGGTTACTGGATACTGCGGCGGCCGATTGCCAGCCTGCGGACGCGGCTCGGTACCTGAACCATGACAGACTCGACAGCCCTTTCCATCTTGCGCGACGAAATCACTGTCTATCCTGGGCCCACTGGGTCTAAGGGGCATCCGAGCTGGGTACTACACGATCCGGCGCCAAATCAATTTTTCCGACTGGATTGGCCCACTTACGAGATTCTCTGTCGATGGGACTATCGTTCGCCGGAGCTCATCGTTGACGCAGTGAACCGGGAAACGACACTTGAGATTACACTTGAGGACGTTGAAAGCGTTGCTGTGTTTCTCAATACGCACTGCTTGGTCAAGCGACTTGATTTTGCGGACGCCATGGAGCTTGCTCGGCGCAAACAGGCGAGTAAAAAAGCGTGGTGGCTTGACCTGATGCATCGTTACCTCTTCTTTAGGGTGCCGTTGATCAACCCGGATCGCTTCTTGGAACGCTGGCTCTTTATTGGCATTTTTCTTTTCTCACGGGGCTTTACACTGACGACCGGCATAGTGCTCCTGTTTTCGCTGATCAAGGTGGGCCAGCAGTGGGAGGTCTTTCAGTCGACTCTGCTGGATACCTTTTCCGTAAAAGGATTTATGACCTATGCCTTTGCCTTGGTGAGCGTGAAAGTTTTTCACGAATTCGGCCATGGCTTCATGGCTAAAAGGTACGGCTGCCGAGTACCAGTGATGGGTGTGGCCTTCCTCGTGATGTTCCCAATGCCTTACACTGACACCAACGAAGTCTGGAAGATCAGCGATCGGCGTAAGCGCCTCGCGGTTTCAACCGCCGGATTGCGTTTAGAACTTCTGGTGGCAGTTTGGGCAACCTTACTTTGGGTGATTTTACCCGACGGTGCAATTCGATCAGCAGTTTTCTTTCTGGCCTCGGTAAGTTGGGTGCTATCAGTGTTGCTCAATATCAGCCCGTTCATGCGCTTTGACGGATATTTTGTGCTAATGGACTGGCTGGACTATCCCAATTTGCATGCGAGGAGTTCGGCGTTGGCACGGTGGCGAATCCGTCGCTTACTATTTGGCTTGGATGAGCCCCCACCCGAGACATTATCCTTGGGGTTCCAGCGTTTCCTCGTGGTGTTTGCCATTCTCACCTGGACTTATCGGTTCATCCTTTTTATTGGCATTGCTATTTTGGTGTACTTCAAGTTCACTAAAGTGTTGGGACTTCTCCTGTTTGTTGTCGAAATCTACTGGTTCATCCTCGCACCTGTGATCAAGGAAGCAAAACTGTGGTGGGAACGCCGAGCGGAGATATGGGCACAGCTTCGTACACGCGCTACAATCATGGTGACGTTGGGATTCTTGCTTGTGTTTGTTGTACCACTGCCGAAGCCGGTGACCTCTGAGGCACTGATGCGGCCGGTCCGGTCAACGCAGTTGGTAGTGCCTGAAGCAGCCCGTGTAAAAGCGCTGGCTGTGAGCGACGGAGCGGAAGTGGTTGCGGGTAGTCAGTTGGTGGAGCTAGTTTCCCCCATGTTGCTTTTGAACCAGCAGATGGCGGCTATGCGTGCCGAAACGGCGACTAGGCGACATCAGGCCGCCAGCCTTGACAAGGAGCGCGCTGGCTCGCCGCGGCTGGCCAACGACCAGCGGGAGTCTAGACTGGCCGAGCTCGAGCGCGCCAATCGTGAAGTAACAAAGCTTTCGCATATCGCACCATATCATGGAACGTTTCGGCTAAACAATCCGGACATTGCCGAGGGCGAGTGGCTGGCAAAGGATACGGTCGTCGGGACGCTAGTTGATGCGGATAGCGGGATGGAAGTTTTGACCTGGATTGATGAATCCGCTATCGACCGTGTATCGATCGGTGCCAAGGCTACCTTTTTCTCGCAAAGCTACGGTGATGTTATCTCTGGACGGGTGGTAGAGATCGGAAGTGACGCGATTAATTCTCTGTCGTTTCCAGCAATGGCCTCAGTTTTCGGCGGCGATATTCTAGCGCGTGAAAAAGCCGGTGAGCTAATCCCGGAACGCGCGACGTATCGGGTTGTTGTTGAGCTCGACGGCACTGGACGTAACCGGGTAACTAGCGTCCATTATGGCCGGTTAAAAATAGGTGCGCGACCGGCTTCTCTGGCTGGACAGTACTTACGTATAGTCGTCTTAAGTCTGATACGGGAGCTCAATCCATGAATGACCAGAATTTGGCGCGCGGCTGGCGCGGTGTCGTCCTATGTTGCGGTTTCTCCGCGATCTTGCTCGCCGGGTGTGCGGCTGAGCCGGTGGCCATCGATCGGCAGACCATGAGCAATGATCTGATTCAGGATCGCCTGTTCGCCCAGAAAGATGTCCCGCCGCTTAGCGGACCACTTAGCCTCGAGGAAGCAATTGCACGAGCGATCAAGTTCAACCTTGATCATCGAGTGACCCTGATGGAGCAGGCCGTCGCTCGTGGAGAGTTTGATTTAAGCCGTTACGATATGCTGCCTCGTTTACTCGCCGATGCCGGTTACAGTATACGTAGCGAGCCCCGCCTCACCCGATCGGTTAATGCAGTCACCGGCGAGGAGCTGGAGTCGGATCCCACCATTAGCGCAGATCAATCCAGCTGGGATTTCTCCTCTGAGCTCAGCTGGAGCTTGCTGGATTTCGGAGCTAGCTTTTACGACTCCCAGCAGAATGCGAATCGGCTTCTGATCGCCAAAGAGCGACGTCGTCGGGCGATGCATCTGCTTATCATGGACGTCCAGACGGCTTACTGGCGTGCGGCCAGCGCCCAGGCTCTAGAGCCCGAGGTCGAGGCAACCATTCAGGTAACCCGAGCAGCCATTCAGGACACACGGCTTGCCCAACAGGGCAACGCGCAGGGGCCGATGGAACATCTCCGGCACGAGCGGGCTCTTCTGAGGACCCTGCGCGATATGAAGCAGGTACAGCAGGAGCTTGTGGCCTCGCGCGTTGAGCTCTCTAATTTGATCAATGCACCAGTTGATCAGCCGTTAGATCTGGATCCGCCGATGTCCCTTGAAAATCGGCCGCGAGTTCTGGAAGAACCGATGGAAGTACTTGAGAGGGTGGCCCTTTATAATAATGCTGATCTCAAAGAGCAGTTTTACGGCCTTGAAATCGCAAGGCTGGAAACCCGGACTGCTTTGCTCGATTTGATGCCCGACCTCTCCTTCAGCTGGGGGCCGAGATATACTACGGACTCTTTCTCACTCAACAATCAGTGGAACGAAGGCGCGCTGTCGGTGGGCTACAACCTGTTTAGTTTGCTGAATATCAGAAACGTAAGGAACCATGCCGAGGCTCGGGAAAAGCTTGCCCATATGCGCCGAGTCGCCTTGCAGATGACCGTTGTCGCACAGGTCCATATGGCGGCGCTTCACTCGAGAAACGCCCTAAGTCGGCTCGATATCGCGGAAGAGCTGCAACATGTAGAGCAGGAGATCGAGTTCCGAATGGTGAATCAGCACAAGGCCGGCACCATTAGCGACGTCGAGTTGGTGGGTGCTCAGGCAGAGGCAATTATGGCGGATCTACTGCGCTATCAGGCTCTTGCAGGTTTCCACTCTTCGATGGGTCGTCTGCAGGCCTCTCTGGGGCTCGAGCCGGACATCAGTTCTATACAGGCCGCATCACTTGATGAGATCGAGCGAGAGGTGGGTATCACCTTGAAGAACTGGTATGTAAGCGACAGCTGGGCCCCACGAGCTTTTCAGCTTGACGGCTGAAAGTTCCAAGGGAGGAGCTCGTCGATCAGGTTTTTCGGATGGCTGGCGGCGATTGCGTAATCCGAGGTCATCCGGCCACCGATTCCGAAAGTATCCGGCCACCCAATCCAATTTTATCCGGTCAGTGATTCCGGGGTATTCGGCCACCCCTGGTAAGCGCCAGCTGGGCCCCACGGGCTTTTCAGCGTAAGCGCGAGCTGGCCCCCACCTTCTACCAGGTTCCGGGCAATGCGAGGCCGGTCCTGTCACAAGACAGGGAGTGCGTTTCTCAATGTGTGCTACGAATGCGTTTCTCCGATCGTTGGGGGTGGAGGTCTATGCGTCCGGTCAACGACGCTGGCCGGATGAGGTGAAGGCGCAGGTTGTCGCGGAGACCCTTCGGCCTGGTGCAACGGTCAACGCGGTGGCGGCGCGGTATGGTATCCGGCCGAACCAGTTGTCGGCTTGGCGGCGCATGGCGAAGGACGGCGATCTCGTCCTGCCGGCCGATGAGCGCGATGGGTGCGGATTTCAGAAATACCGGACAGCTATTTCGCTAATTCCCGGGCAGTTCCGGGAGGGCTTGGGCTCGGTTGGTCATCGCCTGCGCCGTCGCGGCATTCTGCCGGTCTTGAACAAGGCCGGGAGGGACCATGCCGAGACAGAAGCGAGCGAGGCGCACGACTGTGCAAGACATACGATCCATACTGCGACTGACGCATGAACAAGGGCTTTCGGCGCGTGAGGTTGCCGCGCGTCTGAAGCTCAGCAAAACGACAGTGGCAACATACCTGAACCGGGCCCGGGAAGCAGGGCTGAACTGCTGGCCGCTGCCCAAGGGCCGGGATGACGATTCCACGCTGAAGCAGGTTGTGTTCCAGCGCGTTGGCCGCCCACCGGGGGACCTGACCGAGCCAGACTGGCCGAAGATGCCATCAAAAACATAACTGCAGGCAGAGGATCAGCCGTGCCCGAGCTGTCCGGGAATTACTGAAACGGCTGTCCGGGATTTAGCGTAATAGCGTAATCACCCGGTTGGCACCGCCTGCCCATTCCTGACCTGAATGGCTAAGACACGTGCATAGCGACGTCGCTAGGGACGTGTCTGAGACGGAGGGTGTATGCGGGGCGAGGTTCTTGGGGTCGAGCG
>NZ_QETF01000025.1 GCF_003129565.1 Salibaculum griseiflavum
ATCATGTTTGGTAGGTTGAAGGATTGGCGGCGTGTGGCAACCCGCTACGACAGGTGCCCGAAGGTCTTCCTGTCAGCCATCGCCCTCGCAGCACTCGTCATCTACTGGCTATGAGTCCTGACCCTAATAGTGATTGTCTTGATCTCACTAGCTTAACAAAGTGACCTCTAACCAGTATAGAAGTTTCACTGGTCGGTCCCGAATACTGACGTTGGCACTGGATTTGTGAGTCTATCAGACAGCTGTTGGGTATTGGCGATACATGCTCACCCCCGGTGCGCGGTTTTCATCATCAGTCAATCTCTTTGAGAATCCGTTCGAACGGTAGTCTGGCGCTGTAACCAACACTTCTGCTCCTTTCATCGAAGGTCCACCTTTCCCGCAGAGCTGACCGTGCAACCAGGCATTGGTGCTGGCCGCGCATCGGGGCCTAGTCGCTTTCGGGCCGCAACTGCGTAATCCCCACGGCGCCGCCTCGGGCCAGGGCCGGGTCGAGGGACATGGGGATGTATTCGCCGCGCCGCCAAAGCTCGCCCAGATCGTCATAATAGCGCGACAGGGGGTGTCCCGATTGCCCCGTCGAGGTAATGAAGACCGAGCTGTCCGGGTCGGCGAAATCATAGACCCCGCGATAGACGGCGGCGTGAACATTCTCGAAGGGGCGCGGCCCGCTGCCCGCCGTGCGGCCGCGCATCAACGTGTTGTCGCCGCCGCTGGTCGATTGGCGGATATTGACGAACCAGTTCAAGACGGGCGCCTCGCCCAGCACCGGATGGTCATGGGTCGCCTCGTGTGCATCGCCCCAGCGCAGGGATTCCAGGTTGTCGCCATAGGTCTCTGTGATCCAGACCAGCGCGTCGTCCAGGGACAGACGGGCGATGTCGGTGCAGGTTTCAGTGGGTGCTGATTGGCGGATGTCGCACCAGGCGGCGGCCCCGTCCACATCGCGGAAAACACGTTCGATGAAGAGCGGCTCCACATGGGCGTATTCACGGGCCAGCGGGCCAAGGTCGTCGCGGATCAGCCTGTCTTGCAGCGCACGGAGCCAGGCGGCATAGATGAGCGGTTCGGGCAGGTGCTCGTTCATCTCGCCGTTCCATTCGGACAGCAAGGTCAGCGCCTCCTGGCGCAGGCGCTGGGGCGTGCCCTCGGCGGCGGCCTCACCGGTAAACCACAGATCGGCCCCGATCAGCGGCAAGAGGGATCGTGCCGTGAAGGAGACGGTATCCAGCTGCGCCTCGATAAAGCTTTCGCGGGTGTGCACCCGTCGGTCCTGCATCAATCCGCGCCAGCGGTTGATCCGCTGGCTGTCCCCCCATGTGTGGCTGACATGGGCGGGGAAGGGGGCCTCGACGATCTTGTTGTTGGTGTTGCCGACGATCCCGCCAGCGGGCGCCACCCATCCCGGGTTGTCGTCATAGGGCCGGTGCCCCCGCCAGCGGTTCTCGGCGATATAGCCGAAATGCGGCATTCGCCCCTTTGTCACGTGGTCCGGATCGCGGTCGGGCACATGGCCGATCAGCTTCATGCCGATGGTATTGCGGTCCGCCAGGGTCAGCACCTGGGCAGGGGCGACGAAATCCTCGCCCGCGGCGATCCCGTCCTCGACGGTGCGGGCGCGCATCAGGGCCATCCCCGCCTGTATGGTCGTGTCCTCGTGCGAAAGGGCGGTCCAGCCCAGAGCAAAGACATGGCCCGGCGGGCGGATCTCTTGCAGGTCGAACTGGTCGGGGGTCAGGACCGGGCCGTTCTGTGTCCATTGCAGCCGGATCGTCACCGACGGCGCGTCCTTGATGCGGATGATGCTGTCACGGGTGACGAAATTGGCCCAGCCGTCGGGCGTGCGGTATTGCGAGGCATCGGCGGGGTTCACCTCTTCGATGAAGAGGTCCTGGTCGTCGAGGTAGGACGAGGTGATGCCCCAACCGAGATGCGCGTTGCGGCCCGTCAGCACCAGCGGCACACCGGGGATGGTGCCGCCGATCACGCCCCCCGATTGCAGCTCCAGCCGGGCAAGGTAGAAAAGCCCTGGCGCCGACAGGCCCAGATGCGGGTCATTGGCCAGCAGGGTCGAGCCGGTGGCCGAGCGGCTGATCCCCGCCGCCCAGGCGTTCGAGGCCCCGGCCAGCCCGCGCGGCGGCAGCGGCCAGAGCGGGTCCCGGGTAATTTCGCTGGCCATTTGCGTGCCGGGCGTCACCTTCGGCAGGTCCGGCACAAGCGAGGCGAAATCGGGCAGGGCGGCAAGGCCCGCGCCCGGGTGGTCGGGCAGGATATCGGCCAGCCGCGCCTGGTCCTCAAGCGCCAGCGAGGTCCGCGCGCGCAGCACTTCCTCTTCCAGATGGCCCGAGAGCTGCACCGCCATGAGCTTGACGATGGCCACGCTGTCGGCGGGCTGCCAGGGGGCCAGCGCATGGTTGAAGAGCCACATTTCCGGCGCGCCACGCCCGCGCGCGCCCGCGTTCACTTCGGCGATCCAGGCATTGACGCCCGCCGCATAGGCGTCCAGCGCGGCCTGCGTGTCGGTATCCATCGCGCCGACCGAATTGCGCGCTGCAGTATAGATGTCGAAGCGGCGCAGCACCGTGTCGATTTCCACCGTGCGGCGCCCGTAAAGCTCGGAGAGCTTGCCCTGAGCCGTGCGGCGCAGCATGGTCATCTGCCACAGCCGGTCCTGGGCATGGGCAAGCCCCAGGGCATAGAACACGTCCGCGTCGCTCTGGCCGAAGATATGCGGCACGTTGGCATTGTCGCGCACGATCTCGACCGGCGCCGTCAGACCCGCGACCTCGAGTGTCGCGTCGTAATCAGGCAGCGAGCGCGCGGCGAAATACCAGGCAAGGACGAACGCCGCCACCGCCAGCAGGATCAATGCCGAGGCAATCCGGATCAGCCAGCGAAACAATAGCGCCATGAATTCTCCCGTTCGGTGCTGGTGCTGCGGTGCGTGGTTGGATACCTATCCCCCAAGCACAATCATGATGCAAGCGGAGGACAAACATGGCGAAGGTGGCGTTTCTGGGACTGGGCGTGATGGGATACCCGATGGCCGGGCACCTTGCGGCGGCCGGGCACGAGGTCTGCGTCTACAACCGCACGACGGCCAAGGCCGAGGCCTGGGTCGCCGAACATGGCGGCAGGATGGCCCCCACCCCGGCCGAGGCCGCTGCGGGGGCGGCCTTCGTCATGTCCTGCGTGGGCAATGACGACGACCTGCGCGAGGTCTGCCTGGGCGAGGCCGGGGCCTTCGCCGGGATGCAGGAGGGCGCCGTCCTGGTCGATCACACCACGGTGTCGGCGCAAGTCACCGCCGAGCTTTATGCCGCCGCCGGCGCGGCGGGCCTGTCCTTTGTCGATGCACCCATTTCGGGCGGGCAGGCCGGGGCCGAGAACGCCCAGCTGGTTGTCATGTGCGGCGGTGACACGGAGGCCTATGGCCGGGCCGAGCCGATCATCGACACCTATGCCAAGCTGTGTCGGCGCCTGGGCGAAAGCGGCGCGGGCCAGATGACGAAGATGGTCAACCAGATCTGCATCGCCGGGCTGGTCCAGGGCCTGTCCGAGGGGCTGCATTTCGCCGAGAAGGCCGGGCTGGACGGCCGCGCCGTGGTCGAGGTGATCGGTGGCGGCGCCGCCGGCAGCTGGCAGATGGTGAACCGCTACGAGACCATGCTGGACGATGAATTCGAGCATGGCTTTGCCGTCAACTGGATGCGCAAGGACCTCGGGATCTGCCTGCAGACCGCCAATGAAACCGGCGCCAGCCTGCCGGTTACCGCGCTGATCGACCAGTTCTACAAGGACGTCCAGAAGATGGGCGGCGGGCGCTGGGATACATCGAGCCTGATCAAACGCTTGCGCGCGCTGGACGGGTAGGGGCGTCGAACGGGCCTTGCCCGTCCGACCGGGCGGGGGGCTCTGCCCCCCGTCGGCCCCGGGGCCGACTCCCCCCGGGATATTTCCGGTCCAAAGAAAGCCGGATCAGCGTTCCGGAAGCAGGCCGCGCGGCGCAAAGCGCAGCATGAGCAGCATCACGACGCCCATGGTGAAGAGGCGCATATGGGCCACGGCATCCATGATGCGGATGCGAAAAGCGTTGTCCTCGGCCATGCCGGTGGTGATCAGATCGGCCAGCCACGCGCCCAGCGGTTCGACCTGGACCCAGAGCCACCAGACCAGGAACCCGCCGAGCACGGCGCCGTAATTGTTGCCGGACCCGCCCACGATCATCATCACCCAGACCAGGAAGGTGAACCGCAGGGGCTGGTAGGTGCCAGGGGTCAGCTGGCCATCGAGCGTCGTCATCATGGCCCCGGCGAGGCCGCAAACCGCGGACCCGAGGATGAAGATCTGCAGGTGGCGCGCCTTGACATCCTTGCCCATGGCCTCGGCGGCGACTTCGTTGTCACGAATGGCGCGCATCATGCGGCCCCAGGGGCTGGCCAGTGCCTTTTGCGCCAGCCACAGGATCAGGACCAGCACGATGGTGAAGAGAAGCGCGTAGCCGAATTTCACGTAGAGCGTCGAGGCCAGCGTCGGCTCGAGCCCCAGGCTGGCGGCGCGCTCGACGAAACCCGGATCGTTCTGCAGGTCGACCTCGTAGGGCACGGGGCGGGGCAGACCGATCACGTTCTTGACGCCCCGGCTCAGCCAGTCCTCGTTCTTCAGCACGGCGATAACGATCTCGGCGATTCCCAGCGTCGCGATGGCCAAGTAATCCGAGCGCAGCCCCAGCGCGGTCTTGCCGATGATCCAGGCCGCCCCGGCGGCCAACAGCCCACCCACGGGCCAGGAGATGATCGTCATCCAGCCACAGGCGCGATAATCGCCACAGGGATTGAGGCCGCCCAGATTGCCGGTGACGGCGGGGTTGATGGATTCGACGGCGTTGACCCCGGCATCGAAAACCCAACGGTAAAGGAAAAAGCCGCCGACCAGCACCGCCAGCATGACAGCCGTGCGCCGGCGTCCCTTGGGCAGCCGGGTATAGGCAAGGATCGCCGCCACGATGGTCGCGGCCCCCAGCACCAGCCCCAGCAGGATCTGATAGCCGCCCGCCGCCCAGGCCCCGGGCGAGGGCGGCATGGCGATGAGGACTGTGGCCAGCCCGCCGAGTGCGACAAAGCCCATCACGCCGACATTGAACAGCCCGGCAAAGCCCCATTGCAGGTTCACGCCCAGGGCCATGACGGCCGAGACCAGCGCCATGTTGAGAATGCTCAGAGAGGTGTTCCAGGAGCCGGAAAAGATCCAGGCATCGGTCAGGCCTTCCAGCAGGAACAGGGCCGCGACGAAGGCGAAGAGCAGCGGGGCACGCATCGACTGGGTCATACGGATTGTCCTTTGAACAGGCCGGTCGGCTTGAACAGCAGCACCACGACAAGGATCGCGAAGCTGACGGCGAATTTGTAATCGGTGGACAGAAGCTGGGCCAGCCCGTCCGGCTCGAGGCTTTCGGGCAGAAGGTAGCCCGCCACCTTCTTCCAGGCATAGGTGATCATCACCTCGGAATAGGCGATCACGAAACCGCCGGCGATGGCGCCCAGAGGGCTGCCGAGGCCGCCCACGATAGCGGCGGCGAAGATCGGCAGCAGCAGCTGGAAATAGACGAAGGGCTTGAAGCCCTTGTCGAGGCCGTAAAGCGTGCCCGCCACGGTCGCCAGCGCGGCCACGATCAGCCATGTGACGACCACAACGCGTTCGGGGTTGATTCCCGACAGCAGCGCCAGGTCCTCGTTATCGGAAAAGGCGCGCATGGACTTGCCGGTGCGGGTCTTGTTGAGGAACCAGAACAGCAGCGCCACGGCGATGGCAGCGACGACCAGGGTGATGGCCTGGGTCGATTTCAGCGCGAGGCCTTCGTCGAGACCGGTCATTTCCTTGAAATCCCGCGCAGAGATGATGAACCGGTCACCATCGTCAAAGCGCTGTTCATCTACGCCGATGATGAAGCGGACCAGCCCGTTATAGACGAACATCACCCCCATCGAGACGATGACGAGGATCACCGGCACGGCCTTCTGTGCCCGGTAGAACCGGTAGACCACCCGGTCGGTGCCCAGCATCAGCAGGGCCGCGCCGGCGATCCCGAAGGGCAGGGCGAGCAGGGCGGTGGGCAGCGGGCCGAGGCTGACCCCCAACGACTGGAACCACCAGGTGAAAAGGATGGTGATCGTGGTGCCGAAGGCCATCGTGTCGCCATGGGCGAAGTTCGAAAACCGCAGGATGCCGTAGATCAGGGTCACCCCGAGCGCCCCGAGCGCCAATTGCGCGCCATAGGCGGTGGCCGGGACGATGACGAAGTTGAGAAGCGCCACGATGGCGTTGAGAAGGTCCATGCGTCAGCCCCCCAGGAAACTTTGGCGCACTTCGGGATCGGCCAGCAATTCCTTGCCGGTGCCCGTGTGCGCGTTGCGGCCCTGCACGAGGACATAGCCGTGATCGGCGATCTCCAGCGCCTGGCGGGCATTCTGTTCGACCATCAGGATCGGGATGCCGGTGCGGGCGACCTCGATGATGCGGTCGAACAGTTCGTCCATGACGATGGGGCTGACCCCGGCGGTCGGTTCGTCCAGCATCAGCACCTTGGGCTGGGTCATCAGCGCCCGGCCCACGGCGACCTGCTGGCGCTGACCGCCTGATAGTTCTCCAGCGGCCTGGTCGCGTTTATCGCGCAGGATCGGGAACAGATCATAGACCTGTTCCATCGTGGTGCGGATGTCGTCCTCGCGGATGAAGGCGCCCATTTCGAGGTTCTCCTCGACCGTCATGGACGGGAAGATGTTGCGCACCTGCGGCACGAAGCCCATGCCCTTTTTCACCCGGTCCTGGGGCGACAGGGCAGTGATGTCCTCGCCATCCAGAAGAACCCGGCCCGACCGCATGTTGAGCATGCCGAACACCGCTTTCATGGCGGTGGATTTACCCGCGCCGTTGGGGCCGACGATCACGGCAATCTCGCCGCGATCCACGGCGATGGTGCAGTCATGCAGGATGTCGGGGCCCTTGCCATAGCCGCCGGTCATGGCCTCGCCGACCAGGAAGCTATCCGCCGAGGCGGCCCTGGCCGGTCCGCTGTCACGATGCTCGATCTCGCCGCCCATGCCGGGGCGGGTGATCGAGGCGTCCTTGTTGCCCCGATCCTCCTGGTAGGGATTGCCGCTCATGCGCCCACCTTGTCCTTGTTCTTTAGGCCGGTGCCCAGATAGGCCTCGATCACCTGTTCATTGGCCTTGATCTCGGCCAGCGTGCCCTCTGCCAGCACCTTGCCCTCGGCCATGCAGATCACCGGATCGCACAGCCGTTCGATGAAATCCATGTCGTGTTCAATGACGACGAAAGTATAGCCGCGTTCCTCGTTCAGGCGCTTGATCGTGTCCGAGATGGTATAGAGCAGGGTGCGGTTCACGCCCGCGCCGACCTCATCAAGGAAAACGATCTTGGCATCCACCATCATGGTGCGGCCCAGTTCCAGCAGCTTTTTCTGTCCGCCCGACACGGCCCCGGCGGGATGATCGGCCAGATGTTCGATGGTCAGAAATTCAAGCACCTCGTCGGCCTTGGCCTTCAGGGCGCGTTCCTCGTCGGCGATGCGCTTGCGACCAAACCAGGTGTTCCACAGGGTTTCACCGGATTGGCCCGAGGGCACCATCATCAGGTTCTCTCGGCAGGTCATGGAGCCGAATTCATGGGCGATCTGGAAGGTGCGCAGCAGTCCCTTGTGGAACAGATCATGGGGCGGCAGGCCGGTTATATCCTCGCCCATCATGGTCACCTTGCCGGAGGTCGGTTGAAGAACGCCCGCGATCACATTGAAAAGCGTAGTTTTTCCGGCGCCATTCGGGCCAATCAGGCCGGTGATGGATCCTTGTGCGATCTCAAGCGAGGCGCCGTCCACCGCATGAAAGCCGCCAAAGGTCTTGACGACGTTGTCGACCCTGATCATCCCGTCTGTCCCCCATCCGCGGGCCGAGGTGCCCGTCTTCGTATAGGCCGGGCGGCGCGAGGGAATGCCCCGCGCCGCCCGCATGCGCTCAGCTCACGCCTCAGCGGAACTGAACGGTTTCGTAATCGCCATCGGTGATCGTGTATTCCCGATAGGTGCCGGCGGCTTCGCCCGGTCCGATCAGCTCGACATTGGTGGCGCCGACATAGTCGATGTCGCCCCCTTCGGCGAGGATTTCCAGCGCGCGGCCCAATTCGCCGGGCAGGATCGGTTCGCCCGGGGCGTTGGCCACGGCCAGAACGTTCTCGGCGATCGAGGCACTGTCGGCAGAGCCACCGGCCTGGATGGCGAGCGCCAGCAGCGCGGCGGCGTCATAGCTTTCACGGGTGAAGGAGCTGTCGCCGTTCACGCCGGCGGCCTCGGTGATCGCGGCGAAGGCATCGGCACCGTCACCTTCGGCCCAAGGCACGGCCCCGAAAGAGCCTTCCATGTCGGCGCCAAGGGCCTCGACAAGGCTGTCGGCGAACATGCCGTCACCCATCATGAAGGTGTCGAAGGCGCCGCTGTCGAGCGCGGCGCGGATGATGCCGGGACCGCCCTGGTCGGCATAGCCGAGCACGGCCAGCACCTCGCCACCGGCGGCGCCCATGGACGCCACTTCGGCCGAATAGTCGCCCTTGCCGACTTCATGAGCGGCATTGATCGTCACCGACCCGCCATTGGCCTCGAAGCTGGAGATGAAGCTGTCGGAAAGGCCCTTGCCGTAGTCATTGTTGGCATAGGTCACGGCAACCTCGGTGATGCCCTTGTCGGCCAGGATCCCGGCCAGCACTTCGCCCTGGCGCGCATCCGACGGCGCGGTGCGGAAGAACAGGCCGTTATCTTCGGCGGTGGTCAGGCCCGGCGAGGTGGCCGAAGGCGAGATCATCGGCACACCATTGGGCACCGCGACATTGGCCAGAACCGCGCCGGTCACGCCGGAACAGTCGGCGCCCATGATCGCCACGACACCGTCGCCGGTGATCAGGCGTTCGGCGGCAGCGGTGGCCGCGCCATTGTCGATACAAGTGCTGTCGGCACGCACCGGTCCGATGGTCAAACCATCGAGAACGCCGCCAGCCTCGTTGATCTCGGTCCAGGCCAGTTCGGCCGCGTCGGCCATCTGCGGCGTCAGGGATTCGATCGGTCCGGTGAACCCGAGGATCACACCCATCTTGATATCCGCTTCGGCAGGGGCTTCTGCGTCGGCAACGTCTTCAACTTGCGACGAGGTCTGCGTGAGGTAATAGCCAACACCAGCGATCACAACGACGCCAGCAGCGGCTGCAAGCCACGTATTTTTCATAGTTCTTCTCCCAATTGGAACCTTATCCTTCCGGCCTGAACTCTAGGCAGCGATTCGCGAAAAGGAAAGCCATACCGAAGGGCAATCCGCCCTAGATCGACAGCCGCGCCGCCTGCGCCCCGCGTTCGCGATAGGGGGTCGTGTTGTAATGCGACCGGTAGCATTTCGAGAAATGCGAGGGCGAGGCGAACCCGCAGGCCAGTGCCACGTTGATCACGCTCATGTCGGTCTGCATCAGCAGGTTGCGGGCCTTCTGCAGGCGCAGCTCCATGTAATAGCGTTTCGGGCTGCGGTTCAGGTAGCGCCGGAACAGTCGTTCCAATTGGCGGGTGGACATGCCCACCTCCTTGGCCAGCAGCGAGGGGCTGATCGGTTCCTCGATATTCTGTTCCATCGTCTGGATGACCCGGCTGAGCTTGGGATGCCGCACACCGATGCGAGTGGGGATCGACAGGCGCTGCGTGTCCTGATCCGTGCGGATCGAGGAATAGATCTGCTGGTCGGCCACGGAACTGGCCAGTTCCTCGCCATACTGGTCGGCGATCACCTGCAGCATCAGGTCGATGGAGGAGGTGCCCCCGGCGGTGGTCCAGCGGTTGCCGTCCTTGATGAAAACGGATTTCGTCAGGTCGACGTCGGGGAATTCCTCGGTGAAACTGTCCTGGTTTTCCCAGTGGATCGTCGCGCGCTTGTCATCCAGCAGGCCGGCCCGCGCCAACGTATAGGCCGCCGTGCACAACCCGCCGACGACGATGCCGCGCCGGGCCTCGCGGCGCAGCCAGCTGACCACGCGCTTGGTTGTCGCCTCCTGCACGTCCTTGCCGCCGCAAACCAGAAGGTAATCGTCGCGACGCAACTCTTCGAGATCCATGTCCAGTTTGAAACTGATCCCGCCAGAGGCCGTCGCAACGTCGCCGCCATCCCCGGCCAAGCGCCAGGTGTAAAGCTCCTTGCCCGACATCAGGTTGGCGATGCGCAAACAATCCACTGCCGCGGCAAAGGACAGAAGGGTGAAATTCTCCAGCAGAAGGAAGACGAACCGCCGCGGCGCGGTCTGTTCGGTCTTCACGTCGATCGTCTGTCTGCGTTCCATCCGCGGTCCCTGCTTGAACTGACGGGAGACATGACCACCTTTACTCGCCCGATTCAAGAGGCAAGCGCCGTATATCGGGCGCAAAACGAGGGGAAAAAGGCCATTGGCCCGACGCGCCGGGATCGCTATAAGCGCCCGGTAACGCTAACCGCCCGCAATGGCGCGGGCCCTTATCCGGAGCAAAAGAGATGACGGAATGGACAAAGTCTGACTGGCGCAACAAGCCGCGGGTTCAGATGCCGGACTATACCGACGACGCGGCCTTGGCCGAGGTCGAAGGCCGTTTGTCCTCCTATCCGCCGCTTGTCTTTGCCGGGGAAGCCCGTCGCCTGAAATCGGAACTGGCCGCCGTGTCGCGCGGCGAGGCCTTTCTGCTGCAAGGCGGCGACTGCGCCGAGAGCTTTGCCGATTTCAACGCCGACCATATCCGCGACACGTTCAAGGTGATGCTGCAGATGGCCATGGTGCTGACCTATGGCGCCAAGGTGCCCACCGTGAAGGTGGGACGCATGGCCGGGCAATTCGCCAAGCCGCGCTCGGCCCCGACCGAAACGGTGGATGGCACGGAACTGCCCAGCTATCGCGGCGACATCATCAACGAACTGGACTTCACCGAGGCCGCCCGCATTCCCGACCCGGCCAAGATGCTGCGCGCCTACACCCAGGCCGCCGGCACGCTGAACCTGCTGCGCGCCTTTTCCACGGGCGGCTTTGCCGACGTGCACCGGGTGCACCAGTGGACGTTGGGGTTCACCGACCGGGACGAGGCCCAGAAATACCGCGACCTGGCCAACCGCATCGGCGATGCGCTGGACTTCATGAATGCGGCCGGGCTGAACGGCGACACCAATCATGAGCTGGCCACGGTAGACTTCTACACCAGCCACGAGGCCCTGCTTCTGGAATACGAAGAGGCGTTGACGCGGCTCGACAGCACCTCGGGCCAATGGCTGGCCGGCTCGGGCCATTTCCTTTGGATCGGCGACCGCACCCGTCAGCCCGACGGTGCGCATGTGGAATTCCTGCGCGGGGTGCAGAACCCGATCGGCCTGAAATGCGGCCCGACCATGACCACCGGCCACCTCAAGGCGCTGATGGCCAAGCTGAACCCCGAGAACGAGGCCGGCCGCCTGACCCTGATCGCACGCTTCGGGGCGGGATCGGTCGGGGAACACCTGCCGCGCCTGATCAAGGCGGTTCAGGAAGAAGGTGCCAATGTCGTCTGGTCCTGCGATCCGATGCACGGCAACACGATCAAGTCCTCGACCGGCTACAAGACCCGTCCCTTCGACAGCGTGCTGCGCGAGGTGAAGGAGTTCTTCGCGATCCACAATGCCGAAGGGTCGATCCCCGGCGGCGTGCATTTCGAGATGACCGGCGACGATGTCACCGAGTGCACCGGCGGTGTTCGCGCCGTGACCGAAGAGGACCTGTCGGATCGCTATCACACGGCCTGCGATCCACGGCTCAACGCGTCGCAATCGCTTGAACTGGCCTTCCTGGTGGCCGAAGAGCTTTCGGTCCGGCGCCAGTCTGTCAGTGACGCGGCGGCCGGCTGAGGATCAGGCGTTATCGACCACAAGGCGAAGGGCCGGACGGCCCTTCGCGAAAGGTGCCCGCGCTGTTTCCGGTGGGTCCAGGTGCAGCGGCTCGTGACGGATCCGGTCCTCGGCGCACAGCTTGAATTGGCGCGGGGCCCGGCCCACACGGCCATCGGCCACCATCGCACCAAGGCAGCGGGACACCCTGTCGAATTCATCCCGCATGGGCAGAAGGAGCAGGCGAGCCGACAGAGCCGGACGGCCGAGACCACGGACACCCTCCAGCGGCAATTCGACGATCGACGGCATCTTGAATGCGATCTCGACCTGTGTGGCCAACCGGCCGCGATCGGCCGCCTCGAACAGGACCGAAAGCGGCATACCCCGCGGCTCCGCCCCGACAAGGGCGGCAATGCGCTGACCGGCGACGCGCATCCGGGCCACCCCCGGCGCGACGCGCTCCACGATCATGGCATCCTCGATCAGCTCGCCCAGGCAGGCCGGGTCGAGATCGGACCGGCGCGGGATCCGGCCATCCGGCGCGAGACTGTGCCAATAGGCCTGCAGATCCACCAGCGCGGTCGGGTTGGTAACGGTAAAATCGCTGTCGGTGCTGTCGCTGGCCCGTTTCATTGCTGCGCTCCCTCATGAATGCCTGTGCATTTTATCCCACGTTTGGGTCAAATTTTCACTTAGGAATCTTTTAACCGGTTAACGGCTCCGTCCCGATGGGGATGGCCGGGCTTGCCCTGCGGACGGCTTTGCCGTTAGGTGCGACCAACCCGAAACAAGTGCCCGAGGCCGCCCGCGTGATCCGTTCCATGACCGCTTTCGCCAGCCGTTCCGGCCATCACGGCCCCGTCAGTTGGGTCTGGGACCTGCGCAGCGTGAACGGGCGTGGGCTGGACCTGCGGCTGCGTCTGCCCGACGGTATCGAGGGACTGGAAAGCGAGGCGCGCAAGAAACTGGGCGCGGCCCTGACGCGGGGCAACGTGACGCTCGGCCTGAAGATGACCCGAGAGGCCAGTGAAACCGAACTGACGCTGGACCCTGATCACCTGGCCCGTGTGCTGCGCGCGCTCGATGAGATCCAGAGCCGGGCGGTCGAGATGGGCGTGACCCTGGCCCAACCCACGGCGGCGGATGTCCTGACCCAGCGGGGAGTGCTTGCACAAGGCCAACCCGAAACGGCGGCCGACCCGGAGCTGCCAAGGTTGCTGCTGGCCGATCTGGACTCGCTGCTGGCCGACTTCCTTGCCATGCGCGATAGCGAAGGCGCGGCCCTGGCCGGCCTCATGAATGACCAGATCGCTGCCATCGACACGCTCGTGGCGGAGGCCGAGGCACGGCTTCCCGACCGGGGCGATCAGACGCGCGCTGCCCTGCGCCGTGCGCTGGACCGGATCACCGCAGAGGGCGCCCCTGTGGAAGAGGACCGGCTGGCCCAGGAACTGGCGCTGATCGCCGTAAAGAACGACGTGACCGAAGAGCTGGACCGCCTGCGCGCGCATATCGGCGCCGCGCGCGACTTGCTCGGGCAGGGGGGCGCGGTGGGCCGCAAGCTGGATTTCCTGGCGCAGGAGTTCAACCGCGAAGCCAACACCCTGTGTTCCAAGGCACAGGACAAGGCGCTGACCCGGATCGGGCTGGACCTCAAGGCGGTGATCGACCAGATGCGCGAGCAGACCCAGAACGTGGAGTAACACATGTCCCGACGTGGCCTATTGATCATCCTGTCCTCGCCCTCGGGCGCCGGCAAATCGACCCTGTCCAACCGGCTCAGGGACTGGGACAGCAGTATCCGGTTCTCGATCTCGGCCACCACACGCGACCCGCGTCCGGGCGAGACGGACGGCCGCGAATACCATTTCCGCAGCGAGGCCGAGTTCAAGCGCATGGTCGCCGATGGCGAGATGCTGGAACACGCCCATGTCTTCGGCAACCATTACGGATCGCCCCTGCCGCCCGTGCGGGACGCCATCGAAGAGGGCTGCGACGTGCTGTTCGACATCGACTGGCAGGGGGCACAGCAAATCCGGAATTCCGCGCTCAAGGACAATGTCCTGTCGATCTTCCTGCTGCCGCCCTCGATCAAGGAACTGCACGAGCGGCTCCAGGCCCGCGGCCAGGACAGCGCCGAGACCATCGCCAAGCGCATGCAGAAAAGCTGGGACGAGATTTCCCACTGGGACGCCTATGATTATGTCCTGATAAATGACGATCTCGACGCCACCGACGCGCGGCTGAAAACCATCGTCAGCGCCGAACGGCTGCGGCGCGAACAGCAGCCCGACCTGGTCGACCACGTCCGCGCCCTGCACCGCGAATTCGAGGAGATGTCATGAGCCTTTATGAGCTGGACGGGCACGCCCCCGAGATCGACGCCACCGCCTGGGTCGCGCCCGGCTGTCACCTGATCGGTCAGGTGGCCCTCGGGCCGCGCGTGTCGGTCTGGTTCGGCACCACCATTCGCGGCGACAATGAGCCGATCCTCGTGGGCGAGGGGAGCAATGTGCAGGAAAACTGCGTCTTTCACACCGATATGGGCTTTCCCCTGACCATCGGGAGGAACTGCACCATCGGCCACAAGGTCATGCTGCATGGCTGCACCATTGGCGACAATTCCCTGGTGGGGATGGGCGCGACCGTCTTGAACGGCGCCAAGATCGGCAGGAATTGCCTGATCGGGGCCGGGGCGCTTGTGACCGAGGGCAAGGAGATCCCAGACGGATCATTGGTGATGGGCGCGCCGGGCAAGGTGGTCCGCCAGCTGGACGAGGCCGCCATCAAGGCGCTGACGGCGTCGGCGCTGCATTACCAGGATAACGCCGCGCGCTTCCGCGCCGGTTTGAAGGAGGTTTGAGCATGTCCGAGTCCATCGTGCGTCGCACCCCTTGGCCCAAGAGCAGCTCGCGCCCCGTGGTCACGCCGCTGCAACCCTCTGTCGTCTATGCCTCGCCCGATCCTGACGGGCTGGACCGGCAATATGACGAAGGGTCGGGCTACACCTATGCCCGCGAGGGGCATCCGAACGCGACGGTTCTGGCCCAGAAGATCGACCGATTGGAAGGGGCCTCGGGCGGGATCATCTCGGGCTCGGGGATGGGCGCCATCGGCAACGTCTTTCTTGGGCTGCTGAAGGCCGGCGATCACGTTGTGGGCGGCGATCAGCTCTATGGCCGCTCGCTGCGGCTGATGACCGAGGATCTGCCCCGCCTCGGGATCGAGACCACCCTTGCGGACCCCACGGATGCACGCCGGATCGAGGCCGCGCTGCGCCCCGAAACGAAGATGATCCTGGTCGAGGTCGTCTCGAACCCGACGATCCGCATCGCCGACATGGACGGGATCGCGAAACTGGCGCGCGACCGTGGCATCCTGCTGGTGGTGGACAACACCTTCACCACGCCGCGTGGCTATCGGCCCTTCGACCACGGCGCCGATATCGT
Organism: Salibaculum griseiflavum; assembly: GCF_003129565.1. Taxonomy (GTDB): domain Bacteria; phylum Pseudomonadota; class Alphaproteobacteria; order Rhodobacterales; family Rhodobacteraceae; genus Salibaculum; species Salibaculum griseiflavum. The sequence continues at coordinate 15,371 of NZ_QETF01000025.1, forward strand.
TGTGCATTCGGTGACCAAGCTGCTGGCGGGCCATTCCGATGCAACCTTGGGCTATGCGGTGGCCCGCGACCCGGCGCTGAACGAGAAAATCTATGTCGCCAATGTCACCTGGGGCTTCACGCCCAGCCCCTTCGATTGCTGGCTGGCTGAACGAGGTCTGCACTCGTTCGAGCTGCGCTATGACCGCGCCGAGGTGACGGCAACCCGGCTGGCCGAGGCGTTGGCCAAGATGCCCGGCGTGACCCGAGTGCTGCATCCCAGCCGGCCCGATCATCCCGATCACAACCGGGTGCAATCCGTGCTGGGGGATCGGCCCGGCAACATGCTGTCATTCGAGGTAGAGGGCGGGCGTGCCGCCGCCAACGCGTTGACCCGCGCCGCACCGGATATCGCCTTTGCACCGACATTGGGCGATGTGGGCACGACGCTCAGCCATCCGGCTTCGTCCTCGCACCGGGCGCTGACCGAGGCCGCCCGCGCCGAGATCGGCATCAGCGAAGGGTTTTTCCGTGTTTCCGTCGGGCTGGAAGACCCGGAGTTGCTGATCCGCGAATTCGAGGACGCGATCAGCGCCGCACGGAGCGCATGAACCAGGCCAGATCCTGCGGCAATAATAGGTCGAACACGAGGTCGGGCGCGACGCGCTGCACTTCGCGGGTTACGAGGCCCGGGTCGGGCAGGGGGCGTGTGGAGGCGTAAAAAACCCCCCGGAACCCGGCGTCATTCAGCGTTTGGGCGATGGTGATCGCATCGAACCCCGGACCGGAAAGCGGCGACAGAACGATGGCTGGCATCGCACCCCGAGCCAGCGTTTCAGCGATCTGGTCGGCTGTAATGAACCGCGCCCCCGCAGGCGGGTTTTCATCGGTTTGTCGTATCTCCGTCACGTGCCCGACAACCAGCACGATCACTGTGTCTGCATTTAAGGTCGCCACCGGCGCGGGGGGATTGGATGTCAAACGAGGCTCCCGGAAACAGGTTTCGCGCCCAGCCTGTCTGGAAATCTGCGAAAATTCAACCTGAGGATGTTTCTTTCAGATCCGCGCCACATCTTGATCTCGGGACGCAGATCGGTCAGCAGGTGATCATGTCCGATGATAGCGAACTGGTCCTGGTCGATGCCTTGCCCGTGCCCGCAGTGGTGATCGGGGCAGATGAACGCGTGCGCCGGATCAACCACCATGCCCAGAGCCTGATAGGCACCGATTGCACGGGCTGGCATTATATCACGGCCCTGCGGCAACCGGGCGTTCTGGATGCGGTGGAGGCCAGCTTGCGCGATGGCGGCCACCGAAAGGCGCGGTTCCTTGGCAGTGACGGGGCACGGGACACCACTTGGGATGTCACGCTGGTCGGGGCGGTGCTGCCCGCCGGACGCGCCGTCGTGCTGACCTTTCAGGATATCACTGCGGTCGAGGAAGCGGGCCAGATGCGCCGCGACTTCATCGCGAATGTCAGCCACGAATTGCGCACGCCGCTGACCGCTGTTCTGGGGTTCATCGAAACGCTGCGCGGCCCGGCGCGCGACGACCCGGCCGCGCGCGACCGGTTTCTGGATATCATGGAAAAAGAGGCCGGTCGCATGCACCGCCTGGTCGAGGACCTGCTGTCGCTGAGCCGGGTGGAGGACCAGGAACGCAACCGGCCCCGCGCGTTGGTGGACCTGCCGCAGGTGATCGATGGCACGCTGGATGCGTTGCGCCCGATGGCCGAAGACCGGGGCATGCAGATCGCATGGACGCCGCCCGCCGGTAGCATCCGCGTCGCGGGCGATGCCAGTCAACTGGCGCAGGTTGTCACCAACCTTGTCGAGAACGCCGTGAAATACGGCCGGCGCGACAGCACCATCACGGTCGCCTTGTCGGAACCAGCCCCGGAAACCAGCCTGCGCCAACACGGGGTGCGCCTGTCTGTCACGGATGAGGGCGAGGGGATCCCGGTGCACCACATCGCCCGCCTGACCGAACGATTCTACCGGGTCGATACCCATCGGTCCCGTGAAATCGGCGGAACCGGGCTGGGACTCGCCATCGTCAAGCATATCGTGAACCGCCATCGCGGACGGCTGCGCGTGGCCAGCGAGCTGGGAAAAGGATCCACCTTTACGGTGATCCTGCCGACACAGGATATCGAGACCCCGGCAGAGCCGGGATGACCTGATGGCGGTAATTTACCCCTTGGGGCCGTTTTTCGACTAGATTTCGCGGCCTTGCGGAGTGATGCTGGCCCGGATCAACGAGGAGTCCGCAATGCCCAGCAGTCGTACCAGCCCGTCTTTTCCCGACAGTGAATATCATGACCGCATCGAGAAAAGCCGCGCCGCGATGGAGGCAGCGGGGTTCGACCTGCTGATCCTGTCGGACCCGTCCAACATGGCCTGGATCTCGGGCTATGACGGCTGGTCCTTCTACGTGCACCAAGCCGTGCTTCTGCCCATGGATCAGGATCCGGTCTGGTGGGGCCGGGGCATCGACTCGACCGGGGCCATGCGGACCGTCTTCATGGAAGAGGACGACATCCACGGCTATGACGACACCTATGTGATGAACCCCGACAAGCACCCGATGGCGGATCTGGCCCGGCTGATCGACGCTTATGGGTGGTCGGGCTGCCGTATCGGCGTCGAAATGGATAATTACTATTTCAGCGCAAGAGCTTACGAAGAACTCCTCAAGCACTGCAAGGGCGCGGCCTTTGGCGACTGCACCGGCCTCGTCAATTGGCAGCGGGCGGTGAAATCGGACACCGAGATCATCTATATGCGCCGCGCCGCCGACATCGTGACGGCCATGCATGAACGGATCGTCGAGATGGCCGAACCGGGCCTTCCCAAGAACCAGCTCGTCGCGGAAATCTACCATACGGGCATTTCCGGGGTCGGCGGGCATTTCGGCGATTACCCGGCGATCGTGCCCATGGCGCCATCGGGTTTGGACGCCACCGCTGCGCACCTGACATGGGACGACACGCCGTTGCGGACAGGGGAATCGACGTTCTTCGAGATTGCAGGCTGCCACCGCCGCTATCATTGCCCGCAGTCGCGCACGCTGTTCCTGGGCAAGCCGCCCCAGAAATACCTGGATGCACAGGCCGCGGTCGAAGAGGCGACGGAGGCTGCGCTGGAACAGGCCAAGCCCGGAAACCGCTGCGAGGATGTCGCCAATGCGTTCAACGCGGAGCTGGGACGCCACGGGTTCATCAAGGACAGCCGCTGCGGCTATCCGATCGGTCTGAGCTATCCGCCGGACTGGGGCGAGCGCACGATGTCGTTCCGCGCAGGCGACCGGACCATCCTGGAACCGGGCATGACGTTCCACTTCATGCCGGCGATCTGGCTGGACGACGGCGGGCTGGAGACGACGGAACCGATCCTGATCACTGGCACGGGCCATGAGAAGCTGGCCGGGACACCATCGGGACTGGTGGTCAAGGACTAGGGCGGGGTCCGCGGGCTACAGCGTGACGGCACGGCTCCTATGGCTCGTTATTCGCATAATCAGTATTATGTAAAATATGACGACTGGACAACCCATTGATGCTGCGGCAACATCCAGCATCGGCACAAAACCCTTTGTGTAAACGCCCAATGCTGCTAGCGAGTGTGACATGATCCCTGTCGTCACGCATCTGGAGGCCCTGACGAACGCGCCGACCATCGAGGCGCTATGGGAATTGCATACCCAACGCATGGCCGAGCTGGGCTTCGATCGCCTTATCTATGGGTTCACACGGTATCGCAGCGGCGCATCGCTGGGCGATCCGCAGGACTGGGTCGTTCTGACCAATCACGGCGACAGCTACATGGATCGCTTCATCGGTGACGGCTACATCTACAATGCGCCCATGGTCAATTGGGCCCTTCAGAACGATGGCGCATGCAGCTGGTCCTGGATTGCCGATCCCGCCAATCTGACACCCGCCGAACAGCGCGTGGCCGATTTCAATCGGTCCATGGGTGTAACCGCGGGCTACACGATCAGCTTCCGGTCTGTCAGCGAACGCACCAAGGGCGCCGCAGCGATCACCGCGAGCGAAGGGATCAGCCAGTCGGAGGTCGAAGAGATCTGGGCCAAGCATGGCGGCGAAATCAAGGTGATGAGCAACGTCGTCTACCTCAAGATGCTCACCCTGCCCTACGCGACACGCAACCTGACCAAGCGACAGCGTGAAGTGCTGCAATGGGTCGGCGATGGAAAAACGACCCAGGACATTGCCACGATACTTGAGCTGACGCCGGCAACCATCGAGAAACACTTGCGTCTGGCCCGTGAGGCGCTGGATGTGGAAACCACGGCCCAGGCGGTTCTGAAGGCGTCTTTTTACAACCAGATGTTCGTTCTGGAACCTGATAGCCTGGGCGCCTGAGGCGCTGGTAGGGATTCCCTGACTGGCGCCTTACGTAGGGTAAGTGGCACGCTGAACCCGTTCCGTGAGTGGTGGCTTTTTGGCCAGGGAACAGCGGATCGGACCCTTGCGATTACAAGGCAAAGCCGTTCCGTGGACCGGGAAACCGGCGGCTGGTTCGTTCGGGCTTGGCCCGCGCGGGCCGGCCTCTTGCAAGCCCGAGGCGGCGTCCTCGTCCCTTTTTTCATGCGCCGTCCGGGTGACACGGCCCCGCGAACTCCCGACGCGGGGCCGTTTGCATGAAGGATACTTCGTAACCAACGGACTATGATAGAAAACGGCCGCTCAAGAGCGGCCGTTTCAACTGGTTTTTCAGAAGGTCGGGCTTAGCCTTGAGCGGCCTTGGCCACCTCGGCGGCGAAGTCCTCTTCCTTCTTCTCGATCCCCTCGCCCACTTCAAGGCGCACGAAGCCGGTGATCTCGGCCCCGGCTTCCTTGGCAGCGGCCTCGACGGTCAGGTCGGGGTTCACGACGAAGGCCTGGCCCAGCAGCGTGTTCTCGGCCATGAACTTCTTCATGCGGCCCTCGATCATCTTCTCGATGACCTGCTCGGGCTTGCCGCTTTCACGGGCGATGTCGATCTGGATCTGGCGTTCCTTCTCGACCAACTCGGCATCGAGCGAGGCTTCGTTCAACGCGGCCGGGTTGGCAGCGGCGATATGCATCGCGACCTGCTTGCCAAAGCCCTCGTCACCGCCGGTCATGGCAACCAGCACACCGATCTTGCCCATGCCGTCAGCGGCGGCATTGTGGATGTAGGACACGACGGTTTCACCGCTGACAGTGGCCATGCGGCGGACCGACATGTTTTCACCAACGGTGGCGATCTTGTCGGTGACGGTATCGGCCACGGACTTGCCGCCCATATCGGCCGCCATCAGCGCGTCGATATCGTCAACGCCAGTTGCGGCCTTGGCAATGCCGGACACCATGTCCTGGAATTCGGCATTCTTGGCGACGAAGTCGGTCTCCGAGTTCACCTCAACGGCGACGCCCTTGCCGCCTTCGACGCTGACGGCAACGAGGCCCTCGGCGGCGGTGCGGCCGGATTTCTTGGCGGCTTTGGCCAGACCCTTGGTGCGCAGCCAGTCAACGGCGGCGTCCATGTCGCCATCGGTTTCGGTCAGCGCCTTCTTGGCGTCCATCATGCCCGCGCCGGTCGAGTCGCGGAGTTCTTTCACGAGAGCAGCGGTAATCGCCATGGCTCTATCTCCTGTAGAAATGTGACATGTCCCGGGGCGGTTTTGGCCGCACCCGGTATCAGTTTTGCGACGGGTGCGCCTTAGCTGGCGGCCGCATCCTCGGCAGGCGCCTCTTCGGCCACGACCTCTTCGGCAGCCTGTTCCATCTCGCCCAGGTCGACCCCGGCGGCGCCCAGCTGGGCGGACAGCCCGTCCATGGCGGCGCGGGCGGCCAGGTCGCAATAGAGGGTGATGGCGCGCGAGGCGTCATCATTGCCGGGGATCACGTAATCGACGCCGGCGGGCGAGCAATTGGTGTCAACCACCGCGACGACCGGGATGCCCAGCTTGTTCGCCTCGGCGATGGCCAGGTCTTCCTTGTTCACGTCGATCACGAACAGCAGGTCGGGAATGCCGCCCATTTCGCGGATGCCGCCCAGCGATGCCTCGAGCTTGGCCTGCTCGCGCTCCATCCCAAGACGTTCCTTCTTGGTCAGGCCTTCGAAGCCGTTCTCGGCGGCCTCGTCGATGGCGCGCAGACGGCCGATCGACTGCGAGACGGTCTGCCAGTTGGTCAGCGTGCCGCCCAGCCAGCGGTGGTTCATGTAGAACTGTGCGGATTTCTCGGCGGCGTCCTTGATCGGCGCCTGGGCCTGGCGCTTGGTGCCGACGAACAGCACGCGGCCGCCCTTGGCGACGGTGTCACGGACGGCCTGCAGGGCCTGGTCCAGCATCGGGACCGTCTGCGTCAGGTCCATGATGTGGATGCCGTTGCGGGCACCGTAAATGTATTCGGACATTTTCGGGTTCCAGCGCTGGGTCTGGTGGCCGAAGTGAACGCCGGCTTCAAGCAGCTGGCGCATGGAAAACTCTGGAAGAGCCATGGTCGTTTCCTTTCCGGTTTCATGCCTCGGCGGGGGATCAGCATTTCGCCAACCGGTGGATGAGCCGGGATGTCTCCCCGACGCACCCGCCCCCGCCTGCGGGATTGAGTGCCGCGCGTATAGACGGGGTTGCAGGGCTTGGCAAGGGGGCTGTCTGTTATGTTCCTGTCACATGCAGCGCCTACCCCTTGGCCCGGTTCAAACGAAGGAGACCACCCATGGGGATCACCACCAAGTCGCTGCTGACCAGCACCGCCGCAACACTCTTCCTGGCCGCGCCCGCGCTGGCCGAGACCATCACCGTCACCGAGGCCACCGAGGCCGCAATCACCGACGCCCTGGCCGCCGCTGCGGCTTCGGAGAGTGCGAGCACCGTCGTTCTGGCCTTCGATGGCGATGTCGAGATCGCCGACACGCTGGCTTATGACGGCCGGTCCGCTCTGGCGCTGATCGGCAGCGGCCAGACCATTTCCACCGCCAACAACGTGACCCTGCTGGCCGCCACGGAAGGCGCCGATCTGCATGTGGTCGGCCTGACTCTGGCCGGTCCGGGCGGCTGGACGGTCGAAAACCGCGGCGATCTGGACGGGGCCGCGGCCAAGGGCATTTTCGTTGACCTGCGCGACGATCAAACCGGCACCGCAACCCTGGTTGCCGAGGACGTGACCGTGCGCGGCGTTGCCGGCTACGGCATCCACATTTCCGACTGCACGCTGGCCGATGATTGCGGCGGCGGCCAGACCGGTGACGGCGATGGCTCGGATGCCGGGATTGCCTTGACCCTGCGCAATGTCACGATCAACGACGTGGGCAACGGCACCTTCGACGGCGACGGGCTGCGCGCGGATGAGCGTGGACCGGGCGGCATCACCGCGCTGATCACCGGCTCGACCGTTTCCATGGCCGGGGCCGATGGCATCGAGCTGGACGAAGGCGGCGCGGGCGACGTGGTCGCCACGATCATCGACACCCGGTTGGTCGAGAACGGCGCCTACTGCACCCCTGCCCTGTTCGCGGACGCGATCCCCGACCCTGACGAGGCCGAGTTCGAAGAAGGCGCCATGGCCGAGGCCGACATCCCCGGCCCGGTCACCGGCACGCCCGACAACACCTGCATCGAACGTGCGGTGGACCTCTACGATGACGGCAGCGTCGAAGCCTACGAATTCGGTCTCGATCTGGACGACGGCATCGACTTCGACGAAGGCGGGGCCGGCTCGATCCACGCGGTCTTCCTGCGCTCGACGATTTCGCGCAACCTCGATGAAGGCGTGGATTTCGACGAGGCCGGCAACGGCGGTATCGATGTGCAATTCATCGACACCGTGGCAGAAGACAACACCGATGACGGCTACAAGAACTCCGAAGAAGATGCCGGGTCGGTCACGGGCCTGATGCTGCGGTCCTCGGCCACCGGCAATGGCGGCAAGGGCGCGGTCTTCGAGGAAGAAGGCGATGGAGACTTGGCGGTGATCGCCGAGGCCTCTTCCACCGCGAACAACGATGACAGCGACGGCACCGGCATCGAGGCGGTCCAGGAAGATGGCGGCATGGGCGCGCTCACGCTGATCGACAGCGATATCGCCGATGGCACCGACCTCGACGGGGTCGATCTCAAATAGCCTCCTGGGCAAACGCCCTGCGGCTTACTCTCGGACCCCGCCAGGCTGGCGGGGTCCGTTTCGATTGCGGCAGCAATATGCCTCACAGTTCGCGATACATGGGCGCCCCGCCGACATGGCCCCGTGGCCGCGCCAGTCCGGCGGCGCGGCGCAGCTGAACCACCCCCGCATTCGACAGAGGTGTCGAGAACCGCGCCGCGACACCATCCGCATTGGCCCGAACCACACTGGCCCGCAGGCGCAGCCCGGGGGTGGCCAAGTCGATCCGGTCGCCCGGTGACAGGCCGGTCAGACCCTTCAGCAACACGCCGCTCAGGCTGACATTGCAGATCACCGCGCGCCGGCGTGCACCGGACGCGATCACGGTCACGTCAAGATCGCTGGGCATACGAGGCGGTCGATACTTCATCGCGGCCTTTCTCGGCGTTAGAGACCTGGCCGGGTTAGCACCACACCCGTAAGCGCGAGGTTAAAGCACCGCTAGAGAAACACCCGTTCGACCACCCAATAGGCCCCGATCAGGGCAATGCCGATGCTGGCCGGCATCGCGACCATGTGACGATAGGTCTCGTAACGTTCGACCGCGCAGGATGCGGCCGACAGCCCCGCAACGGCGGCCACCATGAACAGAAGCGGCACGAAGGCTTCGACGGCATCCGGCCCCATGGCGCTCACGGGGATGACCAACAACGGCACAACGACCACGGCAACCAGAAGGTAGGCCGCCGCGGCAACCGGGTTGCGCTTGCCGTCCTCCGACAGGCGCATGGCGGAAACGACGATGACAAAGGCCACGGCGATCACTGCGAGTTGCCCCAGCTCGACCCCGACATTGAACCCCAGAAGCGCCGGAATGAAAGCGCTGTCGGGGATGCCGTATTCCCCAAGCACGCTGGCAAAACCCAAACCGTGCAGCAAGCCAAATCCGAAGATGATCAACGGCCGCCACGGGTTCATCCCCCGGCTGAAGACGTTCTCGATCGCGACATAGACGATCGAGGCGGCGATGATCGGCTCCACGATGGTGCCGGGCACGGTCACGTATCCCAGTGCCGCCAGCGCCAGCGTGATCGTGTGCGCGGCGGTGAAGGCACTGACCTGCCAAATCAGCGGGCGCAGGCGCGTCGACAGGAAGAACAGCCCCAGCACGAAAAGAATGTGGTCCAGGCCCAGTGGCACGATATGCTCAACGCCGACGGGGATATAGCGCCCGAAGGCCTGCCAGCCTGTCAGCGCCTGCCCCCCTGAAAGCGACACCTCCTCGGACAGCCCGCCTGTCAGGTAACCGTCCCAGCCCTCTTCGACACCCATCTGCCGCAGGACCAACACGCCGTAGCGGGCCGGCCAGTCGATCTGCATCTGCGCGGCCCCCTCCGGCAGCGCCGCGGAAAACGCCAGCCGGGATTCGCGCGGCAATTCCGGATTGCCGACCGCCGGCACGTCCACCGCATCGAGACGCAGCTCGACCGGGTCCCCATCGACCAGCACGCGAACATCCGCGGCCATCGTCGGCCAGAAGGCCCGCACTCGCTCTGCCATCTCCTCGGGCGGCAGCGCCCTCAGGGCGTCATAGGTGCCCGACGCGTCCGCCTCGTTGGTATCCTCAAGCCCTTCCAGGTCGATTTCGGCGACGAAGCTCTCCAGGTTGCCTTCGATCGAGAACAACAGCCGGTCCTCGATATGCTCCATGTCTCCGATGGTCGGCAAGACCTCGTGGGCCCGCGCACCGGAACTCAGGACCATCAACAGAGTTGACAGCAGCGCAAACAGCGTCACCTTCAACTTCGAATTCTCGGAGATCGCCATGCGCATCATCTTTCTGGCCCTCGCCCTGCTGGCCGCACCCGTCACCGCTCACGAATTGTGGCTGGAACCGGAGGCCTATCAAATTCCATCGGACGGTAAGTTGCAGGCCGAGATTGTCAACGGCGAAGACTTCGCCGGCAACCGGCTCAGCTATCTGCCGCGTCGGTTCAGCCGGTTCGAGGTCGTCCTCGGCGAGAGGGTCGAACCGGTCGAAAACAGGCTGGGCGCGCGCCCGGCGCTGGATGGCGGCCCCTTGGGGAACGGGCTCCATGTCATTGTCTACGAGGCCAATACCGCGCGGGTGAGCTACAGCGGCCTCGACACGTTCCAGAGTTTCGCCGAGCACAAGGATTTCCCGAACGCCATCGCCGACCACCGCGCCCGCGGCCTGCCCGAAACCGATTTCGGCGAGGCTTATTCGCGCCATGTAAAGGCCCTCATCGCCGTCGGCGACGGGGCGGGCCAGGACCGCAGGCTTGGCCTGGAAACCGAGATCGTCGCGCTGGAAAACCCCTACACCGCCGCAAGCGATACCCTGCCCGTCCAGCTTCACTACGGCGAAGCACCGCGCGCCGATGCACAGATCGAGCTCTTCGAGAAAGCCCCGGATGGCAGCGTCACCGTCACCTATCACCGGACCGATGCCGAAGGGATCGCCACCCTGCCCATCAAACCGGGCCATGCCTACCTGGTCGACGCAGTGGTGCTGCGCGAACCGGCCGAACAGCTGGCACAGGACCGCGACGTCGTCTGGGAAACCCTCTGGGCCGCGCTGACCTTCGCGGTCCGGTAACAGGCTTTCTTTGGACGGGAAATATCCTCGGGGGTGAATTGGCCGCAGGCCAAGAGGGGGCAGACAGCCCCCTGCGCCACCAACACGGTCTGCGCAGCAGCCCGCTTGACAGCGGTTGACCCCGGACGTGCCGCACGCCAAAGCTGCGCGCCATGACGACACCCGACATCCTTTGCATCGGTTCGGTCCTGTGGGACATCATCGGCCGCTCGCCCTCGGCGATGCGGGCCGGGTCCGACGTGCCCGGCCGGATCACCCGCATACCCGGCGGCGTGGCCATGAACATCGCCATGACGCTTGCCAATTTCGGCCTGCGGCCGGCGCTGCTCTCGGCGGTGGGCCGTGACGCCGAAGGAGAGGAACTGGTGCGCGAGGCCGGACGGCTGGGCCTCATGACGGAAACGCTCTACCGCTCCGAAGACCTGCCCACGGACAGCTACATGGCCGTGGAGGGCGCCAACGGCTTGATCGCCGCCATCGCCGATGCCCATTCGCTGGAACAGGTGGGCGACAAGATCCTGCGGCCGCTGTCGGATGGGCGCATCGCGACCGAGGCGGCGCCCTGGGCGGGGCCTGTCGCGCTGGATGGCAACCTGACGCGCGACCTGCTGGCGCGCATCGCCGCATCGCCCCTCTTTCGTGCCGCCGACCTGCGCGTGGCCCCCGCAAGCCCCGGCAAGGCGGAACGGCTGCTGGCGCTGGTCGGCCACCCTTCGGCCTGTTTCTACGTCAACCGCGAAGAGGCCGGGCTGATCTGCCAGACCGATTTCGCCGATGCGGGCAGCGCCGCCCGCGGGCTGGTCCAGCGCGGCGTTCACCGCGCCCTTGTCACCGATGGCGGCCGAATGGCGGCCGAGGCGCGCGGCGACGATCTGCGCACCGCGCAACCGCCCGAGGTCCTCGTCACCCGTGTCACCGGCGCGGGCGACACCTTCATGGCCGCCCATATCGCGTCCGAGGTGCAGGGCATGGCCCCCGACGCCGCCCTGTCCCGCGCACTGCACGCCGCCGCATCCTACGTTTCCGGAGAGACTCCCCAATGATCGACCTGCACTATTCCCCCGACGTGGCCGAGGCCCGCGCGGCGGGCCGCCCCCTCGTGGCCCTGGAAAGCACCATCATCACCCACGGCATGCCCTATCCGCAAAATGTCGAAACCGCGCGGCGCGTGGAACAGGACATCCGCGAGGCCGGCGCCATCCCTGCCACCATCGCCGTGCTGGAGGGCGCCCTGCATATCGGTCTGACCGAGGCGCAGCTCGACCGGCTGGCCCGGTCCGAGGATGTCGCCAAGCTGTCGCGCGCCGATTTCGCCGCCTGCCTCGCCGCCGGCAGAACCGGCGCCACCACGGTCGCCGCGACGATGATCGCCGCGCGTCTGGCCGGTATAGATGTTTTCGCCACCGGGGGGATCGGCGGGGTTCACAAAGGCGCAGAGACCAGTTTCGACATCTCGGCCGACCTTCAGGAACTCGCCCAGACAGCGGTGACGGTCGTGGCGGCCGGGCCAAAGGCCATCCTCGACACGCCGAAAACGCTGGAAGTGCTGGAAACCCTTGGCGTGCCGGTCATCGCCTATGGCCAGGACAGCCTGCCGGCCTTCTGGTCGGCCACGTCCGACCTGGCCGCGCCGCTGCGCATGGACAGCCCGGACCGGATCGCCGCCGCCCACGCCTTGCGGGCCCGGATGGGCATTCCGGGCGGGCAGTTGGTGGCCAATCCGATCCCGACCGCCGAAGAAATTCCCGCTGCAACCCTTGCGCCGATCATCGCGCAGGCCCAGGCCGAGGCCGACGCGCAGGGGATCGCAGCCAAATCCGTCACCCCGTTCCTGCTGCAACGCATCTTCGAGCTGACCGAGGGCGCGTCACTCACCGCGAATATCGCCCTGGTGCGCAATAATGCGCGCCTTGCGGCAGAAATCGCCAAATGCCTGTGCAATTCAGCGCGGTGACCACCGCCATGCGTCATGGTCCATTGTCGCGCCCCCGTGCATCGCCTACATAAGACCTGACCGAAGAGTTGAGTGACCGCCAAAGTGACGAAATCGCCCAATGACCCGCCCCGGCACCGCGGCAGCCTGATTACGGGGCTGCGCAACAATTTCATCGCCGGGATCATCGTCATCGCGCCGATCGGCCTGACCGTCTGGCTGATCTGGACGCTGATTGGCTGGGTCGATGGCTTCGTCTGGCCTTTCGTGCCGCAGGCCTACCACCCCGAAGAGTTCGTCAATCGCCTGCTGGGCCATGTCAACGATTTCGGTCGCGCCGATCCGACCCATCCCAACTATATCGAGATCAATGTCCGCGGTGTCGGCGTTGTCATCTTCCTCGTTTTCACCTTTATCGTGGGCTGGATCGCCAAGGGTCTGATCGGCCGGTCGTTCCTGGCCTGGGGCGAGGGGCTGGTGTCGCGGATGCCGGTTGTCCGCTCGATCTACAACGGCGCCAAGCAGATCGCCGAAACCGTCTTTGCCCAGACCGAAACCAGTTTCGACAAGGCCTGCCTGATCCAGTATCCGCGCAAGGGGATCTGGGCCATCGGCTTCATTTCGACCGCCACCAAGGGTGAATTGCTGGAAAAGGCCGAGGCCGGACCCATGGTGTCGGTCTTCGTGCCGACCACGCCGAACCCGACCTCGGGGTTCCTGCTGTTCTTTCCGAAAGAGGACGTGGTCGAGCTGGACATGACGGTCGAAGATGCCGCCAAGCTCGTGATCTCGGCCGGACTTGTCTATCCGGGCGAGAAACACGCCGAAATGCCCGAGGCGCTTGACCAGTTGGCCGACCGGATCGGCCACCACCGCCACGACGATTGATCGCCCGTGTTCGGTTGGCGCTTGAATTCCACCACCCGATGGGCAAGCATCACCGTGTCTTTCAACTCCTGCGGGGATTTACAAATGACCTACCTACGCACCTTCGGCGCGGCAACACTCGCCGCCGCCCTGACCGCCACCTCAGCCGCCGCCGGTGGCATGGCCCCGGCCATCGAGATGGAACCGGTCGTGATCGTCGAGGAAACCGGCGGCTCCAGCTCCAACCTGCTGATCCCGCTGATCTTGATCGCGCTGATCGCTGCCGCGGCCAGCAGCACCTCGGGCACCCAGGAACCAGGCTAGGGATCGACACCCATGTTGGGTCACGGCGTCCGGCTGCCCAGATCGGGGCAGCTGCCGGGAAACATTACTGTTGGACGAATCCAATCGGGCGCTATGATGGACACGTTAACCAGACCGAGGGGAAACCTATGACTTACGCGAAACATGTTGCCGCCGCCGCCATGATCGGCGCAATGACTGCCACCTCTGCCGCCGCCGGCGGCATGGCCCCGGCCATCGAGATGGAACCGGTCGAGATCGTCGAGGAAACCGGCGGCTCCAGCTCCAACCTGCTGATCCCGCTGATCCTGATCGCGCTGATCGCTGCCGCTGCCAGCAGCACCTCGGGCAACGCCGAACCCGAGTAAGGACCGCCGGAGACCGGTTGCTACAACCGGACTGACACCGGAACCTTCTGTGCAAGACCGCGACTTGAAAGGCCGCTGCATTGGATTGCAGCGGCCTTCTTTCATGGGTGTGATCTCAACTTGACGGGTCCGACAGCACGAACACTCTTGCCAGGTGTTGGACACCGATCCCGGTCGTCAAGGAATTCTGTTTTCCGACTCACCCGATTGAGGTATTAACCAGAAGTATCAATAGATATTGGGAATGTCCCGCTTGATGTTGAAACTTGCCTGAGTGGCGCAGCTTGATGCGAGGTTATGCGGCGTCCTTGATCTGGTCAAGCTGGTCCTTTTGGCGGTGGTCGATAAGGGCCTGCTTTAGGATTGG
>NZ_QETF01000026.1 GCF_003129565.1 Salibaculum griseiflavum
TTCGTCTCCAAACGCGGCCAGGGCACCGGGTATTCCGGCATCGAAAACCCCCTCTTCTTCAAGGAAAACACCCGCATGTTCTACGGCGACGCAAAACAATCCCTCGATAAACTCCTCGGGTTGATCGACTAGCGCGCCGTGCGTCAAGCGATGCCGAAGGGCCGTCCACCAGGGCGGCCCTTTGCGTTCGGGCGGTCACGTCGGGATCAGGCCGGACCGGACGTCTGCCGCCATTCCCCGGGTGCGAGCCCGTCCAGCGCGTGCGGCCCGATGCGCCACCGCACGAGCCGCAGGGTGGGAAAGCCGATATGGGCGGTCATGCGGCGCACCTGCCGGTTGCGCCCCTCGGTCAGGGTGATCTCGACCCAGCTGTCGGGCACGGATTTGCGATAGCGCACCGGCGGGTTGCGCGGCCACAGGGCGGGCGCGGCGATCAGGCGCGCCCTGGCGGGCCGGGTTGCGCCATCCTTGAGCGTGACGCCCCGGCGCAGCGGGTCGAGATCCGCCTCGGTCGGGGCACCCTCGACCTGCACAAGGTAGGTTTTCTCCGTCTTCGATTTCGGGTCGGCGATACGGGCCTGCTGGCGGCCATCATCCGTCAGCAGCAACAGCCCCTCGCTGTCGCGGTCCAGCCGGCCGGCGGGGTAGACACCGGGCGGCAGACCGAAGCCCGATAGCGTCGGGCGCGCCGTGGGGGATTTCGCATCGGTGAACTGGCTCAGAACACCCATGGGCTTGTTGAAGAGGATCAGCATGCGCGCGGTGATAGCCGTTTGAAAGGGGGCTGTCTGCCCCCTCTGCCTGCGGCATTCACCCCCGACGGTATTTGTGACCCAAAGAAACCGGGCGAATTCAAGGGGTTTGGTGCTGCCCTGGGTTGGGCATGCGTTGGGTATACGATTGTATCCCGCTAACATGTTGTTCTTGCTTGCATTTCGGGGTTTCGCGCATGGCCTGATCGGCCTATGATGGCCGAAATCAGGAACCGGACGGACAGGACATGGGCGGTATCGAGGAACATCCCCTGCGCTTTGCAGTGGCCAATGAGCTGCACGCGCGGCCCTTCCCGCAGGCGAAGGCGCCGTGTCGGGCGGCCTTTCTCGCGATCAAGCCCGCGCGCAACGCGGCGCGGCGCGACCGGGCGGCGGATCTTGAGCATCTCAAGGCCTTGCTGGACCATTATGCCGCCCCGCACCCCGAAGAGGGGGCCACGCATTATTTCGGCCAGATCGGCAAGTTCCAGTTGAAATGGGAAAGCCACACGGAATTCGTGACCTACACGATTTTCGGCAGCGGGGTGTCGGACACGCCCTTCGACGCGCGCACCTTCGCGGTCTTCCCCGAGGAGTGGCTGGCGGCCGCGCCGGGGGTTCGCGTGACTTCTGCCCTGATCCGGGTGGAGGTGCAGGAGGGCGATGAGGGCATCCGCGAGAAGTTGAAGGACTGGTTCGTGCCTGAAAGCCTGGCCGTCAGCCGGGTTCTGGACGATGACGCGGTGATCGCGGCCGATTTCCGGATCGATCCGGGCGGGCATATGCGGTTCGCGATTTTCGCCCGGCCCAATACCGGGTCGAGGCGGGTGGGGCGCGTGATCCAGCGCCTTTGCGAGATCGAGACCTACAAGGCCATGGCCATGATCGGGTTTTTCCGCTCGAAGGAGCTTTCGGCCAAGCTCACCGGGCTGGATGAACGCCTGAACACCCTGACCGGCGAGTTGAGCGGCGGCGGGCCGGGAGATACCGAAAGCACCCTGCGCCAGCTTTTGCAGGTGTCGGGCGAGCTGGAGGAGTTGTCGACCTCGGTATCCTTCCGGTTCGGGGCGACGGGGGCCTACGAGACCATCGTGAACCAGAGGGTTCAGGTCCTGCGCGAGGCGCGCTTCAACGGGCGCCAGACCTTTTCGGAATTCATGATGCGCCGCTTCGATCCGGCGATGCGCACCGTGGCCTCGACAAAGGCGCGGCTGGAGGCGATGTCGGCGCGGGCCTTGCGCGCCTCGGACCTCTTGCGCACCCGGGTGGATGTGCAGCTGTCGCGGGAAAACAAGGCGCTGCTGGAAAGCATGGACCGGCGCGCCGACCTCCAGTTGCGCCTGCAGAAGACGGTCGAGGGGTTGTCGGTGGTGGCGATCAGTTACTACGCCGTGAACCTTGTGCTCTACCTCGTCGGGCCACTGGGCAAGCAACTGGGGCTCGACAAGCCGGTCCTTGGGGCGCTGGTCACTCTGCCGGTACTGGCTGCGGTGTGGTTTCTCGTGCACCGGATCCGGAAGAAGATGGAGTGACCAGCCGCTGGCCGAGCAGGCCGCCCGCCACGATTGCGGCCAGGGCCAGGATGGCGGCGGTGCCCAGGGTGGGTAGGCCCGACAGGCCCGCGCCCACGGTGCAGCCGCCCGCCAGGACACCGCCCAGCCCCATCAGCGCGCCGCCGGTGATGTAGCGGCCGGTCTGCGCCGGCGACGAAAAGCTTTCCCAGCGGAACTCGCGGAACGTCAGTGCGGCGACGAGCGCTCCGGCCAGCGTGCCGCCGATCAGGCCGATCCCGAAATTGGCGGGGATCGAGCTGGAGGCGATGGTGAAGAACAGGCTGTCGGACCAGGTGGAGGTGAAGGCGAGGCTCTCCATCGCAATCGGGTCGAAATCATCATAAAGCACCAGTCCCGTGCCGACCCAGCCCAGAGGCACCAGCGCGCCCAGAAATGCGGCGCCGATCAGCGCCACGCGGGACGCGCCCGAGCGCAGGGAAAATCCCAGCGCCGCGACGGCGATCAGCGCGGCCCAGAGCAACCCGCCGCCGGGCAGGGCGGCCAGCGAGGTGGCCTCGCCCAGGGGCAGGGTGACGCTGCCCAGCGTGGTGCGCAGAGGGGCCAGAACGCCCTTGAGCGTGGCATGGGCCACCACGGCGAAAACCACAAGAACGGTAAGGGCGCGCAGGTTGCCTTGCCCGGTCAGAACCGTCAGGCGCGAGGCGCAGCCGCGGGTCAGAACCATCCCGATCCCGAACAGTACGCCGCCGACCGCGATGGCCAGCCATGGCAGGTCTGTCGCCAGGAAACGGTGGCTGTCGAACCGGATCCAGCCCTGGAATACGGCGGCCTGGGTGCCCAGCAGCGCCACGGCCAGCGCCATCAGCCAGACCCCGGCCGCCGGACGCCGCTCGGCCGGGTCGCCGGCGATGGCGCGGCGCAGGCAGAACCGCGTCCGTTGGGCGAGAAGGCCGAACATCAGGCCAAGCCCAAGGCCGAACCAGATGGCGGCCTGGGGGGCGGTGAGGCTGGAAAAACCGAGATCGGCGAACATGGGGCAGCTCCGGTGAATGGGTGTCGAGACGCCACTTAGGCGGTCCGGCCTGGTCGATCAAAGCGGCCGCGGGGAACAGGGTTTTCATGAAGCCGGGCACAACCCGACAAGGTCTTTTTCACGGCACGATTCCGGAATGCGCGTTCCCGGCCGGCGGCGATTGGCAAACACCGATCCCTTTCTTGCAGCTTGCTCCGCTCGGTGGTTCCTGACTAACCTTGGCGTCGAGAGTTCGAAGGGGCGGTAATTGACTCAGCAAACAGGCGACCACGGCCGCGCAGAAGGGCAGGTTCACCAGTTCCTGTCATGCCGCGTTCTGAGCATCGGACATGTTGTATCCGGAGAGGAGATGGATGTCCCGTCAGGGCCGGCCAATCTTCGTATTTCGGGCGAATCCTATCCTGTCACGCTCCGTCGCCATCGCTTCAAGCTTTATGCCAGCGTTGAAACCTGCCTTCGGATCGATTTCGACGACGAAGCGCTGGCCGGGATGTTCGTCCGTGATGACATCGAGAGCGTCGGGCTGTCTTTGAAATCGGTTCACGGCCTTCTTGACGCCTCGGGCATGCTGAAAATCGTCAAGATCATGGAAACCACCCGCGACGTGCGCAAGTTGAGCCTGCAATGTGTCAACGACATGCATTTCAAGGCCGCCGCAACGGCACGAGAGGATCACGCGATCTACGCGGCCATTGTCGAGATGCTGACGCAAAAGGGAATTGGCCGGGCCCTGTCCGAACTGCCGATGGATTGCGCCGTCCCTGAAGACGACCCGCAGTCGGACCGGGACGCCTATCTCGGGCAGGCGTTCTACGAGCGCCCGTGGCGCTGTTGCCTTTTTCTGCTTAAACCAGATGATATCGTGCCACGGGACCAGGGCGGGCTGTTCGAAAGCGTGGAGACCGAGAAGTACTTCGCGCCGCGCGCGAACCAGGAGGCGTGGTTTCGCGGCCGGGTGGGACGGTTGACGGACAAGAACGGCATGTTCTGTCTGCTTGAGCCCGAGGGGCGCTTTGACACCGAGGCCATTCTCGAATTGATGGCCTCGTTCCTTTTGCCGATTTCCATGAAGGTCATGCTCGAAACCAGCCGGTTCAATATCCTCGACATGGCCGATCGCATGATCCGGAAGGCGCAGGGCTTCACCGGTCCGGTGGCCCTGTCCTATCTGACACGGGCGCGGGTGCGATATGCGGATATGCTGAAATGGCGCAGTTTCCTGTCTTCGCAGCAGAAAGCGATCCATGACAAGAACGTCGACTATTACCAGATCGACAAGGAACTGGCCCTGATGGGCGAGGATGCGGCAGCGCTGAAGACGGCCGTGGACGTCGAGCGAATGGATGCCTCGGAGCGATTTGCCCGATTGGCAACGTGGTTTGCGCTTGGCCTGTCCTTGTTGTCGGTTGCCTCGACCATGACGGCGGTGGCGCAATTCTACCTCGATGACCGGATGATGCTGGAGCCGATGGTGCGGATCGGGATCATCGCTGGCGGGCCTGTCGCCTTGATCGCCATGTTCGTGGTTGTCCTGACTTGGGCGAACCGCCGGCAGAGGGTCGTCCGATGATCCCGTTCCCGATTTCCGAAACGAGCCCGGTCGAGCATCCCGGCCCCCTTCCCGGGGAGGCCGATGTGGTGGTGATCGGCGGCGGGGTGATCGGGGTGGCGACGGCGCTGTTCCTCGCGCGCAAGGGGCTGCGGGCTGTTTTGGTGGAAAAGGGCCGCATCGCCGGCGAGCAGTCCAGCCGCAATTGGGGCTGGATCCGCCAGCAGGGCCGCGACCCGAACGAATTGCCGATCATGGTCGAAGCGAACCGACATTGGCAGGAACTGGCGCGCCAGACGAACGAAGATATCGGCCTCGTCCAGGGCGGCGTGGCCTTCCTGGCAGAAAACGACCGTGACATGGCCGAGTTCGAGGCCTGGCTGCCCCATGCGCAGGCTTGCGGGGTGGACAGCCGGGTCCTGGGTCGCGCGGAAACCGCCGCGCTGATCCCCGGCGCCACGAAAAGCTGGCCGGGTGCGATCTACACCCCCAGCGACATGCGGGCCGAGCCATGGCGCGCGGTGCCGGCTCTGGCGCGGCTGGCCGCACGCGAGGGAGCGGTGATCGTCGAGCATTGCGCCGCGCGCCGGCTGCGGATCGAAGGGGGCCGGGTGGCCGGTCTCGTGACGGAGCAGGGCACCGTCCGTGCCCCTGAAGTAATCGTGGCCGGCGGCGCCTGGACATCCCTGTTTCTGCGCGCCCATGGCGTGACGATCCCCCAGCTTTCGGTGCGGGCCACGGTGGCGGCGGTCGACGCCGATCCCATGGTCTATCCCGGTGGGGCCACGGATGACGGTATCGCCTGGCGACCCCGGCCCGACGGGGGATATTCGCTGGCGGCGGGGGGCTTTCATGAGCTGTTCATCGGACCGGACGCGTTCCGCGCCCTGCCGAAATTCCTGACCCAACTGCGCAACGATCCCTTCGGAACGCGGTTCAAGCCCTTTGCGCCGAAGGGGTATCCCGACGGCTGGGGCACGCCACGCGACTGGCGCCCGGACGAGGTGACACCGTTCGAGCGGATGCGTGTTCTGAACCCGGCGCCGAACCGGCGCAAGGTGGACCAGCTTGTCAATCGGTTCGCGGCGCTGTTTCCCGGCGTCGGCCCGGTGTCGCTGAAATCCGCCTGGGCGGGGATGATCGACACCATGCCGGACCTCGTGCCGGTGGTGGACCGGGTTGCAGCCCTGCCGGGACTGACCGTGGGGGCGGGGATGAGCGGGCATGGGTTTGGAATCGGGCCGGGGATGGGCCGGGTTCTGGCCGATCTCGCAACCGGTGATGCGCCGGGGCATGACCTGCACCGGTTCCGCCTGTCGCGCTTTTCCGATGGCAGCCGGATGGATCTCGGCCCGACGCTGTGAGAAAATCGTGTGGCTGGGCCACGCTGGCCTGTCTCGGCGCCGCCTTTGGCGCCGCCTGCGGATCAGGGGCGCTGCCCCTCTGCCTTCGGCATTCACCCCGCGGTATTTGCGACCCAAAGAAGCATGGGCTTGTCATCGGGGCGGGGGCATATCAGGTTTGCCGGGACCAGAGGAGATACCCATGCCCGTGAAGAACCGATTTGCCGAGATGCTGCCCGAGATCACTTCGTGGCGGCGCGACCTGCACGAGAATCCAGAGTTGATGTTCGACACCCACAGGACGGCCGGGATCGTCGCCGCGAAACTGCGCGACTTCGGCTGTGACGAGGTCGTGGAGGGGGTCGGGCGGACCGGCGTCGTGGGCGTGATCCGCGGCCGCGAGAGTGGGTCGGGCAAGGTGATCGGGTTGCGGGCCGACATGGATGCTTTGCCCATCGAGGAAAGGACCGGGGCCGCGCATGCCTCGAAGGTGCCGGGCAAAATGCATGCCTGCGGCCATGACGGGCACACGGCGATGTTGCTGGGGGCGGCGCGATACCTGGCCGAGACCCGCAATTTCGACGGAACCGTCGTGGTGATTTTCCAGCCGGCCGAAGAGGGCGGCGGCGGCGGCAAGGTAATGTGCGATGACGGGCTGATGGAACGCTGGGGCATCCAGGAAGTTTACGGCATGCACAATTGGCCGGGGCAGCCGGTAGGCAGTTTCGCCATCCGACCCGGCGGGTTCTTCGCCGCGACCGACCAGTTCGACATCCTGATCGTCGGGCGGGGCGGACATGCGGCCAAACCCCATGATACGGTCGACCCGGTGGTGGTCGCCGCGCAGATGGTCCAGGCGCTGCAAAGCATCGTGTCGCGCAATGTCGACCCGGTGGAACAGGCGGTTGTGTCGGTCACGTCGATGAAAACCGGCAGCGAGGCCTATAACGTGATCCCGCAGGAGGTGCATCTGCGCGGCACGGTGCGCACGCTGGATCGAAAGGTGCGTGCACAGGCCGAGGACCGGCTGATCGAGATCGCCCAGGGCACCGCGGCGGTCTTCGGCGCGCGCGCCGAGGTGACCTATCATCGCGGTTATCCGGTCATGGTGAACGCGCCCGAGCAGACGGAGTTCGCGGCGGGCGTCGCGCGGTCGGTCTCGGGGCAATGCGACGAGGCCCCATTGGTGATGGGCGGCGAGGATTTCGCCTATATGCTGGAGGAACGGCCCGGCGCCTATATCCTTGTGGGCAATGGCGACACGGCCATGGTTCATCACCCGGAATACGACTTCAACGACGAGGCGATCCCCGCCGGGTGCAGCTGGTGGGCGGGGATCGTCGAACAGCGGATGCCGGTGAGCTGATGTGGGAAGATCGCTATCATGCCGAGGGCGATTACCTGTTCGGGCGGGCGCCGGCGGCGTTTCTGACGGACAATCCCTGGATCGTATCCGGTATGCAGACCGCGCTTTGCGTGGCCGATGGCGAGGGGCGCAACTCGGTCTGGCTGGCCGGGCAGGGGCTGAAAGTGTCGGCCTTTGACCTGTCGCCCACCGCCATTGCGCGGGCACAGGCCCTGGCGGCGGATGCGGGCGTGCGGGTGGCCACACAGGTGAGCGACTGGGCCGGGTATGACTGGGAACGGCAGGTTGACATGGTGGTCGGCATCTTCGTGCAATTCATGGGGGCGCAGGACCGTCCCGGCCAGTTCGCCGACATGGCGCGGGCGCTGCGCCCCGGGGGGAGGCTGGTGCTGCATGGGTATCGGCCCGAACAGGTGGACTACGGCACCGGCGGGCCGCCCAGTCGCGACAACATGTATACCGAGGCGCTGCTGCGCGAGGCCTTCCCGGGCTGGCAGGTGGAACGGTTGGCCAGCTATGACCGTGACGTGGACGAGGGGCGCGGCCATTCCGGGCGCTCGGCCCTGATCGACCTTGTGGCGCGAAAGCCGGGCTAGGGGCGTGTGAGCGCAAAGAGGCAGAACAGATAGGAAAACAGCTCATGCAAGGTGACGAAGAGCGCGACGCGAAGAGCGCCATGCTTCGAGGACTCCGGCTCAGGTGCCCGTCCTGTGGACGCGGAAGACTCCTGTCCGGTTATCTCAAGGTGAAGGACAGTTGCGCCTGCTGCGGGCAGGCGCTGCATCACGCGAGCGTCGACGACGGACCGGCCTATTTCACTCTGATGGTCGTTGCCGCGATCATCTTTCCGTTGTTCGGCGTCATCTACGCCGTTGGGGAGCCCGAGCCGATATGGGTCGCGCTGTCGATGATGGTGCTTGCGACAGTCCTGGCTCTGCTGATCCTGCCCCGCGTGAAAGGTGTTTTCATCGGTCTGCAGTGGGCGAAGCGGCTTTTCGGTTTCTAGCGCCAGAGGCGGCTGGTGCCCGTCCCGGACTTCGGAACCGCTGTATATGGGAGTGACAGGGGCCGCCCCAGGCCTGACTCGTGCGCGTTACCCGCCCGTATGGCTCATGTGGCGGCTGACCTGTCCGTCGACGCTCTGGCGGGAATAGTCGAAATCATGACCCTTGGGCTTCAGCGCGATGGCCTTGCGGATCGCGTCTTCAAGCACCGCGTCATCAGGGCTGGCCCGCAGGGGCGCGCGCAGATCGGAATGGCCCTCTTGCCCGAGGCAGGTGTAAATCTCGCCGGTGCAGGTGATGCGCACGCGGTTGCAACTTTCGCAGAAATTGTGGGACAGCGGCGTGATGAAACCGATCTTCTGGCCGGTTTCTTCCAGCCGCACATAGCGTGCCGGCCCGCCGGACCGTTCGGCCAGGTCGGTAACGGTGAAGCGTTCTTCAAGACGTGCGCGCAGGTCTTTCAGCGACCAGTATTGATCCAGGCGATCCTCGTTGCCGATATCGCCCATGGGCATGACCTCGATGAAGGTCAGGTCCATGTCACGGTCGGCGCAGAACGCTTGCAGGTCGAACAGCTCGTTCTCGTTGAAGCCCTTGAGGGCCACGGCGTTGAGCTTGACCCGCAACCCGGCCTCTTGTGCGGCGTCCAGGCCCTTCATCACCTGTGGCAGGCGGCCCCAGCGCGTCACCTCGGCGAACTTGGCCTCGTCCAACGTGTCGAGCGACACGTTCACCCGGCGCACGCCGGCTGCATAGAGGTCCTTGGCGAAGCGCGACAGCTGGCTGCCATTGGTGGTCAGCGTCAATTCCTTGAGCGCGCCGCTGTCCAGGTGACGGCCCATGGCGTTGAAGAAGGTCATGATATCGCGGCGCACCAGCGGCTCACCCCCGGTGATGCGCAGTTTTTCCACGCCCAACCCGATGAAGGTGGAACACAGGCGGTCCAGTTCTTCCAGCGTCAGAAGGTCCTTCTTGGGCAGGAAGGTCATGTTTTCCGACATGCAGTAGACGCAGCGGAAATCGCAACGGTCCGTGACCGATACCCGCAGGTACCTGATGGCGCGTTGGAATGGGTCGATCAATGGTGCGGTCATGGCCGAAAACCTAGGGCTCGGTAAAGCTGTGCGCAAGGGCAATTCCCACTGGACGCGGGGTGGCGCCAAGCCGTAGCGTTCGGGCATGATACGCGCTCTCGTGATGATCTGTTTGCTGGCCTTTGCGGGCTGCGCCGCCTTTGAGGAGTCTCCCGCGCCGCAGGGTGCAGCGGCGCCGGACGGTATGCTTCGCCCCCAGCCACGCCCCGAGGCGCTGGACACCAACGCGGCGCCGGCCCCGCCGCCCGATGCGCGCACGGCCGAGGATTTCGACACCACCGACGAGGCCGCCCGTGCCGCCGCGGTGGCGGGGGCGCCGGAGGCAGGTGCGCGCCGTCTGGGCACGACAATTGGCGCGCTGGGTTCCGCCGCCGAGCCGGGGATCTGGATCAAGACGCCGCTGGTGACCGTGGTGACGCAGGGCCGGGCCGACTATCCCGCTGCGGGAACCAGCATCGCGGTTGAACTGCGCCCCTCGGGCGGCGTGCCCGGCGCCGGCAGCCAGGTCAGCCTGGCCGCGATGCGCTTGCTCCAGGCCCCCTTGACCGGCCTGCCAGAGCTGGTCCTTTTCGCGCAGTGATGGTGCGGCTGGGTTGGACACAGCTGCGCCAGGGGCTGGCCTATGCCGACGAAAAGAACGCCAGCCTGATCTCGGCGGGCGTCGCCTTCTACGCGCTTTTCGCGATTTTTCCGGGGATCGCCGCGACGATCTCGTTGTTCGGCCTGCTGGCCGATCCCGGCGTAGTGGCAGAGCAGCTTGAGCTTATGCGGGATTTCATCCCACCGGGCGCCTTTGCCCTTTTCCAGTCGCAGATCGATCGCCTGCTTGGGGCGGGGGGCACCACGCTGGGCTGGACCACGGTGTTGTCGATCGGCGTGGCGCTCTGGTCGGCGCGGGCGGGGGTTGCTGCACTGATGCGCGGACTGAACGCGATTTTCGGCCGGCCCAACCGCGGTGGTCTGCGGCATACCTTTGTGGCGCTGCTGCTGACCGGGGCGCTGGTCGGGATCGCCATCGTCGCGCTTCTGCTCGTCGTGGTGACGCCGATACTGTTGAAATTCGTGCCCGTGGTGGGCGGGCTGGCCTGGACCCTGGAGATCCTGCGTTGGGCCGTGGCCATCGCGGTCCTGGTCTTCGGGCTGGGGCTCCTCTATCGCTACGGACCCAATGCCCGTGGCGAACGCCTGGCCTGGTTCACGCCGGGCGCGGGGGTAGTGGTGGTCTGTTGGTTCGCCATGTCGGCGCTGTTTTCGGTCTATGTCGCCAATTTCTCGAATTACAATGAAGTCTATGGGTCCATCGGCGCGGTCGTGGCGCTGCTGATGTGGTTCTATCTGTCGGCTTATCTGGTCCTGCTGGGGGCGGCCCTGAACATGGCGTTGCGCAACCGTGGCGCGAACGGTCCGGCGAAGTGAGTCTCGGCGGCCACACCCGTATTTTCCCCCTAGAAATAGCGATTCGTTCTATATATCGTGTCCGCAATAATAATAAGCGGACCTGCTGAAGCGGGCCGCATTAGTGAGGCGGAGCGAGTAACAATGTCAGCGATTAATTTCGTTGTCCGCGACAGTGCGGGCAATCTTCAGCGCGGGTCCGTTGCAGGCGAGAACGCACCAAATTCCATCATCATCGGGGCCGGGGCGGATGTTTCGCTCAATCTTACGCGGGGGCAGATCGTGGCCTATACGCGGCAGGGTCAGGCGCTCGAAATCACCTTGCTGGATGGCCGGGTCATCGTCATCGAGGGGTTCTTTACCGCCGATGGCGTGGTCGAGAACCAGTTGTTTCTGTCGGCCGATGGCTATCTGGCCGAGGTCGAGCTGACCCAGGGCGCGGGCGAAGATTACTACGCCCATTATGCGGGCGTCGGTCAGAACGAGAAATTCTCGATCAACGACGATCTGTATTTCACGCGCAGTTCCGACGTGATGCTGGCGGAGAATTACGTGCCGGCCGATGATGAGGTCGGTATGCTCGGTCAGGTCTTCGCCGCAGGCCTCAGCCCGCTTCTGGGCTTGGGGGGCGCCGCGGTCGGAACGGCGGTCATCGCCGATGTCATCGATGGTGACGGTGGCGGCGGCAATGACGGCCCCGAGGTCGCGATCACGACGGGAACGTCAGGGTCAGATGACGTGGTCAATGAAGAGGACTACGCCGACGGGATCGAGTTGGGCGGCACCGCCACGCCCGGCGCCGAAGTCGCCGTGGTTGTCGACGGGGTGACGCTGGTGACGACCGCCGACGACGACGGCAACTGGGAAGTCGTCTACGGCCCCGGTGATTTGCCAGATGGCACCTATGAGACCGGCGTGACGGTCACGGCGACCAATGATGATGGTTCGGCCACGGTGACCGATACGCTGATCGTCGATACCGAGTTGGACCTGACCTTCGACAGCGATGGCGTCGAAGGGGATGGCATCATCAACCTCGTGGAATCCGAGGATGGCGTAACGCTGACCGGCACGGTCGAGGCGGGGTCGGCCGTCGTCGTGACCATTGCGGGTGTCGATTACACCGCGACCGTCACCGGCGACACCTGGTCGGTCGATCTTGATCCCGGCGTGATCGGCGCGGGCGAGTATGAGCAATCGGTCACCGTCACCGCGATGGATGCGGTCGGCAACGTGACCTCGCTGACCGATACCGTGTCGGTCGATACCGAAACCCATGTGACGCTGGACGCCTTCACCGCCGGTATCGATGCGATCGTCAACGGCGACGAACATGAGGCGGGCGTGACCCTGACCGGCACCGCTCAGCCCGGTGCCAGCGTGGTTGTCACCCTTGGCGACCTGCCCCAGACCGTGATCGCGGGCGAGCAGGGCACGTGGCAGGCCTCTTGGACAAGTGCCGAGCTGCCAACCGGCGAAACCGTCATGGACGTCACCGTCGCTGCCACCGATCCGGCCGGGAACGTGGCCCAGACCAGCGGTTCTGTGGAAATTGATACCTATGTCAACGAGTTGGCGGTCACCTCGGGTGATGTTGGCGGCGATGGCGTGGTCAATTTCGACGAAAGCGGCCAGCCCATCACCGTGACCGGCATGGTCGAGGCCGGGTCGGTCGTCATGGTCACGCTGCATGAGACCCGGATACAGGCCGATGTGGCCCCCGATGGCAGCTGGAGCGTGACCTTCCCGGCCGGTGCGCTGCCCGGCGGTGAATACCCGACGTCGATGGTGGTCGAAGCCACTGACGCCGCGGGCAACACCACCTCGATGACCGAGGCGGTGCAAGTCGATACCGTGGCCGGTGATGTGGCCTTGTCCTCGGCCCCGATCGAGATCGACGATGTGATCAACGCGACCGAGGCCAGCGACGGGGTCTGGATCAGCGGCACCGCCACGCCGGGCCTGCTGGTCACCGTGGGCTTCGGTGGTGCCGAACAGACCGTTTACGCCAGCGCCCAGGGCAAC
The DNA here is from genome assembly GCF_003129565.1 of Salibaculum griseiflavum. Lineage (GTDB taxonomy): Bacteria > Pseudomonadota > Alphaproteobacteria > Rhodobacterales > Rhodobacteraceae > Salibaculum > Salibaculum griseiflavum. Next base: position 13,076 of record NZ_QETF01000026.1, read on the forward strand.
TGGTCGGTGAAATACGACGCCGCCGATGTGCCGGCTGATACCGGTGCGGCGCTGATCACCGCTTCGATCAGCGATGCGGCGGGCAACTTCAAGGAAGTCAGCGACACGGTCGCCATCGACACGGTGGTCGAGCCCTTCGCCTTCTCTTCGGCCCCGGTCGAGGGGGACGGCATCGTCGCAACCCCTGATGCGCAGGACGGGATCATCCTGTCTGGCACCGTCGAGCCGTATTCCGAGGTTGTTGTCGAATTCGGCGGTGAAAGTCATACGGTTCAGGCCGGGGCCGATGGCCAGTGGTCGGCGACCTTCTCCAGCGGGTCGGTGCAGCAGGACGAGTATTTCCAGACCGCGACCGCCACTGCCAAGGACTCCGCCGGCAACCTCCGCGAGATCACGATGGAGGTCGAGGTCGACACCATCGTCAACACCCTGACCGCCGATGGCCCGGTCGAGGGCGACGACGTGGTCAACAGGCAAGAGGCGTCGGACGGGATCACCCTGACCGGGGCGGTCGAGGCGGGTTCGACTGTCTGGGTGGAGTTCAATGGCATCGCGCGTCAGGCAACCGTGACCGGCGACAGCTGGTCGGTCGACTTCACCTCGGACGAGGTGGGGGCTGATGAATTCGACGCCACAGTGACGATCACCGCCACAGACAGCCAGGGCAACGAGGCACAGATCACCGACAGCTTCCGCGTGGACACGACCGCGCCGGATGTGCCGGGGGTCGAAACCGTCGTGTTGACGGCGGATGGGGTCCAATCGGTCGGGGTCGATGCCAGTGCCAACGATCTGACAGTGACCGAGATCGAATCCGATGGCGCCACCGGCACGACCTATGCCAACGGCGACGACATGTGGGGGCAGAGATTCTTCGGTTTCAACGAGGAACTGCCCGACGGCTCGCACCTTGTCGTGACCGAGACCGATGCGGCAGGGAACGCCAATTCCACCTTCCTGATGCTCGAAGAGACCGGCCCCAACGCCGTGGACCTTTCCGGGCTTGAGGGGTTTGATATCGGCGCGATCGACCTGAGCTTTGCCAAGGACACGACGCTGACGCTGGACGTGCAGACGCTGAAGGATCTGTCGGACGTGAATGACGAACTGATCATTCATGGCGACTACGACGACAAGATCACGCTGGATGGTGGGGCCGAAACCGGCACGACCACGGTAATCGGCGGCAAGACCTACGATATCTACACGATGGGCGACGAGGCCCGGGTCTTTATCGAGGACGGGGTCGATGTGACGACGGTGGTCTGATCCTTCGAAAGAACGCATGCGGAGGGCCGGCTGAACCGGCCCCCGCGACGACACGGACGGCGGTAACGGGGATACGAGTGGGACAGGGCAGCACAGCTCGGATCGGGGCGGCGCTTCTGAGCGGATGCCTGGCCCTGTCTGGCTGCATGGACCTGTCCGATTTACCCGCCCGGTCGGGACTGGACTTCCTGGCGCGGGATAGCCAGACCGCGACGGTCGAAGACAGCGCCGCGCTTCGGCCCGAAATGGCCAATGGCGAACGCTCCGAACTGATCGACGCGCTGCTGAACCGTCAATCCGTGCTGGAAGAGGGCGCCTATGCACAGGTCTCGCGGGCGGTGCTGGCGGCCAATTCCCGCGCTGCCGAGGCGGATCTGCGCGCCGCAATGCTGCGCGACGAGGCGCGCGACCGCAACTGGCTGCCCACGCTGGGTCCGCAGGTCAGCCTGACCTCGCTTGGGTCGGTCGTCTCGACGCTGGTTGTGGACCAGGTGCTGTTCGACAACGGCGGCAAGAAGGCCGAGCGCGCCTTTGCCCGCGCCGATGTGGAAGTGGCCGCCGTGGCGCTGGCCCAGGACACCAATGACCGCGTCTATCAGGCGCTGTCGCTCTACCTGGATGCCCAATCCGCCGTGGCGCGGGCCGGCGTGACGCGCGGCGCGATGGCCCGGATGGAGCGGCTGAACTATATCATGTCCGAACGGGTGCGGGCCGGGATCGACGATCGCAGCGATCTGCAATTCGTGGGGCAAAGGCTGGCGCAGATGCGGTCTGACATGGCATCGGACGACGAGGCCGCGCAGACCGCCATGGCGGAATTGTCGGCGATGTCGGCCATGCCGCTCGCCGGGATCGAGGGGCTGTCCGGGGCCCGTGCTCCTGCCGCCAATGCCCAGCCTCTCAGCGTCATGAAGGCCGAGGCCGAGGCCCGCCGCGCCGTGGCCGAGGCGCGCGCGGCGCGGGCCGGTTTCCTGCCCGGCGCCACCCTCAGCGGCTCGGTCGGCAGCAACGGCAACAGCATGGGCGTCAATGTCGGTGCGGCCAATGGGCTGAGCCTGAGCATGGGGGCCGATATGCGCGCGCTGGAGGCACAGGAACAGGTCGCCGCCGCCCGCACTGGCCAGGCCCGCGAGGACGCGGCGCGCGAAATCGCCGGATTGAACAGCCAGCTGGCCTCGCTGCGCCGCCAACAGGCCGAGGCGCAGGGTCTGCTGGACCGGGCCCGCGCCACTTACGAGCTGTTCGAGGAACAATTGCAGGCCGGCCAGCGCAGCGTTCCCGAGGTGGTGGGCGTTTTCCAGACCCGCGTGAACGCGGAGCGCGACCTCGTGAAGCTGCGCTATGACATCGCCCGGATCGAGTTGAAACTGGCCGCACTGCATGGCGCGCTCGTCGATGGAGAGAAGATTTGAGCGGCCCGGTCCTCGCCTTCGATATCAACGCCACGCGCGGCGGCAAGCTGACGCGTCGGGCGACGGATGCGGCCCACCGGACCGCGCAACCCGAAGCGCCCGCCCCGCGCGATGATCGCTTCAGCGCCCGGGCCCGCCACCGTGCCGAGCTTGCGGCGACCTATGCCGGGTTGCTGGGGGTCGACCTGTTGCCGACCGACCTGCTGGAACGCCTCGGGCCCAAGTCCGATGACGTGACCCCGCAGGCCCTGGCCGGGGTGCTGAGCGAGGCCGGGCTGGTTGCCGCCACGCGCCGGGTCAAGCGCCCCACGCCCGATCTGTGGCCTGCCATCGCCCGGATGACCAGCGGGCAGGTCGTTCTGGTGCTGGAGCAGTCCGAGGCCGGCTTCACGATCTATGACACCACTTGTGCCGACAATCGCGCCGAAGTGCCGGCGGCCGAGTTCCTGCCGGTTTTCGCGGGCGAGGTGCTGCGCGCCGACCGCGCGGTGTCGGACCTGGCGAAAACCCATGGCAAGACGAGCCGCAGCGCCCATTGGTTCTGGGGCGAGATGGTGCATTTCCGCCGTCAGATGCTGGAGGTCGCCTTCGGCTCTTTCGTGGCGAACCTGCTGGCGGTGGCCGTGGCGCTGTTTTCCTTGCAGGTCTATGACCGGGTGATCCCGCATCAATCCACCGCGACGCTCTGGGTTCTGGCCATCGGAGCCGGTTTGGCGATGCTGCTGGAGGCGTTCCTGCGCATCGCCCGCGCCCGCCTGATGGACGGGGCCGGACGCAAGATCGAGCTGCGGGTGCAGGCCCTGTTGATGGACCGCCTGCTTGGCATGCGGCGCGGCAAGGCGGGGCAGACGCCCTCGGGTCTGTTCTCGGCGGTGCGCGAATTCGGCGCGGTGCGCGAGTTCTTCACCGCCTCGACAATCGGGACTTTGACGGACCTGCCCTTCATCGTACTGTTCCTGGCGTTGGTGGCCAGTATCGGCGGTCATGTTGTCTGGGTGCTGTTCATCGGCGGCATCCTGATGGTGCTGCCCTCTTTCTTCCTGCAACGGCGCATGATCGCACTGACCGAGCAGACCCAGGGCGCGTCGACCAAGGCCAACAAGCTGCTGCACGAGGTGATCTACGAGGCCGACACGATCAAGGCGCAGCGTGGCGAGGACCGGTTCAAGCGGCTGTGGTCGGAATTGTCCGCCGTCACCTCGGTTGCTACGGCGGAGCAACGCAAGCTGTCCAGCACGTTGACCTTCTGGGCGCAGGGGGTGCAACAGGCCACCTATGTCGCTGCCGTGGTCACCGGCACCTTCATGGTCTTCATGGGTGAATTCACCGTCGGCACGATCATCGCGGTGGGTATCCTGACCAGCCGCACGCTGGGGCCTTTGACGCAACTGGCCGCGACCATGGCGCGCTGGTCCAATGTCAAGGCCGCCCTTGAGGCGCTGGACGAGGTCGCCCTTGCCGAACAGGACGAGGAAGCGGGCCGCCAGTATCTGCGCCGTGAAACCCTGCGTGGCGATTACGAGCTGCGCGAGATCGGCTTCTGCTATGACGAGGACAGCGGCCAGACGCTGGACATCCCGGGGCTGAAGATCACCGCCGGTCAGCATGTGGCGATCCTGGGTGCCAATGGCTCGGGCAAGTCCACGCTGCTGAAATTGCTGTCGGGCATCTACCGGCCCGGCAAAGGGCGCGTATTGATCGACGGCACCGATATGGGGCAGGTCATGCCGCGCGATCTTCGCCGGTCCATCGGCTATCTCAGCCAGGAAGTGCGCCTGTTTTCCGGCACCCTGCGGGAGAACCTCAACCTGACGCTTCTGGAACGCGACGACGACCGGCTGATGCAGGCGCTTGATTTTGCCGGGCTTGGCCCTTTCGTACGCAACCACCCCAAGGGTCTGGATCTTGACATCTTGGACGGGGGCGAGGGGCTGTCCATCGGCCAGCGTCAATCCATCGGCTGGGCACGGATGTGGCTGCAGGACCCGGCGGTCTGCCTGCTGGACGAACCGACCGCCGCGCTGGACCAGACGCTGGAAAAGACATTGGTGAGCCGGCTTGAAACATGGCTGAAAGGCCGCACGGCTGTCATCGCGACGCACCGTGTGCCGATCCTTGAACTGACCGACCGGACGGTGATCCTGCAAGACGGGCGTCTGGCCGTGGACGGGCCGCGTGAACAGGTGCTTTCGCATCTGCAAACGGCGGGGGCCGGGGCGTAATGGCGACGATCGAACAGGAATTCGACAGCCGGATGCGTGGCCCCAGCCTGATGACTTGGCTGGTGGGGGCCACGGTGCTGGTCTTTCTGGTCTGGGCGAAATTCGCCTGGATCGACGAGATCGTGCGCGCCCGCGGCGAGGTCGTCTCGTCCTCGCGGCCGCAGATCATCCAGAACCTCGAAGGCGGGATGCTGGCGGAACTGGCCGTGCATGAAGGCAGCGTGGTCGAAGCCGGGCAGGTTCTGGCCCGGTTGCAGGCCACCCAGTTCGAAACCAAGGTCGCCGATCTTCGCGAACAGCTGGTCGCCGCCGAGGTCCGGCGCCTGCGGCTCGAAGCCGAGATGGCCGGCCAGTTCGATTTCGAGGTGCCGGCGCAGATCGCCGAGTTCAGCCCCGAGATCGTCGCCTCGGAACGGACCCTGCTGAACGCGCGGCAATCCGATTTCACCAGCCGAACCGAGGGTGCGCGCCGCATCATGGCTGAAACCGCTCGCGAACTGCAGGTCATGGAAGACCTGCACGCCCGCGACATCGCGGCCCTGATCGAGGTGACCCGCGCCCGAAAGGCCCATTCGGATGCGGAAAACGCCTATAACGAGATCGTCACCCGGGCCGAGCTGGACCGGGCCAGCGAATATTCCGACACCCTGCAGGCCATGGCCACCTTGCGGCAGGACCTGCGCCTGGCCCAGGACCGGCTGGAACGCACGATCATCACCTCGCCCATGCGGGGGGTGGTCAACAACCTGGCCGTGACGACGATCGGCGGCGTGGTGCGACCGGGCGAAGAGATCATGCAGATCATTCCGCTGGATGACGAATTGTTCATCGAGGCACAGGTGAAACCGCAGGACATCGCCAATGTCCGCACCGGGCAGGCCGCGACGATCAAGCTGTCGGCCTATGACTATACCATCCATGGCAGCCTGTCGGGCGAGGTCACGCTGGTCTCGGCCGACACGTTCGAGGACGAGCGCGACCCCAACGCCCCGCCGCATTACCGGGTGACGGTGCGGGTGGACCGGACCGATCTGAGCGACCGCCAGAAAGCCATCGAGATCCGCCCCGGCATGCAGGCCGACGTGGAATTGCACACCGGCGAACGCACGGTGCTGCAATACCTGACCAAGCCGCTCTATCGCGGGCAGGAAGCGCTGCGCGAACCGTAGCGCCAAGGGGCTCCGACCTAGCCGAAAAGATCGGCCTGCCGGTCATGCGCTTTCAGCAACTCGGGAATCCTTTTCTTGAACTTGAAGAACCCGGCCGTGGCGTTTGGCCATGCCATCCGGTCATGATCGCGCAGCATCCGATGCGTGCGTGTGCCATCCATAGCGGCGTGCAAGGCATCGGCGGTCGCACCCACCGGGGGATGTGGCAGGGCAATGGCTTCGAACCCTTCGGCCCAGCGGGTTACGTCCTCTGGCGTGGCAAGGCGTCGAACCGGGCCGATGCGGTTGTCCAGATCCGCCAGAGCGCCCGTGACGAAGGCCTGCACGTTCTGGCTGACATGCAGGGGGCTGCGCAGGGCCGTGCCGTCGAAGACCGCGACGTCTGCCGCATCGACCCGGTCCAACAGCCAATCCGGTGACAGGTCATCCTCGGTCAGAAGAACGCCGATGCGGCCCTTTGGGGGCGTATCGCCTGTCGGAGGGACCATCCGGGGCGGGGCCGGCGGGCCGTCCAGTGGCGGGGCCTCTTGCGCAAGGCCCATGGGCCGGAAGCGCCCGCGCGTGTAGGTGGCGATATTGTCGGGGCGCGCCAGGTAGGTCTTGCCCGGCGTCTGCAGCCCCGCAACCCAACGCCAGCCCAGCGTGTTCGAGGCCGGATCGCCGTCCAGCAGGTGCCTCAGGAAAAAGTCCGCGCCCAACTCCCATGGCAACCGAAGGGTGAATACCCAGATCGAGGCGAACCACATCCGGGCGTGATTGTGCAGGTAGCCGGTCGCGGCAAGCTCCTGCGCCCAGTGGTCGAAGGCGTCGATGCCGGTCTCGCCCGCGCAGGCAGCTTTCCAGGCCCGCCGCAAGCCGGCCTCGGTCTGCACCCGGTTCAAGGCCGCGCGCAACCCGGTGCGGTATTGTGCCCAGACCGTCGGGCGCATTTCCAGCCAGCCTTTCCAGTAGGTCCGCCAATAGACCTCCTGGATGAATTTCTCGGCTGCCGCGGGGGTGTGACGGCTCAGCACGGCCTCAAGCAGCTCCGGCTCGGTCACGATCCGGTGACGCAGGTAGGGCGACAGGCCGGACACGCTGTCGGGTTCGTCGTAGTTGCGACCAGCCGCATAGGCACGACCGGCCTGCGGCAGGAAGGCGTTCAGGCGGGCCAGTCCGGCCTCTCTGGTGGGGATGAACTCCATGACCGGGTTAGCTAGCGGCGCGCGCCCGATCCTCAAGGCCCGGTCCGGTTGCCCTTGAAGCCCCTTGGCCGCACCACTAAGACTCGCTCAAGGAAATCACTTTAACGACGACACCGTCCCAAGTTCCGAGGCAGAGCCAAATGCAAGATCCCATCGAGACCTATATGAACCTCGTTCCCATGGTGGTGGAACAGACCAGCCGTGGCGAACGGGCCTATGACATCTTCTCGCGCCTGCTCAAGGAACGCATCATCTTCGTCAACGGCCCGGTCCATGACGGCATGAGCCAGCTTGTCGTCGCCCAGCTGTTGCATCTTGAGGCCGAGAACCCGAAAAAGGAAATCTCGATGTATATCAACAGTCCGGGCGGGGTCGTGACCTCGGGGCTGTCGATCTACGACACGATGCAATACATCCGGCCCAAGGTCTCGACCCTTGTGGTGGGGCAGGCGGCCTCCATGGGCTCGCTGCTGCTCACCGCCGGCGAGCCGGGGATGCGCTTTTCGCTGCCCAACAGCCGCATCATGGTGCACCAGCCCTCGGGCGGCTACCAAGGCCAGGCGACCGACATCATGATCCACGCCGAAGAGACGATGAAGCTGAAAAAGCGTCTCAACGAGATCTACGTCAAGCACACCGGCAACACCTACAAGAAGGTCGAGGCGGCGCTGGAACGCGACAATTTCATGGATCCCGAAGAGGCCAAGGCCTGGGGCCTGATCGACGAAATCGTCGAAGCCCGCGACAAGGGCGACGACGGCGACAGCTGATCTCCGGATGGCGGGGGCTAACCCCGCCGGTTCCGAATTCGGGATTGTGAACACCTCTGGGCTGTCCTAGAGTCCGAAAAACCGGGGCAGCCCGAACGAAATCAAGCGGCCATTGGCCAGGGAAAGACGACATGGCGGACACGTCAGGCGGAGACAGCAAAAACACGCTCTATTGCAGCTTTTGCGGCAAGAGCCAGCACGAGGTGCGCAAACTGATCGCGGGACCGACCGTGTTCATCTGCGACGAATGTGTCGAGCTGTGCATGGATATCATCCGCGAAGAGACGAAATCCTCGTCGCTCAAATCGTCCGAAGGTGTGCCGACGCCGCAGGATATCTGCACCGTTCTGGACGATTACGTGATCGGTCAGGCGATGGCCAAGCGGGTGCTGTCGGTTGCGGTTCACAACCACTACAAACGCCTCAACCACGCCGACAAGGCCGATATCGAACTGGCCAAGTCGAACATCCTGCTGATCGGTCCGACGGGCTGCGGCAAGACGCTGCTGGCGCAGACGCTGGCGCGTATCCTCGACGTGCCCTTCACCATGGCCGACGCAACCACGCTGACCGAGGCCGGTTACGTGGGCGAGGACGTGGAAAACATCATCCTCAAGCTGCTGCAGGCCAGCGAATACAACGTGGAACGGGCGCAGCGCGGCATCGTCTATATCGACGAGGTCGACAAGATCACTCGCAAGTCCGACAACCCCTCGATCACCCGCGATGTGTCGGGCGAGGGCGTGCAGCAGGCCTTGCTGAAGATCATGGAAGGCACCGTCGCCTCCGTGCCGCCGCAGGGCGGGCGCAAGCATCCGCAGCAGGAATTCCTGCAGGTGGACACCACGAACATCCTGTTCATTTGCGGTGGCGCCTTTGCGGGCCTCGACAAGATCATTTCCCAGCGCGGCAAGGGCAGTGCCATGGGCTTTGGCGCCGATGTGCGCGACAACGATGATCGCGGCGTGGGCGAGGTCTTTCAGGATCTTGAACCCGAGGACCTTCTTAAATTCGGCCTGATCCCGGAATTCGTTGGCCGTCTGCCGGTCATCGCGACCCTCGAAGATCTGGACGAAGACGCGCTGATCACCATCCTGACCGAGCCGAAGAACGCATTGGTCAAGCAGTACCAGCGCCTGTTCGAGTTGGAAGACGCGCAGCTGACCTTTACCGATGACGCCCTGCGTGCCATCGCCAAACGTGCCATCGAACGCAAGACCGGTGCACGTGGCCTGCGCTCGATCATGGAGGACATCCTGCTGGATACCATGTTCGACCTGCCCGGCATGGACACGGTGACCGAGGTCGTCGTCAACGAAGAGGCGGTGGGCGCCGATGCCGCGCCGCTGATGATCCATGACGAGGGCAAGAAGGAAAGCGCCAGCGCGGGCTGACCGGATCAAACGGGTTCAGGGGCGGCATCGATGCCGCCCTTTTTCATTTCGGGGCAGGCATGACCGACCGCATCTCCACCGGATCGCCCTTCGAGGAACAGATCGGCTATTCGCGGGCCGTTGTCTGCGATGGCTGGGTCTTCGTCGCGGGAACCACCGGTTACGACTATGCCACCATGACAATGCCGGACGCGATCGAGGACCAGTGCCGCAACACGCTGGCTACGATCGAGGCGGCCCTTAACGAGGCGGGCGCGGGGCTCGATGATGTTGTCCGCGTGCGCTACATCGTGCCCGATGCGGCGCAGTGGCCGAAATGCTGGCCGATCACCTCGGCAGCCTTCGCCCGCGCCAGACCGGCCGCAACGATGCTGTCCGCGGCCCTGCAAACGCCCGAAATGAAGATCGAGATCGAGGTCACGGCCCGCCTGCCACGGTGAAAACCCGCCTTGACGGCACGCAGGCTCTGGACTGTCGCGCGCCAATTCGGCATACCCGTCCCAACAGTCAGGAGAGCACAATGGGCGTCCTCAACTTCATCAAGCGCATCTTTGTCTGGTGGGATGGCCAGACCCTCGGCACGCAGCTTTTCACCTGGCGCAAGGGCGAGAAGGTGGGCGAGGACGAGCAGGGCAACACCTATTACCGCAACGCCGATGACAGCAAGCGCTGGGTCATCTTCAATGGCGAGGTCGAGGGCAGCCGGATCTCCCCCGACTGGCACGGCTGGCTGCACCGCACCTGGGACGAGCCGCCCAGCGACAAGCCCCTGGTCCACAAGGACTGGGAAAAGCCGCATATTCCGAACCTGACCGGCACCGCGCAGGCTTATGCGCCCAAGGGGTCGATCCGTCGGGCCGAGCCGATGCCCCGGTCGGATTACGAGGCCTGGACGCCGGAGTAAGGCGCATGCGCGAAACCACGACAGAGGTGATAACGGGCGCGCTGGTCCTGGCCGTGGCCGCGGGGTTCCTGTGGTATTTCACCCAGGCGACCGGGCTGGGCGACCGGTCGGACAGCTATGACCTGAGCGCCAATTTCCGCTCTGCCGAGGGGCTGACCGTGGGCACCGACATCCGGCTGGCCGGCGTGTCCGTAGGCGCCGTGACCGATCTGTCGCTGAACCCCGAAACCTATCGCGCCGAGGCGGTGCTGAGCATTCGCGAGGGGATCGCCATCCCCGATGACAGCGCCGCCGTGGTGGCCTCCGAGGGGCTTCTGGGCGGCACCTTCGTCGAGATCGTGCCGGGTGGTTCCTTCGCCTATCTCGAAGAGGGGCAGGTTGTCACGAACACCCAAGGCGCGGTCAGCGTGATTCAATTGCTGACCAAGTTCGTCTCGGGCGGGGACGAGGAATGATCCGGACGCTGGCCCTCGCCGCTATTCTTGTCGCCGGGGCCGCCGCTGCACAGGACACGGGCGACCTTCCCCCGCTGGACCTTTCCGATCCGGACCTCTTCGAGAGCGATCCCCAGCAGCCGACCCTCGATGGGCTCGGGGCGGCCGATCAACCGGAAGAGACCCCGACCGAAACCGCCCTTGCGCCCGCTGCGACGACGGCGGCTGGCGGCACGCTGCGTGTTCTCGACAAGATCACCGGCACGGTGCGCGACCTTGACCTTGCCAATGGCGAGCGTGCCGAGGTCGGCAACCTGTCGGTCGAGATGGGGGAATGCCGCTTTCCGACCGGCAATCCCTCGGGCGACGCCTACATGTTGCTGACAATCCACTACAACAACGCGCCCGAGCCGATTTTCCGTGGTTGGATGATCGCCAGTGCCCCGGCGCTGAACGCGCTGGATCACCAGCGCTACGATGTCTGGGCGTTGCGCTGCACCAATTCCTGACCGGTCGGCGGAGGGCTTGTGGCATCAAAATGGGCGCGGCGGTCCAGCGCCTCGGCCAGCCGTTGACGATAGGCGCCCCTGGGGATTTCGAGGCCCCCCAGGCTCCGCAGATGCGGTGTGATGAACTGGGTGTCGAACAGGGTGAAGCCACCCAGCCGCAGCCTGTCGACCAGGTGCGCCAGCGCGACCTTCGAGGCATCGGTGCGACGCGAGAACATGCTCTCCCCGAAGAACGCCGCGCCCAGGGTGATGCCGAACACCCCGCCCACAAGTGACCCCTCCGCATCGCGAATCTCGCAGGAATGCGCATGCCCCCGGTGGGCCAACTCTTCATAGAGCGCCCGCAACGTGGCGTTGATCCAGGTTTCCGGGCGATCCGCGCAGCCCGCGACGACACCGGGGAAATCTGTGCCGAATGTGACCTGGAAGCGTTCGGCACGCAGGGTGCGGGCAAGCGACCGGGAGATATGGAAGCCATCCAGGGGCAGGATGCCGCGCTGGCGCGGATCGACCCAGAACAGTTCCGGGTCGTCCTCGTTCTCGGCCATCGGAAAGATGCCGCTGGCATAGGCGGCAAGCAACGTATCCGCAGAGAGTCCTTGCCGCATCACTCTTACACCGGCCGGGTCAGGGTATCTTGTTCCGGATCATCATATCGGCAATGTATCCACGGTAACAAGGAGTGTGCCGAGATGGGGTTTTTCGATTTCGTTTCCGACCTGGATGCCTACATGGACAATCCCAAGGCGGCGCTGCGGCTGAACAAGCGGCGCGATGTCCTGATCGAACCTTTCCTGGACGAGATCAAGGGTGCGACGGTTCTCGATTTGGGCGCCTATGACGGGCGTTGGTCCTATGCCTTTGCCGGGGCGGGGGCGAAGAAAGTCGTGGGAATCGAAGGGCGTGCGGAGACCGCGGCGCGACTGGCCGACTATCCGGACGCCAAGCTTCGCAAGACGATCGACATGCGGGTCGGCGACCTGTTCGACGAGATCGACAAGGCCGTGGAGGCGGGCGAAACCTATGACGTGATCGCGGTGTTCGGCATTCTCTATCACATCATGGATCACCTGCGGCTGTTCATCAGCCTGCGCAAGCTCAAGCCGAAACTGATCATCGTCGACAGTGAGTTCGTGCAGCGCCCCGGCGCGACGATTCACCTGTCGCGTGAAAAAACAGACAAGCCGCTGAACGCGCTTCCTCAGATCGCGGGCCAGCACGAGGCGGTCAAGGGGGTGATGAGCTTTCGCGCGCTGGAAGTGATCGCCGAATGCCTCGATCTTGACCTGGACTGGTCCGATTGGGACGCACTGGATGACCGCACGGGTGTCCCCGACTATTTCCGAACCAAAGGGGCACGGCGGGCCACCTGCGTGATGCGGCCACGCGGCCTCTAGCGGTGCGTCACGCCGGCAGGTTTTCTTCCAGCCAGTGTTCCAGCCAGTGGATGTTGTAGTCCCCTGTCTGGACGGCCTCTTCCTGCAACAGCGCATGAAACAGCGGCACGGTGGTGTCGATGCCGTCCACGATCAGCTCTCCAAGGGCACGGGCCAGACGCGCCAATGCCTCGGGCCGGTCGCGGCCATGCACGATCAGCTTGCCGATCAGGCTGTCGTAATAGGGCGGAATGGAATAGCCGTCATAAAGCGCGCTGTCCATCCGGACACCAAGCCCGCCGGGCTGATGGAACTGGGTGATCTTGCCGGGGCAGGGCGCGAAATTCGGCAGTTTCTCGGCGTTGATCCGCACCTCGATGGCATGGCCGTTGATCTCCAGGTCATCCTGGTTGAACGACAGGGGCAGGCCCGAGGCCACGCGGATCTGTTCGCGCACAAGGTCCTGGCCGAAGATCGCCTCGGTCACCGGGTGTTCGACCTGCAGGCGGGTGTTCATCTCGATGAAATAGAACTCGCCCTTCTCGTAAAGGAACTCGATCGTGCCGGCGCCGATATAGTTGATCTTGGCCACGGCATCGGCGCAGGTCTTGCCGATGCGGGCACGTTCCTCGGCGCTGATCGCGGGGCCGGGGGCCTCTTCGAAAACCTTCTGGTGGCGGCGCTGCAGGGAACAGTCGCGTTCACCCAGATGCACTGCCTTGCCCTTGCCATCACCGAAGACCTGGATCTCGATGTGACGCGGCGTGGTCAGGTATTTCTCGATATAGACATCAGGGTTGCCAAAGGCGGCCTTGCCCTCGGCCCGCGCGGTCTGGAACGCGCTTTTCATCTCCTCGGCGTTCTGCGCCACCTTCATGCCGCGCCCGCCGCCGCCGGCGGTCGCCTTGACGATGACCGGGTAGCCGATCTCTTCGCCGATACGCATGGCGTCTTCAAGGCTGTCGACGCCGCCATCGGATCCGGGTACGCAAGGCACGCCAAGCGCCTTCATCGTGTCCTTGGCGGTGATCTTGTCGCCCATCACCCGGATATGCTCGGCGGTGGGGCCGATGAAGGTCAGGTCGTGGTCCTCGACGATCTGCACGAATTGCGCGTTTTCCGACAGGAAGCCATAGCCCGGATGGATCGCCTGCGCCCCCGTCACCTCGGCCGCCGAGATGATGGCCGGATAGTTCAGATAGCTCTGCGGACTGGGGGCGGGGCCGATGCAGACGCTTTCATCGGCCATCCGCACATGCATTGCGTCGGCGTCGGCCGTGGAGTGCACGGCGACGCTGGCAATGCCCATTTCGCGGCAGGCCCGGATGACCCGCAGCGCGATCTCGCCCCGGTTCGCGATCAGGATCTTGTCGAACATCTGCGGCCCCTTACTCGACCACGACGAGCGGTGTGCCGAACTCGACCGGGTCGCCGTCGCCCACGAGGATACGCTTGACCGTGCCGGATTTCGGCGCGGGGATGTGGTTCATGGTCTTCATCGCCTCGACGATCAGCAGGGTGTCCCCCTCGCTGACCTGTGCGCCGACCGAGATGAAGGCCGGTGCGCCCGGTTCGGGTTGCAGGTAGACGGTGCCGACCATGGGCGAGGTCACAGCGCCGGGGTGGCTGGCCGGGTCGCCCTCGCTCGCCGCTTCCGGGGCGGGGGCGGGGGCCGGCGCCGAAGCGACGGGTGCCGGAGCGGCCGCAACGTGCTGTGCCGCCGGTGCGGGCTGCATCTGGGTCTGGCGGCTTACGCGCACATTCAGGCTGTCGTTCTCGCCGTAGTCACGCTTGACCTGAAGCTCGGTCAGGTCGTTTTCGTGAAGCAGTTCGGCCAGCGCCTGGATGAAACTTACATCGGACTCGTGCGGCGTTTTCTTGGTCATTCTTTCCTCAGCCGGTTGCCTGTCACCTTTTCGCGGACGCTTTGGAACGCATCCGTTCCAATCGCACATACACCAAGGGAACGGCTGTGGAAAGCGGGGCCTCGAAAAATGCGCGCGGGTTCAGCCGTCGCGCTGTCCGGAGCCGGCGCCGTCGTCGCTGGCGCGTTCTGGCAGCATGGCGATGCCATAGGGTTTGAGCGTGCGCTCTGCCTCGGTCACCGGGGCATCGGGGCGGGCACGGGCATCCGGTTCGCTGCCGCGCAGCGCGGCCTGGCCGATCAGCGCCTGTTGCGAAGGGACCGGCGGCACCGGCAAGGGCAGGTCCGGGGTCGCATCGCGGGCCAATGCAACCGTATCGGCGGCCGGGCGGGTGTCGGGCTGCACCAGCGGGGCGGGTGCAAAACCGGGAAGTGCGGACAGTTCCATTTTCAGGGCTCCACTCATGAAACCCCCACCACCGGATATCATGCCAGATTCGCGCGCCGAAATCGCTAACGGAGAAGGGAAATACGGGGCAAACTGCGGCGGATTTGCGTAAAATGAAACGGGCCGCCTCGAAAGGCGGCCCGTCCTTGATGAAAGCGGCGCTTGCCTATCGATTCATCCTGTTTTCGATGAGGTCATCGACGACGGAGGGGTCTGCGAGGGTTGAGGTGTCGCCGAGGCTGCCGTAGTCGTTCTCGGCGATTTTGCGCAGGATGCGGCGCATGATCTTGCCGGAGCGGG
>NZ_QETF01000027.1 GCF_003129565.1 Salibaculum griseiflavum
GGGAAGAAGGGCTCAAGACGCGCCATCTGCGCCTCCGTCAGCCAGAAAAGATCAGACATGGTCACCGCTCGTTTTTCGAACCGTGAATCACGCCGAAATGCGGAAATCAATGGGTCCTGACCCTAGAGATCGAAGCAAGCAACGCTCGGTTGGCGTGTTACGATGCGGTTTTCAACTACCAGCAACCAGAGGATAAGGCAGATTCTGAAGCCGCTGAATCCACCGAGACAATTGAAGGGGAGAACCTTAGTGGCAACAGTTGGGTTCTAGTCGAACAGGAAGACGGATTCACTGAAGCTGACATCTCCTATGTGTACCTTGAAAGTGCGCAAGCTGGCACAGGCATGCAGAACCTCGATGCTCTACTAATTCGTTGCAATGGTGAAGGGGGTACAGAAATTTTGATAGTCTCTTCAGGCTTCCTTGGAAATGACCGTCTGAGAGTTCGGTACAGATTTGATGATAATGAGCCAATCTCCGAACGTTGGTCTCCTTCCACTGATGGTCAGGCGGCATTTCTGCCAAGCGGCTACCGTGATTTCCGTAGCGGTCTAACTTCGTCTGATGGTGTTCTGATAGAAGTGGAAGCGTTCAACGGGGCGCGTCACCAAGGGGAGTTCGATGGCCTGCGCAACAATACAGAAGATCGCGACTTTGTACTGTCTGGCTGCAAGAGCGACAGCTGACCTTTGAGTAGTAAGTAGTTTCTAAGCACAAACACTTCTCCACAGCACAAAACAGGCGAGCTACCCCCGAAATTCGAACACTAACGTAAGCTACGATTTGCAGTCTGCTAATCTTCGATAAGAAGGAGATCAGGGATTTTGAAACGCAAGCAGCATGTTCCCGAGTTCAAGGCCAATGTCGCGTTTGAAGCCCTTACGCGGATGCTAAAGAGGGAGTGCAGGTAACTTTTGCGCCGCTGGAAACGCTGCTGTTGGTGCTACCGTCGTCTCGCTGTACTCAGGTAAAGCATGTACCCAACTCCAACTCGGCCCCTTATCGTCCCCTCGGTAGGGGGTCTTTTCTTTCCTTATATCTCGGGTTCTTGATACGGTTCCCAGTCTTTGGGCATCGGTCTAACCTCGTCAAGGTCGCCATCGTTATACTGGTAGTAGCTGTGCTGCGTCTGAAGGTCAGTATACATGCGGGACAAGAGCCAAGACTTATTTCGTGTTCTGCCTCGATAGTGCCTGCCAGTGACCGACCCCGCTGCATGGTTCAGCGCGATCCCAATCTCTGCCTCGGAGTAGCCTAATAGCTGAAGGTCCGCTGAAAATGTCCGTCTTAGGTCATGGATTGTCCAGTCGTCGTGGAACTTCACTCGTTGCTTGAATTTGTCGAAGGCTGTCCTGAGGGAGTGGGTCGTGTATCCGAATACGCGCTGCTCATCTTCGCCTCTTTCCCCAGCCAACGTCTTTAATATGCCGGTGAGGGGTATCACGTGGGGTTGATGGTTCTTTGGTTGACGGATACGCGCGTGGCCACCGTAGATGTCTGCCCATGTCAGATTTAGAACTTCCGAGCGCCTCAGCCCTGTAAGCATGTAGAACAATAGAATGCGTGT
This sequence comes from Salibaculum griseiflavum, assembly GCF_003129565.1. Classification (GTDB taxonomy): domain Bacteria; phylum Pseudomonadota; class Alphaproteobacteria; order Rhodobacterales; family Rhodobacteraceae; genus Salibaculum; species Salibaculum griseiflavum. Next base: position 1,568 of record NZ_QETF01000027.1, read on the forward strand.
AACAGGTGGTTTGAAAGTCGCGTGTTCCTGCCAGACAATATGGATCTCCCTTGGCGTCAAAGCTCTTTCACGTGCTACTAAGGGCGCCTTCAAGCCTTTGTCTGAGATGACCTTGCAAGGGTTCGGGGCTATACCATGAAAGGCAAGAGTGGATGACAGGTTGCGAAAAATCTTATCTACATAGGCCCCCGAGTATCTGCCCAGCAGTTCGTTATACCGTTTGGCTATCATCCCTCTAGAGAGTTGCTTTGTGGGTAGGTCTCTCCAGTCTGACAGGGCATTATTAAAAGTCTTTTTGTAGTCGGAAGTGGTCGAGGGTCGCATAGAATGCTGCTTGGCCTTCAGGTGGCTCTCTAGGGCTGCTCCGAGTGTGTCTGGTAGGGGTTCGTCCTCTTGGTCGCTAAAGCGTATATCCTTGCCTCTCTTGGCCTCTAGCAGGTGCTTACGGGCTTCCTGTCGTGCGTCCTCAAGGGGTAGGTGATCTACAGAGCCAAGTTGCTTCCTTATGACTTTGTTCAGGCCACGGATGCGGGTTTCTACAAAATAACTGGCCTTGCCTTTGGCTGTGACTGCTATCCCAAAGCCTGTGAGGTCCTTATCGCGTATGAAGTGGCGCTTTCCTGTTGCTTCGATACTTGCAAGTGTCCGCTGGGTTATCTTAGTAGGGCTCAAGCTCAAATCCTCTGTGTCTGTCTGGTAGACGTTTGGTAGACGCAATATGCTGACTTGGTAGACGCAGGACAAGGATCAGAGCCCTGTTTAGTTTGGGGCCCGCGTGGTGGAATGGTAGACACAGGGGACTTAAAATCCCTAGGCCGGAAGGCCGTGCCGGTTCAAGTCCGGCCGCGGGTACCACATTGAGCGCTTCCGCGCGCTTTTCATTCTGAAATCCGAAAGGCGACACGTTCACCGGGCGTTTCGCGAGCTGTGCCGGCGCGGGGGCGCAGCCCCCGTCGGACCGAGAGCCGACTCCCCCGCGGTTTTTTCGACCCAATGAAGCCTAGCCGTCGATCCGCAGGGCCGAGAGCGCGATGGCCTGCTGGTAGACCGTGGCCGCGTTCCATTCGTTCAGGACGCGGAAATTGTGGCTGCCTTCCTGGTAGGGCGCGCCCGGGCGCCAGCCCTTCTGGCGCAGGAAATTCGCGGTCGAGGCCAGCGCATCCGAGACCGAGTAGAGGTCGATCCGGCCATTTGCATCGGCATCGACGCCGTAGCGCAGGGCGTTGCCGGGAAGGAATTGCGTATGGCCCAGTTCGCCATGGGCGGCGCCGCGCTGGTCGGGGGCCAGCATGCCGCGATCGACCATTTGCAGGGCGGCGATGGCGTGGGGCGTAAAGAAATCCGAGCGCCGGCAGTCATAGGCCACGGTGGTGATGCTGTCGATGACCGGGGTATTGCCCATGGTGCGACCAAAGCCCGTTTCCATGCCGTGGATGGCAAGGATGATTCCGGCCGGAACGCCATAGACCTGTTCGAGCGAGGCGTAGTATTGCGGTGCGCGGGCTTTGACGCGGCGGGCCTGGGCGGCAAAGTTGTCCAGGCTGCCAAGGCGGATGCGGATGAAATCATCCAGCTCGTAGCGCACGCCGGTCTGGTTGCGATCGGCGTTGATCGTGGATTGGGAATAGCGTGCATCGGCCAGAGCCCGCAGGCCGGACGCCCCGACACCGAGGGCCGCGGCCTCTTGCGCGAATTGCTGTTTCCACCGTTCGAATCCGCTGGAATCGTTGCCGCATGTCGCGGCCGTCGCGGCGGGTGCAGTCACGATGGCAAGGGCTGCGATGGTCTGACGTAGCATGGCGATCTCCGTCCTGGGCTGAATACTGAATTCAAGGCTAGCACGACCTTTGCAGGCCTCAAAGCCATGGCCGGGCGATTTGACATTCGTGATGACGCGCTAGCGTTTTGGGGGGAAAGGAGGTCAAGATGACCGCACCGAATACCAATGTCGAGAAGCAGGCCAAGCGCCATCGTGGCCCGCTCTTCGGGATCATCGCCGCGATTATCGTGGCACTCTTTGCGGCCTATTTCTTTACCGGTGCCGACGAGGTCGCCGAGGAGGATGCGGCCAGCGCCACGGCACCCGAGTAGCGCGGGTCAGTCCCGCGTGCCCGCGAAGCGTGCCTGCCAATCGTCGCGCTGGTCGTCTGTGATCTTGGAGAACAGGTTCTCGGGCACCGTGAAGCCGTGCCCCGCAGGAAGTGCGGACATGGCGGCGGCCACGTCATCGGGCCATGTTGCGTCTTGGGTTTGCATGGCCTTCAGCAGCTTGTCGGACGCTTCGGGAATAAACGGGGCGGACAGGATGGCGTAGAGGCGGATAAGGTTCAGGGCCAGGCGGATCTGCATGGCCGCCTTGTCGGGGTCTTCCTTGAAGGTCGCCCAAGGGGCCGCCGCTTGCAGATACTCATTGCCGGCAGCCCAGATCGCGCGGAGCTCGGTCGCGGCCTTGCGAACCTCGATGGCATCCATGTTGGTCTCGTAGGTGCGCACGCGGCGGGTCAGCTCTTCTATCAGGGCTTTTTCCTCGGCGCCCATCTCGCCACCGGCGGGCACCTCTTCGCCGAATTTCGAGCGGCAGAACTTGGTGACGCGGCTCACGAAATTGCCCAGTACGTCGGCGAGGTCCTTGTTGACGCCGGACTGGAAGCTCTCCCAGGTGAATTCACTGTCCGAGGTCTCGGGCGCGTGGCTGAGCAGCCACCAGCGCCAGTAATCGGCGGGCAGGATTTGCAGGGCCTGGTCCATGAACACACCGCGCCCGCGCGAGGTGCTGAACTGGCCGCCATCGTAGTTGAGGTAGTTGAAAGACTTGATGTAGTCGACCAGCTTCCACGGCTCGCCCGAGCCGAGGATGGTGGCCGGGAAGCTGAGCGTGTGGAACGGCACGTTATCCTTGCCCATGAACTGGGTGTAGGTCACGTCTTCGGCGCCCTTGTCGGTGCGCCACCAGCGTTCCCAATCGTCGCCCTTGCCCGCCTCGACCCATTCCTGCCCGCAGGCGATATATTCGATGGGCGCATCGAACCAGACGTAGAAGACCTTGCCTTCCATACCGGGCCAGGGCTCGTCCCCGCGCTGCACCGGGATGCCCCAGTCAAGGTCGCGGGTGATGCCGCGATCCTGCAACCCGTCGCCGTCGTTCAGCCATTTCTTGGCGATCGAGGTGGTCAGGACGGGCCAGCCCTCGCGGGTGTCGATCCATTCCTCCAGCTGGTCCTTCATCTTCGACTGGCACAGGTAGAGGTGCTTGGTCTCGCGCATTTCCAGGTCGGTCGAACCGGAGATGGTCGAATGCGGGTTGATCAGGTCGACCGGGTCCAGCTGCTTGGTGCAGTTGTCGCACTGGTCGCCGCGGGCGGAGTCGAAGCCGCAATTGGGGCAGGTGCCCTCGATATAGCGGTCGGGCAGGAAGCGGCCATCGGCCTTGGAATACATCTGGGTCTCGCTGACCTCGCGGATCAGGCCGGCCTCGTCCAGCTTCTTGGCGAAATGCTGGGTCAGGCGATGGTTGGCCTTGGAGGACGACCGCCCGAAATGGTCGAAGGACAGGCCGAAGCCTTCGGCGATGTCCGACTGGACCTGCCACATCTCGGCGCAATACTCGGCCACGGGTTTGCCCGCCTTGGCCGCGGCCAGTTCGGCAGGGGTGCCATGTTCGTCGGTGGCGCAGAGGAAGAGGACCTCGTTGCCGCGACCACGCTGGTAGCGGGCGAACAGGTCGGCGGGCAACTGGCTGCCCACGAGATTGCCGAGATGCTTGATCCCGTTGATATAGGGGATCGCCGAGGTGATGAGGTGCCGGGCCATTGGTCTGCCTGTTGTTTGGTGTCCGGGCCCGTTTAATCGCTCTGGCCGTGAAGGACCAGAGGGGCGGGCCTGCGGAGTCACTTCTCGCGGCTGCGGCCGAGCAGTTGTCCGATTGTGAAGGATGTGCGGGGCGACCAGACGTAGCGGGTGCGATCTTCCGGTGCGCCACGCACGCGCATACGGGCCATGCCGAACACGATCAGTATGATGTGTCCGGCCGAGACGAAATAGAACATCGCGGAAGGGCCGAAGGCCTCGATCAGGACAGAGCTGGTCCACGGGGCGGCGATGGCCCCGAGCGCGTAAAAGAACATCAGTGCCGCGGACAATTCCACGCGCTGTTCGGAACTGGCGTAGTCGTGGGCATGGGCGGCGGCCACGGAATAGACCGGAAAGGTCGTGAAGCCGAACAGGGCGGCCGAGAGCAGCACCACCGTGTTCCCAAGAGCCGAGGCCGCTATCGTGATGAGGCAGGATGCGACCGCCGCGACCGACAGCCAGATCAACACCCAGCGTCGGTCGAACTTGTCGGCCAGCCAGCCGGTCGGATATTGCGCCAGCGCGCCGCCGGCGACAAAGGCCGCCAGGAAAAAACCGATCTGGTCGGCGTCCAGTCCGACCTCTTGCCCGTAAATCGGGCCGACCATGCGGAACGAGGCCCCCGACAAGGCCGCCACGAGGACACCGGCCACGGCCAGGGGCGACATGGCCCAGGCTAGGCCGGGGCGCAGCCGCGTCGCCTTGGGTGTTTCCGGTTGTGGCACCCGGGTCAGGGCCAGCGGCAACAGAGAGGCCACGCAAAGCATCGTCAGAAGCGTATAGGCGACATAGGTCTGCAGATCGGCCAAGGCCCCGATCATCAACTGCGCGACAAGGCTGCCGCCCATGTCGACAACGCGGTAGATGCCCATGGTCCGGCCCCGGGTCTGGTTCGTGACCTTGGCCTGCAACCACGCCTCGATCACCGTGTAGCAGCCCGCGATACAGATGCCCGACCCGATGCGAAGCACCGCCCAGGCCAGCGGGTCCTGGATCAGAACGTGCCCGGCCAGACCGATCGCCCCCATGGCCGTCAGCACTGCGAAGGCGCGTGAATGGCCCACATTGCCCATCAGGCGTGGCGCCCACCAGCAGCCGATGAAGAACCCGACGAAATGGGCCGAGCCCAGAAAGCCGACCTCGGCACGGGTGAACCCGGCCTCCAGACCGGCCAAGGCGTCGAGCGGGCCGACCCCGCCCGAGGAAAGCTGCAAAAGCAGCGCCGACATCAGCAACGCGGCAAAGGAAAGCATCATGCGCATGGGTTAAGCCTTGGCCGAGGTGGCACCGGATGCTTGCCGCTATTCGACATCTTCTGTCGCAGACGTATCGGCACATCGGGTCCGCGGGGCGACGCGCAGGGTCATGCGCCCGGACAGACGGCGTTCGCTGACCGCGATGCAGACCGGTTCGCCGGGCGTTGGATGGACAAGACGCGACCCCATGCGCGCCATGCGGGGCTGGCCGTCAAGCTCGACCCGCAAGACAGGCGTCGCCCCGTCATCGCTGGGCAGCACCGTGGTCGGCCCCGCGGTCAACAGCAGGTGGCGCACCGACCGGGGCTTATCGAGCAGCGCGAGGGTGAAAATCACAACGAAGAGGGCCAGCGTCGCGGCGGCAGCCCAAAGTCCGCGCGAACGCAGTCTCTGCCGCCAGAGTTCCCGCGTCAGCCGGTCGGCTGCGATGGGCCGGTCCTTGGGATCGTTGTCCTTGTCCATGAGCGGTCGTGACCTGAGGGGAATGGGGTTGTTACCGTTATCAGGCACGCTATCCTCGCCGCCTGAGAATGAACAGGGGGACAGGACATGAACAGGCTTGAACTTGGGCGCACGGGGATCGAGGTCAGCGATTGGTGCCTGGGCACGATGACCTTCGGCACCCAAACGCCCGAGGCGGATGCGTTCGCCCAGATGGACATGGCGCTGGAGGCGGGGATCGATTTTTTCGACACCGCCGAGATGTATCCGGTGAACCCCGTTCGTCCCGAAACGGTCGGCACCTGCGAGGAGCTGATCGGGCGCTGGTTCGCGGCCGGCGGGAAGCGCGACCGCGTTGTGCTGGCCACCAAGGCGGGCGGCGACAGCCAGATGATCCGCGACGGCGAGGGCTATGGGCCGGACAATATCGAGACGCTGATCGACGCGTCGCTGCGCCGTTTGGGCACGGATTATATCGACCTTTACCAGTTGCACTGGCCGATGCGCGGCTCCTACATGTTCCGCCAGAACTGGACCTATGATCCCTCGGGTCAGGATCGGCAGCGGACGGTGGATCACATGGCCGGCGTGCTGGAGGCGCTGGGCCGCGCCCAAAAGGCGGGCAAGATCCGCGCCTTCGGCATGTCCAACGAAAGCGCCTGGGGCTGCACCCGCTGGATCGATGTTGCCGAACAGGTCGGCGGCCCGCGTCTGGCCAGCGTTCAGAACGAATATTCCCTGCTCTGCCGGCTCTACGATACCGACATGGCGGAAATGGCGGTGAACGAGGACGTGACGCTGCTGTCCTTCTCACCGCTGGCTGCAGGGTTGCTGACCGGGAAATACCAGGGCGATGTCGTGCCGGTGGGGTCGCGCCGGGAAGCCGGCAGCCGCGATCTTGGCGGGCGCATGACCGACCGGGTTCTGCCGGCGGTGCAGGCCTATCTCGACGTGGCCGCTAAATACGGGCTGGACCCGGTGCACGTGGCCATGGCGTGGCAGCGGACCCGACCGTTCCCGATATCGGCCATCTTCGGCGCGACCACGAAGGCTCAACTGTCGCATCTGCTGGCGGGGGATACCGTCAAGCTTTCGGACGAAGTGCTGACCGATATCGACGCCGCTCACCGTTCGCATCCGATGCCATACTGATCGGAACAGCTCGGGTTTCGGCCGGGCGGACCGATTGGCCGCCAGGCGCATCCGTTAGGAATAGTCCTCAAGAACACGTGTCAATCCGTCCGGCACGAGGCCTTGGCCGAGGGTGCTTCGGCCAAGGCAGGCCGTAGGGCAACAGGATGGTGTTGCCTGCCGAAAGGCACGATCGGCAGGCGCCCCTGAAAGCCATGCCGTTTGTCGCAAACCTGCGATTTCAAGGACCTTCCACTGCGCTTCGCTGCTTTCCGCCGGGGCCGCATCCTCCCCAAAGGACGCGGTTCGAGCGTTCGGGAAGCGTCACGGCAAATGATTTATTTTGATAATATCAAATAACAGTCGACCATTCCAAATTACCTTGCAAGAATCGATCCCCATACTGATGCTTCGTCAACAGGGAGAGATCGAACATGACGCCAAGCAAGTCCGACAGACAGGGACGCGACAGCACGCCGGAGGCGAAGGTTGTCAAGTTCGACCAGGTGCCCGAAGAGATCGGCGGTCGCACCATCCAGTCCGTTGAGCGGGCCCTCAATGTTCTCGAGATCGTGGCAGAGGAACGCGGCGGCGTGACCGTCTCGGAAATCTCCGAGCGGTTGGGGCTGAACATTTCGACCTGCCATCACCTGATCACCACATTGGTCAAAAAGGGTTTCGTGACTCATCTGGGCCGAGTGAAAGGCTATGCGCTTGGGCCGCGCCTGGGTGAGCTTGTGGAGATTTCCGAGGGCGAACGTGACCCCGATGTCCTCCTTGCTGACGAGTTGAAAGCGCTTGGGCAGCGGCTGGGCCACGGTGTGCAATTCGCCCAACTCAGCGACACATCTTTGATGACCAAGCTGAGTTTCGCCAGCCCCGACAATGACGTGGCCGAGGCCAGCGAGGTCGAAAAGATGACCGCGCTTCACGCCACCGCCACCGGCAAGGCGATCCTCGCCTGGATCCCCGATACCGAACTGGTGCGCATCATATCGGCCAATGGCCTGTCGTCCTACACGCCCAAGACCATCACCACCCTGTCGGGCCTGGTCGAGGAATTGCGGCTTGTCCGGCGGCTCAAATACTCCGTCGATGACGAGGAATTCCGCGAGGGCATCGTCTGCATCGGCGCAACCATTCGGGAAGGCGCCGGGGCGGTGCTGGGATCGATTTCGGTCACTGCCCCCGCCGACCGCGCCACCGAGGAATACCGCGGCTACCTGATCAAGGAAATGATCAGCGCGGCCAACGCGTTCTCCAACAAGCTGCGCAACCTGAAAACCTGAGCATTCAACCAATCGACAAGGAGACCGACACATGTCCATGCCCGATAACGTAACCACCAGCGACACCCATCCCGTCCCCGAGACGATGAAGGCCTGGGTCCTGGGCGATCCCGGCGAACTGACCCTGTCCGAAAAGCCGGTGCCGGTGCCCGGCAAGGCCGAGGTGCTGGTGCGCATCGACGCCGTGGCGATCTGCGCCACCGACCTGGAGATCATCCATCACGGCCCGCCGGCCCAGATCGAGGGCGGCGACCCGTTCAACAAGAACTTCACCCCGGGCCATGAATACATGGGCACCGTCGTCGCCCTCGGGCCGGGTGTCGATGAATACGAGATCGGCGAGCGCGTGACCGTCGAGATCCATGCCGGCTGTGGCCAGTGCAAGCGCTGCCGCCAGGGCATGTACACGTCCTGCCACAACTACGGCAAAAACTATGGCGACGTGGACAAGGGCCACCGCGCCAACGGCTTCACCACCGATGGCGGCTTTGCCGAATACGCCGTCAACAACATCAACACGCTGATCCATGTCGATGACTCCATGTCCGACGAAGAGGCCACGCTGGTCGTGACCGCCGGCACGGCGATGTATGGCCTGACCGAGCTGGGCGGCCTGGTCGCCGGCGAAAGTGTCGTCGTCACCGGCCCCGGCCCGATCGGCCTGCTGGGTGCCGCGGTAGCCAAGGCGCTGGGCGCGCAGCCCGTCATCCTGACCGGCACCCGCGACAACCGCCTTGAGATCGGCAAGCAGCTGGGCGCCGACCACGTGATCAACGTGCGCAACGAGGACGTGGTCGAAAAGGTCCGCGAACTGACCGGTGGCAAGGGTGTCGATTACGTCGTGGAATGCGCCGGTGCGCCCAACGGTCTGAACGAAGCCGCGCAGATGGTGAACCGCGGCGGCAAGATCTGCCTGGCCGCCTTCCCAGGTAACAGCCCCGAGGTCGATGTCGCGTATCTGGTGCGCAACAACATCTACCTCTACGGCATCCGCGGCGAGGGTAAGACCGCCACGCACCGCGCCGAGGCCTTCATGCGCCAGAAGCGGTTCGACGCAACCCTGATCCACACCCACACTTTCGAGATGGGCGACCTGAAAGAGGCCCTGCGCTACGCCAAGGACCGGGTCGAAGATGCGATCAAGGTGGTCGTCAAGAACCCACACGCCGCCTCGAGCAAGGTCGCGGCCGAGTAACGCCGAAACACAGGAGACAAGCCATGCTGACCTATGACGCGTATCACATGCCGACGAGCCTGGAAGAGGCGCTGACCTTGTGGGCCAATGCCGCCGAGGGAAGCAGGCTGGTCTCCGGTGCGACGGACATTCTGCCCTGGGCCCGCGAGGGCCGGGCAGGGGATGTGCATCTGCCTGAAATGGTGGATGTCACCCGAATTCCGGACCTTGATGGCTATGCTTTCGAAAAGGGCCGCATCCGGCTGGGCGCCAACACCGTCTACCAGGATTTCCTGACCGACGTGACCCTGATGCGCAGCCTGCCCTGCATGCCCTACTGTGCGATCTGGTTCGCCGACGACCAGATCCGTGAACAGGCCTCCTTGGCCGGAAACCTTGTCAACGCGTCTCCGGTCGCGGATGGCACGCCTGCCGTCGTGGCGCTCAATGGCGAGATCGAGCTGGCACGGCTCGACGGCGGGCAAATCGTGCGGCGCCGGGTCCCGGTGGTGGATTTCATCACCGGCCCGGGCCGCACCCAGATTGCCGAGGACGAGATCGCCACGGCGGTGATCGTCGATGCCTGCAACGGCTTCGGCGGTTCGTTCCAGAAAGTTGGACAGCGCCGGTCGCTGGTGATCTCGGTGGCCTGCTGTGCCGCCCTGGTCAAGACCGACCGCGACGGCCGCGTCTTCGAGGATGTTCGCCTTTCTCTGGGCGGCGTCGGGCCGAGCCCGATCCGCATGATCGAGGCCGAAAACACCCTGCGCGGCGAACGCATCTCGCATGGCCTGATCGAGCAGGTCGCGCAGACGGCGGCCGACCGTGTCGGGTCGCGCAGCCGCCAGGACTACCGCCGCGAGGTGGTGGTGAACTTCATCCGCGCCGCGCTTGAGGATGCCCTCGCCGACCAGCCGGATATCGACGTGAAATTCGAAGATCAGGAGGAGCAGATCAATGCCTAAGCTGAGGATCGAAGCCGAAGTCAACGGCCGCAAGGTCGACCGTGAAACCGAACCGCACAAGCGCTTGCTGGATTTCCTGCGGGACGATCTGAACCTCACCGGCACCAAGGAAGGGTGCGGCGCAGGCGAATGCGGCACCTGTTCCGTCTTCGTGGATGGCAAGCTGGTCAAGTCCTGCCTGATGCCCGCTGGCAAGGCCAATGGCGCCAAGATCGAAACCATCGAGGGCCTGGCCAAGCCGGGTGACCTGACGCCGGTGCAGCGTGCCTTTCACAAGACCGGCGCCAGCCAGTGTGGCTATTGCATCCCCGGCATGGTCATGGCGGCGACCTCTGCGCTGCGGGAAAATCCCCAGGCGGATATCGAGGAGATCAAGGAACGCCTGGGCGGCAATATCTGCCGCTGCACCGGCTACACGAAGATTTTCGAGGCGGTCGAGATCGCCAAGGGCGTGATCGCCGGCACGGTGCCGGAAACCGCGCTCGAGGAAGACATGGTCGATGACAGCTTCATCGGGGCCAATGTGCGTCGTCTGGATGCGCCCTCGAAGGTCTCGGGCCGTCTGAAATACGCCGCCGACATGAAGCTGCCGGACATGTTGCAGATGCAGGTGCTGCGTTCGCCCCATGCCCATGCCCGTATCCTGTCGATCGACACCAGCGAGGCCGAGGCGATGGACGGCGTGGCCTGCGTGATCACCGCCCAGGACGTGCCGGGAACCGACGGGTTCGGTGTCTTCGTCCATGACCAGCCGATCATGGCCCGCGACAAGGTCCGCCATGTGGGCGAGGCCGTGGCGGCCGTGGCCGCCGAAGACCTCGTGACCGCACGCCGCGCCCTGTCGAAGATCAAGGTGGAATACGAAGAACTTCCGGGCCTTTTCGATCCGGGCGAGGCGATGGCCCCCGGCGCACCGGTGATCCACGATTACGCACAGGACAACCTGATCAAGCACATCCCGGTGCGCAAGGGCGACGTGGCCGCGGGCTTTGCCGAGGCCGACCTGATCCTCGAGGACGATTTCTCGACCCAGCAGGTCGAACACGCCTATCTCGAACCGGAGGCCGGCGTTGCCTATGTCGATCCCGATGACGTGGTCGTGGTGATCTCGCCGTCGCAGAACATCTCGCATCACCGGCACATGCTGGCCGAGATCATCGCCAAGCCGATCAACAAGGTGCGTTTCATCATGAGCCCGGTCGGCGGCGGATTCGGCGGCAAGGAGGACATGATCTACCAGGGCATGCTGGCGCTGGCGGCGATGAAGACCCATCGCCCTGTGCAGCTGAACTTCACCCGCGAGGAAAGCCTGATCGCTTCGGCCAAGCGGCACCCGTCGCGCGTGCATTACCGCATGGGCCTGAAATGGGATGGCCGGATCACCGCGATCGAGTTCGACATGCTCTCCGATGGCGGCGCCTTCGGCATGTCCAGCGAGGGCGTCATGCGCAAGGCCGCGATCCTGTCCTGCGGGCCCTACGAAGTGCACAACCTCAAGGTCGATACCCGCGTGGTCTATACCAACAACACGCCCTCGGGCGCGTTCCGGACATTCGGCGGCATGCAGGCGCAATTCGCGACCGAAAGCATGATGGACATGGCTGCCGAAGCGCTCGACATGGACCCGTTCGAGATCCGCCGGGTCAACATGATGAAGGTCGGCGCCAAGACTCACACGCAGCAGACGCTCGAAACCGCCTCGCTCGACCGGGTCCTGGACGCGGCCGAACAGGCCTCGCGCTGGGAAAAGGGCGCACCCCGGGTGCGCGGTGCGACCCGCAAGGATCTGAACGGCCCCGATACGCGGCAGCCCTGCACCTTGGGCGCGCGGATCAAGAAGGCTTCCAAGGACAGCGATGAATCGGAAAGGGTTGCATGATGACCAACAGGATGAAGCGTGGCCGCGGCATGGCGGCGAGTTGGTATGGCATCGCGCGGACCGCGACCATCGACCGGGCCGGTGCCTGGGCGGAACTGGATGACGGCGGCACCGGCAAGGTGGTCACCGGCGTCACGGAGATCGGCGAAGGCATCCTGACGGTGCTGGCGCAGGTCGCGGCCGAGGAAATGGGCATTCGTCCCGAGGACGTGACCATCGGTGATAACGACACCTCGCGCGCCCCCGAGGCGGCCCATGCCGGTGCGACCCGGCAGACCTACATGATCGGCAATTCGGTGGCCCTTGCCGCCCGCGAGGCGCGCAACGCGCTGTTCGAGGAGATCGCCGATCACTGGGACGTGCCGGTCGAGAGCCTGCGCGCCTTCAACGGCGAGCTCTGGGCCGAGGACACGAACCTGCGGATGACGATGGAAGATGCCGTCGCCACCTGCAAGGGGCGCGGTGTTGTGCCGGTGGGATCGGCCTCGTTCACGGCCCACGGCACCGGGCTGGACCCGGTCGATGGCTCCGGCAGCCCCTGGCAGGCCTATGTCTTCGGCACCCAGGTGGCCGAGGTCGAGGTGGATACCTGGACCGGCGAGGTGCAGGTGCTGGGCATCTGGGCCGCCCATGACGTGGGCCGTGCCATCAACCCCCGCGGTGTCGAAGGCCAGATCGAGGGCGGTGTCGTGCAGGGCCTCGGACAGGCCCTGATGGAGGAATACACCACCGAGAAGGGCCATGCGATCACCCATGGCTTCGCCAAGTATATCCTGCCGACCTCGTTGGATATTCCCCAGATCAACTGTTCGATCGTCGAAGACCCGGATCCCAAGAGCCCGCTCAGGGCAAAGGGCATCGGCGAACCGGCCCTTGTGCCGACCGCCCCGGCGATCATGAACGCGATCTATGACGCCATCGGCGTCCGGATCAAATCTCTTCCGGCGACCCCGGAAAAGATCCTCGAAGCGTTGCGAAACCATGTTCCGGGGAGGGAACAGATCGCACAGTCGGCCCGGTTGGAGCGCGCCGAAGCCGCAAGACATCAAAGCGCCAAAGCCTGATCCCACGCGGGATCCGGTAACAATTCCAAGGGAGGAAGACATGAAACTCAAGACAAGTATCAAGAGTGGGCTGACAGCGGCCCTGACTGCCGGGCTGATGGCCTTCGGCGGGGCCGCCAAGGCCGAGTATCCCGAAAAGCCTGTGGAAATGACCATTCTGTTCGGTGGCACGGCCAATACCATCGCGCAGCTGCTCTCCGAGCTGATGACCGAAGAGCTGGGCCAGCCCGTTGTGCCCGTGAGCCGCACCGGTGGCGGCGGGGCCGTAGGCTATTCGCACGTGGTCGCGACCGCGCCGGATGGTTACAACGTCGTGTGGAATTCGAACTCCATCAGCACGGCGCATCATACTGGCCGCGTGCCCTTCGATCATTCCGCCTTCACGCCGATCGCGCGCGTCTCGACCGAGATCCCGGCTCTGGCCGTCAACAGCGAAACCGGCTGGGACAGCCTGGACGACCTGAAGGCGGCAGTGGAAGCGACCGATGGGCGCTTCAATGTGGGCATCTCGGGCAAGGGTTCGTTCACGCACCTGACGTCGGCGGCGCTGTTCGATGCGATGGGCGTCGGGGACAAGGTTGCCTATATCTCCTACGGGCAGGGCAACGCGCCGGTCGAGCTTCTGGCCGGCCGCATCGACGCGGCCATCCAGTGGCCGGGGCAGTTCGTGTCCTACGTCGAGTCCGGGGATCTGAACGTCATCGCCGTGACCGGCGAGGAACGGGTCGACATCCTGCCGGACGTGCCGACTGCCCAGGAACAGGGCGTCGATGTCAACATCTCGATGTGGCGTGGCCTGGCGGCGCCCGCTGGCACGCCCGACGACGTAGTCGCCACTCTGCAGGCAGCGGCCGAGGCCGCGGTCGCCAGCGATGACTTCCAGAACGCGGCAGGCAATGTCGGCTTCGCGCCGGCCTTCCTGGATGCCGAGGCCTTCGGCGCCCTGATCGAACGCGACGACGCGTTCTATGGCGACCTGCTGCAACAGCTGGGCATGGCCCAGTAATCGGGAAAAGGATCGAAAAGATGACCAACCGAGTCCAGGATATCATCGTCGCAACGGTGCTTCTGCTGCTTGGGGCGATATGGACCTGGTTGGTCATCGACACGATCCGGCCCGGCTTCGGCGACGGTGATATCGGCGCCCGTGCCTTCCCGATGGTCTTCGGCATACTCCTGATGGTGTTTTCGGGAGTGCTGTTGGCCAGTAAACTCCCCCGGTCCGACCGCGACGAAAATCTCTTCGTGGGGGATATGGAAATCCCCAAGTCATCGCGCCTGGATTGGCTGCCTGCCTTGTTGGTCCTCGGACAGATTTGTCTCTACGGGTTCCTTCTCGAAAAGATCGGTTTCGTTCTGGCCACGCCGATCGTGGTTCTGCTGGCCATGGTGGTCAGCCTGCGGGAACGCTCTGCGGTCAAGCTGCTCGGCATGTCGCTGGGCCTGACCGTCGGTAGCTGGCTTCTCTTCGAAAAGGTTCTTGGAATTTACCTGGCCAACGGCACCTGGCTCAACCTGGGATAGGAACATGGATCTCTTTCTTGACGCACTTGCCCTTGTCCTGACGCCCATGGCGATCGCATCGATCGGCCTGGGGGCGCTGGTCGGACTGATCTTCGGGTCGATTCCCGGTCTGACCTTCACGGTCGCCCTGGCCCTTGCCCTGCCGATCACCTTCGGCATGGATCCGGTGCCCGCCATCGGCCTGTTGCTGGGCACGTATATCGGCGGCATGACAGGCGGATCGGTCTCGGCGATCCTGCTTGGGATACCCGGAACACCCTCGGCCGCCGCGACTGTGCTGGACGGCCACCAGATGACCAAACAGGGCGAGGCGTCGATCGCGCTGGGCACCGCGGTGATCGTATCGGTCTTCGGCGGGCTGTTCAGTCTGCTGGTCATGATCGTCTCGGTCGACCTGGTGTCGCGACTGGCCATCGGGTTCGGTCCCGCGGAACTCTTCGCGCTCGTTCTCTTCGGCATGTCGACCATCTGCGGGCTGTGCGGCGACTCCCTGATCAAGGGTCTGATTTCTGGCGTGCTGGGCCTGATGATCATGACCGTCGGGATCGACGCCATTGACGGCGTTCCGCGGATGACATTCGGCAGCATCAACCTGCTGCAGGGGGTCAACCTGCTGGTCGCTATGATCGGCCTGTTCGCCGTGCCTTTCATCATCGAGGCATTTTCGCAGAAGGGGGAACGCGATATCCAGGCGCAGCGCGTGGCGAAAGTGCGTGCCGAGCTGCCCTCTCTGAAAATGCTCTTCGGCAAGATTTCCCTGATCCTGCGCTGCTCGGCCCTGGGCACGGGTATCGGCGCCATTCCCGGCACCGGCGGCGCCATCGCGTCCTTCCTCGCCTATGACCATGCAAAGCGGTTCTCCAAGAAGCCGCAGAGCTTCGGCAAGGGCAACATGGAAGGTGTCATCGCCCCAGAGGCCGCGAACAACGCGGTGACCGGCGGCACGCTGATCCCGCTGCTGTCGCTTGGTATTCCCGGTGACCCGGCCACGGCCATCGTGCTGGCGGGTCTGATGATCCACGGTATCCAGCCCGGCCCGGCGCTGTTCATGAACAATGCCGGTGAGGTCTATGGCATGTATGTCGCCGTGGCGCTGGCCTACCTGTGGGTGCTGGCCCTGCAACTCATGGGCATCCGCATCTTCGTGCATGTCCTCAAGATCCCGCGCGAGATGCTGGCGGTCGCGGTCCTGGTCCTGTGTGCCATCGGCGCCTACTCGATCCGCAACAGCGCCTTCGACATCTATGCCATGGGGGCCATCGGCCTTCTGGCCTACGTGCTGGTCGCCGTCCGCGTGCCGATCACGCCCATCATCCTGGGCATGGTGCTTGGCCCGACCCTCGAGAACGAATTCCGCACGGCGATGATGCTGTCGGGCGGCAGCTTCGACATCTTCCTGAACTCGCCCACTGTGCTTGTGTTCTTCGCCCTGGCGGCGGGCGTGATCGGGTTGCAGGTCGTTGCGGAACTTAAGCTGAGAAAGAAAACCAAAGAAAAGATCGAGATGACAGATGCTTGACGAGAACCAAATGCCCGACGAAGCGGAAAAGCAAATCCGGAAAAGAGCGATCAGACTGGCCGTCAAGAGCGTCGACGAGGCCCTGACCGGCGATGCCGGTGACGGCATCGAGGAACTGACCCTGTCGGAAGCACTGGTCGTGGGACTGATGAAGCAGGGCGTGCGGCGCTACTACGCGATCTTCGGCCACGGCTCGACGGATCTGGGCGAGGTGCTGCGCATCTACCACGAGGAAGGCGCCGTCGAGGTCATCAACTGCCGCAACGAGGTTGAAATGGCCCATGCGGCCACGGCACATGCCTGGGTCTATGGCGAAACCCCGGCGGTTGTGACGTCGATCGGGCCGGGCGGGCTTCAGGCCATGGCGGGGTCGCTGGCCGCAGCTTCGAACGGCGTGGGCGTCTACCACATCTACGGGGACGAGACCACGCAGGGCGAAGGCTACAACATGCAGCAGGTGCCCAAGCCCGAACAGGGCGTTTTCGGCAAGGTGACTGCGCTTATGGGGCAATCCTACACGCTGCACACGCCGGGCGCGCTGCGCGAATGCCTGCGCCGTGGCACCTCCTGCGTGCACCACCCCTACAAGGCCGGACCGTTCTTCATCATGCTGCCGATCAACACCCAGCCGCAGCGCACAAAGGTGAACATCGCCACCTTGCCCGCGCGTCAGGCGCTGCCGCCGGTTGCGCCGGCGCGCTCCGACGATCTGCAGGCGGCTGTCGAGTTCCTGCGGACCCACAAGCGCATCGTCATCAAGGCGGGTGGCGGCACGCGGGCGCATTACAAGGCGGTCCGCGCCCTTGTCTGCCGGATCGGCGCGCCGGTCGTGCTGTCGCCCGGGTCGACCGGGGTGATGATGGATGCCCATGCGCAGAACATGCATGTGGGTGGCTCCAAGGGGTCGATTTCCGGCAATTACGCGATGCAGAACGCCGATGCGCTGATCGTCATCGGCAGCCGCGCGGTCTGCCAGGCGGATTGCTCCGGCGTCGGTTATCCGAAGGTCGAGGCCGTGCTGAATATCAACGGCGATTTCGACGACCTGACCCATTACGCTAACACGATCGGCCTGCCCGGCGACGTCACCGCGGTGATCGACCTGCTGTTGGCCGAACTGGGTGACGATACGGGCATCGAAATGCGCAAGGACTGGGGGCGCGACTGCGCCGCGAAGAAGGACGAATGGACGGCCTTCAAGGCCAAGCGCATCCATGCCGCGCCCATCGAGGACGAGGTCTGGCAACGCCCCGTGCTGACCCAGCCTGCGGCGATCCATACCGTTGCGTCCTTCGCCAACGAGATCGGGGCGATCAAGTTCTTCGATGCCGGCGACGTGCAGGCAAACGGGTTCCAGATCGTCGAGGATGACCAGCCCGGCCAGACCTATACGGAAACCGGGGCGTCCTTCATGGGGTTCTCGGGCTCGGCGCTGCTTGGCGGGGCGGGCGTTCGCGACGCGAAATACGGCATCGCCTTCACCGGGGACGGGTCGTTCATGATGAACCCGCAGATCCTGATCGACGCCGTGGAACACGGGGTGCGGGGCATGGTCGCCCTGTTCGACAACCGCCGCATGGCCGCGATCACCGGGCTGCAATACGACCAGTATGGCCGCGAGTTCAAAACCAATGACGGTGTTGCCGTGGACTACGCCGCGATGGCGGCGTCGGTCACGGGCGTCAAGGCGGTCTTCGGCGGGCATTCACGCGAGGACCTCGAAGCGGCGCTGGCCGAGGCCCATGCCCATGACGGGCTCTCGCTGGTGCATATCCCGGTCTATTCCGGGCGCGACCCGATCGCCGGTATGGGGGCCTACGGCTCCTGGAACGTGGGCAACTGGGTCGAGGACGTCCAGGGCGAATACCTCAAGGCAAAGATATAAGGGAGGCAGGCATGTATCAGGATATCAATCTCTTCATCCGCGGAGAGTGGACACCCGCCTCCGACAAGGCGACGAAGACCGTCACCGATCCGGCGACAGAAGAGGTTCTGGGAACCATCGCCGCCGCCACCGAGGCGGATATCGACGCCGCGCTGGACGCCGCGCAGGCGGGCTTCGAAATCTGGCGCAAGACCGGCACCTGGGACCGAGCCGCGAAGATCCGCAAGGTCGCGGACCTGATCCGCGAGCGCCAGGCCCAGATCGCCGAGCTGATGTCGATGGAAACCGGAAAACCGCTGGCGGAATCCATGGGCGAAACCGCCGCGGCCGCGGACCAGTTCGAATGGTATTCGGAGGAAAGCAAGCGGATCTACGGCCAGGTGATCGGAAGCCGCACGACCGACAGCCGCATGCTGGTGATCCACCAACCCGTCGGCGTGGTCGCCGCCTTTTCGGCCTGGAATTTCCCGGCGCTGCTGCCGGCGCGCAAGATCGCCCCGGCCATTGCCGCCGGCTGCGCGATCATCATCAAGCCGGCGGGGGAAACCCCGGCCAGCTGCGCCGCCCTTGTTCAGGCCTGCCACGATGCGGGCATTCCGCCCGGCGTCGTCAACTTCCTCACCGGCAGCTCCAACCAGATCGCCACCCAGCTCATCCGCTCGCCCATCGTGCGCAAGGTCAGCGTCACCGGCTCTGTGCCCGTGGGCAAGCAGATCCTGTCGCTGGCCGCCGAAGGGGTCAAGAAAGTGTCGATGGAACTGGGCGGGCATGGCCCCGTGCTGGTCTTCGACGATTTCGATGCCCGCCAGGCTGCGGATATCTGTGCGCCGACCAAGTTTCGCAATTGTGGTCAGGTCTGCATCTCGCCCACGCGCTTCTACGTGCACGAGAACAGCTACGAGGCCTTTGCCGAACGCTTTGCCGAAATCGCCAAGTCGCTCAAGGTCGGGCGCGGGCTTGATGAAGGCGTGCAGGTCGGCCCGATGGCCAATCAACGGGGCCTGGAAAACATCCAGCGCATGACCGAGGACGCGCTGGATCGAGGGGCCGAATTGCTGGCCGGGGGCAAGCCGCCCGCCGGGTTCAACAAGGGATACTTCGTGGAACCCACCGTGTTGGGCCGGGTCCCCGATGACGCGCTGGTCATGACCGAGGAACCCTTCGGCCCCATCGCCCCGATCACCACCTTCACCGACTATGACGAGGTGATAGAGCGCGCCAATTCGCTGCCCTTCGGGCTGGCCGGCTACATCTTCTCGAATGACCTGAGCCGCGTGACCCGGGCCTATGAAGACCTGGAGCTGGGCATGGTCGGTGTCAACGAGATGCTTCTGGCCACCGCCGAGGCCCCCTTCGGCGGCGTCAAGGAAAGCGGCATGGGCCGCGAGGGCGGGTCGCTGGGCATCCATGACTACCTCGACCCGAAATACGTCAAGATGAAACTCGCGGGATAAGCCGACATGACAGATGAAAAAGAACAGGGCTTCGCACGGGGCCTGACCAATTACGGCGACCGGGATTTCTCGGTCTATCTGCGGCGGTCCTTTGCCGCCTCGATGGGCTATTCGCAGGACGTTCTGAAAAAGCCCATCGTCGGCATCGCCAACAGCTTTTCGGGCTTCAACAGCTGCCACCGGCATTTCCTCGAGCTTCTGGAAGCGGTCAAGCGCGGGGTTCTTCTTGGGGGCGGACTGCCGGTGGAATTTCCCACCATCTCGCTGGGCGAGGTCTATCTCAGCCCCACGAGCCTGAAGTTCCGCAACCTGATGTCCATGGACACCGAGGAAATGATCCGCGCCCAGCCGATGGATGCGGTGGTGCTGATGGGCGGATGCGACAAGACCGTTCCGGCGCAGCTGATGGGCGCGGCGTCGGCCGACCTTCCGGCGGTGCAGCTGGTGGCCGGCCCGATGATGACCTCGCGCCACGGCGAGGAACGCCTCGGCGCCTGCACCGATTGCCGCCGGTTCTGGGGCAAGTATCGTGCGGGCGAGGTCTCGGATGACGAGATCAACCATATCGAGGGACGGCTTGCCACCACGTCAGGCACCTGCGCGGTGATGGGCACGGCCTCGACCATGGCCTGCATCGCCGAAACGCTCGGGTTCTCCCTGCCCGGCACGGCGGCGATCCCGGCGGTCAACGCGGACCGCCTGCGCGCGGGCGAGGCCTCGGGCCTTGCCGCGGCACGCATGATCACCGACCCGATCAAGCCCAGCCAGCTGCTCACCGAGAAATCGGTGGAAAACGCCCTGCGCGTCCTGCTGGCCCTTGGCGGCTCGACCAACGCCATCATCCACCTGACCGCCATCGCCGGGCGCATGGGTATCAAGGTCTCGCTGGAACGGATGAACGAATTGTCCGACACCACGCCGGTTCTGGTGAACCTCAAGCCCGTCGGGTCCGCCTACATGGAGGATTTCTTCTTTGCCGGCGGCATGGGCGCGGTGCTGCGCGAACTCAAGCCGCTCCTGCATCTCGACACGCTGTCGGTCTCGGGCGAAACCCTGGGCGACCGCCTTGAAGAAGACCCCGGCTATGTTGATCGCCGGATCATCGCCAGGGCCGAAGAGCCGCTGGAACCCCAGGGCGGACTGGTCGCGTTGTTCGGCAACCTGGCGCCGCGCGGGGCGATCCTGAAACGCTCGGCGGCCGATGAACGCCTGTTCGAGAAAGAGGGCCGCGCGGTGGTCTTCACTTCGCTCGCCGATCTCGCGGCCCGCGTCGACGACCCCGATCTCGACATCACCGAGGACAATTTCATGGTCCTTCAGAATGCCGGGCCGAAAAGCGCGTCAGGCATGCCCGAGGCGGGCTACCTGCCGATCCCGCGCAAGCTCAGTTCCAAGGGCGTCAAGGACATGGTGCGGATCTCGGATGCGCGCATGTCGGGCACCGCCTTCGGCACCATCGTGCTGCATGTCACGCCGGAAAGCTCCACCGGCGGCGTGCTTGGGCTGGTCCGCGACGGCGACCGTATCCGTCTCTCGGTCAAGGAGAAGCGCATCGAGCTGCTGGTCGACGAGGCCGAACTGGACCGCCGCCGCGCCGAGTGGGTCTCGGAGAACGAGCCTGCCGAGATGCGGCGCGGCTATGACCGGCTCTATGCCGAACAGGTGCTTCAGGCCGACGAGGGCTGTGATTTTGCGATCCTGCAACCGAATGGCCGCACAGGGGCCGAAAAAGGGGAAGACAAGGGATGAAGATCGGGACACCAACGGAAATACTCGATGGTGAAGCGCGGGTGGCAATGACGCCGGACAGCGCGGTTCAACTGCAGAAACTGGGCTACGAGTGCCTGATCCAGTCCGGGGCCGGCGCCAAGGCCGACTTCGCCGATGCGGATTACGAAGCGGCGGGTGTGACCGTCGTGAAAACCGCCAAGGCGCTGTGGCAAGAGGCGGATATCATCGCGAAGGTTCGCGTGCCCACGACCGAGGAACTCAACCGGCTCGATGCCGACAAGACCCTTATTTCCTTCTTCAACCCTGGCGGGAACGAGGAGGGTTTGGAGCTGGCGCGGTCGAAGGGTGCGAGTGTTATCGCGATGGAGATGGTTCCCCGGATCAGCCGTGCGCAGAAGATGGATGC
>NZ_QETF01000028.1 GCF_003129565.1 Salibaculum griseiflavum
GTTTCATTTGGGTCTAGAGGAAATAAAAAGGGCGTAACAAATTGGGAATCAGACCCTTTTGTTACGCCCTTAGTATATCATAGAAACTGTATCAGATCAGTAAGATTATTTGATAAACTGGTTACTCCCACGGTTTTTCTTCTTCGACCGCAAACCTGACAGCATTCACGAAATCTCGGTGTTCGTCATCAAGCACACGCCAGTATTTTGAACACGCCTCAATGAGCATAAGCACTTCAACTATGCTTTCCTCATCAAGGTGCTTTTGCGCCTTCATAGCATCTTCAAGAGCATCGAAGTTATTTTTGATCTTTTCTCTGATTTTATTCATTGGTCTCCTTTCATTTGGACCACGGCGAACGAATACTCATGTTCAAAGCATTAGTATCCGCTCAGGGTTTTCAGAAGTTTCCGGTAAATGCGTGAGCGTTTGGGATCAGACACAAGTATTTCAAAATATAAAATCTTGTGGCGGTAAATATACTGCCGAACAGTATTCCAGATTTTACGAACCAGTTTTGTTGGGTTCTTTATCTGATTGGGTTTTGGGGGTTCGTCATCCCACCATGAATAGAATTGATCATGATGGAATTTTTCATAAACGACGAACTGATTTTTCCGGAACGCCAAAACGTATTGACGCCCCTCATGAGAGAAACGTTTTTCCATTCAAACCTGTGTGTTGATGCATGATTACATAGTACATCAACAGGGAAATGTGAAGCTGGCGGTCATAACGGATAAATATGGTGTGATGTTGACCGCCCATTGTGTGAGTTGGCATTCACAGGCAACGTCTAAGGGCAAAACACTGAGTAGAGGATCACGAAAACCGGTTGACCATCAAACCGGAAGAGTGGCGAAACTACATTGGCAATTCTAGATTGGCAATTCTAGGGGATTTTGACGGGGCGTTGACACGCCGCTTGGGACGAAAAACCCTTGATTAGTTGGCAAAACCCGGCGAGTTTGATGTAACGCAACGTGCAACTTGGGGGGTCAGATAGGGGCTATCCTTCAAATCATATACAATAAGAGGATCATAAATGCCCGTGATTGCAACAATTTTTAGAATTTTAGTAGGCATCATCTTTGGGGCTGCCGCTGGTCTTGCCCTCTCTCCACTTCTGGCAAGTTTTGAGGCCGGCGAGGGAGCTTGGGGGCTACTTGTAATGATTGGCCTAGGTGCATTACTTGGTGGCTTGGCTCCAACCTACAGACGCTCCTTTGGGCGTGGCTTCCTCCTTTTGGGAGCTTGCGTGTTCTTGCTCCCTATCAGCACCATGGTTCTATCTGGTGTAGCCTTCAACGAAGTGATGGCCGGAACAGATGAGGCTTCTCAAGGAGCGGCAGCTGTTGGAGCTGGTCTTGCTGGCGGTCTCATGACTGGATTTGCCGGTTTCATCGGCTTTGTGATGGGTAGCGTTCTACTGCTGATTGGATTGGTTCTCTCTCTAGGGGGCAGAAGAGAAGTTATTGTAGTAGAAAGTCCAACACATAAAGCTGTCAAAGGGCAGTATGAGCGCAAAGAACCACGGATTAAGTAAGTGCGATAACATGAAAAAAACATTACTCTTAACTGCTATAGCCTTTAGTTTGTCTGGGTGCTTAGTTGCAGAGTATACGCCTCAGACCGCTATGAATTTACAAAACGGCGTTGGACCTGGAACGCTGTGTGAGGAAATCATAAACGCAAGGTCTATGGGAACAGCGGAAAGTCTTAATGCTTTAATTGCAGAGTATGAGCGAAGAAACCCGAATGTATCAGCACGAGATATTTCAGACTTGCGTCAAGGTCTTGTTAGAACTGGCATGAGGGAAGAGGTAGCCATCTGTTCATGGAATGCTCGATTGGTTGGTGAGACCATCGGCTATGGTCAACACAGCAAGCAGTATGGCAGTGGTTACTCGTATTTCTTTGTAAATGGCAAAACTGGAAAAGTTGATTATATCGCATCATAAAAATCATATGCAAACATAATTGATTTGACGTTGCCAATACTGCCACTTGTTTTTTAGGTATTGACGCCCGTCAAAATCGCAGCGCTCTTCCAGTCATACTCCCATGTTAATGCTTTGTTTCACAGCACTTCAACAAGGGAATGAGAAACTGCAGTCTCATGGTTTAATATGGTGTAATGTTTAACCGCCAAAGGTCGCAACGAGCATCCAGAGAAAGCCACCGCCACCCAAAATAACCGCAGCCACGATCACCATTGTACTGCTGATCTCATCACTTTTATTTTGTTGGTCAATTTCTTTCTCGGTGACCCATTTGTGTTTTGAAGGATCGTAATAGCGGGTAATACCGTCCTCGAAGACTCTACCTTTGTCATGTATACCGCCCACGCATTTACTCCTTTAGATTACGGACTTTCACCGTTTTTAGGTTGCTCCAGCACACCACGCACGAACCCCGTTATAAAATCAAGCACCAAGGCAATGGGCAACCAGAGCATCCATAGCAGGAACACGAATAGTCTGAAGGCAAGCACGCACAGGAACAAAATGCCCATGATTGCCATGTAAATCAGTTGAAGTTGTGCTGCCTTCTTACCCCTCATCTGAACACCAGCGATCTTGAATGACGAATACTGTGGTTTGATGAAGTTGAACGTGCCTGCCTTGTTTTTCACAGATGCACTGACGCCTGACTTTGATAGATTGAACCCCATCGGACCTGCATTCCAGCGCCCTATCAGGCGGAATTTGCCATTCTGGAGGGCAACACGAGTGCCACGGGCGACACGTGATGACAGGCGTAGACCTTTGGAGGTGTTCACGGTCGCATTGACAGGACCAATCTTCTTTTCAGCACGAACAGAGACGCCACCAGTTCTGGATGCACGGGTATACTTGCCCCGATGCTCGATGCGCACCTGCTTGCCGTCTTTGTCCTTTTTACCAAGTCCGAACATCTTAGTCGCCACTACCGCTTTGCCTTGCGCCCAGCATCGCTGTTCCTGACGCTCCTACATAGGTAATCACAAAGGTTGCCTTGCCCTTCGCCCCGGACCCTGCACAGCGTAGTTTAGGAACAACCTGATGGACGCTGATATCACGTCCCAACCTAGCAATCAGGTGCTGAACAGCAATCATGGATTGATGCCCGCACATCTCGCATTTCAATGCCAGATGGTTGTTTGTGATGCTGGCAAGTTGGGTCATCTATCAATCACCACAAATTTGCTCTCGCTGCTGATTAAGTGCGGATGCCTCATCAGGTGAAATATCCAAGTCGTAAATCAGCACGATCCTGTAAAAGCGGGATACATATTGGCAGTGGAAAGATTGGTTAGGTGGCAACCATTCCAATGGCCCCTTTGCGCCTTTTGAACGATTTGTCCCGTTATCGACCGCAAAAAGGTTTCGTGGATCATTGCCAAAATCTTCACGTTTAGAATCCGACCACGCCCATGCACCTCTTTGCCATGCCCAATAAAGAGGAACCAGATGATCGACATCCAAATCACTGCTCTCAGTAAAGATTTGATCGGTGTATGGGTCCAACCATCGCCCACGGACAACACGGCACTCATTGGCGCTGAATTGAACTGGACCAGTGGACAGTTCTGCTAGGAATTCATGTCGAGTGTTTTGGCAATCATTGTCACTGTCTGACCAACCACCAAAAGCATCACGATCATACTCTGGTGTGGCGCTGGCAGTTCCAACGCCCAATAAGAAGAATGTTGTAACCAGAAGTGCCGTGTTGAGACTTTTCAATTTGAACCACAGCAATGCTTATATTTGCGTCCTGACCCGCATTTGCAAAGATCGTTGCGCCCTTGTTTTTTACCTACGAATGGAACCACGTTATCCGTGTATCCACCCAAACTGACATCTTCTGCCATGGGTGCTGACATCATTCGCAGATGTTTTGAAAATCTGTTGAGTTCAGCAACGCAGTTGGGGATCAGGTCTGGTGCTCGTTCGTCAATCTCATCAACCTGATGATCAGGGAACACAGATGTATTTCGAGCAACTTCATCAAGCGTGAATATGAAGTCCAATGAAGCATGTGCCTCTTCATCAACTTCAGGTGTTAAAACCTCCCACGATCCCGGTGACAACTCGATACTTTTCATGAACCCATCCACCCACGGTTCCCACAGCGTTTCATCTGGATGGTTAACCTCAAATGCGAGAACTGCTTCATATTGTGGCCCATAAGACAGCATTTTTGCGATGGTGTTATAGTGGTCCATGATCAGGTTGATTGTCGTGTCGGCATCTTCAAGCGATGCAAATGTTTGCCTTGGATTGTCGCCCCAGATGACAGGAATCCATTGTGATGGCATGATTTGATCTGGGTTTAGAAGAACACCCGTCAGAAAACCGTTTAGTTCACTCACCCCCATAGGAAGACCATCTTGTGGCAAGGCATCCAGCGCCGCCTCAAGTGCTTCGAGTTCATTTTCAGTAAAGGCAGTCAAGATCAGTTCCTAGTGTTTTCAGAGGGATGGGTGGTCAAAAATTCTAATCTTTCGGTTGATCAAACAGACGAATTTTTGCCTGCTTCGGGTCGTAAAATGTATCTCCAAGACTTCCATCTATAAGCCTATCCACTGCTTCCTTGATGGTATTTGGCAGGACAAAGAACCACTCGGTTGACCGCACGGGTTTACCGAAACGATCTTCAATCGTGATGTCAGCACGGGCCTTGTCGAAATATGCCTGTAAGAGTTTTTCGATCTTTGACGCTTTGACATTATAAATTTTGAATTCAGCAACGACTTTTACATCTGCCAGTAGGTAGGTCGGATCGTTTTCAGCGTTGGCAATCCGTGTCTTAACAGACCCCTTCGTCACACCAATTTTGTGAAGATAATTCCTGATTGAGGAAATGCGTGGGTGCTCGCTTTGAGATTTGAGCACATAGATGGTGCCTGTCCCTATGTCTTCTTCTTCAGGCGTGCTGGAAAATAGTCCACGGGTTTGGGGGTCTGTTATGCGACGACCATGTTCATCTTTGTAAAGCTCTGTTGCCAGTGATCGTTTGAGATTATCACCTTCGGTCCCGTTGGAGAAAATAACCTTCATGCGGGCATTTTTCTTACCGTTTCTTTCGAACTCTTCTCCAACCTCTGCGATATATGCCATTACCCCGTTCAAGATGAAAAACTGCCCCTTTTCGATCTCGCTTTCTTTTCGGAATGGGATGGCTTCTCGGACGCCCTGTTCAAGTTGACGGTTTGCAGTTTCAAACAAAGGCTCGAATTCATGGAAGTTCGGACACCGGACTCTCTGGGCTACGTAGTCGATAGCATCAGACTTTTCTGAAGAATGTTTAACGTGTTTCAGTTGAAAAATGCTGTCTTGAGGGTCTCCGAGTTTGGATAGGAATGCACTTATATCCCCCGGTGCATCATCCATATCATCATCAGGAATGATCACATCAGGTTGTGTTGAGGGGGGGGTATCTTCCTGAACGTCTGACGAAGAACGATTTTTTTCTAAGGTCTCATTTTCTTTTGTGGCATCAGGCGCAACAAGCAGGCCATGCGTGTCAATCAAGCGAAGTTGTTCGTTTTTTCCATAGCGGGATCGGATGCTTTTCAGCTTAGTTGCAAGGCTCTTCTCTTCAAATTCAATGCTATCAAGACGAGGCTCAAAACCCTGTTTTTCAAAAAATGCAGTTATTTCGACGAATGCCTGAAACAATTTTTCATCCACCCCTGCTGGGCGATTTAACTGCCTTGGCTTAACGTCTGGAAGTGTATCCAAGAATGCTTGAATCCGCTCCGATCTATCTACTGCCATCCCAATTATGAACCCTGTGCTGCTTGCTTGCGCTTCATCTCAAGGAAAAAATCATAGACTTGTCCAAGGTATTTTTCAGACGGGTTCTCTGATAAAGATGAGGGTGGTCTACCGTTCAGCTCCATGAACTTTTCCAGCTTCGGGATCATTCTTGCGGCTTCTGTTTCGGTAATGCGAACAGTCTTCGTGCTGATTGCAGAATTTATCTGCGCCAGTGTCGTTGTGTTCAGGTCTTTTGAAAGAATTTCATATGCCGATTTGAACGGGTTAATTTGGTCAATTAGATCAATATCAATTTCTTGCACATTGATAAATTTTCGCACCAGTTTCATGAGGCCGAGGTTTTTGCCCTGCCCAACTGGTTCACCTTCTTGGTCCGGATCGTCGTCTTCGATGCTTGGTGGGGAGTTGGGGGTCAGAAGTGCCTTGTTCTGCGCCTCTCCAATGATATTCATTTGCGCCACGACGTGTTGCCGCAGCTCTTCTACTTCGACCTCGTTGAGGTTGTCGAACTTTTCCTCGATGACCTTGGGTATAAGGTGAGCATTGACACGTTCCGCTGTCATGTCAGGGTCAGCCGTGGCTTGTGAGGATATTTCAGGGTCCTGACAGATGGCCCCAATCAATTCGTTAATGTCGTTCTGGATGATCGACTTCACATTTTCAGATGTGGGTTCTTTATAGCCCTTTATGGCAACGGTGATTTCACCTGTATTTTCATCATAGGTCATGTCTTCCGTGTCATCTTCATCTTCGACCCGCTTGGTGCGGAACTTGAACTTCGGAGCCAGCACCTGCTGCATCAACAGCGATGCAGAAATAGCTTTTAGAAGATCGTTCACAGCGGATGTTACAGTTTCTTCAGTCGCATCTGGTTCGGGCACAAGGTTTGTAAACTGGGCGTGCTTTTTGTCGGGTGCATCTCGGGTCGCCCGCCCGATAATTTGGATAATCTCAGTCAAGGAACCTCGGTATCCAACTGTCAGAGCATGTTCGCACCAAATCCAGTCAAAGCCTTCCTTGGCAAGGTTCAGGGCGATTATGACATCAACCTTGTTCTTGTCGGATGTATCCCGCAATGCTGCCTGCGCTTTCAGGCGCAGTTCTGGTGCGTCCTCCACCAGATCGGCCACTTTCAGGGTCCGCTTGAGGTCATTGTTGTAGATGAGGTGAAATCCGGTATCTTCCTCGACACCACGATATTCACCCAAGAACGACAGGATTTCGTGGACTTCCCGATACTTATCCTTGGAGGAGGCCGCATTCATGATGTGGGGTATATGGATGATGGTCTTCAAAGCAGGGTTCAGCACTTCTCCGATGCTCTTGGTGTAGCGACCTGAGTAGAAATGGTAACCTATGCCCAATGATTTCAGGTATTTGTAACCGTTCAACTGTTCATAATAAGTGTAGGACACAGAGGTGAAGCGAGCTTCATCCTCGGGATCGAGAACCATGACGGCATCACCACGAAAATAGGAGCCTGTCATTGCCACGATGTGGGCAGACCCACGTTTGATCAGGTCTCTGACAACTTCACCAAGCCGGTTGTTTTCACCTGATGATGCATGATGGAACTCGTCCACAGCAATCAGGCAGTGGTCGAAGATACTGAGGTCAAATTTTTTGAACGCTGCTCGCAGGGTTGAGTGGGTGCAGACGATGATTGGTTCATTGTTATCCTTAGACAGGAAGGTTTTCAGCGTGTTCACCTTGCCTTCAAGGACAGCACCCTCTTCCAGTGTTCCGATATCCAGACACAGGTTCCACTGGTTAGGCACAATCCAGTCAGCAAAGAACCCGTGTTCTTTAAGATGGGTGGTTTGAAACGAGCCGCCAATGGATTTTTCCGGAACGGCAACGATCACCTTGCGGACGCCTTGGTTGTGCAGCTTGTCGAGGCCCAAGAACATCAGTGCACGTGACTTGCCCGAGGCAGGGGGGGCTTTCACAAGGATGTATTGTTCATCCCGCTTGGCGAAGACACGAGCCTGCATAGGGCGCATGCCCATATCGTTATACTGCTGGCTAGAACCTGTCTGGCCATAGTTCACATGGATAGCATCTCTCATTTCTTGGCCCCTTTCTGCTTACTCGCAAGTTTACTCGTCATCTCGACATAGCGGGCAAACAGATGTTCCAGTCGCTCAGTGTCGTTTTCAAATGGCTTGCCATTATAAATGGTTTCCAGAACCTCATCATTGCGTTGATGGGCTTCCCATAGTTCCGGAAACTTCTTTTCCATGTTTTTGGGATCGTAAAGCTCTGCAAGCGTGTGTTCGAAATAATGATCACGTGCCAAAAGGATATCTTCGGCACATTTTGTTAGAGCGGCTTTATCATCCCCTGTCAGGTCTGGAACCGGGAAGGTATGCCAACACATCGTGTTTGAGTAACGTATCCTAGATTCCAGTTTTCCAGAGATAGTCTGAACCCAGATGAGATGCGTCTTAGATGATACGATGGAAAAATAATATTTTGGTGGGTCAGCCACCAAATAAGCAAGATCAGTAACTACGCAAGGATGGTCTATGAAGGCAACAGTCGGCCAATACCTAGTCTCAGAAAACACTCTTGGAATTATTAATGTGTTTCTTTCGCCAATTCCTTGTATTTGCTTGAATCTGTTTGGATATTTAGCATACGATTTCGTGGATTCAGCCGGGCTATTAAGGCGCATTTTCTCAACACCTTTCAGCCTTTCATTTATTGGTGGAATTTTTCTGGCGCAATTCAATCGACTGTCAGGTATCCACAAGCAATACCTGTTCATTCCCTTTATAACCTCTTGAGACCCAAACGCTGGAAGGATGAACTCTCTAGATTCTGGAAAAGCATCAATCATATCCTGCATTTCCAGACTATCTAGAAATAAATACCCACCATCCTTGGCCATATTTCCAAGAGGCATACGCTTTAAGTTTGAGATAGGGGTATTCGATGGCCTTATAAATATCTTGTCAGCGGGCAGTAGGTATTGATTTATTTGCGATACTCTTTTTGAATATCGATCTCCAAATATTTTACCGTCCAACTTATTGGGGTTTTTATTTAATCCAACCACAACACAAGTCACACCTGCAATGTTTGCGGCATTATTTGACCACTTAAATTTTTGGCTTGCGAGGTTGATTGACACACCCAGATTAAATATTGGCTCCCACAACAAAGTTGCCTGTTCACCTTGAACTATTGAGTTAGTGCTTACAAAGGCGCACTCCGTTCTTTTATCCAAATAAAGTGAAGCGATAGCAAACCAAGCACTTATATAGTCAAGCGACCTCCAGTTTTTGACAATTTTACCTGATGTATTTTCAACATCCCTCTTTTGCTCAGGCGTTTGTTTATTATAGCCTAAATAAGGAGGATTCCCCACAATATAGGTTTCTACCTCAGGATCATCCGAATGCGGGCAGACGCTTTCCCATGCGATACGCAAGGCGTTCCCATGGCGGATATTGTTGGTATCCTTGAGTGGAAGGGATGGTGGCAGTTTGCCAAACTCATCTTCATATCGCTTGTTCATCTGGTATTCTGCGATCCAGAGCGACAGTTTGGCAGTTTCAGAAGCAAAATCGATATACTCGATGCCGAAGAAGTTTTTCAGTTCAACATGTGACCAGATTCCAGCTGAAAAATCACTGATCTCTGCAAGACGTCGAATGACTTGGATTTCAATATTTCGAAGTTCTCGATAGGCAATCACGAGGAAGTTGCCCGACCCGCAGGCAGGATCAAAGACACGGATTTTCATCAAGCGTTGCAGAACGTTCTGAAGACCTTTTTTTGAATTCCAGCTCGACCGCACCTGCTCCTGCAAATCGTGCAGGAACAGAGGCTTCAACAGTTTCAGGATATTAGAGACGGATGTGTAGTGCATCCCCAACTCGCCACGTTGATCCTGATGCACAATGGCCTGAATCATTGAACCAAAGATGTCTGGGTTGATCTCTTTCCAGTCTAGTGCACCTGCATCCATCAGGTAGCGGACAGACCCCCGCAGGAAGCGGGGCACCTGCGGATCACCACGGAACAGTCCCCCGTTCACATGGGGGAACTTCTGGGCGTATGCGGGCAGTGAAGCACGTGCCTCGGCCCCTTCAGAATGCGCCATCGCCGTGAAGATCGCCGTGATAACGGGTTGTGCCTGCTCGCTGTCGCTTTCACAGTAAGTGCGGATGGTATCCGTGAAAATGTTGTCAGCGATAATGCCAGTGTCTTCTGCAAACAGACAGAAAATCACCTGTGTGATGAAATGGTTCAGCGTGTGACGCATCTCATCAGTCTTCCAGGTCGGATTGTCCTGAAGGATGCTGTCATAGAACTTCGTCAGGCGTTTGGTCGCCTTGATGTCGATAGGGTTCTCTTCAATCGCCTCGTCGATGAAGATGCCCGCCAATGATAGGAAGCTGGCAAAGTGCACAGCCAGCTCATCGAAGTGGCAGTTGATGGTGTTACCACTCACAAGATCACGGGCGGAGAATTCATCGCCATCGGTAGAGATGACAAAGCGGGCTTTATATTTGCTGGTTGCTTGTGAGCGTTCCAGCTCTGCTATGACCGCTGCAACCTGCCCTTTGGAGGCCAATTTGTAATGAAGGTTTCTGCGCCACAGAACAGCACCTGGAACATCGGACAGATTTTGATGACCACCCTTCAGCTGCTGGATAAGGGCTTTGGGGGCATCATATGCTTTAACGAAATCAAGTATGAACGTGTCAGGATTAAATCCCTTGGAAACAAGCTCTTGGACATTTTCTTCAATATCAACGACATTCATACACTGCTCTCCTTCGTCCCCAAAACCTCATCACGGTTCAGGAGCACAATCTGCTGATCTTGCGGTCTGCGTGCAGCGGGGTCTGTATCGAGACCTAGGCGCTTCAACGCATAATAAAGCATGGCTTTGCGAACTTTAATTTGGGTCACGCCATCTTCCATGCCGTAGTCGAGACCTATGACATGCTTTTGAGCATCTGAAAGGTCAGGATGAGGACCTATCTTCAAAACCACTACTGAGTTCCAAGCGTGATCATCCTCAATGGAAGTCGTGCTGTCATCAAACCCATCAATGTCGATGATCCTGCTCAACAGAAAATCTTTGAAGACATTATCGATCAAACAGAAGGCACGTGCATGCCATCTAAATCCATCAAAGGCGAGGCTGTGAGGCTCAATCCAGCGCCAATTAGGTTCGGGTCTGCTGAACGACTGATAAAGCACATGAGCACCCTGCGAGGTTCTGATGGCAGCAACAACATCCCGAAGTGTCGCAGGGTTCACACCACGAACTGGCGTAGGTGGTGATCCATATGATGGCAGCGGCGTTACCCAACTTCGATCTTCTTGCAACAAACCCTGATCGACTGCTTGTAGTTGCGAGAAAAAATCTGATGCATCTGGTTCCATGAACCTTGGGCGAAAGTTCTTGCCCCTTACATAGGTGCGCAACCGCTTATCGTAACTGAGGTTGCTTTTGCGACCCTCGATGTAGTTTGCTAGGTCATTGGACGCCTGCTGCTTAGAGATGCCGAAAACATCGATGATGTCACTGCGGTTGATGTTGCCCGCCCAGTAAAGGCGAAACTCAATGAACTGGTAGCGTTGTTCTACCGTCCAGTTTGATTTGCGCCTCACGGTTTGATGTGACCTCGCCATGCACAACCCCTAGCTCAAGCAGAGTGGTGTGTCTACTTTTTAGAACATATTATATTATTTACCCTACAGCACCTCTCGCCTCATACGTGGGGCGCAGCAGATGCTGAGGCGCTCACAGAGGCGTGTTGCACGGCACGACGGCTGTCACCCGCAAAAGGTAGTCAAGCGCACTCAAAAGCGCTCCTATGGGGGCTGAGCATCAAGCAACGCATCTTGAAACCCCTTGACCATGCACCACACTTTGAAAACCATAATCCTGCACAAACCAGCAGGGTGCAGATGCCCAGAAAAGTAAGTCATGGTTGGAGCACGAGGCAGCAGGGTGGATACCGCTCTGGTGGTCCTGTCCGGCAGATTTACCGCAAAAAACCACCTGTAGACCAATCATTAACAATCATGCAGGCAGCAGGACTGCATTATACGGTTAAGACATTGTGTCAAAATCCGAGATGTCTTAATAAAACTGAAACCAAGGCAATTAACTTGGCATCAAACACAAAGTTAACAAAACTCACGCTTGAAGAAATAAGTGATCAGTTCCCTTGCAAAAAATGTGGATCAATCGAAAGTTTGTTACTGTATTATACAAGAGATTAACAAGAAGCATTGAACCAACAAGACATAAAGCGTTAGAACAATGCCCACCTCACCCAAACCCACCACAAAGGAAACCGAATGAGTATTGACCTCGAAAACATGGGAATGGAAGAACTCAAAAAACTAAGAAAAGACATAGATAAAGCAATAGATACATATGAACAAAGACAGAAAGCAGAAGCACGCAAAGAACTTGAAGAACACGCAAAGAAATTAGGTTTCAAACTTGAAGAATTGGTAACAGATAAACCGAAAAAATCTAAAAAACCTGTACCCGCTAAATATCAACATCCAGAAAACAGTGCAATCACATGGTCAGGACGTGGCATGAAACCCAAATGGGTGAAAGAACATGTTGATAAAGGTGGTCAACTAGATGACCTGCTACTCAAATAATGAACAAAAAAAGGGAGGCAATTACGCCTCCCCTCTTCTTACGACGAAAACCACTTCTTTGATCTAACACCATGGTTTTCCAGTTGCTGGACATACATATCAACCGCCTCATGGATCAATTGACTTCGATGCTTTCCGTCACCCTTGAATCGATCTAGACGCATCAATAAATCAGGATCGAAGTTTACGTGGATAGGTCTATAAGTTTTAATCTTATCCATTTGAAATCCTCCTTTTTGATATGTATTTATGATTTTTCAAAAGACTGCATCTGTTGTTTCCATAGTTCATTAAATAATCGGTTTGTTTTCATTGCATCAGCATCTGAAGCATAAAGATCAAATGGGAAAACACTTGGTTCATGTAACAAAATGCCTCTATCACTACTCTGTAAATGAGATTTTATGACATAACTAGTGTAGTTCCCTAACGGGAACAGATGCTTCGCATCATGCAACTTTCTTTCATCACAAACGTTATTTGAATTTTGATCGATGTAACTAATTAATCCAATGTTTATAAAATTAAAATATTAAGCCAACCAAAGGTCATGAGGTAAAACCTCATGACAGCCCGCAGGCGGGCTGTCCATTCTGCTATAATAAATCAATAAATTAATATGATATTACAGGTGTTTTATACTTGACAATCTTTAGTCATAAATGTTAAAAGGTTAGCGATAGTTTTGGGGTGAATATTACTATCATAACTTATACAAATTCTCCCCAACCTATCATTTCTTAATCACAACTGATAAGAGCGCCAACCTCTGAAGGTTAAGCGTTTATCTATTCATATATGATTAAATTATTAGAGAATTTTTCCAAAATTGGAGAGGTAAAAATTTAAAGAGGAGAAAATTATGTACGACTTTCAAAATACACTTCCATTTGAATGGGAAAGACATTCAATAAAAGAGGATAGTATAGAATACGATCTGTGCGCAATGCCAGATGTACACCCAAAGTTTGAGCAATTTGTATCGCATATCTATGAATATGCGGAACTTGATGTTTTAATAAATGCGAAAAAATCAGAGAAAACTATTTCTTACGCCAAGAATAAAATTCTTGTCGCCCTTAAATCGATATTGTGGCATTTCTATCGTGTCGCTGCCATCAATCAAGACTGCTTCATAAAGATAAGTTTTTCTGCCAATTCGTACAAAGCAAAATCCAATAGTAATCCGTTTAATATTTCTCGTAAAATAATCGACGTTATTCGCAAACTAGAAGAAAAAAATCTTGTAGAAATTAAAATTGGATACTTAGATCGCAGTAAGAACATTTCAAAAAGAACACGGATACGCCCGAGTGTTCTGCTTCTTGAGAAACTGCAGAATTTACCAAGTGATATCCATGGTCAATATGTCAAACCAACTGTCTTAAAATTTTGTGACAAAGGTAAAAAACTTACACCGTTGAATGAATGGAACAAAGACCATCCTGAGGTTAGCGATGCGTATAATTTGCTAGAACGTTACAATCAATTTATGAATGAGCAAGTAATAGAGATCGACGGTGTGACGGGACATTTTGCTTACTGGCGAGACCGGTCAAGAAACCTCAGAACTATTGATCTTACAAAAATTTTCCTTTGGTCAGTAATTCATAGATATACAGACGAAGATTTGAGATATTTTCGAATGCATGGCGCTTTCTGGCAATCTATGCCGAGTGTCTATCGAAAACTCATCAGAATTAATGGAGAGAAAACGGTTTGCTTTGATTATACAGCACAAGTTCTGAATATTATTGCAAGTGAGCATGATATACAGATACCATCTGACCCTTATAAAATCAATTTGGATAGACCTGCGCTTTCGCCAGAGATGGAGCGAAAAGTGATAAAGACCGCAGTAACAATATTCGTAAATGCCGACAATATGAAGTCGGCACGCCATGCTATTCGCAATAAACTAATAGAAAGCGTTCTGCCTTCCAAATATCCGATCAGGATTACTAACGAGTTTTTAGATCAGGTGCATCAAAGGATTTTACGGTCCTATCCATTTTTAGAAGAGCATATCATGGATGGACAAGGAACCTTACTTTTCAAAAAAGATGCTGAGATTGCGAGACATCTCATAGAAATGGCACTGGATGAGAATAAAGTCATTTTACCAATTCACGATGGTTTTATCATGCAAGAAGGCGATAAAGAATTTTTGCGGGAAGCGATGAAAGATGTGTGGTCCCAAAATTATTCCACGACTATTGCCATAAAGAGCGAGTAACCAGTTTATCAAATAATCTTACTGATCTGATACAGTTTCTATGATATACTAAGGGCGTAACAAAAGGGTCTGATTCCCAATTTGTTACGCCCTTTTTATTTCCTCTAGACCCAAATGAAAC
>NZ_QETF01000029.1 GCF_003129565.1 Salibaculum griseiflavum
TGTTTTTCTGCGGCTGCAAGCACAGCAGCAAGCAACCGCTCTGTGACGGCGCCCATAGCAAGCTGTAAGGGGCAACTGCCGCGTGGTTTTCACGAGCTGCGCGGCAGCTGCAAAAATCTCACACAATAAGCATTCTGTGAGAATTTCGCATAAGTCATTGAATTTACTGAAAGACCAATTTTCACCATTTCCGGTCGACCAACCGAAACCTCAGACTTTATGCTCAAGCATATGAAAACACGAGGTTTTTGGGAGATTGCACCATGCGCCAAGCACAGACACTGAACGAAGCGCAACTGCGTCGTGTACTACACTACTGCCGCAGTCGTCGTCATCCTACACGTGACGAGACAATCATCCTGTTCAGCTTCTACGCGGGGCTGCGGGCAAAGGAACTGGCGGCGCTGAAACGCAGTGATGTGTTCGACGAGGCGGGTGCTGTGCGTGAACAGTTCATCCTGTCAGCGGCACAGAGCAAGGGCGGCAAGACCCGCACTGTGTACCTCAACCAACGCTTGCGCAGGGCATTGGCCGAGTATGCTGCTGGCTTAAACCTGAACGATCCAAACCAAGCACTGTTCGAAAGCCAGAAAGGCGGGCATTTCTCAGCCAACACCATGTGCCAGCTGTTCCTGGACATCTACAAGGCCTGTGGTTTGAAAGATGCCAGCAGCCACAGCGGTCGACGCACCTACATCACCAGACTAGCCAACAAGGGCGTGGGCGTGCGCTTGCTGGCAGAACTGGCGGGGCATTCTCACATTTCGACAACACAAAGATACATCGATGTGAACGCGGAGCAGCTCAGCGCGGCAGTGGAGTTGCTGTGATGTCAAACCAAGGCAAGTAGCGCTTCGGTATCCGGTCAATTGCAATATCACCGGCCCAATAAGCATCTTTTCCTTTCTCACTCAGCTTTTCAAAATAATTTTTAAATGCGTCAGCATCATGTTCATCCTCGATCGTTGACAGAGCATCAGCATACATGTGCTGCAGAAAGTCTGCTATGTCATCCCGCAGTAACTCTGCAGGGTCTAGCCGCTCCATCAGTTCTTGATGCTCAAAGTATAAAGCTAACCTTGGTAAGGTTTCACGCACATCTTCAGTGACCTTGGCTCTTGGGACCGTGAGGTCCAATAACATCATCAGTTTTTCATCTTTTTTATCCATTTAGCCACCCTCCGCTCACGAAACGTTTTCTGTCGATTGTCTTGACGCATATTCCTCCGACGACAGCTCGTAGCGCTTGCCAGTGAACATGTCCTTCTTCATGCGCGGTGTTAGGTGGCTGTAGTGCCGCTCAATCATGCCAATCGACGTGCCCATCTGCCGCGCCAGTGCGTGGATATCCATGCCGTCGTTGACCAGCGCAAACGTGGCATAGGTGTGTCGCAGGCTGTACAGCACACGGTTTTCGCCGGTCTTGGGGCACTTCAACAACCCACTGTCTTTGAGGAACGCTTTGAACGTCTGACGCAGGTGCTCAGTCACAGACCCGTCAGGCAAGCAGAACACGGGCAAATCCCACTTCTGCTTGAGCATGTCGTAGAAATCCAAGTGTTTGATCGCGTCAGTGCGTGAATGAATGCGCTTGAGATAGTCAATCACCCCCGCCCGCCCAATCGCTTCGTGTGGCTTGGTTTTGCCATGCAGGTAGAACTCTACGTATTCCAAGCCCTTGTCCGTAAACACGGTCACGTGCTTCCAACGCAGGTTTTGATCTTCAGTGCCAGGTCGCATGCCTGTGTTGGCCAAGATCAGCACATAGTCACGCAGCAGGTAGCGCATGTCGCGTGACTTGCCGCCTTTGCCCTGCTCAATCCAGTGCGGCAGCTTGCGGATCATTGTGCGATAATCTTCCAACGTGAAGTCAGGTCGCCGTTGAGCACCATCCCCTTTGTTTGTGAGTATGGGCACCTTGCCCTGCGTGATGAAACCGCGCGCCACTGCCTCTGCGTAGACCTTGTTCATGGCTGAGTTATGCGTGTTCAGCGTCGATGCTTTGGGTTCATGGCCGATCACTTTGGTGCGCCAGCGATTGAACGCCTGAATTTTGTCGTGGTCGATGCTGGTGATGAAGGTCTTGCCAAAGAACGGGATGAAGTACTTGTTCAGCGCTTTGATGTAGTCCCGGTAGACCTTGCGCCCTGCATCCGCGTCCAGCTGCCGCTGCATATCCGCAATCGCCAGCCGCGCCACGTCCTCGAACCGTTTGGTCACAACTGGCAGGTCGTGCTTGGCTCGAAAACGGTAATCCAAGTACTGGTCACGGGCTACAGTCTTGGCTTCTTCAAGATCCCGCTTGCCTGTGCTGATGCGCACCCAGTGCTCGCCAATCTTGAACGTGGCCTGCCAGCGCTTGCTGTTGCCGCGCAGGTAGACCTTTACAGCGCCGTCCAGCAGCGTGTGTGTGTTTGCGCTGAGTGCGACCATACCCTAATTCCCTACTACTCATCGCACAGTACGGTTTTGTGTTGGCATTGTCAGCCTGAAAGGTTGGGCACGTGGAAAGACTGTGCAAAAAAGGGTGTTTGCAACTGCTGTGTAAGTGCAAGCGTTCCAAAACAGTGTGTTCTAAACCCGGTTTCAAAACAGTGTGTTCGTTTGCTGTGTTGCACTTGGTGTGGTCAACACATTGATTCCAAACACTGTGTTCAGCACAGTGTTTTTCAGCCACCAACGCACGACAAAACTGTGCGATGAGTGTGCAGCACATTTCGTAAAACTGTGCTATGCTTAAATGTTTGTTTTTATTGGTAAAATTGGTGCCCGGGGGCGGAATCGAACCACCGACACGAGGATTTTCAAGACTTGCGTTATTTTTAAGCGCTTGAAATTAAAGTGTTATTTAGCGTTAAAACGAGGTGTGCGATATAATGTGTGATGCTGCGCTAACGCTTTAGCAACGCAAAACACTGTGTTCAACACAGTAACCCAAAACACTGTGTTTGACCACAGTGTTCGCACACAGTTGTGGAAACACAGTCTCGCCACACACTGTTTTGGCACAGCTCAATCAATCACCCGTGCATTGCCATGGAACACATAGCCTGCGTTGCGCAAAGCTTTGACGGGCAGCTTAACATCGCTGGTGTTGGCACGGGAACGCACACGAGAAATCAGAACCTCCAACGCTCGACTGTAGGCTTTGGCCACATCGATCCTGCCCGTTGCAGCCTCGGTAAGCTCTTCTTTGCTCACTGCCTCTGGTGCGTGACTGAATAAGGCCTCAAAAACGCGGAATTCACTCGCCGACAGGCCAATGCAATCATCAGCAGGTGAAATCAGTGTGCATCGGGACCGCGACAGCAGCCAATGCGCCTTATCAGTTCTTGCACATTCAGCAGAATGCTTACCAAGAATGCGACTGACCACCAAAAAAAGCTCTGGAAGGTCGACAGGCTTACCGACGAAAAAGTCGGCCCCTTTTTCCAGTGCTGACAATCTGGTCGTCAGATCACTATGCCCTGAAACCATGATCGTTGTTATCAGATCGCTTTTGCTTCTGACGATTGGCAAGGCATCAATACCCGATAAGCGCGGCATGTCGATGTCCAGTAAAATCACTCGAAGGCCATCAAGGCTCATACTTTGTAGCAGACGCGGATCGGTTGCAGTAAGAACCGGTATCGACCGAGCGTCAAAATAACTCGAAACGCTGTCGCAAAAATCATGATCATCATCGATCAGCAGGATTTCAGCAGGATCAACCATCAGCGCCGTCTATCCTGGCTAGTGGAAGCTCCAAGCGTATCACGGATGGCTTCTCGCTGACCACATATGCGGTACCCTCATGGGTCTGTGCAACCTGAGCAACGACATACAGTCCAAGGCCACACCCGGTCAAGGCAGTGGGAGTTTCATCGTCAAGCTTGTAAAATTTGCGCCACACCTTACGCCACTCAGCGTTCGGGATGCCCGGACCGTCATCCCGTACGTCGATCTGAACGTTCCCGCCAACACTGCCAATGTTAACCGACACGCCTTGTGTGCCGCTTCCAAATTTCTTCGCATTTTCAATTAGGTTGCTGATCGCAATGTCGACAAGCAGCGGATCACAGCGCATCTCTTGGTGGCCCAGTTCAGCCTCGACCGAGACTTCAACACCCCATTTGGTCGTGATATCCCGTGCGAT
Organism: Salibaculum griseiflavum; assembly: GCF_003129565.1. Taxonomy (GTDB): domain Bacteria; phylum Pseudomonadota; class Alphaproteobacteria; order Rhodobacterales; family Rhodobacteraceae; genus Salibaculum; species Salibaculum griseiflavum. The sequence continues at coordinate 4,136 of NZ_QETF01000029.1, forward strand.
CTGAGCAACTGGAAGATGGCTCCAGTTAGGCTCCGCAAACAGCTCAGCAACATCGTGATATTGTGAAATACCTTCTAGGTATTCAGTGGCTTGTGCTGTCAAAGCGTTCAAGCGTGAAGCCTTCGATTGGTCTAAAACCGCATCCTTAGAACTTTGGGCATGAAGCACAGCTTGTATTGCAGCAAGTGGCCTTTTGAATTCATGCAGTAGCAGTTTCTGTAGGTTCTGCTGCTCTTCATTTGCCATTGCCAACTGACTGGAGAGCTCTTTTTCATGCTCCAATCGTCTTTTGGCTTCCTGCAGGGCTTTTAGGTTTTCTCGCTGGATGATCGCATTGCCGTTTATGAACTGCGCAAGAGAAAACAGGAATGTGGCAGCGATAGACCAGATAAAAAACATTGGATCCCAAATGCTCAATAAAAATAACCCATCCGTCAAAGGAGTGGCAGATAGGAAACGCGCTGCTGTAAAAATTATATTAGCAGTCGAAAACCCCATCAACATCAGCTTTCCCAAGCGCATATCCTTAGCGACGGAGCGATACGCACTTAGCCCCAATGCAGTCGAGAAAAGCAAAATCCCAGCAGAAACAACTAAAACACGGTTCTCGTATGTATTGAAAAATATGTTTACTATAATCACGGCTGCGCCGTATATCATCAGTGAAGCTTCGTCGAGACGCCTCCAATTCGTGAGTTGGTATATACTACGGACTGACTTCAGATTAAGGTAATATCCTGCGCCAACAAGCATGTTGCTGACCGTGAGTGACAATAGTCCCGGCAGCACATCACGTATTGCGCTCAGCGCAGAAGCTGCAAAAATCAAAAACATCCCTGCACTCGCATACCGCCAAAACGGCACGTCTCTATGAGCCACTGCGAACATTGCAAAGGTGACCGATGGCACAAGGAGTGCCGCCGCAAGGAGCGCGGCGAAACGTAGGTAAAGGTCTTCAGTCAAAGTTCACCACGCAAACAATGATTTCCTGAAGGGTGGCTTAACTTGACTGAAGCGGCAAGTCACGTTGAAAGCCCTGAGAGCTTTTGAGAGCAAAATATAACAATCTTCAATGTGCAGATTTCGGTGGGTGCCATAGTCACATCGCACGAACTACGTAGGTTTTATCATGCATTCGATCCTCCGCCAATTGTCAAGTCACTGCAAAAGGATAGCGCTTTCCTGTCTTGGCTGTACCGTAATTTTGACTGCACTGATGGTTTTTTCCGTTAGCCCCGCATGGAGCCTTCCTCTTGCGGGTGATGGGGATAATATCATTATTTTGGGATCCAACAAAGATTATAAAGACCTTGGTGACGGCTTAGTAAGCGACGATGATTGTAAATTTTCCTCACACTCATTCCGGAATGATTACTCTAATAATCAAGTTGAAGCAATTCGCAAAAAAGGACTTGATACTGTATATATGTTTCGTATTAGTTTTAATTCAGATGCAACTGTCTATTACCCGGATCAGATATACTACTATGCAAATGATGAGCCCCACTTAAATGGCTGGGAAACTCCTGGCGATCACGGATATAATCCTGCAGCTACCGGACCGATTACAAGCGGCATCATCGAGCGTTGCTATGGGCTGACCTCGAACAGCGTTTCAAATTTTTCTACGGTCGGGGGGGCGGGGACCAACATCGAGGAGCTGAGCTTCTTCGGTGTTACCTTTGTTGTTGGAAACCGGCGCTATCGACTCGGGGTTGATGAAAATGGGCCGGTCAATACTAGAACAGATGCGAATTTCCAGCCGACAGTTGAAGGTGTGCCGTCAAACCTGACAGTCGCGGAAGACGATGTGAGCGACATCGACTTAAGCGCTGTAACCTTTGGCGATCCTGAAAATGACACTCTCACTGCCACGCTCAGTGTAGACAGCGGATCCTTCTCAACCCCGGCTGATGGCTCCAGTAATGGAGTTACAACTTCCCTTGTCGATGGCACAACGATAACCCTATCTGGCGTTGCTGCTGACATAAACACATACCTCGATACGGTGGGTAACCTTAAATATACCACAGTTACCGACGCGGTAGGTGCTAATGTTGCCACGATCACGCTCTCGGCAAATGACGCTACAGGGAGCCTCGCTGCCGATCCAACCATTCCAATCCTTTCTATTGGCACACCCGACGTTGTAAACGTATCAGCCAGTACGCCAGACGGACACTACAGGGAAGGTGAGACGGTAACTGTACAAGTGTCGTTCGATGAGGCTGTCTCTGTAACAGGCACCCCTACGCTCACGTTGGATGTTGGAGGCGGAGGCCAGGGGGTGAATTACTCAAACGGTAGCGGTTCAAACACGCTGAGTTTCGAGTATGTCGTGCAGGCTGGTGAAAACACACAAGAGCTTGACTACACGACCACCTCCGCGCTGAGCCTTAGCGGTGGAAGCATAAGTGGGAACGGCTACGCCGCTGATCTCACGCTCGCTGCCCCAGGAACGACGGGCTCACTAGGCGCGAACAAGGCCATTGTGATCGACACGACTGCTCCGATGGTAACGGATTCTGGGATTTCCATCTCGGGTGCCACTGGCACCGACGGAGCTTTCAAGGTCGGCGACACCATCACAGCAAACTGGGACACATCGGGCAGTGATGGAGATATCAACATCACAGGCAGCCTTGGCAGCGTAACGGTAGATTTTTCAGCCTTTGGTGGTGGGAGTGCCGTTGCCGCAAGCCTTACAGGATCAACTTGGACAGCTAGCTACACTATCGTGGCCAATACCAGCACGTCGGGTACAAACCTTAATGTCGCGGTTACTTCTACTGATGAAGCAGGCAACGCCACGACGGCGACTGACGCAAGTAATGCCACCGTTGATGCATCCCCACCTGTCGTGACCGCCGCCAACATCAGTTTGAGTGGTGCAACTGGTACAGGTGGCGCTTTCAAAATCGGCGATACCGTCACCGCTAGCTGGGACGATACGGCTAGCGGCGACAATAATGGCGATATTGCTTCTTTATCCGTTGACTTCACAGAGTTTGGAGGCGGTGCAGTCGCAGCAACCAATAGCGGCGGCACATGGACAGCCACCTACACTATCACAAGCGGCTCAATTGACCTTACCAATAGAAACGTCTCGATCACGGCAATTGATACGGCAGGTAACAGCTCAAACCAAACGGGTACCAATAACGCTGTTGCGGACAACATCGCCCCAACTGTGGTGGATGCGGATATTGCCGTATCGGGTGGCACGGGTCCCTCTGGCGCCTTCAAGGTTGGGGACACGGTCACGGTTGAGTGGACGGCAAACAACACCGATACGATTGATACTGTCGAAGTCGACTTCTCTGCCTTCGGCGGCCCTGCTGCTGCAACAGCAACAGAAAGCGGTGGTGTGTGGACAGCCACCTACGTGCTAACGGCAGGGTCACTGTCCAGCAGCAGTCTGCAGGTGTCTGTCACTGCCTACGACGATGCGGCCAACCCGGTGAGCACAACCAAAGCCACCTTGTACGCCGCCAATACTGTCTCTCCTACAGTTGTGGTCGCAGGTCCAACCGAGATTGTGACCGAGCAGTTCACGGTCAACATCACCTTCAGCGAAGCGGTATCCAGTGACCTGATCGCGTCAGAGCTCCGCATTGAAAATGGCACAGTCGCGAGTGTTGCCGCCGTGTCAGGCTCATCGACGCAGTTCACAGCGGCCATCGACCCCGTTCTTGGCAACAGCGTCTTAGTGCAGGTCTTGGCTGGTGCCGTTACCAACACAGCGGGTGGCAACCCAAATACAGCCTCCAACGAGTTCACTGTTTTTGCAGGCAGTGTCGCAACTGCCTTTGACGAATACAGAGAAGAAATTCAGCAGGTGCTCGTGGATGAAGCGGAGCGCTCTTTGCGCAGTGCGCTGTCCAGCAACCAACGCATGACGCAAGACGCTCGCCAACGCTTCATAGCAGATCAACGAGAGCGCGAGGCATGTGCTGAAGAAGATGCAGCAGCTGCTGAAACTTCGAGCTGCGAAACTGGTACTGTCTCGCGCAATAATGTGCCTTTCGACGTTGATGGTAGCTTTGAGATCAGCGGGGGAACACTCAGCACACGCGGGAACTTCTTTGAGCAGACGGGTAACTACGAGGGCACCTATCGCCGCCTGTTCTTCGGTGACTTTGACATCCAGCATGATGCCGACACCGACAGCACCACGGCCACCCTCACCGCTCGTGTCGCTTGGGAACACTTGCTCTCAGAGCAAACCATGCTGGGCTATTTTGTGGGCGGGGAGTTGGCACGCTCAACCCTCAACGGAACATTCGATGGCGACCAAGACCGCTTTGGTGTGACAGCGGGTGGGTATGCCGTGCACCAATTGGCCGAACAGGTTTACTTGGATGGCTTCCTCACCTTCGGCGCGGGTCGCAACGATCTGGAAATGGCCAATGACGTGCTGGCATTGACCAGTGACTACACCACACGCACGGCCACGGCCGGTGCGGCGCTCTCAGGCGTCTACGAGTACGAGCAATACGAGTTCCATCCCGAATTGGCTTTCAGCTACGGCAAGACCTGGATCGGCAATGTGGAGTTTACGGGCCGTGCTTATGGCTTGGTGGATGATACGCTGAGTTTGGATGCCGGGTCAGTGAGCATTGCGAACCTCACACTGCGGCCAGAAGTGATCTGGGCACTGGACGCCGATACTGTGGCCGAGAGTAAGTCCCAATTCAGCTTTGCACCGCGCTTGATTTGCGAAAGCCGTCACACCGTGCGGCGCACAGATGACTGCGGTGGTGGTGGTGAAATTGGGTTGAGCAGTCAATCTGACGATGGCCTAAGTCATGCAGAATTCCGCGTAATTATGGACCGCGTAGGAGGTAGCACTCGCTCAAGCTATGCGTTCAATCTCGAACATCGGTTCTAAAACCCACTCACGAGAACCAAAAGGGCGGCTTTCGGGTCGCCCTTTTTCACATTCATTTGGTATGCGCATTGCGGGTTCCGTTGAGGCCACCATGAACGGCACCAAACAAACAACGGCACCAGAAGCGCCGCGCTCAGACGAGCGGTAGGGCGCGTAAAGGTCTATGTGCACGGTCGCCCCATTTAGTTAGGAAATACTGCACACTGAAAGGGCGAGGAGCGAGCCAAGCCTCTCACCTGAGAGATTTTGAGAGGAAAAGATACTTATTTTTGGTGGGAGGCACGCAGACCGACACATACTTTTACGAACAAATGTCAAATCGAAACGAGGGCCACGTGACCGACTTCACCCGAAATACGCAGAAATACACGAAGCGATACGCGAGCAGACCGATTCTCTGCATGGCATTTTTTGCCATACCGATGGCTGTGAACGCGGCGACCCTAGAGCCACCAATCCCCGCATCAGATGTTTGGAAAGATTCATATGGAAACGATTATTCGTCTAATGAGATTGCCACTTTCAATGCGTCCGATACGAGTATAAAAAACTTCACGGGAGTAGAAGAATGCTATGTGTATTTTGACGATCCAAGCTCACCCGGAGGCTCCGATTCGATATTTGGGGGTATCGCATCTTGGGTTTCGCCTTTTGATGCCGAAATTCTTGCTAGTTTAAGTTTAGACGGACACATTGGAGGCGACGCGCATTTCACCGCAACTTTGAGCTGGCAAAAAGACAACGGTCCTCCGTCGTTTCCGCTGGAGGTTGACCTGCCAGTTTTAAGTGCAAGCTACCTTCCGGATGCCAACATTCAGCCGGCCCATCCAGACTCAATCACCCTCCGCGTAACCTTAGATGAAATACGCGACGCCGCGGATGAAGAATATATCGAAGGCTGCCTTGATGGAGCGTCTAGTGATAGCAGCAACGCTGCTGGCTCCGAAGATGGTTTTTCGGACGTCGCAGAAGTTCTGACCGATGCCTCCGAACGTGCGCTCAATAGCACAATTGCCGCTAACCGGAACCTAACACTGGATGCACGGAAGCGCTTCATCGAAAGTCGTCGTCAGATAGGGGGAGAAGGCTCGGGCCTTGCCAGCCGCAATGTTGTTGGTTTTGATGTAGACGGCACGTTCACCGCCAACAACGGCCGCATCAGCACACAGGGTACGTTCTTCGAGCAGTCCGGGAACTACGAGGGCACCTACCGCCGCCTTGCCTTTGGCGAATTCAACGTCCAGCATGACAGTGACACCGGCAGCACCACGGCGACGCTCAGCGGCAAGCTCGCTTGGGAGCGCATGCTCGATCAAGATAACATGGTCGGCTACTTCCTTGGCGGCGAACTGGCCCGCAGCGATATCGATGGTGTCTATGAAGGGGACCAGGACCGCTTTGGCATCAATGCCGGGGCCTATTTTGTTTCGGCCCTACAGGAAAACCTCTACGCCGACGGCTTCGTCTCCTTGGGCGCTGGACGCAATGATCTCGACATAACCAACGGTACGCTTGATCTGCAGGGTGATTACACGACCCGAAGCGCGACAATTGGCGCTGCCCTCAGCGGCGTGATCGAGCGCGACGGCTACGAAATCTGGCCGGAAATCGCGCTGACCTATGGTTACACAGACCTAGGCACGGTGGGCCTCACGGATCGCAACGCCACGAGCACGGATAATCAGGTTTCGATTGACGCCGACAGCGTGTCTATCGCCAATCTGACGCTGCGCCCTGAGTTCCGTATTCCGATGGACGGGTTACCGAGCTCCGAAAGCCTGTCGCTGTTCACATTCGCCCCACGCGTGATTTGCGAGCAGGTCAAGACGATTGGAACAACAGAAGACTGCGGCGGCGGCGCTGAATTTGGCTTCAACACAACGTCTCAGGATGGCAACAGCCGTTTTGTCGCCCGTATCAAGGCAGACCGTATTGCCAGCTCCACGAGGACGGGCTTTGAGCTTGGCCTTGAGCATCAGTTCTAAACACCACTCATGAGAACCAGAAGGGGCGGCCTGCGGGTCGCCCTTTTTCACATTCAGTTGGTTGGCACATTGCGGGTTCCGTTGAGGCCACGGCGACGGGCATCTGCGCTATGCATCTCTCCCGTATCATCAAACCTTCGCCAAACCACCCGTGCTCTCACCAAAGCTGTGCCCTATTGGTTCTAATCTGCACACACAGCAGCATTTGGTCGTTGCCCGCTACACACGGTGCGGGCTGGTACCAAGTGACGGCCACAGGGCGCTTGTACTGCGTCTTTGATGCCATAGGCTGAGTTCTTCTGGATTGGTTTCGTTGAACGGACGAGACTTCCTGCGCTTTTCAGTTGTTGCATCGATTGTCTGACCAGCTACGATTGCTGCGTCTAGCTAGAAAAGTGATCATCAGATTGAGGAGGCAAAACGATGCGATTTATTGATAACATGCTTCTAAATTTCAATGCCAACTGCAATCGAGACGAGGTCTTTCTTGGCGACTACAAAGAGCGCGTCGAGCACGAGGGCGAAATATCCTGCATGTCATTTATCAATAGAATTTGCCCATCAGAAGAACCGTATGGAAGATCGATCCCCTATAAATTTCAAATGCGCTGCGACAATTTCAATATGCATGCTGAGATCAGAGCAACATTGCACCATGATCGTAAGCTGATTGATCCAGAAGACTTGATCGAGATTGGAAATGACTTGAATAGTGAGTTTTCCTTCTGTCCGTTCTTCTTTGATCGAAAGATGGGCCGTGGAGTAGTTGCAACTGAGTGGAATATGTTCGGCATGTACATCCCGGCTGATAGTAAAGAAGACGAATGCGCAATTGAAGACGGTTTGGAAGTGAGGCGCGACATAATGAACCGTTTCTCGCAACTTTACTGGAAGCTCAACGAAGTTGCTAAGGCCTACATTAAGCACGATTGCGTCTAGCTCAACTGCATCTGCGCTATGCCTCTCCGCCTGACGGTCAAGCTCGCGCTAAACACTCCTGCTCACATCAAAGCCGTGCCCTATCCGCTCAAATCTGCACACACAGCGGTGATTGGTCGTTGCCCGCTACATGGGGTGCGGGCTGGCAGCGGTCGGGCGCTACAGCAACAGCACAGACGCACGCTGACGCCACTAAGCCGCTGGTGCTGGTGTGCCAGCCGTCGTCAGTGGGCACGGATTGGCGTTTGTGGACTCTGAGGTTTCAGCCGATCAAAGTCAGCTTGTGTGATGCCTGCGGCAATTCCACTGGTGGAGCCAGCACTTGGTGGATTTTGGTCTGGCGCTGTTTTGGTCGGTGGTGGCGCTGGGGGTTGGAAGGGCTTGGCACCTTTGGGCTTGGGCGCACCTGACTTGGCGTTGCGCTTGACGTCTTTGCGCTCCAACCGGCGGTCCAGCTTGTTTGTGAGAAAGCTGGCGGCGTTCACAAAAGTCTTGATATCTTCAATAGCCTGCTCAAGTCCGACACTGTTGGCTGACTGCTCAACCGCATCAATCATGCGGCGCATTTCTTCACGGTCGGTCATCGTCGCGCTCCGCCCCACCGTCGGGAGGGCTGCCAAAGACCACCCCAAAAATGTAAGTACTTCCCACCAAAATTTTGCGCAGTGGGAATTTTCACCTGCAGAGGGAATTTCGACCACACCATCATGCTGTCATAGCCCCATACGCTCCGCTGTCATCCACTTGGCGCGCGCTTGGTCTTCCATGGCCTGCTGACACAACCGCTGCAGTCGATACAAGTGGTTGCTTGTTTCACGCTGTTCGCGCTTGCTGCTCTTGGCAAGGTGGCGCGCATAATATCCCAGCTTGCTGGCACAGGTGGCCAGCGCATCCGCACTTGGCGGCAGGTCACGGAACCGCAAACCACGCATATAACCCTCATCCTTGGCCAACCAGCTTACGCAGAACTCCCTGTTGGAGCTGATCACCCCGCAGCTGGCCAATTCATCACGCACCTGTTCCAATATCTGTCTCGACATACTCATACTCCCGTTTGCTACACAGGTATTTATCCCAGTTGTGCGCAAACACCGTGGTCGTGACGCTGTGTTCAAACACTGTCGTCCAAACACTGTGTTTTAAAGACTGTGTTCCCCCTGAATGCCGTAAAAGACTGCTTCGATCATAGGCCGTGTTCGTGCCGCTTGATGCGTTTGATTTCCTCGCGCTTCCAACGTTTGCGGCCCGCTATGAGTTTGTAAAGATAGCTATAGTCAATCTCGACCGCGTTTTCGTTGCGCTCATAAACGGGAAACCGGCCACGTGCCGCATTCTCTGCAATCATTCGACCACGGCGTAAGGCGCGACTGGTGAGGATGGCCATCATTTCACGGTCATATCCATCCTCACCGCGTGCTCTTGGACCGCTGTAGTCAAGAACAGGGCTATATGTATCGCTCAACTTTGCACGTGCCCCAATCCGCCACAAAGATTGACTGCGCATCGCACTGCGCATCCACAGCGCCCCAAGATAACGAAACAGCGTATCCTTATGGTGGCGCTGACCAAGCAAGGGGTATTGTGCCTTTGGCTCAATCAGGTTTTTTTGGTCATCCGGAACTTTATCCAAGATCGCATTGACCTGTCGAGTAATGCGCCCTTTGGGTAGCCCTACTGGTATGGCAATAACGACTGAACGCTGACGGCCTTGCGCAGTCCAAGCACCGTCAATGAACTGCTCAACCCGATCTGTCAGCTCAGGACGCTTGCTCTTGGTATGGGGCAAGTAGGCAATCCGGCGCACCTGAGGAGGCTCACCCTCAAAGCCAAAACGGATCAAGCCAACCTTGCGCCACCATATGGGAAACAAAACACGCTGCACATTACCAAGATCATCATAGACCGACAGCACAGCGTCAAAGTCGTCCGGCAGTTTGTCCTTGTCACTGTCACGCAAGGTGCCTGCTCGAAACCGCCGCGCCAGCTCATAGCTTGGGCTGACCGCCAGAAACTCAAACCACAGCATATAATATGCCAGCTTGGTCACCCAAAAGCCGTCTTTGCGACGGTCTGCTGAGGTGAAATCCAAAATGCTCGTTGGCAGTTCGCCCATAGCCCACTCCTCATTTTCACTGAAAGTATAAACTCATAAGGATTATAAGTCTGCAGATAATGGGTTTGCCTGCTTAACTCCAGTACACCTTTCTCATCGGCGCAACGCAGTGTTGCGTCGCATTGCAAACATAGAAAGGACAACGCAATGAAAACTACTTTTAAAACTAAACTGCACGACACACTTACAACGCTTGTTGCACAGCGCGAGCACTGGGAAAACGGCGTATACAAGCAAGCAAACGCAGAGCTGTACGCGATTTTGGAACAGTGCGCTGGCATTTATGCACAACTTAAGGAAGACAAAGCACATGCGCGTGCGTTTAATGCGCTGGCGGAGGAGCTGGGCATTACGTTTAACAAAGGCACAAGCTTGGCGCTTAGAGATATGCCCAAAAGTTGGTGACGGCCGTCATCAGGCGGCGGCTTGAAGTTGCTTGATCCCGTCTTTGAATTCAATCCCCTGAATAACCTCGGGCAGACGGCTTGGCCCGTTGATCTTCCGCCACT
>NZ_QETF01000003.1 GCF_003129565.1 Salibaculum griseiflavum
TTCGAACGGGACAACGGTAGATTTGGCCATGGTGGCATATCCTTTCTCTGTGAGATCGACGGCGTCTTTCAACACCGCCATGATATGCCGCCTACTTCAGGCCATCACCAACTTTCGGGCATAACTCCCATCGCCCCGCTTTTGAATGAATGCGTTTAACCTATGGTCGCAAAGGTCGCCCAGCGCGTCTCTCTGGCCGTCTGTGAGGGCCTCAATGTTCAACCTGTAGCCGACAATGGCCCTTCCATTCATTACAGGCGTTACCACCCCATTCTGTGACAGCACCTTGCCAACCATATTCTTGGTTCTGATCGCATAATACTCGACTTGAGACTGATCATATGACAGCAGCTCTTGTGCAATTTCTTCAACAGTTGCTTCACCCCCACGCGCCAATAACGCCTTGATCATTGCAGGCTGGTAAACGGCCGACATGCGCATCTTGTTCTGGATGAAGTCTTGTAGTTGGTCATTGGTCATTGCATTAGGCATATGGCCACTTTGACCCACCGAAACAGTAGAATCCAGCCCCTATGCTGAACCTTGAAGAACTCGACAACTACCTGATGTCAGACGACAGCCCCGAGGGTTGCTTTATGCTATCGGACCTCGACGGGTTCATGTTCGGTATTGCCTGCTCTCCCATTTTGGTGCCGCCAAATGAATGGATAGCAACCGCGATGGGCGGAACTCTCAAAGCTGTCCCGGCTAAAGTCTTATCCACCCTTACCGGCCAATACGCCACCATTTGCAACAACCTCACATCTGAGCCACCTTTGGCCGAACCTATTTTTTGGCAGGCAGCCGAAGGTCATGTGATTGCGATGGATTGGTGTGAGGGCTTTATGGATGCTGTCGCCCTACGCCCCAAGGAATGGCTGCGATTGACTGAAAGCGGTTCACATGGCCATCTTATCACACCGATTATGGCGCACCTGCTGGACGACAACGGAAACTCAGTATTGGGCATACCACAAGAGGAACTAGATCAGGCTTTAGCTGAGTCTGCTGAACAGATTCCTGATGCTATTCTGGGTATTTACCAGTTCTGGCAACAAAAAGGGTAGTGGGGGATACAGGCTTTCGAAGGTTACTCTATAAAACTACACAAGCAACATTGGCACAAGAACAGGTGGAGAACAAAAGTAGGACTCTTACTACCTTCTAGTTTCTCCACCCATGTACCTTCCTTATGTATTTATATATTATTTATAGGGGTTTATATATCATACTCTGGTGATCCATCTAAAGGATTGACACTGATAGTCGGCCTAAATCCAATTTCTTCCTCAAATCCTGTCTTGATCATCTCTACCCCTATGTGCAGATCACGCTTACGAACGAAAATACAATCATGCAGTGGCCATGCAGGGATGCTCCATTCCATACCAAGTTCGAGCACCTTTAGAATGGCTTCAGATTCCCGATACATCACATGCAGCCCGTCAACTTCCTTTTCCAAAAAGGGGAATATCTGCAAAATAGGTTCCTGAAAAGTTCTCATCGTTGTGGACTTGGTCACGATCTCCGGAAACTTATTACGGATTTTGGGCGGCATGTTTTGTTTAGTGCCACCGCTTGAGATCATGGCAGACAGCAGGGCCTTGGCGAACTTGCGGCTGTGCTCATCCACAACGAACGGTAGTTGCCCATAAGGATCGCCGCTGCCTTCCCCCAGATTGACATTGCCAAGTGCAGCACGGATGAAGAGGAAAGAAGCCTTGACGTCCAGCTGCACTATTGGTTCGCCTGCAATAGTTGCCGAAGCCCGATAGCACTTTTCTTGGGCTGAATACCCCCCATAAAGCCTACCCCCATGGCTCAGACTCCGATTGTTGAACTTGCGGACAAGGTACCGGTAAATATCACCGTTCAAGGTCAGGGGGTTCTTGGAAAGGTATTCGTTTAGGTCTTGCATCCTCTGAAGCTCACCCCTGAATTTCTGCTCACCAAATTCGTGAAGGCATGTTTGCTCTTTAAGTATTTCCCCGGTCGGCTCATAGAAGAACAGGCCCCCTTGCCCCGACTTAAAGTCTCTCACTTCCACTAGGTTTCTAGGGTTAGTTTCTTGAAAGCGTAGCCCGCAGGTGTCTGGCATTACGTCGAGCCGATAGACGGTAGCCTTCTTTGTCCAGTTACAACCTGTTGGGCCTTCCTGATGGAAATATAGACCCATAAGTGTGTTGCGAACCCGTTGGTTGGCCTCATAGTTGGTCAAAACCGTCTTGCTGCTAGGCCAAGTGAATGTTTGTTCTGTGCGTTTCTCAAGCGCCTTGCACGTCATCAAGAAGCCACAGAGGGCGCGTGTCTGCCCCTTGCCGCTCCTGATGCCATGTTCAATCCTGAAGGCTTCTACAGCCTCTGCTGTAAGCCTGTCAGCAGGTTCACAATTGAAGCGCGTGAAATGCTTTGGCTCAGGGCGTTCAAGTTCTTGATCTTGGTTTTGGATGATCTGTGGATTGCCATCTGGCATCGGATATTCCTTTTGCTGAAATACAACGCAAAAAAGCCCCTTGGGGCTGTAGCCTCTGACGCTCTGTCAAAGGGAAAACGCTCTGCGCTGTTGATTGTGGTTGTGGCTTAGGCGAAGCCGCCTGTGCCGATTTTGAAATGGGTTTGGCCGTAGCAGCGGTCCAATATGCCGCCTGCATTTCCAACCACGGGAGCTGTCTCTACCTTGAAAGCTGACGTCTTGTCAAGAAAATTCGCGCTACAGGCCAGTAATCCCTATTGTTTTCAATGGTTTAAATGATTTTTAAATTGCTAGTTTCCAACGACTTATCTGTCGTTCTCGCGCTTTCCCGTCATAGCAAAACGCCCATTATGCTTTATGTAATAAAAACAGTTACTTAGGGCTTTCACCGCGTTCTGGTTCAGTATTCCTACTCTAGGGGGTAGTGGCGACTTATCGCTATTCCGTCATAGGCACACCTTAAAGACCTTCTTTTTCCTTTTTGTTTAGTGGGAAAATTTCGCTTGCAGGACTTTGGGTAGGTTACCCCCATGAATGGACGAAGCCCCTGAATTTCTATTGTGGTTACCTGCTTTTAACCCCTTTGGCGTCTCAAATAATGCTTACCTTCATTGAAGACGTCACCGTAGAATTTGGGTATACCCTCAGGACACAGGCAATATCGTCTAAAATAGCGTAGAATTAGGGTTGGATTCAGGGTTATTCTACAGTAATGTGTACCTAGTCTAAGAATCATAGGATACAGTCATGGCTGTTTATGGATATGCCCGCGTCAGTTCACTTTCCCAGTCTACAGATGTGCAAGAACAGAAACTGAAGGAAGCTGGCTGTAGTGTTATCAGGATGGAGAAGGTCTCAGGTGCCTCAGTTGATGGCAGGGACGAACTTCGCAACCTGCTAGACTTCATCACTGAGGGCGACACACTGGTGGTCTACAAGCTGGATAGGCTCGGACGCTCTACCCGTGATGTACTCAATATCGTTCATGAATTGGACCAGAAGGGCGCATTCCTTCGCGTTCTCGACCGTAGCATTGACACTAGCAAGCCTGAGGGCCGTCTTATCCTCACTGTGCTGTCGATGGTCTCTGAAATGGAACTGTCGTTTATCAAGGAACGCCAACGCGCCGGTATCGACAAGGCAAAGGCTGAAGGCAAGTATAAGGGTAGACCCACCAGCATTGATACCGACAAGCTGATTGAACTGAAGGAACAGGGCCTAGGGGCCACTCATATCGCGCGTGAGTTGGGTTGCACTCGGTCGGCAGTCTACAAGGCGTTGGACAGATTAAACGCGTAAGCGGATAGCGCAGTTGGTCTCTGGAACTCGGTCAGATTAACCTTTGAGGGGCTCTACCTAAACGCGGGGCCCCAAGGAATTGTACCGCTATAGATTGCGCCCAGCCGGTAAGCCAGCCTAAACTCGGGCAAAAAGATTTACTTTCGACTTTCTTAACTTTCGTTGCCCTGCCCTAATCACATACAACAAGCGCCATAGTCTGCAATCCGCTGTTTACGATTGTACGTGTATCAACAACACAACCTGTCGCCATCTCGATAGCCACGACATTTTGGCGGTAGTCATTGGGGTCGATTACGCCCCCGGCAAGATCAACTTCGTGTGCTACAAAGCTGTTTTCGGATTCTCGGATTGATTTGACCGCATGTTCAACGCCCTCAACCACAACGAGCTGCTTAGTTCCGTGTTCCGCTGCACAGCCCCCTAATGCCAGCAAGTTAAGAGCCGCGATAGTAACAGATGGTTTCAGCTTCATTCTTCAATCCTTACAGCTGTACCACTAGCAACAAGCAAAACCATATTACCAGCAGCGACCAATTCCACGTAGTCCAAGTCAACGCCCACCACAGCGTTTGCACCGACCTCGTAGGCTTCCCTTTTCAGTTCGTATAGGGCAACCCGCCTGCTATCCCTTAGCGTTTTCTGGACAGCCTCAGAGCGCCCACCAACAATATCTCTGACTCCGGCAAACAGGTCTTTGAATATGTTCATCCCAAAGGCACACTCAGCCGTGACCACCTCAATCCGTTTGGTAATCTTCAGCCCTTCTGGGTAGGTTTCAGTGGTCAGAGTGACTGCATCTATGTCAGCATCCCTTTGATTTTGCTCAGCATAAACATGTTGCGCCTTTTCTTCAGCAGCGGCGTGATAACAGGCTTTGCAGACACCGCCCTCGTAATCATCAAAGAGGCCAAGTTTCTTTCCGCATGAGGGGCATTTTGCCATTGATAACCTTGATATTGAATGTCGTTTATTTGCCCAGACTAGCAATCAAGTGCTGCACTGCAACCATAGAGTTAAGTCCACACGGTTCGCACTGTAGTGCAAGGTGGTTGTTGGAGATGCTGAAGAGTCTGGTCACTGGATATAACCGTCTATTTGCATTGAGCGTCTACGCTCACCTTTCCATTCACTTACTGACTTTTTGGTCGACTGTCCTACATGTCCCTAGGTTACCGACAAACGTCGCATTAGGTTTAGGGGAGAATTTCTTTGGACGGACAACCAATTTGCGATCGCAGACAGGCTGAGGCGTTGCGTCAGCAGCAAGTTTTTGAGCGTGCTATGACCGAACTTGAGATGGAGAAGCGCCGTAAGCTCGCTGGTGGGTACGCTGTTATGGCTGCAGCCTACACATTTGAGCCGGCGATCACAAAAAATGGATGGCTTGCTAAATCCGTTAAACTTTCGAAACTTTTACTCGTTACGATCGTTGGTGTGATTCCAAATTATTACGTGGCAATGCAGCTTTTGAACTGACAAATAAGCATATGCTGACGGTTTACTCTGCGTTGATTTTCATCAATGACCAGACAGCTCACGCATGTAGTCATTCCCTTGGGTCTTACTCGTTGGTTTGCTCATTATCGACGAGATAATCCCGACAGGTGAGCGGGTCTATAGACTTGCTGTCCCAAGTTATATTTCGAATGGATTTGTCCCCAAGCGATTTATCGCGACCCGCTCACCATCCACCCCGTACATTCAATCAATTTGACACTAGCGAGTCGGGTCATGGAGAAATCATACGCCGATTAACCTCCACCTCAAAAGGGACGAAAAACAAAAATATTCAAAAAGTGGGCACTAACTAGTGCACATCATTGGGCACTAACAAAAACTAATTAATATTGTAAAACAATAGCTTATACTTTAATCAACGAGTCCGGTACTCGCCTCCATATCTTTCCGGATAGACCTCACCCGATCCCGGGCAGATCAAGGGCATGTTCCCTGGCGCAGTCCCGGGCGATGTCGTAACCCGCATCGGCGTGGCGCATGACCCCCGTGGCCGGGTCGTTCCAGAGCACCCGTTCCAGCCGCTTATCGGCCTCTTGGCTGCCGTCGCAGC
The DNA here is from genome assembly GCF_003129565.1 of Salibaculum griseiflavum. Taxonomy (GTDB): domain Bacteria; phylum Pseudomonadota; class Alphaproteobacteria; order Rhodobacterales; family Rhodobacteraceae; genus Salibaculum; species Salibaculum griseiflavum. The sequence continues at coordinate 5,844 of NZ_QETF01000003.1, forward strand.
AGATCACCATGCCCGAATGCTGGGAAAAGCCCATACCGACGCCGCCACCGTGGTGCAGGCTGACCCAGGTCGCACCGCTCGCGGTGTTGAGCAGCGCGTTCAGCAATGGCCAGTCCGATACCGCGTCGGACCCGTCGGCCATGGCTTCGGTTTCGCGGTTGGGGCTGGCGACCGAGCCGCTGTCCAGGTGGTCACGTCCAATGACCACCGGGGCGGACAGTTCACCGGTGCGGACCATCTCGTTGAAGGCCAGCCCGGCCTTGTGGCGCTCGCCCAGTCCGATCCAGCAGATCCGGGCGGGCAAGCCCTGAAAGGCAATTCTCTCCCCCGCCATGTCCAGCCAGCGGTGCAGATCGGCGTGGTCGGGGAAGAGCTCTTTCATCTTCGCGTCGGTCTTGCGGATATCTTCGGGGTCGCCCGACAGGGCGCACCACCGGAACGGACCCACCCCGCGGCAAAACAGAGGGCGAATATAGGCCGGCACGAACCCCGGGAAGGCGAAGGCGTTTTGAAGCCCCTCCTCCAGCGCGACCTGGCGGATGTTGTTGCCGTAATCGACCGTCGGCACCCCGGCCTCGTGAAAGGCGACCATGGCGCCCACGTGGGCCTTCATGCTGGCGCGCGCGGCCTGTTCCACCGCCGCCGGATCGCTTTCGCGCCTGTCCTTCCACTGCGCCATGGTCCAGCCCAGCGGCAGGTAGCCGTTCACCGGGTCATGGGCGCTGGTCTGGTCGGTGACGATATCGGGGCGTATGCCACGCGCCTGTATTTCCGGCACGATCTCGGCGGCGTTCCCCAGAAGGCCGACGGATTTCGCCTCGCCCGCCTTGGTCCAGCGGTCGATCATCTCCAGCGCCTCGTCCAGGCTGGTGGCCTTTTCGTCCAGGTAGCGGGTGCGCAGGCGGAAATCGATGCGGCTTTCGTCGCATTCGACCGCCAGGCAGCAGGCCCCGGCGAACACCGCGGCCAGGGGCTGTGCCCCGCCCATGCCGCCCAGCCCGGCGGTCAGCACCCAGCGTCCCGAAAGGTCGCCGCCATAGTGCTGGCGCCCGGCCTCGGCGAAGGTTTCATAGGTGCCCTGCACGATACCCTGGGTCCCGATATAGATCCAGGACCCGGCAGTCATCTGGCCATACATCATCAGCCCCTTGCGATCGAGCGCGTTGAAATGCTCCCAGGTGGCCCAGTGCGGCACCAGGTTGGAATTGGCGATCAGAACGCGCGGGGCGTCGGCGTGGGTGCGGAACACCCCCACGGGCTTGCCCGATTGCACCAGAAGGGTCTGGTCCTCCTCCAGGCGTTTCAGCGTCTCGACGATGCGGTCGAAATCCTCCCAGGTGCGGGCGGCGCGGCCGATCCCGCCATAAACGACGAGTTCGTGCGGATTTTCGGCCACGTCCGGGTGCAGGTTGTTCATCAGCATCCGCAGCGGCGCCTCGGTCAGCCAGCTCTTGGTGCTGATCTCGGGGCCGGTGGGCGGGTAGATGTCACGCAGGTTGTGTCGGGGATCGCTCATGGGTCAGCCTTTCAGACGCGGGGCCATGTCGGCCAGGGTTTCAAGGATGGTTTGCAGGACCGGACGCAGCCGGGCGGCCTTGTCCTCGTCGTAGGTCCAGGGGTCTGCCTCGTCGGCCAGGTAGGTGGACTGGGCCAGTTCCATCTGGATCGCGTGAATGCCGGTGTCCGGGCGGCCGTAATGGCGCGTTGTCCAGCCACCCTTGAAGCGGCCGTTGGTCACCGTCGAATGGCCCTCGGCGCCAGCGCAGATTTTCGCAACCACCGCTTCGATTCCCGGGGCGCAAGATCGGCCAACATTGGTGCCTATGTTGAAATCCGGCAAGCGGCCCTCGAAAAGGTGCGGAATATGCGAGCGGATCGAGTGGCAATCATAGAGGATCGCCACCCCGTGCAATGCCCGCACCCGGTCGATTTCTTCCGCCAGCGCAGCGTGATAGGCGAAGTGCCAGGTTGCGCGGCGATGTTCGATCTGCGCGGCATCGGGGGGCTCGTGCCAGATCGGCACGCCATCGAAATCGGTCAGCGGCACAAGGCCGGTCGTGTTCTGCCCGGGATAGAGGCTGGCCCCCGACGGGTCGCGATTGGCGTCCACCACGTAGCGATGAAAGCACGCCCGCACGGTCGTCGCCCCCGGCAGAAGCCCCGCGTAGAGCCGATCGACGTGCCAGTCGGTATCGGCCAGCGCCTGGCCCCGGCCATTCAGCCCCGCCGCCACATCTTCTGGGAGCCAGGTGCCAGCATGAGGGATGCCCAGAACAACCGGACCGTTGCCTTGCGTGACGGTCACCGGGGTCATGGACACAGCTCCGGCAGGTCCAGCCCCTTGGTCAGTCCGCGATCAGCCACCAGGGCAGCCGCGGCCTCGATATCGGGGGCAAGGTAGCGGTCCTGCGCCACGGCCGGCACCTGGGCCCGCAAACGGGTCAGAACGCCCTGAAGGGGGACGCTTGTGCGCAATGGCGCGCGGAATTCCACGCCCTGCGCGGCGCACATGGCCTCGATCCCGATGATGCGGTCAAGATTGCCGACCATGCGCATCAGACGCCGCGCGCCATGGGCCGCCATGCTGACATGGTCCTCCTGGTTGGCCGAAGTGGGGGTGCTGTCGGTAGAACAGGGATTGGCCAGGTGCTTGTTCTCGCTCATCAATGCCGCGCTCGTGACCTCGGCGATCATCAGGCCGGAATTCAGCCCCGGTTCGGGTGTCAGGAAGGGCGGCAGGTCGAAGCTGAGCGTCGGGTCCACCATCAGGGCGACGCGACGCTGGGAAATCGCGCCGATCTCGGACAGCGCCAGCGCGATCTGGTCGGCGGCGAAGGCGACCGGCTCGGCGTGAAAATTTCCGCCCGAGACGATACGCCCCGCCCCGGTCAGGACCAGCGGGTTGTCGGTGACAGCATTGGCCTCGATCTCCAGTGTGCGGGCGGCGAAACGCAGCAGGTCGAGCGCGGCGCCCGTGACTTGCGGCTGGCAGCGGATGCAATAGGGATCCTGCACGCGGGCGTCATCCTCGCGATGGCTTTCGCGGATTTCGGACCCGGCCAGCAGGCCCCGCATGGCGCGGGCAACCTCGATCTGCCCCGGCTGGCCGCGCAAGGCGTGGATTTCCTCGGCCAGCGGCGCGGTCGACCCCATGATCGCATCGGTGGACAGGGCCGAGACAACGACAGCCGCCCGCAGTGCGTCGCAGGCCCGGAAAAGCCCCGCCAGCGCACAGGCGGTGGAAAACTGCGTGCCATTGATCAGTGCGAGCCCCTCTTTGGGGCCCAGTGCAACCGGGGTCAGGCCGGCCGCGTTCAACGCCGCAGCGCCCTGCAAGGTCCGGCCCTCGAAGACCGCCTCGCCCTCACCGATCATGACCGCCGCCATGTGGGCCAGCGGTGCCAGATCGCCCGAGGCCCCGACCGACCCTTGCGACGGGATCACCGGGGTCACGCCCCTGTCCAGCATCGCCTCGATCAAGGCAACGGTTTCCGGCGCGACGCCAGAGGCGCCCCGCCCCAGCGACAGCAGTTTCAGCACCAGCATCAGCCGGGTCGTGGCGGGGTCCAGCGGCTCGCCCACCCCGCAGCTGTGGCTGAGCACCAGATTGCGCTGCAACTGGCCCGTATCAGACGCGGCGATTTTGACCGAGGCGAGCTTGCCGAAACCGGTATTAACGCCATAGATCGCATCTTCGCCCGCCGCGGCCTGCGCCACCTGGTCACGCGCAGCAGATATCACCGGGGCCGAAGCGGGGTCCAACCGGGCCGCTGCGCCATCGCGCCAGATGGTTTCCAGTTGCGACAAGGTCGCCTGACCGGGAACAAGGATCATGCGATTTCTCCGTTGAACCAGCGCTGATGCAGCGGATTGAACCCGATGCGATAGGACAGCTCTGCCGGGTGGCCCACGTCCCAGACCGCAAGGTCGGCGCGCATCCCCGGCGCGATCCGGCCAGCATCCGCCAGCCCCAGCGCCCGGGCGGCGTGGCGCGTGGTCCCCGAAAGGGCCTCTTGCGGGGTCAGGCGGAACAGGGTGCAGCCCATATTCATGGCCAGCAACAAGGAGAACAGCGGCGACGAACCCGGATTGGCATCGGTGGCCAGCGCCATGGGCACCCCGTGACGGCGGAAGGCCGCGACCGGGGGCAGCTGCGACTCGTGCAAGGTGTAGAAGGCGCCAGGCAATAGTGTCGCGACGCTACCCGACCGGGCCAGCGCGCGGGCGTCGTCCGCGGTGGCGTATTCCACGTGATCGGCCGACAGCGCGCCGTGACGCGCCGCGAGGGCCGTACCGCCAAGATGCGACAGTTGCTCGGCATGCAGCTTGACCGGCAGGCCCAGCGCCTGCGCGGCCTCAAAGACCCGTTCGATCTGGGCCGGGGTAAAGGCGATGCCCTCGCAGAAGCCGTCCACCGCGTCGACGAGGCCCTCGCGATGGGCGGCGCGCAGGGCCGGCAGGCACACCTCTTCGAGATAGTCATCGGCCCGCCCGTCATAGTCCGGCGGGACGGCATGGGCCCCGAGAAAGGAGGTCACGACGCGAACCTTGCGGTGCCGTTCCAGCGCACGGGCGGCACGCAGCATGTCGAGCTCGGTCTCGATGTCCAGACCGTAGCCGGACTTGATCTCGACCGTGCAAACGCCCTCGGCCAACAGCGCATCAAGGCGCGGCAGGGCCGCCGCGACCAGATCCTCGACACTGGCTGCACGGGTATCGCGCACAGTTGACAGGATCCCGCCCCCGGCGAGAGCGATGTCCTCGTAGCTGGCGCCTTCCAGGCGCATCTCGAATTCGCGGGCCCGGTCCCCGCCATGAACAAGGTGGGTGTGGCAGTCGATCAGCCCCGGCGTGACCAGCCGCCCGCCAAGATCGCGGCTGTCCTGCCCCGCCATGTCGTCGGGCAAATCGGTGTGCGGGCCGACCCAGCCGATGCGCCCGCCCCTCAGCGCGATCACGCCATCCGGGATCAAGCCGCAGCCTTCGCCCTCCATCGTCGCGACCTGGATATTCGTCAGCAGCATTCTCGAATCCGCACTTGTCTTGCTCTTTCTGTTCCGCAATTATGTCTGCACATATTTTCGAGTCAATGCAGGAAATGTCATGCAAACGCTCTGGGCCGAGAGGATACTGACCCACGATGGCTGGCGTCGGGACATGACGTTGACCATCGGGCACGATGGACGGATCGCGACGCTGGCACCGGGCCGGACGCCCGGCGCGCAGCCACACGCCTGCCTGGTCCCGGCCCCTGTGAACGCCCACTCCCACGCCTTTCAGCGCGCCATGGCCGGGCTGACCGAGGCGCGCGGCCCCGGCGGGCAGGACAGTTTCTGGACCTGGCGGCGGCTGATGTATCGCTTTCTCGACCGGCTGGACCCCGACCAGGTGCAGGCCATCGCCGGTTTCGTCCAGATGGAGATGCTCGAGGCCGGCTATGCCTGCATCGCCGAATTCCACTACCTGCATCACGGCCCTGACGGGCAGCCCTATGACGATCTCGCCGAGATGGCACACCGCATCGCCGCCGCCGCCCGGGACACCGGGATCGGGCTGACGCTCTTGCCCGTCCAGTACCAGTTCGGAGGCTGCGACGCCCGCGCGCTGGAAGGTGGCCAGCGCCGTTTCGGCAACAACTTTGACCGCTTCGCCGCCCTTTGCGAAAAGGCGCGGCAGGCCGTCAAGGCCGGGCCGGCGGACTGGGTTTTCGGCACCGCTCCGCACTCCCTTCGCGCGGTGGCGCCGCATGACCTGCCCGCCATTGCCGACTTGGCCCGTGGCGGGCCGGTCCACATGCATCTGGCTGAACAACAGGCCGAGGTCGACGAAGTCCGCGCGGCGCTTGGCGCACGGCCGGTGGAATGGGTGCTGGACAATGTCGAGCCAGACGTCCGCTGGAATTTTATCCATTGCACCCGCATGGAGCCGCGCGAGACCGAGGCCCTGGCCAGAACCGGGGCCCAGGCGGTGCTTTGCCCGATCACCGAGGCCAATCTGGGTGACGGGATCTTCGACGGGGCGCGCTGGCTTGACCATGGCGGACGGCTGGCCATCGGCTCGGACAGCAACATCCGCATCTCGCTCACCGAAGAGCTGCGCCAGCTGGAGTATTCCCAGCGTCTGCGCGATCACAGCCGCGCCGCACTGGCCGATGAGGAACGCTCGACGGGGCGGCGGCTTCTGGAAGCAGCTGCGACTGGTGGCGCGCGGGCCGCCGGTCGGGCCTCGGGCAGCCTCGCACCCGGCCAATGGGCCGACATCCTGTCGCTCGACACGGGCCATCCGGACCTGGCCGATCTTGACGGCGACCCATTGCTCGACAGCTTCATATTCGCCCGCGATAACAGCTCCGTTCGCGATGTCTGGTCGGCGGGGCGGCACCTGGTGCGGGAGGGTCGCCATATCGACCGTGACCGGCTGACCGAGGCCTACCGCAAGGCAACGAAACAGCTTAGACAGGGTGTATGAGCAAGCTCGAAACGAAAACCTGGCAAGGCGTGCGCGCGGAGGTTCAGCGCCGCATCCGAAGCCGGGCCTGGAAACCCGGCGATGCGATCCCCTTCGAGGCGGATCTCGCCCGCGAATTTGGCTGTGCACGGGCCACTGTAAACCGCGCCCTTCGCGACCTTGCCGAGGCGGGCCTGCTGGAACGCAAGCGCCGCTCGGGCACCCGCGTTGCCCTGCACCCGACCGGACGGGCGGTGCTGGACATCCCCCTCATTCGCAAAGAAGTCGAAGCCGCGGGGCAGGCCTATGGCTATGAATTGCTGTCCAAAGCGTTGGACGCAGCACCGCCCCACGTGGTGGCGGGGATGGAGCGGTCGGACGCGGCACACCTCGTCCATGTGGTGGCGCTGCACAGGGCCGACGAACGACCCCATGTGCTTGAAGACCGCTGGATCGATCCTGCCAGCGTGCCCGACGCGGCCACGGCTGATTTCAGCACGAAAAGTCCGAATGAATGGTTGCTGGAAAACGTGCCCTTTACGCGCAGCGAATTGGCCATCCGCGCCCTGCCGGCCGACCCGGACACGGCAGGGTCGCTGGATGTCGCCGAAGGAACAGCCATACTGACCCTGGATCGCGCCACCTGGCTGGAGGGGCGACCGGTGACCTTCGTGCGACTTCTGCACGGCGCCGATCACGTGATCCGGTCCTCGGTCACAGCCTAGCGGATACGCGCCACATCCACATTGGAAGATTGCTTTTTTGCCTGCGTGGGCACATAATTAGGCCCAAGAAACAGTGACCCGGCCAACCGGGCACGGGCAGTCATTCGGGCGAGATCGACATGCGGGCATTCTTTCTATTGACGCTTCCTCTTGTGCTGACGGCTTGCGGCGGCAGCAGCCACCGCGACGCACGTGTGGTCAGCGCGCCGGTGCAGGCAGCCTTTGCCACAGGACCGATCTACAGCGCCTGCCGCGCCTCGGACCGGGAGGCCTCGAATCGCCAGCTTTGCGGCTGCATCCAGGCCGTTGCCGACCGCGAATTGTCGAGCCGGGATGAAAACCGGATCGCCGGGTTCTTCAACGACCCGGAAGAGGCGCACGCCGTAAAGATATCCGACACATCCGCCAATGACGCATTCTGGGACCGCTACCGCGATTTCATTGGCGTTGCGCGTCGAACCTGCAGCTAAGCGCGTCGGCACAGGCCTCGATCAGGTCCAGGCAGCCCTCGAAATCGCGCGTGTAATACGGATCGGGCACCTCCTGCGCGTCGGCCAGCGCCGCGAAATTCTCGACCGGGGTGGTGTTGCCTGCAGGCCTCTGGGCCTCGATGTCGCGCAGGTTGGCCGCGTCCATGGCAAAGATCAGGTCGAACGCGTCGAAATCCGCGGGGCCGAACTGGCGCGCACGTAGCTGCGACAGATCATAGCCCCGCATGCTAGCGGCCGCCTGCATCGGCCCATAGGGCGGATCGCCCACATGCCAGCCCCCGGTGCCCGCGCTGTCCAGCACAAGGCCCGGCAGGCGCGCGCGCACAACGCCCTCGGCCGCGGGAGAGCGGCAAATATTGCCCAGGCAGACGAACAGAATAGACTTCATGTTGAAATGGTAACGCCGTTGCCGGGTCTTGGAAACCGGCGACGCTCGCGAGAGGAGAGGAAGATGCGGATCGTGATCCTGACCGGGGCCGGTATCTCCGCCGAAAGCGGACTCGGCACGTTCCGCGACAAGGGCGGATTGTGGGAGCGCCATGATTTGAAAGATCTCGCCACGCCCGAAGGGTTCGCGCGCAACCCGGCGCTGGTGCATGATTTCTACAACATGCGGCGCCGGACGGTGCGGGACGCTCAACCGAATCCGGCACATCATGCGCTGGCCAGATTGCAGAAGGACAAGAGGTATGCCGTGACCCTGGTCACGCAAAACGTCGATGACCTGCACGAACGGGCCGGGTCCGATCCGGTGATCCACATGCACGGCACGCATCTGGTCGCGCTTTGCGCCGGGTGCGCCCACCGCTGGCCCGCCCCCGAAGAGATGCGGCCGCAGGATCGCTGCCCGGCTTGCAGTGACGGCGTTGCCCGGCCGGACGTGGTCTGGTTCGGCGAAACCCCGTATCATCTGGATGAAATCCTGCCCGCCATTGCCGAAAGCGATCTGTTCGTCGCCATCGGCACCAGCGGGGTCGTGTATCCGGCCGCCGGATTCGTCGAATTGGCGACCGAGGCCGGGGCCGAGACACTGGAACTCAACCTGGAACCCAGCTACCGGGCCAGCGCCTTCGACGCGGCACGCTTCGGCCCCGCAAGTGAAGTCGTCCCGGCCTGGGTCGACGAGATATTGTCAGCATGACAAAGAAAAAAACGGCCCGGACGCGCCGGGCCGTGGAACGACTGGTCAGGCTCTACCCGGCCTAGTTATCGTCGGCGCCGTGGCCCATGCCCTCGCCCATCATCATGTCATTGCGTTCATTGTCGACAGGGATGTCTAGGGTGATGTCACCGGCCTGTTCAAAGGTCAGCGTAACCGTGATTGATTCACCCTGCACGAAAGGCGTGTTGATGCCCATGAACATGACATGGTCCCCACCGCGCTTGAGGCTGTGCATTCCGCCGGCAGGGATGGCGAAGCCTTCCTCGACTTCGACCATTCGCATGACGTCGCCATCGGCGATGTGGGTATGCAGTTCGACCCGGGCCGAGACATCGGAACTGGCCGCGATCAGGCGATCGTCGGTTTCGCTGTCATTGTGAATGATCATGAAAGCCGCCCCGGCCATGGCGGTCGCGCCCGCAGCGCGGGCATAGGGGTCTTCGATAGTGATGCCATCGGCCCATGCGGGCATGGCAAAGGCGATAGCGGCCGTGAGGCCGAGGGTTGCGGATCTGAGCGTCATGTCTGCTCTCCTGTCTGGTCGCGGGTTCCCCCGCTATGTTGAATTCTGAAAAGGCGTATTTCAGACCGACAGGGGTGGGCCACGGGCCAAGGTCGTGATGTGGACAAGCGAAACCGCATCATGACTGTCAATTGCATAGCCCACGCGCTGCATGTGGACAGGTTGCATTGCGCCGGGCGGCGGCAGGTCCAGCGCCGCCATGAAGGCCAAAGCCACGTCAGGGCAGATATGTGCAGGCCCGACCGGATTGCCATCCTTGTCGATGGCCACAACTATCACGCCGTCGCCGGAACAGATCTCGACCTGGCCCGCCGCATGTGGCTGGCCACGCGCCACCGCCAGCTGCTGCGAGGTCAGGGCGACCAGCAGAGCGAGGGTGACCGTGAAGAAGGATCGGATCGACGTCATAATCCCTAGCTATGCCTTGGGCCAACCAACCGGAATCGGACAAAGCGCCGCGCATAAGACAAAAGCCCGGACGCGGCGCGACCGGGCTTTGGCAATGGATCGGGCCAGGATCAGGCCGAGGCTTGCGCCTTCAGGATATCCTTCTTGACCTTCAGGGCATCGGCGGACAGCTCGATGTCTTTCGCCTTGGCCATGAACTGGTCCAGGCCGCCGCGATGGTCAACGGTGCGCAGGGCTGCCGAGGACACGCGGAACTTGAAGCTCCGGCCCAGAATGTCGGACTGAAGGGTCACGTCCTGCAGGTTCGGCAGGAAGCGGCGCTTCGTCTTGTTGTTGGCGTGGCTGACATTGTTGCCAGTCATCGGGCCTTTACCGGTCAATTCGCAACGACGCGACATGTTCTTCTTCCTTGTCCAGACAGGGCCCAGCGGACGGGCGAGCCCCTCGTTCAAACAGCATAGGCCCCGCGGCTGGGCAGGGCCTCGAATTCGGTTCGCGGGAATTAGGCGGATTCCGCGGTGCAGTCAACCCGCCAGCGCCAGATTCTGCGCCGATCTAGGCCGTGCCGCGAAACCGCTGCACCAATCGATCGGCGGCCAGGGCCGGCAGAAGCTCGCCGCTGGCGACCTTGTCCTGAAGATCGTGCAGCATTCCGGCAATCTCCGTGTCCTCTTCGAGCGCGGCCAGCAGACCCGCGCGCACTTCCTCACGGAACCAGAACATGGCCTGGGCGGCGCGGCGCTGATCCCATATCCCGTTGTCGCGGCGCCAGCGCACCAGGGCCTGCATCTGCTCCCACGCCTCCGCGATTCCGCCCGTTTCCAGCGCCGAGACGGTCAGCGCCTTGGGAAACCCATCGGGGTCCTGCGGACGGCGGCGCAACAGGCGCAGCGCCCCGGCATAGTCCGAACAGGTGCGGATCGCCTGTCCGCGCAGCTCACCATCGGCCTTGTTCACGAGGATCATGTCGCAGGTTTCCATGATCCCGCGTTTCACGCCCTGCAATTCGTCGCCGCCCGCCGGGGCCAGCAACAACAGGAACAGGTCCGACATTTCCGCCACGGCGGTTTCCGACTGGCCCACGCCCACGGTTTCGATCAGGACCACGTCGAAGCCCGCCCCTTCACACAGCGCGATGGCCTCGCGGGTGCGGCGGGCCACACCGCCAAGCTGGCTTTGGCTGGGCGAGGGGCGGATGAAGGCCTTTGGGTCGCGCGACAGCCGTTCCATCCGGGTCTTGTCGCCCAGGATCGACCCGCCGGATCGCGCGCTGGACGGATCCACCGCGAGCACGGCAACCTTGAGGCCCTGCCCGGTCAGCATCAGGCCGAAGCTTTCGATGAAGGTGGATTTGCCGACCCCCGGCGTGCCCGACAGGCCGATGCGCAGCGCCTGACGCGAGGGATCCAGCGCCGCGAGCACCTCGGCGGCCTGGGCGCGGTGGTCCGGTCGCGCACTTTCCACCAGGGTGATGGCCCGGGCCAGGGCGCGGCGATCGCCGCGGGCGATCTTCTCTGCCAGTTCGGTCGTCTCCATGGCGCATCTTGTGGCCCGGTATGGCGCCACTGTCCATAGCCGGGGGCGGTGCACTCCTTCCAAGCAAGCCCTTGACCTCGGCGCGCGGGCGGGCTGCAACTGGGCCGATGCAACGCTTGCCCATTGATGATTGCCTGCCCGAGCTGATCGCCGCCCTGCGCGCCGAGGGCCGCGCCGTGCTGCAAGCGCCCCCGGGTGCGGGCAAGACCACCCGCGTGCCGCTGGCCATGCTGGAGGCCGGCCTGACCAAAGGCCGCATCGTCATGCTGGAACCGCGCCGCCTGGCGACCCGCGCCGCGGCAGAACGGCTGGCCGAAGGGCTGGGCGAACGCCCCGGCGAAACCGTCGGCTACCGGATGCGCGGTGCGAATGCTCCCGGCAAACGGATCGAGGTCGTGACCGAGGGCATCCTGACCCGCATGATCCAGTCGGACCCGGATCTGCCCGGCATCGGCGCTGTGATCTTCGATGAATTCCACGAACGCTCGCTCAATGCCGATCTGGGCCTGGCCTTGGCGCTGGAAGCGCGCGCGGCGCTGCGCCCGGACCTGATGCTGCTGGCCATGTCGGCGACGCTGGACGCGGGCCCGGTCGCCGACCTGATGGACAACGCGCCGGTCATTACCTCGGAAGGCCGGAGCTACCCGGTCGAGACCCGCTTTCTGGATGCACCGGTCGCCAAGGGCATACGATTGGAAACCGCAACGGCGCGTCTGATCGAGAAAGCGACGTCCGAGACAGAGGGCGGCGTTCTGGTTTTCCTGCCCGGCGAGGGGGAAATCCGGCGGACGGCAGCGCAGCTCTCCATGCCCGGCGATTGCCAGGTGCGACCGCTCTACGGCGCCCTGCCCTTTGCCAAGCAGCGCGCAGCCATCGCCCCGACTGTCTCAGGTCGCAAGGTCGTGCTGGCCACCTCGATCGCCGAAACCTCGCTGACAATCGAAGATATCCGCGTGGTGGTGGATGCGGGGCGCGCGCGGCGGGCCCGGTTCGATCCCGGCTCTGGCATGTCCCGGCTGGTGACAGAGCCGGTCAGCCGCGCCGAAGCGACCCAGCGGGCGGGACGCGCCGGGCGCGTGGCCGAGGGGGTGTGCTACAAGCTTTGGACGAAGGGGGCCGATGGCGCCCTGCCGGCCTTTGCCCCGCCCGAGATCGAGGCCGCTGACCTGGCCGGGCTGGCACTGGAACTGGCGGTCTGGGGCAGCGCCGATCTGCCGTTTCTGACCCCGCCGCCAGAGGCCGCGCTGGACGAGGCGAAGGCCCTGCTGCGAAGCCTCGGCGCGCTGGATAGCGAGGATCGGGTCACCCCCCATGGCCGCGAGCTGGCCCGGACGCCCCTGCATCCAAGGCTGGCCCATATGCTGCAGGTGGCCGGAAAGGACGCGGCACCACTGGCCGCGCTGCTGGCAGAGCGCGACATCCTGCGCGGCGCGCCGGCGGATCTGTCGTTGCGGCTGGCTGCCCTCAAGGGGCGCTATGACGGCCCCGGAGAGGTCAATCTTCCTGCCCGCGACCGTGCGCGCGCCGAGGCGAAGCGACTGGCCAAGGGGGCAGCGCAGGCCACACAGCTGAGCCCCGCCCAAATGGCCGCGCTGGCCTACCCCGACCGTGTCGGGATGCGCCGAGCGGGCGATGCGCCGCGCTATGTCCTGTCGGGCGGCAAGGGCGCCGTTCTGGACACCGAGGATCCGCTAGCCGGTCAGCGCTTGCTGGTGGTTACCGACACGGATGGCAACCCGCGCGAAGCCCGTATACGCGCCGCCCTTCCCCTTACGGAAGCGGAGTTGCGCGAGGTGTATGGAGACCGGATCGCGTGGCAGGAAAGCTGCAGCTGGTCCCGCCGCGACGGTCGGGTTCAGACACGGCGACAGGAGGTCTATGGCGCGCTTGTCCTGGATGACCGCCGATGGCCCGATGCCCCGCCCGAAGCCGTGGCCCGCGCCATGCTGGAGGGCATCCGAGAGCTCGGCTTGCACCTGTCGCCCGCCGCCGAGCGTTTTCGCACCCGCGTGATGCTGCTGCGCGCGCAGGACGACAGCCTGCCGGACATGTCGGACGCGGCGCTTTTGGCTGGGCTGGACAATTGGCTTCTTCCGCACCTTGCGGATGTGCGCAGTGCCGGCGACTGGAAAGCATTCGACAAACTGCCCGCCCTTCAGGCAATGCTGGATTGGCCCCAGCGCAGCCGATTGGACAGCGAGGTGCCCGGTCACTTCACAACGCCGTTGGGGCGCAAGGTGCCGATCGACTACAGCGGCGCGGCACCCGAGATTTCCCTGCGCCTGCAGGAGATGTTCGGCCAGACCACCCACCCGCAAGTGGCCGGGCGCCCCCTGCGCGTGACCCTGCTGTCGCCCGCCGGACGGCCGGTGCAGACCACCATGGATTTGCCGGGATTCTGGGCAAGCTCCTATGCCGACGTGCGCAAGGACATGCGCGGACGCTATCCCAAGCACCCCTGGCCCGAGGACCCGACACAAGCAGATCCAACCTTGCGCGCCAAGCGGAAGCGATAGCCGGGGGCTCTGCCCCCGTCGGCCCGGTGGGCCGACTCCCCCGCGGTATTTTCGACCCAAAGAAGTCGGGGGCGCGTTAACCTTGATTTGGGGTTACCGCCACCAGGGGCCGTGGCGATCTTTGCCGCCATCGACCCGTTCGAACCCGTGCATGCCGAAGAAATCGCGCTGGGCCTGGATCAGATCGGTGGTGCCACGGGCGCGGGTCATCGTATCGAGGAAGCCCAGCGCCGCGGCGAGAGCGGGCACAGGGTGGCCGGCTTCCATGGCGCGGGCAACCACAGAGCGCAGGGCGGTCAGGCTGTCTTTCAACATGGGTTTGAAAGCCGGGGCAAAGATCAGCTGATCATGGGGTGGCGCCCCGCGAAAGGCCTCGGCGATGTCATCGAGCAGGGCCGAGCGGATGATGCAGCCCGCGCGCCAGATTTCGGCGATACGGGCGGGATCAAGCGACCACTCGAATTCCTCGGAGGCGGCCAGAAGGATACGGAACCCCTGCGCATAGGCGATGATCCGGCCGGCCAGAAGCGCCTGTTCCATCTGTGCCTCGGTCAGGTTGACCGGGTCCGGTTCGCTGTCGAAAAGGGCCTCGCCGGTCTCCCTCAATGGTTTTTCGGCCGACCAGCTGCGCGCGGCGACGGCCGCCTCGACCGTCGTGGCGGACTGGCCCATCTTCACCGCTTCGATCACGGTCCAGCGGCCTGTCCCTTTCTGGCCAGCCATGTCGAGGATCGCGTCCACTGCCGGGACGCCTGGCGCATCCTCTGCCTGAAGCACCTTGCCGGTGATTTCCACAAGGTAGCTTTTCAGAGACCCGTTATCCCAGGTTTCGAATGTCCTGCCGATCGCGCCGGGCGGCTGATCCATGCCATACCGCATAAGGCCGTAGATTTCCGCGATCATCTGCATGTCGGCATATTCGATGCCGTTATGGACCGTCTTGACGAAATGGCCGGCCCCGTCAGGTCCGAGATGCGCAGCGCAAGGTTGGCCCTCATATTTGGCCGAAATGGCCTCGATCACGGGGCGGATCGCTGTCCAGGCGTCCGTCGTGCCGCCCACCATGATCGATGGGCCATTTCGCGCGCCCTCTTCGCCGCCGGACACGCCCATGCCGATATAGGTCAGGCCCGCCGCCTCGACCGACCTGGTGCGCCGGCGGGTATCATTGAAATCGCCGTTGCCGGCATCAATGATCGTGTCGCCCTTGTCGAGCAGCGGCATCAGCCGCTCGATGGTCGCGTCGACCGGTCCACCGGCCGGCACCATCAGGATGATCGCACGGGGGGCTGGCATTTGCCGGACCATCGCTTCCAGATCATGATGGGGGCTGAGCGCATCGGCAAGCCCGGCCTGTTCCGCCTCGTCCCGAAACGCATCGACCACGTCATCGCTGCGGTTCGAGACATGCAGGCCGAAGCCCTTTTCAAGGATATTGAGCGCCAGCGCGCTGCCCATGGTGCCAAGCCCGTAGAGGCCAAGTGTCGCGATGTCGGTCATGTCGATTTCCCTGGCAGGCCCTGCATGGGCGGCGGCCCCTGATTTGCGTGTTCTTATTAACTTGTTTATAAGAGGCGACTAATAAAAAGAAAATCGGCAGGCATCTTAATGACTTTTGAAAGCCTTACACACTTGCGCGACTACGTTGCGCCGCTCTTTCGACGCCCGAACGCGGTGCAGGTGGCCGCGCTGTGCCATCGCACCGGCGCATCGGGCCCCGAGGTGCTGTTGGTGAAGAGCAGTTCCGGCCGCTGGATCCTGCCCAAGGGTTGGCCGATGGAAGGCACGGATGGCGCCGGCACGGCTTTGACCGAAGCGTGGGAAGAAGCGGGCGTGAAGCGCGGCAAGGCCGAAAACAAGGCAATCGGCACCTTCCAGACCGTGAAAGTCCTGGAGACCGGGCCGGACGTGCCGTGCACAACCTATGTCTACCCGATCGAGGTCCGCAAACTGGCCGATGACTATCCCGAAGCCGTTGAGCGGGAACGCAAATGGCTGCCAGTCTCGGAAGCCCGCGCCGTGATCGACGATTCCGGGCTGCGTGAGATTCTCGACCTGTTCGAACGCAGGAACGCGGCTTGATCACAGGCCCGATTGCATCGCGGAGCGCGATGCACTACCCCGCGCCATAGCAGAAATGTAACAGTTTTGTGACACGTGGCCGACACCGCGTGGCACGGGGGACGCGGACATGGCCGACGACAAGACCCAATGGACAACCCTGGACAAGGATCTGGGGCGGATCAGCCAGCTTGAATACGCGTCCAACTACGTCGCTCGGCCGATGGTCGGGCTTGGCATCGCGTTGGCCTTCATGGTGGTCGTCGGATTGCTGGCCGGGTTCCTCTGGGGCGGGCAGCCGACATCGCTGGTCATCGTCGCGGCCGCGATCTTCGGGGCCTATATGGCGATCAATATCGGTGCCAATGACGTGGCCAACAACATGGGGCCGGCGGTGGGCGCAAACGCCCTGACAATGGGCGGCGCCATCGTCATCGCGGCGCTTTTCGAAAGCGCCGGGGCGCTGCTGGCGGGCGGCGATGTGGTTTCGACCATTTCCAAGGGGATCATCACGCCGGACAGCCTGGCCGATTCCACCGTTTTCATCTGGGCGATGATGGCGGCGCTGATCTCTTCGGCACTCTGGGTGAACCTGGCGACCTGGGTGGGTGCGCCCGTCTCCACGACCCATTCCGTGGTGGGCGGGGTCATGGGGGCGGGGATCGCGGCCGCCGGCATCACGGCGGTCAACTGGCCCACCATGGGCGCGATCGCCGCCAGCTGGGTCATTTCCCCGGTCCTGGGGGGTGTGATCGCTGCCGGTTTCCTGGCCTTCATCAAGGCCAATATCATATACCAGGACGACAAGATCGCCGCCGCGCGGCGCTGGGTTCCAGTGCTGATCGCGATCATGGCCGGGGCCTTTGCCGCGTATCTGTCGGTGAAGGGGCTGAAGCGGATCATCGAGCTGGATATCGGCACGGCACTTCTGATCGGGCTGGCCGTCGGCGCGGTAGCCTATGTGATCGCCGCCCCGTTGATCCGTCGCCAGTCCGAGGGGATGGAGAACCGCAACAAGTCGCTCAAGGCGCTGTTCGCCCTGCCCCTCGTCTTTTCCGCCGCGCTGCTCAGCTTTGCCCATGGTGCCAATGACGTGGCCAATGCGGTGGGGCCGCTGGCCGCCATCGTCCATGCCGAGGAGTTTGGCGAATTCGCCGGCAAGGTCAGCATCCCGACATGGATCATGGTGATCGGCGCGTTCGGGATTTCCTTCGGCCTCGTCCTGTTCGGCCCAAAGCTGATCCGCATGGTCGGCAGCCAGATCACCAAACTCAACCCGATGCGGGCCTATTGCGTGGCGTTGTCCGCGGCGATCACGGTGATCGTGGCCAGCTGGCTGGGCCTGCCGGTGAGTTCGACGCATATCGCCGTCGGCGCGGTCTTCGGCGTCGGGTTCTACCGGGAATGGCATCACGAACGACGCGCCCGTGACCGGGGCGCGGCCAATGGTGTACGGCTGCCGGTCGAGGAAAGGCGCCGGCGCAAGCTGGTCCGCCGGTCACATTTCATGACCATCGTGGCGGCCTGGGTGATTACCGTGCCCGCAGCGGCGCTGTTGTCCGGCCTGATCTTCCTGGGACTCTCGTCGGTCGTCTTCTGACCAGAGAGATCATACGCCCAGGCAGTGCCGCATGATCGCCTTCTGCGCATGCAGGCGGTTTTCGGCCTCGTCCCAGATGACGGAATGCGGGCCATCCATGACCTCGGAGGTGGCCTCATCATCGCGATGGGCCGGCAGGCAATGCATGAACAACGCATCCGGGTTGGCCTGGGCCATCAGTTCGGCATTGACCTGGTAGCCGCGCAGCTGGTTGTGGCGGCGTTCGCGGGCCGATTGCGGATCATGCATGCTGACCCATGTATCGGTCACGACGAGATCGGCACCCTGAACGGCCTTGTGGGGATCCCGTTCGATCTCGACCTTGACGCCCTTGGCACGGGCCTCTTCAACGAAAACCTGCTCGGGGTCCAGCGGTTCCGGCCCGGTGAAGGTCAGATCGAAGCCGAACTGCCCTGCGGCGTGAATGAAGCTGGCGCAGACATTGTTGCCGTCACCGGACCACACAACCTTCTTGCCCGCGATGGGGCCGCGATGTTCCTCGTAGGTCAGAACGTCGGCCATGATCTGGCAGGGATGGCTGCGGTCGGTCAGGCCGTTGATTACCGGCACATCGGCATATTCGGCCATTTCCAGCAGGGTCTGTTCTTCGAAGGTGCGGATCATGATCAGGTCGACATAGCGCGACAGCACGCGGGCGGTGTCGGCAATGGTTTCACCATGGCCCAACTGCATGTCGGACCCCGAAAGAACCATGGTCTCGCCGCCCATCTGGCGCACCCCCACATCGAAGGAAATGCGCGTCCGGGTCGAGGGTTTCTCGAAAATCAGCGCCACCATATGCCCGGCCAGCGGGGTCTGGTCATCGGCCATGCCCTTGGGGCGGCCATTGCGGCTGCTCTTCATGGCGGCGGCGCTGTCGATGATCTGCCGCAGCTCGGCGGCGCTTGTCTTGTTGATGTCGAGGAAGTGGGTCATGTCAGTCTGCTTTGTTCTGTGGCTGGCAAAGCCAGGCGTTAGGGGGCGGCGTCGCGTCAGGGATGGATCATCACCTGCACCGGATCACCGTCTTCGCAGGGGGTGATTTTCAAGGGGCGGAACCCGGCCCGGCGATAGGCCGCGATGGCGCGGGCATTGGCGGGGTCGGGATCTGTCAGGACGACCGGCGCGTATCGTCGAAGCTCTGCCAGACGTGCCGCGATATAGCCGGCCCCGTGCCCCTGCCCCAGGTAAGCCGGATCACCGAGGAACGTGTCGATTGCGCGCGCCGCGGGGTCCTGCCCGGCATATTGCGGCGCGCCGAAGGCATGGGCGTTGTAATCCTGGATAAAGGCGAAGGGCGTGCCGTCATGGCAGACGATGCGCATGTCCACGATGTCCTTGTCCAAAACGTCTTCGACCAGCCGCGCCTCGGTCGCGCTGTCGCCCCACCAACCCTCAATATGCGGCGCATCGAGCCACGCCTTGAACATCGGCAGGTCATCACGCGTGATCGGTCTGAAGCTGTAGTCACTCATCGGCCTCAAGCGCCGACGCGGCCGCATCCAGCCGGGTCAGTGCCTCCTTCATATCGGCGTCACTCAGGTTAAGCGGTGGCAACAGGCGCACCACATTGTCAGCGGCCGGCACGGTCAGCAGTTCCTGACCATAGCCTGCCTGCACGACATCGGTATTGGCGGCCTTGCATTTCAGGCCCAGCATCAGCCCCGCCCCGCGCACCTCTTCAAAGATGTCGGGATGGCTGGCAACCAGTCCTTCCAGCCCCTGCCGCAGCTGGCCCGCCTTGCGGATTACCTCGGCCAGGAAGGCGTCATCGGCGATGATCTCCATCACCTTGCAGCCCACGGCACAGGCAAGCGGGTTGCCACCATAGGTCGACCCGTGGGTGCCGGCGGTCATCGCTTGTGCGGCCGCTTCCGTAGCCAGCACGGCACCCAATGGAAAACCGCCACCGATACCCTTCGCCACCATCATGATATCGGGCGAAATGCCTGCCCATTCATGGGCGAAGAGCTTGCCGGTCCGGCCCACGCCGCATTGCACCTCGTCGAGGATAAGCAACAGGCCATGTTCGTCGCACAAGTCCCGCAGCCCTTTCAGGCAATGATCGGGGACCGGGCGAATACCGCCCTCGCCCTGCACCGGCTCGATCAGGATCGCGCCGACATCAGGCTGCGCGGCGGCCGCCGTCAGGGCGTCATGATCGCCCCAGGGCAGGCTCCGGAACCCGGGCAAGATCGGGCCGAAGCCCTTGGTCATCTTCTCCGACGCGGCTGCAGCGATGCCCGCGCTCGACCGGCCGTGGAATGACCCTTCGAAGGTCAGGATGACGGGACGGTCCTCGCCTCGGTCATGGCGGTACTTCCGGGCCATCTTGACGGCCAGCTCACAGCTTTCCGTGCCCGAATTGGTGAAGAACACCGTGTCGGCGAACGTCGCGTCCACCAACATGTCGGCCAGCCTCTGCTGCGGCGCGATCTGGTAGAGGTTCGAGACATGCCACAGCTTGCCCGCCTGGTCGGTCAGGGCCTGCACAAGATCGGGGTTGGCATGGCCCAGCGCGTTCACCGCGATCCCCGCCCCGAAATCGAGGAAACGTCGCCCGTCCTGCTCCACCAGCCAGCTGCCTTCGCCCGACACAAAGCTGAGCGGCGCGCGGTTATAGGTGGGAAGAACGGTAGGGATCATCTTGGTGGTCCTTGTCTGGAAAGCCCGAGTGATGCCGAATGGTCGGGCATTGGTCAACGATGTCAAAGGGAAATGATGCGCACGCGTGGCGCGCCGGACGCAGCTTCAGCGTCGGCGTCGAGTCTGGGCAGAGTTCAGCACGCAAATCATGGCGTTGCCCTTAGGGCAATTCACCGACCGTTGGAACCCCTATTCGGCATCCGCACGCAAACAGGCACGGATGTATTTGGCGGCCGAGCGATAATGCGACGGCCCCGCGGCCTCGGCCCATCGTCCGGCCGTCCAGTCGTTGTTGGCGCCCTTCATCGGTCCGCCATAGAGCGTCGCATCGTCCTTTTCGGTCATGAAGGCGAGCAATCGCCCATGACGATCGGCAAGCATAGCGCGCGCCGAGTCCCAGTCCATGTTTGCCTGTCTTTGGCGAAGATCGGCGTTGTAGCGCTTGAGCTGGTTCCACTTGTAGCCCGGTGCGGGAAAGGCCACGTCCTTGCCGGCCTGACCGTCGTGGTACCAGCCCAGGAAAAGGTCGATCCAATGGGCTCGATGGGCGATCACATCCTTGATCGACGTGCCCTCGTCCCGTTTCCGCATGGCCTGTTCTTCCGGAATCCCGGCGATCAGGCGCGCCAGCTTGGTATAGTCCTTTTCGGTGACGGCAATGAGGTCAGCACGAGTCGTGGCGGCGGGCATGGACAGGCTCCTATCGGGTCATCACGTCCCTCGATAGCATAGCTATCCTTATTGTGCCTTGATCCCGCGCAACGGAGCACGCCGCTGTCAGGCCTTGAGCCGGTATCCGCGGCGCAGCATGAGCCAGACGATCCCCAAGACCACGACAGCGGATCCCAGAACCACGGCCAGCCCCAGCCAGGGCGAGCTGTCGGAGACGCCGATGGCGCCGAACCGCACCCCGTCGATCATGTAGAAAAAGGGGTTGAGGTGGCTGAAGGTCTGTAGCGCGGGCGGCAAGGCCTCGATCGAGTAGAAGGTGCCCGACAGGAAGGCCAGCGGCGTGATCAGGAAATTGGTGATCGCGGCCAGCTGGTCGAACTTGTTCGCATAGATGCCACCGATCATGCCCAGCCCGCCAAGGACGACCGACCCCGCCACCACGAAGGTCAGCGACCAGAGCGGATGCGGCCAGGCCACATCGAGGAAGAGCCACGCGCCCATGGCGATGACAACGGCGACCAGCATCCCCCGCGCCACGGCCCCGGCCATGTAGCCGACGACCAGCTCGGCCGGGGACAGGGGAGGCATCAGCGTATCCACGATATTGCCCTGCACCTTGGCCGACGCGATCGAGGACGAGGTATTGGCAAAGGCATTCTGGATCACCGTCATGGTCAGTATGCCCGGTGCGATGAACTCCAGAAACGGCACGCCCATGACATCGCCCCGGCGGGTGCCGATGGCGATGGTGAAGATCATCAGCAACAGCCCCGCATTGATCAGCGGTGCCATGATCGTCTGGGTCCAGACATTCATGAAGCGCAGCACCTCGCGCCGTGCCAGCGTCCAGGTTCCCAACCAGTTCACGGTGCCGAAGCGCCGCACGCCCATTTCAAGATTCTCTGCCATGTTCGGGGTCCTTTTGGATCACATCCGCTTGTATCCGCCGCATGCGTGCTTAGAATAGGACGCTGACCCGAGATACAACCCCCCGCGCGGTGCCGATCCGGCATCCGGGGCCAGACCAAGCGGATTGGAAGCAGATGTCCTGGACCGACGAACGCGTCGAGATTTTGAAGAAGATGTGGGGCGAGGGCCAGTCGGCCTCCCAGATCGCCAAGGAACTGGGCGGCGTGACCCGCAACGCGGTGATCGGCAAGGTGCACCGCCTTGGCCTGTCCAACCGGGCAGGATCCGGCGGGGGGGCTGGTGCCGCTGCGCCCAAGGCCGAGCCCAAGACGAAGCCGGCGGCCAAGGCCAAGCCGGCCGTCAAAGCCAAGCCCAAGGCCAAGAGCCCGGCGACCGAAAACCCCAAGGCCGACGAGTCCGCCGATCCCGCGCCGGCGACCGAATCCGCTCGTCCGGCAGGGCCAGCGCGCCGCGCGATCATTCCCGCCGGGCAGCCCCTGCCGCCCCAGCCGAGTGCCAACGAGATCGACCCTGCGGCCCTGGCCAAGGTCAACGAGGTTGAAAAGGGCGCCAAGAAACTGAACCTCATGGAGCTTACCGAACGGACCTGCAAATGGCCCATCGGTGACCCCGCGACCGAGGAATTCTGGTTCTGCGGCCTGCCGGTGCAGCAGGGTAAACCCTATTGCGAGGCGCATGTGGGCGTGGCGTTCCAGCCGATGTCCAGCCGCCGAGACCGCAAGCGCTAGACGATCTCGCGGATACGCGCCTTCAGAACCGGCAGCAATTCGGCCTCGAACCAGGGGTTTCTTCGCAGGAACGCGTTGTTGCGCCAGGACGGGTGCGGCAGCACGAAAGTCTCCGGCGCATGGTCGCGCCAGTTGCGGACGGTTTCGGTGACGCCGGCGCGTGCCGCCTCGCGCCCCAGGTGCCAAGCCTGCGCATAGCGGCCGATGATGATCGTCGTGGCGATACTGGGAAGCTGCGCCATTACCGTCGCGCGCCAGGTCTCGGCGCATCGGGGCGGCGGCGGCAGGTCACTGCCCTTGGCATCATAACCGGGAAAGCAGAACGCCATCGGCACGATGGCCACCCGGTCCTTGTCGTAGAATTCCGCCCGGCTCAGGCCCAGCCAGTCCCGCAGCCTGTCCCCGGACCGGTCATCGAAGGGCACGCCGCTTTCATGCACCCGCATTCCCGGCGCCTGGCCCGCGATCAGCAGCCGTGCCGATGGTCGGAACCATGGCACCGGACGGGGCGCATGCGCCGTCTGCGTTTCGGCAAACTGGTCCGCACAGAGGGTGCAGGCCCGCACCTGGGCCTTGAGGGTTTCGGCGTCGATGGCGGCGCTCCTTTCGGGGATCACCGTAGCGCCGCCCGACCCGCTTGTCAGCGTGCGGCCGCCTTGCCCTCGGCGGCCCAGATCGCACCGCGACGGATCATCTCGGTCACCTGCGGGACTTTCAGATCGTCCAGCTCATGCCCGATGGAGCAGTAGAACACCCGCCCCTTGTCCCAGCGCCTTGTCCATGTGACCGGGATCACCGTGCCCTCGATCCACCACAGGTGGTCGCCGCTGAACGTGGTGGTGGCCAGCACGTTGTTCGAGGGATCGGTCAGCATGTAATATTGCTCGGACCGGATGCGGAAACTGCGGATGCCTTCGACCAGCGGATGGTCGGGCTGGCAGATCGTGACGTCATAGTCGATGTAATCCTCGGCCGGTTGCAGGTTGTCGGGCCAGCCCGGCGGATGCGCCACGAATTGCCCCCCGATCAGGAAGTGATAGGTCGGGCGGTCGCGGAAGGCGTCGCCCATATGCCCGTGCCACCCAGCCAGCCCACAGCCGTTCCCGATCAGCTTCAGCAAACCGTCTTCCTGCGGCTTGGTCATGTTGCCGAATTCTTCCTGGTGGCCCGACCGGGCCGAGGACCAGATCGGCGTGATCAGGTCGAGATCGGCCAGTTCCTCGGGGCGTTCCAGGGGCTCCAGCGTGTCGTAGACAGCGACCTCGAACCCGTTCGCTTCCAGCAGGTCCTTGTACCAGTCGGCGAAATGGGTCGGGGTGTGGCCTTCCCACCCGCCGACGAAAAGCGCGGCTTTCATTGCGTGTCCTTCCTCATGAATTGCAGGATCGAGGCCATGTCGCGGGCACCATAGCCTTCGGCCTCGGCCTGAAGCAGCTTGTCCAGTGTAACCCGGCCCTGCGGCATGGCGGTGCCCAGCCGATCGGCCAGCGCGGCGGTGACTTCCATATCCTTGCGCGCCAGCGCGACGGTAAAGGTCACGTCATGCGCATCCTCATCGAGATAGAGCGGGCGGCGGTATTTCAGCATCGGCGCCGCGGCGGCGCTGTTCTCGATCACGTCAAACGCGGCCTCGGGGGCGATGCCCGCGGCCTCGGCTAGCGTCATGGCCTCGGCGAGGGTCTGGTTGAGGCCATGGATCAGCGAATTCACCGCCAGCTTCATGACCGAACCGGCCCCCGCCGCACCAAGGCATATCGTGGCCCGCCCCATTGCATCGAAAAGCGGGCCAAGCGACTCTGCCTCGGCCTCGGTGCAGCCGGCCATGATCAGCAATTGCGCATCTGCCGCTGCCTGCGTGGCCCCGGACACGGGCGCGTCGATCACGCGGGTGCCTTCGGGTGCGGCCTGCACAAGCGCGGCGATATGGTCGGGCGACATCGTGCCCATCTCGACGAAAAGCTTCGCGCCGTTGGCCGCGAACAACCCCTCTTCGCCAAGATGCACCGCCTCAGAGGACGGGTCATCGGCCAGCATTGTCACAACGACATCGCAGGACGCGGCCAGCGCGCGGGGGGTCTCAGCGAGACCACACCCGGTATGCTGGGCCAGCATGCGTGCTTTGGCGGAGGAACGGTTCCAGACCGTCACATCAAACCCGGCCCCGACGAGATTGCCGGCCATATGAGCACCCATACGACCCAGCCCCGCGAAACCCACGCGCATGTCAGGCGACCTTGTCACCTTCGAGGCCGGAAATCGCCTGGATCAGGCTATCCTCGGTCACCTCTTCGGAGGTGAAGGTGCGCATGACCTTGCCCGAGAACATGGCGACGATCCGGTCCGAGACATGCAGCACCTCGGGCATTTCCGAGCTGATGACGATGACCGCATAGCCCTGTGCCGCGAGGTCGCGGATCAGGTTGTGGATCTCGGACTTGGAGCCGACGTCGATGCCGCGCGTGGGTTCATCCACGATCAGCACCTCGGGATGCATGGATAACCACTTGCCGATGACGATCTTCTGCTGATTGCCGCCCGACAGGTTGCCGGCGATCTGCCGCCAGCCCGGGGTGCGGATGTCCAGCTTGTCGCGATACTGGTCGAAGATCGCCACTTCCGCACCGTCGCTGACAAACGGTCCGGCGGTCAGGTCATCGACCTGCGGCAGGGTCATGTTGTCACGACAGTTCATGCCCAGAACCAGCCCCTGCCCCTTGCGATCCTCGGGCACCAACGAGATGCCCCGAGCGATGGCCTCCATCGGCGAATGGATACGGACCTCTTCGCCATTCAAGAGGATCTGCCCCGCAGACGGATCGCGCAGGCCGAAAATCGTCTCGGCGATCTCGGTGCGGCCAGCACCGACCAGCCCATAAAAGCCGACAACCTCGCCCCGGCGCACCGAGAAGCTGACATCCTCGAACAATTTGCCACAGGACAGGTTGCGCACTTCCAACGCGACATCACCCAACTCGTGGTGGCTTTCGTTACGCGACAGGTCCAGCTTACGGCCAATCATAAGCTGTGTGACCTCTTCCTCGTTGGTCTCCGCGGTGTTGAGCGTGCCACGATAGCCACCATCGCGCAGAACGCTGATCCGGTCCGTGATCTTGAAGATTTCTTCCATCCGGTGGGAAATGTAGATGATCCCCACCCCCTTGGATTGCAGATCCGCGATCACCTCGAACAGCACGACCTTCTCGGCGTCCGTAAGCGAGGCTGTCGGCTCATCGAAGATCACCGCGCGAGGATCGACCGTCAGGGCACGTGCGATTTCGACCATTTGCTGGTTCGCAATCGACAGGTCGCCCACGCGCGTTCTGGCGTCGAAGCCGACGTTCAGCGTTTTCAGGATCGCGTCCGTCTCGTCATAGAGCTTCTTCCAGTCCACACGCCCAAAGGACTTGTGCGGCAGCTCGCCCAGCCAGATGTTTTCGGCCACGGACAACTCGTCCGCAAGGCTGAGTTCCTGGTGGATGAACACGACGCCACGGGCCTTGGCCTGCATGGGCGAAGCGATGGTGACAGGTTCCTCGGCAATGTAGATCTGGCCCTCATTCGGGTCGTAGATGCCGCCCAGCACTTTCATCAGCGTCGACTTTCCGGCGCCGTTCTCGCCCATCAGGGCATGGACTTCACCGGGGCGGAGATCGAAGGAAACACCGTCGAGGGCGCGGACGCCGGGGAAGGTCTTGACGACCCCCTCCAGGCGCAGAACGGGGGTTTGATCCGTCATACTTTCAACTCCTCTTTGCCCTTGCGGTTCAACTGACGATCCATGAACAGCACTGCGATCAGGATCAGGCCAATGACAAGGTTCACGGTCGATGTATCGGCCCCGATATGGCCCAGACCCTTGCGAAGCAGCTGGATTGCGATGACCCCGCCCATGGTCGATACGATCGAGCCGTAGCCGCCGGTCAGCTTGGTGCCGCCAAGAACGACTGCAGTGATGGCCCAAAGCTCGAACAACATCCCATCATTGGGGTTCACCGAGCCGCTTTCGGAATAGAAAACCACCGCAGACAGGGCGGCCAGGAAGCCGATCAGCATGAAGTTCCACAGGAAGTGCGGACCAACTCGGATACCGGCATTCACGGCCGCTTCGCGGTTGTTGCCGATGGCATAGGCGTTGCGGCCATGCAGGGTCTTGGTCATCAGCAACCAAAGGATCACCGCCGCGCCGAACAGGAACCAGGTCGCAGTGTGCAGCCCGAGGAACTGCGCTTCGGCGAAATCGACAAGCGTCCAGTTCAGGTGGCTGGTCGGCTGTTCGCCGTTATACATGAAGACCAGACCACGGAAGCCCAGCATCGAGCCCAGCGTGACGATGAACGCATCGACACCGGTCTTCCAGACGATCAAGCCATTGATTGCCCCAAGGATAACGCCCGTCAGCAGAGCAAAGCACCATGCCAGCGGAATGGCCCAGTCACCGAGGTTCTGCATGAAGGGCCATGTCATGCTGTCCAGCAAGACAATGGCGGCCAGCGCGAAGGTCGCCCCGACGCTCAGGTCGATATTGCCGTTGATCATGACGATGGTCATGCCCAGGGCGATGATCCCGATCGGCGCCGACTGCTTGAGCAGCAGCAGCATGTTTTCGAAATCCATGAAGGCCTTGTCAGTGACCGCCCAGTATTCCCCGGCGATCGAGAAGAAGGCCAGTTCGAGGACGATGAAGCCCCAGATCCCACCTTGCTTGAGGAGGTCTTTTCTTTTTTCAGGTGCCATGTCTTAAACCTCCCTCAAGCAATCGGCGACCAGAGCCGGCCACGCTTGGCTGCGATATCCAGCCAGACCGCCAAGATGATGACTGCCCAGACCACGATGTCCTGCACGTAGAACTCCAGGCCAACCAGCAGCAAACCGTTCTCGATGAAGCCGAAGATCAGAACGCCGATCAGGGTCTTGAGAATGGTGCCCGATCCCCCAAGCAGCGAGGCGCCACCAAGAATGACCATGGCCAGAACCTCCAGCTCGTAGCCCTGACCCACCGTGTTTTGACTGCCAAGGCTGCGGCTGGCCTGCAACAGACCGGCCGTGGCCACACAAAAGGCCGAGACCAGATAGGTAAAAAAGACAACCCTCGCACGCGGAATACCCGAGAAGGTTGCCGCCTGCCCGTTCCCGCCCACGGCGTAGATCTTTCGCCCGAAAGGTGTTTTGGACAGGATCAGGCCAAGGACGAGGGCGAGCAGCCCGAAGATGATGATCGGCATCGGAATGCCGACGATATCGCCCTGCCCGAAGATGCTGAACCAGGTGCCCTGCTTGTCGGCGATGTCCATGTTCTTGCCCCCCGACCATGTCAGGGTGAGACCGTGGATTGCCGATAACATCCCCAATGTCACAATCAGCGAATTGAGTTTGAGATACCCCACAAGAAATCCGATGAACGCCCCCAGCAATAGGGTCAGGCCGAACATGGCCGGAATGGCCAGTGTCGGGCCGATCTTGTCGTGAAGGTCCAGAACGACGATGGTCGAGAACGACATCATCGACCCAACGCTGAGGTCCAGGTTGCCGCCGATCACCACGAAGGTGACGCCAAGCGCCATCACGCCGAGGATCGCCGAGGACCGGATCACCCCGAAGATGTTGTCCATTGCGAGAAACCGCTGATTGGCCAGCGCGAAGCCGACCATGAAGATCACGAAGGCCACAAGAATACCCTGCCTTGCAAGGAACCCCCCAATGCCCTTTTTCGTCAATTCCGCCATGTCATCCTCCCTGTTGGTGCGCCGCGGCCTGCGGTTCGGTCACACCAAGGTCATCCCACCGTCGATCATCACGATCTGTCCGGTCATGTAGTCGCTGTCCCGTGACGCCAGGAACGTCGTGGTCCCGGTGATGTCTTCGGGTTTGGCCACCCGGCCCTTCAGGATCTCGGCCGAGAATTCCTCCATGGCCTGTCCCGGGCGCTCGGCGGCGCCGATCTCCATCAGGTCCTGATCGACCTGTTCCCACATCTCGGTGGCAACAACGCCCGGGGCGAAGCCTGTCACCGTGATATCATGTTTGGCAAGGTCCCGCGCGCCCGATTGTGTCAGAGAGACCACGGCCCACTTGCTTGCGCAGTAGGGCGCAACATTGTCAAAGCCCTGCCGGCTGGCGATGCTGGCGGTGTTGATGATCTTTCCGCCGCCGCCCTGGGCAATCATCTGCCGGGCCGCTTCCTGCATGCCGATCATGCAGCCCAGCCCGTTGATCCCCATAATGAAATTCCAGTTTTCCTCGGTCACATCAAGGAAGTTCATGGGCTTGTTGACGCCCGCATTGTTGAACTTCACATCCAGCCGGCCAAAGATTTCGACGGTATGGGCGATCATCGCCCGGACCTGTTCGCGATCGACCACGTCAACCGCAGCATGGGTCACCTTCGCCCCGGCCTGCGCTGCACGTTCTGCGTTGGCGTCGGCCACTTCGGCAATCTTTTCGGCGTTGATATCCGCGAAACACACATTCGCGCCCTCATCCAAGAGCGCCTCTCCGATTGCGCGGCCGATACCTTGCGCCGCGCCAGTGACGATACAGGACCGCCCCGAGACTCGGGTCATCTCTCACCCCCTCGATGTCTGGATACGAAAATGCGCGGGGCAGACGTGCCGCCCCGCGCATTCCGGGAGTGTCTTAGAAGACGGGCTTGGAGAACTCGTCCATGTTTTCCTGAGTGATCTTCGGCGTGTCGAAGTAGTTCAGGAACGGCACGTCTTCACCGCTGAGCACGTCGATCGCGGTCTTCAGCGCGGCTTCGGCGTCATCAACCGGCGACTGGTAGATCGAACCCCAGTAGGTGCCTTCGGCCATGGCTTCGTAGCCAACCGCGAAGTTGGTGGCACCGACGAAGGTGATGCCATCGGCACGGCCAGCGGCGATCGCGGCGTTCATGGCGCCAACGCCCATGTTGTCATCGCCGGAATAGACGCCGTCGATGTCGTCGTACTTGACGAGGAAGGCTTCCATCACCTGCTGCGACTTTTCGCGGTTCCAGTCACCGGGCTGCTCGTCGATCTGTTCGACGTTCGGGCAAACCTCGGGCAGACGATCGTTGAAGCCCTGGGCCCGCTCGATGGCGGTGGTGTAGCCCGGCTGGCCGGTGATGTGCACGACCTTGGCTTCGTTCTCGATGCCCAGATCCTTGAAACGGTCACACATGATCTCGGCGGAACGGGCGCCCTGGGTCACGTTGTCGGGGCCCGAGAAGGACGCGACGAAATCGAAGCCTGCTTCGGCGATGTTGGAGTTGGTGACGATCACCGGGATATCGGCCTGATGTGCCTTGCGCACGGCGGGGATCACGGCCTCACCGTTGGTCGGCCAGATGATGATGGCGTCGACTTCCTGCTGGATCAGGTCTTCCATCTGGGCGATCTGACGCGCGACGTCACCACCGGCGTCCAGAACGACGACTTCGACGTTCTCATTCGCTTCGGCGGCAGCAATGAAGGCCTGCTCGTAGGTGGTCTGGTAGCTGTCGACACCGACGTTGTTCTGGGTGATGCCGATCGTGTAGCTGGCGTGAGCCTCGGCCAGTGCCGACGTGCCGATCATGGCCGTCGTGCAGGCAAGGGCGAATTTCATGGTCTTCTTCATTTCCGGGGTCCTCCCATTGGATGTTCTCTTGTGAATTGCAGCTGTCCTCTCAGCCCGGACCGAATCCGGCGCAATCCCTGCTGTATGACGCGCGATTCTCGGCCGCTTGTGATCGGCCATTTAGTTCATTTTGAACTTTTTGGTATCCATTTTGGATTTATTATAGATACTGATGCCCGCCCAAATTGAACATTTTTCAGGAGAGCGACGATGCGCGAATCGGAGCGTCACCCCGTTTTCACCCGAACTGATCGAGTCATGCAGCAGCCCGACGCAAAAACTATCCATTCCGGACATTCCGCCGTTCCCGCGGCGGAAAATTTGTCCATGATGGAAACCGGCGCCGAGCTGGAACGCATCGTGCACTTCTTGCAGGACTTCTGCGTCGAGGTCGATACCGCGCTTGATCCGAATACACCGAACCCGCATCTCAACATGATTCTGCACCTTCTGCGGGGTCATCTCGAAGGCCGGGTCATCTCGCCCTCGTCGATGGTCGCGGCCTCTGGTGTGCCCTATGCGACCGCGACGCGCAAACTGGCCGACCTGCGCGAGGCTGGACTGATCGAGCAACGCCCACGCACCAAAACCGGCAAGAGCTTTTCACTGCACCCCAGCCCACAGCTTCTGGGCAGCTTCCACCAGCTGGCCGATCGTGTCGACCGGATGGCTCGGGCCACACTCTTGCGCCGGGCAAACGAAGCCGGCGATAGCGACTACTATTTCGGCGGGTCCTACCAGCCCGGGCTGGCCGCAATCGCCCCGCCCAGTGCCCTGCCCCAGCCACTCAAGCTGCCGGGCGGCCTGCGCATCCTGGTGCATGGCGACCCGACCTTCATGGTCATGGAAACGCTCAAGCGGCAATTCGAACAGATCGTTGGGACCGGCATTCACCAGCGCGCGTTCTCGATCGACCGGTTGCGCGAGGAAGCCCTGCGCAACGCGGACCGTCCCAAAAGCCGCTATGATCTGATCGCCGTGGACCTGCCCTGGTTGGGTGAGTTCGTCAAAAAGGGTGTGATCCGCCCCTTGGGCGAGGTCATGGATGTGAACCGGCTCGATCCCAGCGACTTTCACACCGCGGGCTGGCGCGCCGCCCATTGGGGCGGGCAGCCCTATGGCGTGCCCAGCCAGACCACGCCGGAGCTGATGTTCTACCGCAAGGACTGGTTCGCGCAGGAAGGGCTTGAGCCCCCGGCAACGACCGAAGCCGTCATTGCGGCCGCGCGTCAGTTCCACGATCCGCGCAAGGGTCGCTATGGCGTGGCCTGGAATGCGGCCCGCGGCACAGCATTGGGGCACACCTTCATGATGACCTGCGCCGCATTCGGTCAGCCCATCGTCGACCTGCCCGCGATCGCCGGCGGTTTCGACGCCGATCACCTCGCCGATGGAGGCTTCGCGCCCTGTTTCGACACCGACCGCGCTCATGCGGCGGCTGATTACCTGATGCAGTTGATGCAGTATTCGCCGCCCGACATCCTGTCGATGTCCTGGTACGAACGCGTCAGGCCCTATGCCGAGGGCAAGGTCGCCATGGCCTATGGGTATACCCTGCTGGCTCCGTATTTCGAGCTGGATCCCAGCTGTTCGGCACACGGCAATACCGGCTACCTGCCACACCCACACGGCCCTGAGGGGGTGCCCATCGCACCGGTCGGCGGCTATGTGCTGTGCATCCCATCGAACCTGGCCGAAGACCGGGTGGAAGAGGCAGCCGAAGCGCTTGTCGCCTTCACGTCGCCAGGGGCACAAAAGCTTTATGCGCAGAATGGCAGCCGGACCGCGCCCCGCTATTCCGTTGGCGCGGACCCGGAAGTGCGCCGCCTGTCGCCGATTTTCGAGCTCGTGGACCAGATGTCGTGGCGTGACGAGCTGCAATTCTGGCCGCGCCCGCCGATCCCGCAGATCTCCGATATCATCAGCATCTGCGGCCACGAACTTCACGACATGCTGCGCGGGATCGTCAGCCCGCGCAACGCGCTGGAACGGGTGCAGGCCCGCGCCACCGATCTCTTGCAACAAACTGACAACTAGACCGTCACTTAGGGAGGAAAGACCATGGACCCCAATCGCCTTAAAGGTAAGAACATCCTGATCACCGGTGCCGCGCGCGGCATGGGCGCCGCCAATGCCGAGGCTTTTGCCGCGCAAGGCGCCAATGTCTGTATCGGCGATCTTGATCTGGACGAAGCGCAGCAGGTTGCGCAGCGCATCAACGATGCCGGCAACGGCAAGGCGATCGCGGTCAAGATGGATGTGACCAAGCGCGAAGACAACGCCGCCGCCGTCGCCGCCACGGTCGAGGCCTTCGGTTCGATCAATGTCGGCCTGTTCAATGCCGGCCTGAACAAGCCCCGGTTCTTCATGGATATCGATGAAGACAACTGGGACATGATCATGAACGTCAACACCAAGGCGATGTGGCTGGGCATGCAGGAAGTGGCCAAGCAGATGATCGCCCAGGGGCCGATGGAAGATCACCCCTACAAGCTGATCAATGTCGGCTCGATCGCCAGCCGCAAGCCGCTGGTCGACGTCACCGTCTACTGCACCTCCAAATACGGCTGTCTCGCGCTGACCGAATGCGGCGCGCTCGGTCTGGCCGAACACAACATCACCGTGAACGGCTACGCGCCCGGTGTCGTTGTAACCCCGCTTTGGGAACAGCTCGACAAGGACCTCGTCGAGATCGGCTTCAAGGAACGCGCCGGTCAGGCTTACGACGACATCGTCGAGAACAACCTGGTCATCAAACGTGTTTCCTACCCCGATGACATCACCGGCACCGCCTCGTTCCTCGCCTCGGACGACAGCGACTACATGACCGGCCAGATGATTTCCATCGATGGTGGCTGGGTCACGAAATAACCGGCTAACCCCCGAAATCACATCATGAACCGGGTGCGCACGGTCGCACCCGAAAGGAGTTTCAAATGTCAGAACGTCCGGGCAACGCCCTTATGCCAAACCTGCTTACCCCGCAGGACCTCGAAACCAACTGGGAATGGCGCGACAAGATCCCGGCCTGGGGTCACTCTTCGGTCGATTTTGAGCGTCGAGTCGATCATGACCGGCTGCGCCGCTATCGCCTGGCCCGTACCCGCCAGAGCCTGCAGAATTCGCCCGCGGGTTCGCTGCTGCTCTTTGACGTGAACAACATCCGCTATGTCTCGGCCACCAAGATCGGTGAATGGGAACGGGACAAGATGTGCCGTTTCTGCCTGCTGACCGGTGACGATTCCCCTTACGTCTGGGACTTCGGGTCGGCCGCCGTTCACCACCAGCGCTATTCCGACTGGCTGGAGCCCGATCACTGCCTGGCCGGCGTTGTCGGCATGCGCGGCACCATCCCGCCGGAATTCGGCCTGATGAAGAAATACGCCAAGATGATCGCCCAGCTGATCAAGGATGCGGGCATGGCCGATATGCCGGTGGGTGTGGACTATGCCGAAACGGCGATGTTCCACGCGCTACAGGAAGAAGGCATTCACGTGGTCGACGGTCAGCAGATCATGCTTGCCGCGCGTGAGATCAAGAACTGGGACGAAATCCAGCTTCTGACCCAGGCCGCCTCGATGGTCGATGGCGTCTATCACATGATCTACGAAGAGTTGAAACCCGGCGTGCGCGAAAATGACATCGTCGCCATGTCGAACAAGCTGCTCTACGAGATGGGTTCGGACGATGTGGAGGCGATCAACGCCATTTCCGGCGAGCGCTGCAACCCGCACCCGCACAACTTCACCGACCGTCTGATCCGCCCGGGCGACCAGGCCTTCTTTGATATTCTCCAGTCGTACCAGGGCTACCGGACCTGCTACTACCGGACCTTCAATGTCGGCCGCGCCACACCCGCGCAGAACGACGCTTACGTGAAGGCCCGCGAATGGATCGACGCCTCGATCGCGATGATCAAACCGGGCGTGACCACCGACAAGGTGGCCGAGGTCTGGCCGACGGCCGAAAGCCTTGGCTTCCCGAACGAAGATGCGGCCTTTGGCCTGCAATTCGGCCACGGGCTGGGGCTTGCGCTGCACGAGCGTCCGATCATCTCGCGCGCGGTCAGCATGGAGCACCCGATGGAGATCCAGACCGGCATGGTCTTCGCGCTGGAAACCTACTGCCCGGCGGCAGATGGCTATTCCGCAGCGCGGATCGAAGAGGAAGTCGTCGTGACAGAGACGGGCTGCGAGGTCATCAGCCTCTTCCCGGCCGAGGAACTGCCGATCGCCAACCGCTACTGAACCACTGGCGAGGGGGGCCGCATGCCCCCCTCGCCTGCCACACGCATACACGCGGTGCCGCCCAAAAGATGCGCGCCGCCCCGCAAAGGACACTCACCATGGCCAAGGCCAAGACAAATACCGAAGATTACCTGCGCATGTACCGCCAGATGGTGCGCATCCGCACCTTCGAGGACAATGCCAACCAGCTGTACCTGTCGGCCAAGATGCCCGGCCTGACCCATATGTATTCCGGCGAAGAAGCCGTCGCCGTGGGCATTTGCGAGGCCCTGACCGACGATGACCGCATCACCTCGACCCACCGTGGCCACGGGCACTGCGTCGCCAAGGGCGCCGAGTTCAAGGAAATGTTCTGCGAACTGCTGGGCAAGGAAGAAGGCTATTGCCGCGGCAAGGGCGGCTCGATGCACATCGCCGACCAGAGCCACGGCAACCTGGGCGCCAACGCCATCGTCGGCGGCTCCATGGGGATTGCCACCGGCTCGGCCTTGCGGTCCAAGATGCTGGGCCATGATGATGTGACCGTCTGCTTCTTCGGCGACGGCGCCACCGCGCAGGGCCTGCTCTACGAGGTCATGAACATGGCCGCGCTCTGGAACCTGCCGGTCATCTATGCCTGCGAAAACAACGGCTATTCCGAATATACCAAGACCGAGGAAATCGCCGCCGGGTCGATCACCGCGCGGGCCGAGGCCTTTGGCATCGAAGCTTTCAAGATCGACGGGCAGGATGTGCTCGCCGTCAACGAGTTGACCCAGAAACTGGTCGCTCGCTGCCGCAAGGGCGAGGGCCCGTTCTTCATAGAATTGGAAACCTATCGCTATCACGGTCACCATGTCGGCGACATCAACCGCGAATACTACCGGTCCAAGGACGAAGAGAAGGATTGGAAGGAAAACCGCGATCCGATCATTCGCTTCCGTGGATGGCTGGTCGAGCAGGGCATCGCCTCCGAGGAAGAGATCGAGGCGATGAATGCCGAGATCGAGAAGGACGCGACCGAGGCCGTCGCCTATGCCGAGGCAGCCAAATACCCTGACGTGTCCGAAGTCGACATGCATGTCTACGCGGACTGAGGAGAGATAAAATGCGAAATATTACACTGTCCCAGGCCGTGAACGAGGCGTTGGCCGAGGAAATGCGCCGCGACCCCACGACCTTCATCATCGGTGAGGACGTCGCCGAGGCCGGCACGCCGTTCAAGGTTCTGTCCGGCCTGGTCGAGGAGTTCGGGACTGACCGCGTCATCGACACGCCGATTGCAGAACCCGGCTTCATGGGGATGGCCGTGGGCGCGGCAATGACCGGCGCCCGCCCGATCGTCGACCTGATGTTCGGCGACTTCATCTTCCTGATCATGGACCAGCTTTGTAACCAGGCGGCCAAGATCCACTACATGTCCGGCGGCAAGCTGAACGTGCCGCTGGTGGTGCGCACGAACATGGGGGCGACCCGCCGCTCGGCTGCGCAGCACTCGCAGTCTCTGCAGGCGCTGGTCGCGCATATTCCGGGACTCAAGGTGGCCATGCCGTCCTCGGCCTACGAGGCCAAGGGCCTGATGAAGACCGCGATCCGCGACAATAACCCGGTCGTGATCTTCGAAGACAAGCTGATGTACCAGGACAAGGCCCCGGTGCAGGAAGAGGAATACCTGATCCCCTTCGGCGAGGCGAACGTGAAGCGCGAAGGCAAGGACATTTCGCTTATCGCCACGTCCTCGATGGTGCAGGTTGCCGAGAAAGCCGCCGAAATCCTCAGCAAAGAGGGTATCGAGGCCGAGGTCATCGACCCGCGCACCATCGTGCCGCTGGACGAGAAGACCCTGATCGAGAGCGTCAAGAAGACCAGCCGCGCCATCGTCATCGACGAAGGCCACCAGAGCTATGGCGTGACCTCGGAAATCGCCTCTCGTCTGAACGAAAAAGCGTTCTACCACCTCGATGCGCCGGTGCTGCGCATGGGCGCGATGGATGTGCCCGTGCCCTTCAGCCCCGCGCTGGAGGATATCACCGTGCCGACGCCCGAAGGCGTGGCCGAGAACGCTCGCAAGCTTTGCTCCGGGGAGCTTATTCATGCCGCATGACGTGACAATGCCTCAGCTGGGCATGGCACAGGACGCGGGCAAGATCGTATCCTGGCTGAAATCCCCCGGTGACGAGGTCGCCAAGGGGGATGCCCTGTTCGAGGTGGAAACCGACAAGGCCACGATGGAGGTCGAGGCGCAAGCCGCGGGCTTCCTGACCGGCGTGACGGCGGCCGAGGGCGACGACGTGCCCGTGGGCGCCGTGATCGCCCGGATCAGCGACAGCGCCGATGACGACACCCCCGCCGCCGAAGCCGCCCCGGCCCCCGCGGTCGAGGCCCCGGCCGATGATCTGCCCGAAGGTCATAGCGTAACCATGCCGCAGCTGGGCATGGCGCAGGATACCGGGCTGCTGGTCAGCTGGCAGAAATCCCCGGGCGACGCGGTGTCGGCCACCGATGTCTTGTTCGAGGTGGAGACCGACAAGAGCACGATGGAGGTCGAGGCCGGTCGAGATGGCTATCTGGCCGCGACCTTGGCCGAGGCCGGCGAAGAGGTGCCCGTGGGGGACCCGGTGGCCATCATCAGCGACGCGGCCCCGGCCAATCCCGTGGCCCGGTCGGTCGCCTCGGCCGCCGCGGCCCCTGCCGCCGCACCCGCGGCACCGGCGGAACCGGCCAAGGCCGACCCCGCGCCCAAGGCCAAGCCTGCCCCCGCCGCACCCGCTGCGGCCCCGCAGCCGACCGGCGGCCGCATCCTTGCCTCGCCCAAGGCACGGCGACTGGCGATGGAGCAGGGGCTGGATCTGGGCCGCCTGGCCGAGGCCGGCTATGCGCAGCCGTTCCATGTCAGTGACCTGGACACGCTTCGCAGCCTGCCCGCCGCCGCGCCCGCGGCCGAGGCCGGCACCGCAAGCCGGAGGCTTGTGGCAGAGACCGCCGAGGATGGCGTGCCGGGCTTTGCTGCCTGGGCGGCCGAGGCCCATGGCCTGACCGATGCGGATGCCATTCTGGCCGCACTGGCAGCGTCTTCGATGGCGTCGCCCGGCCCCGTGGCCGTGGAGCGGCATGGTAAGGCGAAAACCTACGCCCTGCCCGCCAGCCGCGTTCTGTCCGGCACCACTGAGACCGAAGAGACCCCGGCCCTGATCCTGCGCGATCTGCGCGGCACGCGGCTGAGCAGCGTCGAGATGGGCGGCGAAACCACCCCCGTCCTGACCCTGACGCCGAATGGCACCGGGCTGACAATCACGCTGGAATGCGCCCCGTCCCAAATGGACGCCCCGGCCGCGATCCAGCTTCTTTCCGACTTCGCAGGCCGGGTGGAGCAGCCGCTCCGCCACCTGCTCTGACCTGACCGGAGACCGACATGGACTACACCGATCTCTACATCAACGGCGAATGGCGCAAGACAGACGACCGTTTCGACGTAATCAACCCCGCCACCGAAGAGGTTCTGGCCTCGGTCGCGTCGGCCGATATCGCCGATGCCGATGCCGCGCTGGACGCCGCCGAAGCCGCCATGGCCGACTGGGCCGCACGCACCCCGCGTGAACGCTCCGAAGTGCTGCGCAAGGCATGGGAGCTGATGACCGCGCGGCTCGATCACTTCGCCAACCTCATCACGCTGGAAAACGGCAAGGCCGGCGTCGATGCCAAGGGCGAGGCAACCTATGCCGCCGAGTTCTTCCGCTGGTTCGCCGAGGAAGCCGTGCGCGCCGACGGGCTGATCACCCACGCGCCTTCCTCGGGTGCGCGCATCGTCGTGCAGCACAAGCCCGCCGGCCTTGCCGTGCTGGTGACGCCGTGGAACTACCCGGCGGCCATGGGCACCCGCAAGATCGCCCCGGCGCTGGCCGCCGGCTGCGGTGTCATCATCAAGCCGGCCTCGGAAACGCCGCTGACCATGCTGGCCCTGATGCCGCTCCTGGAAGAGGCCGGCGTGCCGGCGGGCCTCGTCAACGTTCTGCCCTCGCGCCGCACCGGTGCGCTGGTCGATCACATGCTGCATGATCCGCGCGTTCGGGTCGTCAGCTTTACCGGCTCCACCGGCGTCGGCCGCAAGCTGCTGAAGGGCGCTGCCGACCAGGTTCTGAAACCGGCCATGGAACTGGGCGGCAACGCGCCCTGTATCGTCTTTGAAGACGCCGACATGGACACCGCGATCGAGGGCACGATGCTGGCCAAGATGCGCAACCTCGGCGAAGCCTGCACCGCGGCCAACCGCATCTACGTGTATGAAGACGTGGCCGAGGAATTCACCAAGCGCCTGACCGAACGTATGGCCGCGCTCAAGGTGGGTGACGGCACCGACCCGTCGGTTGACGTGGGCCCGCTGGTCAATGCCGATACCCGCGACAAGGTGGCCGATTTCGTGGCCGATGCAGTCGCCAAGGGCGCCAATGTCGAATGCGGCGGCAGCACGCCGAACGGTAAAGGCTACTTCTACCCGCCGACGGTCCTCTCGAATGTCAGCCCGGAGGCCGAATGCGTGAAGGACGAGATCTTCGGCCCCGTCGCCGCGATCCAGACCTTCAAGGATCAGGAAGAGGTCATCGCCCGCGCCAATGACACCGAATACGGGCTGGTCGCCTATGTCTTCTCCGAGGACTTCAAGCGCGCCATGCAGGTCTGCGAACGGCTGGAATACGGCATGGTCGGCCTGAACCGTGGTCTGGTCAGCGACCCCGCCGCGCCCTTCGGTGGCGTCAAGCAATCGGGCCTTGGCCGCGAGGGCGGACACGAAGGCATGCTGGAGTTCATGGAGACCCAGTATATCTCGGCCAGCTGGTAGGGGGCGGATATGTCAGAGATCATCGCCAGCCCTTCAACCCGCCGCCTTGCCCGGGACAATGACGTGGATATCGACGCGTTGGCCAAGCGCCTCGGTCGCACCACGATCGGCCCCGAGGACATCACCGGCAGCGCCCCCGCCCCTTCCGGGGGCGGCGGCGACACCTCCTATTGGGATGTGGACCACAGCCAATATGGCCCGGTGACCGAGGAACCGATGAGCCGCTTCGCGCAGGTGGCGTCGAAGAACCTTGCCGCCGCGCAGGCCCTGATCCCGGCGGTGACCCATCACGACCGCGCCGATGTCAGCGCGATCGAGGCGTTCCGCAAGGCCCTCAAGCCCGAGGCCCAGTCCCGCGGCGTCAAGCTGACCGCGCTGGCCTTTCACGTCGCCGCCTTGGCCCGGTCCCTGCGCGCCTTTCCGCGCTTCAACGCCTCGCTTACGTCCGATGGCGAAACGCTGGTGCTGAAGGATTATGTCCATATCGGCATCGCCGTGGACACGCCGCACGGCCTGATGGTGCCTGTGATCCGCGATGCGGACACCAAGGGCCTTTGGCAGATCGGGGCCGAGATTGCCGATCTCGCCGCCCGCGCCCAGGCCCGCAAGATCGGGCCCGATGAAATGGGCGGCGCCTCCATGACCATCACCAACCTGGGCGGCATCGGCGGCACGGCGTTCACGCCTATCGTCAACCCGCCCGAAGTGGCGATCCTTGGCATCACCCGGACCGAGACCGTGACCGTTTGGGACGGAGACACCCCCCGGCCCGTGCCCATGGTGCCGCTGGACCTCTCCTATGATCATCGCGTGATCAACGGGGCCGACGCCGCGCGGTTCCTGACGCATTACGCCAAACTGATCGGCGATCCCCGCAACATGATGGTTTAGGGCTTGAAACAGGCCGGGCGGCGCGGTGATCTGGGGCAATGAGACTTGCCCTGTCCGATATCCTCGCCGCCCGGCAGACCTTGCGCAGCACGGCCGATGCCACGCCGCTTGTCCCTTCGCCCTTCATGGCGGCACAGACGGGGCAGGATTTCCTTCTTAAACTGGAAAACATGCAGCCCATCGGCGCCTTCAAGCTGCGCGGGGCGATGAATGCGGTAATGTCCTTGCCCGAGGGCACGGCGGGCGTGACCTGT
This sequence comes from Salibaculum griseiflavum, assembly GCF_003129565.1. Lineage (GTDB taxonomy): Bacteria > Pseudomonadota > Alphaproteobacteria > Rhodobacterales > Rhodobacteraceae > Salibaculum > Salibaculum griseiflavum. The sequence goes on from NZ_QETF01000003.1 coordinate 46,093, forward strand.
TGCTCGACCGGAAATCATGGGCGCGGCGTGGCCTTTGCCGCCGCCCGGCGAGGCATCCGCGCGGTCATCTGCATGTCTGAACTGGTGCCGCAGGCCAAGGTGGACGGGATCAAGGCCCTCGGCGCAGAGGTGCGCATCTGCGGGACCAGTCAGGACGAGGCATTGGCCGAAAGCCTCCGATTGGTGGAACAGGACGGGCTGGTCGAGATCTCGCCCTTTGACGACCCGTTGGTGATCGCCGGCCAAGGCACGATCGGCCTGGAACTGCTGGAGGCGCGTCCGGACCTGGACACCCTGCTGGTCCCCCTTTCGGGCGGCGGGCTGGCAGCCGGGGTGGCGCTGGCGGCCAAGGCGATCAATCCCGATATCCGGGTGATCGGCATCACCATGGAGCACGGCGCGGCGATGAAGGCCTCGATCGAGGCGGGCCACCCTGTCGAGGTCGAAGAAGTGCCCAGCCTTGCGGACAGTCTCGGCGGTGGAATCGGCATGCAGAACCGGCTGTCCTTCCCGCTCTGCCGGGATCTGCTGGACGTTATCCTGCTGGTCTCTGAGGAAGAGATTTACCACGCCATGCAGGTGCTGTTCTACGAAGACCGGATCGTGGCCGAGGGTGCCTGCGTGGTGGGTCTTGCCGCCTGTCTCTCGGGCAAGATCACCCTGACCGGTCCGACGGCCACCATCATCACCGGGCGCAACCTCGACATGCAGATGTTCCATCGCATCATGGCGGGCGAAGATATCCAGTTGGGCGATACCATCGTGAAAGGCAAACCCTATGGCGCATGATATCCAGATCGTCACCGAGGCCGAGTTGAAGGAAGCCGTGCAGCTGGACCTCACCACGGTCGACGTGATCGAACGGGCCTTCGCGGCGCTGGCCGGGGGCGAGGTGGTGATGCCGCCGATCCTGTCGATGGACTTGCCGATGGTGAATGGGGAGGTCGATGTGAAGACCGCCTATATCCCCGGTTTCGATGGCTTCGCGATCAAGGTCAGCCCCGGCTTTTTCGACAATCCCAGGCTGGGCCTGCCCAGCCTGAACGGGCTGATGATCCTGTTCTCCGCCAAGACCGGGCTGGTCGAGGCGGTCTATCTCGACAATGGCTACTTGACCGATATCCGCACCGCCGCCGCCGGCGCGGTGGCCGCGCGGCATCTGGCCCCGAAAAAGGTGGACACCGCGGGGGTCATCGGCACCGGCGTGCAAGCGCGGCTGCAAATGCAGGCCGCACATCTGGTCCGGCCTTTCACGCGTGTTCTTGTGCATGGCCGCGACCCGGCCAAGGCCGCACAATGCGCTGCCGATCTGGGGCAGGCTTTGGGCGTCGAGGCCGAAGTGATGACGGATGCCGCCGACCTCGTGGCGCAATCCCAGCTTGTCGTCACCACGACGCCGGCACGCGACCCGGTGCTGATGGCCGAATGGCTGCACCCGGGCCTGCATATCACCACCATGGGATCGGACCAGGAAGGCAAGAACGAAATCGACCCCAAGGCGCTGGCCAGGGCCGATCTTTATGTCTGCGACCGGGTCAGCCAGTGCGAGGTTTCGGGCGAGCTTGAGGCGGCGCGCGCGGCAGGCCTCATGACGGGCATGCCATCGGAGCTTGGCCAGATCATCGCGGGCACGGCGTCGGGCCGCATCGACGACAGCGATATCACGATCTGCGACCTGACGGGAACAGGCGCGCAGGACACGGCCATCGCCACCCATGTGCGCGCCAGCCTGCCCAGGGCGGGGCAGATCATCCAGACATAAGAAAACGGCGCCCCGAGGGGCGCCGCCTTCCTTTTTCAGCTTCTGGTCGGATCAGGCCAGATCGTAGCGATCGGCATTCATGACCTTGGTCCAGGCCGCAACGAAGTCGTTGACGAACTTCTCTTTGCTGTCGTCCTGGGCATAGACCTCGGCATAGGCCCGCAGGATCGAGTTGGAACCAAAGACAAGGTCCACACGCGTGGCCGTGAACTTGGTCTCGCCGGACTTGCGGTCAACGATGGCATATTCGTTGTTCCCCGTCGGATCCCACTTGAAGGACATGTCCGTCAGGTTGGTGAAGAAGTCCGTCGTCAGCGCGCCGGGCGTGTCGGTGAAGACACCATGGGCAGAACCGCCATGGTTGGTGCCCAGCACCCGCATGCCACCGATCAGGCAGGTCATTTCCGGCGCGGTCAGGCCCATGAGCTGCGCGCGGTCCAGCAGCATTTCCTCGGCCGTGACGACGTAGTCCTTCTTCATCCAGTTGCGGAACCCGTCTGCCAGCGGCTCGAGAACCTCGAAGCTTTCGGCATCGGTCATCTCGTCCGTGGCATCGCCACGGCCCGGGACGAAGGGCACCTCGACGTCGACACCGGCGGCCTTGGCCGCTTGTTCGATCCCGACATTGCCGGCCAGAACGATCACGTCGGCAATGGATGCGCCGGTTTCGGCGGCAATCGGTTCCAGCGCAGCCAGCACGCGGCCCAGTCGTTCGGGCTCGTTGCCTTCCCAGTCCTTCTGCGGGGCAAGCCGGATGCGTGCGCCATTGGCGCCGCCGCGCAGGTCAGACTGGCGGAAGGTGCGGGCGCTGTCCCAGGCGGTCGCGACCATATCCGAGACCGACAGACCGGCATCGGCGATCTTCGCCTTGACCGCGTCCACGTCGTAGTCCGTGGCACCAGCGGGCACCGGATCCTGCCAGATCAGGTCTTCGGCGGGCGCATCGGGACCGATGTAGCGGGTGCGCGGACCCAGATCGCGGTGGATCAACTTGAACCATGCGCGGGCAAAGCAATCGTCGAAATAGGCCGGGTCGGCCATGAACTTCTCGCAGATGGCACGATAGGTCGGGTCCATCTTCATGGCCATGTCCGCATCTGTCATCATCGGCATGACACGCTTGGTCGGGTCGGTGCTATCGACCGGCATGTCTTCTTCCTTGATGTCGATCGGTCGCCACTGGTTGGCGCCGGCGGGCGATTTGGTCAGCTCCCATTCATAGCCAAACAGCAGGTCGAAATACCCCATGTCCCACTTGGTCGGGTTGGTGGTCCATGCGCCCTCGATCCCGCTGGTGATGGCATTGGTCGCCTTGCCGTCAAGGTTCGGGTTCATCCAGCCAAAGCCCTGGGTTTCAACATCGGCGGCTTCCGGTTCGGCACCCAGCGTCTCAGCGTCACCGTTGCCATGCGCCTTGCCGACGGTATGGCCGCCACAGGTCAGAGCGGCGGTTTCCTCGTCGTTCATCGCCATGCGGGCGAAGGTCTCGCGCACCTGCCCGGCCGTCTTGATCGGGTCGGGTTCGCCGTTCACGCCCTCGGGGTTCACGTAGATCAGACCCATCTGCACGGCGGCCAGCGGGTTTTCCATCGTGTCGGGCTTCATCACGTCTTCGTAACGAGTGTCCGAAGGGGCCAGCCATTCGCGCTCGGCACCCCAGTAGGTGTCTTTTTCCGGGTGCCAGATATCCTCGCGGCCGAAGGAGAAGCCGAACGTCTTCAGACCCATGGACTCATAGGCCATGTTGCCAGCCAGAAGGATCAGGTCGGCCCAGCTGAGCTTGTTCCCGTACTTCTTCTTGACCGGCCACAGCAGGCGGCGCGCCTTGTCGAGGTTGCCGTTATCGGGCCAGGAGTTCAGCGGCGCGAAACGGATATTGCCGTGGCCACCGCCACCACGCCCGTCGGCCAGCCGGTACGAGCCGGCAGAGTGCCAGGCGAGACGGATCATCAGGCCGCCATAATGGCCCCAATCGGCCGGCCACCAGTCCTGGCTCTCGGTCATCAGGGCCTTGACGTCTGCCTTCACGGCCTCGAAATCCAGCTCTTTCACGGCCTCGCGATAATCCACGTCCGCCAGCGGGTTCGACTTGCTGTCATGCTGGTGCAGGATGTCGAGGTTGAGCGTCTTGGGCCACCAGTCCGTGACCGTCGTTTCGGTGGACGTCAGCCCGCCATGCATCACTGGGCATTTGCCCTTCGTATCAATGTCGTTTCCGTCCATCTTGTCCTCCGATTGTTCAGATGATTCACTGACAACAGCGTCATTGCACGTCAAGATAGGCACTTCTTAGAATTAGTTTAAGTTGAATATTCTGATAAGCTTGATAAACCTGTCTTATGAAAAATCTGACCCTGAAACAGTTGCGCTATTTCGAAGCCCTGGCCCGGCATGGTCATTTCGGCCATGCGGCAGATGCCTGCGCCATCAGCCAGCCTGCCTTGTCCATGCAAATCAAGGAGTTGGAAAACTCGCTGGGAACGCCGGTTTTCGAGCGGGGACCGCGCCATGTCCGGCTGACCGCCTTCGGAGAAAGCGTCGCGGCCCGGATTCGCGACATCCTGCGCGCTGTCGAAGAACTGGACGACCTTGCGCGGGCCTCGCGCGATCACCTGTCCGGCCCCTTGCGGATCGGGGTCATTCCCACAATCGCACCCTACCTGCTGCCCCGTATCATCGGTGACCTGACACGGCTTCATGACGGGTTGGACATCCGGGTTCGCGAAACCCAGACCTCGACCCTGATCGAGGAGCTGACCCAGGGCCGGATCGACACGGCAATCGTGGCCTTGCCTGTGTCGGAGCCCGCTTTCGAGGAAGTTGCGCTTTTCGACGAGGAATTCGTGCTGGTGCGTCCCCTTTCCGAGGCCGATCAACCCGTTCCGACGCCCGACCGCCTGCCAGAGATGCGGCTGTTGCTTCTCGAAGAAGGGCATTGCTTTCGTGACCAGGCCTTGTCCTTCTGCAACCTCGTGGCCAAGGAACCGCGCGAATTGCTGGACGGATCGACCCTGTCGACTCTCGTGCAGATGGTCGGCGCGGGCATCGGCGTGACACTGATTCCGGAAATGGCCGTGTCGGTGGAGACCCGGTCGGCCCCGGTGTCGATCGCCCGCTTTGCGCCGCCCCGGCCCACGCGGACCATCGGAATGATCTGGCGCAAGACGAACCCCCTGGCCGAACGGCTTTTGATGATCGCCGACCTTGTGCGCGGTGCGGCGGACGCCGGAAAAACCGTGGATATCCGGCAATAATCGTTTGACGGGCGGCGGATTACGCTTTGGCCCAGGCCACTGCTGAGGTATTGTTGGTAAAGAGGCAAAGCATGGGCCCGAACGGGCCTCGGGCGACTGACATGGCAAAACTAGAGATCGAACAGAACGCGATCAGGCTTGGGGAGGCCGGCAAGACAGATGTGCGTACGCAGTTCGGCGCCCTGTGCTATCGCGTCCAGAACGGCGAATTGCAGTTCTGCCTGATCACCAGCCGCGGCACCGGCCGCTGGATCGTGCCAAAGGGCTGGCCGGTGGATGGGGCAACGCCAACAGAGGCCGCCGCCACCGAGGCCTGGGAAGAGGCCGGCCTGGAAGGACGTGTGCGCAGCCGCCCTCTTGGCGTCTACAGTTATTACAAGAGCCATAGCGACGATGCTTTGCCCTGTGTCGCGGTGATCTTCCCGCTCAAGGTCAAGAAGGCGCATAGCCGTTGGCCAGAGCGCAAGGAACGCAAGCGCCGCTGGGTGAATCGGCGCAAGGCTGCCAAGATGGTCGACGAACCTGAACTGCGCCAGATGATCCTGCGGTTCGATCCGAAACTGGTCTGATTGCCAAGGCTGGGGAACAGCCCTATCTAAAGTTGATCCGAAACAGCGCGCCGGGGTCTTGGATGATCCACTACACGCTTACCTGTGACCAGGACCACCAGTTCGACAGCTGGTTCCAGTCCTCTTCCGCCTACGAAAAGCTGCGCGATGCGGGGCAGGTCTCCTGCGTGACCTGCGGTTCCACCAAGGTCCGCCGCAGCCCCATGGCGCCCAGTATTTCGAAAGGCGCCGAGGCGCCGAAAGGGGCGCTGACACAACCCCGCTCCGAGGCGGAAGAGGCCATGGCCGCCCTTCGCAGGAGGGTCGAGGAAAACAGCGATTATGTCGGGCTGTCATTTGCCCGCGAAGCCCGCGCTATGCATGCCGGCGAGGCGCCGGAACGGTCGATCTACGGCGAGGCCAAGCCGGACGAGGCCAAGGCCCTGATCGAGGACGGCATTCCCGTGGCCCCGCTGCCCTTCCTGCCCAAGCGCAAGGCCAACTAGCTCAGGCGCCTTCGAAGTCGCACAGCGCATGGACCTCCATGCCCAGCGCCTCCAGCCGTTTGCGCCCGCCCAGCTCGGGCAGGTCGATCACGAAAGCGCAGCCCACGACCTCGCCGCCCAGCCGCTCGATCAGCTTGATACCCGCCTCGGCCGTGCCGCCCGTGGCAAGCAGATCATCGACAACAAGGACCGTCTGACCCGCAGAGATGGCGTCGTCGTGCATTTCCATCACCGCCTCGCCGTATTCCAGCTGATAGGGCTGCTCGATCACCGCACCGGGCAGCTTGCCCTTCTTGCGGATCGGCACGAACCCCTTCCCAAGCTGGTGCGCGATGGCTCCACCCAGGATGAAGCCACGCGCCTCCAGCCCCACGACCACATCTATGGGCTGGCCCGCATAAGGGTGCAGCAACTGGTCGACCGCCATGCGGAATCCGCGGGCATCGGCAAAGAGAGTGGTGACATCGCGAAACATGATCCCTTCATGCGGAAAATCGGGGATCGTGCGGATATACTCCTTCACGGTCTTCATGGAACGGTCCTTTCGAAAGGGTCAGAGAACGCGGCCAGCCACCGCGTCGAGCTTGCGTAACAGGTCGGGATCGCGCGCCTCGGGCGCGGTCAGGATGGCATGATCGAGCGCCCGGTCGCAGCCGCAAGGGCACGGGCCGTCATGGTCCAGCCGTTCGGGCAGCCCCGCCACCGTCTTGCGCGCATTGTCGGCATTGGCGCCCAGCGTGGCGATGATCTCGGAAATGTCGACGCTGCCATGATCGGGATGCCAGCTGTCGTAATCGGTGATCATCGCGACGGAGGCATAGCAGAGCTCGGCCTCGCGGGCGAGCTTGGCTTCGGGCATGTTGGTCATGCCGATCACGTCGCAACCCCAGACATCGCGGTAAAGCTTCGATTCCGCCATGGCCGAGAATTGCGGGCCTTCCATGGCCAGGTAGGTCCCGCCCTTGTGGACCGTCACGCCGGCGGCGGTCGCGGCCTGGGCACAGGTTCTTGCCAGCCGGTCACAGACCGGATGCGCCACGCTGACATGGGCGACACAGCCGGTTCCGAAAAAACTCTTCTCGCGGGCGATGGTGCGGTCGATGAACTGGTCCACGACAACGAAATCCCCCGGCGCCATCTCCTCGCGGAAAGAACCGCAGGCCGAGACCGAGACCACGTCGGTGCAGCCCAGCCGCTTGAGCGCGTCGATATTGGCCCGATAGGGCACGGTGCTGGGCGAATGCACATGGCCGCGCCCGTGACGCGGCAGAAAGGCCAGCCTGACCCCCGCCATTTCTCCAACGAGGATGTCATCCGACGGCGCGCCCCAGGGCGTTGCGACAGGATGCCAGTCTGCCTTTTCCAGTCCCGGCAACTGATACAGTCCGGACCCGCCGATTATCCCGAGCATCGCAGTCATCGCGCCCTCCGTGTCTTTCCCTGTCACCTTGCCGAAACCCGCCCCGGTTGTGAAGCCGAGTTCTACCCGAGCGCGTTGAAAACCTGCGCAAATCCTGGGCAGGCGGGACGGCGGGCGGGGCGCTGTTGTCGGGCCGAAGGGCCGGACACGAGCGGCGCATGGCCGTCACGCGTCATCGGGGCGCACCAGCGGAAAAACTTCGCGTACAGCGGTGTAGTCACGATAACCCAGACGCGCGAGGGGCGTGTAGCGGGTCACGTCGAAGCGCCCGTCGACCAGGCAATCGTCGCGCATGTGCACGCCGGTCACTTCCCCGAAAACCACGATATTGGCTGCACCGGGCAACTCGATGATCCGGGTCAGCCGACATTCCAGGGATGCAGGCGCATCTGCGACGCGGGGGCAATCGATTGTCTCGCACTCGGCCTTGGCGATGCCCGCATCGTCAAACTCATCCACCCCCTTGTCCCAGGCGCCGGATGTCTGGTTCATCGCCTCCCGCGCTGCGTATTCCACCACGTTCACCGCGAAAACGCCTGTGTCACGGATATTGGCCACGCTGTCCTTGGTGCCGTCACGGTCCGGCTTGGCCGAGGTCGATGCGAACATCACCTGCGGCGGCACGTAGGCCACGGCGTTGAAGAAGGAATAGGGTGCCAGGTTGTCGACGCCATCCGCACCCCGCGTCGAAATCCAGCCGATGGGCCGGGGGGTCACAATGGCGCTGAACGGGTTGTGCGGCAGGCCATGGCCATCGCCGGGTCGGTAGAACATCAATCTCTCCAAGCATTTGCCGTGGTTTTGCGGCCATGCTACCGAGCTATGCGGAAACAACAAGAAAGACCGGGACATGAAGCTGCGTCCCGAACGCGACGAGGATTGGTGGGAGGTCGAGGCGCTCTTCGATCTGTGTTTCGCGCCGGGGCGCGAGGCCCTGTCCTCCTATCGGCTGCGCGATGACGTGCCGCCGGTCGGCCCGCTCTGCCTTGTCGCCCGCGACGATGACGGAATCCTGGGCGGCGCGATCCGCGGATGGCCGGTCAGGATCGGCGCCGCGCGCGCAATCCTGCTTGGCCCCGTGGCCGTGCACCCTACCCGGCAGGGCGAAGGCTTGGGCGGCCTGTTGATCCGGGCCCAGGTCGCGGAAGCCGCGCGCCAGGGATGGGACAGGGTCATGCTGGTGGGCGATGCGCCCTATTACGCGCGCTTCGGTTTCGAACGGCTGCCAGACGTGCGGATGCCGCCCCCGACCAATCCCGACCGGGTGCTCGGCCTGGCGCTGAAACCGGGGGCCTGGTCGGGAATCGCCGGGCAGGTGGAACGCGACAAAGATTGAATTGGCGTCCCGCCTTCCCATCTTCTATCCATGACGACCGAACCGGAAAGCATGCGCCTGGTCAATCCCGACCCGGCCCCCGTCCCGCTCGATGACGGCGCCCGCGCGGCCATAGCTGCGCTTGCCGCGCGCCAGCATGGGGCCAATACACTGTTGATGCAGGCCATCACCTTCGTGGGCGGGCAGGTCGAAGACGGGCTGAAACTCTTGCCCAAGGGATCGCGCACCCAGATCGAAAACGCCGCGAGGTCGGCGCTGCGCCACTCCTATGACCTGGCGGGGCGCAGTCGTCAGGGGTCCATGGCGCGGATTGCCAACTCGGAACGCGGGCACAAGGCGCTGGCCACGCTGTCGGGTGCCCTCGGCGGCATCGGCGGGCTGCCAACGGCGCTGGCGGAACTTCCCATCGCGACGACCGTGATCTTCCGCGCGGTTCAATCCGTGGCTGAAATCCATGGCGAGGACGCTCGATCCGAGGAAACCCGCCTGCAATGCCTGCAGGTCTTCGGTGCGGGCGGCCCCGGCACCGGTGATGACGGTATCGACACGTCCTTCATCGGGGCACGGCTCAGCCTCACAGGCGCGGCGCTCAACAAGTTGCTGGCGCGGATCGCGCCGCGCTTCGCCACGGTGATCGGGCAGAAACTGGCCGGTCAGGCGGTGCCCGTGCTGGGCGCGGCCGCCGGGGCCGGAACCAACTATGCCTTCATGGATTACTATACCCAGATCGCCCAGGTGCATTTCGGTCTGCGCGCCCTCGCCCGAACCCATGGGGAAGAGGTTGTTCTGTCAGCATTCCACGAGGAACTGGCACGACTGCGCCGCCCGGCCCTGCGCGTTTAGCCCCGCAGCGCCTCGATCACGGCGTGGCGCACGCTCTGCTCGCCGCGGTCGCGCGCCGCGTCCATGGCCGCCTTGACCTGCCCCAGGTCCACCTGACGCAGCAGATGCTTGACCGGCCCGATCGAGGCTGGCCGCATGGACAGCGACCGCAGGCCCAGGGCCGCGAAACAGACCGCCTCGATGGGCCGTCCGGCATCCTCGCCGCAAAAGCTCACAGGCGTATCCAGCGCCTCGCAGCGTGCGATCAACTGTTCGAGGAAAGCCAGGAAACTGACATTCAGCGTATCGTAGCGCCGCCGCACCCGTTCGTTTTCACGGTCGGCCGCGAAGAAGAACTGCTTGAGGTCGTTGCCGCCGATGGACAGGAAATCCACATCCTCGAAGAACTTGTCCGGTGCGAAGGCCAGGCTGGGCGTTTCCAGCATCGCCCCGACCTCGACCTTTTCCGGCAAGGGGTGGCCCAAGCGGCGCTCACGCTCCATGGCCTTGTCGAATTCGGCCCGCGCATCGCGATATTCCTGCAATTGCGCCACGAAGGGGAACATGACGGCAAGGGGGCGCCCCGCCGCAGCGCGGATCAGCGCCTGCAACTGCATGCGCAGCACCCCGGGCTTGTCCAGACCCACGCGGATCGCCCGCCAGCCCATGGCCGGGTTGGGCTCGTCGTTGGGCTTCATGTAGGTCAGCACCTTGTCCGACCCGATATCGAGCGTGCGGAAGGCCACCCGCTTTCCATCTGCCGCATCCATGACCCTCGCATAAAGCGCCGACAACTCCGCCCGCTTGGGCATCTGGTTGCGGATCAGGAATTGCAGCTCGGTGCGGAACAGGCCCACCCCCTCGGCCCCCGAGCTGGGCAGCGAGGGCAGATCCGCCATGAGGCCGGCATTCATGTTCAGGGCGATGGTCTGGCCGCAGCGCGTCGTGGCCGGCTTGTCCACCAGCGAGGCATACCGTTCCTGTGCCGCAGCCTGCATGGCTATCTTGTCGCGAAAGGCCGAGCGCACGGTATCATCGGGGCGCAGATGCACGACCCCCTGTTCGCCATCGACCAGGATCGGGTCGCCATTCAGCGCCTCGGTGGTGATATTCTTGGCATGGATCACCAGCGGAATAGCCCAGGCCCGCGCCACCACGGCCGCATGGCTGCCCACGGCGCCTTCTTCCAGAACGATCGCCTTGAGCACCTTGCCATAGTCCAGCAACTCGCCCGGTCCGATATTGCGCGCGACGAGCACCGGGTTCTCGGGCAGCTCGGCGCCCGTATCCTTGCCCTGCCCGGTCAGGATGCGCAGCAGGCGGTTCGACAGGTCATCGAGATCGTGCAACCGGTCGCGCAAATAGGCGTCTTTGGCCTGCGACATGCGGGTGCGGGCCAGGGATTGTTCCTTTTCCACTGCCGCCTCGGCCGACAGGCCATTGTCGATGTCATCGAGCATCCGCTTTTGCCAGCTTCGCGAGTTGGCGAACATCCGGTAGGCTTCGAAAACGTCCTTCTGATCGGCACTGGCACCGGAATTCCGGGCCAGCATCTTGTCCACCGAGACCCGTAGCCTGTCGATCGCTTCGGTCAGGCGGGTCTTCTCGATCTCGGGATCATCGGCGATCGGATTGGTGACGACGACGCGCGGCTCGTGCAGGAACACGTTGCCACCGGCCGCACCTTCCTGGCCGACCGTGCCGCGGAACAGGACCGGCTGCTGATGGCGGGCGGACAGGGCAGCCCCTTCGCCGACGAAGGCGCCCAGTTCTGTCATCTCGGCCAGGACCATGGCGACGACTTCCAGCGCATAGACCTCGTCAGCCGTGAATTCCCGCGCCTCTCTGGATTGCACCACGAGCACGCCCATCGTGTCGCCCAGTCGTTGGATGGGCACGCCGCAGAAGCTGGAAAAGCGTTCCTCGCCGGTTTCCGGCATATAGCGGAACCCTTTGGCCGCGGGCGCATCGGCGGTATTGACCACGTCGCGGGCCTTGGCGACACGCCCGACCAGGCCCTCGCCCAGCCGCATGCGGGTCTGGTGCACCGCCTCGGCGGCAAGGCCTTCGGTCGCGCAAAGTTCCAGCGTGTCGGCATCCCGGAAGAGGTAGATCGAGCATACCTCGGTCCGCATGGACGACGCGATCAGCCCGACGATCCGATCGAGCCGCTCCTGGCCGGCATTGTCCTCGGCCATGGCATCGCGCAACCGACCAAGCAGCTTGCGGCTTTCGGTTTCAAAGGTCTCGGGCATGTCCCTCTTCCCTGCCGGACGTCCGCCGGGCGTTCGGCCCCGTATAGCAGACCTGCCACCGGAAAGAGAACCGCGTTGTCGACGGCTTGACCAAGGATTGCAGTCTTTGCACGCAATGAGCGCAAAAAATCACCGACTTGCGCGACCGACTTGCCTTTATCCGACCGGCCTGCCCGTCAGGTCGCCTTCTCCAGCTCGAATGCGTCATGCAGGGCCTGCACCGCCAGTTCCATGTACTTGCGATCAACGAGCACGCTGATCTTGATCTCGGAGGTGGCGATGACCTTGATGTTGATGCCTTCGTCGGAAAGGGTCTTGAACATGGTCGCGGCTACGCCCGACTGGCTGCGCATGCCGATGCCCACGGCGCTGATCTTGGCCACATCCGTATCCGCGACAAGGTCATGATAATTGATATCGCCGGCGGCCTTGGCCTCGTTCAGGGCCTTCTCGGCCCGCGCGACCTGATCGACGGGGCAGGAGAAGGTCATGTCGGTGCGGCCTTCCTCGGCGATGTTCTGAATGATCATGTCCACATTCACCCCGGCCTCGGACAACGGCCCGAAGATGGCGGCGGCGATGCCGGGGCGGTCGGCCACGGAAATCAGGGTCATCTTGGCCTCGTCGCGGCTATAGGCGATGCCGGATACGGGTCGGTTTTCCATCACGTCCTCCTCGTCGCAGACCAGCGTGCCGGCCTCGTCGGATTGTTCCTCGAAACTGCTGAGCACCCGCAGTTTCACGTTGTAGCGCATGGCCAGCTCGACCGAGCGGGTCTGCAGCACCTTGGCGCCCAGGCTGGCCAGTTCCAGCATTTCCTCGAAGGCGATGCGGTCCAGCTTGCGGGCCTTCGATGCGATGCGCGGGTCCGTGGTATAGACGCCGTCCACGTCGGTGTAGATATCGCAGCGTTCCGCGCCGAAGGCCGCGGCGAAGGCAACGGCCGTCGTGTCGGACCCGCCACGACCCAGCGTGGTGATCCGGCCCTCGGGGCTGACCCCCTGAAATCCGGCCACAACCGCGACGCGCATGCCCTCGCCGAACTTGGCGTTGATGTTGTCAGTCGGGATTTCCTCGATCCGGGCGGCGGAATGTGCGGCGGTGGTTTTCACCGGCACCTGCCAGCCCTGCCAGCTGCGCGCCGGCACATCCATTTCCTGCAAGGTCAGCGCCATAAGACCAGCGGTGACATTCTCTCCGGAGCTGACGATGGCGTCATATTCACGGGCATCATAGAGTGGGCTGGTATCGCCGACATACCCCACCAGCTTGTTGGTTTCCCCGGCCATGGCAGACACGATGACGATCACGTCATAGCCCTTGGACACCTCGACCCCGACCCGTTTGGCGGCGCGGCGGATGCGATCCAGCGTGGCGACGCTCGTGCCGCCGAATTTCATCACGAGAACTGGCATATCTGCCCCTTGGTTCCTGTTCGCGCCCTCTTATGCGCAAGGGGCCACAAGGGCAAGCGTCACTGCTGCCGCAGAACCGCCCCCGGGTTCAGTATGCCCAGCGGGTCCAGCGCGTCCTTGAGCGCACGCATGGTGGCCAGTTTGACAGGATCGGCATAGCGTTCCAGATCCTCGACCTTCAGCCGCCCCACCCCGTGTTCCGCGCTGACCGATCCGCCCATCTCGTGGGTCAGATCATGCACCGCCCGTTTCACCGCAGCGCGCTGGTGGTCATGATCGGCGCGGCTTCTTCCCGGTCGCGGAAAGACATTGTAGTGCAGGTTGCCGTCGCCCAGATGCCCGAAGCAGTTGATGCGAAAATCTCCGATACCGGCCAACCTGCCGGGGGCCCGCGCTATGAAATCCGGGATCGCGCTCAACGGAAGCGAAATATCGTGGGACGAGACCGCTCCGATCGCGCGGTTGGCGGCCGGGATATTCTCGCGAACCGCCCACAGTGCCTGCGTTTGGGCAACGGATTGTGCAATTGTGCCGTCCTTCGAAAGCCCTGCCTCCTGTGCGGCCAGGAACAGCGCCTCGAGGGCGCCCCCGGCATCCTGACCCTGCCCTAGCCCGATTTCGACCAGAACGCACCATTCGGGCAGCGGGTCCAGTGGCCGGACATGCGCGATCTCAGCCTCGGCCAGGAAATCGAAACCCTGGCGGTGGATCAATTCGAAGGCCGTGATCGTCTCACCAAGCTGAGCCCCCGCCAGCGCCAACAGGTCCAGGGCCGCCGACGGATCCTGCACCGACAGCAGCGCCGTGGTCACCTCGGCCGGGCGTGGCATCAGCTTCAGCGTCGCGGCGGTGATGATACCCAACGTGCCCTCGGCTCCTATCATCAGGTCACGCAGATCATAGCCGGTATTGTCCTTGCGCAGCCGGGACAGCCCGTTCCAGACCGTCCCATCGGCCATGACCACCTCCAGCCCCAGGCACTGCGCCCGCGCGGTGCCATATCGGATCACGTTCAGCCCGCCCGCATTCGTGGCCAGCAATCCTCCGATCCGCGCCGAGCCTTCAGAGGCCAGCGACAGCGGAAACAGCCGCTCGACCCGCCCTGCTGCCTGCTGGATGTCAGCCAGAACCGCTCCTGCCTCGACCACCATTGCGTTTTCGCGCGGGTAGGTCGCCCGGATCGCGGACATGCGGTGCAAGGACAGGATCACCGGGGCGGGGCCTGTTTCGGTGATCTGGCCGCCGACCAGCCCGGTGCCACCGCCATAGGGAATGATGCCCACGCGGAAATCGGCGCACAGCCGCACCACCTCTGCGACCTCCTCGGTCGTCGAGGGCGCGACGACAAGCCCCCGGCCCTGCCAGCGCCCGCGCGGTTCCTGAAGGAAATTCGCCGCATCCGCTGGCAAGCCCTCTGGCCCCAGCATGGCACGCAACCGGTCTTCTAACTCTGGGCTAACGGCATTCAGCATGGCCGGGTCAAAGCATGGTGGCCGGGGCGGGGCAAGTCACTCGGCCAGGAATTCCGGCTCTAGCACCATGACCGTGCGCCGCGACGGCAGACTGTTCAGCGACAGCGTGATCTGGGGGCTGCCTGCGCGCACCACGTCGTAACCGCTGGTTTCCATATCATCGAGGAACGCATCCAGCGTGCTGCGCCCGAACCAGTGCATCGGGATCACGACCGAAGACCGCAACCGATCCATCACGCGCAGCAGCGTTTCATGGCGCAGGGTCAAACCGCCATCCACAGCGGCCATGACGACGTCAAGCCGTCCGAGCATGGCGTAATGGGTCTCGTCGAGTTCATGGTGCAGGTGGCCCAGATGGCCGATACACAGCCCGGCCACTTCGAAAACGAAAATCGAATTGCCGTTCTCTTGCACCCGGTCGCCGCCCCTGGCGCGGATGTCGGTATGCACGTTGCGGATCAGCATCTCGCCCAGATCAAGTTCGTGATTGCGGGGCTGGCCATTCAGGGTCCAGCCTTCGAGGACATGGGCAATCGCCGGGTCGGGATTGCTGGTGAAATGGGTGGAATGGGCGTTGTTCATCGTCACGACATCGGGGATGAACTCCACGTTGCCATACCAGCCGGTGAAATCGGTCATGGCCGAAACCGTTTCGGACTGGATCAGGAACATGGCATGATCCACGTAACTGATACGAACGGTGTCATTTGCGACGGGCTCGCGAAAACTTGCGAGTTGCAGGTATTCCATACCCGGCGCTTGCGCGAAGGCGCGGCAATGGGACGGGATACGGTCCTGCGCCATGGCGGCGCTACCAACGATAATACAGATAAGCAGCAAGACGTGACGGATCATGACAAGGCCCTCCTGGAGGAAAGGATAGCGCAACGACGGCGAAAGTCAGTATCGACCAATATGGCCGGCCTAAACCCACGCGCCTCAACTGCTGGACTTGTGCCTATCCCACCTCGGTCTTGCCGCGCCGGTCGTGGCGCAGATTGGCGTAAAGCACGTGGTTGCGCCAGCGTCCGTTGATCTGAAGATAGGACTGCGCCACGCCCTCGTATTTGTAACCACAGCATTCCAGCAAGCGGCGCGAGGCGGTGTTTTCGGGCAGGCATCCGGCCTCGATCCGGCTCAGGTCCAGCGTGGTAAAGGCGTAATGCACCAGCGCTTCGATCGCCTCGCGCATATAGCCCTGACGGGCATGCGACTCGCCGATCCAGTAGCCCGTGGTCCCCGCCTGGGCCGGGCCGCGGCGTATATGGTCCAGCGTGATCGCCCCCAAAAGCACCTGATCCTCGCGCCGGATCAGGAACAGGGGCACGGCGGTGCCATTGGAAATGGAGCGCTGCGCCCAGTAGACCCGGTTGGTGAAACTCTTGCGGGTCAGGTGATCGGGCGCCCAGCTGGGCTCCCACGGAGTCAGAAACTCGCGGCTGGCCTTGCGCAACGCCACCCAATCGCGGAAATCCGTGTGCTGGGGCGGGCGCAGGGTCATGCGCTCGGTCTCCAGCCGGACCTTCCGCTTTTGCCGCAGCATCAGGCCGCGAGCCTTTCGCGCAGGGCCTCCAGCGTCGGGGCCTGTTCCACGGGGCCATAGAGCGCCATCGCGTTGCCCGCCCGGGTCAGCATGTCCGCCCCGAAATCGCGCACATCGCCCGTGGTGACCGCGTCGATGCGCCGGGTGGTTTCGTCGATACTGGGCACCTTGCCCCAGATCGAGAGCATCCTTGCCAGCCGTTCCGCGCGGTTCGACGGGCTTTCCAGCCCCATCAGCAAACCGGCCTTCATCTGGGCGCGGGCGCGGGCCACCTCTTCGGCACTCATGTCCTCGGCCGCCTTCTTCATCTGGTCGATGGTCAGGTTGGCAAGGTCGCCCAGCTGGGCGGCCGACGTTCCGGCATAAACCGTCATCATGCCAGTATCCGAATAGGCCCCGGTCTGGGCAAAGATCGTGTAGCACAGGCCCCGGTTCTCACGCAGTTCCTGGAACAGGCGCGAGGACATGCCGCCCCCCATGGCGATGGCGTAGATCTGCGCGGCATAGATCCGATCGGCACAATAGTCCGGCCCTTCAAAGGCCAGGGTGAAATGGGCCTGCTCCAGCGCCTTGTCATGGCGCGCCTCGCCGCCTCCGAACCGGGCCGGCGCGGCGGTGTTGGCCGGGGCGCGCGGGGCAAGATGGCCGAAC
The DNA here is from genome assembly GCF_003129565.1 of Salibaculum griseiflavum. Taxonomy (GTDB): domain Bacteria; phylum Pseudomonadota; class Alphaproteobacteria; order Rhodobacterales; family Rhodobacteraceae; genus Salibaculum; species Salibaculum griseiflavum. Next base: position 63,077 of record NZ_QETF01000003.1, read on the forward strand.
TGGGCCTCGGCCAGTTTCAGCAACTCTTCCGGATCGACCGCACCGGCTGCGGCAAGGATCATCTGTTCCGGGCCATATTGGTCCTGCACGAACCCCGCCAGATCATCGCGGGTAAAGGCATTCACCCGTTCGACCGGGCCAAGAATGGTGCGGCCGATGGGCTGATCGGGGTAGGCCTGTTCCTGCAGCCAGTCGAAGATGATGTCGTCGGGCGTGTCCAGCGCCTGCCCGATCTCTTGCAGGATCACCCCGCGCTCGACCTCGATCTCGCGTTCATCAAAGACCGGGTTCAGCAGGATGTCGGCGATCACGTCCACCGCCAGCGGCACATCCTGTTCCAGCACACGGGCGTAATAGGCCGTCATCTCGCGGCTGGTATAGGCGTTGATATAGCCGCCCACATCCTCGATGGCTTCCGCGATCTGCAGCGCGCTGCGCCGCTCGGTGCCCTTGAAAGCCATGTGTTCGAGGAAATGCGCGATGCCGTTCTGTTCGGCGCGTTCATGGCGTCCGCCCGCATTGACCCAAACCCCGACCGAGGCGGATTTCAGGCCCGGCATCACCTCGCAGACGACGCGCAAGCCGTTCGACAACGTATGAATCTCGACAGTCACTTGGCGCGGCGCTCCCGGATCAAGGTTTCAAGGGCGTCCAGATCGTTCGCGACGCGGGTCACCCGCTCGGGGCGGTCGAAGAGGTCTGCCATGCGATCCGGCAGCGCCGGGCGGATGCCGCTGGCCTGCTCCACCGCATCGGGGAACTTTGCCGGATGCGCGGTGGCAAGCGTGATCATGGGGGTCGCGCCCTGATGCTCGTCGGCCACCTTGACGCCAACCGCGCTGTGCGGGCATAGCAATTCGCCCGACCGGCTGATCTCGGCCTTGATCTGGGCAAGGGTTTCGTCCTCGGAGGCGCGACCGCTATCGAATTGGTCGCGCAGGAAGTCGATGGCCCCCTGGCTGATGGTGAAGGCACCCTTGTCTTTCAATTCATCCATCTGGGCGGCCACGACCGCACCGTCGCGACCGTAGGCCTCGAACAGGGCGCGCTCGAAGTTCGAGCTGACCTGGATATCCATGGACGGGCTGATCGACGGGGTGACCCCTTCCTTGATCTGCGCGCCGGTTTCCATGGTGCGGTGCAGGATATCGTTCTGGTTCGTGGCGATCACCAGACGGTCGATGGGCAGGCCCATGCGCTTGGCGATATAGCCCGCGAAGATATCCCCGAAATTGCCCGTGGGCACGGTGAAACTGACCTTGCGGTGCGGCGCGCCGAGGCTGACGGCGGAGGTGAAATAGTAGACGACCTGCGCCAGCACCCGGCCCCAGTTGATGCTGTTCACACCGGCAAGGCCCACCTCGTCGCGGAAGTCGAAATCGTTGAACATGTCCTTCAGCGCGGCCTGACAATCGTCGAAATCGCCATCGACGGCCAGCGCATGGACATTGGCCTCGGCCGGGGTCGTCATCTGGCGGCGCTGCACCTCGGACACGCGGCCATGCGGGAAGAGGATGAAGACATCCACGTTGTCCAGCCCCTTGAAGGCCTCGATCGCGGCCGAGCCGGTATCGCCAGAAGTGGCCCCGACGATGGTGATCCGTTTGCCCGAACGGGTCAGCGCAGCCTGGAACATCTGTCCGATCAGCTGCATCGCGAAGTCCTTGAAGGCCAGCGTGGGGCCGTGGAACAGTTCCAGCAGGAAATGGTTCGGTGCAAGCTGCTTGAGCGGCGCACGCGCCGCGTGGCCGAAGCCCGCATAGGCGGCGTCGATCAGGCGCCGGAATTCCTCGTCCGAAAAGGTGTCGCCGACGAAGGGCCGCATCACGTCGAAAGCGGCCTCTTCATAGGTTTTGCCTGCGAGTGCGGCGATCTGATCGGCGGTCATTTGCGGGATGACCTCCGGCACGTAAAGCCCGCCATCACGGGCCAGGCCGGTCATCATCGCCTCTTCGAAGGTCAGCACCGGGGCGGCCCCGCGCGTCGATACGTATTTCATGCGCCAGTTTCCTTGCGGCGAAGGGTTCGGATCACCCAATAGAGGCTCATGCTCAGCCAGACGACGGCCAGCAGGAACCAGGTGATCGCATATTCCAGATGGTCGTTGGGAATGCCGATCGTGTCGACGGGCAAGGGCGTCAAACGAGGGTCGTAATCCGACGCCTGGGCCAGCACGACAAGCAACGGCTCGGTGTCCAGCGCCTCGGACATGCGCGCCACGTCACGGCCGAACCAGGTGTTTTCGGCCAGGTCCGGCTCTGGGGTCGAGCTGTTCACGTCATCGGGCCAGAGAAGCGTGCCGCGAAGGTCCATTCGCGGACGGGTCGGCTCCGCGTCTTTCTCGTCGAGGTCCAGCAAACCCTGGTCCAGCAAGATGCGGCGTCCGGTGTCGGTTTCAAAGGCCGAGATCACGCGATACCCCGTTCCGGCCTGGGTGCCGGACACCAGAACATGCAACTCTTCGCCCGAGGGTCGCCCGGATAGCAGAACCGTCCGGTATTCATCCTCGGCTTCCGTCGGCGCGTCTGGAAGCGGCACAGGCTCGGCCATCATGCGGGAATCGATCCCCGCAAGGATCTCCTGTTTCCATTGCAGCCGGTCGAGTTGCCACATGCCCAGCCACAAGAGGATGGCGAGTCCGCCGAGTCCGACCAGGATTGGAAACAGAAGCTGTCGCATCAGGCGATCCGTGACTCCGGCATTGGTGAACATGAAGACGCGCGGGGCGTTTCAACCCCGCGCGTCTTGTCCTGTCGTCAGGCGGGGGTCAAGACCCGGCGCCGGAAAAGGTTCTAGCCGCCCCAGACGTAAACCGCGGCGAAGAGGAACAGCCACACAACGTCGACGAAGTGCCAGTACCAGGCCGCGGCCTCGAACCCGACATGTTTCTCAGGCGTGAAGTGCCCCTTGTAGACCCGGATCAGGCAGACCAGCAGGAAGATGGTGCCGATGATCACGTGGAAGCCGTGGAAGCCGGTCGCCATGAAGAAGTTGGCGCCGTAGATGTTCCCGGCCAGGCCAAAGGCCGCGTGGCTGTATTCATAGGCCTGGAAGCCGGTGAAGATGACACCAAGCAGTACGGCCAGGATCAGCCCGTGCTTCATGTCTTCGCGGTTGTTCTCATGCACAAGCGCATGGTGCGCCCAGGTGGCTGCCGCGCCCGAACACAGCAGGATCAGCGTGTTGATCAGCGGCAGATGCCAGGGGTCGAAGGTCTCGATCCCGGCCGGGGGCCAGACACCATCGACAGCGGGGCTTTGCGGGCCCATGGGATACATGGCGTGCTTGAAGAAGCTCCAGAACCAGGCCGCGAAGAACATGACTTCGGACATGATGAACATGATGAAGCCATAGCGCAGGCCGATCCGGACAACCGGCGTGTGGTCGCCCTGCTGGCTTTCGGCGACGACCTCGGCCCACCAGCCGAACATGGTGTAAAGAACGGCAACAAGGCCGATCAGGAACATCCAGGGCGCCGAGCCATCCATCCAGAGCACCGCCCCGAACAGCATCACGAAGGCCCCGATCGCGCCCAGGAGGGGCCAGATAGAGGGGTTGAGAATGTGGTAGTCGTGGTTCTTTTCGTGCGCCATTTTATGCGTTCCCTCGCGCGATTTTATTGGTCTTTGTTCAAGCCGGCCGGAAAGGCTGGCGTTGTTAGCTCGGCATCCAGCGATGCCTGTTGTTCTTCCTCGGGCAGGTCCGCCTTGTGGAATGTATACCCCAATGTGATCGTGTGCACATACTGGCCTTCGCGGTCATCCACGATATCGGGGTCCACGAAAAAGCTGACCGGCATCTGAACGGTCTGCCCCGGCTGCAGCACTTGCATCTCGAAGCAGAAACAGTCGATCTTCTCGAAGAAGCCGCCCGCATCGTAAGGGGCGACATTGTAGCTGGCGGTCCCGGCGACGGGCACGTCGCTGGTGTTGGTGGCCTCGTAGAAGGCCAGCGCGGTTTCCCCGATGCGCACTTCCATTTCGCGCTGCGCAGGCTTGAACTGCCAGGGCATATCCCGTTCGACCGACGCCTCGAACCGGACCAGAATGGTCTGATCGAGAATTTCATCGCTTTCGACTTCGGCCACGCCGGTCGCCCCGCCAAAACCGGTAACGCGACAGAACCAGTCGTAGAACGGAACCGAGGCCCAGGCCAGGCCACCCATGAGCAGCACAACGGTCACCGCCTGCGCGGCGGTGCGCTTGGGGCCGTCCTGGATACGGGAAAACAGCTTCATTGGGTGCCCTCCTCTTCCGATGCGCCTGCCGCCTGCTCAAGAGCGGGACGTGCGACGTGATCGAAGCGCTCCATCTCGCGGATGTCACCGAGGCCCTGCACCTTCACCACGGTGAGAACCAACACAATCACGACGAAGCCGATCAACAGCAGTCCGACCCCGACATTGCGGTCCAGGCGGCGCTTGTGAAGTTCATGTTCGACCTTGATCACCATGCCTTACCAGCCCCCCAGCCCATTGGTCCGAAGGACGGCCTCGACAAGCAGAGCGCCGAAATGGCCGAACAGGTAGTAAAGGGAAATCTTGAACACCCGTTTCTCGACGGCGTGCTGGTCGGCCTCGCTGTCGGCATCGTCGCGACGCCAGATGTCCACGGCCCCTTTCAGGAACCATCCATTGAGCAGCAGTGCCACGGCCAGGTAGACCGGACCGCCGATCGAGGTAAAGGCGATCCCCAGCGCCACCGGCACAAGTGCGATCGTGTAGCCGAGAATATGGTTACGGGTGACACGGCGGCCGTGGGTCTCGGTCAGCATCGGCACGTCGGCATTGCCGTAATCGGATTTCACGAACAGGGCCAAGGCCCAGAAATGTGGCGGTGTCCACATGAAGATCAGCGCAAACATCAATACGCTTTCGGGGGCGATGCCGCCCGTCGCCACGGCCCAGCCCACCATCGGGGGGAAGGCCCCCGCGGCACCACCGATCACGATATTCTGCGGCGTCGAACGCTTCAGCCACATCGAGTAGATGACCGCGTAGAAAAAGATGGTGAAGGCCAGCAGACCGGCGGCCAGCAGATTGGTGGCCAGCGCCAGCAAGATGACCGAGAAGCCCGACAGGGCGAGCCCGATTCCAAGTGCCTCGCCCGGCTGCACCCGGCCCGAGGGGATGGGGCGCGATTGCGTCCGCTTCATCACCGCGTCGATATCGGCGTCCCACCACATGTTCAGCGCCCCCGAGGCGCCAGCGCCCACGGCGATGCACAGAATGCCGACAAACCCGATAAAGGGATGAACGGGCACCGGCGCGACGAGCAGCCCGACCAGAGCCGTGAAGACGACAAGCTGCATCACGCGCGGCTTCATGAGGGCGAAGTAATCCCCCATCCGTGCCTCGTATGTGCCGGTTTGTTGCGTGACGTCTGTCATCTCTTTCCCGTCAGGTTAGGGGCAGCGGCCCGCCCGGGTATGGCCGGAGGGGCCGCCCCGGCCGGTCAGGCCGGGAATTCTTCCTTGGCGGAGGCCAGCCACTCTTCATAGACCTCGGGGCTGACCACCTTGACCGTGATCGGCATGTAGGCGTGGTCCTTGCCGCAAAGCTCCGAACACTGGCCGAAATAGACGCCTTCCTCTTCGGCCTCGAACCACAGCTGGGCGAAACGGCCCGGCACGGCGTCCTGCTTCACACCGAAAGCGGGCACCGTCCAGGAATGGATGACGTCGGCGCCGGTGACGGTCATGACAACGGTCGCCCCCGTCGGCACGACAACGGCGGTATCGGTGGCCAGCAGGAACTCGTCCTCGGAATAGCCGGCTTCGACCAGTTGCTCACGGATGCCGTCGTTCAGGTTCCCCTCGCCGTAACCGATCATGTAGCTTTCGAAGAAGATGTCCTCGTCGGTATATTCGTAGGACCAGAACCACTGGTAACCGGTGACCAGGATATTGATATCGCCCTCGGGGATTTCCTGCTGCTTGAACAGCGTCGGCAGCGAGAACGACCCGATGAAGACGAGGATCACGATCGGGATCACCGTCCAGGCCACTTCGAGCGGCGAGTTGTGCGTGAAGGTCGCGGGTTCCTTGTTGGCGCGCCGGTTGTAGCGCAGGATGACCCAGGCCAGCAGGCCGACGACGAACAGGGTGATCGCTGTGATGATCACCAGGATCATGCCATCCAGCCATTGCAGATCGCGGGCCAGCTCGGTCGCGGCGGGTTGGAACCCCGTGCCGCCCTGAACCGGACGGCCGACGATTTCGAGGTCGTTCAAGGCCTGCTGGGCCGAGGCAGCCCCGGCAAACGCGGTGGCCGAAGTGGCGGCAAGGCCCAGCTTGCTGACAAGATTGTTCAGTCGCATGTCATTCCCTAAAGCAGTTCGGACAATGGGATCACGGAATCCCGTTGTATTCGATTGCGGTCATCCCATAATCTTAGGACCAACTCAAGCGCGGCCATTGTGGCAAACGGTCGCTTTTTTGATCTGGATCAAGTCCAGAGCACAGGAGTCCCATGTCAGACACGACCTTTCGCCCCTTCGAAACCCATATAGACCGCGAAACGGCTTTGTCACAGGTCAAGGCCGCCGTCGCGGGGGCCGACGACGGAGAGCTCTTCCTCGAACGGCGCAAGTCCGAAGTGATCTCTTTCGACGACGGCCGGGTCAAAACCGCCAGTTTCGACGCGTCCGAAGGCTTCGGCCTGCGCGCCGTGCGTGGCGAGACCGCCGGTTATGCCCACTCTACCCGGATCGACGAACAGGCGCTAAAGCGTGCGGTGGCCACCGCGCGGCTGGCCGTCGGCGATGGCGGCGGCACGATGGCAGAGGGCCCGGCACGGACCAACCGGCACCTTTATACCGATGCGGACCCGATGGCCGAGGCCGCGTTCCCCGCCAAGATCGAGCTGCTGGCCGAAATCGACGCGGTCGCACGCCAGATGGATTCCCGTGTCGTTCAGGTCTCCGCGACCCTTGCCGCCTCGCACCAGGAAGTCGTCATCCTGCGACCGGATGGCACCGTGGTCTCCGACACGCGGCCCATGAGCCGCCTCAACGTTTCCGTCATCGTCGAGGAAAACGGCCGCCGCGAAAGCGGGGCAGCGGGTGGTGGCGGTCGGCTGGGGCTGTCACAGGTGATCGCCCGCGAAAGCTGGGAGCCCAAGCTGCGCGAGGCGCTGCGCATTGCGCTTGTCAACCTTGTGGCTGAACCGGCCCCGGCAGGCGTGATGGACGTGGTCCTTGGCCCCGGCTGGCCCGGTATCCTGCTGCACGAGGCCGTTGGCCACGGGTTGGAGGGCGACTTCAATCGAAAGGGATCTTCCGCCTTTGCAGGGCTGATGGGCCAGCAGGTCGCGGCGAAAGGCGTGACAGTGCTGGACGATGGCACGATCCCCGACCGGCGCGGGTCGCTGACGGTGGATGACGAGGGCACGCCCTCGGGCCGGAACGTGCTGATCGAGGACGGCACGCTGGTGGGCTACATGCAGGATCGCCAGAACGCGCGCCTGATGGGAGTCACCCCCACCGGCAACGGACGGCGCGAAAGCTATGCCCATATTCCCATGCCGCGCATGACCAATACATACATGCTGGGTGGCGATGCCGACCCCGAGGCGCTGGTCACCGACCTGAAGGACGGCATCTATGCCGTGGGGTTCGGCGGCGGGCAGGTCGACATCACCAGCGGCAAGTTCGTCTTTTCCTGCACCGAGGCCTACCGGGTGAAGGATGGCAAGGTCGGTGCGCCGGTCAAGGGCGCGACCCTGATCGGCGACGGAGCCACGGCCCTGCAACAGATCCGCGGCATCGGCAATGACATGGCCCTCGACCCAGGCATGGGCAATTGCGGCAAGGCCGGGCAATGGGTGCCCGTGGGCGTTGGACAGCCCAGCCTTCTGATCGGTGGGCTTACCGTGGGCGGGGCCGCCGCGGCATGAACCTGTTTCGCAGCCCGCCCGTGGCTGGAACCAGCTGGCGGCTGCTCTTGGGTGGCGTTCTGGGGGTGCTTCTGGGCGCACTTGTCCTGGGTGCAGTCTTTCACGGCCTGGCCATCTTGACCGCACCGCCACCGGCCAGCCCGCCCGGTTTTGTCGATTCTGTATTCACCAACATGTCGGCCATGATGCTGATGTCGCCGCTTGTGACATGGATCGGGCTTGTCCCGGCCTGCCTGCTGGCGGTTCCCGCCGCGCGCAGCGGCTGGGCCGGCCCGGGCACGGCGATTGTGGCGGCGGCGGTTTTCTTCGGCACGGCCGGCTTCCTGAACGGCGGACTGTATATCATGTATCTCTGGTCGGTTGCGGCAATGCCGTTTGCACTTTTGTTCTGGACCGGTGCCTGGCTGCTCGAACCGCGCCTGCGGGCCGGTCGGCAAAGCAGCTGAGCGTTCCGGCGAAACCCAACAGATCGGCATTTTCCTTTACCCGCGGTTAACCCTTGGCGGTCTAAACCTGATCCCGCAACAGGCGGAGGACAGGATGACCGGGGATACACGCTCTTCCACTCACCCCCCACTCCCACCCACCACGGAAGACGAACGGTTCAGCGCCCTTCGCCTGTTGCGCTCGCGCCGCGTGGGGCCATCGACCTATCGTCGACTGCTGGCCGAACACGGGGATGCGACCGGGGCACTCGCCGCCTTGCCACAAATTGCCCGCGCCGCCGGCGTGGACAATTACGAACCCTGCCCCGAGGGCGTGATCGTCAACGAAATGAAAGCCGGCGCCTCTGCCGGGGCACAGCTGACATTTCAAGGCGATCCGGCCTACCCGACCGACCTGGCCGAAATCGCCGATGCGCCGGTCGCCCTCTGGCTGCTTGGCGACGCATCCCTGCTGGGCCGCCCGAAAGTCGCCCTTGTGGGCGCGCGCAATGCCTCTTCCCTGGGCACCCGCATGACCCGCAAACTGGCCGCCAAACTGGGAGACGCGGGGTTTTGCGTGGTTTCGGGCCTGGCGCGCGGGATTGACGCCGTGGCCCACGACGCCACCCTTCAGAGCGGCACGATCGCCGTGCAGGCAGGCGGTGTCGATGTGATCTACCCCGCCGAAAACGCCACCCTGGCCAGTCGGATCGCCGAAACCGGCCTGCGCCTGTCCGAACAACCCATGGGCCTGCAGCCCCAAGCCCGGCATTTTCCCGCCCGCAATCGAATCATCTCGGGCCTTGTCAGTGCCGTGATCGTTGTCGAAGCCGCGGCGAAATCCGGCAGCCTGATCACCGCCCGCAACGCGCTGGACCAGGGCCGCGATGTCATGGCTGTGCCCGGCCACCGTTTCGATGCCCGCGCAGCAGGCTGCAACATGCTGATCCGCGATGGGGCGCATCTCGTGCGCAGCGCAGAGGACGTCATCGAGGCGATCGACCGGCCAGCGCTGGACAATGATGTGCAGATGGCAATGGATATTGCGCCCGCGCCGCCCCCCGAACGCCGCAGCCTGCGCGACACGGCGCGCCTGCACCAGGACATCCTGGCGCGTCTCGGCCCGAGTCCCGTGGCCGAGGACCAGTTGATCCGCGACCTGCGCGCCGCACCGGGCCAGGTCGCCCCGGCGCTGGTCGACCTTGAGCTGGACGGCAAGATCCTGCGCCAGCCCGGCGGCCTCTTGTCGAAGGCCGTCTAGCACGGCCCACCGCCCTCCAAACACGCCGCTTGGCCGCCCGACTCCGCGGCCCCTTGCCATCATATTTCGACCAGCGACTTGACCCGGTCGACCGCCCGTCCCAAGTCAACGCATTGACAAACCCGGCGGTGCACGGCCTTTATGCGCCGCCCAAGGCCCATTGCTTTTTCAAGGAGTTTTCATGCCCGTTGTCGTCGTCGAGTCCCCGGCCAAGGCCAAGACAATCAACAAATATCTGGGCTCCGACTACACCGTGCTGGCCTCTTACGGCCATGTCCGTGACCTGCCTGCAAAAAACGGATCGGTCGACCCGGACAACGGATTCGACATGGTCTGGGAGGTCGGCAATGACAGCCGCAAGCACGTCAAGGCCATCGCCGACGCGCTGAAAAACGACAACGAACTGATCCTCGCCACCGACCCCGACCGCGAAGGCGAGGCGATCAGCTGGCACCTGCAAGAGGCCCTGACCAAGCGGCGCTCGATCAAGAAGGACACCGCCGTCAGCCGCGTGACCTTCAACGCGATCACCAAGGAAGCCATCACCGAGGCGATGCAGCATCCCCGCCAGGTCGATGAAGACCTGGTAGAGGCCTACCTGGCCCGTCGCGCGCTGGACTACCTGGTCGGTTTTAACCTCTCGCCGGTCCTTTGGCGCAAACTGCCGGGCGCACGCAGTGCCGGGCGGGTGCAATCGGTCTGCCTGCGGCTGATCGTCGAACGCGAGATGGAAATCGAAGCCTTCAATCCGCGCGAATACTGGTCGGTCAAGGCGGTGCTGGAAACCCCGCGCGGCCAGAGTTTCGAGGCGCGGCTGACGACGCTGGCCGGCAAGCGGCTGGAAAAGTTCGACATCGAGAACGAGACCCAGGCCGAAATGGCCGTTCAGGCGGTGACGTCGCGTGACCTTTCGGTGCTCAAGGTCGAAGCCAAGCCCAGCACGCGCAACCCCTCGCCGCCCTTCATGACCTCGACCTTGCAGCAAGAAGCCAGCCGCAAGTTCGGCATGGGCGCCCGGCAATGCATGAACGCCGCCCAGCGCCTCTACGAGGCCGGCCTGATCACCTATATGCGGACCGACGGGATCGACATGGCGCCCGAGGCCGTGGCAGACGCGCGGGGCGCGATCGAGACCCGCTATGGCAAGGATTACGTCCCCGCCGACGCCCGCGTCTACAAGAACAAGGCCAAGAACGCGCAGGAAGCTCACGAATGCATCCGACCCACGGACATGAGCAAGTCCGTGGCCGAGGCGAAGATCAGCGAGCAGGACCAGCAGAAGCTCTATGACCTGATCTGGAAACGCACGCTGGCCAGCCAGATGCAAGCGGCCAAACTGGAGCGCACCAGCGTCGATATCGGCAGCGCAGATGGACAGGTCGTGCTGCGGGCCAATGGCCAGGTGGTGCTGTTCGACGGTTTTCTCGCCGTCTACGAGGAAGGCCGCGATGACGTTGTCGATGATGACGACAAGCGGTTGCCCCAGATGGCCGAAGGCGACGCGGCGAAGAAGACCTCCGTCAGCCCCGAGCAACATTTCACCCAGCCCCCGCCCCGCTATACCGAGGCAACACTGGTCAAGCGGATGGAAGAGCTCGGGATCGGACGGCCTTCGACCTATGCCAGCGTGATCACCACCATCCAGGATCGCGAATATGTCCGCAAGGAAAAGAACCGCCTGATCCCCGAGGACAAGGGCCGGATCGTGACGGTCTTCCTGCTGAATTTCTTCCGCAAATATGTGGGCTACGAATTCACCGCGAATCTCGAAGAGATGCTGGACGATGTCTCGGCCGGGCAGCGCGACTGGAAAGAGGTTCTTTCGGGCTTCTGGCGGGACTTCCACAAGGCGATCGAGGAAACCTCGGAACTGCGGATCACCGAGGTGCTGGACGTGCTCGACGACGTTCTGGCACCGCAATTGTATCCCCCCCGCGAGGACGGGTCCGACCCGCGCATCTGCCCCAAATGCGGCGAGGGGCGTTTGCACCTCAAGACCTCGCGCACAGGTGGGTTCGTGGGGTGCGGCAATTACCCCGAATGCACCTATACCCGGCCCATCGCCGGTGAAGGCGCGGATGGCGACGAACGAGTCCTGGGCGAGGATCAGGGCGATGAGATCTGGCTGAAATCGGGCCGTTTCGGACCTTACGTCCAACGCGGCGAACCGACGCCGGAAAACAAGAAGCCGCCGCGCGCCTCATTGCCCAAGGGCTGGGACAAGGACGCGATGGACCTCGAAAAGGCCCTGACCCTGCTCAGCCTTCCGCGCGAGATCGGCACTCACCCCGAGGGCGGCGAGATCAAGTCCAATTTCGGGCGCTTTGGTCCTTATGTCATGCACCAGCTGCCGGATGAGGCCAAGCCGGTCTATGTCAACCTCAAGGACCCCGATGACGTGTTCCAGATCGGCATGAACCGTGCGGTGGAAATGCTGGCCGAGAAGCGGGCCAATCCCGGCCGGGGCCGAAGCGCGGCCGCCAAACCCCTCAAGGAGCTGGGCGAACACCCGTCCGAGGGTGGGCCGGTCAACGTGATGGATGGCCGCTACGGCCCTTATGTCAAATGGGGCAAGGTCAATGCGACGATCCCCAAGGGGACCGAGCCCGCCGATGTGACCATGGACCAGGCGGTGCAATGGATTGCCGAGAAATCCGCCAAGAAGGGCAAGGGTCGCAAGAAGGCGTAACCGTCGCCCATAAACCCGTCAAAACCGTTTCGGTTTGCGAAACGGTTTCATAATATCGCCCCAATCTGTGTCTAGATGGGCCGGTAATGAGCTTGTCCGTTTATCCAAACGCCGCGGCGGCACCAACCGGTCCGTCGCGCCCCGCCGCCCGCCGCTGGCGCGATATCGCCCTGCTGGCAGGGCTCTTTGCCGTCGTCATCGCCGGGCTGGCCGGGCTGGCCGCCGCCACCGGCTGGGCCGAGACCCGAGACCAGTTGATGCGCCTGACCGTCGCGCAGGTTGCGATCCTGTTGGCCCTGAGCCTGGTGAACTACCTTTTTCGCGGCGCGCGTTGGCACCTTTTCACCCAGCGGCTGGGCCTGCCGACGGGTCCTGTGCAGGACATCCGGCACTTCCTCGGCGGCTTCGCCATGTCGGTGACACCGGGCCGGGTGGGCGAACTGATCCGCATGCGGTGGCTCAAACGGGAAACCGGCTGGTCCGTAGAACGCACAGCGCCTCTGGTGCTGGTTGATCGCGCCTCGGACCTCGCCGCAATGGCCTTGATCCTTGCGCTGTCCGTGGGCCTTTCGGCCGGGGGTGCGACACTGGCCATCCCGGTTGCTCTTCTGGCCCTTGCCGCGGCATGGATCGCGACCCGGCCGCGGCTGTTGGCCGGGGGCGTCACATGGGCCTACCGGCTCACTGGCTTTCTGCCGCGCCTGATGGGGCGCGTGCGGGGTGCAGCACGGTCCTTGGCAGTTTTCTCGACCGGACCGACCCTGTCGCTGTCGATCCTGCTGGGGCTTATCGGCTGGGGCGCGGAAGGCTACGCGTTTCACCTCCTTCTGGGCTGGATGGGGGCGGATATCGGCCTCTGGACGGCGATGGGTATCTTCACCTTCGCCACACTTGCGGGCGGATTGACCGGCGCACCGGGCGGCGTCGGCGGGGCCGAGGCGGCGATGGTCGCGCTCTTGTCCATCGAAGGCGTCCCGCTGGAGGTTTCGATCCCCGCCACCGCCGTGATCCGGCTGACCACGCTGTGGTTCGCCATCGGCATAGGGCTGGCGGTCTTTCCATTGGCCGAACGCTGCGCCGCGCGAGCCCGGGGATGATCGCGATGCGCTGGCGCAAGGACATCGCCTATACCGGCTGGGGGCGGGCGCTGACCGCCTCGGGCCGCGTCGCGCGCCCTGTCACGGAGCAGGAGATCGACACCATCGCGCCGGCCTTCGGCAACCGGCGATCCTATGGCGATGCCCCGCTCAACGATGGCGGCGCAGTGCTGGACATGACCGCGCAGGACCGGATCCTCGCCTTTGACCGCAAGACCGGCCTGATCACCGTGGAGGCCGGCGTAACCATCGGGGCGCTGGCCCGCATCCTGCCGCCGCAGGGCTGGTTGCCCCCGGTGATGCCCGGCACCGGCATCGCCACCGTGGGCGGGGCGGTGGCGATGGATGTGCATGGCAAGAACCACCACAATACGGGCAGCTTTTGCCAGCACGTGACCGCCCTGACCCTTTTGCAGAACGGCAAGCGGCGCAAGATCACGCCCGACCGCGACAAGCGGCTTTGGGCGGCGACCTGCGGCGGGCTGGGTCAGACCGGCATCATCACGCAAGTCACCATCCAGCTTAAGCGCTGTCCCGGTGAGGTCATGGTCGTCACGGAGCGACGGGTCGAGGACTGGGCCGAGCATATCGCCCATCTCGATGCTTCGGACGCGACCTATTGCGTCGGTTGGATCGACGCGACCGCGACCGGCCCCAAGCTGGGACGTGGCATCCTGGAAGAGGCCGAGATCGGTTCCGGACTTGCCCCGGCCCGCCCCAAGCGGCGCAGCGTGCCGCTGGACGCACCAAGCTGGGCCTTGTCCGGCCCGGTCGTGCGGGCCTTCAACAGCGTCTACTACCACAGGGTCCCGGCAACGGGCCGGACGGTGGTGCGCGCCTTCGAGGACTTCTTCTTTCCGCTGGACAAGATCCACGACTGGAACCGGCTATACGGCAAGCGCGGTTTTCACCAGTTCCAATGCGTCGTGCCGCTGGACAGGGCCGATACCTTGCGGGCAATGCTGGCGGAGATCGCCGAGAGCGGCCTTGCCTCGCCGCTGGCCGTGCTCAAACGCATGGGCGATGGCCGCGCCGGTTACCTGTCATTCCCGATGCCCGGCTATACCCTGGCGGTAGACTTCCCCAACCGGGAGTCCGCACGTGACCTGATCGCCCGACTGGAGAATCAGGCGATCGCCGCCAGAGGACGCATCTATTTGGCCAAGGACGGGCTGGCCAAGGGCCCGAGCGTCAAGGCCATGTATCCCGAACATCCCGAATGGGTCGCGCAGGTCATGAAGGCGGATCCAGATGGAAAACTGGCAACGGATATGGTCCGCCGATTGGACCTGCGGAGGTTATGATGGAACAGACCTGGATCATTCTGGGGGCAAGCTCGACCATGGCGCGGGCCTTCATGCAGAAACTGGCCGAACAGGGCGCGGGGCTGATCCTGGCCGGGCGGCGGATGGATGATTTGAAGACCAACGCCAGCGATGCGCTGGCCCGGGGTGCATCCATGGCAGAGCCTATCGCTTTCGATGCGCGCGATCCCGGCACCTTCCAGCCCGTGATCGATCTGGCCCTGAAACAGGCCGGCCAGATCAATTGCGCGGTTTTCGTCGGCTCCATGCCCCCGCAGGAAGAGATCGACGCAGACCCCGCCATGCTCGATGGTGTAATCGCAGACAGTTTCACCGGCCCCGCGCGGTTCCTGCAGATGCTGGCGCCGCACCTTGAGGCGCGTGGATCGGGCAGCATTGTCGGCGTCGGCTCGGTCGCGGGCGACCGGGGCCGGATCGGGAACTACGTCTATGGCGGGGCAAAGGGCGGTTTCGCCACCTACCTGTCAGGGCTGCGGAACAGACTGGGCCGTGAAGGCGTCCATGTCATGACGGTCAAGCCCGGGCCCGTGGACACCGCCATGACCCAAGGCATGGACGACCTGCCCTTCATGACGACGCCAGACGCCGTGGCCGACGACATCCTCGCCGGTCTCAAGCGTGGCAAGAACGTGCTTTACACCCGGCGCATCTGGTGGCCGATCATGACCGTGATCCGGGCGATCCCCGAACCTGTCTTCAAGAAGATGTCGATCTAGCCCACCAGCCTGAAATACCACTCGGTCCACAGACCGGCCGCATAGAACATGAGGGACAGGGTGATCAGCAGGTAACCGATGCCGCGAATGTCGCGGAGGGCGAACACGATGGGATCGTAGTCCTGCTTGCCGAAATAGCCCAGCCGGATCATCCGGTAGAGCCAGGCCGCGATGGGAAGCAAAGCCACCCAGAGCAGCCATTGATCGGGATAGAGGATCCGCGCCTGATCCGACCAGGAATACAGAAAGAAGATCACCAAAGCGCCCACCATGCCCAGCACCGCCATGTTGAGCAGATCCCCCCGGTCGCCCCGCGCATAGCCGCGGCCGGGCAGCGGCTTGTCGTCGGCGGCCAGGGCCAGTTCGGTCATGCGTTTGACGCAGCCCAGCGTCAGGAAGATCGGGAATATGAAAATCAGCATGAAGACCGAGGCATAGACCTCGCTCGCCGCTGCACCGGCCACAACCCGCAGCGTGTAGAGCGAGGCCAGTGTCGCGATATCGATCCAGCGCAGCCGCTTGAGCCGCATGGAATAGGCCAGTGACAGCGCCATATAGAACGCCACAACCCCGAACATCTGCCACGACAGGGCCGCACCGACCCCCAGCGCCACAATGGCGAGCAATAGGCAGGCGGCCATGCCGACGGGTATGGGCACGGTTCCGGCGGCGAAAGGGCGCCTTTTCTTGGTAGCGTGCAACCGGTCGGCCTCGATATCCAGAAGATCGTTGACGATATAGATCGTCGAAGCCGCCGCCGAGAACGCCACGATCCCGAGACAGACCCGCAGGAAGGTGTCGAAATGGAAGGCGTGCGCCGCGATCATCGGCAGGAACAGCAGGACATTCTTGACCCATTGATGCGGACGCAATGCCTTGATCAGGGCCCGCGGCGACCAGCCGCCTGCGATCCGGACCGGATCGTCCAGCTTGTGCACGGCCCCGGCGGCCCGGCCCACGACGATGGCACGATCGGCATGTCTCCAGATTTCCATGTCAGAGGCATCGTTGCCCGCGTAGTCAAACCCCTGTTCGCCATAGGCATCGACCAGCGCACGCGCCTTGGCGGCACCTTTCAGGTTCTTCCCGCCGTCCGAGGCAAAAACCCTGTCGAAGCCGAACCGCTGCGCCAGCGGGTCCACCAGCGACCTGTCCGAAGCCGACGCCAGAACCACTTCGCGGCCCTGCGCCTTGGCCTGTTCGACAAGCGCAACGATTTCCTCATGGACCGGCAACAGGTCGATCCGCAGCGGTGCGATCCGGGCAAGTGCAGCTTTGAAAGCTGCCCTGTCCGGAAGATGGCGTATCGCCCGCAAGGTTCCCTGCGGATCGGTTCCCAACCCCTTCCAGGCGCATTCGAGCAACATGTCGGTGCGCAACAAGGTCCCATCCGCATCCACGACAAGCGGCTTGTCGGACATCTCAGCCCTCCGCATTCACGTTGAAGACACAGCCATCGGTCGGCAGCTCCGGCGGCGTGACGCACAGCCCCCGCGCCACCTGCCAGGCGGCAAGCACCTTGGGCACATAGGCCCGCGTTTCGGCGAAGGGCGGGACGCCGTTGTTCTCGCGCACGGACCCTTCACCGGCATTGTATCCGGCCAGAACCATCAGCAGGTCGCGGTCGAATTCCTTCATCAACCAGTCCAGGTAGGCAACGCCGCCGGCAATGTTGTCCTTGGGGTCGAAACTGTCGCGCACGCCGAAGCGGTCTGCGGTGGCGGGCATCAATTGCATCAGCCCGCGTGCGCCCGCGCGGCTCACCGCATCGGATTTCCCCGCGCTTTCCACCGAGATCACGGCAAGGACCAGCGCCGGCGACACGTCCTTTCCGACGGAGGCCGCCAGGATATCGACGCCGTAGCGCGCGGCCAGCTCGCTCATGGCCTGTAACCTGGGTTGGGGCACCGCCGCATCGTCAGGTGCATTGAGCAGCGCGTTTTCAGCGGTCACGAAACTGGCCGGGCTGGACAGGTCCAGACTTGGCGAGACCGCGTCCCAGAACCACGCCACGTCTGAAGGTGCCGGTGCCAGTCCGGCAATGGCCGATGCACCGGGGGTGGTGGCGGCGGCCTGTCCCGCCGACGGCGGCGCAGAAGGGGTGGTGGGCCGACCCGGGGCGATCTGCACCGTAATACGGTTCGTGGCGCCGGCGGGCGGCACACCGATCCTCTTGAAGGTGAAATCCTCTTGCAGCCTGTCCTGCTCGGCACCGGCCATGCCGGTCGTCGCCAGGCCGAACAGCCCCGCCAAAATCATACTGCGCCGCATTGGTGCGGTCTCCGCCTGCCTCGGGTTTTCAGAAACTCTATCGCGTCGGCCGCAAGCTGGCCAGTATTCGCGTGAACAGTCAGCAGCTGTGTTGTCGAATTGGCGCGCCAAGATCAACAAAGTGTGGTGTCGGTCAAAGAAAAAGAAAGTTTTTTTGATTTGTTTTCAGAACTTTAAACTCCCACCAGGCAAAAAGTTAATCGGATGCAAAAATGCACGAAAGGCGTCCAAATCTTGCCCCAATCCAATGGCCATATTGGCCCATCCGAAACGGGGACTGTGCCATTGAGAGGCCGGCGCAGGTAGATCCGCAACGGGAACAGAAACTGAGCGATACCCCTGAGGAGGGACATACAATGCTGAACTTTATCAAGAACTTCCGCCGTGACGAAGACGGCGCCGTGACCGTCGACTGGGTCGTGCTGACCGCCGCCATCGTTGGCCTCGGCATCGCCGTGCTGGCTTCCGTGGGTGGTGGCACCGCCGATCTGGCCGACAAGATCGAAGCGCAGCTGAGCGCACAGACCATCGCGACCTACTAATCGCGATACCCGTTGAAGAGTTGAAGAACGGAGTAACTCCATGTTGAACTTCATCAAGAACTTCCGCCGTGACGAAGACGGCGCCGTGACCGTCGACTGGGTCGTGCTGACCGCCGCCATCGTTGGCCTCGGCATCGCCGTGCTGGCTTCCGTGGGTGGTGGCACCGCCGACCTGGCCGACAAGATCGAAGCGCAGCTGAGCGCACAGACCATCGCGACCTACTAATCGCGACCGGATCCTACAAAAGGGTCGCCCGTATCGCGGGTGGCCCTTTTCATTTGGCGCGTCTGCGCCGTTTGATTGATCTCTGAAACACCATTGTTGCGACCACAAGCCGCCACATTCCCTCTATAGGCAATGGGGGAAATCCAATTTGACCTGGGAGACCTGGATGACCCGAATTTTCAAGAAATACCGCCGCGACGAAAGCGGCGCTGTGACAGTCGATTGGGTCGTTCTGACCGCGGCGCTGGTCGGACTTGGCGTCGGCGTCATCGCGGTGATTGGCCAGGGCGCGACTGACAAGTCCACCGGGCTCGGCGCCCACCTGAGCAACCAGTCGATCCAGAGCTTCTGATCGCGCGACCTATCGCGCCCGCTCACCGCGAACCGGCATTTGTCCCGAAGCGACCACCAAGGCGGCAAAAAAAAGCCGTATTCGTCAGGCATCTAAGGTCGTGAGTGAGTGGGTGCCGCAGGGGCACCAAAACCGAAAGGAAAGACGATGCGAGCAGTATTTGGTCTTGTCCTGATCATCGGGGTCGGCCTGGCAGGCGCGGCCATCTACATGGTTCAGGGCTATTTCGAACAGCAGAACGCCCAGCTCGCGGCACAGCGCGCTGCGATGGCTCAGAATGTTCCCACGGTCGATGTGCTGGCCGTGAACCGGACCGTCGAATACGGCGAACAGATCAATCCCGAGGATGTCGTCATCATCAAGCACGCCGAACCCTTCTTGCCCGAGGGCGTCTTCCGCACCCAGGAAGAGTTCTTCCCCGATGGTCCCGAGAAGCTGCGTGTGGCCGTGCGCCAGATGGAACCGAACGAACCGCTTATGGCCATCAAGGTCACCGCACCGGGCGAAAGCGCCGGCATCAATGCCCTTCTGACGCCCGGAATGCAGGCCTACGCGATCGACGTGAACGTGCGCTCGGCCGTGTCCGGCTTCCTGCGGCCCGGCGACCGGGTCGACGTCTACTGGACCGGCCAGGTCAACCTTGGCGAGATGGGCGGCACGAACGGCGTGACGACCCGTCTGATCCAAAGCGGCTTGACCATCGTTGCCGTTGACCAGAGCACCGACAGCGGCCGTTCCTCGGCATCGGACAGAGTGCGGACCGTCACTGTCGAAGCCGACAGTGCGCAGGTGGCCGCGCTCGCCACCGCACAAGGGTCCGGAGAATTGTCGCTGGCCCTGGTGGGCGACGATGCTCCCTCGGACCTTACCAGCCAGATCGAGGTGAACCAGGCCACCCTGCTCGGCATCACGCCGCGCGAAGCGCCTGAACCGGTCGAACAGGAACGTGTCTGCACCATCCGCCAGAACCGCGGGACCGAGCAGATCGAAGTGGTCATTCCCTGCACGAACTGACCAGAAGCCTTCACCGCGTCGCGCCCGGTCCCGCTTGGAGCCGGGCGTTCGCATTTCTTCGGATGTTGCTGGTTATCCACATGAACAAGCGCACCCACAGCATTGATTCTTGCAAAAAAAGCCGTTTCGGTGCACGGTCTCGACAATAACGGGCAAAAAATGCCCTTCACTGGGCGTGATCGAGAGGCAGGTCACATGAAAATCAAGACACTCATCAAGGCAGCCCTTGCCGGGCTTTCCCTTACAATAATGGCAGCGCCATCTATCGCGCCAGCCGAAACCCTGCGGGTCATGACAGGCTCGCCCTCGCGTGCGTTGAACGTGCCGATGAACCGGGCCGTCGTTGTCGAAAGCGACGTCCCCTTCAGCGAATTGTCGATCGCCAACCCCGGGATCGCCGACATTTCGTCCCTGTCGGAGCGCACGATCTACGTTCTGGGCAAGGAGCCGGGCCGCACCACACTTACCCTCCTGGGCGGCGACGGGCGGCTGATCACCAACGTTGAGATTCATGTCACCCCCGATATCGCGGAATTCAAGGAACGGCTGGAACAGATCCTGCCCGGTGAACCGATCGAGGTGCGCACCGCCAATGACGGTATCGTGCTGTCCGGCACGGTCAGCTCGTCGGCACGGCTGGACCGGGCCCTGCAACTGGCCGAACGCTACGCAGCCGGGCGGGTGTCCAACCTCATGAGCGTCGGCGGCACGCAGCAGGTCATGCTGCGCGTGCGCTTTGCCGAGATGCAGCGTTCGGTTTCGAAGCAGCTGAGTTCTTCCCTCGCCATCGGCGGCGATCTTCTGGGCGGCGACCTCGGCACGGCCGGCGGCACCGGTGCCGCCGTCACCGAGGGTGGTCGCACCGGCGCTCTGAGCGGCGCGCTTCCGGGATCGAACGACAACCAGGGCGCCATGCTCTTCGGGTTCAACGCCGGCGGCCTCGAAGTCGGTATCCTGATGGAGGCCCTGGAGCAGCGCGGCGTGGTCCGCACCCTGGCCGAACCGAACCTGACCGCCCTGTCGGGCCAGGAGGCGCGGTTCCTGGCGGGCGGCGAATACCCGATCCCGATCGCCCAGGACGACGACACGATCACCGTGGAATACAAGCCCTTCGGCATCGAGCTGAACTTCATCCCGCGGGTCATCGACGGCGACGTGATCAACCTGGAACTCAACGCGTCGGTCAGCGCGATCGATCCGACCAACGGTTTCAACCAGAACGGTTTTTCCATCGACGCTTTCAGCACCCGCGAAACCTCGACCACGGTCGAGATGCGCGACGGCGAAAGCTTCGCCATTGCCGGGCTGCTGTCGGATGACTTCACCGACCTGAACGGCCAGGTGCCGTGGCTGGGTGATATCCCGGTGCTGGGCGCCCTGTTCCGCAGCGCCGAATATTCGCGTCAGCAGACCGAGCTGGTCATCATCGTCACGCCTCATCTGGTGACACCGACCCGCGGCGAGGCGCTGGCCCTGCCGACGGATCGGGTCCGCCCGCCTTCGGAACGCGACCTGTTCCTGTTCGGCCGGGTCGCATCGGAAAACGCCCCCACATCGGGCGGCGCAGGTGAAGTGGCACGCCAGGACTTCAGCGGGTCCTACGGCTACGTCATGGACAATTGAGGAGCGAGGCCATGAAACGACCCCTCACCTTCATCGCGGCCTCCGGCCTGATCGCTCTGAGCGGCTGTGCCGGCGAATGGCGTGACTTCAACACCCGCGAGGCGGGCGCGCAGCTCGACACCGGCTATTTCGGCAACGCGACGATGAACAATGTGCTCGTCGGAACCGGACAGGCGAATTACGTGATCAACCTGAACCAGCGTTTCTCGAACGAGGTTCAGCCGACGATCAACTTTGCCTTCAACTCGACCGCGCTGGACCAGCAAGCCCGGCAGATCTTGCGCCAACAGGCGACCTGGATCAACCAGTTCCCCGAGGTCCGCTTCAAGGTCTATGGCCATACCGACCTGGTCGGATCGCGCGCCTATAACCGCGGATTGGGTCTGCGCCGGGCCCAGGCGGCCGTGGCCTACCTGGTCAGCCAAGGCGTAGATCGCGGCCGACTCGAGGCCGTGGTCAGCCAAGGCGAAACGCAGCCTCTGATCGTGACCGAGGGGCGCGAACGCCGCAATCGCCGCACGGTCACCGAGGTGACGGGCTTCGTTCAGAATCACCCGACCGTCCTGAATGGTGAATATGCCGCCGTGATCTTCCGTGATTACGTATCGACCGGCGTTTCCGGAAGCCTGGGTGACGCCAACCCGGCGGGCCTTGGTCATTCGACGAATCTGCCGACGGGCGGTGGCGGTGGCGGCGGCAACTGATTTGCCGGCACAGAACGCGAAGAAGCATCATCAAGAAGGGGCCCCAGCGGCCCCTTTTTCGTTGCAAAGCCTCGGAAACAGAGATCGCCCTCTGCCGTGATCGTCGCATGATTTCGCACAATGGCGGAAATTCGGCCCAATTCTCGACATGTTTCTCGGTGAATTTCAACGCGATCACGGCCCCGAGTGCGTCTTGAGACAGGGCCCGAAGATTACGAGCAATCGGCCCCGCGCAGTGAAATGAGACGGGCAAGGTAAAGAAGGACGGAACCAGGCATGAGTAGTGCAATGCTGCAGCCAGACCCACAACCGATCACGGCATGCACCGTGAGTCGTGACGTGCAGAATTTCGACCTGCTCATCGAGGATATGGAAAGCTGCATGGGCGAAAGCTGGGGCGACCTGGGCTTCGAAGACGCTCTGGCCTTCCTCGAACAACCCGAAGCCGACGAACTGGAGTTCCTGGCCATCGCTCTCGACGAGGAGGATGAAGGCGATATCGGCCTCATCGTCGATATCGTCCGGGCCGCCAAGACCCGTTCGATCCGTATCATCATCATCATCGGCGAAGAGGTCTCGCCGGCATCCTTGCACATGCTGCTGCGCGAGGGCGGCGACGAGTTCGTTCCCTACCCGCTTCCCGAAGGCGAATTGGCCCAGGCGATTGAGCGGGTTCTCGCCCCGCCGGAACCGCCCGCGCCCGAAAACACGCCCGTTCTCAAGGCAACCGACGACCGAAGCGGCGTCGTGATCCCGATCCAGGGCATGGCCGGCGGAACCGGAGCCACCACACTTGCGGTCAACCTGGCCTGGGAGCTTGCCAATGCCGACAAGAACAAGCCGCCGCGGGTCTGTCTGATCGACCTGGACTTCCAGTTCGGCAGCACCTCGACTTTCCTTGACCTGCCGCGCCGCGAATCCGTGTTCGAGCTACTGCAGGACACCGAGGCCATGGACAGCGAAAGCTTCATGCAGGCCCTGCTGGGTTTCGAGGAAAAGCTGCATGTCCTGACCGCGCCGACGGACCTGATCCCGCTGGACCTTGTCACCTCCGAGGATATCAACCGGCTGATCGAGACCGCCCGGGTGAATTTCGACTACGTCGTGATCGACATGCCCAAGACCTTTGTGGAGTGGACCGAGACCGTGTTGAACGCGGCGCATGTCTTCTTCGCGACGCTGGAGCTGGACATGCGCTCGGCCCAGAACACGCTCCGGGTCAAGCGCGCGCTACAGGCGGAACAGCTGCCCTTCGAGAAGCTGCGTTTCGTTCTGAACCGCGCACCAAAATTCACCGACCTGAACGGCAAGAGCCGGATCAAGCGACTGTCGGAAAGCCTTGGCATTTCGATCGAGGTGCGGTTGCCCGATGGCGGCCGACCCGTGGCGCAGAACGCCGATCACGGCGTGCCCCTCGCCGAAGGCCTCGCGAAGAACCCGTTGCGCAAGGAAATCCTCAAGCTCGCCACGTCGGTGCACGAACACAACGTGTCCGAGGACGCGGCAACCGCATAAGGAGCCCGCCAGATGTTTTCGAAATACAAGAAGACGGCACCGGCCCCGAAGGCCGCCCCCGCCCCCGACAGCGCCACGAGCGCGCCGACAGCACCCCCTGCCCCCGAGGCGGTCAAGACGACCTTGATGAAGGAGGCGCACAAAACCGCCGCGCAGCCGGTGCCGAAGGACAAGGAAGTCAAGCGGAAGGAACGCCTGGGCGAAATCAAGCTGGAACTGCACAAGGCGCTGCTGGACAATCTCAACCTTGCCGCCCTGGAACAGGCGACCGAAAAGGATCTCAAGGCCGAGATCAGCGCGATCGCGACCGAAACCCTGGAAGACATGGGCGTGGTGCTGAACCGCGAGGAGCGCACCACCCTGACGCAAGAGCTATATTTCGAGGTCAAGGGCCTTGGCCCGCTCGAAACCCTGCTTCAGGACGACAAGGTCAACGATATCCTGGTCAACGGTCCCAAGCAGATCTTCGTGGAACGCGGCGGCAAGCTGGAACTGACGGACATCACGTTCAAGGATGAACGTCACCTGCTGCGCATCATCGACAAGATCGTGTCGGCCGTGGGTCGTCGCGTGGACGAGTCGAACCCCTATGTCGACGCCCGTCTGGCGGATGGATCGCGTTTCAACGCGATGGTTCCGCCGATTGCGGTCGACGGGTCGCTGGTGTCGATCCGGAAATTCACCAAGGACAAGCTGGGCATCCAGGACCTGGTGAACTTCGGCGCCTTTTCCGAGGAAATGGCCGCCTACCTTCAGGCCGCCGTTTCGACCCGGCTCAACGTGATCGTGTCCGGCGGGACCGGTTCGGGTAAGACGACCACCCTGAACGCCCTGTCGTCCTTCATTGACGACAGCGAACGCATCCTCACCATCGAGGACACGGCGGAACTTCAGCTGCAACAGACCCATGTGGGCCGGATGGAAAGCCGCCCGCCCAACGTCGAGGGCAAGGGCGGCGTCAGCCAGCGGGACTGTCTCAAGAACGCCCTGCGGATGCGTCCCGACCGTATCATCGTAGGGGAAACCCGGGGCGAGGAAGTCATCGACATGCTGCAGGCCATGAACACCGGCCATGACGGATCGATGACCACGATCCACGCCAACAACGCACGCGATGCGGTCAGCCGACTGGAAAACATGGTCGCCATGGCCGGGATCGAGATGCCCCTGAAGGCCGTGCGCTCACAGATCGCCAGCGCTGTGCACCTGATCGTGCAGGCCAGCCGCCTTCAGGACGGGTCGCGCCGCATGGTGTCGATCACCGAAGTGACCGGCATGGAAGGCGACGTGATCTCCATGCAAGAGATCTTCCGCTATCAGCGGGTGGGCCTGACCCCCGACAACAAGATCATCGGCCATTTCACGGCCACTGGCGTGCGGTCGCATTTCTCGGAGCGCTTCAAGCTCTGGGGCTACGACCTGCCCGCGCAAATCTTCGAACCCGTGGCGGCGCAGTAACATGACCATCTCAGCAGAACCGATAATCTACGGCCTGATCTTCATCTCGATCCTTGTCCTGGTGAACGGCATCTACCTTGTCGCCTTCGGCAAATCGATCAGCCTCAACAACCGGGTCAATCGCCGGCTGGAAATGCTGGAGAAGGGCAACAACCGCGAGGAGGTGCTCGAACAACTCCGCAAGGAGATGACCCAGCACCTGCAGAGCCAGAAGATCCCGCTCTATTCGTTGCTGGCGACCAAGGCGCAGAAAGCCAATATCGCCTTCACCCCGGCTCAGTTGATGATCCTCATGGGCGTGCTGTCGGGGGTGGCGTTCTTTGCACTGACCTTCGGGACCACCGCAGCGGCACCGGTTCGTGTGGCTGTTGCTATCGCCATGGGTGTGGGCAGTGTCTACGTGTGGATCAATTCCAAGGCCAAGAAACGGATGTCGATGCTGGAAGAGCAGCTTCCGGACGCGGTCGAACTTATGGTGCGCAGCCTGCGTGTCGGTCACCCGTTCAGCTCTGCCGTGGCCATCGTGGCCAAGGAAGTGCCCGATCCGCTGGGCTCGGAAATGGGTGTGATCTCGGACGAGGCCGCCTATGGCCGCGACATGGGCGATACGCTCAAGGCCATGGCCGAACGCATCGACATGCAGGACTTGCGCTTCCTGGCCGTGGCGGTCGCGATCCAGCAGCAGGCGGGTGGCAACCTGGCCGAAATCCTGGACGGCTTGGCCAAGGTGATCCGGGCCCGGTTCAAGCTGTTCCGCCGGGTCAAGGCCATCACCGCCGAGGCGAAATGGTCGGGCATGTTCCTGTCCGGCTTTCCCATCGTGGCACTGGTCATGATCAACGTGATCCAGCCCAACTACTATGACGACGTGCGCGAAACGTCGGCCTTCATCCCGGCTGCCCTTGTCGTGGCCGGTTTCCTGGTGGCCAACGTGATCGTCATGCGCCGGCTCGTGAATATCAAGGTCTGAGGTCCCCCATGCAGATTCTCGACACCATCAACCAAATGCTGATCGACATGCTGGGCCCGTTCGGGCCACTCATGGTCATCGGCATGCTGGGGGTCCTGCTGATCCTGCTGGTCCTGCCGACCCTACTGAAGAAGGAAGAGGACCCGCTTGAGAAACTCAAATCCGCCAACCAGGCCGCCATGGTCGCCAAGGAAGGCACCAAGCTGCGCATGGGCGGTGGCAAGGACAAGCTGGAGAAATATTCCAACTTCCTTGAACCCCAGGACCAGGAGGAATTCTCCTCGATCCAGCTCAAACTCGTCCAGGCAGGCTATCGCAGCAAGAACGCCGTGCGCATGTACCACTTCGCACAGTTCGCCCTCGGGATCGGTCTGCTGGTTCTCGGCGTGGCGTATGCGATCTACTCCTCCTCGACGGGCGATCCTACGACGAGGACCACGATCCTTTCCATCCTTCTGCCGGGCGTCGTGGGCTACATGCTGCCCAAATACTGGGTCAACCGGCGCCAGCAGGAACGCCAGGAACAGATGGTCAACGGTTTTCCGGACAGCCTCGACATGATGCTTGTCTGCGTCGAGGCGGGTCAGTCGCTGGACCAGGCCATCATCCGTGTGTCGCGCGAACTTGAATCGGGCTTTCCCGCCCTGGCCGAGGAATACAAGATCGTTGCCAACGAAATGAAAGCCGGCAAGGACAAGACCCAAGTGCTTCGCGACATGTCCGAACGCGCGGGCGTGCCCGATATCGCCAGTTTCGTCACCGTGCTGATCCAGTCCCAGCAATTCGGCACCTCGATTGCCGAGGCGCTGCGGGTCTTCTCGTCCGAGATGCGCGACAAGCGCGTCATGCGGGCCGAGGAAAAGGCGAACACCCTGCCCACCAAGATGACACTGGCGACGATGATGCTGACCGTGCCGCCGCTTTTGATCATCCTGATCGGCCCGTCGGTCTACAACATCTACATCACGCTCTCGAACGCCAACTTCTGAGGGATGCCACACGTGGCAAAAACCGCCCGGTCACCGGGCGGTTTTCCCGTGACGCCGATATTTTCTTGAACAAGCAGGCGCTTTGGGCGACCCATTGGGCAACAAGAAGACAAGAGCAGACAGGCCAAGTAGCCCACACCATGACGCGCCGCGCCCTCTGGATCATCGCCCTTTTCTGCGCCCTCGCGGCATGCGGCCCTCGTGGCTTCACGCCGACGGGCGAACGGGTCTTCGCGCCCGGCGTTGCCGGAGAAGCGGATGTCGATGGGCTGACCGTTGGCCACAGGCTCATGGCCGCGGGCGAATTCGAACTGGCCCTTCAAGCCTATACGCGCGCCGCCGGACGCCAAGGGCTGAACGTGGACACCTTGTCGGCGCTGGGGTCGGCCAACCTGCGTCTGGGCCGTCTGAACCAGGCCGAAGACCTCTTGCGCCGCGCCGTCGAGGAGGACGCGAGCTTCGTCCCCGCATGGAACAATCTTGGCGTCATCCTGATGGAACGCGGAGAAATTGCCGAGGCGGCCCAGATTTTTCGTCGCGCCTATGCAACGGATAACGGCGATTCCGACCTGATTCGGGATAACTTGCGCTTGGCACTCGCAAAATTGGAAAACCCCGGCTATTCTGTCGTCCAAGAGAACGAACAGTTCCAACTGGTTCGACGCGGCACCGGGGATTACCTGCTGCTGGGCGAACCCTAGAGGCAAGAGCAGCAAAAGGACGCAAAACCATGCGCCACCCCATCCTTTTCTCCGCGGCCCTGTTGGGAGCGATGTCACTGGCAGCCTGCGAACGTTCCGGCGAGGCCCAGGTCAACCGCGCTCTGCAGGACGTGAATGTCGTCGACGAAACAAACCTCAACGATGTGATGCTGACGGTCGGCGACCCCGATGAGGCAGTGAACTACTTTTCCCGCGCCAGCGCCAACGATCCCGGCCGGATCGACCTGATGCGCGGCTTGGCGAAATCCCTCGTTCGGGCGCGAGACTATGACCGCGCGGTGGCCGCTTGGACGGACGTGACCGACCATGAGGACAGCGGCCTCGACGACCAGGTCGACCTGGCCGATGCGCTGATCCGCACGAACCAGTGGGACCGGGCCGAACAGGTTCTGGACGCGATCCCGCCCACGCACGAGACCTATGAACGCTACCGCCTTGAAGCGATGGTCGCTGACAGCAACGAAGAATGGGACAACGCCGACAGCTTCTACGAAACCGCTGCAGGCCTGACGACCCGCCCGGCTGGTGTTCTGAACAACTGGGGGTTTTCCAAGCTGACTCGCGGCGACTATTCCGGGGCCGAAGAGCTGTTCCTGGATGCCATCCAGAACGACCGGGACCTGTTCACAGCCAAGAACAACCTGGTCATGGCCCGCGGCGCGCAGCGCAATTACGATCTGCCCGTCATTCCCATGACCCAGATCGAACGGGCGCAACTTCTGCACACGATGGCCCTGACAGCGATCAAGCAGAACGACGTGACGATCGGGCGCGGCCTGCTGCGCGAGGCGATCGACACCCACCCGCAGCATTTCGAGGCCGCGGCGCGGTCGCTTCGGGCGCTCGAAGACAACGTGACGAACTGATCTCGTGGTCGAGACATCCCTGACCGCGACCCAGGCCGCCTGGTTCCTGCCTTTCGTCGCGCCCGTGTGCCTCTATGTCGCCTGGAACGACCTGCGCGCGATGAAAATCCCCACCTGGTCCACGGACCTGCTGGCGCTCATCTTCGTTGTGGTGGGCATCTTCCTGATGCCGTTCTGGCCCGACTACGTCATGCGCTTCGCGCATTTCGGGGTGGTACTGGTCATCGGCATGGCGCTGAACGCGATCGGCGCAATGGGGGCTGGAGACAGCAAGTTCATCGCCTCGGCCGCGCCCTTCGTGGCCCTGCAAGACGCCTGGGCCGTGCTGTTCCTGCTGGCGACCAGTTTCATCGCGGCCTTCGCCGTGCATCGCCTTTGCCGGGCCATCCCCGCCATTCGCAACCTGGTTCCCGATTGGCAAAGCTGGACGGAAAAGCGACGCTTTCCCATGGGGTTCCCGCTGGGCGTGACGCTGATCCTGTACCTCGCTCACCCGTTGATCCAGGGCTAGCCGGTCAGCCCTTCGAATAGAGGATGTAGAGGGGTGTCCGCCGGATCTCGACCAGATCCTCGGCGCCCTGTTCCTCGATCTGGCTCAGGATACGGGCCTGCACATCGGGCACGACCGGGCAAAGCGGGATAAGCAGGTAATCGGCATCGGCCCATCCGGGCAAGCCGCCGTAATACCACGGCGCCCCGCCCTGCATCGGTTCCAAGTCGCCGAATAGCCAATGAGAGCTGAAAATGTCGGCCGCGAAGAGGCTCTTGCCCGCGGCCAACCCGGCCTCTTCGAGGTCACGCACAATTGCGTCCATGACCGACGGCAGGCCCAGTTCGACCGAGCAATGATCGAAGGTCTCACCCCGGAACCTGGGGAGGGCGGTGTCATCTTCGGGCGGGCGGGTCCTTTCCAGCATCGTTCCGGGCCCGTCCAATGCCACCCGCGCAAAGACACGCTCCACCCTCAGCTTGGTGGAATGCAGGTCGGAATGCACCCCGCCCCGCGGCAGGAGCGGCGTGTAGTCCGCCGTGTCGAGCTTGAAATGGCGCAGGGGACTGTAAGCCAGGTTGAAGAAGGACGGCGCCGACAGGGCCAGCGCCATTGCGGCTGTCACAGCCAGAGCCTCTCGAAGTGGCCAGCCAAAACCATTGCGCATGACCTTGTCGGCCCCCGGCCGCAACGCCAGAAGCAGCACCGCCAGAAGTATCAGCCACTGCGGGTCGTTGCCGAAATTCTGATAGGTGACATAAATGAACCCCGGCAACAGCAGCAGCAGGACCAGGCCTCCGGTGTCGACCCGGGCCTGCCGTAACAGGATCACGCCCGCGACGGCCAGAAGCGATCCACCGATATAGGCCGGGGCACCCATGATGGCGGTCAGGGGGTCGCCCGGAGCGGCACGGATCTCGGACCCGGCCACGGTTGCCAGATCACCCAGATAGGCCAGCCAGAAATCAAAACCGACGAAGGCGGTAATGACCAGGGCGGCAAATGCGCCTGTCAAAACGGCCCAGCCCAGCGCGCGGCGCTGTTCGGTCAGCAGCAGCGCCACCACCACGGGCAGCGCGAAGGCCGCGAAATAGGTGACCTTGATCATCACCATGATCACCATCATCAGGCCGATGATCACGCCATCGACGAGGCCGGAGCGCGGATGCACCGGAGGGATCAGGGCGGCCAGAATGGCCACGAAGGCCGCGGCCCAGGCCAACCGGTTGTAATGCATGGAGATGGAAACACTGCGCTGCGCCTCGCCATGGACAAGCGCCAGAAGAAGCACCATGACGACCGCCCCGAAAAGCAGCGCGGTGTTTGGGCTGAGCCGGCTGGACGCAACCCAGACCACGATGGGCAGGAACACCGCGGCCACGATGACCTGGGACCAGAGGATCGCCATCCCGACCCCCAGCCCGGCCTCGACCAGCAGAGCGATGGGCCAGAAGGCCAGCGCGCCGATGGGCGTCATGAAATCGAGATGCGGGAGTTGCCCGTCGGCCATACGGAAGACGATTTGCATCAGGTGCAGCGTGTCGCCCTCATGCTTGCCGATATAGAGTCCCCCCTTGAGCAGCGCCGCGCCGCCCAAGAGAACCAAGATACCCATGAGAAACGCCGTCAAAACGACTGGATTGGGTCTGCTCATGCCTGCCTCTGGAACCTGTTTGTCCCTTTTTTCGCCACAATACTGCGGCACAAAGCCGATCATAGCCCCTTGGCGGCCAGATGCCGGAATAACCGGCCAGCGCGGCCTATGGGCCACAAATGCAACGGGAATGCGAGCAGACCGCCATGAACATGCAAAACCCCAACGTTGTCGCCCCGCCTGCGCCGAAATCGCTCGAAGCGATGCGCCTGCCGCTGGTCATGATGCGGGATATCGTCCTGAAAACCATGTTCCGCAAGAACGCGGACACGGTATCGGTTCTTTCCCGCGCCATCTGCCTGCCGATCCCGGTGACGCAAGAACTTGTGGACCTTGCGCGCAGCCAGAAACTTCTGGAATCGACCGGCACGCTCCATGCCAACTCGGGCGGCGAGATGGGCTACCAGCTGACCGATGCGGGCAAGGCGCGCGCGCTGGATGCGCTGGCACAGTCCGAATATTACGGTGCCATGCCTGTCCCGCTTGAAGTCTATGCCGAACAGGTCAAGCGCCAGTCGATCCGCAACATCCAGGTCACCCGCGACCAGTTGACCTCGGCCATGGGACATCTGATCCTGCCACCGGACCTGCTGGACCAGCTTGGGCCGGCGGTGTCCTCGGGCCGGTCGATCCTGATGTATGGCCCGCCGGGCAACGGGAAATCCTCGATCTCGAACGGAATCCGTGACGCGCTGGGGGACAAGATCTACATCCCCCGCGCCATCGAATATGCCGGCCAGGTCATCACCGTCTATGACCCGATCGTGCATTCCGCCGCCGAGGAAGAGGTGGACGACCCCAATTCCCTGCGCCGCACCTCGGGGCGGTTCGATACACGCTACGTGCGCTGCGAGCGGCCGACCGTGATCACCGGCGGTGAACTATCGCTGTCGATGCTGGACCTTGTCTACAACCCCACCGCCCGGACCTACCAGGCGCCTTTGCAGCTGAAGTCCTCTGGCGGGGTTTTCATCGTGGACGACCTTGGCCGCCAGGAAGAGCCGCCGCAGAAACTGGTCAACCGCTGGATCGTGCCGCTGGAAGAAAGCCGCGACATCCTGGCCCTGCAGTCGGGCGAAAAGTTCGAGGTGCCCTTCGACACGCTGGTGATCTTCTCGACCAACTTCCACCCCAACGACATCTTCGACAAGGCGGCGTTGCGCCGGATCTTCTTCAAGATCAAGATCGACGGCCCCAGCCAGGAGGATTTCCTGAAGATTTTCGCCCTGGTCGCCCGCAAGAAGGGCATGCCGCTGGACGAGGAATCTCTGGTCTACCTGTTGCAGGAAAAATATCCGACCATCGACAACGTCTACGCCAACTACCAGCCGATCTTCCTGATCGACCAGATCATTTCGATCTGCGAGTTCGAGGGCATCCCCTACCAGATGCGCCCGGACCTCATCGACCGGGCCTGGGCGAACATGTTCGTCAAGGAAGAGGAAATCGTGCACTGACTTTCGGATCGGACGGGCGTTGCCCGTCCGATCAAGCGGGGGGCGCTGCCCCCCGTCGCGCGGGCCGCGCGACTCCCCCCGCGGTATTTTTGACCCAAAGAAGCCGGGCGCGCTGGCGAAGGCCGGCGCGGCGGACTAGCTTCGGATCATGACCGCCCTGCCCCCGATCATTGCTGACTGGTTCAAGACCCGGGGATGGGCCCTGCATCCCCACCAGCAGGACATGCTGGACCGCAGCGCCGCGCCCGCCACGCTTCTGATCGCGCCCACCGGGGGCGGCAAGACGTTGGCCGGATTCCTGCCCAGCCTGGTCGAGTTGGTCGGCGGTGGACATGCCGGGCTGCACACGCTTTACGTATCACCGCTCAAGGCGCTGGCTGCGGATATCAAGCGCAACCTGACGACGCCTGTGCAGGAAATGGGTCTGCCGATCCGGATCGAAGACCGGACCGGCGACACCAGCTATACCGCCAAGCGGCGCCAGCGGGCCGATCCGCCACATATCCTTTTGACGACGCCGGAGTCGCTGGCGCTTCTGACCAGCTACGAGGATGCGCCACGGATATTCGCGGGGCTGCAACGGGTGATCGTCGATGAGATTCACGCCCTGGCCGACAGCAAGCGGGGCGACCAGCTGATGCTGGCCCTGTCGCGGCTGGATCAGCTCGCGCCGGGGCTGCGGCGCGTGGGCCTCTCCGCGACCGTGGATGACCCACAGGCGATCGCGGCGACTCTCGCACGGCACCCCGACCCCTGCCCCGTTCTGCAGGCCGATCCCGGCCCCGATCCACAGATCGAGATGCTCGTGACCGAGACCCGCCCGCCCTGGTCCGGCGGCGGGGCGCAATATGCCATTGGAGAGGTCCTGGAACAGGTCAGGGCACATAGGACCACGCTTATCTTTCACAACACGCGTGCGCAGGCCGAGATCTTCTTTCACCGGCTCTGGCTGGAAAACGAGGACGACCTGCCCATCGGCATCCATCATGGCAGCCTCAGCCGGGATCAGCGCGAACGGGTCGAGGCGGCGATGGTGGCGGGCGAGCTGCGCGCCATCGTCTGCACCGGCAGTCTGGATCTGGGGATCGATTGGGGGGATGTGGACCTGGTGATCCAGGTGGGGGCGCCCAAGAACGTCAAGCGGCTGGTGCAGCGGATCGGACGCGCCAATCACCGCTACAACGCGCCCTCGAAGGCGCTGCTTGTGCCGGCCAACCGCTTCGAGGTGGTGGAATGCGTCGCCGCGCTGGAGGCCGCGCGCGACCATGACCTTGACGGAGACCCGCGTGGGCCCGGCCCGCTGGACGTGTTGTGCCAGCATATCCTGATCCGCGCCTGTGCCGGTCCGTTCGACGCCGATCAGCTGTTTGCCGAGGTCCGTACGGTCGGGGCCTATGCCGGGCTGTCGCGCGCCGCTTTCGACGATTGCCTGTCGTTCTGTGCCACGGGGGGCTATGCCTTTCGGGCCTATGACAAGTGGCAGCGGCTGAAGCAGACCGATGGCTTATGGCACTTGCGCGACCCGCGTGCGGCGCAGCGCATCCGGATGAACATCGGTACGATCCAGGATGCCGACCTTCTGAAAGTGCGGATGCGGCGGGGCAACCGGGTGCTGGGCGAGGTGGAGGAAGGCTTTGCCGCGTCCTTGACGCCGGGCGACCGGTTCCTGATCGGCGGCGAGGTGGTGCGCTATGAGGGGTTGAAGGAACTGACCGTCGAGGTCAGCCGCACGCCGGGACGCGAGCCAAAGGTCGCCGTGTTCTCGGGAACGAAATTTGCGACCTCCACGCAGCTCTCGTCGCGTATCCTGCGCCTTCTCAACCAGGGCAGCTGGCCCAACCTGCCGGGTCACACTGCCGAATGGCTGATGCTGCAAGGCGAGGTCAGCCAGATTCCATCGGCCGACCGCCTGCTGATCGAGACCTTTCCCCATGAGGGCCGGGAGCATCTGTGCCTATACGGTTTTGCCGGGCAGAACGCGCATCGCACGTTGGGCCTGATCCTGACCCAGCGTATGGAGGCGGCGGGGCTTTCGCCGCTGGGCTTCGTCGTGACCGATTACGCGCTGCTGATCTGGGGGCTCGAACCCGTGGACGATCCCGCCGCATTGCTGGACCCGACGGATATGCGTGCCGGGCTTGATCAGTGGTTGCAGGGCAATGCGGTGATGAAACGCAGCTTTCGCGGTGTGGCCACCATTGCGGGCTTGATCGAAAAAAACATCCCCGGCCCGAAGAAAACCGGGCGGCAGGCGACGTTTTCCTCGGATATCCTTTACGACACGCTGGCGAAATACGATCCAGAGCACCTCTTGATGCGCATCACCCGGGACGAAGCCCTGCATGGGCTGGTGGATTTCGGACGGATCGAGGACATGCTGGCGCGTATCGCCGGGATTGACCACAGGCGGTTGTCCCGTGTTTCACCGCTCGCTGCACCTTTGTTCCTGGAACCGGGCAAGGTGCCGATCGTCGGAGAGGGCCGCGAGCGGTTGATGGCCGCTGAAACCGAACGACTGATGGCCGAGGCGGGCTTGAGCGCACTATGACCTTGCGGGCCAGGCCGGGTTGGGCCAAGTCGGGCGCCATGTCACACCATGTTCTCGTATTGGCAGGCCAAACCCTGCATGCCTGCGCGGATGGCAGCCTGTTCTGGCCCGACCAGGGCCTGCTTTGTGTCTCGGACCTGCATCTTGGAAAGTCCGAACGCATCGCGCGTCGTGGTGGTGGCCTGTTCCCGCCCTACGAAACCCAAGAAACCCTCGCACGTCTGGACCGAGCAATAAGCGAGAATGACCCGTCCTGCGTGATCTGCCTTGGGGACAGTTTCGATGATCTCGATGCGGCTTCGGGTCTGGCCGAGGATGCGCGGTTGCATCTGTCGCGCCTTCAGGCCGGGCGGGACTGGATATGGATCGAAGGCAACCACGACCCCGGCCCGATCGATCTCGGCGGAACGCACCTGTCGGAACTGGCCATTGGCGGACTTGCCTTTCGCCATATCGCCACCCCGGCGGTGCCCGAGATTTCCGGCCATTACCATCCCAAGGCACGGGTATCGGGCATGGTCTCGGCGCGACCCTGCTTCCTTGCCGACAAGACCCGCCTGATCCTGCCCGCGTTCGGCGCCTATACCGGCGGTCTGCGTGTTACAGACCCGGTCCTCGCCACGATGATGCAGGCCGATGCGATCGCTGTGCTTACGGGCCAACGCGCCTTGCCCGTGCCGATGGCAGCGCTGGGAACGGGGCGGCGCTAGTCTGGAAGGAAACCGGCATTCACGAGATTGGGTCGGTATTTCGGCCCAACAGGTAAGGTGTCCCCGGAATACAGCACCACCCGTTCGCGCGCCCCGCTGATCTGGACCCCTTTGATATCCCGCAGGGCGACCCAATGCGAACGATGGACACAGAATCCCCGCGTTTCGTCCATCTCGGCAACGGCATCACGCAGCCGCATGCGCAACCGCAGGCTCTGGCCGTCCGACAATCGGACCATGACATGATGGTCCGCGGAACTGAGACGGATCACATGGGCGTCACCGACATTCGGCAAACGATCATAGAAGCGGTCGCGGCGCGGCATTGGGGCCGGAGACGTTTCCGTGATGGCCTGCCGCAGACTTGACACCATTAACGCCGAGGCAACGACCAGGGTTGTCGTATAGACCGGGTTCGGCGGCATCCCGAGCGAGGCAAGCCACAGGTAGATCAACGGCGCATACAACATGCCCAGCAGCGCGGAAACCAAGACGGTTTCCTGTCCTTGGCTGATGTCCCGGGGGATCAGCCTCAGACAACCGCGGAAAAGAATGGCCAGCACCGCGCCACCCCCCACAAGAAGGCACCATGTGATGACCTTTTGCAGTGTCGGGAACTCCGAGATGGCAGTGAAAGGGTCGGCGAGAAGGGCCAGAATAACAAGCCCGAAAGATATGCCCCAAGACGGCCGGGTTTCGGACAGAAGACCAGTAATTTCGCGACAAAAATCGCGCCAAACATGACGCATGAACATAACCGCCCCTTGCACACTCTACTCAACAATCGAATGATATCGATGCCATTCCGCCGCCAAGTTAGACCGGGTCATCAAGATGAGCAAATCCTCAGGTTCAGGAAAAGTCGTGCATCATGTCGCACGCAGCTTTGCCGCCCAATCCATGATGGAAACCCTTGGCGCGACATTGCAGCAGGCCGCGGATGGCATGGCCGAGATCACGGCCCCGATCGGCCCCGGCGTTCGTCAGCAGGCGGGTTTTGGCCATGCCGGGCTGACCTTCTCCATCGGCGACAGCGCGGCAGGCTACGCGGCCCTTTCGCTCTTGCAGCCCGACGAAGAGGTTCTGACAACCGAGATGAAAATCAACCTGGTTGCTCCGGCCAAGGGCGACTACCTGCGCGCACGGGGCCGGGTCGAGAAGCCCGGACGGCGGCTGATGGTCGTGACCGCGCGGGTCGAGGCAGTCACGGGCGACAAGGAAACCCTCGTCGCCCTTCTGCAAGGCACGATGCTGCCGCTCAGGCCGTAAGGCCCTCGGGCTCGGCCAGGCCATTGGCACGGCAGCAGGCGGTCACCGTATTGGCCAGCAAGCAGGCAATGGTCATGGGTCCAACCCCGCCGGGCACGGGCGTGATCGCACCGGCCACCTCGGCACAGCTGTCATAGTGGCAATCGCCCACCAGCCTGCCCTTTCCGCCCTCTTCCTCGGGCGGCAGGCGGTTGATGCCCACGTCGATCACCATTGCGCCGGGCTTGATCCAGTCACCCGGCACCATTTCGGGCCGTCCGACAGCCGCGACGACAATATCGGCGCCGCGCACGACGCCGGGCAGGTCCTTGGTGCGGGAATGGGCGATCGTCACGGTGCAGCTGTCGCCCAGAAGCAACTGCGCCATCGGTTTGCCGACGATGTTCGACCGACCGACGACAACCGCATTCATCCCCGACAGGCTGCCGTGGTGGTCGCGCAGCATCATCAGACAGCCCAACGGCGTGCAGGGAACCATGCTTTTCTGCCCCGTGCCCAACAGCCCGACATTGGAGATATGGAACCCATCGACGTCCTTGGCCGGGTCGATGGAATTGATGACCAGATCCTCGTTGAGGTGACCCGGCAGCGGCAATTGCACGAGGATGCCATGCACGCTGGGGTCATTGTTCAGCTGGTCGATCAGGGCCAGAAGATCGGCCTCGGAGGTATCGGCTTCCAACTTGTGCTCGAAGCTGTTCATGCCAACCTCGACCGTCTGCTTGCCCTTGGACCGGACATAGACCTGGCTGGCAGGGTCTTCCCCCACAAGCACCACGGCGAGGCCCGGGGTGATCCCGTGTTCTTCCTTCAGGCGTGCCACATGGCCCGCCACCTTCTCGCGCACCGTGGCCGCGAAAGCCTTGCCGTCGATCACCTTGGCCGTCATCTCATACCTCCGTATTGGCGTATTGGGCTGCGTAGTGCTCTTTCTGGAGCCGCGTCGCAAGCACCGCGTTCTGCATCAGGATCGCCACGGTCACCGGGCCGACCCCGCCGGGCACCGGCGTGATCCAGCCCGCAACCTCGGCGCAGCTTTGGAAATCGGCGTCGCCCACCGTGCGTGGGCCATCAGGCGTGTCCACCCGGTTGATGCCGATATCAATGAGGGCGGCACCGGGCTTCAACATGTCGCCGGTCACCAACCCCGGCTTGCCCACGGCCACGAAAACCGCGTCCGAGGCGCGGCTGTGCATGGCAACCGAGCGGGTCATGTGGTGACAGACCGTGACCGTCGCCCCCAGCCCCATCAGCAGGAAGGCGATGGGTTTACCGACGATCTCGGAATGGCCGATCACGGTCACGTCCAGCCCTTCCAGCGTCAGCGGCAGGGTCTTGAGGATTTCCACCGCCGCGACGGCTGTGCAGGGCCCAAGGGCCAGGTCGTTATAGACGATGTTGCCGATGGACGCGGGATGCATCCCTTCCACATCCTTCAGCGGATGCACGGCCTTTTGCAACGCTTTGACCGGGATGTGGTCCGGCAATGGCCGCTGGATGATGATGCCGTTGACGCGCGGGTCGGCGTTCAGCCCCTGAAGCACACCCACCAGCTGCTCCATGGAAATCGAGGCGTCGTAGTTGCGCGCCTCGAACTGCACCCCGGCGCTTTCCGCGCTGCGCTGCTGGTTGCGGACATAGAGCTCGGCCGCGGCGGTGTCGCCAACGGAAATCGAGACCAGCCGCGGCTGCCAGCCCTCGGCGGCCAACGCCCCGGCCTCTTGCGCAATCTCTGCCCGCATCTTAACGGCGATGGACTTGCCATCAATCAGGGCAGCGCGATGGGTGGATGTCATGAAACCCTCTCAAAGGGACGGTGGGCGGGGCGCATTGCCTCCCCCGCCAGGGGGGAGGCAACAGGGTCGTCACGCCGGATCAGAACAGGCCTTCGATCAGGCCTTCTTCGTTCAGACGGATGTTCTCCGAGGCCGGCACGCGGGGCAGGCCCGGCATGGTCATGATCTCGCCGCAGATGACGACGATGAAGCCGGCCCCGGCCGATAGCCGAACCTCGCGCACCGGCACCGAATGACCGGTGGGCGCGCCACGGCGGTTGGGGTCGGTGGTGAACGAATACTGGGTCTTTGCCATGCAGACCGGCAGGTTGCCATATCCGGCCTCTTCCCATTCCTTCAGCTGGTTGCGGATCTTGGCATCGGCCAGCACCTCGTCGGCGCGGTAGATCGCGGTGGCGACACGCTCGATCTTCTCGAACAGGCCGAGGTCATCGCGGTAGAGCGGTGCGAACTGGCTGGCGCCACTATCGGCGATCTCGGCCACCTTACGGGCCAGATCTTCGGAGCCTTCCGAACCCAGCTCCCAGTGGCGCGACAGCACCGCTTCGGAACCCTGGGTTTCCACGTAGTCCTTCACGGCCTGGATCTCGGCATCGGTGTCGGTGACGAAGTGGTTGATGGCCACGACAACCGGCACGCCGAACTGCTTGAGGTTCCCGATGTGACGGCCAAGGTTGGCGCAGCCTTCCTTCACCGCCTCGACGTTTTCCTCACCCAGATCGGCCTTGGCCACGCCGCCGTTCATCTTCATCGCGCGCACCGTGGCGACCAGCACCACCGCGTCGGGCGAGAGGCCCGCCTTGCGGCACTTGATGTTCATGAACTTCTCGGCCCCGAGATCGGCGCCGAACCCGGCTTCGGTCACGACGTAATCGGCGATGTTCAGCGCCGTCGTCGTCGCGATGACCGAGTTGCAGCCATGGGCGATGTTGGCGAACGGCCCGCCATGCACGAAGGCGGGGTTGTTTTCCAACGTCTGCACCAGGTTCGGCTGCATCGCGTCCTTCAGCAGCACGGTCATGGCACCATCCGCCTTGATGTCGCGGCAGTAGATCGGCGACTTGTCACGGCGATAGGCGACAATCATGTCACCCAGACGTTTCTCAAGGTCATTGAGGTCCGTCGCCAGGCACAGGATCGCCATGACTTCCGAGGCCACGGTGATGTCGAAACCGGTCTGGCGCGGGAAGCCGTTGGCCACGCCACCCAGAGACGTCACCGTGTCGCGCAGGGCGCGGTCGTTCATGTCCATGACCCGGCGC
Organism: Salibaculum griseiflavum; assembly: GCF_003129565.1. Lineage (GTDB taxonomy): Bacteria > Pseudomonadota > Alphaproteobacteria > Rhodobacterales > Rhodobacteraceae > Salibaculum > Salibaculum griseiflavum. The sequence continues at coordinate 102,922 of NZ_QETF01000003.1, forward strand.
CAGCTGACCCGGCGCTCGTCGATCTCCAGCTCGTTGCCCCAGTAGATGTGGTTGTCGATCATCGCCGAGAGCAGGTTATGCGCGGCGGTGATGGCGTGGAAGTCACCGGTGAAGTGCAGGTTCATGTCTTCCATCGGAACGACCTGCGCCTTGCCGCCCCCGGCCGCGCCGCCCTTCATGCCGAAGTTCGGCCCCAGGGACGCCTCGCGGATACAGATCGCGGCCTTCTTGCCGATCCGGTTCAGACCGTCGCCCAGACCCACCGTGGTGGTGGTCTTGCCCTCGCCCGCCGGGGTCGGGTTGATGGCGGTGACGAGGATCAGCTTGCCCTTGGCATTGCCCTTGACGGAGTTGATGAACTCCTGGCTGACCTTGGCCTTGTCGTGGCCGTATGGCAGCAGGTGGTCGCTGTCGATGCCCAGCTTGGCGCCGATCTCCTGGATCGGTTTCTTGTTGGCCTCGCGGGCGATTTCGATGTCGGTCTTGAATGCCATTGGTGCGGTCTCTTCCCTATGGTCGGCCCCGGCGGGGCGCTTGGTCACGTGTTGGCACACCCTAATCACGACATGGGAGGTCGTTGCGCCGCGATTGCGACATTTTCGCACCCGGAATCGTCGGTCGGGGAAATGGCTGTTTCCGATAGGAACGCTTTTGCGCCTCTCAGGGGGCCCAGGCCCGCTGATCGGGGATATGCAGGCGCAACCGGTCTCCAAGGCCAAGCACCCCCGGCCGTTCGACCCATGCGGTCACCCCGCGCCGGCCCTTGGCCGCGGTCTTGAAGGCCTTGCCATGGCCGGGATGCGCGCGCTCGATGCTCAGCCCGGGCTGGTGGCAGGGACGGTTCTGCATGTCGATGACCAGCGTCGTGCCGTTTTCCGCCTGCAGCCGCGAGGACGGCGGCAAATGGCTGAAATCCGCAAGCCCCTCGACCACCACCGTCGCGCCGAGCAAGGTCGGGTCCAGCGCGTCCAGCCCGATCTCGGCGGCGATCGCGTCAAGCTCTTCGGCGCTGACAAGGCTAAGCTGACGGGTATTGGCGATCTCGGTGCCTTTGGGGTGTTGCGCCGTGACGCGGCTGCACGAAGGCCGGGTGCGCCCGGCATAGGGCACATCGTCCAGCAGCCCCTCAAAACCCAATTCCAACCGGTCGCGGGCCACGCCGCTGACGGCGGCTTCCGTGCGCTCGGACATATGGCCCAGCCAGGTGATCGTGGCGTGATGGTCTGTCGGGATAAGGGCCGGCATGGCAAAGCCTTCGGTGGTCTCGTTTACGGCATCGTCAGCCGTAATTGGCCCCGGCGCAAGCCCGGTAAATGAAAAGCCCCGCCGGATTGGCGGGGCTTTCGCATAGGGTCAGGCCGAGGGCTCGGGTTCAGGCTCCGGGCCCTTGGGCTTGCGGCCCTTGGTCTTGGGAATGGCGGTGACGGAACTGCCGCTGGTGGGCGGCGTGTCATCCGCATCGTCATCCCGGTTGAGCGGTTCGCCATTGATGACCTTGGTGATCTCGTCGCCGGTCAGGGTCTCGTATTCCAGCAAGCCCTGAGCCAGGCGTTCCCACTCATCCTTGTGCTCGGTAAGGATGCGCTTGGCTGTCTCGTAGCCCTCGTCGATCAGTTCCTTGACCTTCTGGTCGATGATCTTCTGGGTTTCGGGGCTGTGATTGGTGCCACCGCCATAGGCGCCCAGGTAGGATTCCTGTTCGTTGGCATAGTCCACGTGGCCCAGTTCCTGATCATAGCCGAACTGCGTGACCATGGCGCGCGCGATCTTGGACACCTGCTGGATGTCCGAGGTCGCCCCGGAGGTCACGTTGTCGGGGCCGAACTTCAGCTCTTCGGCCACCTTGCCGCCCATCGCCATGGCGATCTTGGACTTGTACTTGCGGAAGGTCACGGACAGCTGATCACGTTCGGGCAGCGACAGGACAAGGCCCAGCGCCCGGCCACGCGGAATGATCGTGGCCTTGTGGATCGGGTCATGCTGCGGGACGTTCAGCCCGACGATGGCATGGCCCGCCTCGTGATAGGCAGTCAGCTGCTTTTCCTCTTCGGTCATGACCATGGAGCGGCGTTCGCTGCCCATCATGACCTTGTCCTTGGCGTTCTCGAAATCGATCATCGTCACGAAACGTCGACCGACCCGCGCCGCCATCAGCGCGGCCTCGTTCACCAGGTTGGCGAGGTCGGCGCCCGAGAAACCAGGCGTGCCACGGGCGATGATGCGCAGGTCCACATCCGGCCCCAGCGGCACCTTGCGGGCATGCACGCCGAGGATCTTCTCGCGGCCCTTGATGTCGGGGTTGGGCACCTGCACCTGACGGTCGAAGCGGCCCGGGCGCAGCAGCGCCGGGTCCAGAACGTCGGGACGGTTGGTCGCGGCCACGATGATGATGCCTTCGTTGGCCTCGAACCCGTCCATTTCCACCAGAAGCTGGTTCAGCGTCTGTTCGCGTTCGTCATTGCCGCCGCCATAGCCCACGCCACGGGACCGGCCCACGGCGTCGATCTCGTCGATGAAGACGATGCAGGGCGCATTCTTCTTGGCCTGTTCGAACATATCGCGGACACGGCTGGCGCCAACACCCACGAACATCTCGACAAAGTCGGAGCCCGAGATGGTGAAGAAGGGCACACCCGCCTCACCCGCGATGGCGCGCGCCAGAAGCGTTTTACCGGTACCCGGAGGACCCACCAGCAGGGCGCCTTTGGGGATCTTGCCGCCGAGGCGGCTGAATTTCTGCGGGTTGCGCAGGAATTCGACAATTTCTTCCAGCTCTTCCTTGGCCTCGTCGATACCAGCAACCTCGTCAAAGGTGACGCGGCCGTGCTTTTCGGTCAGCAACTTGGCCTTGGACTTGCCGAACCCCATGGCCCCGCCTTTGCCGCCGCCCTGCATCCGGTTCATGAAGTAGATCCAGACACCGATCAGCAGCAGGAACGGCAAGAGGCCAAGCAGGAAAGTCGCGAAACCGGATTGCTCCTGCGGACGCGCCTCGACAGCGACACCGTTGTCGATCAACAGGTTGGTGACCTCGGCATCCGACGGAGCGATGGTCACGTAGCTGCGGTCATCCGAGCCGCGATAATACAGCTTTTCCCCGTCCATCGTGACCTCTGTCACGGTGCCGGATTCCACGGACTGGACGAATTGCGAATAGCTTCTGGAACTGCTGCTGCTTGTCGCCTGATCCCCGCCGAACAGCTGGAACAGGGCGAGAATGATGATGAACAGCACGACCCAGAAGGCCAGATTGCGCGCGTTTCCCACGGCGACACTCCTCGTGATTTCGGTGACGGGCGCCCCGGGCGCCTTGGTCATTGGTCTAAAATAGAGACTGTGACCGGTTCTTCAATGCGAAAGCAGGTAAGATGCAAAAGACGTGACAATCCGCGCAGTCCAATCCGGATTGTACCCTGCAAGGGGCGCCGCGATCAGCGCCCCATCCTGCCAGACCGCCGGCGACGCCAAGAGCGACGCGCGTGGCAGGCCCGTTTCACGCCAGTCGGGACAGTCTTTCACCGCCACGCCCAGCGCCGCGATATGCAGGTCGTCGGCATGCGGCCCATCCAGCTGCCAGCGCCCATCCCAAACCTCGGTCGTTGGGCAGGTCGCCGCACGCACTGCATTATATTCCCGTGTGACCCGGATAGCGGTGTCGTCCCGGGTCAGAAGACAGCCCGACAGCGTGTGCTTTCTTGCCGTGGCCAGCGTGGCGTCCATCTCCAGCATGGCGGTGTAGCGGGGCGCATATTCCGCCCCGGAGCACCAGCGCATCGCCGCAGTCAGGAGGCGGCGCTTGATTTCAGGACGCAGCGATCCGGCATCACCACCTGTTTGCAACAACAGGTCGCCGCGATCCTCGACAACGCGGGTCCGCGCAGCCTCACGGGTGAAATGATCGAGCGTGTTGCGCGCCACCTGCAGATTAAGGGCCGAGTCCATGATCGTTTCCGCGTCAATGCCCAAAGGCGCCAGCGCCTGCAGCGCCTTGCGGGCCCGAACCCTGTCAAAGCGATGATCCTCGTTCGACGGATCGTCGCACCAGCGAATCTTGTGCCTTTTCAGGTAATCCCGCAACTCTGCCCGGCCGACTTGCCACAGCGGACGCGTCCAGAAGACGCCATCGCGCTGGAACCGTTGATCCATGGCCGCAAGGCCATCCAGCCCGGATTTCCGAGCCAGCCGCAAAAGGAAGGTTTCGGCCACGTCATCGGCCGTATGCCCGAGGGCGACGCCACCAATCGCATTCGCCCGCGCCCAGTTCCCTATCAGGCGATAGCGGGCGTTGCGGGCATTGGCTTGCAGGTTCCCCGCATCCCCGCCCCCGGACCAGTTCAGAGTCTCGTGGGGAATGCCATGAACGGCGCAAAAAGCCGCCACATGCGCCGCTTCCTCGGCCGCTTCGGGCCGCAAACCGTGGTTCACCGTCACAGCCGCAATCGGCCGGCCGGATTGAACGGACCAGCGCCAGAACAGGTGCAGAAGGGCCATGGAATCGCCACCGCCAGAGACCGCGATCCCGACCGTGTCGGGCTGATGTGTCTCGGGAAAGGCCGTATCGACGCGATGCAGGAGCATGGCATCCTCGCCCTGCGCCATCAGCCAGTCGGGATCTAGCTGCATCCGAGCGTTTGCATCGCCTGTCGGGCCACGTCCACCTGGTCGCTGTCCGGGAAGCGCACCGACACTTCACCCAGGGTGATGCAGGCATCCTGCTGCTGCCCAAGTGCCCCCAACGTCGTGCCCAGCCGCGTCAGCGCCTCGGGCGCAACGGGGCCTTCAGGCGCGGCGGAAAAGCTTTCGAGATAACCGCGCGCTGCATTCGTCGTCTCGCCCAGCTGTTCATGGGCCTGACCGCGCAGCAAGTGCACCTGGGCCGCGACGGGAGAGCCGGGATAGGTCTCACTGAAACTGGCCAGCAGATCGGCGGCGGTCTGGAAATCGCCTTCGTTCATGGCGGCCTGGGCACGCTCGTAATCCTCGCGCTCGGCGACGGCGAGGGCCGGACCAGCCGAAGGCTCGGCCGGGGCGGGGCCGACAGGGGCGGCTGCATCACCGCCCAAGGTCGGTGTGCTGCCGAGATTGCCGATATCGCAGCCCGGCTCCAGCTCGCAGAGGCGGAATTCCAGATCACCGACCCGGTTGGTTCCGTCGCTGACCACCCGGTCGATGCGAAACTCAAGCTGTTCGGTCTTGGCCGTCAGGCGGGTCAGCTCTGCCTCAATCGCGTTCAGACGGTCGAGGGGTGTCGCCCCTGCAACCCCCTGCGTCCCCTGCCCGCTGGCCGTCAGTTCCTGCCGCAGAGATTGCAGATCGGTGTAGAGTGCGGACAGTTCGGACCGGATATCGGCGAGCGTCTCGTCCTCTTGCGCCCCGGCCGAACCCGACAGGGCGAGGGCCAGACCCGCGGAAACAAGCAACTTGCGCAGCATGGTCACCCCCTGCCCCTTTTTCCGATCAGCTCGTCACGCCGATCGAGATCACGGTCACGGCGCGGCGGTTCTGCGAATAGCAGCTTTCATCGGAACAGACCGCGAGCGGACGTTCCTTACCGTAGCTGACGGTTCGGATGCGGTTGGCCGCGACGCCTTGCGACACGAGGTAGTCGCGCACCGCATTGGCCCGGCGCGCGCCCAGCGCGAGGTTGTATTCGCGGGTGCCCTGTTCGTCGGCATGGCCCTCGATCACCGCAAGGTAGTCGGAATTGGTCATCAGCCACTGGGCCTGGCCAGCCAGAACCGATTGCGCCTGCGGGCTGAGGGTGGACTGGTCCACCGCGAACAGCACGCGATCACCGATCGTCTGGTTGAAGTATTCCGGGCTGTCGGGATTGCCCGCGGCACCCAGCCCAGTCTGGCCGATCCCGGCCTGGTCATTGAGGTTTACCGCGTCGGGATTGTCGAAACGGTCGGCATTGGTGCAGGCGCTCAGCGCCAGGGCACCGATAAGTAAGGCCGCCTTGAGTGCGTGGGTCATGAATTCGGTCCTGTCATTCTTGGTTATGCTCGTTGCGGTCAGCATAGCATGGCGCGCGGGTCATAGGAATCACCAAAACGTCAGCGTTGCAGCGGCCCCCAGGATGGATCCGAGGCACCGGCGGGCGTGGATACGCGCTGGAGGTTGCGCCCGGTTATATCGACCGAGAACAGGCTGGATGTGCCCCCGGCGCCCTGGGTCTCGCGGCTGAACATGATGACACGGCCGTTGGGCGCCCAGGTCGGCCCCTCGTCGAGGAACGAGGCGGTCAGCAGGCGTTCCTGGCTGCCATCGGTGCGCATGACGCCGATGTGGAATCGTCCGGCATTCTGCTTGGTGAAGGCGATCAGGTCTCCGCGCGGCGACCAGACCGGAGTGCCGTAGCGCCCTTCTCCAAAGGAAATCCGCCGCGCCTCACCGCCATTCGCACTCATGATATAAAGCTGTTGGGTGCCGGACCGGTCGCTTTCAAAAACGATCTGGCTGCCATCGGGACTGAAGGAGGGCGCGGTCTCGATCGAAGGCGCGCTGGTCAGGCGGGTATGCTGGCCGGAGCGCAGGTCGGTGCGCCAGATATCGGTATTGCCGCCATTGGCCAGGCTGTAGATCACCTGCTGTCCGTCGCGGCTGAAACGGGGACTGAAGGCCATCTCGCCCTGCTGGGTGGTCAGTTGCTGACGCCCCACGGTGGACACGTCCAGCACATTGATGCGCGGAAACCCGCTTTCGTAGCTGGTATAGAGCACCCGGTCGCCGTTGGGGCTGAACCGCGGAGCCAGCACAATGGTGCTGCTGTCCGTCAGGTATTGCACGTTGGCACCGTCGTAATCCATCACCGCCAGGCGCTTGGCGCGGTTGTCCTTGGGGCCGGTCTCGGCCACGAACACCACGCGGCTGTCGAAATAGCCCGCCTCGCCGGTGATCCGGGAATAGACCGCGTCGGCCACCTTGTGCGCCATCCGGCGCCAGCCGTCCGTGGTGCCGGTGAATTGCAGGCCCTCGCCCATCTCGGAACCCGAGAAGACGTCATAAACCCGGAACTTCACACTGACCTGGCTCCCGGTGACCGCCACCGCGCCCCGGATCAGCGCCTGCGCGTTGATTGCCCGCCAATCGGCAAAGGCGACAGGGTCGGAAAAACTGGCCGGGGTGGAAATGAAGGCGGAACGCGGGATCTGCCGGAACAGCCCGGTTCCCATCAGGTCCTGTGCCACAACCTGCGTGATACTTCCGGCGACCTGCTCGCTGCCTGCGGTTTCGGCGTGGAACCCCGGCAGGGCGAAGGGCAGAGGCTCGATCACGCCATCGGTGAGCTCCAGCCGCAGCGGATCTTGCGCATGGGCCACCGTGGCGAAAAGCACCGCCAACAGGAAGGTCAGGAACCGGATCATCATATCGTCTCCATTCTCTCAGGATCGGCCGTCAGTGCAATAGCGGCATGACAGACGCGGTGTCGGGGGGAAAAACTCCGCCGACCGCGCAGGATGCTTGGCGCCCCTACCATGACTGCATGTTCTCGGGGTTGAAGGTCAGTTCCACGTCGCGCCATTGGTCGTACTTGTCGGCGGGCAGGTCATAGCCGGAACGTCCACCATCGTTCTGGCAGCGCACCAGCGCCGAACGGGCCATGCGGTAGGCCACATCGGCATCGGACTGACTGCCACCCTCGAAGCTCAACATCCGGATGGACCCGGTATCGACCCGGCCATCCTCGGTCATCGAGAAGGCAACCGTCACCTTGGTCTGCATCGCCCCGGTCGAGGCGCTGCCGACGTTCCAGCAATTGCCGATCTGGCGCAGGAAGCTGGTCTTGGCGGCATCCGACAGGTCGCCGCCCGCCACCCCGGCGGTCGGTTGCGGCGGGGCCTCCGCCGCGGCCTCGGCCACGGCCTGGGCGACCGCATCCTCGGTCGGTGTGTCGGTCTCGGCGGTCTCGGTCGGCTGCGGCGCGGGACGGTTGGGCCGGGCCTGCGGACGAAGGCTGACCTCGGGTGCGCCCGAGGGCGTTTCGGCCTCGGTCACGATCTCTGGGGCCGCTTCCTCGGGGGCGGTGGTCTGGTCGACCTCTTCCACGGCCACGTCCTGCGCGGCCTCGTCCGAAGTGGCTTCGGCCACCTGGTCGTCGATCTGGGCATCGGGCTCCGGGGGCGCGACAGGTTCCGGCGCGATCCGGTCCGAGGGGCGTGGCACGGGGCGGGGGCTGTCATCCAGCTCGGTCGCAGGTGGCGGCGCAGGCTCGGCCACGATCTCGGGCAGGTCGGGCACCGTATCCGTCACCTGTGCCTCGGGTGTGTCAAGTTCCGGCGGCACTGGGGCCTCTTCGAGATCGGGCGTTTCGACCGGCGCGGGGGCATCCTCCACTTGCGGCGCGCTGTCCTCCTGCGGCGCGGGCGGCTCTTCGGGGTCGATCTCGGGCGGCGTCGGGGCCGCCACGTCTGCGGTCGGGGCATCGGGTTGCCCTGCCCGCATCATCGCCTCGAACTCGTCACCAGAGACGACGGACACCTCGGTCACCTGCATATCCAGCGGCTCGGACTCCAGCCCCCATCCGGCCAGCAGCCAGAGGACCAGCACCGCATGCCCCGCACCCGATATGTAGGTTCCAACACTCATGTTGCCCGTGGCCTAGCCGTCCGCATCATCCAGGGCGGGGCCGCCGCTATCGGTAACCAGCGAGATGTTGGTGATCCCGGCCGCAGTCAGCGCGCCCATGACCTGGGCCACCTGTTCATAAGGCAGGCTGCCATCGGCGCGCACGAAGACCCGGTCGCTTTCGCGTTCCGCCAGCACCCCACGCAACCGCGCCACCAATTCGCCGCGCGGCACTTCCGTGGTCATCAGCATCAGGCGGCCATCGGCGGTCAGCGTGACGGCCAGCGGCTCTTCCTGTTCGCTGGGCAAGGCCCCGGCGGCGGTGTCCGGCGTGTCCACCTCGATCCCGGCCACCATCAAGGGAGCGGACACCATGAAAATGATCAGGAGGACCAGCATCACGTCCACGAAGGGCGTGACATTGATCTCTGACATGGGCTGGCTGCGACGGGACCGGCGCCGCCCGCGGCGGCCGCCCCCTCCGTCGCCCGAATTGATGACACCCGCGCCCATGGCCTAACTGTCCAACTGGCGGCTGAGGATCGTCGCAAACTCGTCGGCGAAGGCTTCGTAGCCGTTCACGATCGCGTCGCTGTCCGAACTCAGCTTGTTGTAGAAAATCACCGCCGGGATCGCGGCCAGAAGGCCAAGGCCCGTCGCCAGCAGCGCCTCGGCGATGCCCGGCGCAACAACGGCAAGGTTCGTGTTCTGCTGTTCAGCGATTTCGATGAAGGCGTTCATGATGCCCCAGACCGTGCCGAACAGCCCGATGAAGGGGGCGGTCGACCCGACGGTCGCAAGGATCGGCAGGCCCTTCTTGAGCCGTTCGGATTCCTTGGCGATGGCTACGTCCATGGATCGGTCGATCCGCGCCTGTGCCCCGGCGATCAGCCCGCCATCCTGCCGGTGGCTGCGCCGCCACTCCATCATTCCGGCGGCGAAAATGCGTTCGGACCGGCCATCTGGGCTGGTCCCGATGCGATCGAACAGCTCGTCCAGCGGGTTGCCGGACCAGAACTGTTCGTCGAAGATGCGCGCCTCGGCCCGGGCCTTGCGATACTGGATCCACTTGTCGATGATCACCGCCCAACACCAGACGCTGGCGAGAACCAGTAGGATCATGACGAATTTCACGGTGATCGTGGCGCGGGCGAACAATGCCCACATCGTATAGTCGGATGCTGCTTCCATCTGCCTGCTCGTTGTTGTCGGGCCGATTGTGGCCTCGCTTTGACGACAGGTTTAGCCGGATTTGAAGCCGAAAGCCAAGAAAACCCGACCGGGGCGCGGAAATCCGAGTGCGGTCAGTGCAGGTTTCGGCGGAATACCGCTGGCAGCCGCACCGGCTGACCTTCCGAGCCCAGCGCCACAAGCGTCACAAGGGCCGAGAACAGGACCACTCCATCGCGCATCACATCCTGTTTGACCACGACTCGCACGCCGGTCATCATTTCGACGGTGGTTTCAACAATCAGCTCGTCGTCGAATTTCGCGGGCTGCATGTAGTCCGCCTCGACCCGGCGCACGGCGAACACCACGCCCTCTTCCGCCTTGAGCCGCGACTGGTCCACCCCCATCTCGCGCACCCACTCGGTGCGCGCCCGTTCGATGAATTTCAGGTAGTTGGCGTAATAGACGATCCCTGCGAGGTCGGTATCCTCGTAGTAAACGCGAATGGGCAGGCGATGTGTCATTGCAGGGCCTCCATGCGGGCGGACAGGCGCAGGGCGTGAGACGCATCCTGCGCAACGGCAGGAAGCACCGGGTCATAGGCCGCCCGGATCACCCCGGCGATATCCGGGCGCAGCACCGCGACGCCATCGGCCAGCGCCAGCGGCGAGGCGTCGGTAAAGGCCCGGTCGGACCACAAAAGGATCGTCTGAACCGCCTGCGACAGCGCCAGCGTCTCAGCGGGCACCTTCATCATCTCGGTATCCATGCAGATGAAGATGAAAGAGGCCCGGATCGCGCCATCCTCGTCGAAGCGGAAAATGCGGTACTGGTTGGCATCCTGAGCGGCGAGGCGCTGAACCAGCGGCGCAAGATCGGGCACCAGCCGGTCGAGGTCCGGCACCTGCGTGAGCTCCGCCCAGTCGCGGAAGAAGAAGACCATGACATTGGCGCCCAGTTCGGGGTCGGTCTCGGCCATCTTGTGACCCGACAGGGCGCAGACCGCCTCGAACGCGCCCTTGACCATCGACAGGGTTTCGTCCTCGACACCGAAAACGATGGGCACGATGGGCCGGCCCCAGCGGGCACACAGGAAACTGCCATCCGAACGGGTGAAAAGCGCTTCGATCTGGTCGGCTGTCAGTGCCATCGGTGTCCTTGGTTCTGGGCCGGTCATCCGGTGAAACGGGCGCGTGTGCGGTTGGCAAAGGCGACCAGCGACAGCATCACCGGCACCTCGACCAAAACGCCCACCACGGTCGCCAAGGCCGCGCCGGAATTCAAGCCGAAAAGGCTGATCGCGACGGCCACGGCCAGTTCGAAGAAATTCGATGTCCCGATCAGGGCGCAGGGCGCGGCAATCCGATGCGGCACCTTGAATGCGAATGCCGCGGCATAGGCCAGGGCGAAAATGCCATAGCTTTGCAGCAGGATCGGGACCGCGATCAGCACGATCACCGCCGGTTTGTCGACGATGACCTGGCCCTGAAGGCCGAACAGGATCACCACGGTGGCGATGAGACCGATGATCGAGAAGGGCTTGATGCGGGCCTGGAAGGCCGTGATCGCATCCGGTGTGCCCAGCCTGCGGCGGGTGATCAACCCTGCCACCAATGGCAGGGCGATGAACAGCACCACCGACAGGATCAGCGTTTCCCACGGCACAGCGATATCCGTCACACCCAGGAGCACCGCAACGATGGGCGCAAAGGCGATGACCATGATCAGGTCGTTCACGGTGACCTGAACAAGCGTGTAGTTTTCGTCTCCGCGGGTCAGTTGAGACCAGACGAAGACCATGGCCGTGCAGGGCGCGGCCCCCAGCAGGATCAGACCAGCGATATATTGCTGGGCATCTTCGGGCGCGATCCAGCGGGCGAAAACCACTTCGAAGAACAGGACCGCCAACGCGGCCATGGTGAAGGGTTTGACAAGCCAGTTGACAGCAAGCGTAATCAGCAGCCCCCGCGGCTGGCGTGCGACCTGCCCCAGAGAGGCCGGGTCGACGCCCACCATCATCGGGTAGACCATTGCCCAGATCAGCACCGCCACGACGAGGTTGACGCTGGCGAATTCCGCGGCCGCGATGGCATTCACCAGCGGCGGGGCGACATTTCCGATGACGATCCCCAGGATGATCGCACCGGCGATCCAGACCGACAGATACCTTTCGAAAACGCCCATGCACGCCCCCCTTCATTTACGCGCGTTTTGCGCCAGATGCCTGGGCAATGCAACGCAAGTGACCAAAGCGCTGTCAGGTTTTGAAAAGGTCGGATTGGTCTCTGGGTGCCTCAAGGCCGAGATGACCCCATGCCGCCTGCGCCAGCATCCGCCCCCGCGGGGTGCGCTGGATCAGGCCCTGCTGCAAGAGGTAGGGCTCGATCACCTCTTCCAGCGCATCGCGGCTTTCGGACAGCGCCGCCGACAGCGTTTCGATCCCGACCGGGCCGCCGCCATAGCTTTCCGCGATCAGGGACAGGTAGCGCCGGTCGGCGCCGTCCAAACCAAGATGATCAACGCCTAGCCGGGTCAGCGCCCGATCCGCGATCTCCTGCGTGACGGTGCCATCGCCCTCGACCACGGCGAAATCCACCACCCGCCGCAATAGCCTTCCGGCGATGCGGGGCGTGCCCCGGGCGCGGCGCGCAATCTCTTGCGCGCCACCATCCGTGGCCGGCGCCCCCATCAGCCGCGCACCGCGGGTGACGATCTCGTGCAGTTCCTCGGTCGTGTAGAATTGCAGGCGTGTGGGAATGCCGAAACGATCACGCAGCGGCGTGGTCAGAAGCCCCATGCGCGTGGTGGCCCCGATCAGCGTGAAGGGCTGCAATTCGATCCGCACGGTGCGGGCCGCCGGGCCTTCGCCGATGACAAGATCCAGCTCGAAATCCTCCAGCGCGGGATACAGCACCTCTTCGACCGCCGGGTTGAGGCGGTGGATCTCGTCGATGAACAGCACGTCGCGCGGTTCGAGATTGGTCAGGATCGCGGCAAGGTCGCCAGCCTTGGCCAGAACCGGGCCCGAAGTCATGCGGAACCCGACGCCCAGCTCCTTGGCCATGATCTGTGCCAGCGTCGTCTTGCCCAGACCGGGGGGGCCGTGGAACAGGGTGTGGTCCATCGCCTCGCCCCGGCGCTTTGCGCTCTCGATGAAGACGCGCAGATTGGCGCGGGCCTCGGCCTGGCCGATGAACTCGTCCAGAAGCTGCGGCCGGAGGGCCCGGTCGGCATCCTCGGGCTGGCGATCGGGGCGAAGGGTGGGATCGGGCTCTGCCATGCTATGCGCCTCTTACCCTTTCGGCGCCAGCAGCTTCAATGCCGCCTTGATCAGGGCGCCGGTATCCGCGCCGGGATCGTCTCCAAGGGCCTGTGCGACGGCACTGGCGGCCTCGGAGGGGCCATAGCCGAGATTGGTCAGCGCCGACAGCGCCTCGGACTGCGCCGCGCCATCGGAGGCGGGCGCGGTATGCGGCGCAGCGGGTTCGATCACCGGCTCGTCCTCGATCGCCCCGGTTTCGGCGGAGCCACTGATCGGGGCGGCTGCCCCCATCGCCATGACGGTCGGCGCCTTGTCCTTCAATTCGAGAATGACTTTCTTGGCGGTTTTCGGCCCCACCCCCTTGGCCGAGGCCACGGCGGCCCAATCGCCAAGAGCAATCGCCCGGCTTACACCATCCGGCCCAAGCGCGCCAAGAATGGCCATCGACGCCTTGGCACCGATCCCCTGCACCCCCATCAGCAGGCGGTGCCATTCCTTTTCCACCAGCGAGGTGAACCCGAACAGCTGCAACAGATCCTCGCGCACCAGCAGGTCGGTATAGAGGGCGACCGCCTCGCCCGTGCCGGGCAGCGCGGCCATGGTCCGGTCCGACACGAAGACGACATAGCCCACACCGCGCACGTCGATCAGCACATGATCGGCGGCACGATATTCCAGCCGTCCGGCAAGCCGCCCGATCATGCCGAGGCCCGTTCAACGGCGCGCGACAAGTGGCCAGCGGATTGCAGGTGATGGGAATGACAGATGGCGATCGCCAGTGCATCGGCCGCGTCCGGCCCGGCCAGGTCGACACCCGGCAATTGCAGGCGCACCATATGGGCGATCTGCGCCTTGTCCGCGTGGCCTACGCCAACCACGGCCTTCTTTACCGCGTTGGGCGCATATTCGCCCACGGCCAGCCCCGCGCGCGCCGCAACCAGAACGGCAACGCCCCGGGCCTGACCCAGCTTCAGCGTTCCGGCGCCGTCCTTGTTCACGAAGGTCTGTTCAACGGCGGCCACGTCTGGCGCATGAATGTCCATGATTTCCTGTAGCTGGTCATGCAGGGTGACAAGCCGTGCCGCCAGGTCCGGTCCGGCCGATTTGCAGATGCCGTTGGCCACGTGGGAAAGGCGCGATCCCGTCACGTCGATCAGGCCCCACCCCATGTTCCGCAATCCCGGATCTATGCCCAATACCCGCATCTGCGCCTCGTCCTCGCCCGTTATATTGCTGTTTTGCAACAGCCCTAGCACAAAAGGCGAACATTGGCCAAGGCGCAATGCAATGTCCGAAAACGACACCGCCCTGTTCAGATCACGACAGATTGCCGGAATCCGGTTCGTTTTCGCCACTCCGAGGTCTGAAAACGACTTCTACAGAGCTGTAATTTACCATTATTTTTCATCGACTTATCCATCAATTCCGCCATGCAGAAAATGCATGAAAGCCATGCGAAAAAAGCTCTGGTGAAAGATAACGGTCATCCCTACCTGCGGGTCAGAAAGACACACGGCGCCCGCCCATTTCCGAAGGAGTTCCCCCAATGGCCGCCATCGACATGATCCGCCCGCTCAACGGTTCCGGCTTTTCCATCGCCCGCATTTTCGGTGCGATCGCCAGCTGGAACGACGCCCGCGTCACCCGCAAGGCCCTGTCCAAGCTCAGCGCCCGTGAACTGGACGATATCGGCCTGAACCCCGGTGACATCGACCAGATCGCAGCGCGCAGCTACCGCTGAGCCGAAGCAGGCAGAAAACCCAGAAGGCCGCGTCCGGATTGCCCGGCGCGGCCTTTTTCGTGCCAGCACTTATCGTGAGGTCAGCGGCGTAGATAGGGGCGGGTTTGCTGGCCGATCCAGATCGTTACGGCATCTTCCTGCAGCAGCCACGCGCCGGCCTTTTCGATGACCGTTCCCTGGCGCAACCGTTCGACACGGTCATTGTAGCCAGCAGCCCCGATCTGCGCCCAGAGCAAACCCTTGAAGGCAAACCCCAGCAACACCACGACAAGGACGCCCCGCAGCGGAAAGCGCGGACGCGCGACCCGTGGTCGGGTGACGATCAATCCATCCTTGCCAACCCGGTGTACCACGCCGTTACGACGAATCCGGTCATGGGTGCGAACGATGCGGTCAACCCGCTTGTCAAATCCAGTATCAATAGACATGGCAGCCTCACTGTGATCCCCACCACAGTGTGACGAAGATGTCGCCGAAATGTGGCCAGAATGAGGCAAACCCCGTGAATCCGCGGATTTGCCCGGAAAATTCAGGATATTTTCTGCAGAACCAGCGTCGTCCAGTCGACAATCTCATCACGGCTGACCAGATTGAACCCGGTTCGTGAATAAGCGTCAATCACCGCTGCGGCCTGGGGATTGAGGATCCCGGAAAGAATCACGTGCCCTCCCGGCGCCGTATGCGCCGACATTTCCGGCGCCAACTCTATAAGCGGCCCCTTCAGAATATTGGCGAAAACCAGGTCATAGGGCGCCAGCTCGGATAACCGGTCCGCACCGAAACCGGCAGCTTCGACGCAGGTCACGGCACCGGCCATGCCATTGGCGGCCAGGTTGGCTTCGGCCACCTCGACCGCGACGGGGTCGATATCGCTGGCAATGACCTGCGCATCGGGCAGGCATTTCGCCGCCGCCATGGCAAGCACCGCCGTGCCGCAACCGATATCGGCCACGCGGGAAGGCGCATGCCCCGTATTCAGCAAGGTATCGAAGGCGCGCAAACATCCCAACGTCGTACCATGGTGGCCGGTGCCGAAGGCCATCGCCGCCTCGATCAACAGGCCGACGCGGCCCTCGGGCAGCTTGTCCGCATCATGGCTGCCATGGACGAAAAAGCGCCCCGCCTCCACCGGCGCCAGCTCCCGTTTCACATGGGCGACCCAGTCCACCTCGGGCAATTCCGACACGGCGAAGGGCTTAGCCCCATGCGCCGCCGCCAGAAGGGCCAGCGCAACTTCGTCCGGAGCATCCTCGAAGTAGCCGCCTACCTCCCACAGGCCAGAGCCGTCCTCCAGTTCGAAAACGCCAACCCCCGTCGGGGCGGGGTCCAACCCTTCCATCGCGTCGCCCAGCGCCTGCGCCGGGTCTTTGCCATCAAGGGTGGTCAGGGCGGTAAAGGTGGTCATGGTCTACTCCGCTGGGGCGGGCATGACCCGCGCAAAGATGGTTTCGTTGCCCGGACCGGGATGGCGCGGGATCATCAGGGCGAGGATCAGCGAAATCCCCGCCATGCTTGCAGCAAGCGAAAAGACCGCCGCCGGCGAGACCAGCCAGAGATACCCCAGCAGTGCCGGCAGGAAAACGGCGGCGATATGGTTGATCGTGAAGGCCACGGCGGCGGTGGGTGCGATATCCCCCGGATCGGCGATCTTCTGGAAATAGGTCTTCAGTGCGAGGGCCAGCGCGAAGAACATGTGATCCACCACGTAGAGCGCCGAAGCCAGCACGACCCCCCAGCCAAACCAGTAGATGCCGCCATAGGCCAGAAAGACCGCGATCAATCCGACATATTCGAAGGACAGCGCCATCCGCTCTCCCCAGATTCCGACCAGCCGCCCCATCAACGGCGCGAAGATCATGTTGGCCACAAGGTTGATCAGGAACAGAGCCGTCACCTGGTGAACCTCGAAGCCGAAGCGTTCCACCATCATGAACCCGGCGAAGACCACGAAGATCTGCCGCCGCGCCCCCGACATGAATTGCAGCGCGTAATACAGCCAGTAACGGCGGCGCAGCACCATCTGCTTGAGTTGCGGATGCGGGCTTTCGAATTGCGGGTATGCGAAATAGCAGAACAGCGCTGCCAGTGCCGTGAAGCCACCGGAAACGACATAGACGAAATTGTAGCTCAGATCGAAGCTTTCCCAGGTCAGCACGATGAGGACATAGGCCGCCAGCGTCGCCCCGGACCCCGCCGCCAGGATCCAGCCCAGCATCTGCGGCGCGCGCTGCCGATCAATCCATTGCAGCTGTAAGGATTGATTGACCGTCTCGAAATAATGGAAGCCGATGGACGACAGCATCGTGATGGTCAGGATGCCCCCCAAGGATGGGAACTGCGCGGTCAGTGCCGTGGCGACACCCAACAGCGCCAACGCGACGATCCCCAGCACCTGTTCTCGAAACAGCATCAGCAGGGCAATCACGCCAATCGCCAGGAAGCCGGGGATCTCGCGCACCGTGTGCAGCCAGCCGATATCCGACCCATCGAAGCCCGCCGCCTCGACAACGAAATTGTTCAGCAGCGCCGACCACGTGGCAAAGGCCACCGGCATGGCGGCTGCCATCAGGAAAAGAAGCGTCACGGGCCTGCGCCAGAACGGCAGGGACCGGGCCTCGGCCAGGGGGACAATGCGCATGGCGTGCGCTCTACGCCTTTTTGGCGCCCTTGGCGAGAGGCACGCTCCTCAAATGGCGGCGGAGAATGTGTAGTCGATCTCGGAAAAACAACTTGCCGGGAAACTGTAGACGAAGCTCAACCCCGCCTCGGAGGCGACAACGCCATGTTCGGCCCCCGGCGGCAGGTAGACCGCCACACCGGACGATATCTCGTGCGCCTCCCCCTCGATCATGACCGTGCCGGAGCCGGATAGCCCGAAATAGACCTCGGCCTGGGAATGCCGGTGCATTTCCAGCGTCTGGCCCGGCCCGAATTCGGCCAGCCCCATGACGATGTCGGTGCTGGCCGTCCGATCTCCACTGATCAGCGTGCGCCAGCTGCAACTGCCATGGCCGGTCTTTTCACCGTTCTCAAGCGGCGTCTGCGCAGCCTCCAGGCGCAACCCCTTGGGCCGGGGCACAGGGCGGATGGTGATATCCTTGAACGGGTCCTGAACGCTCATCGCTTCCTCCCTGCAACAGCGCCTTCCTCATTTCCGCCAAGACCACGAAAAAGCGGGGGATTCTGCTTCACATGCGACCAGTGCAAAGTCGTTTTCGGACCCGCACCTGATCCATGTCAAAGCGGACACATTCAAATTGCGGCATGTCCACCCAAACAACCAAGGACAACAGCCCCATGGACCTTATCCTGTACCTGGCCGAAACCCTGGGCGAGGCGCAGACCGCCGCGCTCTTCGGCGTGATCACCGGCGTGATTTTCGGCGTGGCTGCCCAGCGCTCGCGGTTCTGCCTGCGGGCGGCGACAAGCGAATTCGCGCGCGGCATCTGGGGCGACAAGGTGGCAGTCTGGCTGCTGACCTTCTCGACAGCGCTTGTCTGGGTGCAGGGCGCGCGGCTTCTGGGCCATGTCAACGTCACCGAGGCTCGGATCATGGCCGTGCCGGGCAGTTGGTCGGGCGCCATCCTCGGCGGGCTGCTCTTCGGGGCCGGCATGATCCTGGCACGCGGGTGCTCGGGCCGCCTGCTGGTGCTGGCGGCCACGGGCAATCTGCGGTCCGTGGTGTCCGGGTTGGTCTTTGCAGTCGTCGCACAGATGTCGTTGCATGGCTGGCTGGCCCCGCTGCGCGACCGGCTTGCAGGGCTGTGGATTACCGAGGGCGGCCGCAATCTCGACCTGATGACAGCCGCCCGCCTGCCCGATTGGGGCGGTCTCGTGCTGGGTGTCGTGCTGGCCGGGCTGGCGCTGTTCCTGTCCCGGCGCAACCGGATCGGCGCGGCGCGGCTGGTCTTCGCCTCGGGCGTGGGCTTTGCCGTGGCCGTCGGCTGGATCCTGACCACATCGCTGAGCCAGATCGCCTTCGACCCGGTCACCATCGAAAGCGCGACCTTCACCGGCCCCTCGGCCAACACCCTGATGTTCTTTCTCGAACCCGCGCCGGTCCTGACCTTCTCGATAGGCCTCGTGCCGGGGGTCTTCCTGGGTTCTTTCCTCGCCGCGGTGCTGACACGGGAATTCAAGTTCCAGGGCTTCGAAGACGAGGCCAATATGCGCCGCGCCCTGATCGGCGCCGCCATGATGGGCTTCGGCGGGATGCTGGCGGGTGGCTGCGCCATCGGCGCGGGCGTCACCGGCGGCTCGGTCTTCGCGGGCACGGCCTGGGTCGCTCTGACATCCATGTGGATCGGCGGCATGCTCACCGATTACCTCGTGGATCAGCGCCGCCCAACGCCGCAACCGGCCTGACTTCTTTGGGTCCGAAATACCGCGGGGGAGTCGCGTGCCCCGCACGCGACGGGGGCAGCGCCCCCTCTTTCACAAGAATAGAGCGTGCGCAGCACTCAATTTGAAACCCGACCTCAGTAAAAGCTCTGCGGGTCGATATCTATCGCCAGGCGCAGGTCGCCCTTGAGCCGGAATTGCGCCACCCACTGCGCCAGGGCCTGCTGCAGCGGCGCAGCCTTGTCCGCCTTGACCAGCAGCCGCACCCGATGCCGCCCACGAATGCGCGCGATGGGGGCCGGCGCAGGGCCAAAGACCTGCGCTCCGATCCGCCGCAAAGGCGCGTCGTTGCGGGCCATTTCCGTGCCCAGGTCGAAAACGGCCTGCGCTTCGGGCGAGGACAGGATGATCCCCGCCATACGGCCATAGGGCGGCACGCCCGCCGCTTTGCGCTCTGCCGCCTCTGCGGCCCAGAAGGCTTCTTCATCACCACCCAGAATGGCCCGGATTACCGGATGTTCCGGCTGGAACGTCTGCAGCAGCGCCTCGCCGGGCACATCTGCCCGGCCGGCGCGCCCCGCGACCTGTCTCAGCAACTGAAAGGTGCGTTCAGCCGCGCGCAGGTCCGACCCTTGCAGCCCCAGATCGGAATCGATCACCCCGACCAGTGTCAGCTTGGGGAAGTTGTGCCCCTTGGCGACGAGCTGGGTGCCGATGATGATATCAGCCTCTCCCGCGGCGATCCCCTCGATCGCCTCTTTCAACGCCCGGGCCGACCCGAAAAGGTCCGATGACAAGACGACGACCCGCGCCTCGGGCCACAACGCCCGGGCTTCTTCTTCCAGCCGCTCCACGCCCGGGCCGACCGGGGCAAGGCGGTCCTCGGCCTCGCAATTGGGACAGACCGACGGCATCGGTTTGGTCTCGCCGCATTGATGGCACATCAGCCGCTTGAGAAACCGGTGTTCCACCATGGTCGCGTCGCAATGGTCACAGCCGATCTGGTGGCCGCAGGCCCGACAGATCGTCACCGGGGCATAGCCACGCCGGTTCAGAAACAAGAGCGCCTGTTCGCCCCGCGCGATCCGCTGATCGACCGCTGATTTGAGCGTGGGCGACACCCACTTGCCCCCCGGAAGGTCCTCAAGTCGCAGGTCGATCGCGGCCATCTCGGGCATCACCGCCTCGCCGAAGCGGTCGGTCAGGTCGAGCCGCGCGTATTTCCCCGCCTCCGCATTTGCCCAGCTTTCCAGCGACGGGGTGGCGGAGGCCAGCACCACCTGCCCCCCGGTCATCGAGGCCCGCAGAACCGCCATGTCGCGGGCATTGTAAAGCACGCCGTCTTCCTGCTTGTAGGAGGTATCGTGTTCCTCATCGACGACGATCAGGCCGAGGTCGCGAAACGGCAGGAACAGCGCCGAGCGCGCGCCGACCACGACCTGGCAGCCCCCCTGCCCCACCATTTTCCAACAGCGCCGCCGCTCGGTCATGGTGACACCGGAATGCCATTCCGCCGGTTTCATCCCGAACCGCGCCTCGATCCGGGTCAGGAATTGCTCGGTCAGGGCAATCTCGGGCAGCAGGACCAGCGCCTGCCGCCCCGCGCGCAGGGCCTCGGCGACGGCCTCGAGGTAGACCTCGGTCTTGCCTGACCCGGTCACACCCTTGAGCAAGGTCGTGCCATAGACCCGCGCGCTGATCCCTTTTCGCAATGCTGCGGCGGCCTGTTCCTGCGCCGCGGTCAGGGTCTTGCCGCCATAATCGGGGTCAAGTCGCGGATAGGGCGTGTCCCGCGGCGCATCTTCCTCGCAAACCGCCCCCTGTTTGACTAACCCCTTGACCACCGAGCTGGACACGCCCGCCATTTCGGCAAGCTCCCCAAGGGTAAAGGACAAGCCGCCATACGCGCGCAGCACCCCCAAAACCTTCTCACGCGCCGTGGTCATCCGGTCGGGCAACGTGCCCCCCAGGCGGTAAACCTTGCGCATCGAGGGCGCATCCCCCAGCCCCGGCGCCCGCGTGGCCAGCCGCAGCATGGCCGGCATCGGTGTCAGGGTATACGTGGCCGCCCGTTCAAGGAATTCCCGCATATCCGGGGCAATCGGCGCGACGTCCAGCACGCGGATCACCGCCCGCACTCTGGCCCTGTCGTAATCCCCCTGCCCCGGCCCCCAGACCACGCCCAAAACCTTGCGCGGCCCGAGCGGCACCTCGACGAACGCCCCCAACCAGCAACCGCCTTCGGGGGCCTTGTAGTCGAGCACACGATCCAGCGGCTGGGTGGTCAAAACACCGACCAGCTCGCCCTCATCGAAAAAGTCGCGTGCTACCGAGGTCATGTTAGCGCAACCATAAGGGGGTTTCCGTCTTGTTGTATCTGGGGTAAACGCTGGCGCGACGACTGCCAACCCCAACCATCCGGAGCCTTGAAATGAAATTCTTTGTCGATACTGCCGATGTCGATGCCATCCGCGAATTGAACGAACTGGGCATGGTGGACGGTGTCACCACCAACCCTTCGCTGATCGCCAAGTCGGGCCGTGACATTCTCGAAGTGACCAAGGAAATCTGCGACATGGTCGACGGCCCCGTCAGTGCCGAGGTCGTCGCCACCGAGGCCGACGCGATGATCGAAGAGGGCCGCAAGCTGGCCAAGATCGCCGACAATATCGCCGTCAAGGTCCCGCTGACCTGGGACGGCCTCAAGGCCTGCAAGGTGCTGTCGGACGACGGCAACATGGTCAATGTCACGCTGTGTTTCTCGGCCAACCAGGCGCTCTTGGCCGCAAAGGCGGGCGCGACCTTCATCTCGCCCTTCATCGGCCGCCTCGATGACCTGAACCTCGACGGCATGGACCTGATCGCCGACATCCGCGAGATCTACGACAATTATGGCTTCGACACCCAGATCCTTGCCGCCTCGATCCGCTCGGCCAACCACATGTCCGAGGCCGCCAAGATCGGTGCCGACGTCGCCACCGCACCGCCGGCCGTGATCCACAAGATGGCCGAGCATGTGCTGACGGACAAAGGTCTCGCCGCCTTCCTCAAGGATGCCGAGAAAGCCGGCATCAAGATCGTCTGATCGCGTTCTAGCGGCCCGGTCCCGCACCGGGCCGCCACACCTGACGCGAGACCTCGCCCAGTGAGAAATTTGTTCTGGCCCGGTCTGAACTCTTTCTGCTAAACCTCCGTTCAAACACAAAGAATGGCGTGGTTCATGAGCAGCACCCCCGGCAAAGACACCGATTTCCGCGACCGCATCCTGTCCGATCCCGAGGCGGTGCTGGAAGATCAGGACATCATGCGCGCCCTGATTACCGCCAATGAGAAATCCATGGGGTCCAATATCGTGGACCTGCGCGGGATTGCCATGGAACGGCTTGAGGCCCGGCTGGACCGTCTCGAAGATACCCACCGCAATGTCATCGCCGCGGCCTATGAGAACCTCGCCGGGACCAACCAGATCCATCGCGCCATCCTGCGGATGATGGATGCAAACCGGTTCGAAAGCTTCCTGTCCGACCTCAAGGGCGACGTGGCCGACATCCTGCGTGTGGACACGGTTCGGCTGGTGCTCGAATCCGCCGCCCGGTCCGAGGACCCCGCCGTCGCCAAGTTGCAGGACGTGCTGTGCGTGGCCGAACCGGGCTTCGTGGCCGGTTACATCACCCAGGGCCGCAATCACCCGATCCGCCAGGTGACCCTGCGCCAGGTCCGCACGGACAACGCGATGCTGTTTGGCGACAAGGCCGATTTCATCCGCTCCGAAGCCTGCCTGCGCCTCGACCTCGGCGAAGGGCGCCTGCCCGGCATGCTGGTCTTCGGCGCAGAGGACCCGCACCAATTCACGCCCCAGCAAGGCACCGACCTGCTGGCCTTCTTCACCGGCGTCTTCGAGCGCGTCATGCGGCGCTGGCTCAGCTAGGCCATGATCTCCCCGGCCCTGTCCGACACCCTCGCCCACTGGCTTGACCACCAGAGGGCGATGAATGCGGCGTCCGAAAATACCTTGTCGGCCTACCAGCGCGACCTGTTGTCCTTCCTGGACTTCATGTCCCAGCACCATGGCGAGGCGCAGGGCCTTGGCCCGATCGCGCGGATCACCACGTCGGACATGCGCGCCTGGATGGCCCATGAACGCGGGCGCGGCGTTGCGGCACGCTCGCTGGCGCGGTCATTGTCGGCGGTCAAATCGTTCTACCGCTGGCTCAGCGAACGCGAGGGGTTCGAAGCCACCGCCGTTCTTGCCACCCGCTCGCCGAAGTTTCGCAAGAAATTGCCCCGCCCGCTGGCCGAGGACGCCGCCCGGGCCATGATCGACCGGGTAGACCTTCAGGCCCGCGAACCCTGGGTGGCCGCCCGCGATACGGCAGTCGTAACGCTGCTTTACGGCTGCGGCTTGCGGATATCCGAGGCCCTGACACTCACCGGAGCGGACGCGCCGCTCGGCGCGACCCTGCGCATCATCGGCAAGGGCAACAAGGAACGGATCGTCCCTGTCCTGCCCGCCGCGCGCGAGGCCGTAGCCACCTATGTCAAAGCCTGCCCCCATGACCTGCCACCGGCCGAACCGCTCTTTCGCGGTGTCCGTGGCGGCGCCCTGTCCCCCCGCGCGATCCAGAAAGTGATGGAACAGGCGCGGATGCAACTCGGCCTGCCCGCCACGGCCACACCCCACGCCATGCGCCACAGCTTCGCCACGCACCTGCTGAACGCCGGCGGCGACCTGCGTGCGATCCAGGAATTGCTGGGCCACGCCTCTCTCTCGACCACTCAGGCCTATACCGCTGTCGACACGGCCCGCCTGATGGAAGTCTACGACAAGGCCCACCCCCGCTCTCGCGGCTAACCGCTTCTTTGGGTCGAAAATACCGTGGGGGAGTCGGTCGCAGACCGACGGGGGCAACGCCCCCAAACCCGAGGAGGAGGCACGACGACGAGACATGCTGCGTGGCGCAGCCACTCCGTTCGGCACCCGCCACCTGTTGCGCCCGCGGGGCAAATCCTCCATGACACGCCCATGACAGCCCAATCCAAAGCCCTTGCCGTTCACCTCTTGACCGCCACCGGTGCGGTCTTTGCCATGCTCGCCATGCTGGAAGCGATCCAGCAGGATTGGGCGATGATGTTCGTCTGGCTGGTCGTGGCCTTCGCCGTCGACGGGATCGACGGGCCGCTGGCGCGTCGCTACCAGGTCAAGCAATACGCACCGCAATTCGACGGCGTGCTGCTCGACCTGATCATCGACTACCTGACCTATGTGTTCATTCCCGCCTACGCGCTCTACGCCAGCGGCTTGATGGATGGCTGGTCGGGCTGGGTGGCAATCATCGCCATCACCTACGGCTCGGCCATGTATTTCGCTGACACCCGGATGAAGACGACGGACTATTCGTTTTCCGGCTTTCCGGGATGTTGGAACATGGTCGTCCTGGTTTTCTTCGCAACCGAACCGCACTGGGCGATCTGCCTTTTGGTGGTCACGGCGCTGACCATCGCCATGTTCCTGCCTGTGAAATTCATCCACCCCGTCCGCACCGCAAGGTGGCGTGCCCTGTCGCTGCCGCTTGCCTTTATCTGGACGGCCCTGGCCGGATACGCGGCCTGGACCGGGTTCGGTCCCGGGCCGGTCGTCACCGGCGGGCTGATCGTCACCTCGATCTACCTGTTGCTTTCGGGGCCTGTGCAGCAGGCCATTCACGGAATGGACGGCTAGCCCGGCTTCAGAAAACCGCGTCGATCACCATCTCGACGCCGTTCTGTTCGAAACTGTCGCCCGCGCTCATACCGGCCATCTTCTTGTAGATCGGGCTTTCCTGGGAAATGCCCATGTAGGTTTCTCCGCCGCACTCGAATTTCTTCGTGGACACGGCGACGATGAAATTGCGGCCATTCAGCGTGACCACGGCCCCGGGCCCGACCTCGGAATTGGGGCCGGTATCCAGCGCCTCGAGCGCGTCGATCTTGGCCTCGTGGTCATGAATAGGATCGTCGAACCCGTGGGCCAGATCGGCCGCCATGCGGGCCGCGGCCATCTCGTCGCGTTCATGGGGTTCATTCGCAACCAGACGGCTGTCCTTGAGGAAGGCCTCGTAATGCTCTCTGGCGGCCTGCAACTCTTCGACCTCCAGCGCCATCATCTTGTCGCGCAGCTCGGTCTTGGGCGGATGTGCCATTCGCGTATCTCCTTCGCTTCATTCCCTTGTATCAGACAAGTTGCCGAACAATCCTGCGCTGATCTGGATCAAGAGATTCCATGGTCGCCTGCAGGTTCGCATTACTGCTTGGCAAAAAGTGTTGCTGCAAGCGTGACAGGCCGCCTAACTTCAATCCATAGACAATGGAGAAACAGATGAAGCCCCTTTTTGCAATCGCGGCTTTGCTTGCCGCCTCTGCCTGTTCCATTCCAGATCAAAGCAGCGTCAGCGGTGCGACGACCATTCCACATACGGATGTCGATGTTCTACCCGAGACTATCCGTAGCGGCGAAGCTGGCTTTACTGGTGTTATTGTCTATGGCGACCGTGGCTATACCGGCATCGTGGGCGACATTCATTACCCGAATATCCGCGTTGCGGGGAACCCGATCGGCAAATGCGAGAAGCGCCGTGCAATGGTGGTTCCATTGGCACCCGGCACCTATGTCGTTTCCGCCCACTCCGAGAACACTGTCGAACACGAGGTCACGCTCGAAGAAGGTTCGGTCGCCTATTTCCGCTGCAACTTCATGCGGATCGGGGGAATCCTATTCCCGCCCGCCGTACTCGAACCGGTCGAAGCCGAGCGCGCCTACGAGATCGTCAATTCGCGCAACTGACCCGGCGATGGCGCCGGGGCCGGCGGCTTTGCCGGCCCGCGCCTGTCCTTCTCAGCCCAGCGCCGCGTCGCAGCGGCCGCAAACGCCGTCATGGGCGTGCCGGCCCACGTCCGGCAGGATCTTCCAGCAGCGCTGACATTTTTCGCCTTCGGCCTTTTCGAAAACCACGCCAACGCCTTCGACTTCCGGCAGGCGGAACGCCTCGGCCGGGGACGGGTCGGTGGTGACGCGGATGCCCGAGGTGATGCAGATATCGTCGAAATTGACGGTATCGAGGATCGCCTTCGTGCCCGCATCAACATGCACGACCGGGGCCGCCTCCAAGGAGGCACCGATGACCTTCTCGCGGCGCTGCACCTCCAGCGCGGCAGTCACCACCCGGCGCACCCGGCGAACATCGGCCCATTTCGCGGCCAGATCCGTGTCACTCCAATCGGCCGGGGTGTCCGGGAAATCCACCAGGTGGACCGAGCTGCCCTCGCCCGGGAAGCGTTCCAGCCATACCTCTTCCATGGTGAACACCAGCACCGGGGCCAGCCAGGTGGTGAGGCGATGGAACAGGATATCCAGCACCGTCAGCGCCGATTTGCGCCGGTCGCTGTCTGCACCGTCGCAATAAAGCGCGTCCTTGCGGATATCGAAATAGAAGGCCGACAGTTCCACCGTGGCGAAATTGAACAGCGCCTGGAACACACCCTGGAAATCAAACCGGGCATAGCCGTCGCGCACCACCTGGTCGAGCTCGGCCACCCGGTGCAGCACCCAGCGTTCCAGTTCCGGCATCTGCGCCGGTTGGATCCGGTCGCTTTCATCGAAATGGGCTAGCGCGCCCAGCATGAAGCGCATCGTGTTGCGCAGCCGGCGATAGCTGTCGGCCACGCCCTTGAGGATTTCCGGCCCGATCCGCTGGTCGGCCATGTAATCGGTCTGCGCCACCCAGAGCCGAAGGATATCGGCGCCGTATTGCTTGACCACCTCTTCGGGCACGATCGTGTTGCCGAGCGATTTGGACATCTTGTTGCCCTTCTCGTCCAGCGTGAACCCGTGCGTGACCACGTTGCGATAGGGCGCGCGGCCCTTGGTGCCGCAGGCCTGCAAAAGCGAGGAATGGAACCAGCCGCGATGCTGGTCGGTGCCTTCGAGATAGACATCGGCGATCCCGTCGGGGGTGCCGTCCGCGCGGTCGCGCAGCACGAAGGCATGGGTCGAGCCGCTGTCGAACCAGACATCGAGAATGTCGAAGACCTGCTCCCAGTCCTCGGGATCGTAGTTTTTGCCCAGGAACCGCGCCTTGGCGTCGGGCTTGTACCAGGCATCCGCACCCTCGGCCTCGAAGGCCTCGACGATACGGGCATTCACGACCGGGTCGCGCAGCAGGAAATCCGGGTCCGTGGGCAGCGCGCCCTTCTTGGTGAAACAGGTCAACGGCACACCCCAGGCCCGCTGGCGCGACAGCACCCAGTCGGGCCGGGTCTCCATCATCGACCGCAGCCGGTTCTGACCGGAGGCGGGGGTGAATTTCACCAGCTCGTTGATCGATTTCAGCGCCCGTTCGCGGATCGTCCTGCCATGCTCGTCCTGCCCGTCGCCCACAGGGCGGTCGATGGCGGCGAACCATTGCGGCGTGTTGCGATAGATGACCGGCGCCTTGGAGCGCCAGGAATGCGGATAGCTGTGCTTGATCTTTCCACGCGCCAGAAGCCCGCCGACCTCGGTCAGCTTGGAGATCACGGCGGCGTTGGCGTCGCCTTCCCAATCGCCCTTCTTGGCCTTTTCGCGCAGGATGCGCTTGCCCCCGAAGAACGGCAGGTCCTCGCGGAAAGAGCCGTCGTCCATGACATTGTAGGTGATGACCTGTTCGAGCATGCCAAGGTCTCGGTAAAGCTCGAATTCCTCCATCCCGTGCGACGGGGCGCAATGGACGAAACCGGTGCCTTCCTCGTCGGTCACGAAATCGGCGGCGCGGAAATCGCGCAGGTCGTCCCATTCGCCGCCCGACCCCTCGGCCCCGGCCAGCGGGTGCTTGAGGGACAGGCCAGACAGTTCATCCGACGTGACATCGCGCACGCGCCGCCACATGCCATCATCCAGCCGTGCGCGGGCAAAGACATCGGCGGCCAGCTTGTCGGCCAGAAGGTAGCGGTCGCCGGTGTTGGCCCAGCATTCCTCGGGCGTGTCCGTGACCTCATAGAGGCCATAGGAAATGTCCTCGCCATAGACCACCGCCTTGTTCGAGGGGATGGTCCACGGCGTGGTGGTCCAGATCACGACGTGGGCGCCCTGCAACTCACCATCGGTCGCAACCGCAAATTTCACCCAGATCGTGAAGCTTTCCTTGTCGTGGTATTCGACCTCGGCCTCGGCCAGGGCGGTCTGTTCCACGGGCGACCACATGACCGGCTTTGACCCCTGGTAGAGCGTGCCGCTCATCAGGAATTTCATGAATTCCTCGGCGATGACGCGTTCGGCGTGGAAATCCATCGTCAGGTAGGGATCGGCCCAGTTGCCGGTGATCCCGAGGCGCTTGAACTCGTCGCGCTGGATGTCGATCCAGCCTTCGGCGAAACGGCGGCATTCCTGGCGGAAGTCGATGACGTCGACCTGGTCCTTGTCCTGGCCCTTCTCGCGGTATTTCTCCTCGATCTTCCACTCGATCGGCAGGCCGTGGCAGTCCCAGCCGGGCACATAGCGACTGTCATGGCCCATCATCTGGTGGGACCGCACGATCATGTCCTTGATCGTCTTGTTCAGGGCGTGGCCGATATGCAGGTGGCCATTCGCGTAGGGCGGGCCGTCGTGCAGGATGAAAGGCGTGCGGCCTTCTTTCTCGCGCAGGCGGTCGTAGACGCCGATCTTTTCCCATCGGTCCAGCCATTCGGGCTCGCGCTTGGGCAGCCCCGCGCGCATGGGAAAGTCGGTTTTCGGCAGGGTCAGCGTATCTTTGTAGTCAGGCGTATCGGCGCACATCGTGTCGCGTCCTTCGAAATTCGGTGTTTTTCACGGCTGTTCGGTGCGGTGCGGATCCCTCGGACACCTTTGCCCGGCGTCTCTGATCAGGCTCAGAGCGCCGGGGTTGTAATTCGAATGATGGGCCGTGCATATGTCATGACAGGGCCGCTTATAGGACCGCTGGCAACAAGGGTAAAGTGCGCGGGAACGAAGCGCCGTCAGACCGCGAAAAGTGTCCCGACGAAATAGGCGATCAGGGCGGCGATACCGCCGATCACGAAGGTTTCGAACCCCGAGCGCCACCACGGGGCCAGCGACCAGCGGCTTTTCCAGACGCCAACGGCAAAGAACATGGCCATGGTCAGGCCGACGGACCATCCGAATGGCGCGGCCAGCCCCAGAAAGAACGGCAAAAGCGGCACGAACCCGGCCAGAAGAAAGGCGGCAAAGGTGGCCAGTGCCGCCCGCATCGGATGCGGCTCGACGGCGGAAAGCCCGTATTCGCCCTCGATCATGAGGTCGATCCACGCTTTCTGGTTGGCTGCGATCGCCGTCACCGCCTCTTCCAGAACGTCCCCCTTCAGGCCCTTCTGGCGCAGGATTTCGCGAATCTCGCGCCGCTCGCCCTCGGGATGGTCGCGGATATGGCGCGCCTCGACCGCGCGCAGGCGCTTCATCTCGTCAAGCTCCGACTTGGTGCCGGAATAATTGCCTGCGGCCATGGAAAACCCGTCGGCCAGCACGTTCGCCATGCCCAGCGCGATGATGATGAAGGGCGAAAGCCCCGCCCCTGCAACGCCCGCGACGATAGCGAAGGTGGTGATCGACCCGTCGATCGCGCCATAGATCATGTCGCGCACATGACCGCGCCCGGCGGGGGCATTGATGCGGGCCTCGACTTCGGCCTGGCTGTGTCCGTGTTCTGTCATGCCGCCAGACTGGCCCGCCGGGCGGCGCGCCACCTTGTTCCAGATCAACCCCTTCCCCAGCGCCGGGACTTGGCGTATGCGAAGCCCATGCCCCTGCCGCCCAAATTCGATGTTTCGGAAGACGAGATCGCCCGCGTCGTGGCCCGGTTCTACGAACGTATCCGTGCCCATCCCAAACTTGGGCCGGTCTTTGCGGTTCACGTCGATGACTGGCCCGCGCACGAGGAAAAAGTGACCCGCTTCTGGTGCAACGCGATCCGGCACGAACGGGTCTATGACGGCAACCCCGTGCAGGTCCATGTGGCCGCCGGCAATGTCCGCCCCGGCATGTTCGAAACATGGCTGGAGATTTTCGACCTGGTTCTGGCACAGGAACTGGCCGAGGCACAGGCCCGGTCCTGGTCGGCCCTGGCACACCGGATCGGGGCCAGCATGCGGGCGGCGGTGGTGGACCGGCAGCGCCCCGGTGAGGTGCCGATCCTGCGCTAGGCGCGCGAAAACAGCCCAGTCAGGGACCGTTTCACAAGCCCGCTGACCGTGGGCCTCGGGACAGAGCCGAAGGGCAACGGCCGGCAGACCTCCATCGCGGCGACGCCGACCCGTGCGGTCAGGGCGCCATTGATCACCCCTTCGCCAAAGCGGCGTGACACCTTGGACAGCACCCCGCCGCCGGCGACCGACCCCACAAGGTCATCGCCCACGGCCACGGCCCCGGTGGCCACAAGATGCGTCAGAACAGACCGCGTCAGCCGCCACGACCCCAGCGCGCCGGATCGGCCGCCATAGATCTCGGCAATGCGGCGGATCATGGCGATATTGGCCGAAAGCGCGGTGAAGATATCGGCAAAGGCCAGCGGCACCACGGCGGTGACCGTAGCAACCCGGCGAGCGGCGGCCTCGACCTCTTGCCGGGCACGTTTGTCCAAAGGTTCCAGCATGGCGGTTTCGGCAAGACCCAGCAGTCCATCGGCATCCATGACCTCGCCTTGGCGGTCGGTGAATGCGGACCGGCCCCAGGCCGTGTCCTCACGATCCTTGTAAAGCGCAAGCAACCCATCTGTCACCGCGCGCGCTGTGCTCAACGACCCGTCTGCAAGCGCATCGGCCGCCCGAGATTGCAGCCGGTCCACCCGGCGCAATCGCAACAGCGCTGCCAGTTCCCGAAGCGCGATCAGCAGCAGGACAAGGCAGAAGATCCCGATCAGGCCCAGCGCCACCATGCCCAGCACCGGCGACCGGTCCAGCAGGCCGATGACGAAGTCATAGGCCGCGACCGAGGCCGCGAACCCGACCAGCGCCACAAGGCTGGCCCAGAACCAGCGGGCCAGCCGCGAACCGCGCCGCGCCGCCAGATGCGCCGCCGTCTGCATCGCCGCGCCGGTCTCGCCCTCCTCGGGCACCGGCGGCGCGGCATCGGGTGCGATCACATCGCTTTCATCCAGTTCGATCAGAACGGGGCCTTTGCTCATAACTTGTCCCCCAGGAGAAACTGCGCCGCCCGGTCCAGCCGGATATGCGGCGGCCCCTCTCCCGGTTTCAGGGTCAGGGGCAGCGGGGCAAAGCGCATCACCTCGTAATCGGCGTCCAACCAGGCCTCGGCCCCCTTCCGCGCGGGGGCCAGTAGATGCCCCGGATCGCTCGGCAGAGCGCCGGGATAGAAGGCCGCGCGCCTGTCCGAGCCCAGCAGGCGGCCACGCACCACCGGCAACTCAACCCCGTCATGGGGCACCCGGTCCTCGTCCGTGGCGCGCAGGGCGGCGATGGACATCGCCCCCACCTCGGCCCCGGCAAAGGCCGCCCGGTCACGGGCCTCTCGCAACAAAGCCTCTGTGATGGCGGTCAGTTGCGGGTGCTGTTCGTGGTGCAGGTGGTCGGCCTTGGTCGCGGCAAACAGGATCTTGTCGATCCGCCGTCCCCGGAACAGACGGCTCAGGAAATCATTTCGACCGGGGCGGAAGGCCGACAGGATATCCGCCATGGCCCGGCGCAAATCCTCGACCGCGCGCGGACCGGAATGGATGGCGCCCAGCAGGTCGACTAGAACGATCTGCCGGTCGATCCGGGCGAAATGGTCTCGAAAGAACGGCTTGACCACGTTGCGCTTGTAGCTGTCGAACCGGCGTTCGAATTCCCGCCACAGGCTGCGGCGACCTGGCTTTTCCACCAGTGGCAGGGGGGCGAAGGTCAGAACGGGCGAGCCTTCCAGATCGCCCGGCAACATGAAGCGCCCCGGCGTGCAATCGGAATACCCGGCCTCTCGGGCAGCGTTCAGATGCGCGGTATAGCTCCGGGCCAGCGCCTGCGCCACGGGTTCATCCAGCACGGCCGAAGGATCATTCGAAGCCAACAGTGAAAGGTAGTCGGCCCCGCCCGGCCGATCCTCGATCCGGGCCAGCACATCCGCAGACCAGCCGGCAAAGTCCTTGTCCAGCAACGACAGGTCGAGCAGCCATTCACCGGGGTAATCCACGATATCCAGATGCACCGTGCGCGGCCCCTGGAACGACCCGATCAGTCCACCGGGCTGAACCTTGAGCGAAAGCCGCAGCTCGGAGATCCGGCGCGTGCTCTCGGGCCAGTGCGGCTCTTGCGCGGTCAGAGCGGCCAAGTGGGTTTCGTAATCGAAGCGCGGCACCGTGTCGTCGGGCTGAGGTTGCAGATAGGCGGTTCGGATCGCGCCCCGGGCCGCCGGCTGAAACTGCGGCATCCGCCCCCGGTCCAGCAGGTTGGCCACAAGCGAGGTGATGAACACCGTCTTGCCCGCGCGGCTGAGCCCCGTCACGCCAAGCCGGATCACCGGATCGGTGAAGGGTGCCGAGAGAGTGTCGGTCACCCCGTCCACGCCCCGCGAAATTCCGTCTGCGAGGGTCGAAAGAACCACCGCCACCCTTCCTTCGTGCTGTTCTGCGCCAAGATAGGCAGGCGACCCAGCAATGTGTAGGGATTGATTTCGCTCCCGCCTCCCCCTAAGGCCCCCGGTCATGCCTCGCTACGCGCTCAAGGTCGAATATAACGGCCAGCCTTTTTCCGGCTGGCAACGGCAGCAGGACCTGCCGACCGTGCAGGGCGCGATCGAGGCCGCATTGGCACGGCTGGAACCGCGCGCCCATACCATCGCCGGGGCGGGCCGCACCGATGCCGGCGTGCATGCGCTGGGGCAAGTGGCCCAATGCGACATGGACAAGGACTGGGACCCGTTCCGCCTGTCCGAGGCGCTGAATTTCCACCTCAAGCCCGATCCGGTCGCCATCGTCGCCTGTGCCCGCGTCGCCGAGGACTGGCATGCGCGCTTCTCAGCCGTCGAACGCCGTTACCTGTTCCGGTTGGTGGCGCGCCGCGCGCCGCTGACCTTCGAGAAAGGACTGGTTTGGCGGGTGCCGCATGGGCTGGACCTGGGCGCCATGCAGGCCGGGGCGGCACATCTGGTCGGGCGGCATGATTTCACGACCTTTCGGTCCTCGATCTGCCAGGCCGACAGCCCGGTCAAAACGCTGGATGCACTTGAGATCGAACAGCAGCCCCGCGTCGATGGCGGCACCGAGTTTCGCTTCCATGTCCGCGCCCGATCTTTCCTGCACAACCAGGTGCGCAGCTTCGTCGGAACCCTGGAACGGGTCGGCGCCGGTGCCTGGGACCCGGAACAGGTGAAAACCGCGCTGGAGGCCCGCGACCGCGCCGCCTGTGGCCCGGTCTGCCCGCCCGACGGGCTATATCTTGCCGGCGTCGGCTATCCCGAGGACCCGTTCGGCGGCATTTGAGCGGCGACCGCCCGCCGGCACTCGGAATTCGCGTTTCCCCCGGCTGCGGTCCGGGTTACATTTTGAAAAGGCAGCTGCGCTTGGGGGTTCATGTGCGCCTTCTAACCGGATGGATTGCGGTGACGATCTGGCTCTGGCCGCTTTGGGCGGCAGCGCAGGATGTGCGCCTAGAGCTTTCGGGGGACGATACCGCGCTGCGTTCGCGCCTGAAGAACGCGTCGCTCAGCGTCGCATTGGAGCGCGACGGTGCCGAGGCACCGCAGGACTTTGTGGCAGCCGCGCGCGCCGACTACGAACGTTTGCTGACCGGCCTCTACCAGGAAGGCTATTTCGGCGGCACGATTTCGATCCTGATCGACGGGCAGGAAGCGGCCGCGCTGGACCCGCTCTTGCCGCGTGCCTCGGTTGAAACAGTGGTGCTGCGGGTCGATCCGGGGCCGAAGTTCCGCTTCGGGCAGACCGAGGTCACCCCTGTCACATCCGCCACGATCCTGCCCGAGGCCTTTCGCGCGGGCGAGGTGGCCCGCACGGAAACGATCCGTGATGCCACGCGCGCAGCAATCGAGGGCTGGCGCGCCGAGGGCCATGCCCTGGCGGAACCGGCCGGACAGACGATCTCGGCCAACCACCCGGACCAGAGGCTGGATGTCGCCGTGCGGATCGCGCCCGGGCCGGTTCTGAACTATGGCCAGATCGCCGTCAGCGGTGCCGAGCGGAGCCGCCCGGAACGCGTTCGCGCCATTTCAGGGCTCCGCCCGGGACGCCGGTTCGACCCTGTCGAGATCGCCCGCGCCGAGGCCAACCTGCGCCGCACCGGGGCCTTCGCCTCGGCCACGGTGGTCGAGGCAGAGAGCGCCAATCCGGATGGCACGTTGCCGCTGGAATTGCAGATCGTCGAACAGCCGCTGCGCCGCCTGGGCTTCGGGGCCGAGTATTCCACCGTGTCAGGGCTGACACTGTCGGGCTTCTGGCTGCATCGCAACCTTCTGGGCGGGGCGGAACGCCTGCGCATCGAGGCCGAGATCGCTGGTCTGACCGGCACGACCGGCGGTATTGACTATGGTCTCGCCGCCAGCTTTTTGCGCCCGGCCACCTTTCGGTCTGACCTGGATTTCTATGCCGACATGGAGCTGGAGCAACGCGACGATCCGAAGCTGTTCGAACGCCGCGTCATGGCCGAGGCGGGCTTCATCCGCCGGGTGCGTGAAGAGGCGGTGATCGAGGCCGGGCTGGGCTATCAAGCGGGCGAGAGCCGCGATGCCCTTGGCACCAGAACCTATCAGGTGCTGACATTGCCACTTGAAGCCACCCGCGACAGGCGCGACGACGAATTCAATGCCACCTCGGGCTACTTCGCCAATCTGGAAATCATGCCGTTCCTGGGACTGGAGGGCAGCGGCAATGGCGTCCGGGTTTTCGCCGATGGCCGGGCCTACCGCAGCTTCGGCGAAGATGACCAGGTCACCGTGGCCCTGCGCGGCCAAGCCGGGGGCGTCTGGGGTGCGGCGGCGGCAAACGTGCCCGCCAGTTTCCTTTTCTTCTCCGGCGGTGGCGGCACTGTGCGCGGCCAGCCCTATCAATCCCTTGCCGTGGACCTGGGCGGCGGCAACGAAATCGGCGGTCGCGCCTTCCTTGGCCTTCAGGCCGAGGCCCGGGTCGGGATCACCGACACGATCGGCCTGGTCGGGTTCTACGATACCGGCTTCATCGGCGCCGACGCGTTCGATCTGGGCGGCGGCGAGTGGCATTCCGGGGTCGGGCTGGGGCTGCGCTATGACACCGGGATCGGACCGGTCCGCCTGGACCTGGCAACACCCGCCAGCGGCGGTGACGTGGGCGAGCGTCTGGAAGTCTATATCGGCATCGGGCAGGCCTTCTGATGCGGTATCTGTGGCTTTCCTTGTGCTTGATCGGCACCCCGATCCTCGCGCAACAGGCCGATGACGATCGCGGTTTCCTGACCGGCCTGATCGAGGATGCCGTGTCGGGGCTTGGCCGCGAGGTGCGGCTGGAGGGGTTTGAAGGCGCGCTGTCCTCGCGCGCAACGGTCGAGGCGATCACCATCGCCGATGACACCGGCGTCTGGCTGCGGCTGGAGGACGCCAGCCTGCAATGGAATCGTTCCGCATTGTTGTCCGGCGCCATCAAGATCGAGGAACTGGCCGCCGAACGCATCCTGCTCAACCGCGTTCCCGAAGCCGCCGGGAACGAATTGCCCAGCGCCGAGGCCACCCCCTTTGCCCTGCCCGACCTGCCGGTTTCGGTCGAGATCGGGGAAATCCGCGCCGATCGGATCGAAATTGCGCGGGAATTCCTTGGCGAACCCGTCGCGGCCCGGCTGCAGGGCGCCGTCTCGCTGATCGAGGGGCAGGCCGACGCGGAGCTTGCGCTGCAACGGATCGACGACAAAATCGGGCAATTCAGCCTAGACACGTTTTTTGACGACGAGACAGGTCAGCTGGACCTGTCGCTGATCGCCGAAGAGGGGCAGAGCGGACTCGCCGCGCGGCTGCTGGGCCTGCCCGGCCGTCCGGCCCTGCGCCTTGAGGTCGACGGTGACGCGCCGATCTCGGAATTCGGCGCTGAACTGACGCTCGCCACGAATGGCCAGGACCAGATCACCGGCCATTTCCAGCTTGGCCGCGAAAATGCGGACACCACGCCTGCCGCCACCTGGTTCAACCTTGCGCTCGGCGGGGATCTGCGCCCGCTTCTGGAAGAAGACTATCACGCCTTCTTCGGACCGTCGTCCAGCCTGCTGGCATCGGGGGTGCGCCACGGGGACGGCCGGATCGACCTGTCGTCGCTTTCCATCGACTCAGAGCAACTGACCCTTGGCGGCTCAGCCCTGGTCAGCGCGGAGGGTTGGCCACAAGCCTTCGACCTGACCGGAACGCTTGCCGCGCAGGATGGCCGCCCGGTCCGCCTGCCCGTTGCAGGGCCACGAACCGAACTGCGCCGCGCCGAAATCGAGGTGTCCTACGATGCCGATGACGGCGAAGGGTGGACCGGACGCTTTGCGGCAACCGGGTTCGCCCGGCCGGATACGCGGATCGAGGCGCTGACCCTTGACGGCACCGGAACGATCAGCCCCGGTGAGGGCGATCTGCGTGGCCGCTTCGCAGCCGAGCTGGAGTACCAGGCGGATGGGATCATGTTGGAAGATCCCGATCTGTCGCGCGCCATCGGCCCGGCAATCACCGGATCGCTGAACTTCGCGCGCCTGGAGGGCGAGCCCTTTGTCGTTCAGGATTTCCGCCTGTCCGGCGCCGGCCTGGCGGTGCGTTCCAACGCTATTGTCAGCGGGCCGGAACGCAGGTTCCGCAGCCTGGTCGACGCGCAGGTCCGGGCCTCGGATTTCTCGCGTTTTGCCGGCCTGACCGAACTGGACCTGCAAGGCAACGGTCAAGTCGACCTGAACGGCCGGCTGCAACCGTTCGACGGGATATTCGATATCTCGCTGGGTGTCGAAACGCGCGACCTCGGCCTCGGGCTGGCCGAACTGGATCCACTCCTCGCAGGGCAGACGAGCCTGGCCCTGGCCGTCGCCCGCGACGAGACCGGCACTCGGCTGGAAAACCTGACATTGCGGGGCGACCACATCCGCGCCGATGCCCGGGCCGAGATCACCGGAGAGGGAGCGAGCGCAACAGTCGATGCCCGGATCACCGACCTTGGGCGCGTCCTGCCCGACCTGGCCGGGCCGGGCACGCTACGCGCCGACCTGAGCACCGACGAGGCGGGGCTCGTGACCGCCCGGGCGGCCCTGGCCGCACCCGATACCTTGCTGGAGGCAACCGGCACCGCCACGCCCCAGGGTGAAGGTTACGCGATGACCGGCCGCGCCACGCTCGATGCCCGCACCCTGTCGCGGTTCGAGGCGCTGGCGGGCGTGCGGATGGGCGGGGCGCTATCGCTGGAGCTGACGGGCGATTTCGATAGCGGAACCGGCGCGGCCTCGGCCACTTTGCGGACCCTCACCCAGGATCTGCGCGCCGGCCCGCAAGGCCTGGACCCCCTGTTGCGGGGCTCGGGCAGTTTGGACGCGGGATTTGACCGGCGCCCCAGTGGTCGGATTGCGCTGACCGGGCTCAATGCACAGTTCCCCAACATCACCGCGCAAGGCGACGTAGTAATCGACGACGCCGGGCAGGCACAGGCGGACCTTGCACTGCGGTTGGCAGATGTGGGCCTTCTGGCTCCGGACTTCGCGGGGCCTGCCACTGCCGATGTGACCGCACGTCAGGTTGCAGGCGGTTGGCAGGTCTCTGGTCAGGGCACCGGCCCCGCCGGCACGCGGTTGAGCGCCGATGGCCGGGTCGGTGACGCGGGACAGTTGGCCCTTTCACTTGCCGGCCAAGCGCCGCTGGGGCTCGCCAATGCCTTCATCGCGCCGCGCCAGGTCAGCGGGCTGGCCAGCTTCGACCTGTCGGTGAACGGCCCACCGCGCCTGTCGTCGATCGGGGGGCGGGTGACCCTGTCGGACGGGCGACTGACTGCGCCGAACCTGCGACAGGCGATCGAGGCGATTTCGGGGAATGTGGACCTGATCAGTGGTCAGGCCAGCATGGACATTTCGGGCGACCTGGCCGCTGGTGGACAGGTCGGCGTCAACGGCTCGGTCGGACTGGTGCCGCCATCGAATGCGGATCTGTCGCTAGAATTGCGCCGGGCCCGCCTGCGAGAACCCGCACTCTACGAAACCCGTGCCGACGGAACGGTCCAAATCGCCGGGCCGCTGGCCGGCGGGGCGCGCATCTTCGGGCAGGTCGATATCGGCCGCACCGAGATCCGGGTGCCCTCAAGCCCGGTTTCCACCCTTGGCGATCTACCTGCGGTCACCCATGTCTCTCCGGGCCCTGCCGTGCGCCGGACCCTCGACCGGGCCGGTGTCGGACCCGATCCTGATGCGGCTGGTGACGGCGCGGTTTCGACCCGTCCCTATCCGCTGGACCTGACCATCAACGCGCCATCACGGATCTTCGTGCGCGGGCGCGGCCTGGATGCGGAGCTGGGCGGGTCCTTGCGCCTGTCGGGCACCACCGGCGATGTCATTCCCATCGGGCGCTTCGACCTGCTGCGCGGCCGGCTTGACGTTCTGGGCCAGAGGTTCGCACTGACCGAGGGCTATGCCCAGTTGCAGGGGGACTTCACGCCCTACCTGCGGCTTGTCGCCCGCACCGAAGCACGCTCGGGCACCGATGTTTCGATCATCGTGGAGGGTCCGGCGGACGACCCTCAAGTGTCCTTCGAAAGCAGCCCGGAACTGCCGCAGGACGAAGTGCTGGCGCAACTGCTGTTCGGACGCGACCTTTCCTCGATCAGCCCGCTTCAAGCGGTGCAGCTGGCCTCTGCCGTCGCCACCCTGTCCGGGCGTGGCGGCGGCGGGGCGCTGGAAGGGTTTCGCGAAGGGCTGGACCTGGATGATTTCGACGTCACCACGGACGAGGACGGCAACGCCGCCGTGCGTGCGGGCAAATACATCTCGGAAAATATCTATACCGACATCACCATCGGGTCTGACGGCACATCGGAGATCAACCTGAACCTCGATGTGACGGACGATGTGACCGCCCGTGGCAGTTTCGGTTCCGAAGGCGAGTCCAGCCTCGGGATCTTCTACGAACGCGATTACTAGGTCCGGTAACGAACCGGGCGCCTAAGCGTCTGCCAGCACCTTCTCGACCTCCTGGAACGGACAGGCGACGAATCGGTCCGGCGCGACCTTGTCCATGCCGGGGCGGGCCTCGGCACAGCTGGGCTGTGCCTTGGGGCAGCGGGTACGGAAGACGCAGCCTGATGGCGGGCTGAGCGGGCTGGGCAGGTCGCCCTCCAGCACGGGACGTTCGCGCGCGGCCTCCAGCACCGGATCTGGAATCGGCACCGAAGAGATAAGCGCCTGGGTATAGGGATGGCGCGGCTCTGCGGTGATTGCCTTGGCCGGGCCGACCTCCATCGGACAACCCAGATACATCACCATGATCCGGTTCGAAATGTGCTTCACGACGCTCAGGTCATGGGCGATGAAGATCATCGACAGGCCCATTTCCGCCTGCAGGTCCTTGAGCAGGTTCACCACCTGCGCCTGCACCGAGACATCCAGCGCCGAAACCGGTTCATCGCAGATCAGCAGCTTGGGCTTGACGATCAAAGCGCGGGCGATGCCGATGCGCTGGCACTGGCCGCCCGAGAACTCATGCGGATACCGGTTGATCAGGTTGGGCAGAAGCCCGACCTTTTCCATCAGTTCAGCCACCCGTGCCTTGACCTCTTTGCGGGGCGTGTCGGGTTCGTGCGTGATAAGGGGTTCCGCGATGATGTCGCCCACGGTCATGCGCGGGTTCAGCGCCGCCAGCGGATCCTGGAACACCATCTGCACGTCTCGGCGGTGACGGCGGGTTTCCTGCGCCGTCATCGTGGCAAGGTCGCGGCCTTCATAGATGATCTGGCCGCCAGAACTGGGAATGGTCCCGATCACCGCACGGGCCAGCGTGGACTTGCCCGAGCCGCTCTCACCCACAAGACCCAGCGTTTCGCCCGGCATCAGGTCCACCGAAAGCTTGCTGACCGCGTGCAGCTTCAGCGACGGGGTCCAGGGCCAGGTGCCTTGCGGGCGCACATCGAAGCTCACGGATACATCGCGAATGGACAGGATCGGATCAGCCATCTTGCATCTCCTGCTTCATCTCGGCGAGGCTGGCATGACAGGCACGGGTGCGATTGTCGCCCAAGGGTTCAAGCACCAGTGGCCGGGTCGAACAATAATCCCGGGCGATCTCGCAACGCGGCGAAAATGGGCACCCCGCGGGAAGATGCGACATGTCGGGCGGCTCTCCGGCAATTGTCTGCAAGGTTTCGGTATCGCGGTCCAACCGCGGCACGGCCTTTAGCAACCCCTTGGTATAGGGATGCGCCGGATCGGCGAAGACATCTCCGGTTGGTCCTTCCTCCATGATCTGACCGCCATAGAGCACCAGCGTCCGGTCACAGAAATCGGCGACGATGCCGAGATCATGAGTGATCAGGATCACCGCGGTATTGAACTCCTCACGGATCTCGCCGAGCAGCTTCATGATCTGGGCCTGTACGGTCACATCCAGCGCCGTTGTCGGCTCATCAGCGATCAGAAGGCGGGGGCGGCAAAGCAAGGCCATGGCGATCATGATCCTCTGCCGCATCCCGCCGGAAAACTCGTGCGGAAACATGCTGATCCGTGCCTTTGCATCGGGAATGCGCACCGCGTCCAGCATCTGCACCGCTTCGGCGATGGCGTCCCGTTTCGACAGGCCCTTGTGCAGCTGCAACACCTCGGCCATCTGGTCGCTGACCCGGATGTAAGGGTTCAGCGAGGTCATCGGATCCTGGAAGATCATGCCGATCTGGTTCGACCGCACCTTGTTCAACTGTCGCTTGCTGAGCGACAACAGATCGGCGCCATCGAATTCCACCCGACCAGTCGCGCCGCCGTTCTTGGCCAGCAGCCCCATGATGGCAAAAGCCGTCTGGGACTTGCCCGAGCCGCTTTCGCCGACGATGGCGAGGGTCTCTTTCTCGGCCACGTCGAAGCTGAGCCCGTTGACGGCGTTCACCGGGCCGTCATTCGTCTGAAAGGTGACCGTCAGGTCGGAAACATCGAGCAGCGCCATATCTTAGCGGTCCTTGGGGTCGAGCGCGTCGCGCAGGCCGTCGCCCACGAAGAAAAACGCGAAAAGCGTGATCAGGAAGAAGAACAGCGGGTAGAACAGCATCCAGAGCGTACCGTTGTTCATCTGCTTGGTGCCGAGGCTCATCAAGGCGCCGAGCGACGTATTGGGTTCCTGCACCCCGAGGCCCAGATAGGAGATGAAGCTCTCGAAGATGATCATCTGCGGCACGAGGAGCGTCGCGTAGACGATCACGATGCCCAGCAGGTTCGGCACGACGTGGCGCAGGATGATCGTCAGGGGTTTGACGCCCGTGGCCACGGCGGCTTCGACGAATTCCTTGTTCTTGATGGTCAGGGTCTGACCACGGGCGATCCGCGCCATGTCCAGCCAGGAGATAAGCCCGATGCCGATGAACAGCATCAGGATGGACCGACCAAAGATCACCAGCATCAGGATCAGCACGAACATGAACGGGATCGACATGAGCACATCGACGGTGCGCATCATGATATTATCCACGCGCCCCCCGACATAGCCAGCCGTGGCGCCGTAAAGCGTGCCGACGAAGACCGCCACCAGCGCACCCACGATCCCCACCAAAAGCGAGATCCGGGTACCCTGCACAGTGCGCGCATAAAGATCACGCCCGTCGATATCGACGCCGAAGTAATGGCCGGTCTCAATCGAGGGCACCCCGCGATAGGCATTCGCCCCCATGAGCGAGAAATCGACGAAATCGCGTTCATACTGCGCGATCAGGCCGCCGAACATCGCGAAGATGAAGATCAGGATCAGCACCACCAGACCGGCTAGGGCGGCCTTGTTGCGAAAGAACCGCGCCCGGGCATCCGCCCAAAGCGACCGGCCCCGCACCTCGGCCAGTTGGCCGACCTCTTCGAGCATCTTGGCATCGGGTTGTGCGAGTTTCATGGCCCTGCCCCCTCAGTAACGGATCTTCGGGTCGATCCAAGCGTAAAGGATGTCGACCAGAAGGTTGAACGTGATGGTCAGAACGCCCACCAGAAGCGTAATCCCCATGATAACGGCATAATCGCGGTTGAAGGCTGAGTTCACGAAGAACTGCCCGATCCCCCCGGTCGAAAAGATGATATCGACCACGACCGAACCCGTGATCATCCCCACCATGGCCGGTCCAAGATAGGACAGGACGGGCAGCAAGGCGGGTTTGAGCGCATGGCGCAGGATCACGCGCCGCATGGGCAGGCCCTTGGCCTGGGCGGTGCGGATGAAATTCGAATTGAGGACTTCCAGCATGGACGAGCGCGTGATGCGCGCGATGGACGCCATGTAGGAGGTCGACAGCGCGATGACCGGCATGACGACATATTCCCATTGCCCACCATTCCAGCCGCCGCCGGGCAGCCAGCCCAGCCAAAGCGTGAAGACCAGGACCAGGATCGGGGCCATGACAAAGTTGGGCAGCGCCTGCGCACCGATGGTGATGCCGACGGCCAAGTAGTCGAGCACGGAATTCTGACGGACCGCTGCGGCCACGCCGAGCGAGACACCGACCACAAGTGCGGCGAAAGCGGACCAGAGCCCATAGGTCAGCGTCACCGGGAAGCCCTGCGCGATCACGTCGTTCACGCTTCGGTCGGTATACTGAAAGGACGGGCCAAAATCGAACTGCGTCACCACACCCCAGACATAGGAAATCATCTGTCGCCACATGGGCTGGTCCAGCCCGTACTTGGCCTCAAGGTTGGCCAACACCTCGGGCGGCAGGGGGCGCTCGGAATTGAACGGCCCACCCGGGGCGGAATACATCAACAGGAAACTGATCACGACAAGGATCAGGATCGTGGGGATGGCGACCGCAAGGCGCCGGACGATATAGGCAAACATGTAAGTTGTCCTGAAAGGGGCTGGCCCGCGCCCCTTTGAATCGGAGCGCGGGCCGGTTTTTCAGTTGTCGGGATTATTCGTCAGCGACGAAATACAGATCCTTGGAGTACCAGTTCTGCTGGACGTTCTCCACGGGCCAGGACGGGATCAGGTTCTCGTCCATCATGTAGACGCCGGCATAGTGGTAGATCGGGATCACCGGCATTTCCTCGGCGATGATCTGTTCGACCTGCGTGTAGTTGGCGTTGGGATCCTCGGCCGTCTTGGCATCGGCCAGCAACTGGTCGACCTCGGCGTTGGAGTACTTGGCATCGTTGTAGCCCGAGCTGGTCTGCAACAGGTCGAGGAAGGTCGAGGCCTCGTTGTAGTCGCCACACCATGCGCCGCGGGCCAGTTCGAAATCGCCGTTGCTGCGCGCTTCGAGGAAGGTCTGCCACTCCATGTTGGCCAGCGTGGTTTCCACCCCGAGGGTCTGGTTCCACATCTGGCTCATGGCAACGGCCACCGAACGATGCGCGTCGGAGGTGTTGTAGACCATTTCGAAGGACAGTGGATTGTCCTCGCCATAACCGGCCTCGGCCATCAGTTCCTGCGCTCTCGCGTTGCGCTCTTCCTGGGTCATCGCGGCCATTTCCACACCCGGCACCTCGAAGTTCGCGGTGGCGGCAGGGGTGAAGGTGTAGGCCGGGCTCTGGCCGCCGGCCAGAACGTTCTCCACGATCACGTTGCGATCCACGGCAAGGGCCAGGGCCTGGCGGACACGCTGGTCCTTGAAGGCTTCGGGGCCGTCCTCGCGCAGGTTGAAGGTGTAGTAGTAGTTGCACAGCCGCGGGAAGCTGATCGCCTCTTCGGGATGCTCTTCCTTCAGGCGCGGGAACTGCCCGGCAGGCACCTCGGTGCGGTCAAGCTCGCCGGCCAGGAACCGGGTCAGGGCCTGGTTCTCGTCGTTGATCACCAGAGCGGTCACGCGCTCCACGATGGTGTTCTCGGCATCCCAGTACATGTCGTTCTTGACGCGCACCGACCGCTCCTGCGGCACATGCTCTTCCAGAACATAGGCACCGTTGGACACGATGTTCTCGGGGCGGGTCCACCGGTCGCCATGTTCCTCGACCACCGATTGCGGCACCGGGAAGGTGGTCGCATGGGTCAGCATCTGCGGGAAGTAGGGCAGCGGCTCTTTCAGGCGCACCTCAAGGGTGTAGTCGTCGATCGCGGTCACGCCCAGGTCTTCGAGCAGCGCGTCGCCGGAGATGACCTCGTCGACGTTTTCCAGCGACATCAGGCTCATGTACCAAGCATAGGGCGAGGCCAGTTCGGGGCTGGCCGCGCGGCGCCAGGCGTAGACGAAGTCACCGGCGGTCACCGGGTCGCCATTGGACCACTTGGCCTCCTCGCGCAGGGTGAAGGTATAGGTCAGGCCATCTTCGGAAACCTCGTGCGACAGGGCGACACCCGGCTCCAGCGTATCGCCGGACTTGCTGTCATTGTAGAGACCTTCGAACAGGTCGCGCACGACCTCGGAGCCGGTCACGTCCTCGACGATGCCCGGATCGAGCGAGGAATGCTCGTCCAGAACGCGATAGGTGAATTCCTGGGTCTCGGCGAGCGCCTCACCATTGGGCCCGGTCATCGCGTGGCTCT
The DNA here is from genome assembly GCF_003129565.1 of Salibaculum griseiflavum. Lineage (GTDB taxonomy): Bacteria > Pseudomonadota > Alphaproteobacteria > Rhodobacterales > Rhodobacteraceae > Salibaculum > Salibaculum griseiflavum. Next base: position 147,616 of record NZ_QETF01000003.1, read on the forward strand.
CGGCGAAGGCGGCACCCGAAAGCACCAGCACAGAGGCCGCCGTGGTGGCCAGAAGCTTGCTGTGGAATGTCATGTAGTAACTCCCTTTCGTAGCCCCTCACAGGGCGGACCCGGCTTGGAGCATTCATTTTGGTCCCCCGTATTCTCTCGGGGGAATGGAGCGAGTGTTCTGGGAGTCGCGCTTGAACGCAAGAGTTGAAACGAAGAAAGTCGCCTCCTCAACGGTTTTACCCGACGTAAGAAACCCCTGAAAACGCAGAAAACTTAAGCGGAAATCCGCCATCTCGTCCTAAACGAGATAGTCCAGCCAAGGCGCCTGTTCGGCGATCATGTGCTCGACAAGATCGGGGATACCGCGCGAAAGGGTCACCACCGGATCCACCAGCAGCGCCTGAATCACCAGATCCTTCTTGCCTTGCAGGACGGCCTCGGCCGTCAGGTTGTGCACGCCGATCTGGTTGCAAAGGAGGCCGCGAATGCCTGCCGGCACGTCCACGGCGATCCCGTGCACGCCATCGGCACCCACCTTGGCCGGCACCTCCACCGCGATCCAGTCCGGCAGATCCTTGATGAAGCCCGCATTCGGGATGTTGACCGCCGCCTCCTCGTAGGCGTTGCCGGTAATCAGCCCGTCGATGATCGGGACCACGCGTTCATGCAGGTTCGCTCCGATCTTCGGCGTCACATTGCCAAGGTAGGTGCGATAATAGGTGTAGAAATCCAGGATTCCCCGGTGGTCGGAACAGTCATGCGCCCACTGGATGTATTCCCCGAAATGGCTGTCATAGGTGATGGGCAGCGCGCCGAAGCGGTCGAGGATCAACTTGAAGAGCCAGCGGTCGGACCATGGCCGCACCTCGGAGATGTGGCTTAGGTCGATCTCCATCCAGCCTTCGGTATCGACGGCAGTGCCAGTGCGGCGGCTTTCGGTCAAAATCTCGGAATAGCCCGGCTGGTTGCCGAAATGTGCCTCGGCCCGGGCGATCACGTCCGGGTAAGCGTCCTTGCCGCTGTCGACATAGGTGCATTCCGTCATCACCGAGAAATGGTTCAGTCCACCCGCACGATAATGGATGTTCTCGCGCGGCTGGCCCAGAAGCGGTGGCAGGTTGCGCTCAAGGCTTGCGATCTCGTGGCACATGCCGATGAACTTGATGCCCGGATAGGCGCGATGCACCGTGGTGGTGATCCGGCTCATCGGGTTGGAATAGTTGAAGATCGTGGCGTCGGGGGCATGTTCCATGACCTTGCCGCAAATCTCCAGGATCGGCGGGATAATCCGCAGGGAATGGAACAGGCCGCCGGGGCCACCGTTTTCGCCGTAGACCTGCGGAATGCCGTATTGCTGCGGGATTTTCCAATCCATGTCCCAAAGGGCGAAGCGGTCGCCGACCTCGATGGAGATCACCACGAAATCGGCCCCCCGCAAGGCCCGGGACAGGTCACCCTCGACGCGCACGGATTGGCGCAGATCGTTCTCGGCCATATAGGCCAGCGCCATCGCCTCGGTGCGCTTTGCGGCGTCCTCGTTGATATCGTTCAGGATGATCTCGGCTTCGGTCAGATGGGCCGACTGGAAAATGTCGCCCAGCATGCCGGCGCCGAATTGCAGGCTTCCAGCGCCAACGAGAACGATCTTGGTCATGGTAGACACCTTTCTTGGGACCCGCCGCGCAAGCGGCGGGCCTGGCCCTTGTGACTCGCGATGGCCCTAGCGGTAGTAGAGCGATTTGCCGTTGTGAAAGACCTGCACCTTGGCAGGATCGGCGGTCAGGCGCACGGTCTGGCCGCGCACATCGGCATGGATACCGGGAAGTTTGGCGATCACCGGTTCCGCATCACCTTCAGGGTTGAAATAGAGCAACGTCACTTCGCCCAGCGCCTCGGTGATGTTCACCTTCCCTTCGTAGACGTAATCGCCCTCGGTCTCGATGAAATCCTCTGGCCGGACGCCGACATTGACCTTCAGCCCCTTGTCCGCGTCCTGCGTGGGCACGTCCGAAACCGCCGTGCCGCCACCGGCCAGCGTGATCGTGGTCTGCTTGCCGGTGCCAGTGATCTCGCCCGGCAAAAGGTTCATGGACGGCGAGCCGATGAACTGGGCCACGAACTCGTTTTCGGGACGCTCATAGAGCTCCAGCGGTGTGCCAACCTGTGCGATGCCTTTGTTCGCCAGAACCACGATGCGGCTGGCAAGGGTCATGGCCTCGACCTGGTCGTGGGTCACGTAGATCATGGTGGAATCGGGCATGGATTCCTTGAGCTGCGCGATCTCGATCCGGGTGGCGACCCGCAACGCGGCGTCGAGGTTCGAAAGCGGCTCATCGAAAAGATAGACCTTGGGGTCGCGGACGATGGACCGGCCGATTGCAACACGCTGGCGCTGACCACCGGACAGGGCCTTCGGCAGGCGGTCCAGATAGGGTTCCAGTTGCAGGATCTTGGCCGCCTTGTCGACGGCGGCGTCAATCTCCTCCGGCGTCTTCTTGGCCAGTTTCAGCGCAAAGGACATGTTATCGCGCACGGTCATGTGCGGATAAAGCGCGTAGGACTGGAACACCATGGCGATCCCGCGCTGGGCGGGGGGCACATCGTTGACGATTTGCCCGTCGATCTCCAGCGTGCCACCCGTGATCTGTTCCAGCCCGGCGATCATGCGCAGCAGAGTGGATTTGCCACAGCCCGACGGGCCGACAAATACGATCAGCTCGCCCTTCTTGATGTCGAGATTGATGTCCTTGAGCACCTCGACGGTGCCGCCATAGGTCTTTTCGACATTCTCCAGCTTCAGGTCCGCCATCTGGCCCCTCCCCTTTTCTTTTTTCTAGCCGGACGCGCGGACAGCGAAACAGGGCTGCCACGGTCCGAGGTGCAGTTTGTTATCCGCCGAGACATGCGCCCCGCCCAGTTCCTCTCCGATCGGCGTCCATTTGCCCTTGGGCAGGGACATTTCCGACGGGGTATCGCTGAGGTTGAAGGCACAGAAGATCACCTCGTCGCCTTGGCTGCGGGTGAAATGAACCACGTCGCCTGCAACCTTGACCCCGTCATGATCCCCCTTGGACAGCGCCGGATGGGCATGACGGAACGCGATTGCGCGGCGGTAGTGGTGGATCAAGGCGCCGGGGTCCTCCTCCTGGACGGCGACGGCGCGATGAATGTGGTCGTGACTGACCGGAAGCCAGGTCTGCGGCGCGCTGGAAAACCCGCCATGCAGGTTCGACGGCTCCCAGGCCATCGGCGTCCGGCAGCCGTCGCGGCCCTTGAACTCGGGCCAGAACTCGATGCCATAGGGGTCTTGCAGATCCTCGAAGGCGACATCTGCCTCGGGCAGGCCAAGTTCTTCGCCCTGGTAAAGACAAACCGAGCCACGCAGGCACATGATCAGCGAGGTGAAGGCGCGCTGCGCCGCCGGGGTGAGGTTCCAACGGGTCGCGTGGCGCATCACGTCGTGATTGGAAAAGGCCCAGCAGGCCCAGCCATCGGCGGCCACCTCGTCGACGCGGCCCATGACATCGGCGATGCGTTCGGGCGTGGGCAGGTCCTTGGCCAGGAATTCGAAGGCATAGCACATCTGCATCAGGTCGTTGCCGGCCGTGTATTCGCCCATGATCTCAAGGCCGCGCTGGGCATCGCCCACCTCGCCCACGGCGGCGGCGTTGAACGGGGTCATGACCCGGCGCAGCTTGCGCAGGAAATCCAGGTTTTCCGGCTGGTTCTTCGAATACAGGTGTTCCTGGTGATTATAGGGGTTCACGCTGGGCGCGATGTTGGCGTTGCGCTGGTCCGCCGGCAGGGGCGGATTGTCGCGCAACTGGGCGTCGTGGACGTAGAAGTTGATGGTATCCAGGCGGAACCCGTCCACCCCGCGATGCAGCCAGAAACGCGCGACGTCCAGGAGGGCCTCCTGCACTTCCGGTTCATGGAAATTCAGGTCGGGCTGCGAGGTCAGGAAGTTATGCAGGTAATACTGCTCTCGCCGCGGGTCCCATTGCCACGCCGATCCGCCAAAGATCGACAGCCAGTTGTTGGGCGGCGTGCCGTCGGGCTTTGCGTCGGCCCAGACATACCAGTTGGCCTTGTCGTTGTCGCGGCTGGCGCGGCTTGCCGCGAACCAGGGATGCTGGTCACTGGTATGGCTCAGGACAAGATCGATCATCACCTTCAGCCCCAGCCCGTGGGCAGTTTCGACCACCGCGTCGAAATCCGCCAGGGTGCCGAACATCGGATCGACGTCGCAATAGTCGCTGACGTCATAACCGAAGTCCTTCATCGGCGAGGTGAAGAAGGGCGAAATCCAGATCGCATCGACCCCGAGCGAGGCGATGTAGGGCAGCCGCTGAACGATGCCGGACAGGTCCCCGATACCGTCGCCATTGCTGTCCTGGAAGCTGCGCGGGTAGATCTGGTAGATCACCGCGCCACGCCACCAATCCTGTTCCTTGTGCAGCACCTTTCCGGGCACCAGCGCCTCCAGTTTCGTCATCGAAGTCTTGTCTTTCCTTATTGAGGTCGCGTCTACTTGACCGATCCGGCCAGCATGCCGCGCACCAGGTATTTCTGCATCGCGAAGAACACCACAAGCGGCACCGCGATCGACACGAAGGCCGCCGTCGCGAGGATTTCCCAATTGCCGCCGCGCGTGCCCAGAAGTTCGACGATCTGGTTGGTCATGACGGTGGTTTCACCTGTCGCGTCGATCAGGAACACCTTGGCCACCAGCAGGTCGTTCCAGGTCCACAGGAACTGGAAGATCGCGAACGACGCCAGTGCGGGGAAGCTGAGCGGCAGGATGATCTTGGTGAAGATCTGAAACTCCGTCGCCCCGTCCACGCGGGCGTTCTCGATGATGTCACGCGGCAGGCCGACCATGTAGTTGCGCAAGAGGTAGATCGCCAATGGCAACCCGAAGCCGGTATGCGCCAGCCAGACACCAAGATAGCCCTTGCCGATTCCGATCCCGAGATGCAGCCGCAAAAGCGGAATGAGCGCCAGTTGCAGCGGCACCACCAGAAGGCCCACCACCATAGCGATCAGGAGCGCGCGGCCGGGGAAGTCCATCCAGGCGAGCGCATAGGCCGCAAAGGCCGCCACGACGATCGGGATGATCGTGGCCGGGATGGTCACGGTCAGCGTGTTGAAGAACGCCTTGGCCATGCTGTCGGTCCGGTCTCCGGACAGCAGGACCTGTTCATAGTTCGCAAGGGTGAATTCCGGCGGGGCCTCGGCGGTGACGAAAATTCGCTGACCGCGCCCCGAGATCTGCTCGTCCGTGCCGCGCCATTCGTAATCCCCATTGGCGGCGACGGTCATCGACTCGCCTTCGCCCATATCGGCGGTTTCGCCCGCAACATAGGCGTCGATCGCACGCGACGAGGTGCCCCAGACACTGATCACCTTTTCCGATCCGTCTTCGAACAGGTTGCCCGACACCACGAACATGTCACCATCGGCAACGCGGTTTTCGTCGGGGTCCGCTGCGCGCAGCACCTCGTTCTGTTCGGCCGCGGACAGCGAGGCCCACCAACCCGAGGAATTGATCTGGTCCACCGTCCGGAAGGACGACACGAACAGCCCAACGGTCGGGAAGATCCACAGCAGCACCAGCGCCAGCGTGGCAATATGAACCGCCCATGTCAGGCTCGACTTGGTTCCAGCGATATTGTCCATCAGCGCATCTCCTTGCGGGCGTTGTAGACGTTCCAGATCAGGATCGGGCTGACCAGCAGCATGATGATGATGGCGCTGGCCGATCCGACACCCCAGTCATTGGCCCGGAACAGCTTGTCGAACATGTAGTTGGCCAGAACCTGGGTTTCCCACTGGCCGTTGGTCATGGCGAAGACGATGTCGAAGATCTTGAGCACGACCAGCGTGATCGTCGTCCAGACCACCACGATAGTCCCCATGATCTGCGGCACCTTGATCTGGAAGAAGACCTCGAACGGGTTGGCACCATCCACGATGGCGGCTTCGACGGTTTCCTCGGGGATGCCGCGCAGGGCGGCGGACAGGATCACCATGGCGAACCCGGTCTGGATCCAGATCAGCACGACCATCAGGAAGAAGTTGTTGTAGAACGGAATGGTCAGCCATTGCTGCGGCTCGCCATAGGGCAGTTGCGCGCTGAACAGCTGAACGATCTGCCACAGCGAGGTCACGACCAGATAGGCCGCGCCGGCCGCACCCGCGAGGCGCAGAACGGTGCCGAAAGTGCTGTAGGACGACCCCTGGCCCAGGAACGGTTTCAGCAGGATGTAGGCCACGTAGGCCACGATCCCGGCAAACCCGAGCATCATCACAGCCGGCAGCAGCTTGAGCACCAGGAAGCTGCCGGTGCCGCCCTCGAATTGCAGCCAGACGGCATTCAGCACACCGATCTGCGCCTGGTCGGCAGGACGGGCGACATAGATCAGGCGGAAGATGACCGAGGCGCCGACAAAGGAAATCGCCATGGGCATGAAAATGATGGACTTGGCCACCGCACCCCACTTGATGCGGTCGGTCAGCTGCGCGGCCAGAAGGCCGAACGCGGTCGAGGCGGCGGGCACCACGACAAGCCACAGCATGTTGTTGCGCATGGCTTCCCAGAACTTGGTTTCGGAAAACATCTGCTGATAATTCGCGAAGCCCACGAAGGCACCGTCCTGCGAACGATCGGTCAGCGACAGGCGAAGGGTTTCGACCACGGGATAGGCAAGATAGAGGCCCAGCGCGAAAATCGCGGGAAACAGGAAAAGCCAGGGGCGCACCATGTTCGCCCGGTTGATGTTCTGGCCCGCCTTCGGCCCCCTGGCCGGAAAGATGACCTTATCGAGCAGCTGGTTGGAGAAATAGAAATACCCCAGGCAGCCGCCGACCCCGATCAGGATCGTGATGAGTCCCTGTAGTGCTGGTGACATGTGCCCCTCCCTGACACGCCGTGCGCGGCGTCGCGGTTCTTGGGGACAGCCCGGCACCGGGCCGGACTGTCCGATCTTTCAGGTGCGATGAGTGCGCTTACTTCAGCGCGTCCCAGCTGTCCTGGATTTCCGAGGCCACCGCTTCGGCATCCGCGCCACCGACATAGTCGACCATGCCAGTCCAGAACGATCCGGCACCAACACCGCCCGGCATCAGGTCGGAAGCGTCGAAGCGGAACGTCGTCGCCCCGGTCAGGATTTCACCCTGTCCACGCTGGGTATCGTTGCTGTAGTTATCCGGGTTGGCACCGAGATGGGGTGTAAGGAACCCGTCCTGAGCCATCATGATCTCGTGGGCGAACGGTGTCTTGAGGAACTCGAGAAACTCATCGACACCGGGCGCGGGATTGGTGATGGCGAAGAGCGTGCCCGCACCGAGAACCGGCCTACCGAGATCTGCTTCCTCGTAAGCGGGGAAATAGAAGAAGTCGGCGTCCTGCCCCAGAACCGTCCCCTCCGGGAAATAGGCCGGAATGAACGATGCCTGGCGGTGCATGTAGCACTGCGGCGGGCTGTCGAAGAGACCAGCGGGGCTATCGCGGAAATCGGTCGAGGCAACGGCCGCCGCACCGCCAGCGACATAGTCGTCATTGCGAGCGAAGTGACCGAATTCCTCGATCGCGTTCACGACCGGCTCGGAGTCGAACGGAATCTCGTTCTCGACCCACTGGTCGTAGACCGAGGGTTCCTGCGTGCGCAGCATCAGGTCTTCAACCCAGTCGGTGGCGGGCCAGCCGGTCGCACCGCCCGATCCCAGGCCGATGCACCACGGGGTTTCCCCGTCGGCCACGATCTGGTCGGTCAGCGCCTTCAGCTCTTCCATGGTTTCCGGCACTTCGTAGCCGGCATCCTCGAAGTTCTCGGGAATATACCAGACCAGCGACTTCACGTTGACGTTGAAGAAGAACCCGTAGAGATCCTCGTTGCCATCGGGTCCCGCATATGTGCCCAGGTCGATCCAGGACTGACCTGCCGCGTAGTTCTCGCTCAGCCACTCGGACGTGCCATCGGGCACCGGCGACAGGAAGCCGCGTCCGGCCATGTTCGCTGCAAGACCCGGCTGCGGGAAGACCGTCAGGTTGGGCGCCGAGCCGGCCTCGGCGTCAATCACGATCTGCTGCTCAAGCGAGTCGGAACCGACATAGCTCACGCTCGCACCGGTCGCGTCCTCGAAATACGCAATCATGTTTTCAAAGGCATCACCTTCGCCAGCCAGCCAAGGGCCGAAGATCGTGATCTCTTGGCCGGTCAGGTCATATTGCGCGGCGAACTCTTCCAGCGACCCCCACGAAAAATCACCCTCGCCAGGCTCAAAAAGAAAGTCTTGAGCGGAAACAGCTCCCGCCGTGAGCGCGAGCGTCGCCACACCTGAAAGCAAAGTCTTTTTCATTTTCATCCTCCCGATTGCGCGCCATGCGCGCGGAATTGCAGTCATCAACAAGCCTTGTGACGGCCTAACGACTCGCCCCAAAGCGCTTTGAGTTTCATAGCCATGAAGCAAAGAATGCACCCTGTCAACGCTGCAGTCGCAGCATGAATAATTCTGCGATTGCGCGGTATCCTTCGGTTTTTTCATTGATTTTTGGCGCGGCTCGGGAAAGGATGCACGACAGCCTGAAATCTCAAAGCGTTTTAAAATCTGCCTCATGAACCTCAAGGAACTCTCTGCCAAGCTGAACCTCTCGCAGACCACTGTGAGCCGGGCGCTGAATGGCTATCCCGAGGTCAAGGAGGAAACCCGCAGGCGCGTTCTGGATGCGGCGGAACGCTACAATTACCTGCCGAATGCACGCGCGAAGGGGCTGGCCACAGGGCGGTCCCACGCGATCGGCCATGTCATCCCGATCTCGTCCAAGCACGAGATGGTCAACCCGATCTTCGGCGATTTCATCGCCGGCGCGGGCGAAACCTATTCGAAATGCGGCTACGAGATGCTGATTTCGGTCGTCGAGGACGAACAGGCCGAAGAAGCCTACCGGTCGCTCAAGCGGCGCGGGGTTGTCGATGGCGTGATCGTGCATGGCCCCCGCCAGGACGATCCGCGCATTCCCCTGCTGCAGGACCTTGACCTGCCCTTTGTCGTGCATGGCCGTGCATCGGGGCTTGCCCCGGACTATTCCTGGCTTGATGTGAACAATCGGCGGTCGTTCCAGAGGGCGACCGAGTTTCTTCTTGATCTCGGCCATCGGCGCATCGCGCTGCTCAACGGGCTCGAAGCCATGGACTTTGCCGCGCGGCGCCGGGCAGGATACGAACTGGCGCTGACGGAGCGGGGCATCAACCCCGATCCCGGTTTCGAGATCAGTGGTGAGATGACCGAAGCCATGGGTTATCGCGGCGCGCTAGAGCTTCTGGACCGGCCGATGCCGCCAACGGCGTTCCTGGTGTCGTCGATGATCAGTGCCCTCGGGGTGCGCCGCGCCCTGGAAGAACGCGGGCTACGGATGGGCGCGGATGTTTCCGTGATCACCCATGATGACGCGCTGTCGTATTTCACAACCGGCGCGGATGTGCCGCTTTTCACCTCGACACGCTCTTCGGTACGCGATGCGGGTCGACAAGTGGCGCAAATGCTGATCGACAGGATCAGCATGCCGGATGCTCCGCCCCAGCAGGTCCTGCTGGAAGCCGAATTGATGGTGGGCCGCTCGACCGGACCGGCCCCAGCCGATTGAGGAAGATCATGGAATTCAACCGCTCCGACTTTCCCGAGGATTTCCTTTTCGGGGCCGCCACGGCCGCCTACCAGATCGAGGGGTCCGCCCATGGCGGCGCAGGCTCCTGCCATTGGGACAGTTTCGCCCAGGTGCCAGGCAACGTGATCGGCGCCGAAGATGGCAGCCGCGCCTGCGACCATTACCTGCTTTGGCAGGACGACCTTGACCTGCTGCGCGACGGTGGCATGGATGCCTATCGCTTTTCGACCTCCTGGCCGCGGGTTCTGCCCGAGGGGCGCGGCGCGGTGAATGCCGAAGGTCTGGATTTCTACGATCGGCTTGTCGACGGGATGCTGGAACGCGGGCTCAAGCCGTTCCAGACTCTGTATCACTGGGAAATGCCCTCGGCCCTCGCCGACCTTGGGGGCTGGGCCAACCCGGACGTGCACAAATGGTTCGCCGATTTCGTTCAAATCATTACCCGCAAGATTGGCGACCGCGTGCACGCCACCGCAACGATAAACGAGCCGTGGTGCGTGTCCTTCCTGTCGCATTTCCTGGGCCACCACGCGCCGGGCCTGCGCGATATCCGTGCCGCCGCCCGGGCGATGCACCATGTGCTCAAGGCGCATGGGGCCGCGATGGAGGTTCTGCGCGCAGAGGGCCTCGAGAATTCCGGAATCGTGCTGAATTTCGAGGCCAGTGCCCCGGTGGACGGCGCCCCCGAGAACATCGCTGCCGCCGCGCGGCAGGACGCGATCTTCAATCGCTGGTTCATCGAGGCGATCACGCAAGGCAGCTACCCGGAAGAGGCGATGGAAGGCTTTGCCCCACACATGCCGGCGGGCTGGCAGGACGACATGGCGCTGATCGGACAGCCGCTGGATTGGCTGGGCGTCAACTATTACACGCGCGGACTTCTGCGCGCGGCGCCGGACATGGCCTGGCCGTCCGTCGAACCTGTCGAGGGTCCGCTGCCCAAAACCCAAATGGGTTGGGAAATCCATCCACAAGGCCTGCGCGACATCCTGGTCCGACTGTCGCGCGATTACGTGGGTGACCTGCCCATGTACGTGACCGAGAACGGCATGGCCTGGGACGACCGCGTGGAAAACGGAACTGTCTACGACCCGGCGCGGGTCAGTTTCGTGTCCGACCATGTGCGCGCGATCGCCGAGGCCATGGAGCAAGGCGCGAACATGAAGGGCTTCTTCTACTGGTCACTGCTGGACAATTACGAATGGGCCTTCGGCTACGAGAAACGCTTCGGCATGGTGCACGTGGACTACGACACCATGAAGAGGACGCCGAAAACATCATATCATGAATTCGCCCAGGCGCTGGCGCGTTAGCGGACCTCCTGGCGCTGGGTGCCCAACCCTTCGACCGTGAGTTCCATCACGTCGCCGGACCGCAGGAAGCGTTGCGGCCGCTGGCCCATGCCGACGCCCGAGGGCGTCCCGGTGGCGATGATGTCGCCGGGTTGCAGGATCATGAACTGGCTCAGGTGACTAATGATCCGCGCGACGGAAAAGATCATGTCCGCAGTGGTCGAGTCCTGCATGACCTCGCCGTTGAGCGTCAGGCTCAGCCCCAAAGCCTGTGGATCGGGAACCTCGTCAGCCGAGACCAGCCAAGGCCCGACCGGCCCGAATGTCGGCGCCGACTTGCCCTTGATCCACTGGCCGCCCCGGTCCATCTGGAAACTGCGTTCGGACACGTCATTGACGACGCAATAGCCCGAGACATGAGACAAAGCCTCGGCCTCGCTGACATAGGAGGCCTCTCGCCCGATCACGACGCCCAGCTCAACCTCCCAATCGGTCTTGTGACTGCCCCTGGGAATGAACACCGGATCATTCGGCCCGGAAAGAGCGGAGCTTGCCTTGGAAAAAAGGATCGGTTCGTCAGGTGCGTCGAGCCCGGACTCCGCGGCGTGTTTGGCGTAGTTCAAACCGATGCAGAAGAAGTTCGGCACATGCGCCAGACAGGCCCCAATGCGGCCGGGTTCCGCGACCAACGGGAGTGTCTCGGCGTCTATCGCGGCCAGTTCGGCCAGCGCCTCGTTCGAGACGGTCGGTCCGGCAAAATCCATGACCACATCGCTCAGGTCACGGATCCGTCCTTCACCATCCAGAAGGCCGGGCCGTTCAGCGCCGAGTTCTCCGAAACGCAGAAATTTCATCACAGTCTCCTTCAGCCACGCCCGATATAGGGCATCTTCGTCGCCATGACGGTCATGAATTGCACATTGGCCTCCAGCGGCAGCCCGGCCATGTGCAGCACCGAATCCGCCACATGGGCAACGTCCATCACCGGCTCGGGCGCTACCGTGCCGTCGGCCTGGGGCACCCCGTCGGCCATGCGCGCTGTGATCTCTGTCAGGGCGTTGCCGATATCGATCTGGCCGCACGCGATGTTGAACGGCCGCCCATCCAGCGAGATCGACCGCGTCAGGCCGGTGATCCCGTGTTTCGACGCGGTATAGGGCGCAGAGCCCCAGCGCGGCACATGGGCCGAGACCGAGCCATTGTTGATGATCCGCCCGCCTTGCGGATCTTGAGCACGCATCCGGGCAAAGGCCGCGCGGGCGCAGATGAAGGCCCCTGTCAGGTTGATGTCGATGCAGCGCCGCCAATCCTCCACGGATACGGCGTCGATCGTCGCGCCCAGTGCAGAGACGCCAGCGTTGTTGAACAAGGCGTCGAGCCGGCCCCACGCGCCAACCACCTTGTCGAACGCGCTGTCCACAGCGTTCTCATCGGTCACGTCGCAGGGCAGCACCAGCGCCCCGTCATAGCCTTCGGCCACCTCTTCCAGCAGGTCGGCACGACGGCCAATCAGCCCGACATGCCAGCCCTCGGCAAGAAATGCCTCGGCACATGCGCGCCCGATCCCCTGCCCGGCCCCGGTGATGATGATGGTCCGCATGGCCTCTCCCTCCTGGTTCATCGCGAGACCTAGCCCCGCAGACAGGCGAACACAAATCCGCTCAGGGCCGGGTGACGGCGGCCGCCCATTCCTGAAGAAACCGGTCGCGCATCAGCGGGTCGATGAACACCAACAGCCCGGTATCCAGCCGGATCGGGCGTTGGTGCGGGTTGGTCGTCAGTGCCCGTCCGTCGATTCGTGGCAGCCGCGCGTCCCGGTCGAGCGCCGTCTGCCCCGCCTCGGACAGAAGGAAATCGAGGAACCGCCCGCCAAGTTCCGGCTGGTCCGCACTGGCTGGCACGAGGGCGGTGCGCAGCAGCACGTGGGTGAAGTCGCGCAACTCGACCACGGCGCCCGCATCGCCGATCGACAACCCCCCGGCGACGTAGCTGCCCAGCACATTGTAGGCCGCAACGATGTCGCCGGATTCCAGGTCACGTATCATTGCCCCGGTGGATGCATAGAGCCGGGGCGACAGCGACCCCATGACCTCGGCCAGGCGCCAGAAACTGTCGGATTGGCGCGCATCCTGCGTGGCGAACAGGTAGCCCGCCCCGGAGCGCGCCGGATCATAGGTCCCGATGCGACCTTCGAACAGGGCGGGCCGGTCCCGCATGATTTCGATCAGACCGGACCGATCCTGCGGCAACGGCCGGTTTCCGAAGGCATCGCGGCGCAGCAGAAGCACCACGGGTTCCTGTGAAAAGGCGAACAGGTGCTCGCGCCAGACCGCCCAATCGGGCAACGCCTCGACCTCTTGCGACCCATGGGCACGCGCCAGCCCGTCATTGGCCAGTTTCATCTGCAGGTCCATGGCCGAGGAAACAACGAGATCGAACCGCGCGGCATCCTCGGCAATGGCCTGATAGACCTGCCGGGTCGAGCTGACGGTGTAATGCACGCTGACCTCCGGGTTGCGCGCCTGGAAGGCGGCGATGACCGGCTCGAAGACGACCGTGTCCGTCGTCGAGAGGATCGACACGACGGGCCCATCTGACTGCGCCTCGAACAGCCGTTCCTCCTCGATCTCGAAGGCGGCGGCGAGACCGGCCCAGAGGCTCAGGCCAATGGCAATGACAAGATGGCGCATGCGCCCTTTCCTTCCCTGTTCTCGATCCGGAACGAGCCCGACAACGCCCGCGCCACTTCCCGCACAATGGTCAAGCCCAACCCCGACCCCACAACATCCGATACGTTGCTGCCGCGTGCAAACCGCCGTGTCAGATCGCGGCCCTGCATTGTGCCCAGCCCGCGGCCACGGTCGAGGATGGCGAGCGTGGCCGTGCCGCCGTCGACGGTCAGGCGCAGTTCAATCGCGTCATCCCCGTCCGAATACTTGATCGCGTTGTCGACCAGATTGCGGACCGCGCTTTCCAGAAGCAGCCGGTCGGCATGGATGGGCACCGGGCCATCGGGCACCGACAACTCGAAATGCAGGTCTTTCAGCTCGGCGGTCGGCTCGGCGGCGCGCATCACGTCGGCCATGACCGCGCGCAGATCCAGGTCCTCCTCGGCCCGTTGATCGGTGCGATAGGCAACGGTCGCATGGTCCAGCAGCTGCCCGGCAGAGCGCGAGCTGTCATCGGCGGCACGCAGGATCTCGCGCAGGCGGGCAAGCACTTCCTGTTCCTCCGAGATGCGCTGCGCGATCTCTGCATGTGTGCGCAGCGTGGCCAATGGCGTGCGGATATGATGAGCGGCCTCGGCGATGAAGGTCTCGGTGCGGGACAGCGCCGCCGTAAGCCGCGCCATGAGGCCGTTGAGCGCCGAAACCAGAGGCGCGAGTTCCTCGGGCACCGGGCGTGTCACCGCGCGGAGATCCTGCGGCCCGCGCCGTCCGACAGCCTCGGCCAGGGAATTGACCGGCCCGACCACCGCCTGTGCCGTCAGCAGCGCCAGCACGGCGGACAGGAAAAAGAAGCCCATGCCCAGCGCCGCGGCCCGGTTCGACATTCGGCTGATGATCATCTCTTGCCCGGTCCGCGTCTGACCCACGATGACCTGAACCCGGCGTGGCGTGCCCTCCACCAGGACAGAACGGCCGACCGCGGCGAGCCGGATCGGATCGCCCTGGTAGTCGCGGGAATAGAAGACCGGTTCCAGCCCGGTCAGTTCCGCAACCGGCATCGGCAGGTCGCCATAGCCCGTCACCGTGTCTTCGCCCACGAGGATGCGATAGAAAATCCGGTCTTCTCCACTGCTTCCCAGCATAGAAAAGGCTGCGTAGGGAATCTCGATGGCCACGCCCTCTTCGCCCCCGCGCAGTTCCTCGGCAATGGCGATGGTGGCCGCACCGAGGATGCTGTCCTGCGAAGCCTGCACCGAGGCCGATGCAATGGCGCGCACCGAGATGAACAGCAGAAGCGACAGCAAGGCCGCCGCCAGAAGCAGCAAGACGACAAGGCGTTGCCGAATCGACTTGAACCGCAAGGGCACCTTCATTGGGCAGTCAGCCGGTAGCCGACCCCCCGGACGGTTTCGATCCGGGCCTGACTGCCCTCCAGCTTGCGCCGGAGCCGCCCGACATAGACCTCGATCGCGTTGTCGCTGACCGACTCGGCGGCCGAGAACAACCGGTCGCACAGCTGGTCCTTCGAATAGATCCGGTCGGGGGCCGAAAAGAAAATCTCCAGCAGGCGCAGCTCGCGGTTGCGCAACTCGCGGGTCTCATCACCCAACCGAACGGTCGCGGTCAGCGGATCGAAGACGAGGTCCGCGAAACTGCGTTCGGTGCTGGCCGCCCCGTCACGGCGCCGCAGAACCGCCCGCGCCCTTGCGCCCAACTCGTTGAAATCAAATGGTTTCGTAAGGTAATCATCGGCGCCCGTATCCAGCATGGCGATGCGTTCACTGACCTCTGACCGGGCCGTCATCACGATGACCGGTGTGTCGCGGTTGGCAGCGCGATGGGTGCGCAGAAAGTCTCGCCCATCGCCATCGGGCAGCATGATATCCAGCAGGATCAGGTCATAGGTCGCCACGGCCAGGTGATCCTCGGCCGCCGCAAGCGACCCGGCCAGATCGACAGCGTGCCCGTCCAGGGACAGGCGCGCGGCGACGCTTCGGGCCAGATCGGCATTGTCCTCGATCAGAAGGAATTTCATGTGACGGGTCCGTTTGACAGGTTGGTGTCAGGTTGAGCGCAAAAGAGTTGGTCTGGCAAGCAACGGGCAGGGAGGCCCGGGGCTGAGCCTTGACCCCAAGGGAGGAAAAACCAATGAAACTCTTTTCCGCGAAGGCGGTCGCCACGACCGCCGTCATGATGGTCGGCAGCAGTGCCATGGCCGCCGAATGTATCGCCCCCGCCAATCCCGGCGGCGGCTGGGATTTCACCTGTCGCCAGGTCGGCAAGCTGCTCTATGATCTGGGCGAAGTCGACCAGCCGGTGCAGATCACGAACATGGCCGGCGCCGGTGGTGGCCTGGCCTTCGCCCATACCGTGGCCGAACGCAGCGATGATGCCGAGCTGATCGTCGCCGCCTCGTCGGCGACCACCACCCGCCTCGCTCAACAGGCCTATGGCGACGCGACCGCGGACCAGGTGCGCTGGGTTGGCGCGATCGGCGCCGATCCGGGGGTCATCGTCGTGGCGGCGGACAGCCCGATGCAGAATCTCGACGACATGGTCGAGGCGATCAAGGCCGATCCGGGGTCCGTTGCCTTTGCCGGGGGCTCTGCCGCCGGTGGTTTCGACCACATGAAACCACTGATGGTGCTTCAGTCCGGCGGTTTCAGTGACATCACCTCGGTGAAATATATCGGTGTCGACGGTGGCGCCGATGCGATCACCCAGACGGTCGGCGGCTTCACCCAGGCCATGACCGGCGATATGTCGGAAATCGTGGGCTTCCTGGAAAGCGGCGAAGTGCGGGCCCTGGCGGTCCTTACCGAGGAACGTGTTCCGGGATTCGAGGACATCCCGACGGCAATGGAACAGGGCTATGACGTGGTCGCGGTGAACTGGCGCGGCTTCTACGTGCCCAAGGACATCAGCGATGAGGACTTCGCGATGTGGGCCGACAAGATCCAGGCCGTCGCCGACAGCGACGAATGGGCCGAAGTCCGCCAGGCCAATGGTCTCGCCCCCTTCACCAAGGTCGGTCCCGACTTCCAGAACTGGGTCGACCAGGTGATCGCCGACACCGAAGAGCTGAGCCGCGAAATCGGTGTGATCGAGTGATGTTGAAAAGCGATCGCATCTTCGGTGTGGTCGTCGTTCTGGGGGCGTTTGCGTATATCGCGAGCGCCCTTCAGACCCCGACCAGCTTCATGTCCGACCCCGTCGGCCCCAAGACGTTTCCGGTGCTCCTGGGCGCCGTTGCCGGCCTGTGCGGGCTAATCATGGTCCTCAAACCGGACGAGGAACCCGACTGGCCGGATTTCGGTGCCGTCATCGCGCTGGCCATCTCGGTCGTGGTGCTGATCGGCTATGCCTACGCGCTCAAGCCTCTCGGCTTCCTGATCCCGACGGCCATCACCGCGGGAATCCTCAGCTATCAGATCACGCCACGTCCGCTGGCGTCTGCACTGACCGGGCTGGGCCTGTCCGTGGGGCTTTTTCTACTTTTCAAATACGTTCTCGGGTTGGGGCTGGTGCCGTTTCCCAAGGGCTGGTTCGGCTAGGGTGGGCTGACACATGGAAATCCTGTCAAATCTCGCGCTCGGCTTCTCGATCGCCTTGTCGCCCTACACGTTGATGCTGGCCGTTCTGGGCTGTTTCATCGGCACGATCGTCGGCGCTTTGCCCGGGCTTGGCCCGTCGAATGGCGTCGCGATCCTGATCCCGATCACCTTCACCATGGGGCTGGATGCCACCGCCGCGCTGGTGCTGCTGACAGCGGTCTATTACGGCGCGATGTATGGCGGCCGCATCAGTTCGATCCTGCTGAACATCCCCGGCGACGAACCGGCACTGATGACAACGTTGGATGGCTACCCGATGGCCAAGAACGGCCGACCCGGCCAGGCGCTGGTGATCTCCGGCTTCGCGTCCTTCTGGGGGGCGCTTTTCGCCACGGTCATGCTCGCCCTCGTCGCCCCGGCCCTAAGCCGGGTCGCCTACCAGTTCGGCCCCGCCGAATACTTCGCGCTCTACCTGCTGGCCTTCTCGACCCTTGGTGGCATCGCATCGAACAACCAGGCCAAGGCCGCGTTCGCCTCCTGTGTCGGGCTGGGGATCTCTGTCATCGGACTGGACAACTTTTCCGGCCTGCCCCGAATGACCGGCGGCAACCTTCACCTTATGGACGGGGTCGATTTCCTCGTCGCGATTGTCGGCCTGTTCGCGGTGTCCGAGGTCTTCTTCTTCATCGAGAAGCACGGCAAGGGTGGTGCGGTCGGCGTCAAGCTCAACAAGTTCCGCGTACCGTGGGGTGAAATCTGGTCCACGCGCTGGACCCAGTTGCGCTGTGGCGTGGTCGGCTTCATTGCGGGCGTGCTGCCGGGGGCCGGAGCCTCGCTGGGCTCGTTCCTGACCTACATGATGGAAAAGAACATCGCCGGCCCCGAAGGCAAGTTCGGCACCGGTGTCCCCAAAGGCGTGGCCGCACCCGAGGCCGGCAACAACTCGGCCGCAGGCGGGGCCCTCGTGCCCATGCTGACGCTTGGCGTGCCCGGATCGGGGACCACAGCCGTGTTGCTGGCGGTGCTCATGACCCTGAACATCACACCGGGCCCGACATTGTTTACCGACCGTCCTGAAGTCGTCTGGGGCCTGATCGCCTCGCTTCTGATCGCGAACTTCGTCCTGCTGGCCATGAACGTGCCTTTGGTGCGGATCTTCGTGAAGGTGCTGTCTGTGCCGCCGGCGTTGCTTCTGCCCGGCGTAACGATGGTGTCTTTCGTCGGGATCTACTCGCTGACGGGCGGCTACTTCGACCTGCTGCTGATGATCCTTTTCGGCATCATGGGCTATGTGTTCCGCAAGATGGACATTCCCACGGTTCCGGTGATCCTGGGCATCTTGCTGGGGTCGAACATGGAGGACGCGCTGCGCCGCGCCATGGTGCTGTCGGACGGGGAATGGACCTACCTGTTCTCGTCGCCCATCGCCATCGGACTGTGGATCTTCGCCGTGGCCGGCTTCATCGCGCCGGTTTACTTCCGCAACAAGATCCGCAAACCGCAGGCAGTGACGGACTGATGGTGCGCGTTCTCGTTCCCTCTGGCGCCCTTGGCCTTGGCTATGACACCGAGGCGCTGGACCGCGCCATCGCGGCCGGTCCGGACCTGATCGCCATCGACGGGGGGTCCACGGATAGTGGGCCCTCCTATCTTGGCCGCGGGGTCAGCAAATATGCCCGCGAGAGCACGAAGGCCGAGTGGCGCGGGCTGATCGAGGCGCGCGCGAAAGCAGGGTGTCCGCTGGTCATCGGCACAGCCGGGACCTCCGGCACCGACAGCACCGTGGACTGGCTCTATGACATCACGGTCGAGATCCTGTCAGAACTGGGCCAGTCCGCCCGCGTTGCGCGGCTCTACTCGGAACAGAACCCCGATGCAGTCGCCAAAGCCGCGCTGACGCCGCTGTCCGGCGCGCCACAGGTTACGCCCGAGGACATCGCGGGCTGCACGCATGTTGTGGCCCTGGCCGGCGCCGAACAGATCAACGCGGCGCTGGAAACCGGGGCCGATATCGTCATCGCTGGTCGCACCACCGACACCGCGATCATCGCCGCGCTGCCTATCGCGCGCGGATGCGATGCTGGCGCGGCATGGCATGGGGCCAAGATCGGCGAATGCGGCGCCCTTTGCGCGACCAACCCCCAGTCGGGCGTGATCCTCGTGGATTTCGACGAAGCGGGTTTCACCATCACGCCCATGGCAGAGGGCGCCAATGCCACGCCCCATACGGTTTCGGCGCACATGCTCTATGAGAATTCCGACCCGTTCATCCTCTATGAACCAGGCGGGCATCTCGACGTAAACGAGGCGCATTACACCGCGCTGGATACGCGCCGGGTGCGGGTCGAGGGATCGGTCTGGGTGCCGTCAGAGACCTACATCGTGAAACTCGAAGGCGCGCGCATCGCCGGCTACCAGACGCTTGTCATGGCGATCCTGCGCGATCCGCGATACCTCGCCAATTTGGATGACTGGTGTGCCGATATTCTCGAAAAACACCGGGCCAAGGTTGATGAAAGAATGACGCTGGACCCCGGTGCCTGGCACGCCGAGCTGAGGGTGATCGGCCAGGATTCCAATCTCGGCGCGCTGGAAAACAGACGCGCGGACCCGGTCGAGCTGGGCGTGATGGCGATCCTGACCGGCCCCGACCAGGCCACCGCCAACACTCTTGGCAAGCTGATGAATCCCTACCTTCTGCACCACCCGCTGACCCGCGAAGAGGAACAGCCGACCTTCGCGTTTCCCTTCTCCCCGGCCGAGATCGACCGGGGCGCGGCCTACGAATTCGTGCTGCATCACGTGATGGCTCTGTCCGACCCGATGGAGGCGTTCCGGCTGGAGGTGGACAATGTCTGAACTGGGGCAGATCGTTCAGAAGGTCCGGTCCAAGAATGCCGGGCCGTTCTGGCTGACGATCGACATCTTCTGCGGTAGCAGCGAGGCATTCGAGCAAGTTTCGAAAGGGGTTTCGACCGATCGCGTCGCCGCGCTGTTCCGGGCCGATCCGGCCGTGGTGAAACGCTTCGATATCGCGGCGCTGAACGTGGTGAAGTTCTCGCTGCCACGGCCGACGATACAGGGTGCGCGTGATGACCGCGACATGCACGGCGCGGGCTGGGCCGCGCTGGTCGCCGAACTGGACATCAACTAGTCGCCACCCACCCATTTCGAAATGAACGGCGCGGTCAGGATGATGAAGACGATCCGGACCAGGTGATGCGCGACGACGATCGCGGCATCGGCGCCGGCGACGAGGGCCACGATCGCCATTTCCGCCTGCCCGCCCGGCGAGAAGGTCAGCAAGGCCTCGACGAAGGGCAGCAGGCCCAGCTGGATCGCGACCACGGCAAAGACCACGGCGACCCCAAGGGTCAGCACCGTGTAGACCACCCCGGCGGTCACATCGACACGCAGTTCGCGCCAGCTGATCCCGGCATATTTCACTCCGACGGTGAACCCGATGAAGAACTGCGCGGCCTGGATCGCCTCGGCCGGCGGGCGATGGTGGATCACGTCGCCAAGGCTCAGCCCGGCGGTCAGGAAAAGCGGCCCGAGGATTGAGGCCCCGAAGAGGCCCACGGCCTTGGCCACTTGCCAGCCGACGATCCCGGCAACGGCGAGGATCAGCAATTCATGCACGGGCACGTCGGACAAGGGGGCGCCCGGCGCCTGGGCCAGGTCCACACCCATCCAATATGCGAAAAGGAAAGGCAGGACCGTCACGACAATCAGCACCCGCGTCGCGTGGATCAACGACAGGGCACGAACATCGCCGCCGGCCTCTTCGCCGAACAGCAACATGTCCTGCAACCCGCCCGGCATGGCCGCATAGAAGGCCGTCGGATGGTCGAACCCGAAACCGCGCCGCAGGACCGGATAGCCGACAAGGCCGATGCAGAGGACCAGCAGCGGCATCATGGTCAAAGTCCAGATCATGGTCGGAAGTTGCGCGAAAAGCGCGGGGGTGATCGTTGCACCGACCGCCACGCCAAGGATCGTGCGCATCAGCGTGGACAGGCGCGGCGTGCCCCGCAAAGGCGCCCCGGCCAGCGCCGCGATCAGGCAGGCGAAGAGCGGCCCCAGAAGCCAGGGCAATGGCAGGCCGAGCAGGCTGAACCCCGCCACGCCCAGCGCAGACAGGACAAGTGTCAGAAGCACATGAAGCATGGTTGTCCATGCCACGAATTGTCGGCCGCGAAAAGGCCGCTAAGCCCGCCCGAGCCGCCCCGCCGCGACCGCGCTCAGCGCCACCATGGCCGAGGCCGTGCCGAGCATCAACGGCAGGCCACCAAGCTGGTAGGTCAAGCCCGATAGCACCGTTCCAAGCAACCGCCCGCCGGCATTGGCCATGTAGTAGAACCCCACATCCATGGTGACGCGTTCGGCCTTGGTAAAGGCAAGGATCAGGTAGGAGTGCAGCGCGGAATTCACCGCGAACAGGCCGCCGAACAGCAGCAGACCGACGACCAACAGGACCGTAAGCCAGCTTTGCGGTTGGCCGGCGGCCAAGGCCGCGCCGGTCAGGATCACCGGCACCACAAGCAGGGCCAGCGCCCAACCGCGCGCCGCACCGATCAAATCGGCCTCGGGTCGCTGGGCGGCCCGCAAGAGGCGCGGGGCAAGGGCCTGGACGCCACCATAGAGGATGATCCAGACCGCCATGAAACTACCGATCATGAAGAAGGCCGCTCGGTTCCCCGCTTCGGTTCCGTCCGAGAGCACGGCATAGAAATAGATCGGGATCCCCACCACGAACCACACGTCCCGCGCGCCGAAAAGGAACACGCGCGCCGCAGACAGCCAGTTGACGTTGGCGGATTTCGAGAAGACCTCGGAAAATTTTGCGCCCTTGCGCCCCTTGGGCAGGCCCGGCGGCATGGCGATCAGGACCGCCACCAGGATCACCGCCAGCACCGCCGCCATGGCCAGCACCGCCCAAACGAAGCCCAAAGTGCCCAGAAGCGCCGCGCCGAGCAGAAAGCCCAGCCCCTTCACCGCGTTCTTGGAACCGGTCAGCAGGGCAACCCAGCGAAACAGCCCGCCATTCTCCGTGGGAGCCAGGAGTTTCACCGCCGATTTCGAAGACATCTTGGCCAGGTCCTTGGCCACACCGGACGCGCCCTGCACCAGCATGACATAGGCCACCGACGCGCCGATCGCCCAGCCGGGATCAAGCTGTGCCAGCGCGATCAGCGCCAAGACCTGCAAGCCAAGCCCGACATAAAGCGTGCTGGTCAACCCGAACCGCGCCGCGATCCAACCAGCGGCCAGGTTCGTGACCATCCCTGCGATTTCGTAAAGCACGAAGAGATAGGCCAGCTGTACCGGCGAAAAGCCCAGCGTGTGAAAGTGCAGCAGCACCAGCATCCGCAGGGCGCCATCGGTCAGCATGAAGGCCCAATAGGCGGCCGTGACGGCGATATAGGCGTTCAGTCCCTCGGGCCGGTCGGGTGCAGAGGTCAAAGAGAGGCCCCCACCATTCGCGCCACATCCACCAGACGGTGGGCGTAGCCCATCTCGTTGTCATACCATGCGTAGACCTTCACCTGCGTGCCGTTCACCACCATGGTCGAAGGCGCATCGACGATACTGGAGCGCGTGTCGTTGGTGTAGTCGGTCGAAACCAGCGGACGGGTCTCGTAGCCGAGGATGCCGTTCAATTCGCCTTCGGCGGCGGCCTCGAACATGGCGTTGACCTCTTCGGCGGTGGTCTGCCGCTCCACCTCGAACACGCAATCGGTCAGCGAGGCATTAAGCAGCGGCACCCGCACCGCGTGGCCATTCAGCCGCCCCGTCAGCTCGGGATAGATCAGGGTGATCGCCGTGGCGCTGCCGGTGGTCGTGGGGATCAGCGAATTGAGCGCCGAACGCGCGCGGCGCAGGTCCTTGGCGGGCCTGTCGACGATGGTCTGGGTGTTGGTGACGTCATGAATCGTGGTGATCGACCCGTGCTTGATGCCCAGCCCCTCGTGGATCACCTTGACCACGGGGGCGAGGCAATTGGTGGTGCAAGAGGCGGCGGTGACGATGAGATGTTGGCTCGGATCGTAGGTGTGGTCGTTGACTCCGATCACGATATTCGCCGTTGGCCCGTCCTTGACCGGGGCCGACACCACCACCTTTTTCACCCCCGCATCGAAATAGGGGGCCAGCGCGGCCTCGGACTTGAAGACGCCGGTGCAGTCGATGACCACATCGACACCTTCCAACGGCAAATCGGTCAAATCGCGGGTGCCGATGAAGGGCAGTTTGGTGCCATTGATGGTCAGGCTGTCAGCATCATACGAGAAGTCGGCATTCCAACGGCCATGGACCGTGTCGAATTCCAGCAGATGGGCATGCATTTCCGGATCGCCCACCGCATCGTTAATCCAGGCGATCTGCATTCCCCGGTCCAGCAGCGGTTTCAGGGCAAGTTTACCGATACGGCCAAGGCCATTAAGTGCAAAAACAGTCATATTTCGTCTTTCGTCTGGCCGATTTCATCAACGGCCTGTTGCAGGGACATGCGGTCCAGTTCCTGAATGGGCAATGCGGTAAAGGCCGAGATCCGGCGGTAGAGAGCGCCATAGGTGTTTTGGAACGCCAGGCTCTTCTGGGCATCCGAACCATCGACCTTGACCGGATCCGTCAGCCCCCAATGGGCGCTGACGGGCTGTCCGCCCCAGGCCGGACAGTCCTCATTCGCAGCCTGATTGCAGACCGTGAAAACGAAATCGAATTTCGGCGCATCCACGGTCTGGAATTCGCTCATGTGTTTGGCGCGCAGAAGCCCCGTGTCATGGCCCTTCTGTTCCAGCACCTCGACAGCGAAGGGGTTGAGCTCGGATTGCGGCGTGGTGCCGGCCGAGTAGGCCTCGAACCTGTCGCCAGCCACGTGTCGCAGGATCGACTCGGCAAAGATCGAGCGGGCCGAGTTGCCGGTGCACAGAAAGAGCACCCTGTATTTCCGGTCGGTATCCTGGGCCATGTCGGACCTCCGTTGGGTATTGGCAAGGCAAAGATCGACCCGGCCCCGACAACAATCGAGAAACAGGTCGTCGAAAAGGGTCTGCGCCACGTCCATCTCGACGGTGTAACGCAGGGAGGTTCCGTCGCGCTTCTGGCTGATGAGCCCGGCCTGGGAGAGAGCCGTCAGGTAAGCCGAGGTTGTGCTGGGCTTGGCGGCGATGGCCTGCGCGATCTCATTGGCCGGAACCCGGTCGGGATAGCGGCGCATCAACAGCCGGAAGATGGCCAAGCGCTGCGGATGGCCAAGGGTCGCGAGTCGGGCGGGACTTTCTTTTTCCATATTTCATGAATATTCGAAATATGGGGCTGGGAAAGTGAATTTTTTGTAACAATGCAAAAGGGCCTGCCGCGTCTCCCCACGCGGCAGGCCCCGGTCTGAACGACCTGAATCGTCCGCGTCAGGCGGCCTTGGCAAGTGGCGCGCTTGCGCCCTCGATAAGTTCGGCGTGCAACGCCTTGATGACGGCGTCCCGGCTGTCACGATCGACGATATACTGCACATCCACATTGCGCGGACCTTGGGTGGCACCGATGGCCTCGTGCCCTGCCCCGGCAATGGCCTGCAAGCCACGGGTCAGCACTGACAGGCCACGGAGGTCGCGCCCGATGGCAGAAACCACCGAGACGGTGCGCGTCGTGATCTCGGCACTTGGATATTCCGCCGAGATGTCTTTCTCCACCCGCCGCATCGTCTTGAGGGACGTGTCCAGGTAGTGCGTGATGGTGTTGGCGTTCGACACCTTTGAGACGATGCGCACGCCGTGCCGACGCAGCACGTCCAGGATGGTCGCGTCATAGCCTTTCACGCCGACCATGTCCTGCTCGAAAACTTCCAGCGTCACGATGTCGAGGCCCGTGATGATCTCGACCGCCGCGTCGTCGGCGGGCTGATCGTCGATCAGCGTGCCGGGGTCGCCCGGCTCGAACGCGTTGGTCACGCGCAGTGGGATCTCGGCCTGCCGCAGCACCTTGGCCGCCTTGGGGTGGATCGCCTCCATCCCCATATTGGACAGCTGATCGGCCACGTCGTAGTTGGTCCGGCCCAGCTTGCGCACCGCATCCTCGCCGACCAGCTTGGGGTCGCAGGACGACAGGTGGAATTCCTTGTGGATGATCGCCTCGCGCGCACCCGTCAGGGCCGCCAGACGCGAGAATGTCACTTCGGAATAGCCCCGGTCGAATTCGCGCATCAGGCCTTCGGCACATTGGGCATAGCCCGTGACGATGGGCATTTCCGTATCGGGATCAATGCCGTTCATAGCCGTCTTGATCCGCTCTTCCAGGGATACGCCCCCTTCATCACGCCAGCCGGAAAGATCGACACAGCGCGCATTCACGCCCGCACGTTGCAGCATCAGCGTGGTGACGAAAGCCGAATGGGACTCGCCAAGACCGGACAGCAATTCCCGGATCTGCAGCATGTGTTCCGACAGGCGGAAATGACCATAGGAACACAGGCGCTGAAGGTCGATCAGGCAATTGCGGGCACCGTCGATCCGGTCACGCACGAAGTCATCGGCCTGGTCGATATCGGCGGGATTGTCGAGAACCGCCTTGTGCGCCTCGATCATGGCATCCGCCACTCGGGTCAAGCCATCATGCCAGCCATGCCCGGTGTCGGATTGCGCGAACTGGGCATACACCCCCTGCTCTCCGGATTTCTTGTGTTCCAGCAGCAGGTTGGTAATTCCGCCGAAGGCCGACACGACGAAGACGCGACCATAAAGGTCTTCTTCATCGCGGTCGCCGATGAACAGCGTATCGCGCAATTCGTTGACGCGGGACATGGATGTCCCACCGATCTTTTCGACAGTATGGGCCATGTCAGGCCTCCTCGGCGGCTGCGTAGGATCCGTCTTCGCGATGCACTTCGGTGCCGGTGACAGGCGGGTTGAAACAGCAAGCCATGACCAGCTCTTCATGCGCCTTCAGAGTATGCTTGTCATGCTGATCAAGCGCATACATCACGCCCGGTCGGATCGGATAGGTCGTGCCGGTAGCCAGGTCGGTGATCTCGCCGCTGCCTTGCATGCAATAGACGCTTTCGAAGTGGTTCTTGTAATGGAACGTGTGTTCCGAACCGGCCTCCAGAAAGGTGATATGGAAAGAGAAGCCCATATTGTCATCGGCCAGCAGCATCCGCACCGAAGACCACTGGGCGTCGGATACAACGCGGTCCGGATCGTTCTTGGTGATCTCGTTGAAGTCTCTGACGATCATTTGGCTTACTCCGCTGCGATCTTGGTATTGGCGAGGACGTCACGGGTTGCGTCCACAAGGATGTTGAACCCCTTACGGAATGTGTCCATCGACGTGGTCAGCGGGGCAAGAACCTTGACGACCTCGTCATCGCTGCCCGACGTTTCGATCACCAGGCCCTTTTCATAGGCCCGCGCGCAGATCTGGCCCGCCAGTTCTCCGCTGCCAACGTCCACACCCTGCATCAGGCCACGACCCTTGAGCGTGGCACCGGGGATCATATCGGCGATCTCGTTCAGGGCCGTGGTGATCATGACGGTCTTGTGCGCAAGCTCCTGCTGGAACTTGTCATCCGACCAGAACTTGTAGATCGCAGTCTTGGCGGTGACGAAAGCATGGGTGTTGCCCCGGAACGTGCCGTTATGCTCGGCCGGGCCGAACACGTCGTATTCGGGGCGCACCAGAACCAGCGCCATCGGCAGGCCGAAACCCGAGATGGATTTGGCCATGGTCACGATATCGGGCATCACGCCCATTTCCTCGAAGGAGAAGAACGTGCCGGTCCGGCCGCAGCCCGCCTGAATGTCGTCGATGATCAGAAGAGCGCCATGTTTCTTGGCCACCTCGGCCACGCCCCGCACGAATTCCGGCGACGCGGCATTCAGGCCGCCCTCGCCCTGCACGGTTTCAAGCAGGATCGCGGCGGGCGCGTCGATGCCGCCGGAGCCATCGGACAGCATCTGGTCCAGCAGGGCCACGGAATCCACGCCTTCGGCGAAGGCGTCGAAGGGCATGCGCGTGACGCCATGGGTATCCATGGCCGCACCGCCCCGGTGATAGCCATTGCCGGTCGCCGCCAGCGCCCCCATGGTCACACCATGAAAACCGTTGGTGAAGGCGATGACATTGGTGCGCCCGGTCGATTTCCGGGCGATCTTCATCGCCGCTTCAACGGCGTTGGCGCCGGTCGGGCCGGTGAACATGACGCGATGATCCATGTCGCGCGGCTCGAGGATATGGCTTTCGAACGCGTGCAGGAAATCGCCCTTGGCATCGGTGTGCAGGTCCAACCCGTGGGTGATCCCGTCATGCTCGATATGCTCGATCAACGCGGCCTTCATGTCCGGGTCGTTATGCCCGTAGTTGAGCGATGAACAGCCGGCGAGGAAGTCGATATAGGTCTTGCCCTCGCGGTCGGTCAGGGTGGACCCCTGCGCCTTGGTAAAGACCGCGGGCATGCCGCGGCAGTAGGAGCGGGCCTCGCTTTCGCGGCGCTCGTAGATGGAATGCGTCTTCGTCATGTCCTTGGCCATGATACGTCCTTTCAGGGAATTCTTGGATTAGGGGGCCGGGGGCGCCGATCAGGCAGCGCGGCGCAACGGCACCGGGGCGGGCAGCTCGATCGTCACCATGTGCTCGGTGTCGTGGCGGCCCTCGAAATGAACCTCTTTCTCGAAATGCGGCTCGTCCGTCAGGTCACCGCCGATATGGCGGGCGAAGCTGCGGAACAGGCCCCAAGAGGCGTCGTTGTCCTTGGTGATCGTCGTCTTGAGATGGGTGGCATCGGCGCAATTCTCGCGCTCGATCAGGTGGGTCAGCATCTTGCGGCCGAGGCCCAGCCCGCGCGCGGTATCACTGACCGCGACCTGCCAGACGAACAGCTCATCCCTTTCAGGAATTATGTGGCCGGAGATCCAGCCGACAACCTCGCCATCAATCTCGGCCACCACGCAGGTATCGCGGAAATGGTCGGCCTGAACGAGATTACAGTACATCGAATTTTCGTCGAGCGGCTTGCAGGCTTTCACCAGCTCCCAGATGGCGGCCCCGTCCGTCGCATCGGGTTTGCGCAGACGGGGCGTTGGCGTTCGGGGTGTCACACTGTCTTTCGGCATCGGATGTGTCCTCGCTGTTCGTTCGATGAGCTAACTAGGGTATCCCCGCAAATAATTCAACCTTCAAACCATATTTACGGCCAGAAAGCCGCTTATAGCGTGATTTTAACACCTAAACGTTTAGGTGTTCCTTGGTCATCTCTCATATATTTGCTTCGATTGCTGAAGGTATTGCGACGTTATTTAGCCGATTGAAGGATTCAGCACGGCTATGCAATAATCCGCCCATGTCGATATCGGCCCCGGACCGCACAGATGAAAGCCTGATCGCCTTGCGGCGAATCCTTCGGGCGACCGAGTTGTTCGCACGGGATCTGGCGCAGGCCGTCGGGCTAAGCCCCGCACAACTGCGCGTGCTCCAGATCGTCGCGGAAAGGCGCAGCGTGACCCCCAAGGCGCTGGCAAACCAGATGGGGGTCAGCCAGGCCACCGTCACGGCGCTGGTCGACAAGCTGGTTGCACGCGGTATGGTCGAACGGATTCCGTCGGAACAGGACCGCCGGCAGACGAATATCGTGGCCACTCAAGTCGGCAGTGCCCACCTGGAGAATGCGCCGGACGCCCTGCAACAGCGCTATGTCGCCGCCTTCGCCCGACTGCGCGACTGGGAACAGGCCCAGCTTGTCTCATCTCTTGAAAGGGTGGCCGACATGCTGGATGCACAGGACATCGACGCCTCGCCGGTGCTCACGAC
This sequence comes from Salibaculum griseiflavum, assembly GCF_003129565.1. GTDB lineage: Bacteria > Pseudomonadota > Alphaproteobacteria > Rhodobacterales > Rhodobacteraceae > Salibaculum > Salibaculum griseiflavum. Next base: position 176,591 of record NZ_QETF01000003.1, read on the forward strand.
CGGCGACATCCAGTCGGGTCGCAAGGGCTAAGGCAGGCGCATCAGCGGGCTTCGGCCCGCGCCCTTTGCATCCACGCCTCGATCGCCTCGACCTGCTCATCACTCAGCCGAAGGCCCAACTTGTTGCGCCGCCAGACCACGTCTTCGGCATGGTGGGCAAATTCCTGGCGCATCAGCCAGCGCAGTTCCGCCTCGGTGAGGGTCGCGCCGAAATTCCGGCCGAGGTCGTCGGCGCTTTGCGCGGCCCCAAGAATGGTGCGGGCCTCGGTGCCATAGGCACGGACCAGACGCAGGGCCCAATCCTCGGTCAGGAACGGATAGTCCCGGCGCAGGCCGGCGATCAGGTCAGCCACCCCGTCCACCGGGAAATCGCCGCCCGGCAACGGAACCCCGGCGGTCCACGGCCCTTTCGCCACCTTCAGATGCCCGCCGATCTTTTCCAGCGCGCTTTCCGCCAGTCGACGATAGGTGGTGATCTTGCCACCGAAGACATTGAGCATTGGCGCGCCGCCCTCGGTTTCCACCTTGAGCGTGTAGTCCCGTGTCGCCGCGGTCGCGCTGCTGGCCCCATCATCGTAGAGCGGCCGCACGCCGGAATAGGTCCAGACGATGTCGTCGTCGTTTAGGTCCTGCTTGAAATACTGGTTGGCGAAATCCAGCAGGTAGCGGCGTTCGTCAGGTGTGCATTCCGGTTTCTTCGAAGGGTCGTCGTGTTCCGCGTCCGTGGTGCCGATCAGGGTGAAATCCCGCTCGTAGGGGATCGCGAAGATGATCCGGCCATCCTTGCCCTGGAAGAAATAGCACTTTTCGTGATCGTAGAGCTTGCGGGTCACGATATGGCTGCCCCGCACGAGGCGCACACCGTCGCTGGAATTCGAACGCACCTTGGTCTGGATCACGTCACCGACCCAGGGACCGGCCGCATTCACCAGCATGCGCGCGTGATGGGTTGCCGTTTCCCCGGTGTCGGTATCGCGGGTTTCGATCCGCCAGAGATCGCCTTCACGCAACGCGCTCACCACCTCGGTCCGGGTCAGGATACGGGCGCCACGCGCCTCGGCGTCGCGGGCGTTCAGCACGACCAGCCTTGAATCCTCGACCCAGCAATCGGAATATTCGTAGGCCTTGGCAAACCTGTCCTGCAACGGTGCGCCCTCGGGCGCAGCGGTCAGGTCCAGTGTCGCGGTTCCCGGCAGAATCTTGCGCCCGCCCAGATGGTCGTAAAGGAACAGCCCCAGCCGGATCAGCCAGGCAGGTCGCCGCCCCTTCATCCAGGGCATGAAGAACGACAACAGTTTCGAGGTCGGCGTGTCCGCCTCGAACCGCATGTCCTTGTGATAGGGCAGGACAAATCGCATGGGCCAACTGATATGCGGCATGGCGCGCAGCAGGGTTTCCCGCTCGATCAGCGCCTCGCGCACCAGGCGAAACTCGAAATATTCCAGGTAACGCAACCCGCCATGGAACAGCTTGGTCGATGCCGAAGACGTGGCCGAGGCAAGGTCATTCATCTCGGCCAGCGTTACGGAAAGCCCACGGCCAGCCGCATCACGGGCGATACCACAGCCGTTGATGCCGCCGCCGATGATGAAAAGATCGGATGGATCGGTCTGCGCCAAGGGACTCTCCTGAAATGAGCGATCTGCTTCCTGTGCGGTTACCTAGCGCAGATTGCGAACATAAACAATATTCGTTTATGTTCGTTTTTGCGCTTGTCATGACCCCCGAAAGCACCAATTCTGACCAGCGAACCAAGGAACAGGTCGCGCCATGACTCAGAGTTTTCGCCATCCCGAAATCCTCGATATCGCGCGGCGCGAGGGCAAGGTTACGGTCGAAGGCCTGGCGAACCATTTCGGCGTTACCTTGCAGACCATCCGCCGCGACCTGACGGATCTGGCAGAGGCCGGACGGCTCGAACGCGTCCATGGTGGCGCGGTGCTGCCATCCGGCACCAGCAATATCCGTTACGAGGAACGCCGGTCGCTCAATGCAGAGGGCAAGCGCGCCATCGCCCGGGCCTGTGCGTCCGAAATTCCCGACGGAAGTTCCCTGTTCCTGAATATCGGAACCACCACCGAAGCCGTGGCGCAGGAATTGCTGCACCACGAGAACCTCATGGTGGTGACGAACAACATGAACGTGGCAAATATCCTTGCCAGCAACACCGGTTGCGAAATCATCCTCACCGGCGGGCACCTGCGCCCCGCCGACGGAGGCTTGGTCGGTACACTGGCCGCAGAGACCCTGCGGCGGTTCCGGTTCGACATGGCCGTGATCGGCTGTTCGGCGCTGGACGCCGGCGGCGACATGCTGGATTTCGACCTGCAAGAGGTGATCGTCAGCCAGACCGCCCTGCGGCAGGCCCGCAAGACCATTCTGGTGGCGGATCACGCCAAGTTCGCCCGCAGCGCGCCCGCCCGCATCGCCGCGCTTTCAGATATGAACATGGTCGTCACCGATGCATCGCTTACTCCGGATCTTGCGCAAGCCTGCGATGCGGCGGGCACGCAAGTCATCGTCGCCCGGTGACCTGCGCGTTCAGTGCGTGAAGGCGCCCGGCTTGAGGATCGACAAGGGATTGGCCTTGTCATCGGTCCAGACCGGGCCGCTGTCCGAGCGTAGCCTCTGCCACGCGCCCGTCTCGATCAGCGCGGCCACATCCGCCGGATCGCGGGCGATCATCGCCACATCGCTCTGACGGTAACCAGGGTCGTCGGAGGCATCATCGGAGGACAACTGCCGCCAGGCATGAACGCCCAGCGCCTCGGCCGACCGCGCCAGCGGCAGGCCGATATCGTAATACCGGTTGGAAATGTGGAACAGCAGCACGCCACCGGGCGCCAGACGGTCGAGGTAGAGCTCCATCGCCTCGCGCGTGGTCAGGTGCACCGGCACCGCGTCCGAAGAATAGGCGTCGATCACCAGCACATCGAAGGCCAGATCGGACTGTCCCGCCAGGATCACCCGCGCATCGCCCAGATGCGTCGGCGCATTCGGGGTGCAGGCCGACAGGAAGCTGAAAAGGGCGGGATCACGGGCGACCCGGTCGACCATCGCGTCGATCTCGTAGAAGTGCCACTCCTGACCTTCGCGCGCATAACAGGCCAGCGACCCGATGCCCTGCCCGACGATCCCGACACGCTCGGCCTTCTGGCCGACCACGGATCGCATCACCTGCCCCATCGGCGCAGCCGGGTGATAATAGGTGATGGGCAGGGGGCGCTCCGCGCCGATGTCTGCAAGGCGTTGCGCCCCATGCACGGTGGTGCCGTTTGTATAAAGCCGGATCCCGTCCTGCTCGATCACGCGGTGCAGGCCGAAGAAGCTGCGATCGGCAAACAGCCTGTCATCCGGGACGGCGATCCAGACAGGCAGGATCGCCACGCACCCCGCCGCCACCAGCAGGGCCGGCAAAGCGGGCCTAATCAGGACAAGACCCGCGATTCCCGCCAGTATTGCCCCGCCCAGAACCAGCGGCGCCCCGGCACCGGCAAGCGCGATGCCGGTCGCGGCCACGCCAGCAGGCAGACCAAGCGCGACACCACGCCGCGCATGGGCCCCGGTCAGCCCCAATGTCTTGCCAAAGACCAGAAGCAGCAGGACCAGCAATGTCACAACCCCCTCGACATGATCGGTGAACAGCACCAGGCCAAGGATCGAGTTGAACAGACCGCCCATCGCACCACCGATGGACATCACGACATAGAAGGTCGTCAGGTGACCGGAGTCAGGGCGCACCTCGTAGAGCGCCCGATGCGCCCAGATCGCAATGGCGAAGAAACACAGCACCAGAACCACCGTGGCAATGGGCGAGAGGTAGTCCCCGAAGGCCCCGGTCATCAGGCAGAGCGCGGCGACGCCGGCCAGCTGGGTCAGACGAGTGAACCCCTGCCCCGCCACCGGGGTGACATTGCGAAAGGACAGGACGAAACTGAGCAGGAACAAGGCCAGCGGGACCACCCAGACCAGCGGCACCGCGCCGATATCGGTGCTGATCTTCGAGGTGACAGCCAGCATCAGCGAGGACGGCACGAAGGCAAGCACCGCCCAATAGAGCATGACAGGCAGGTTAGGGCCCGCGCGATCGACACGCGGCGCGTCCGGCTTCGCGCGGCTTCGGCCAAAGACCAGCCCGCCACAGGTGGCCAGCCCCAGCCCCAGCGCCACGAACCCGGCGGCAAAGCCCAGCGCGATCTCGGATGCACCGAAGAGCGGCTCTGCCAGCAGTGGAAAGGCCAGCAGGGCCAACATGGACCCAAGGTTCGAGGCCCCATACAGGAAATAGGGATCCTCCGCCGAGGGGCCGCCCGAGCGCGCGTACCAGGACTGGATCAGCGGGGCGTTGGATGACAGGAGCGCAAAAGGAACGCCGACCCCCAGCGCGAAAAGACCCAAGGTCTGCAGGGCAACGGGGCGCCCCGCATCAAGCTCCCAACCCTCTGGCAGGGCAGGCGGCAGGAATGCCAGCGCCGCCCCCCAGATCGCAAGGTGCAGGATGACTTGGACCGGAACCGAAAGGTAACGGGTCGAGAGATGCGCATAAAGGTAGCCGCCCAAAAGCACCGTTTGAAAGAACAGCATGGCCGTCGTCCAGACAGCGGGCGATCCGCCGATCGCGGGCAAGACGACCCGCGCGAAAAGCGGCTGCACGAAAAACAGCAACGCGGCGCTGAGAAAGATCGTCAACGTGAAAAGCCACGGCGCAAGGCGGGCGTGGCGCGGGGTTTCGGCTGCGGTAACAAAGGCCATTGGAAGCCCCCTGGTTCGGTCTGCTCGTTATTGTTTGCAGCACCTGACACCAACAATGTGGTTCCAATATGGCAAGACGAGGCCGCCACCGCGCCATGCTATCACCAGCCCTAAAGACACCGTGCACACCGTTCACAGGACACAGGACACAGGATCAGGCTGTATAAGAAGAAGTTGGATGGCGCAGGGGACGGGACTGGGATCAAACGTTCTCCACCAACTTAGTCATTGAAGTAATGGACCCGCGGGGTTCATGCGCGGCCATTCGCCTTAGCGGCGACAAAAAAACCGGGTGTACTACGTGACCAAATGATCGGAGTGTCAGCTCTCAATTGGAAAAGGGCATCGAGTGCCGTGTAGGGTTTCACAACTAAAGAAGCATTTTTCGGTAGAGCGTCACGTGGCCTCGACTAATGATGGACACATGCTGAGACTGCCCCATCAAATCTGACCTTCGCGAGGCCGTCAGCCAAACTGCCGTAAGCAAGGCGACGACGCGCCGCGGCCTCTAGCGATCAAACTAGGGGCAAGACCATGTTTCAGAACTCTCATGAGCTGTCCGCGCCGGAATGAGTCAGAAGGTAGTCGGTCGCCCCAATTTCGTGATAGCGGCTTGACCTTCTCACAGTCAGGTGGATCGGATTGCCACAACCCCCATACTGGTTCGCGACGGTGGACCGGCAGGAAAGGAATACGTGCGTTCAACCTCGAAGCCCGCCATCTGTAAGAGTTCGAGAAGTTGCTCTTTCCGGAACGTCCTGTGACGCCATTGCAACCAAATGATCGAGTTGCACCAGTGGGGTTTAGAGACGACAAGGTAAAGCAATCCACCGGGACGCAGGAGCTTGCCCATATCCCGCAAAGCCACGTCAGGGTCGCTACAGTGCTCGATCACATGCGCTGCGAGGACAACATCGAACGGCTCAAGTTCGGTCTCGCCAAGTAGCCCCTGCACAAGTTGCGGCTCCATTCCACGGTTTTGGAGGGCCGCTTCGCCGCGCTTCAGCATTGCAAGGCTAGGGTCTAGGAGCGTCAATGAAACCGGTCTTTCCCGGCAAGCGACATAGGCCTCAGAGAACGCTGCCGTACCGGCGCCGACATCGACAATGCGCGCCGCAGCGTGAGGTTTCTCGTCACGATCCGTCAGGAACCCAAGATAGGCATCGTAATAACCGAGCGTCCGCATCTTGTCGCCCCAGCGAGGCGCCGCAGTCTCGTAACGTCGTGTGCTCGAGTAGACTGTATCACCCATGGCGCATTACTCCGAACCCTAACATCTGCCTTGCCCCGACCGGAAGATGGAGTTGTTCCCGCGCGACACAATAAGACCTATGTTAATCGCCGCAAACTTGTTTCTTGGAACGTCGCATCACGTTTTCCTTACGTTGGACAAATGACACGTCCCACGACGTTAGGGCACTATACTCGGTGATTCATGACGACATCGGACAGGGTCCGCAACGTGGCGAGCCCATCGTCACGGTGCGCTTCGAAGGCAGGCCCCATACCGGTGTCATGATTTATCGCGGTCTTGCGGTCCGTCGCCAGCAAGACTGCACCGTCCTCCTCCGCTCGCCTCAGCGCTGCTGCGCTGTTGGGATTGCGTAGCTTCGCATCTCGAGCGTTTGCGGCCATCAGGGGTTCCATCGCACGCCGCGAGATTGGCATCAGACCGCCTTCAGGTGCGTCATCGGCCGACCTTTTGTCATCGCCTCGACCGCTCGGATTATCGCGTCTTTGTCGATCCCGTAGTGGCGGTAAAGCTCGGCGATCGTTCCGGTCTGCCCAAAATGCTCGACTCCGAGGGATCTCGTGCGATGCCCTGCGACGGATCCGATCCAGCCCAGCGTTACCGGATGCGCGTCGGTAACGGTCACGAAAGCGCAATGGGGCGGAATGCCGTCCAGTAGCCGTTCGATATGGCTTCGCGAGTGCATTTGCCCGGCTTCGCGCGCAGTCTGCGCCGCCGTCCATCCCGCGTTGAGACGATCGGCGGATGTGACCGCTAGCAGACCCACGTCGCGGCGAAACTCGCCCAAGGCGTTCGCCGAGCGCCTGATCACCGCAACCGACACCCACGCTGCGCGATCTGAAAGCTCCGCGCGGCTGTCGGTTGCTCCACCCGCGCCAATCGGCGTATCAACCCAAAGGGCTCCGGTTCCGAACGGATGAAAGTTCAGTGGCAGGTCATATCGGCTCTCAGAGACCGCTTCCGGCCCACGATTGCCCGAGCCAGTGCTCAGCCCTCCCCGCATAACCCTCGGATACAACGGAAAAATCCCGCCGCAGCCGGATCGGGAGAACGCTTTCGCGAGGGCAAGTGGCGGAGACGAAGTCCGCCATTTTTTGTTAGAATATGATCTGACAGAGTCCATTATCTAGTTATTATGTATCTCTTTATTAGTAATATTTTCTCTTATTACTCACTCTATCTTCGGATGAATTCTCTTGCAATCGGACCCATTAAGGGGGCAGATAAGGGGGCACGCCCTGATATGCCCCCTTGCTCCGCGAAATGATTGAGACCACGCACATCCCTGACGTCCTGACGTCATTCAAAGTTGGATTCCATTCCATTTCCGCCCAGGAAATGATTCAGGCAGGGGATCTACCGGGGGCACCTACATTCCCCAAGCAAGGTCCATCAACGCCATGACGAAACGTTCCCGCTCCATCAATCGTCTGTCTGCTCGTCAGGTCGAAACGGCTACCGAAACCGGCTACTACACGGACGGTGGCGGACTGATCCTTCACATCTCCACAAATGGCGGAAAGCGTTGGCTGCTCCGTTTCAAGTCACCACTGACCGGCAAACGCCGCGAAATGGGGCTTGGTCCGGCAGGGGGGCGGGGCAAGGTCACGCTGGCCGATGCCCGAGACGCCGCGGACGCAGCCCGACGGCTGGTGCGGCAAGGGATCGACCCGATCCAGCATCGTGACGAGGAAGCCGAGCGCCAACGGGCCGAAGCGCTGCGGGCCGCGCCCACAACGTTCGGCGACTTCGCCGACACCTGGCTGGACGCGAACCTGAGCCAATACAGCAACCCCAAACACCGCCAGCAATGGCGCAACACGATTGCGACCTACGCGGCACCGATCCGGGATACGGCCCTATCAGACATCACCACCGAAGACGTTCTGAACATCCTCAGGCCGATCTGGATGGACAAGCACGAGACAGCAACCCGCGTCCGGGGGCGCATCGAGCGATTGCTCGACGCAGCATCCGCGTCCGGACTGCGAACGGGGGACAATCCCGCGAGATGGAAAGGTCATCTGTCCAACCTGCTGCCCAGAGTGCCCAAGTCCAATCGCGGCCACCACAACGCCCTGCCTTGGAAAGACCTTCCCGCCTTCATCGAAGACCTGCGGACGCGTTATGGGATCGCGGCGCTGGCCCTGGAGTTCACCATCCTGAACGCGTCCAGGTCAGGCGAAGTTCGGGGCGCGACATGGTCGGAAATCGACATGGACGATGCGCGTTGGACGATCCCCGGCAGCAGGATGAAGGCGAAGCGGGACCACCGCGTGCCGATGACGGCCCGTGCACTTGAAATCCTACGGCAGATGCAGGCCTTCCGCCCCTCGGGCGAGAGAGGTGAGGCAGCTCTGGTGTTTCCAGGTGCTCGGGCAGGGCGACCAATGTCGGACATGACGCTGGCCGCCGTACTGAAACGCATGGGTCGAACCGGCATCACCGTTCACGGTTTCAGATCCACCTTCCGGGATTGGGCCGAAGATTGCACCGACGCGGCCTATGGCACGATCCGCTCCGCCCTTGCACACACGATTGGAGACAAGGTGGATGCCGCCTACCGACGCGGCGACGCTTTCGACCGGCGGCGCAAACTGATGGAGGAATGGGAATCCTTCATGAATGGTCAAAGCCCACAAAGGGACCGCTGAACCGGGAAGCAACGCTCGGATCTTTGACAAAACAGACAACGAAAACAAATACTTGCGTATTTCTTCGCGCATGCTAGTATTCTATACATAGGCGCAAAACAATGAGGTGCTCGCCTCCCCTTAGGGCGACAAAGATGGGGACCGCCTGCCCCGCGAACCCGTGCCTCCGCGCACCCCGCCGTATTCCAAATACGAGGTTCATTGTGCCCCACGAAGTGCATAATATTCCCGAACTCCGTCATGACCGTCTCTACAACGCCCGCGAAGTGACAGCCCTTCTGGGCGTCCATATCTCCACGCTCTATTCGTGGATGCGGGACGGAAACTTCCCGAAACCGCAGAAGATCGGCCCGCGCACCGTGCGTTGGAAGGGAAGCGACATCATCGGCCATCTGACCCGCGTCGCAGCACAGTCGGCCGGTATCTCGGTCGACGAGTTGCCGTTCTGAGCCTGAGCGCGCTCCACCCGGTCTGAAACTCACAACTCCAAAAAGAAACGGCCCGTCTCCTGCACGAGACGAGCCGTGGAGATAAACTATGTCTAATGAAATCAATAACATGCCCCATCAGCATATGCAATCCCACCTTGCCGAAACCGACAACATCATTGCCTTTCCCGAGGACGACTCCAGCGCTTGGTTGAAGGTCGGCCAGGGCGCTGTGAAGTCCAATCTGGTCCCGGAAAGTCTGACCACCAATTTGAAAGCGTGGTTGGCGCTTGGCTTCGCTGACAAGATGCAGACAGCAATCGTCAGCGCGCTTGCTGCCCCAGAGGTCGCAGAGAAGGTTCTGGCGTCAATCAAACCCTTGTTCCGCCCCGGTGACGTGGTGCAGCTCACTGCTTTGGATCCCGAAGACGGGCCGCCACACATCCTTTGCGCGGACCCGTTCACTGAGGTGGGTCATGGGGAGCTGATCGCGTTCATTCAGGCGCATAACGGCCGCCGCAATCTGTATTTCGGCGTCAACCCGCGCTCCAGCGAACTGGCGGGGACGAACCAGGCAGCTCAGGCAAAGGATGTCGTGCGCCGCCGGTCAGCCTTTGTGGACATTGATATGAAGGACGCTCCCGACAGCGACGTAGACTGGACCCGGACGCGTGCGGAATTGGAAAATCTGGGCCCGATCCTCTTTGTAGAGACTGGCAACGGGTTTCATGTTCATTACGCTGTAGAAGAAGTCGCCGGTGAAGTCCTTGAGGCATCCGTTGCGCCGCTGGCGGGCGCAATGGCAGCGCTGGGGTCAGACAACGTCTCTGACCTGCCCCGCATTGCCCGCCTGCCCTACACGGTGAACCTGCCCACTAAGAGCAAACGCGCTCGTGGCGCTATCCCCATTTTGGCGCGTCCTGTGCAGCAAAGCGAGCCTTTGTCCAATGCACCACATTCGGTTGTCGAGATTTCAGATGCCCTCAGGGACGTGGCACATCGCCTTGCCCTGCCCGGCCGGAAGTCAGGTGGCGCGGCCGGGGTAGACCGGACAGGAACAAAGATCGGGTGGGCCGCACCGAGCGCGGACCTCTTGCGCCTGGCGATGCAGGAAATGCCCAACGACGGCCCTTTTGATGACCGTGGCGACTGGTGCTCTCTCGCCTATGCCGTGAAGGGCGCTGCTAGGGTCGGAGAAATGGAGGCTGAAGGTCGGGAGATCTGGCTGGAATGGTGCGACAAGTGGATCGGCGCTGTTGACCCAGCTGCGGACGAGAAAATGTGGGATAGTATCAAGCAGCCGTCTACGGGCTGGGGAACGCTGATGGGCATGCTTGAACAGCACAACCCGGCGGGACGGAAACGTGTCAAAGAAGCGGAGGCCAAAAGCGCTTTTCCGCCCATCCCCTCCGCCTTCCAATTGCAGCCCATCCAGCCCTTCCAGATTTCGAACCTTCCTCCAAGGCGGTGGCTCTACGGCAGGGCCTACTTCGCAGGAAATGTTTCGGTTCTGGTCGCACCTGGCGGAACGGGTAAGTCTGCGCTTGCTATGACAGAGGCTGTCGCGATGGCTTCCGGAAAGACCCTCATTGGTGGTGACACGCCACACCATGCTTTGCGCGTATGGTATCACAACGCGGAGGACGACAAGAACGAGCAGTTGCGGCGTGTCGCAGCCACGATGGAGCATCATGGCATCACCCATTTGGACCTCGGCAGGCGGCTTATTCTGACCTCAGGGCGGGATTTACCCCTGAAGCTCGCAAGCGACGGCCGCGACGGGATCACGATTAACCAGGAGGCTTTAGAATCCCTGATAGCGGAGGTGGAAAAGGTCGGGATCGAGGTGCTGATCCTTGATCCGCTCGGTGCCATGCACACGCTGCCTGAAAATTCGAACGAAGCCGCAAATCTGCTAATGGGGGCGCTTCGCGAGATCGCAGAGCGGACTGGAGTGGCGATCTGTCTTGTTCACCATGCAAGCAAGGCTGCCGCTAGGGACATGGATGCCGCAGGCGCTGGCGCAGCACGTGGCGCCTCCGCGCTTGTTGATGGCGCGCGCGTAGTGCGCCAGCTACGCCCTGCTACGGTGAATGACGCCAAAACGCTAGGTATCCCCACCGGCGAGCGCAGGTTCTATATCCGGGTCGACAACGGAAAGGCTAACCTCGCCCCGATTGACGACGCGCGGTGGTTGCACTTGGCTTCCGTCAATCTCCGGAATGGCACCCAAGACTATCCGAAGGGCGACGATGTCCAAACCGTCGAACGGTGGGTTCCCCCGAGTCCGCGTGGCAACGTCACCCACCAGGAGGCTCTCCAGATCCACAATGCTGTTGCAGCGGCACCGGCGACGCAGCGCCGCGCAAGGGCGGCAGCGCAAGGCTGGATTGGGTACTTGATCGCAGAAGAACTGGGGCTGGAACTCGGGCTGCATGGCATCAAAGTTGAGCAGCGCGAGGCTGATCACATCCAAAATCGCCGCGAGGTGTCCGCCGTGATCGACAAGGGATTGCAGGAAGGGTGGCTGTGCGAGACCAAAGAAAAGGGACCTGACCGCAAAGACGCCCCGCACATCGCGGCGGGGGAGGATCCGGTCCCGGGCGACGTGCTGGACGCAGCCGACGATGAATAGGCGCAGCGCGCGCCGCGAACACCCTTGGGACGACCCGGCAGTGGGGCCGTTCCATACTCGATCATACCAGACCGCAACTCCCGCAAAACTCCCGCAAAACTCCCGCGCGGTCCCGCACGCAGGCAACAGGGGAAGGGAGGTCCTACGGACCCCGCGCGCTCAAAGCGCGGGGGGTGCGGGACCACCGTTACCTATTAGGCGGCAGCTCCCGCACCGCAGAAGAATAATCGGGTTTTGAAGAACACCATACCCCCCTGCCCGGACATTAGAATTCTTTCCGCGATGTCACCGGGTGCAGACAAGAAGTCCCGCAAGACTCCCGCACCATTCAACGGGGGCTGAACCGTCCGACGACCTCAAGCCAGCGACCCTGAGCTGCGCGATCAGCAGGTTGCCGAACAACATCCCGAAGGGCACGCAACAGGGCAACCTGATCCCCGGACGTGCGGCAGCGTTCCATCATCGGCGCGACAGTCTCCCGGCAGCTTCGGTAAACTGCCATCAAATCCGCCATCTCATCCACGTCTGCCGTCCGCGTCCGCGGCCGCCCCGGACGAAGATACCCCTTCCCTCGGGCCTTGGGGGGAGCCTTAGGCCTATCCGGCTGCTGTCGCTTGGAAAAGGCTGTCCCGGCGTGATCGCCCGGCGTCCATAGGCAGCCCCCCGCCGGGCCTCCACCTGGAACCTCCATCTCTAACTTGTGTGACGCTGGGGGCGGTCCAGCATTCTTCACACGGAGGGGCAAATCGTGGCTCAGCACCCTTTCCCAACGCGCGACGTCCGTTCTGTCGACTTGGAGCCGGCGGAACCTCCACCTTAGCCAGTCGGCAATGGCCGGAGCGAGCCCCCGCAGGTCGTCAGGGACACCCCGTGCTATGAGGTCCGCCCGCAAGCTCTCCTCGTGCTCCTGCAGGTCTATCGTGGTGCCCGGCAACCATGGATTCTTGCGCCATGCGCGGGACAGCCTGTTGGCCGCACGGCGCGCCTCCGAGCGACTCCACTCCTCGGGGCTGACCCGTCCTGTCTCCAGCCCCTTCAATTGGCGCTCTCGGTGCCACGGGCCGCGTGCGGTCCCGCGTGGCGCAGGCAGCGCCCCTTACCCTCACGGATCGGAATATTCTTGCAAAGGCTCCCCTGCCGGGTTTGAGCGGCACAGATCGGCGCGTCCGGCCCTCCACGCTTGACCCGCGCGCGCCCGATCTCGAAGGCACGCTCATGTTCGTCATCAGAGAATGAGTAGCGCTCGGACAAGTTCAACTCGTTGGCAGGCAGACCTTACATGGCTTGTTATAACATAACACATTAGCTTTGCCACTGGTTCGTCGACAGTAGAAGCAAGATCGTTACGGCCATGACAGGCGGTCGAGACTTTTCTTTTCTGAGGGCGTGGGGGCCAACGCTTTGGCTGCCCCCCCTTTCTGTTTGTCTTAGAACTGATGTTCGATCTTGAACTGGACGCCTGTGCGGGTCGTGTCGCCCACCCGGTCGACGCTGAAGATGGTGTTCAGCCTGCTCAGGCCATCTTCGGAGTTCGAGGTAAAGCCCAGCTCGAGGCCCCCGCCGCACTCCTCGGTGGTCTGATCGGCAACCGTGCGCTCGCAGATCAGCCGTGGGGAGAGGGTCGCGGTCTCGAGGCTCGTGGCGATAGGACGACCGTCCATTGGGACCCGCAGCTGCGGCGTGAGCGTCAGCGTTGTCAGGCTCACATGCCCGGCATCAAGGCTCAGCTCGTCGGTCAGCTCATAGGCATCCGCCGTGAAATTCATCTCCCCGATCTCGGTATAACCATGCGTGAAGGCCAACTCAGGCCAGATCTCATAGCGCTCGCGCGCGATCACACCGGTCACAGACCCGCCAAGCATCAGCGTCCGCGTCGTGTAGTCGCTCTGCAGATCAAGCGTGCCATTGCTCAGCTCAAGATCGTTCATGCCAAGCCCCACCGAGGCAAACCCACTGGCGAACACCGTCTCTGAGAGCGCCACGACCCCGTAGCCGCCCAGATTGACACCGAAGCTGTCCTGTGTGCCTTCAAAGCTGCCCTCAAGCGTGGCCGTGCTCAGGTCAGCCCCGACATAATAGCCCAGCATACGGTCCGCATCGAGCATATGTTCCCACGCCATCTTGCCCGAGAGCGTGCCGGATGTGTTGCCATCCTCGTCGCGCTGGATATCAAAGTCCCCGAAGAACAGGCGCCGCTGCGTCCCCGCATAGTTGCCATCCTGCTCAAAGAACGTCCCCTCGGCCACAAAGCTCTGCCCACGCAGCTCCGCCCGGCCGTCGATATCGAAGCCGATCTTGTTGCGTGACGCCAGCCCCGAACCACTCTCAGGATTGTTCATCTGCCGGCGGCTGAGCATGAACCGGTCCCGGGCCTCACGGACCAGTCGCACATTGGCAGCCACCTGGCTGCGCAACGTCTTTTGCGCCTGCGTCGTCACGATGTCCCGGATTTCTTCACGATGCGCCTCAAACTCCGAAGCCGGAGAACCCGCAAGGATCGAGTAGGTGTTCGAGGCCACGTTATTGTTGCCAGCCACATCTTGCGCCGAGGCGGCTGGGACCTGTGCCGTGACGGTTTTGCCCAACTCAGGAGAGATGGTCAGCGTGTAAACCGCACCGCTGCCCTTCAGGTTGGATGCCTGCGCATTGGCCACAGTCACATCTCCAACGGCCAACCCCGTCACCTCTTCCGAGAAGGTCAGCGTAATCGTGAAGTCCTCGACGACAACATCGGTCGGCCCTTCGACCGTCACCGTCGGTTTGGTCGTATCGGGATTGTTCGGATCGGTACCATTGGTCAGCTCTGTTGCGTCATCAAGCCCATCGCCGTCACTATCCGTGACCAGCGGGTTGGTGCCCGCCGCACGCTCCTCGGCATCGGTCACACCGTCACCATCGCTGTCAGGATCGTTTGGATCCGTCCCGGCCGCGGTCTCCGTGCCGTCACCAACCCCGTCTCCGTCGGTGTCGGTGTCCTCGCGCGGATTGAACGGAAAGGCATCTTCATTGTCGCCCACGCCGTCACCGTCGCTGTCATGGCTCTCGCCCGGGTCGTTCGGGAAGACGTCCTCACTGTCCGGTACGCCGTCACCGTCGCTGTCCGTTTTCGTTGGATCAGTGCCATTGGCGCGCTCGTCGCCGTCCGGCACACCATCGCCGTCGCTATCCACGCCGCCATCGCTGGCCCCGGCATCGTTGGGATAGTCGTCATAGGCATCGTCTACACCGTCCCCGTCGCTATCCCGCGCCATGGGATCCGTACCCGCCGCCACTTCGGCCCCGTCGGAGATCCCGTCATTGTCGCTGTCAGGATCATTGGGATCCGTGCCAAGCTCCTTCTCGCGCTTGTCGCTCAGACCATCGCCGTCGGTATCTGCACTCGCCGGGTCCGTGCCGTTGTCGCGCTCTTCATTGTCGCCCATGCCATCGCCGTCCGTATCCGCGTCCTCGCTCGGGTCATTCGGGAAGGCGTCCTCGCCGTCCGGCACGCCATCGCCGTCGCTATCGCCTGAGGTCGGGTCGGAGCCCGCGTCCTTCTCATCACCATCAGAGACGCCATCACCGTCACTGTCGGGATCGTTGGGGTTCGTCCCGTCAGCGACTTCCTGGCTGTCGCCAACACCGTCACCGTCGCTATCGGTGTCATCATTCGGATTGTTTGGGAGCGCATCCTCACCGTCCGGCACACCGTCCCCGTCACTGTCGGAGTTGCCTGGATCAGTGCCGGCATCAATCTCGGTGCCGTCCGGGATACCGTCGCCGTCGCTGTCAGGATTGCCCGGATCCGTGCCAGCCGCGCGTTCCTCGGCGTCAGTCAGCCCGTCACCGTCGCTATCAGGGTCGTCTGTCTTGGTGCCAACAAACCCTTCTTCACGGTCGCCGATCCCGTCACCATCGGTATCGGTATCTTCCGACGGGTCCCGCGGGAAGGCGTCTTCACCGTCCGGCGTACCGTCCCCGTCGCTGTCCGAATTGCCCGGGTCCGTGCCCGCGTCCCGCTCGTCGCCGTCCGAGACCCCGTCGCCGTCGCTGTCGGGGTTCTCCGGGTCCGTGCCGTCAGCAATCTCGTCGGCATCGCTCACGCCGTCGCCGTCGCTGTCCTTGCCGCCCGAGGGATCATTGGGCAGGTCGTCCTCGCCGTCCGGCACGCCGTCGCCGTCGCTGTCGCCGTTCGTGGGATCAGAGCCCTCTTCAACCTCACGGCCATCCGGGATGCCGTCCCCGTCACTGTCAGGGTCGTTGGGGTCCGTGCCGCGGTCCTTCTCTTCCTTGTCACTCAGACCGTCGCCGTCACTGTCTTCGCTCGTCGGGCTGGTACCGTCCTTGCCTTCCTGATTGTCACCAACTCCATCACCGTCGCTGTCGGTGTCCTCGTTCGGGTCATTCGGGAAGGCGTCTTCCGCATCCGCCGTACCATCCCCGTCCGTGTCACGCCGGGCCGCAACCGAGAAGGAGGTCGCGGCAATGTTGTCGTTCGGGACCGGTCTGCCTTCGTTGTCAATGGCCTTGTCCGCGACCTTGCCCGCCGCCAGATCAAGCGTCACCACCCCATCGGCCACTGGCGTGACCTCGAAGGTCCAGACCTTGTCCGGCGTCTGTTCTTGCCGGTTGCCCAAGGCCGCGTTGCGCGTGCTCACCCGGACGTCCGACAACGTGAAGCCCGTCACCTCCTCGTTGAACGAGATCGTAGCCGTAAACGGTCCGACCTCCGGCTCGCCCGGCGTCGTCGGCGTGTAGCTGAAGCTCGGCACCGGCGCTTCCTCGTCTACCTCGAGTACGGTCACGCTCACCATCTGCGAGGTTATGTTGCCCGTCACATTGCCCGCAGCGTCCACATCGCGCGCAAACACTTCCACCTGCCAAATGCCGTTGTCGTCGTGATCCCCCCGCGGCGCGTCAAAGTCCGGTGCCTCACCGCTCTTGAACGAGAGCTGACCCGAGACCGGGTCGATCTCAAAGTCGCTCTGGTCTGTTCCGCTGCCGGCAGCGCCGCTCATATCCGTTAGATACCAGCGCACCGTCTCGTCAGCCACAAAGCGCGCCACGCCAAGGGTGTTCTCTGACAGCTCCGCATTCGCCGTCGCCCCCGTTGTCGTGCCATTGCCCGCCGCATCCGGGCCCGTGATCACCGGCGCGGTATTGTCCAGCGTGTAGCCCGCCTCGTTGGGCGCAGGCATCGACGCCGTCTTCCACGGGTTGCCCTCAAGATCCACGATATCATTGCCCGCAGCAAAGCCCAGCGTGACCGTCCCGTCGAGACCCGCCAGATCGCCCCCGCTCGCCGTGATCCGCCAGGTGTTACCGCTCGTTTTGAAGGCCGAGGCGATCGTCGCACTTGTCCCCGCCAGAGTGAAGTCCGGCGTCGCGCCACCCACATTCCGAACGGGCTCCGAGAAGGTCACGTCCCAGACTAGCGTATCGGCCGCCGTCTTCATGTATGACGGAGCGACACGGGTCACGCTGATCGCCGCCGGGCGTACCGCCTCAACCTGCACACCCGAAAGCGTACCGATCGACAACGCTGGCTCGAGGTCATTGCCGACGACGTCCTGAACGCTCGCCCCGTTCAGATCGATCGCATCTTCAACCTCGATGCCGTCAGGGTCGAGATCGTTGCCCTGTACGGCATAAGTGAAGACCAGCGTCTGGTCGCTGCTCTCGCCCGCCTTGTAATCCGCATACCTGGTCCCGCTTTGCATCGCGAAGGGAATGCGCGGCACCCCACCCGAGACCGTCACCGCTTCCGACATCGACAGCTGGAAGCGCAGCACACGCGAGGACGCAGACAAGCTGTAGGTCTGATCACTCGGCACGCTCGTCTGCGTCACCGCAGGCGGCGCGTTGTCCACCAGATAGTCCGGCTCGTCAGTTCCCGCCACCGTCGGCGTCGGCGCCAGCGCGTTGCCCGCGATATCCGTGATGTTGTGCCCCGAGAAGAAGGACAGCGTGATCGTATCCTCCAGATCCGCCAAATCGCCCCCCGAGGCCGTCACACGGTAGATATTGCCACCCTGATCCGCGACACTCAGCACAGCACTCGTGTTCGCCACGCGGAAGTCCGCCGCGTCCACATTCGCGACTGCCTCATCAAAGGCCACGTCCCAGCTCAGGCTGTCAGCATTGGTCGGGTTGGTGTCCACCCGCGTCACCGACGCCACGCCCGGCGCCGTCTCGTCAACCGTGATCTCAACCGCGAACGCCGAGGTGGCCGTGTTGCCCGCCACATCCGTCTGGCTCACTTGCACGTTTGGAGAAGCGTAGGTTGCCTCGGCCAATGTGAAGCTCGTCCCGCTGCCCGGACTCCAAGTGCTGCCCTCGTCGGTGCTGTACTCCCAGCTCGCCACGTCCTCGGCCAGCGTCACCGATACCTCTCCATCGCGCGTGATCTGGTCACTGTCACTCGCGCCTGTATCGTTCTCCAGACCGAACAGAGGCAGCTCAACGCTCGTGTCGATCTCCAAAGACAGTGCCGACGAGGCCGGCGAGACGTTCCCCGCCGCGTCCGTCGCCGTCGCCGTGATCGCATGTGTCCCGTCCGGCAGAGCAAAGTCAGCGGTCACGCTCCAATTGCCAGAACCGTCCGCACTCGTCGTCCCGAGCAGTGTCGTCGAGACAAAAACCTCGACCGTCGCATCGGCCTCCGAAGTCCCGGCAAACTCCGGCTGTGTCTCATTTGTGATGTCGTCGGCATCCGACACGCCGCTGTCAGACCCCACCAAAAGATCCGGCACAGACGGCGCAACAGGCGCCGTCGTGTCAACCTCCTGAGCAGGCGACGTGCCCGCCAGACCGTCATGAAAGGGAAGGGCCTGCTGAATTGTCGAAGCACCAATGAGACTGGCGTCACCAAAATCAAGCGAATCCGCGATAACCGCAACACCGTCCGTATCCGTATCGCCGGGCTGAACAGTGTACTCGAAGCGCATCGTATCGCTACCGCCGGGGGCGTTGGACTGACCAGCAAAAGCCGCAGTCACCTGAGGTGGAGATGCATTAGTGCCAAGCCCCAACTTGATGGACGGGCCGACCCCACCCCCACCGCTCCTGTTCAGCAACTCGGAAAACTGAAGATCTACAACAATCACAGACCCCGCCTTGTAAGGGCCCGTCGAGGCAAAGCTCACATTTGTGACCACGGGAGCATCTACTGTCTTGAACACATAGTCAGACGCCGGAACCTCCGCGGTCGGGTTGCCGGCAGCGTCAACAAATGCGCCCTCCGGGATCTCGACAGAGTAGTTCGTGTTGATGTCGAAGTTGCTCACAGGGTCAATCTCGACAACCGTCGAGGCTCCGCTCCCGCTGATCGTTGCCTGGGCGACGTCAATAGACTCGAAGGACTGACCCGCATCTTCGTCTGTGATCTCGATGCTACCGGACCCAGCAACCACACTCTCGTCAAAGAACAGAGTAATCACATCGCCCAACAGCGCATCGACTTCTCCATTGGCGGGATCCGCGTCCTCGGCTAAGGCCGGATCGATCGCAGGCGCAATGCCGTCAACCAGAATTCCAGAAGGGTCGTTGAAAGGCAGGGCAAAAACGTTCAAGTTATTGCCTTCGAGGTCCTCGATTATTCCCGAGTCCAAGTCCAGATCGGACGCAACGGTCAGGCCGTCTACGTCAAGATCACCGGCTTTGACCGTATACTCGAAAGTGAGCGTATCGCTGCCACCACCACTCACATACTCGGCATACTCGGTGGTTGACCCGATGGTCAAAGGAATCCGGGGCGTTCCGACAACAGGGCCGATCTCTTCCGTGAAAACGACATCTAAACTAAGCGTGTCACCAAGCTTGTAATACCCATCTGTAGGGAGAGAGACAGAAGCCATCTCAGGCCGTGTAACGTCAGGAACCGAAAATTGCTGCGAAAGCGAGACTGTTTCAACATCATAGTCACCGCTCCCTTTAAGTGCCTGGTCTTTCACATCGATTGTATATGTCGTATCTTCATAAACACATTCGTGCGGCAATGTTACCGTAAGGTCCTTGCCACTGACGCTTGCGGCACTTGCGGCAGTCCCGTCAATTGACGTCTGAAAAGGAAAGCAGCTGCTGAGGTCCTCAGCACCGCCAGTGAAGTCGATTATGATTGCGTCTACGTCCGATGCAGTCGATCCAGTAACCAGATTGACATCATAGGTCAGCGAAATGGCCAGGTCCGTGTCAAGATCAACCTGGGCGCTGACATCCTGACTGCCATTGGTGATATCAATGCCGGACTGTGCAAAAGACTGCGCTTCGAAGGTTGGGCTGTAGGAATAGTACAGCACACCACTTGCCCGTGCTGAGAAGTCGACTTTACTCGAAAACGAATTAGATATACATTGACTGTTCGTACCTCTATCGTCGACCCGAATATTGACGCGAGTTGCGTTGTCATATACGAAGGTCGCTACAGGATCTGAGTATGTGCTGTAATTGAAGCCAGCGCAATTGGGAACACTTAGGGAATTATCGTCATATCCATAATTTGTAAAACTGTCAGAGCTATAGCCAGAGATTAGCGGATAGCTGCCTATCCAATCCAGATCACGAACGAGGCTAGTATTTTCGGACTTTTCTGAGTTGACAGAAACTCTACCCGAAGAAAAACACTGCGTGGATCCGTCATTCAGTTGCCCGCATACAGTCGAGTTTGCAGTATAGTAGCCTCGGTAGCCTATGAAGATATTGTTCCCTTCACCGTAGCGATTTGAGTTGATAGTCAGGATTCCGGCGTCGCGGTCTTTTGCCATGACCTTTGCAACATCAATGAACCACCCGTGATACTGGTATCCAGTAGAACTGTAGATTGTGCCGCTCTCGATAAAGGAATCATAGTTTCCCGCGACTTCACCCACAGCTTTGGTTGAAGTCGCAAAAAACAAGCCTGTCGCCAGGATGAACAGTAGTGCTGTGCAGGCTCGAGCGCCTGACAAACAGCTATGAGCTGTCCTTGCCAGCATGGTTTTGTCCAGCCGAGCGCACAAACAGACACATTTGAAAGATTTCACCATTCCGACCCCTGCCAATGCGCGTTTTTCCTTGCCGGGAGGTGTGCCAAGAGTTCGGAGCGGGCGCCAGATGGGCGGTTTGGCCATGGCCAGGATGGGCATATCTTTAGTGTGCATTGGCTTAGGTGACCGAGGCCACTACCTATGACCGGCAGGATCACTGCGCCCCACCTCGCCCTTCATCACCCGGGACCGTCACCATGCTCAGCACAGATCCGAGAACCATGAACTTGGTTGCCCTTGGCGTCGCCAAGCTGAGCTTTGGCTCTCTGTCCACCATGCGCCGCTATCTCGGCAATGATCTGGAGCTGGGCCTAATCGGCTTTGCGGTCGTCTTGCGCACCCGGCGTGACTGGTTCGAGTACGTGCAGCACCATGGCCTGACCGACGCGGTGATCGGGATGATCAACAGCCACAAGGGTTACACGACGTCGATCTACGAGATCGCCAACTTCACTGGCATCAGCCGCGCGACAGTACGTCGCAAGATGGCAAAGCTTGAGCAGCTGGGGATCGTAGAGCGGACGAGGGAGGGCAGCTGGAGCTTGATAGACTTCCAGCATGGGGAGCCGTCACGCCCTGCACTCATGCTCCAAGAGATGCTCCGGTGCTACATCACCGTGACACAGACGCTTGAGCAGCTCTTGCCTGATGAGGTTGATCAAGCCAAGGCCCTGAGCGCAAAAGAGGGTGCCCCTGTGGCGCCCGATGCGCTGCTCGAAGACGAGGCCGACGACAAGCGAAAACGTGGTCAGTCGCTCGACTAATCAGGCGGATTGACCGGAGCGTGCTCACTCGTGCCATGTCTCGTTGTTTGGAGGACCTGCGACGGAGACTCGCTTACTAGAAACGACACAAAACGGGCTGAATTTTTTTTCTTCTACTTTTTTGACCATGCGCTCCGGGAGTGAGGCCCCAAAATGCACAGGCGTTCGGCTGGCTTTACCGAACCGACCATCGGCAAAGTTGTACCGCTTTTCATCCCTGAAGTGAGGAGTATTTCACAAAATAAACATTTAATTTCAAATATTTGTATGTAATCTCCGCAAGCGATAGGGAGGCGTCTACCTGACTCTGGCGGATTTCGAGGTTCGGATTGCCATGTATGCGAAGCCTTTTTTCTCTCGTTTCTGCACCAAGTTAACAAAGCCGCTTGTTTGCATGTAGCGGGCAAGTTCCATGACCGACCTTGAAGCCCGACTTTCGCTGTAGCCGTAGACATAGGATTCCCGCGGTTTCGCCGTTTGAACGAAGCTCAAAAGCGCTTCTTCATCTGGTTTGCGCTTGCGGTCATTCTGCATCATGCCTGCCCCCTCAGTGAAAGTCTTTCGATCATTCTGTGATATCCTGCCGCACGTGCGTGATTCGGATTGGGACATAACGGGAGTCCGCTCCGACAAAGGCCATTGAACAAGACAACATTTGAACACCAGCATCTGTGTCGTTCAAAAAATATCCGGCCAGATCAAACCTAATGGGGAAAGGAGACCTGGCCGGACAAGGTACCGACACGGGGAGCCACAATGCGGAACATGAGCACTGTGTTCTAGCGTATCAGCTGGCACTCGGCGGAGCACCAAATCTGAGTTTTCCAGTGATTGGCGGGCAGTTACAATATCTCGAAAGTTTTCATCCGCACGTTGGTTTTCTGGATCGACGGCCCAACTGCTAGGAGGGTTGGTTGCCCCAGTTTCATAGCCAGCGGCACCCCCAAAAAGCCCTGCTCTTAAAGGACATGAAGCACCAAGCCCGCACCACCCTGTGGAAACGAAAGTTTTATATAACAGACCGCGGAAACCTGCTAGGGACACGTCGACCTTGGATCTGGGATCAGTCTTTGCGCACCGAGAGGGAAAGACAGATGGAAAAGCGCCGCTTCATGATATTGTTCGCGATTGCTCTGACGGTCGCGACCCCGTTTCTGGCGATGGATCGAGCTCTTGCGGATGACGCGGCTGTCTTGCTGTCCGTTCAGGTCTCACAGGACACGCCACCGATCGGGCTGACCGATGCCGACCTCTTGGCGATGGACCAGAAATCCTTCGTGACCTCGACGCTCTGGACCTCAGAGGAACACAGCTTTTCCGGGCCGTCGCTACGTCAGGTCCTGGAACAGGTTGGGGCAGATCCGTCCGTGCCGGTCAGACTGGTTGCCGCCAATGACTATGCCGTGACACTCGATCCCGAAATGATCGACGACGATTATCCCATCATCGCGAACAGGTTGGATGGTGAGACTTTTTCAATTCGTGAAAAGGGTCCACTTTGGGTAATGTATCCATTCGACCAAGACTCCCGATACAAGACCGAGCTGCATTACAGTCTTTCGGTCTGGCAGTTGACCGAAGTCAGGTTGGTTCAGCCTGGCGAGGGGCCGGATGCCGGAAACTGATCCCGGAGACCGCACACCATGCAGATGATGCGCCGAGCCGCCGGTGGTCTTGCGCTTGTCCTTGCCTTTGCCGTGCTGGTGGCAATGGGTCATCAACTGTCAGAAAAAGTGGACCACTTCGCCCTGGCGCGGTCCGACAGCGACGCTTGGAACTTTGCGCAAGTCGAAGTCGCCTATAACCGGTTTCATTTGTCTCTTCAGGACGGACTGATCGAGCTTCAAGATCAGGGTCAGCTGCCGACGTCGATAAAGGCCGAGATACTGGAACAGTTCAATATATTCTATTCGCGCGTGGACACCGTAGCCGAGCGCTATAACCAGTTCACGGCGCACCCCGATGTCGAAGAGATGCTCGGGAAGGTTCAGCACCTGCGCGACGGCTTGACATACCAAATCGATGCTGGCCTCTATGTCACCGAGCAACAGTTGCATGACATCCTAGGGCTGGTCCGCGATGGCCGCCCCTCGGTTCGAGATTTTGCACTGGCCGCGATGTTGGCAGCCATCGAAGACCAGGAAGCCGAGCGGGAGCAGGTTCACACCTCGCTAAGGGCGGCATTCTTGACACTGTCTGTTTTCGTCCTCGTTCTGCTGATTTTGGGCGGATTTCTATCGTATCTTTGGCGGTCCCTGGCGAAGAAGAACGCGTCGGAACGGAACCTGACCAGTTACCTTGCAAAGATGATCGAGGTATCGAACGATGGCATTGTGGTTGTTGATCGAAACCTCAAGGTCGCGGACTTCAATCACACTGCAGAACAGATTTTTCGGCAAGACCGAGCGGCGGTGTTAGGTCGCGACGCCATGGCCGAACTTGCGCCACGCCGTGAGCACGCGGCGATGGCGGCACGTCTGCACGCACTGCTTGATCAAAACGATGCGACCAGCGCCGAGATGCGCCGCGTGCCGGTCATTGGGCGCCGAGGCGACGGAACGCTATTCCCTGCTGAACTGAGCGTTGTACGCGTCAGAGATCGAGAACGCCGACGCGTGCTGGTCGGCTTCGTTCGCGACCTTTCCCCCGAGCGCAACGCGCGGCGTCGAACCAGGCGCGCTCTGGTGCAGGCTCGACGCGACGCCGCCGCCAAGCAGCGATTTCTTTCAACAATGAGCCACGAGATGCGTACGCCCTTGCACAGCATCATGGTGGCCGCGGACTTGGCTGATAAGGCCGATACTGCAAGTGCGGCCAAAAGCTATCTGCCAAAGGTTCAAGCCGCCACTCGGACCGCTCTGGCACAGGTCGAAGAGGTGCTCGAAGTGGCCCGGAACAGCGAAGTTGTCAGCCCTACGACGCTGGAGACATTCGACGCAAGAGCTGTCACGCATACGGTTTTCCTGCAGATGCAGCCGCTCGCGGCTGCACGTGGGAACAAGCTGATTCTTGACTGGACCATACCGGCGACACTGCACGGCGTGCCGCGCGATCTGTTCCGTATCGTATACAACCTCGTCTCGAATGCAGTCAAGGCGACCAAGGGTGGCACCGTGACGATCCGAGCGTTGGAGGGTGAACTTTCCAGCAAACCCGCACTGCTCTTGGAAGTTGCGGATACCGGAACTGGAATAAGCGCAAAACATGCCCGTCACATCTTCACCGATTATGTGTCGGGATTTCGCAAACAGTCCAATGTCGGAACGGGGCTCGGGCTAGGTATCGTTCGCAAAGCGGTGCAAAGCCTGAATGGTCGGATTGACGTGGACAGCACGCCGGGCGTGGGGACAACCTTTCGGGTGCTCGTCCCACTGTCTGCGGAGACGGTCACGATCCACGCGGCACCGTCGGACTTGCACCACGTAGGCCGAGGCGCCGATCTGTTGTCAGAATATCGTCCGAGCCAGGCCAAGAATATACTATTGGTAGAGGACCATGCGACCAACCGTCAGCTGCTGACTGAGATGCTCGGGAGTATCGGCTACACTGTCACAGCTGCCGAGAACGGCCTCGATGGACTTCGGGTCGCCCTTGAGACACCCTTTGATCTGATTCTGACCGACCTGAACATGCCCGGGTTGTCCGGCGAGACCATCGCAAGATGCCTTCGGCATTCCAGCGTTGCCGGCGACACCTGCATCATTGCGGCGACCGCGCGCGCGACAATGTCAGAATCCGATCAGGAGAGCATCGTCGCCGGAAGCATCGACGCACTCCTATTCAAGCCATTCGACAGCGCGCGACTCGAGGCCGTGATCTCAGACGCTCTTGAGGAACGAGCCCTGAGCGATCACACTCTGGACGAGACAGATGCGACGAATGATCCCGAAATGCTCGCCCGGTCGGCGCAGGACCTTGAACAGGTTCTGGCCTTGCTTCCGCGGGGCGGCGATCTGGCAGAGGCGCCCTCTATCGACGAATTGGCCCGCTTGGCGCATCACGCAGGCGGGGCGTTGCTATGCATCGGGCATGCCCGGCTCGGCCATGCGCTGCTGGAACTGGAGCGCATCTGTGGGCTGCATGACAGAGAAGGCTTTCGCGGCATGACGCTCGTCCTCGACACCGATATCAAGAGGTTCCTCGCCGTTGCAGGCGAACGCGTCGCACCTGCCTGAGAGCATAGGCCTAAAGGGTCCTCCCAATCATCTGAACATGTCGCAGACACTTTAGTTAGCACACATTGGCGCGCTGTTGATGGCATCATCTGCTGGTCAATGACAGAGAGGAAGGACGGTCCGCGATGTTCAACGTGTTTGATGGCCCGGATGCCAAATGTATTATACTCAGCAGTCGGCCATTCGTACTGGATAGCCTGCGGGACCTTCTTGAGCAAAACGAGGCTGAACTCGTTCAGGTAACCGACTATACCGCACTTGATCGTACTCTACGGTGTGATCCGGAAGTCAACTTCGTTATCATCGATTTGGACAGCTTCGATAGCGTCATCTCCCAGTTCGAATCCCTGAGTCGTATGCGCGTAGCGCATTGCGACCGCCCCACCATTTTGCTTTCCGAGGAATTCGAGACGGACGAGTTCGGCACTCATCGCAAAATGCTCGGAGACATCTCCTTGAGGGTGCCCGTTTTGCACGCCTCCCTAGAAATCGCACTTCTACAGGCCCCGGTGAACAATCTCGAATGGCGCAAGCACCTCGATGCTGTGCCGTCAGCGCCTGACTTGGCCCAAAGCGCACAGCACGAGGCAATCGGTTACATGCACGCGTAGTACGAAGCCGGATATCGGGTTTTCTGAGCCCCACTTCCTTTTTTGACTACGTTCAGGTCTGTGGTGGGGTAGGTCAGCACAAGTGCAGCAAAGCGCGTTTCGAACAGGGCATACTGAGATCACTCAGCTGCCAAAGTCCTGTTCATAGCAAGTTGGCTTTGGACGCCACGATCACGGCATGAGCCCGGTTGCGTGCATGCAGCTTCTGGCAGATCGTGCGCATCTTCATCTTCACGGCGACCTCGCTCCGGCTGATCTCCAGAGCAATTTCCTTGTTGGTTTTACCGTCGGCCACGGCTCTGAGGATGAACAGCTCGATGTCATTCAAAGACGCCCCCGAATCTTCATTAGAAGTCTCACGCCGGGACAATGACATCGGAACGAACTCGTTTCCGTCATTTATCAACTGCAACGTTGTCGGCAGACTGCGCAGCTGTTGCGATTTCGAGATGAACCCTTTGGCCCCCAGGTCGATCGCGCGCCAGACGAAATCGGCATCACTAGTACCCGAAAAAAGAACGACCGATCCATTGGGCACCGCATCAATCACCTGCTTTACCGAACGCAGACCCTGCATCCCGGGCATGGTGATGTCGAGCAGAACAAGTATCTTTTCCTTCCTGTTCGCACGCAGCACGCCGAGTGTCCCGTCAAGCGTTTCACTCAGGCTGACCAAGAACCCACCATGCGCGAGGAGCGTGCCACGCAAGGCTTCTGCAATCATCCGGTGGTCATCCGCGATGAGAACGTGAATCTGCTCCGGTGTCGGCTCTGCCTTATAAGCGAAGTTCTTCTTGCTATTCGTCATTGAGTTCCTTGAGCCGCCGTTTCTAGGCGCATGGGCGCCATTTCAAATATGTGATTTTCCGATCAACTCATTCGACGCGTGAAGAGCTATGTGAGCGTGAGCTACGAGGATCTTTGATATTTCGCACTAGTCATAAACGTAATGAGAAACCGTCGTTAAGACCTGCCACCATGGGTTATTCTTTTGCCTACACTCTAGATACGAAAGTTTTCCCTAACTGGATCCATGGTCCGACGAAAATATTGAAGTTAAACGTCTCTCCGTTGAATGGCCTATGCGGGCGCAGGACTGCCCGGTTTGGATGATTGAGAGCACTTCTAAACTGGCAAGGAGTCACAATCCCCTGTAACTGCTCGACACCATCACTTGGAGCAGCCCACTAGTTGAACCGGTCATCACACCACCCAACAGTGACTGAACTTGCCGCAACTGTACTTGTGGCGCTGTACGGGTTACATAACGTCGATGGCGCTGCGCACAGCTGATTATCAGGCAGCGCAGCTTCGCTCTTTGCCAACTGAGCGATCTAACGAGAATTCCGGAGGCATTCGGACCGGAGATTTGCAATTCGCAAATATTCCTCCATGTTAAGTCCGTAGCGGCTTGGGTCGCCGTCTCTATCAGATCTACTGGAAACATTGTCTGGCAGAGTGGCAATCGTCCATGGCTGGCTTTGGCTTGTCTGTTTTGTCAAAAAGCTCGAAAAACATCGGCTATGCGCTTGTGGGGTATGTCAGAAAAACATACCGCGCCGGTGTAGGTCGGAGGGACACAGGACACAGAACAGAGTTATACTTCCGCAGTCAATGGCTCAGAATATTGTTGGGTGTAGCCTAGTGAGTCC
The DNA here is from genome assembly GCF_003129565.1 of Salibaculum griseiflavum. Taxonomy (GTDB): domain Bacteria; phylum Pseudomonadota; class Alphaproteobacteria; order Rhodobacterales; family Rhodobacteraceae; genus Salibaculum; species Salibaculum griseiflavum. Next base: position 204,516 of record NZ_QETF01000003.1, read on the forward strand.
GCTCTCTCTTGCGAACAACTCGGCATGAAAAGGGGGCACAAAAGGGGGCAGACAGAACCGACCCAAAACATTATTTTTTCTTGTCAGATACTTAATGGGCCTTAATGGCGGAGACGAAGGGATTCGAACCCTCGAGACGGTTTCCCGCCTACTCCCTTAGCAGGGGAGCGCCTTCGACCACTCGGCCACGTCTCCGCCGACCCGTCTAATCAAACCCGTGATGGGGGGCAAGGGCAGAATCGGCACCGGCACGATGATCAGGTGTTGAACAGGAAGTGCAGCACGTCGCCATCCTTGACGACATAGCCCTTGCCTTCGGCGCGCATCTTGCCCGCCTCCTTGGCACCCTGTTCGCCGTTGCAGGCGACAAAGTCGTCATAGGCAATGGTTTCGGCGCGGATGAAGCCCTTTTCGAAATCCCCGTGGATGACACCCGCGGCCTGCGGGGCAAGTGTTCCGGTGCGGATGGTCCAGGCACGCGCCTCCTTCGGGCCGACAGTGAAGTAGGTTTCCAGATGCAGCAATTCGTAGCCTGCCTTGATCAGCCGCGACAGGCCCGCTTCGGACAGACCCATTTCCTCTAGGAACATCGCCGCCTCGTCCTCGTCCAGCTGGCTGATTTCCTCTTCGATCTGGGCCGAGATGATGACGTGGGAATTGCCCTGCGCGGCAGCCATCTCTGCAACCGCGTTGGAATGGGCATTGCCGGTGGCCGCCTCGGCCTCCCCGACATTGCAGACATAGAGCACCGGCTTGGTGGTCAGCAATTGCAGCATCTTCCAGGCCTTGGCATCTTCGGCATCCACCTCGACCACGCGGGCGGGCTGGCCGTTTTCCAGCACCTCCTGGGCGGCGGCGAGCAGGCGGTCCTGCTGCTGGGCGTCCTTGTCGTTGCCCTTGAGCTTGCGCACCAGACCGGCGCGACGTTTCTCGATGCTTTCGAGATCGGCCAGCATCAATTCGGTCTCGATCACCTCTGCATCGGCCACCGGATCAACGCGCCCCTCCACGTGGGTCACGTCGCCATCCTCGAAACAGCGCAGGACATGGGCGATGGCGTCCACCTCGCGGATATTGGCCAGGAACTGGTTGCCCAGCCCCTCGCCCTTGGAGGCGCCCTTCACCAGCCCCGCAATGTCGACGAAGGTCATGCGGGTCGGGATGATCTGTTTAGAGTTCGCGATCTCGGCCAGAGTGTCCAGCCGGGCGTCGGGCACGTTCACCTCGCCCACATTGGGTTCGATCGTGCAAAAGGGGAAATTCGCCGCCTGCGCCGCCGCCGTCCTCGTCAGCGCGTTGAACAGCGTCGACTTGCCCACGTTCGGCAGCCCGACGATACCCATCTTGAAACCCATTGCGTCGCTCCTTCGCTTGGCCCTGGCGCGTCATACGCAGCAAGGCTTGCACCTGCAAGTCACAGCCCCATTGATTTTCCGCGCCTCGCGGGGCAAACCGCATTGGATTGAATCAGGGGGACCGGAGATGACAAGGATCGACGCCAAATTCGCAGAGCTGCGCGCGGCCAATCGCAAGGCTTTCGTCGCCTATGTCATGGCGGGCGACCCCGACTACGATACGTCATTGAAAATCGTGAAGGGATTGCCGGGTGCAGGCGTGGACATCATCGAGCTGGGCCTGCCCTTCACCGACCCGATGGCCGATGGCCCGACCATCCAGCTGGCGGGCCAACGCGCGCTGGAGGGTGGGCAGAACCTCGACAAGACGCTACAGATGGCCCGCGAATTGCGCAAAGAGGATGACACCACCCCGATCGTCATGATGGGGTATTACAACCCCATCTATTCGCGCGGCGTCGACCGTTTCCTTGAACAGGCCAAAGAAGCCGGAATCGATGGGCTGATCGTCGTCGACCTGCCGCCCGAGGAGGATGAGGAATTGTGTATTCCCGCCCAGAAAGCAGGGCTGAATTTCATCCGTCTGGCCACCCCCACCACCGATGACAAACGCCTGCCCAAGGTTCTGACGAACACCTCTGGCTTTGTCTATTACGTCTCGATCACCGGGATCACCGGCGCGGCGGATGCCGAGGCCGGCGATGTCGGCCCGGAAGTGGCGCGGATCAAGGCCCAGACTGATCTGCCCATCATCGTGGGCTTTGGCATCAAGACGCCGGAACGGTCCAAGGCGATTGCCGAGGTCGCCGATGGCGCGGTCGTCGGATCGGCCATCGTAGAGCGCATCGCCAAGGGCGACAGCGTCACCGATGTTCTGGCCTTCGTCAAAGCCCTCGCCGACGGTGCGCATTCGGCCTGACGCCTCTTTGACAGCCAGCAAGAGGAGCTTTGCCCGCGGGTCCGGACCCGCGGGGGTTCCTATGCAATTGCGCAAAATGTTTCGAATTGGTAATGGAACCTAACCAATATAGCGAAAAGGCGTCGCCATGCCCGTCATAACCTGCATCGACGATCTGAAACGCCTGCACCGGCGCCGCACGCCCAAGATGTTCTATGACTACGCGGAGTCGGGCAGCTGGACAGAACAGACCTTCCGCGAAAACACCTCTGATTTCGACAAGATCTATCTGCGCCAGCGGGTTGCCATCGACATGACGGGGCGTTCGACGGCCAGTCAAATGATCGGGCAGAACGTGTCAATGCCGGTTGGCTTGGCGCCGGTGGGCATGACCGGCATGCAATCGGCGGATGGAGAGATAAAGGCGGCACGGGCGGCCGAAAGGTTCGGCGTGCCTTTCACCCTGTCCACGCTGTCGATCTGCTCCATCGAGGACGTGGCCGAGAACACCGAGGAACCGTTCTGGATGCAGGTCTACACGCTGAAGGACGATGATTTCATGCAACGGCTGTTCGACCGGGCCAAGGCGGCCAAGTGTTCGGCTGCTGTCATCACCGTCGACCTGCAATTGATGGGTCAGCGCCACAAGGACATCAAGAACGGGCTTTCCGCCCCGCCGAAACTGACGGCAAAGTCCGTTGCCAACATGATGACCAAGGTCCGCTGGGGGTTGGGCATGCTGGGCACAAAGCGGCGCTTTTTCGGCAATGTCATCGGCCACGCGCAGGGTGTGACGGATGGCTCGTCGCTGGCGACATGGATCGCCGAGGCCTTTGACCAGGCTTTGGACTGGGACCGTATCCGCGAATTCCGCAAGATGTGGGACGGCCCATTGATCATCAAGGGCATCATGGATCCCCGCGACGCGCTTGAGGCTCTGAACGTAGGGGCCGATGCGATCATCGTGTCCAATCATGGCGGTCGCCAGCTGGACGGCGCAATCAGCTCCATAAGGGCGCTGCCGGCGATCATGGATGCGGTGGGAGACAAGATCGAGGTGCATCTGGATAGCGGCATCCGGTCCGGGCAGGACGTGCTCAAGGCGCTCGCCATGGGGGCCAAGGGCACCTATATCGGCCGCGCCTATATAAACGGGCTGGGCGCGATGGGCGAAGCGGGCGTCACCCGCGCTCTGGAGGTCATTCACAAGGAACTGGACGTGTCCATGGGCCTGTGCGGCAGACGCAACGTGGACTCGTTGGATCGTGACATCCTGATGGTGCCGAACGATTTCGAGGGGCGCTGGGCCTGATCACGCACGGCGGGCTTGAAGGGCCTTCACGGCGAGTCCCAATGGCACGGAAAGCAAGAGCACCCCGGCGACCCCGGCATAGGACACGCGCAGACCCCAAAGCTCACTCGACCATCCCATGAGAACCGGGGCGAAAAAGAAGGCCGAGAACCCCACGATCGCCACACGGGAAATGGCTCTGGCCCGCTGGCGCGGCGTAACCAGCCTGCCCACCATTCCCAGACCCAGGGGGCCAATCACCGACACCCCCAACCCCAGGATACCGAAGCCCAGATAGGCCACCACGGGCGTCGCGGCCAGGGCGGCGATCACTGCACCGCTGGCCGAAACGCAGCCGGCCACAATGACCACTGTCGTTGCGCGGAATCTTTCCGATACGGCCTGCCCCGCGAACCGGCCGAACGCCATGGTCAGCCCCAGTGTCGCCGGGCCCATAGCGCCCTCGGCCGCGCCGCCCTGCAGGGTGCGCTCGATATGCAGGGCCGACCAGGCCTCGACCGTCGCCTCCGCCCCGAAGGCCACGAGAACGACCAGTCCGCAAAGGATGACGGGCCAGAACGGTGAGCGTGTTCCCGACGGATCCTCGCCGTCCTCTGCGGCAGGTTGCATCCGCAGCCCCAGCAACACCGCCCCCATGATCAGCGCAACGCCGGCGAAGATCGTGAAAGAGTGCAATCCGGCCTCGCGACCCAGTCCGGCAAGGACCGCCCCCACGGCGTAACCGACCGAGAACAGCGCATGATTGGCATTCATCAGCGGCTTGCCCGTTGCGGCCTCAAGGTCGCTGACACGGGTATTCATCAGAACGTCGAGCAACCCCGCCGCAAAGCCAAGGACCATCATGACAAGGAAGAATCCCCATTGGACGGTCACGATGCCCGGCAGCAGCATGGCCAGCGCGATCAGCAGCGCCGCCGCCTGCATGCCCCTGGCGCCCAGGGCAGCGTCCACCCTGGGGGCGATCAGCATCGCCGTCACCAACCCGAAAGCCGACCCCAGCAGCAAGGTCCCGAACAGACCGTCCGACGCGCCAAGGCCGGCCTTGAGCACCGGAACCTGCGCGGCGAAACTGCCCCAGAACAGGCCCAGAGCCAGAAAGGCGGACCCGGGCACCCGGGAAATCCTGATAGCGCTCACAATCGACATTGCTTGCACTGAGCACAGAGCGCCGGTCCCGGCAAGACCCTTCCGAATGCGACTCGCGCTCGACGGCGTCAAAGAATCCCTTTTCAACGGGGCGAAACCGTCCTATACGCGCGGCTTCACCGGGTCCTCCTGCCATCAGGGGGTCCCTCTCATGGCAAAGTGGGCCCCGAACAGAAGACGGGGTGCGCGAATTGAAAGGACAGACCTATGGCTGGTGAGATTCCCGATCTTATCGCACATGAACGCAAAGGCACCGGCAAGGGTGCGGCCCGTCAGGCCCGCCGCGACCACATGGTGCCCGGCATCGTCTACGGTGGCGAGGCCGATCCGCTTCCCATCAACATCCCCTACAACGTGCTGATCAAGCGCCTCAAGGATGGTCGTTTCCTGTCGACGCTCTTCAACCTCAAGGTCGAGGGCCACGAAGATGTCCGCGTCATCTGCCGGAACGTCCAGCGCGACGTGGTCAAGGACCTGCCGACGCACCTGGACCTGATGCGTCTGAAGCGGACCACCAAGATCAACCTGTTCATCCCGGTTGAATTCGAAGGCGAAGACGAGTGCCCCGGCCTGCGCAAGGGCGGCATTCTGACCGTCGTGCGCCCCGAGGTCGAACTGGTTGTCACTGCCGGTGACATCCCCGAGAAGCTGACCGCTTCCCTGGAGGGCCTGGAGATCGGCGACACGATCACCATTTCCTCGATCGACCTGCCCAATGGCACCAAGCCGACCATCGACCGCGACTTCGTGATCGCCAACGTGCAGGCACCCTCCAGCCTGGCCGCGGCCGAGGACGAGGAAGAGGGCGAAGAGGCCGCCGCCAACGAGGTTCCCGCCACCGAGCAGGACAGCGACGAGGAATGATCCTCGCTCGCAATGCGAATTATCCCAAGGGCGCCCATCGGGGCGCCCTTTTTCGTTCTGGCCCGTGCCCCCCGCCCCGCGTTATAGAGCGGCCATGAAACTCTTTGTCGGCCTTGGGAATCCCGGCGCGAAATACGCGCAGAACCGTCACAATATCGGCTTCATGGCGCTGGACCGGATCGCCGAGGATCACGGCTTCGCGCCGTGGCGGTCCAAGTTCCAGGGCCTGGTCAGCGAGGGCCGGCTGGGCACCGAAAAGGTGATCCTTCTGAAACCCCAGACCTTCATGAACCTTTCTGGCCAATCCGTGGGCGAGGCGATGCGGTTCTACAAGCTCGACAGCAGCGATGTCGTGGTATTCCATGACGAGATCGACCTGGCGCCGGGCAAGCTGCGCCTGAAATCGGGAGGCGGGCATGCGGGCCATAACGGGCTGCGCTCGATCCATCAGCATATCGGGCCGCATTACGACCGCGTCCGTCTGGGCGTGGGTCATCCCGGCCACAAGGACAAGGTGCCAGGCTATGTCCTGTCGGATTTCGCCAAGGCCGATCAGGACTGGCTGGACGACCAGATGCGCGGCATATCCGACGGCGCGGCCCACCTTGCGCAGGACGAGGGGCCCAAATTCCTCAATGCCGTGGCGCTGAGGGTTGCACCGCCGAGGTCCTCGACCACCCCGTCAAAACCCGCCGCCAAGCCCGCCGCGGAACCGGACCCCGAAGACCAAAGAAGCCCGCTGCAGAAGCTGGTAGACAAGTTCAAATGACGACACGGCTCGGCGCGGCCTTTACTGAGCAGGCCCAGAGTTGCGCGGCGCTCGGGTCGCCGTTCATGGAGCAGCTTTGCACCGTTTTGGCGGAACGCTTGTCGCCGGATAATCCGATTGGACACCGCCTGTTCGACTGGCCCGGTGACCTCGGCCCTGGCGCCGAAAGTGTGCCCTTGCGCCTCTGCGGGGCGCTGCACGCGCTGTGCTTGATGGGTCGAGGCGGGTTGGACCGGGTCTATCCACCGCACAAGGTCGATGATGACACGCTCTGGGCCGGGATCGCCCACGCATTGGACTCCGAGACAGAATTCATAGATCGCTTCATCGACACCCCGCCCCAAACCAACGAGGTGCGGCGCAGCGCCGCCCTGATCGCGGCGGGGCATATCGTCCAAGACCGGTTCGGCCTGCCGCTGCGCTTGTCTGAACTGGGTGCCAGCGCTGGCTTGAACCTGCACTGGGATCGCTTCGCGCTGCGGATCCACGACACCGTTCTGGGGCCGGCCGACAGCCCGATCATCCTGTCGCCGGACTGGGCCGGGCCTCTGCCGCCCAAGGCCCGGCCGGATGTGATCGAACGGCGCGGTGTCGACCTGAACCCTCTTGACCCTCTGCGCGACGGGCTGCGCCTGCGAGCCTATCTGTGGCCTGACCAGCCGGACCGGCTGCGCTGGACCGAAGCCGCCATCGCCATGTCGGACCATGTCGTGGACCGGGCCGACGGGGTTGATTGGCTGGAAACCCGTTTACCCCACCAAGCCGGCACCTGCCACATGATCTATTCGACAGTCGCCTGGCAGTATTTCCCTGCTGCGGCCCGCGCTCGTGGCACCGCGCTGATCGAGACAGCCAGCCGCAGCGCGACGGACCGGTCCCCGCTGGCATGGTTCACCATGGAAAACGACGGCACCTCACCCGGCGCGGTCATGACTCTGCGGCTATGGCCGGGTGATGTCACGCTGGACCTCGGGCGGATCGACTTCCACGGACGCTGGGTTCGGTTCAACGGCTGACGCTTGCCCGTCCCGCAGGCGCGTGACACTGTTTCGAACATGAAAAATGCGCTTCGTCTCCTGCTTGTCCTTGTCGCCGTTCTGGCGGTCCTCGCGCTTTGGCAGCGTGAACGCATCGCGAGGCTTTCGACGGTTATTACCCTGTTCGACGAAGGCCGAATCGTGGGCAACTTCACCAGCATGGGCGACGCCTTTGAGACCGTTGCCATGCCCCTGCCTGACGCCGCGCCCAATCGCCTTCCGAAAGGTGCGCCCATGACCATGCCGGCCGGCTATGAAGCCTGGGCTGCTGAACGCGCCGTCACCGGTATCGTGGTGCTGAAAGACGGTGTCATCCGGCACGAGGCCTACCCGTTGTCCGAACCAGGGCGCGACGATGACCCTGCCCTGCGCACCCGCATCAGCTGGTCAGTGGCCAAGAGCTTTCTTTCGGTGCTGTTCGGCGTGGTCTACGAAGAGGGCGCGATCGACAGCCTCGATGACCCGGTCACGAAATATGCCCCCGAACTGGCCGGCACGGCCTATGACGGGGCCAGCATCCGCGACGTGCTGCAAATGTCCTCGGGCGTGGTCTTTGACGAGGATTACCTGGATTTCTGGAGCGACATCAACCGGATGGGCCGGGTTCTGGCCCTTGGCCGGTCGATGGATCGGTTCGCCGCGGCGCTCGACGAGACCTTCGTGGAACCGGGCACCGACTGGCAATACGTGTCGATCGACACGCATGTGATCGGCATGGTGATACGGGGTGCGACGGGTCGTCCCGTCCCCGAATTGCTGAACGAAAAGGTTCTGCAACCGTTGCGCCTGACGGTCGAGCCCTATTACGTCACGGACGGTTACGGTGTGGCCTTCGTGCTCGGCGGGCTGAACATGACGACCCATGACTACGCGCTTTTCGGGCACATGGTCGCCTCGGGCGGGATTGCCTTCGGGCGGCGCATCGTTTCGGACTCGTGGCTCGCCGAGAGCACCCGCGCCTCGGCCCCGACCGATCCGGGCGATATCGGCTATGGCTACCAGTGGTGGATTCCGGTCGGCGCGGCGCCGGGGCAGTTCATGGGGCGTGGAATTTACGGGCAATACCTCTATGTGGACCGGCCAAGGGGCGTCGTCATCGCGGTCAACGGGGCCGACCGGGCCTTTCGCGAGACGGGCGTGAATGAAGAGAACGTGGAAATGTTTCGACGCATTTCGGAGGCATTGGAATGATGGAAATGGATCCGGCGGTGAACGTGCTGGGCGAGGAACTGGTGACCTGTTCCCTTGATCCGGTGACCGGCTTCTTCCGCGATGGGGCCTGCAATACCTGCGCGCAGGACCAGGGCAGCCACACGGTCTGCGCCGTCATGACGGCGGAATTCCTGGCCTATTCGAAATATGTGGGGAATGACCTGAGCAGCCCGCGCCCGGAATTCGGCTTTGCCGGGCTAAAGCCGGGCGATCAATGGTGCCTGTGCGCTAGCCGCTTCCTGCAAGCCCATGACGAAGGCTGCGCGCCCAATGTCAGCCTTGCGGCGACACATCGGCGCGCGCTGGAGATCGTGCCTCTGGAAGTTCTGCGTCAATACGCGCTTGGTCCAGACTGACCGCACCATCCATCAGGTCTTCGATGAACAGACTCAAGAGCTGGGGTCGCCCGCTGACACCTGCCTTGCGGTAAATCGCGTTGGTCTGCGCCTTGACGGTCCCGTCCGAGGTTTCACGCATGGCCGCGATTTCCGCGGTCGACAGGCCCTTTATCGAGAACAGCGCCACATCCATCTCGGCGGGGGTCAAGCCCCATTCCTCGAATCGGTCCTGCATCAAGTCAAGGAAGGCGCCGGACGCCACGCGCAGCTGCTGTTCGGCCCTTGTGGTCCGGCGATGCGCACGGCGGAGGGCGAGTGCACCCATGACGATCCCGAGAGCCAGCCCAATCGCCGCCCCTATCTGGATCAATTCGTAGGCTTGCCAGCCTATCGGCGGCAGGCCCAGCAACGATTCCAGGATCGTCCAGACGAAGAATGCCGCGCAGAGAACCTGCACAACCAACGCGGCGAGGATGAAACGGTCAACCTGCATCCAAAGGTCAGCAGGCGGTGTCAGTCGTCATCCGGCTCATCGTCGTCATCCGGCTCATCATCGTCATCATCGTCATCATCACTTTCATCGTCACTGTCATCGTCATCATCGTCATCGTCATCATCGTCATCGTCATCGTCATCATCGTCATCCCAATCGTCGTCGACTTCATCGTCATCGTCATCCCAATCGTCTTCGTATTCGTCCTCCGGGATGTAGATTCGGATACTGTCGCCTTCGTCATCATCCTCGAAAAGTTCGACCCAGTAGTCGCGCAGTATCGCACCGGTGTTGGGATCGATCACAAGCTCGCGACGATACCGTTCGTTGGAGGCGACCACTCGCAAACGACCCAGCAATGTGCGCTGTATCGAAATCTCGACAAAACCCTGGGCCTGAAGCTGGGACAGGACCTGGTCTTCGACGCTTTGCGCAAAGGCCGGAGCAGCAGATAGGGCGAAGGTGATCAGGGCAGCTCGGATCATGGAAGTCTCTTTAGCATGGGAACCCGGCAGGGGGCAGGGGCAAGGTCATGATTTGGCCTTTTTGAAGGTCGCGTTGAAGGCGATGGACCACCGTTCGTCGTCCGCCTCGTTGGGATAGACCCAATGCACAAGGTATGACGGGAACAGGATCATCTCACCCGGGCCGGGGCGCAGCTTCTTCTTCATCCGGAACGATGGTGCCTTGAGGATGCGCCAGTTGGGCAGGTCCGTCCGAGGGTCGATGAATTCGATCATCCCCGAATTGCCGGTCTCGATCGCGGGCTGGGCAACGTAGTAGACCCCCGACCAGTGGGCACCGGGATGGGTATGGGGCGCATTGAAGCCCCCCTTGGGATTGGCGTTCATCCAGGCGAACATCTTGAGGGACAGCGCGCTTCTCGGAGTGCGTGCCCCGATCTTTTCATTGGCCTCGAAGACAGCTTCGGTCGCAAGATCGCGCAGCTTGGCAAAGCAGTCCGTCTCTTCGTCGAAGAGGTTCCCCTCGGAATGCCAGCCGCCCCGGTTGGATTTCGATGCTCCGGCAGACCCGGCGCGCATCCGGTTTCCTTCGGCCAGCAGCTCGGCATTGAACTCGGCGTGGTCGGGTACGCGGAACCGCAAAACCGGGGTCGAGAATAGCTTTTCGTTCTTGATCGTTTCGAGCATGTCTTCTGGCCTGGCATTCGAATTTCGAGAAATGACCGCCCCGCCGGTGCGGCACCGAGGGGCGGTCCAGATGATGAGCCGGTCGATCCGGTCAACAGGCGAGATCAGTCCTCGTCGTCTTCGTCGTCGTCGGACTCGTCATCACCCTCGTCATCGTCTTCGTCGTCATCATCCTCGTCGTCGTCTTCGTCGTCATCATCCTCGTCGTCATCATCCTCGTCATCATCTTCGTCGTCATCTTCATCATCATCTTCGTCGTCATCTTCCTCGTCGTCGTCTTCATCATCCATTTCATCATCGTCGAGGAAGTCTTCGTCATCCATTTCGAATTCGACACCGGTGCGGGACGCGTCGTCATCGTCGGCCGCTTCCGTCTCCTGCTTGAGCAGCATGGTCAAAGTCCCATCCTCAGGATTGTAAAGGTAGATCTCCTCGATCTTGACGCCGTCCTTGACCGCCTCGATCTTGATCTGGGTCGGCCCCTGCTTGATTTCGATGTAGTTGTAGCCCTCCGCCTGGAGCGCTTCGAGATATTGCTGCGCGGTCTGGCCGGTCTGGGCATGCAGCGGGCTGGTTGCAAGGGCAACAAGGGCGGTCGTGGTCAAGAGCGTCTTTCTCATGGGTCTGTCTCCATAGGTTACAATGCACCGCGAATTCGGCGTGCGGTCACCATCGCCGGCAAAGGCCAGCGCGCACCATTGTTCAATGGTTTAGACAGGGCGCAATAAACCGCAGGTAGTCGGCCATAAACCCAGGTTTATGGCCTGCCTTCCAGGATCAATCGGGGATCAGTCCGCGTCGCGGCCTTCCTCGGTGTCTGACATGTCGAACCCGAGGTGCCGGGCCACGGTCTGCACATCCTTGTCGCCACGGCCACACATATTCATGATGATGATATGGTCGCGCGGCAGGTCCGGGGCGATCTTCATGACATGGGCCAAGGCATGGCTCGGCTCCAGCGCGGGGATGATACCCTCGGTCGCGCAGCAGAGCTGGAAGGCCTCCAGCGCCTCGGTATCGGTGATCGACACATATTCCGCACGGCCCGTATCATGCAGCCATGAATGCTCTGGCCCGATGCCCGGGTAATCCAGCCCTGCCGAGATCGAGAACCCTTCGAGGATCTGCCCATCGTCGTCCTGCAAAAGGTAAGTCCGGTTGCCATGCAACACGCCGGGGCGGCCACCGGTCAGGGACGCGCAATGCTCCATCCGGTCATCGACACCCTTGCCGCCGGCCTCGACCCCGATGATCCGCACCTCCTTGTCGTCAAGGAACGGGTAGAACAGACCCATCGCGTTGGACCCACCACCGATCGCTGCGATGATCGTATCGGGCAGGCGGCCCTCGGCCTTGTGCAGTTGTTCCTTGGCTTCCTTGCCGATGATCGACTGGAAGTCGCGCACCATGGCCGGATAGGGATGCGGGCCCGCCACGGTGCCGATGCAGTAGAACGTGTCGCGGACGTTGGTGACCCAATCACGCAACGCGTCGTTCATCGCATCCTTGAGGGTGCCACGACCGGACGTCACCGGAATCACCTCGGCGCCCAGCAAGCGCATGCGGAACACGTTGGGCGCCTGGCGGCGCACGTCATGGGCACCCATGTAGACGACGCACTGCAGGCCGAACTTGGCACAGACAGTGGCGGTGGCCACACCGTGCTGCCCGGCGCCGGTTTCGGCGATGATCCGGGTCTTGCCCATGCGCCGCGCCAGAAGGATCTGGCCCAGCACGTTATTCACCTTGTGCGCACCGGTATGGTTCAGCTCATCCCGCTTGAGATAGATCTTGGCCCCGCCCAGATGCTCGGTCAGGCGCTCGGCGAAATAGAGCGGGCTGGGGCGACCGACATAGTGGGTCCAAAGATCGTTCATCTCGTCCCAAAAGTTCTGGTCATCCTTGGCCTTTTCATACTCCGCCTGCAGATCAAGGATCAGAGGCATCAAGGTTTCGGACACGAACCGCCCACCGAAATCACCGAACCGGCCGTTCTCGTCCGGGCCGTTCATGAAGGAGTTGAAGAGGTCGTTCATCGCTGGCTCCCTGCTGCGTTGCTCCCCTCTAGCCCAAGCCTTCGCGCTAGGAAAGCATGCAGACAAAGTTTGAAGGGTCGTCTTGGCATGCAATTTGATTTAGCCTGCCGGTGCCCATGAACCAGCCGCAATCAGGACTGCGCCGCGCGAATGAAGGCGGCCATCTTGCCCGCGTCCTTGACGCCTGGCGCACTTTCCACACCCGATGCCACATCGACCTGCTTTGCGCCGGTCCGTGCGATCGCCTCGGCAACGTTGTCCGGCGTCAATCCGCCGGCCAGCATCCAGGGCCGGGTCCAGTACTTTCGCCCGGCCAGCAATTGCCAATCGAAAGCGAGCCCGTTGCCACCGGGCAGAACAGCATCTTTTGGCGGCTTTGCGTCCAGCAGAAGCTGATCTGCGACCGCGCTGTAACTGTCGATCGCATCAAGGTCTTCTGCACTGGCCACGCCGAGCACCTTCATCACCGGCAAACCGTAGCGCCCGCGGATTTCAGCCACGCGCTCGGGTGTCTCGGAGCCGTGCAATTGCAGCATGTCCAAGGGCACCGTTTCGATCAGCCGGTCAAGTTCCGCATCCGTTGGGTTGACCAGCAACGCCACCTTGGCAACGCCAGCCGGCACGTCGACCGCAAGGGCGCGGGCTGTTTCGGCATCGACCGACCGCGGGGATTTCGGGAAAAAGTTGAAGCCGAGATAGCGCGCCCCGGCCGAAACGGCAGCCGCAACATCCTCTGCGGTTCGAAGGCCGCAGATCTTGACCTGGATGTCAGCCATGTCAGCTGGCCTTGTCGAGCAGTGCCAGAACCTCGTCCTGACCTTCGTGCTTTTCATCCTTCAGGCGGTCGACCTCGCGCCGAAGCCGTTCCAGTTCGCGTGACTTGGACCGTGCCTCCGAGCGAATGTGGTGTTCGCGCAGCCATTCCCACAGGAACCCGATGATCAGGCCCAACGCCACGCCAAGGAAAAGCACGACGAACAGCGGCAATTCAATGGTCGGCGAAAGCCCCAGGAAGGCCGCCAACTGGTCGGGCATGGCGCGCAATTGTGTCAACTCGCGATTGGCAAGGCCGACAACGACGAGCGCGACCGCGACAAGGCCCCAGAACGTGTAGCGGATGTAGCTCATTTAAGTGCCTTCATATCCGTTCAACCGGTCGCGCAGCAGCTTGCCTGTCTTGAAGAACGGAACGTGTTTCTCGTCCACCTGCACGGCTTCGCCGGTGCGCGGGTTACGCCCTACGCGCGCGTCGCGCTTCTTGACCGAAAAGGCCCCGAAGCCGCGCAACTCTACCCGGTTCCCGTCAGCCATGGCGTCGATGATACTTTCGAAAACGGTGTTCACGATGCGCTCGACATCCCGCTGGTATAGATGCGGGTTCTCTTCGGCGATCTTCTCGATCAGCTCCGAACGGATCATCAGGTCATCCCCCCTACGGATGGAGCGCCGGTTTTCCAGCGGCATGTCTTTCAGGGCCTCACTATAGGTGGCTTGCCGCTTTCGTGAAATAGCGGCGAAGGCGATTCTTTGTGCATTTCGCCGCAACACAGAGGGTTTAGGACCCGCCCTGCACGGTCTCAGACCCCGGCAGCCATGACAGGTGGGGGCGGTGAGACCGTATGCGCAGGGATTGATTCGCAACAAAAAAGCCCCCGCCGTGATCTCGGCGGGGGCTTTCGAGTTTCAATGACGGCCGTGTCAGTCGTCGTCGCCTTTCAGCGCGGCGCCGAGGATGTCGCCCAGCGACGCACCCGAATCCGAGGACCCGTACTGCTGGACGGCCTCTTTCTCTTCGGCGATCTCGCGCGCCTTGATGGACAGTCCAAGGCGGCGCGACTTGCTGTCGATATTGGTGACACGCACATCGACCTTGTCACCGACCTGGAAGCGCTCGGGGCGCTGCTCGGCACGGTCGCGGCTCAGGTCCGAACGACGGATGAAGGATTTCATGCCCTCGTATTCGACCTCGATGCCGCCATCCTCGATCGAGGTGACCTCGACCGTGATGACAGAGCCGCGCTTGATGCCGCCGATGGCCTCGGCATAGGGGTCACCGTCCAGCGCCTTGATCGAGAGCGAGATGCGCTCTTTCTCGACGTCCACCTCGGTGACCTTGGCTTTGACCATGTCGCCCTTGCGGTAGTTCTGGATGGCATCCTCGCCACGTTCGTCCCAGCTGAGGTCGGACAGGTGCACCATGCCGTCGATGTCGCCTTCCAGACCAATGAACAGACCGAATTCGGTGATGTTCTTGACCTCGCCCTCGACCTCGGTGCCCTCGGGATGGGTTTCGGCAAAGACTTCCCAAGGGTTGCGCATGGTCTGCTTGAGGCCCAGCGACACGCGGCGCTTGGCTTCGTCGATCTCCAGAACCATGACTTCCACTTCCTGAGAGGTGGAGACGATCTTGCCCGGATGGACGTTCTTCTTGGTCCAGGACATTTCCGAAACGTGGACCAGGCCTTCGACACCCGGCTCAAGCTCAACGAACGCACCGTAGTCGGTGATGTTGGTCACGCGGCCGGTATGCACCGATTCCAGCGGGTACTTGGCGGCGACGGCATCCCACGGATCGTCCTGAAGCTGCTTCATGCCGAGGCTGATACGGTGGGTTTCCTTGTTGATCTTGATGACCTGAACCTTGACGGTTTCGCCGATCGACAGGATCTCGGAGGGGTGGTTCACACGGCGCCATGCCATGTCGGTGACGTGCAGCAGGCCGTCGACACCGCCCAGGTCCACGAAGGCCCCGTATTCGGTGATGTTCTTGACGACACCGTCCACGGCCTGACCTTCGGCCAGCTTGCCGATGACCTCGGCGCGCTGTTCGGCGCGGCTCTCTTCGAGGATCGCGCGGCGCGAGACAACGATGTTGCCACGGCGACGGTCCATCTTGAGGATCTGGAAGGGCTGCTTGAGACCCATCAGCGGGCCGGCATCGCGCACGGGGCGCACATCGACCTGAGAGCCAGGCAGGAAGGCCACGGCGCCGCCAAGATCGACGGTGAAGCCGCCTTTGACACGACCGAAGATGGCGCCTTCGACACGCTCTTCCGCGGCATAGGCTTTTTCGAGACGGTCCCAGGCCTCTTCGCGGCGGGCCATCTCGCGGGAAATCACGGCTTCGCCGCGGGCGTTCTCGGACGCGCGCAGGTAAACCTCGACCTCGTCGCCAACGGCGATTTCGGGGGCTTCACCGGGATTTGCGAATTCCTTGAGCTCGACGCGGCCTTCCATCTTGTAGCCGACATCGATGATGGCTTGTCCCGCCTCGATGGCGATGACCTTGCCTTTGACGACAGAGCCCTCTTCGGGGGTGTCCATTTCGAAGCTTTCGTTCAGGAGGGCTTCGAATTCCTCCATGGATGCGTTCTGAGCCATGTGGCGTCTGTTTCCTTTAGCGTCGTATTCCGGCCGCGCGGTTGTCTCCGCGGGTCTTGGGGTGAATTGGTCGAAACGATCAAAACGAAAGGAGGGCCGGATGATCCGACCCTGCTCGCCTTGCGGCTGTCCCGCCGCTTCAACAGGCGCGCGTATAGGGGATTATGGCGGCATAGGCAAGGGGGCGGACGCCCTGACCGCTTCGTGTTCCCGCTCGCAAAACAGCCGGACCTTTTGCCGACCCTTTGGGTCGGATCAGCCAAGTCCGGGGCTCCGCCCGCAAAGGCTTCGAAAGGTCCACTGGACCTTTCGCCGACCCTTTGGGTCGGATCAGCCTTTGCCCTTCCACGGCACGAGCCACTTCTCGGCCTGCCGCATCAGCATGTCGATGCCGAAGCCGATCACCCCGATCAGGATGATGCCCATGATGACGATATCCGTGTTCTGGAATTTTGACGCGGTCATGATCATCATCCCCGCGCCCTTCTCCGCGGCCACCAGTTCGGCGGCCACGACCGTGCCCCAGCAGACGCCCATTGCGACACGGGCGGCGGTGAAGATTTCCGGCAGGGAATTGGGGATGATGACGTGGCGCATGATCTGCCACTTGCTTGCGCCCAGCGAATAGGCGGCGTGCACTTTCGAGATCCGCACACCGCTGACCCCAGATCTTGCTCCGATCGCCATGATCCAAAGGGCGGCCAGGAACAAAAGGATGATCTTGCCCTCTTCGCCGATCCCCGCCCAGATGATCACCAGCGGGATCAGCGCCAGGGGCGGCACGGGCCGCATGAATTCGACAATCGGGTCGAACCAGCCACGGAACCAGTCCGACAGGCCCATCGCGTAGCCCAGCGGAATGCCGACCATGGCACCGATCACGAAGCCTACGATGACACGGAAGAGCGAATAGCCCAGATGTTCGCCCAGGGTCGAATTGCGGAACCCTTCGGTCGAGATTTCCATGAGGCGCGACCAGACGTCTTCCGGCGGCGGAAGCCAGATCGGCTCCATCTGCCAGCCAGTCGCAGGCGTCACATTCAATGTCCCCCGCCCGGTGAGCGAGACCTCTCCGAAATCGACCGCAACGGGGCTGCCCGCCTCGATCGGCGTTCCGTTCACGGCGGTGATCATCGCCCCGTCATCGCGGGTGATCTCGTCATTGTCGTCCCACCGCATCAATTCGCTGCGGTAGGCCGCGACCACCATCGTGTCGTCCTTGGCGAACCCGTCGCCAAGCGGCATTTCGGGCGCGTCGACATCCTCGCCTACCGCATGGATGATGACCGAAACGGTGGCATCATCGGTGCTGCCGTCTTCGGCCATAGCGGTATAGGTGAAGCTGCTTTCGCCGGTATAGGCCCCCGGCGCATGCATGAAACCGGGCAGCAGTTTTGAGCCTGTAAAGGCCCCCCAGAGAACGAAAATGAGCACCACGGAAATGACCGAGGCGGCAAAGTTGGAATTTACCGCGCTCTCGTCCCCGAAGGTCACGGTCTTGAGCGAGCCGAAATCGCGCCGCGGGGTCAGGCCTCGCTTCACCGCCTTCCAGACGACAAGCAGCAACAGGATCAGCAGCACATAGCCGAGGATGAAGGGCACGGCAGCGGCAAGCGTGGCCAGTATATTGCCCAGCTCACCGGCGAGATCGGAAAACAGTTCCATTACGATGCCTCCTGCCGGCCCATGATTTCCTCTTCCATGTCCCAGATCATGGAGAGGATTTCTTCCCGGCGTTCGCCGAATTCAGGGTGTTTCTTGACCTCGCGCAGGTCCGCGCCAACGCCGAGATCGGCAAATGGCAGGCGGTATTCCTTGTGAATGCGTCCCGGTCGCGGCGCCATGACGATCAGCCGCTCACCCAGCAACAAGGCCTCTTCGACCGAGTGGGTGATCAGGATGATTGTCTTGCCGGTTTCCTTCCACAGCTTGAGCACCAGCCCCTGCATCTTTTCGCGGGTCAGCGCATCAAGCGCCCCCAGCGGTTCGTCCATCAGGATCACGTCCGGATCATTGGCAAGGCAGCGGGCCAGGGCCACCCGTTGCTGCATGCCGCCTGATAATTCGTATATCGCCTTTTCCTTGAACTCCTGAAGTCCGACCACGTCCAGCAGATGGTCGACATTGTCCATGTATTGCGACGGCTTCTGCCCTGCCATGCGGGGGCCAAAGCTGACGTTTTCGCGCACGCTCATCCATTCGAACAGGGCGCCCTGCTGAAACACCATGCCGCGTTCCGCATCGGGGCCGGTCACGACATGACCATTCATGCGCGTCTGACCCTCGGTCGGGGCAAGGAACCCGGCGAGGATATTCAGAAGCGTGGTCTTGCCGCAGCCCGACGGGCCGAGCACGCTCATCAATTCGCCCTGTTTCAGTTCCAGGCTGACATCCTTGAGTGCCTGCACCGAGCTGCCGTTGGGCAGGTCGAAACGCATGGAAATGTTTTCGATATGAAGTCCCGACATGCTGTCCCCACGCCTTTTTGTATTGGACATCCCGGTCGGTCTCGCCGGGCCGGGATGTCGAAAGGGCCGCCAGATCGGCGGCCCGATCGGCGATCACATCTCGGCGGCAGCCTGAAGCGGGCCGGTATTGATGTTGTCTTCGTAGGTATCGAGCGAGGCGTCGATCGAGCCGGCCTCGACAAAGACGTCCGCGACGCCCTTGAGGAAAGTCGTGGCGTTGCCGCCAAGCCATGCCTGCGACAACTGCGTGTCCACATCCGGGAAGACGAATGTGCTGAGCGTGTCGGCGGTGGCGTCCTCGTCCATACCGGCATCCTGCGCGATCACCGGCAACATCATGTCGGTGTTTTCGCCCGAGTTCCACATGGCGTTGGCCTCGGCTGTCACGCCAAGGAAAGCCGAAACGAGATCCGGGTTCTCGGCAACGAAATCGGCCGGGGCCGACGTCACGTCGAAGACCAGAATGCCAAGTTCGGTCTTTTCGTCGCCAGTCAGTAGGACATTGCCGTATTCCTTGGCCCGGCGCAGGGACCCGCCCCAGCCGCAGAACAGGTCGACCGAGCCCTGTGCGATCGCGGCAGCCCCATCCGGCGGCGCCATGTCGACGATTTCCATGGTGCTGATATCCACGCCGAAATGGTCCATCTGGCGCAGGAAGCCATAATGCGCCGCAGTGCCGAGCGGTACGGCTGCTTTCTTGCCGGCCAGATCGCCGGCATTGGAGGCGTCGATTTCAAGATCGGACCGGGCGACACAGTTGTCGTTATCCGCATAGGACACGGCAACGTCGAGCATCTGCAGGTCCTGGCCTGCGCTGGTGGCGACCACGAAAGGCGGCACACCCTGGCTGACCGCCAGTTGCACGTCGCCCGAGGCCATGGCGGCGCTCATGGCGGTCCCGGTGTCGAAGCTGACCCAGTTGATATCGACGCCCAGCGCGTCTTCATACATGCCTTCGACCTTGGCATACTGGAACGGCATCGGCCATTCGAGGAAATAGGCCACGGTGATTTCGTCCAGATGTGCCTCGGCCACGGCGGAACCGGCGCTGGCCAGAAGGGCCATACCGGCGGCGGCGCCGGCGAGTTTTGTCTTGAGCTTCATGTTATCGTTTCTCCCAGTTGCTATCGGACGCGAATTCTATGTGTCGCGTCTTCTGGTGATGGCGCACACAAACCCGCGCACCGTCACATCAAATGGTGGTCCAGAACGCCCCCGCCGATCAATGATTTTCATGCGATAATCGCGATTTGGCGGGGGCCGAGCGGACGAGTGCCGCGTAACTGCGCAAAACCCCAAAATGCCGAGGGAAAACTGTGCTGACCCAAGGGAAAGCAGTGTTGCGCCCCGGCGCTGGATATACCAAACGCGTATTTTTGGACTTACGCCCGCGCAGAGTCCACGGCAGAGATCGCACAGGCAACGGCCTGGTCTATCGTCATATCCGACGTATCGATCCGAACTGCGTCCTTCGCCGGCTTCAACGGGGCTGTGGCGCGCTCGGAATCCCGCGCATCCCGCGCCCGAACATCGGCCAGAACCCCTTCAAATTCGGCCTCGTGCCCGCTCTCTTTCAGCTCCTTGAACCGCCTCTCGGCGCGACATTCCGCACTGGCTGTCACAAAGAGCTTCACCTCGGCCTCGGGGCAGATCACCGTGCCAATATCGCGCCCGTCCAGAACCGCGCCACCGGCGCGCCGGGCAAAGGCCCTCTGGAAATCCACCAAGGCTTCGCGAACATCCGCGATCACGGCCACCCTGCTGGCCGCCTGCGCCACCGCAGGGGTCCGCAGGCCAGGGGCGTCCAGGTCCTCGGCGCGTAATGCCCGCGCGGCCGCGACCGGCTCTTCGCCCTCCAGCACGCGTTTGCCGACCGCGCGATAGAGCAGCCCCGTATCCAGGTGAGCCAGGCCGAAATGCGCGGCCACCGCACGCGACACCGTTCCTTTTCCGGCAGCGGCAGGGCCATCTATGGCGACGGTGAAACTCATGCGGTGCGCCTCCTCCATTGCACGATCAAGACAAGCACGGTCAGGTAGAGCGATGCAAATTTCGCCTTGGTCAGGGACGAGGCCGCCGCCACCGCGCCCGGCTCCAGTATATCAACGAATACCGCCCGATAGATCGCGGCGTTCTCGGCCAGGTCGATGATCGCATAGAGCACCGCCAACCCGGCGATCACGAACCGCAACGGACCATCGCGCCACCCCATCACGGCCAGCCACAGCGCCAGTGCGACGATAAAGACCCTGTCCCACATGGTCAGAAGTGCGGCGTAACTGTCGCGTGCCGGTTCAGTGAGCGCCGTGACGAAGGGGGCGATGGCAGCCGCGTCATATCCCAGCAGGCGAAAATCCGGAGGGAAATGGTCCTGAGCGCCCGGGATGATCGTGAAATACAGCATCATGCCCATGATCAGGTAGCTCACCAGGGCCAGGCCGCCGGTTATGCGCAGCGCCAGCCGCATTCAGTTCGACCGGGTAAGGCCCGCGCCCAGTCCGGTCATCAGCTCTTCGAAGATCGGAAAGGAGGTCGCGATCGGGCCACCATCATCCACACGCATGGGGCTTTGCGTCGCCAACCCCATCACCAGAAAGGACATGGCGATACGGTGGTCCAGCCGGCTTTCGACAGTTACACCGCCGGGCACATCACCATGGCCACGGCCATGAACCACCCACCAGTCTTCGCCCTCTTCGACCTCGATGCCGGCTGCGCGCAAGCCCTTGGCCATGGCGTCGATCCGATCACATTCCTTGACGCGCAGTTCCTTGACGCCACGCATCTCGGTCCGGCCCTTGGCAAAGGCCGCCACGACCGACAGCACCGGATATTCGTCGATCATGCTGGCGGCCCGCTCCGGCGGCACCGCGATGCCTTCCATCTCGGGCGAGAACCGGGCACGCAGGTCGGCCACCGGCTCGCCGCCTTCCTCGCGCATGTTCTCGAAGGTCAGGTCGGCCCCCATCTCCTGCAAGGTGTAGAAAAGGCCGGCGCGGGTCGGGTTCAACCCGATATTGGGCACCAGCACATCCGAACCTTCGACAAGCAGCGCCGCACAAACCGGAAACGCAGCCGAGGACGGGTCGCGCGGAACGATGATGGTCTGCGGCACCAGCTCCGGCTGACCGTTCAGGGTAATAACCCGACCCTCTTCGGTTTCTTCAACCGACAATTCGGCCCCGAACCCCGCCAGCATCCGCTCCGTATGATCGCGGGTCGCTTCCTTCTCGATCACCACCGTTTCACCAGGCGCGTTCAAACCGGCCAGCAGAACCGCCGACTTCACCTGTGCCGAGGGCACGGGCACTGTATAACGCACGGGCACCGGGTCCGAGGCACCCACGATGGTCATCGGCAGCCGCCCGCCGTCGCGCCCGAACGCCTGCGCCCCGAACAACGCCAGCGGGTCGGTCACCCGGCCCATCGGCCGCGCATTCAAGGAGGCATCACCGGTAAAGGTCGCGGTGATCGGGCTGGTGGCCATGGCCCCCATGATCAACCGCACGCCCGTGCCGGAATTGCCGCAATCGATCACCTGGTCCGGCTCGGCAAAGCCGCCGACCCCGACACCATGCACAGTCCATTCGCCACCGCCGTGATCCGTCACTTCGGCGCCGAAGGCCCGCATGGCCTTGCCGGTATCCAGAACGTCCTGACCTTCCAGCAAGCCGGTGATCCGGGTCTCGCCCACGCTCAGCGCCCCGAGGATCAGCGACCGGTGAGAGATCGACTTGTCGCCCGGCACATGCGCCTCGCCTGTCAGGGGTCCGCCCTTGCGGGAGGTCATCGGGATAGGGTCACCATGGCTCGACATGTCAGTCTCCGAAATTCCTGTCCGCAGCCTGATAAACCGGCCCGCCGTTAGCGTCCACACCATGTGCTTCTTTGGGTCGAAAATACCGCGGGGGAGGCCGCGCGCGCTGCGCGCGGTCGGGGGCAGCGCCCCCTGCCCCGGTTAGAGCTTGCGAAAGGTCAGGTAATGCGGCACCCGGCCCTCGCGCAGGGCCTTCTGCTCGTAGCGGGTCGACAGCCAGTCATCCCATGGCGCGCGCCAATCCTGCGGCCCCTCGGCCAACCACTCGAAGCCATGGCGCGGGACCTGTTCCAGCGTCTGCCGCACGTAGTCGGGAATGTCCGTGGCCACGCGAAACTCGGCCCCCGGCTTGACCACCCGTGCCAGCGCTTCCAGGTATTCCGGCGTCACGAAACGGCGACGGTGATGCCGCTTCTTGGGCCAAGGGTCGGGATAAAGCAGGAAGGCCTTGGAAATAGAGGCCTCGGGCAGCACGTCGAACAGGTCGCGCACATCGCCGGGATGCACGGCCAGGTTTTCCACGCCCGCCTTGCGGATCTTGCCCAGAAGCATGGCGACCCCGTTGATATAGGGCTCGCACCCGATGATGCCGATACCGGGGTTTTCGGCGGCCTGGTGCACAAGATGCTCACCACCACCGAACCCGATTTCGAGCCATACATCCTTCCCACCGAACAGCGCCTCAAGGTCCAGCGGGCTGCGGTCGGGGTTCTTATCCCAATCCACGGCGCCTGGGGACAGTTTCGCCAGATCCTCGTCAAGATAGGCCTGCTGGCTGTCTCGCAGTCCTTTGCCCTTGATCCGGCCATAGAAATTGCGCCACGGCGCCTTTGGGTGCTTCTGGTCACTCATGGGCGGCTCTTAGCCGCGTGGCGGGAAATGCGCAACGTCGGGCGGCATCAATCCCGATTGTGCATCAACGCACTTCATTTGATATTTTTTGCTGGATTGTGAGTTTGGCCGAGAAGGCCGAAACAACCGCCATATCGTTTACAAAGGAAAAGGCAGATGTCTCAGCTCACACAATTCGCCGCACCGCTCGGCCGGTTGCTCCTGTCCTTCATGTTCATCATGTCAGGACTGCAAAAGATCACCGGCTATGCCGGCACCCAGCAATACATGGAAATGATGGGCGTGCCCGGCGCCCTGTTGCCGCTTGCCATCGTGACCGAGGTCGCGGGCGGCCTGGCTTTGCTGCTGGGCTGGCAGGCCCGCATCGCCGCCTTCCTGTTGGCCGGTTTCTCGGTTGTCTCCGGCATTCTGTTCCACCTTCTTCCATCCTTCGGGATGGAGGGCATGGCCGCACAGGCCGAGATGATCGGTTTCATGAAGAACATGACCATCGCCGGCGGCATGCTGATGGTCGTGGCCTTCGGACCGGGCGCCTGGTCGCTCGACATGCGCGGCAAGACCGCGACGCTTGCCGGCTGAGTCCGATCAGCAAACCAGCAAATGGCCCCGCGTCGCGGGGCCATTTTCGTTTTACCGGTCTCTGCCGGTCAAATAGCGCAGCGGTGATCTGGCAAGCCGGCCGTGTCTGGCATTCGACGACCCGGGCCGGAAACGCTTGATGGGCCAAGAAACGCTTGGGCTGCCCCAAGGCGACGCCTGCCGCGGGGATTGTCAGCAAAACCACCAGCATCAACGATCAGAGCAAGGCCCGGCCCAGCATCAGACGGCTTTCTTCAACGCCTCGACCAGGTCGGTGTTCTCCCAGCTGAAGCCCCCATCGCTATCTGGCGCGCGGCCGAAATGGCCATAGGCTGCAGTGCGGGCATAGATCGGCTTGTTCAGATCAAGGTGGGTCCGGATTCCGCGCGGGGTCAGGTCCATCACCTGCGGGATCGCGGCCTCGATCGCGGCGGCGTCCACTTCGCCGGTGCCGTGAGTATCGACATAGATCGACAGCGGCTTGGCGATGCCGATGGCATAGCTGAGCTGGATCGTGCAGCGCTCGGCCATGCCGGCGGCCACGACATTCTTGGCCAGGTAGCGCGCGGCGTAGGCGGCCGACCGGTCCACCTTGGTCGGGTCCTTGCCCGAGAAGGCACCGCCCCCGTGGGGCGCGGCACCGCCATAGGTGTCCACGATGATCTTGCGGCCGGTCAGCCCCGCATCGCCGTCGGGTCCGCCGATCACGAAACGCCCGGTGGGGTTCACCCACCACTCGGTGCGGTCACTGAACAGGTCGGCAGGAAGGATCTCGCGGATATAGGGTTCGACGATCGCGCGGATGTCGTCGCTGGTCTGGCCCTCGTCGGAATGCTGGGTCGACAGCACGATCTGGGTCACCTCGACCGGCTTACCGTTTTCGTAGCGCAGGCTGATCTGGCTTTTCGCGTCCGGACGCAAGGTCGGCTCGGTACCATGTTTGCGCACCTCGGCCAGGCGTTTGAGGATCGCGTGGGAATAGAGGATCGGGGCCGGCATCAGCTCGGGGGTCTCGGTGCAGGCATAGCCGAACATGATGCCCTGGTCGCCGGCGCCTTCGTCCTTGTCATCCCCCGCATCGACACCTTGGGCGATATGGGCGGATTGCTCGTGCAGCAGGTTGGTGATTTCGCAGGTCTGCCAATGGAACTTGTCCTGCTCGTAGCCGATGTCGCGAATGCAATCGCGGGCGATGTCCTCGATCGCCTCCATCTTCTCGGCCAGCTTGCTCTTGTCCGCCAACCCGATCTCGCCACCGATGACGACACGGTTGGTCGTCGCAAAGGTTTCGCAGGCCACACGTGCCTCGGGTTCTTCGGCGATCAGCGCATCCAGAACGGCATCCGAGATACGGTCGCACACCTTATCCGGGTGCCCTTCGGAAACAGACTCCGAGGTGAACGTGTAGTTGTTGCGTGTCATGAAAGTGCTCCATTCATTTTGCCGCGCCACGCCAGGAAGCCGTTGTGGCCGGAATTCATGTCAACATCGCCTAGCCGCCGGTCCCGGCGGCGTCAACGCGAAACCGCCGACCGCCGATCCAGGCCAACCCGAGTGTGGCAAGCAATGCCACGATCACGGGCCAGTCACCGGTCCGGGAATAGAGGGTCGGCGGCAGCGGCACGCTGACCTGCACATCCAGAAAGCCCCCCTGCCCCAGCGCAAGGCGGTCACCGATGCGCCCGCGCCCGTCAATCACCGCCGAAATCCCCGTATTGGCCGCGCGCAGCACCGGCAGGCCCTGTTCAATGGCCCGGGCGCGTGCCTGGACAAGGTGCTGTCGCGGGCCCGGCCCGGTGCCGAACCAGGCGTCATTGGTCATGATGACCAACACATCGGGGCGCGGGCCGTCCTCGATGATCTCTTCGGGAAAGATGCCCTCGTAGCAGATCAGGATACGGGCACGGCCCAGCCCAGCCACGTCGATCGTGCCGGACCCCGTGCCGGGGGCGAAGCCCATCGCCATGTCGACGACTCCGGTCAGCCCGAGCTTGCCGAATATCCAGACAAGCGGCACGTATTCCCCGAAGGGCACGAGGTGCTGTTTGTCGTAGAGCGCGGCCACGCTCCCGTCCGTTTCAATCACGATGGCGCTGTTGTGATAGCCCGCCTGCGGGTTCCAGCGCTGGATACCGGCCAGAACCGGCGCGCCGCGCCCGGCCTCGCCCATCCTTTCCAGCCAAGGGTCAGCATTGCGCAAAAGGGTCGCCACGGAGGTTTCCGGCCAGATCACCACGTCGGGCGGGGGATCGGTAGCCGTGGCCTCGACCGCGCGCTGAAAAAAGACCGGGATCCATTCCAGATCCCATTTCAGGTGCTGGGGTGCATTCGGTTGCACCAGACGGACCGTAGGCGCGGCGGGATCGGTGGTCGGGGTCGGCATCCACAGGCTACCAACCGCCAGGGCCAGACTAGCAGCGGCCAAGCCGGGCCATAAGAGGAACCGACCCCGGCACACGCCAAAGGCCGCGAGCGCCGACACTGAGACCAGAACCGCGCTTGCGCCATGCGGACCGATCAGCGCGAAAAGATAGTCCACCGGCGCCCCGATCATGGAATAGGACAGCAACGCCCAAGGGAAGCCGCTGAGGACATGCGCGCGGGCAAATTCGGCGAGCAGAAGCGCCGCCCCGATCATGGTGAAACGGGGCCCCGGCGCCCGCGCGCCCCGCGTTCCGGCCCAGAACGCCGCCGCCCAGAACAGAGCCAGGCCGCCGGACATGCCAAGGATGGCAAACGGCGACATCCAGCCGTGCCGCCACGGTTCGACGAAAAAGGGTTCGACGATCCAGCGCAGGGTGATCCCGAAATAGGCGACACCGATAGTCCAGCCGAACCAGGCGGCCTGTTTCGGGTTCAGATGCTGACTGGCGCCCAATGCCAGGACCAGACCGGCCACGACCCACAGCAAGCGCGCCGCCGCATCGCCCATCTGCCCCAGCGACAGGATCGCCCCGATGCCAAGTGCCAAAGCGACCCGGCGCCAGCGCCCCCAGCCGGGGATCGCGGCCCAGAACGCCGACAAGCGCGCGTTTTCAGCCACCCTCGCGCCCGCGCAGCCGCACGCGCAACCGCTTGATGCGGCGCGGATCGGCCTCGACCACTTCGAATTCAGGTCCATCTGGATGAGGGATCACCTCGCCACGAGCCGGCACATGACCGGCCAGCATGAACACCAGACCGCCCAGCGTGTCGACCTCGTCCTCATCGATTTCTTCGTGCTCGGTCAGGACGCGGCCGATCTCGGCCTCGAACTCTTCCAGCGGCGCGCGGGCCTCGGCCATGTAGACACCGGGCTGCTCCAGCTTCCAAGGGACGGCCTCGGCGGTGTCGTGCTCATCCTCGATCTCGCCGACGACCTGTTCCAGCAAGTCCTCGATGGTCAGCAAACCATCGGTGCCGCCGTATTCGTCGATCACCAGCGCCATGTGGATTCGGTCGGACTGCATCTTCTGCAAAAGCACGCCCAGCGGCATCGAGGGCGGCACGTAAAGGAGCGACCGCAACAAGCCACGCAGGTCGAAATGATCGCTGTCGCAGTCGAAACCGTAGGTCAGCGCCACGTCCTTGAGATTGGCAAAGCCGACCGGCGTGTCCAGCGTGCCGTCAAAGACCGGCAGCCGGGTATAGCCACTGTCCCGGAACACCTTGACCAGGTCCTCCTTCGAGATGTCGACCGGGACCGCGACGATCTCGGCCTTGGGGATCATGACATCCTCGACCCGCATCCGCCGCAGGTTCGCAAGACCCGGACGCGGGGCGGCGACCGGTTGCCCGTAGGCACCGGAGGCGTCGGTTTGGGATGTGTCGGAGGGGCTGAGCGCCTCGACGATGCGGCCGAAAAAGCCGCGTTGATTATGGGTCGGTGATCCATGCGCGCTATGCGCCGCGCTAGAAGACCCGTCGGTGGTGTCGCCCATTTTCTCCTACCAGTCGCGGCCCTTGGAAAAAACGCCGGGCCAAAGAGGCGTATCTCATGAATATGGGTCAGGCAGACCCAGTTTGCCAAGTATCTCGACCTCCAAAGCTTCCATGAGGGTGGCATCCCCGTCACGCTCATGGTCATAGCCCAGCAAATGCAGGGTTGCATGAACGATCAAATGCGTCACATGCGCGTCGAATGACTTGCCCTGCGCCACGGCTTCGCGCTGGCAGGTCTCATAGGCGATGGCGATATCGCCGAGTTCCGGATCATCGGGCGGTTCCGGACAGGTGCCTTCCTCGTCCGCCCCGCGCTCCTCGTTGGGCCAGCTCAGCACATTGGTTGCCTGTGGCTTGGCCCTGAAATCGCCGTTGAGCTCGGCAATCCGGGCATCGTCGCAAGCCAGGATCGCTACCGACCACTCCCCCCCTCGAAGGCCCAGATGGGACAACGTGGCCGTAACGGCACGTTCGGCCAGCGCGGCAAGCGGCACCGCCTCCCATGGCGGCGCCTCGATCATCACATCCGCGATCATGACCGCTGACCCATGCCCCGCGCTGCGATCCAGCCCAGAACGGCGCCCGGAATAAACAGGAACCCTTGCGGCAAAGCCAAGAATCCGGCCCCGGTCAGTGGTGCGGCGGCCAGCCCGGCGATCGCCAGCACTGCAGAGATGGCGGCCGCAACGATCATGGCGTCGCGCGCCCCTTTCACAGCCGCCCAAGCGAACAAAAGCGCCAGAAATAAGAGAAGCCCGGTAACCATGTGCCAGACCATCCAGGCCGGGGCCATGACCGACATCGGCAGATCAGAGGCGCGCAACGGCCCGGCCACCTCTGCCCCGCCGACGAATGTGTGCACAAGAAACCACGTGAATGTCAGCGCGGCCGCGATCCAGCCCAGTTGTCTAGCGCGCTTCATCGGCGTCATAAGCCTCGATGATCGCCGCAACAAGCGGGTGGCGCACCACGTCCTTTGCAGTGAAGTAGTCAAACGAGATCTTGTCGATACTCTTGAGCAAACGTTCCGCGTCCTGCAGCCCCGATTGCTGCCCGCGCGGCAGGTCCACCTGGGACCGGTCGCCGGTGATCACCATGCGGCTGCCCTCGCCCAGGCGGGTCAGGAACATCTTCATCTGCATGGTGGTGGCGTTCTGGGCCTCGTCCAGCACGACGAAAGCGTTGGACAGGGTGCGCCCGCGCATGAAGGCCAAGGGCGCGATCTCGATCTTCTTTTCCTCGATAAGCTTGGTAACCTGCTTGCCCGGAAGGAAATCGTTCAACGCGTCGTAGAGCGGCTGCATGTAAGGATCGACCTTTTCCTTCATGTCGCCGGGCAGATAGCCGAGCTTCTCGCCTGCCTCGACCGCCGGGCGGGACAGGATGATCCGATCCACATGGCCGCCGATGAACATGTTCACACCCACGGCCACGGCCAGGTAGGTCTTGCCGGTGCCGGCCGGACCGATCCCGAAGGCCAGTTCGTTCTCGAACAGCGACCGGACATAGGCCTTTTGCGCAGCGGTGCGGGGTTCGATGATCTTCTTGCGGGTCTTGATCTCGACCCGGGCGTCGGGCAGCAGGTCCAGCTGGTCGCCTGCACGGGCGCCGGTTTCGCGGTCCGATCCGCCCATGCGGACCTCGCGGTCGATATCTGCGGCCTCGACGGACTTGCCGGCCTCCAGACGCTCGTAAAGCGCCGTCAAAATCTCTGCCGCCTCGCGCCGCGCGGCATCCTCGCCATGAATCTTCAGCTGATTTCCCCGGCGCAGGATCTGCACGCCGGTCTTGAGCTCGATATCTGCCAGGTGCCTGTCATGCTCGCCGCACAGGTCGATCAGCAGAAAATTATCAGGAAATTCCAGAATCTCTGGCGCTTCCGCGACAGTCTCGGACGGGGGCAGCGTGGTTGTGGCCAAACAAGACTCCTGGCTGGTGTTTCATCAATGGTGGCAACTGGCGACGCCCAGCGCAAGGGACCTTGCTGCAATGTCACCGAATTGAAACGAAAAAGGGGCCGCAAACTGCATTGCGGCCCCGGTCGTGCTCGATTTTCCGCCAGTCACGGAAGAATGTCGATCAGTCCCGTTCTCTGAGGGTTGGAAATGACCGCGCCGGGCGGGATGCGATCAGTGCAGATGGGCTTGCCCGTCACCGGGTCATAGCGGGCGTTCGCATAGCCTTCGGCCCCGTCGTCGCCGAACCAGTGCATGCAGCCGTCAGGATCAATGGCGATGGCCATCGGGCGGTCGGACAACAGGTCGGTGTTGTTGACGGCACTGTCCGTCGCGCGGGCCAGCATACGGGGGCCGTCCGCAGTTGTCTGACCCATTTCGCAGGCTGCGAGAACGGGCGTCATAGCAAGAAGGAAAAAGGAAATACGCATGACTTACCTCGCCATATGATAGCAGACGACCTCGACCCGGCGGTTCTGTTGCCAGGCGGTCTCGTTGTGGCCGGTCGCAATCGGGCGCGTCTCACCGAAGCCCTCCTCGACCTCGACAAAGGCCCCGACAGACCGGGCGACGCTCGCAACCGTGTTGGCTCGACGTTCCGAGAGCGCCTGGTTGTAGGCATGCGAGGCGCGTTCATCGGTATGGCCGTATACGGCATAGGAAAACGCCCCTTCGGAGCGGAAGAAGCGTTCCAGAACCTCGCGCTGACCGGGCTTCAGGTGGTGGCTGTCGGTGTGGAACAGCGTGTCGGTGGATTCCGTGAGGCAGCTTTCCTTCTGAAGGCAGAGCGGCCGGCCAGTTTCGGGGTTGAACCGCGTCGTCATGTAGCCTTCGAGGCCGCCATCGGCCCACCAATGCATGCAGCCGTCCCGATCGACGAAAATGCCCCACTCGACCATGCCCGATACGACGATCCTGTCCTGAGATTGCTGGGCGGCGACCGGCGCCACCAGCGCCGAAGATGCCGCGAAGGCCGCGGTCAGACCCGCTGCTAGGACTTTTCCGAATTTCATTCTGAACATTACCAAACCTCTATCCCCCAGATCTCTCCCAACCCACAGGGCCGGAGCCGGCACGCATGGTGGCCGTCGACACACAATCTTCTAAATGAAAACCAATTCTGGTCAAATTTAAACGCAAAAACGCCACATTTCGTGTCCGATAGCGCGACAGAGTTGGAAATCAGGCCGAATTGTCCATTACGCCGCGCGCATTGACCAAGATTCCTCAACCAAGGATTGCGCGCTCTTTCCGCGGCTGGTCAGGCAAGACTGCCGCCCAGCGAATTCGGCGCGCTTTGCTCGATCAGAACCTTGCGGATATCGCCGGGTGCGACATCGGCGCCCGACACGTGAACCGCGTGCAGGTATTCCGACTTTCCGACCATCTGACCGTCAAGCCGACCCGGCTTTTCGAACAGCACCGACACCTCGCGCCCCACCATGGCATCCTGCAAGGTCCGCTGCTGGGTGTTGATCTGGTCCTGAAGGCGTTGAAGCCGCTCGCTTGCGACATCCGGATCGACCATCTTTGCGGTCTTCTCGGCAGCCGGCGTGCCCGGACGCGGCGAATACTTGAAGGAAAACGCGGTGCCATAGCCCGCCTCGCGGGTGATGGTCAGGGTATCCTCGAAATCCGCATCGGTCTCGCCGGGAAAGCCGACGATGAAATCCCCTGACAGGTGCAGGTCGGGCCGCGCCGCGCGGATCCGCTCTATGAGGCGCAGGTAGTCTTCGGCGGTATGCTTGCGGTTCATCGCCTTCAGAATCCGGTCCGACCCGGACTGCACGGGCAGATGCAGGTAGGGCATCAGTTTTTCGCAGGTGCCATGTGCCTCGATCAGCGCGTCGTCCATGTCATTGGGATGGCTGGTGGTGAAACGGATTCGGGCCAGCCCGTCGATCTGGTCCAGTTCCCAGATCAGGCCCGCCAGCCCCCTGTCATGGCCGTTATAGGCATTCACGTTCTGGCCCAGCAGCGTGATCTCGCGGACACCGGCTTCGACCAGCTCCTGCGCTTCGCGGATGATGCGGTCCGCCGGGCGGCTGACCTCGGCGCCGCGCGTATAAGGCACCACGCAGAAGGAACAGAACTTGTCACAGCCCTCTTGCACCGTGAGAAAGGCCGTCGGGCCGCGCCCGGACTTTGGGCGTCTCTTGAGGATTTCGAATTTGTCTTCCTCGGGAAAATCGGTGTCGAGCGCCTTTTGCCCTTGGGCCAGCGCATCTTCCATTGCCGGAAGCCGATGATAGCTTTGCGGGCCGACCACCAGGTCGACCATGGGCTGGCGGCGCATGATCTCCTCACCCTCGGCCTGGGCCACGCAGCCGGCGACACCGATCTTGAGGTCGGGGTTCTCCGCCTTCAGCCCCTTGTAACGACCCAGCTCGGAATAGACCTTTTCCGCCGCCTTCTCGCGGATGTGGCAGGTGTTGAGCAGGATCATGTCCGCGTCATCAGGGCTTTGGGTCTCGACATAGCCCTTGCCGCCCAACGCCTCTAACATGCGTTCGCTGTCATAGACGTTCATCTGGCAGCCATAGGTCTTGATAAAGAGCTTCTTGGGCGCGGACATGGGGCACCTATCGCGAATGGGGGCAGCTTTGGCGGGCCTCTTAGCGTGCATCCGGAGCGCTTGCAATGAAAGGCGATTTGCCGGAGTTTAACCCCGATCGGGCAAGACCACGGGCAAGATGCACTATTCCTCGCTTTCAGATTTCCTGTCACAGGGCAAGGCGGCGCTGGCCAAGGGGCCGGTCGCGTTGATCATGGCCGAGGATGAGGTCGAGCTGGACAGCACGATCCGTCACCATATCGACAGCGGCTTCAAGGCCGTCGTCGTCTTTGCCATGCCGGGGTTCACTCTGGCCGGGGATGTGGCCGACCTTGTGCACCGTGTGGATTATCAAACGACCGGTGACGGCGCGCTGGAAACTGCGGTGAACGCGGTAATCGGGGCGGCTGGGCCGATCTGGCTGTTCTACTGTTACAACGCGGAATACCTGTTCTACCCGTTCTGCGAAAGCCGCACGGTGGGCGAGATGATCGCCTTCAACATCGAAGAACGACGCGACACGATCCTGACCTACGTGATCGACCTTTACGCCGGGGATCTCGGCCAGCACCCGCTCGCGGTGGCGTTGGAAGACGCCCATCTGGACAAATCCGGTTACTATGCCTTGTCCCGCAAGGACCGTTGGAACAACGTTCTCGACCGGCAGATGGATTTCTTCGGTGGACTGCGCTGGCGGTTCGAGGAACACGTGCCCAAGCCCCGCCGGCGAATCGATAGGGTGTCGCTATTCCGGAACAAACCAGGGCTGGAACTGCTGCCCGGCCATCTTTTCAACGACCCTGAATACAACACCTATTCCTGCCCCTGGCATCACAACCTGACCGCGGCGGTCTGTTCCTTCCGCACGGCGAAGGCGCTCAAGCGGAATCCCGGCAGCACATTCGAAATCGAAACCTTCCGCTGGCACAA
The DNA here is from genome assembly GCF_003129565.1 of Salibaculum griseiflavum. Classification (GTDB taxonomy): domain Bacteria; phylum Pseudomonadota; class Alphaproteobacteria; order Rhodobacterales; family Rhodobacteraceae; genus Salibaculum; species Salibaculum griseiflavum. The sequence continues at coordinate 237,584 of NZ_QETF01000003.1, forward strand.
TTCCGCCCCGTTCGAGTGGCATTCCCAGCAATTGCTGGACCTCGGGCTGATGGAACCGGGGCAGTGGTTCTGACCCAGCCGTCTTTCCGGTGACGCCTCAGGCGACCACCAGATCGCGCCGATTTGCACCGCGGTGGTGCAGCGAGGAATAGGGCCAATCCGCCGCATCGCGCACCAGACCGGCCCGGACCGGAGCCGCGAGGATGAACCGGCGCCGCGCCTCGATCGCTGGCCCATGAACCCGCGAAACTGGGCTTTCCGTATCCCAGGCCGGCCGCCCATCGGCCGCATGGCGGGTAAAACTGTCGCGGATCAGACGCAGGGCAGCCCCGGGCTCCTCCCCCGGCATCATTCGGCACAGAAAATGCATTTCCGCCGGCAGCACGGTGGCGGTGTCAATCTCGATGCCCGTATGCAACCGGGCCAGCGCCACGCAGTCGCGGAGGACCGGAATTCGGCGTATCAGGAGGTCGGAAGACGCATCGGCCAGGCGCAAGGTCACGGCGAAATACGCGAAGAAGCGGGAAGGGGCAGGCAAATCTGTCATGCGGACAGCTTTGCCCCGACAAGGTTAACGACCCATGAACGCCGACAGATGCGGATCAGCTCTTGCGCAACCGGATCACCACGTCGACCGAGGCGATCTCGGCCCCGTCGGGCGCATGGGGCAGGCTGGCGATGCTCAGCTCGTCGGATGGCGCATCGGAAAGATGGCCATCCTCTTCCCAGTAGAAATGCGGATGGTCGGACATGTTGGTGTCGAAATAGCTTTTGGACCCGTCCACTGTGATCTCGCGCAGCAGCCCCGCATCGCAAAACGCCTTGAGCGTATTGTAGACCGTGGCCAGTGAGACCTTTTCACCCGCCCGGTCGGCAGCGGCGAACAGGCTTTCAGCGGTTACATGCCGGTCCTTGCCATCCCCCACCAGAAGCTCGGCAAGCGCAAGCCGTTGGCGCGTCGGACGTAGCCCTGCCCCCGCCAGCCAGTTACTGCTTCGCTCGGTTGTCATGTCAGCCATCAAAAGACCCGCCTTTGTTTCATTGGACAATATGGCCGATTGCGAACAGTTTTCAATACCAAAGCCACGCAGCGAAGCGCTCTGCCCAGCTTGCCCTTGCGCGTATCGGGGTGCTAGAGGGCAGGAAACCACTCAGACGGGGATTACACCGATATGACAGACTTTCCGCGCAGCTTCGACCGTGACGACCTTTTGAAATGCGCGCGCGGCGAGTTGTTCGGGCCGGGCAATGCCCAACTGCCCGAGCCGCCGATGCTGATGATGGACCGGATCACCGATATCAGCGGCGACGGAGGGCTTCACGGCAAGGGTCACGTGGTCGCTGAGTTCGATATCACGCCGGACCTGTGGTTCTTCGAATGCCATTTCCCCGGAAACCCGATCATGCCGGGCTGCCTTGGTCTTGATGGCCTCTGGCAGCTCACCGGCTTCAACCTTGGCTGGCGCGGATGGCAGGGGCGCGGCTATGCGCTGGGCGTCGGCGAAGTAAAGCTCAAGGGCATGGTGCGACCCGACCGCAAGATGCTGACCTACAAGGTGGATTTCACCAAGGCAGTCCAAACCCGCCGCCTGACCATGGGCGTCGCCGACGGCATCGTCGAGGCGGATGGCGAGGTGATCTACGAGGTCAAGGACATGAAAGTCGCGCTGAGCGAGAGCTGATCTGCGCGACCGGTGACACAGCGTCCCGTGGACGCGCCCCGCCCTAACCGCTTGCCCCCATCCCCTTGCATACCCTACACGGGAAAGCGGACAAGAAAGGGAGGCCGCGAATGCGCCGCGTCGTCGTTACCGGGCTGGGGATCGTCTCGCCCGTTGGAAACAACGCCCAAGAGGTCACTGCCGCGCTGAAGGCAGGCAAGTCGGGAATCGAGGCCGTCCCGGAGATGGCAGAACACGGGTTCCGCAGCCAGATTGCCGGGACGCTCAAGATCGATGTGGCCGAGCATGTGGACAAACGCACCCTGCGCTTCATGGGACCGGGCGCGGCCTATGCGCATATCGCCATGGGTCAGGCCATTGCCGATGCAGGGCTGGAAGAAGGCGACGTCGTCAACCCGCGCACAGGCCTTGTCGCCGGGTCCGGCGGGCCGTCGACCAGCGCCATGTTCGCCGCGCACCAGACGGTGCTGAAATCGGGCGGCCCCAAGCGGATCGGGCCCTTCGCCGTGCCCAAGTGCATGAGCAGCACGATCAGCGCGAACCTGTCCACGGCCTACAAGATCAAGGGCCTGAACTATTCCATCACCTCGGCCTGTTCGACCAGCCTGCATTGCATCGGCAATGCCGCCGAACAGATCATGATGGGCAAACAGGACGTTATGTTCGCCGGCGGCGGCGAAGAGCTTGACTGGACCCTGTCCTGCCTCTTCGATGCCATGGGCGCGATGTCGTCCAAGTATAACGATGACCCCACCCGCGCCAGCCGCGCCTTCGATGCCGACCGCGACGGATTCGTCATCGCTGGCGGCGGCGCCATCGTGGTTCTGGAAGACCTCGAACACGCCAAGGCCCGCGGCGCCAAGATCTATGCCGAGGTCACGGGTTATGCCGCCACCTCGGACGGGCATGACATGGTCGCCCCATCGGGCGAAGGCGGCGAGCGCGCGATGCGCCTGGCGCTGGACAGCCTGCCCGAAGGCCGCAAGGTCAGCTATATCAATGCCCACGGCACCAGCACGCCGGTCGGCGATGTCGGTGAGGTCGAAGCGGTGCGCCGGGTCTTCGGCGAGGGCAGCACGCCGCCGATTTCTTCGACCAAGTCGATGACCGGGCACAGCCAGGGCGCGACCGGCGCGCAAGAGGCCGTCTATTGCCTGCTCATGCTGGAAAACGATTTCATCACCCCGTCGATCAACGTTGAAACGCTCGATCCGGCCATCCATGTCGGCGAGATCGCGACGGATTTGGTGGAACGTGCCGGGCTTGATACTGTAATGACCAATTCCTTCGGCTTCGGCGGCACCAACGGGTCGATGCTGCTTTCCAAATATCGGGACTGACCAAGATGACAATCGAACTGAACGGCAAGCGCGGTCTGATCATGGGGGTCGCGAATGACCGTTCCATCGCCTGGGGCATTGCCAAGGCCTGTCACGCCGCCGGGGCGGAACTGGCCTTTTCCTACCAGGGCGAGGGCCTGAAGAAACGCGTCGAGCCGTTGGCCGCCTCGGCAGACAGCGATTTCCTGATAGAAGCGGACGTGACCAACGACGAGTCGATGGATGCCTGTTTCGCTGCCCTCAAAGAGCGGTGGGGATCGCTAGATTTCGTTGTTCACGCGATTGCCTATTCCGACAAGAACGAGCTGACCGGCCGGTTTTCGGATACGACGCGGAACAACTTCACCAATTCCATGTTGATCAGCTGCTATTCCTTCGTCGACGTGGCACGCCGCGCCGCCGACCTGATGCCCGAAGGGGGCTGCCTGCTGACACTGACCTATCAAGGCAGCCAGCGCGTGACACCAAACTACAACGTCATGGGTGTGGCCAAGGCCGCGCTGGAAAGCGCCGCCCGCTACCTTGCCGCCGATCTCGGCCCGCAGGGCATCCGCGTCAATGCGATCAGCCCTGGCCCGATGAAAACCCTCGCCGGCGCCGCGATTGCCGGGGCACGCCGCACCTTCAAGCACACCGAACAGAATGCGCCCTTGCGCCACAATGCAACGCTGGAGGCCGTCGGCGGCACCGCCGTCTACCTGGCCTCGGATGCCGGCAACTGCACCAGCGGCGAGATCATCAAGGTGGACAGCGGCTATCATGTCATGAGCATGCCGGTGCTGGACAACCTCTGATGCCGGCACCAATGGTGCTGCTTGGCGCGCTGGCCATCTGCGCCGGGCTGGGCTGGGCTTTGCGCGGCGGGTTTTCCGGACAAGGCAACGGCACCATTGTCGGCATGGACATGCAGGGGCTGCTATTCGCCGTGATCTCCGTTGGCGCCGCTGTCTGGTTTTTCGGGCCGATGTTCGGCGTGGCCATCATCGTGGCGGTGGTGATCCACGAATTCGGTCATGTCGCCGCCTATCGTGTGGCAGGGCACCACGATGCGCGGTTTCGCCTGATTCCGCTGGTCGGGGGTGTGGCGATTTCCGACCGCCTGCCCGACAGCCAGATCAAGGATTTCTTCATCACCCTGATGGGGCCTGCCATCGGGATCGGCCCGATGCTGCTGGCCTTTGGCATGGTGCCCTACACGATTCACGCCGCACCTATGCTGACGGAATTCCTTCTCGTTTTCGCCAGCGTCACCGGAGCGCTGAATTTCTTCAACATGCTGCCCTTCTGGCCGCTCGATGGCGGGCGGATGCTGTCGGTCATCGCCGGGGCGTTCTGGCCGCCTCTTGGCATCATCCTGCCTGCGGTGATGTGCGGGCTGCTGGTGACAGCGGCGATTGCCATGCAATCGCTTCTGCTGTTCGTGTTCGCCGTGATCGGCGCGCAGGGCCTGATGCGTGCAGGAGAGATCTCGCGCATGCAGGCGCCCATCGGCAAGCCCCGCGCCGTTCTTGCACTGGGCGCCTATCTCGCCGTCGCGGGCACGCTGCTATTCGGCGGCCTGGGCTTGCTGACCCGTTTCCTGTAACGAAAAAGGGCGCCCGAAGGCGCCCCCATCCATATCTTCAATCCGGTCGCCTCAGGCGGCCTTGATCTCGACCAGTTCGATCTCGAAGTTCAGGTCCTTGCCCGCCAGCGGGTGGTTGGCGTCCAAGGTCACTTCTTCCTCGGTCAATTCAACCACCGTCACAGGGATCGCCTGCCCGTCAGGGGATTGCATCTGAAGCTGCATCCCCATCTCCAGCGGAATCTCCGGCGGCACCTGGGCGCGCGGAACGGCCTGGCGGGCATTGGGGTCGGCTTCGCCATAGGCCTCGGCGCAGGGCACTTCGACGGTCTTCTTGTCGCCCACGGCCATGCCGGGGATCGCGTTGTCCAGGCCGGGAATGATCTGCCCGGATCCCACGGTGAATTCCAGCGGCTCACGGCCTTGGGAGCTGTCGAAGGTTTCGCCGCTGTGCAGCGTGCCGGTGTAATGAATAGCGACGGTGTCACCCGCTTTGACCTGGGTCATGAGATTTCCTTTGTAGGGGGGATTGATGGCAGGGGCCGCGCACGCTCGCGCGGGTGCCCTGATTGACTCGGCAGTGAAACTAACCATGCCGGTCCCGGATTGCAAACCGGGCCTTTTCCCGCGCGTGGCCTCGTGTCACTCTGACCTCAACAGGGAGAGAATGATGACCATCACCACCTGCGTCTTCGACGCCTACGGAACACTGTTCGATGTCAATGCCGCCGCCCGCGTCGTGGCCGAAGAGCCCGGCCAGGAAAAACTGGCTGACCTCTGGCCGGAACTGGCCGCGCTGTGGCGCCGCAAACAGTTGGAATACAGTTGGCTGCGGGCGGTGTCCGGGCGCCACCTCGATTTCTGGGAAGTGACACAGGACGGCCTCGACTACGCGATGGAGGCGATGGACCTGCATGACAACGCCCTGCGCGCCAAGCTATTGGGCGTTTACAAGGAACTGCCCGCTTTCCCCGAAGTTCCGGAGATGCTCAAGACGCTCAAGGAGCGCGGCATGACCACGGCCATTCTGACCAATGGCAGTCCGGAAATGGTCGTGGCCGCCGTGAAGTCCGCCGGGATCGGACCTTGGCTGGATGATGTTCTTACCGTCGAGGAAGTGCGCAGCTACAAGCCGGACCGCCGGGTTTACGACCTGGTTTTCGACCATTTCGGCGCCGTTCAGCAAGAAGTGCTCTTCGCCTCGGCCAATGGCTGGGATGCTGCTGCCGCGGCGGGATACGGATTTGCCACGGTCTGGGTCAACCGCGAAGGCGCCCCGCAAGACAGGCTCTGGGCCGCGCCCCATCGTATTCTGCCGGACCTGTCCACGATACCGGACCTGATCTGATGCCGCATTTTACCGCCGCCGACGGCACACGGCTGTTCTACACTGAAAACGGCGAGGGCCCGGCGGTGCTGGCGCTGGCCGGGCTGACCCGCAATTCGGGCGACTTCGACCATGTCGCCCCCTATTTGCCCTGCCGCCTGATCCGGATGGATTATCGCGGACGCGGGCAATCCGATTGGGCCGACCCGGCCACCTACACGATCCCGCAAGAGGGCGCCGACGCACTGGCGCTGCTGGACCATCTGGGACTGGACAAGGCCGCCATCCTCGGAACGTCCCGTGGCGGACTGATCGCCATGATGCTGGCAGCGACGCACAAGGACCGGCTGACCGGTGTCGCGCTCAACGATATCGGGCCCGAAATCGACCCCAAGGGACTGAAAGTCATCGAGAATTATATCGGCCGCAATCCGGCACAAAAGACCTATGAAGAGGCCGCGCTGTTCCGCGCCCGCAACTGGGTGCATTTCAGGGGCGTGGGTCACGACCGCTGGCTGCACGAGGTGCGCAACCATTACGAGGAGACCCCCGAGGGCCTCGTGATCCGCTATGATCCGAAGCTGCGCGAGGCCGTGTTCGAAAACGCGCAGGTCCAGCCCGCCCCGGACCTGTGGCCGTTGTTCGAGGCGTTGCACGGCCTGCCGCTCTGCCTGATCCGGGGCGAAAATTCCGACCTTCTGACAGAGGCGACATGGGACAGGATGCGGAATTTGCGCCACGACGCCATCGCCGCCGAGGTGCCTGATCGGGGCCACGTTCCCTTTCTTGACGAACCGCAGGCGCTTCACGCCCTGCAAAGCTGGATCGACATCCTATGAATATCGACATGATCCGCGAGGCCGCTACCCGCTTGGCTGGGCACGCGCGGCACACACCGCTTCTGTCCTCGCCATTTCTGGACGAGATCGCCGGCCGGCGCGTCCTGATCAAACCGGAATGCCTGCAGCACACGGGCAGCTTCAAGTTTCGCGGCGGCTGGTCTGCTGTGTCGGCGCTCGATCCCGAGACACGCGAACGCGGCGTGATCGCCTATTCCTCGGGCAACCATGCTCAGGGCGTGGCCTATGCGGCGCAATTGCACGGCGCGCCATCGGTGATCGTGATGCCATCCGATGCGCCCGCTCTGAAAATCCGCAATACCCGCGCGCTGGGGGCCGAGGTCGTCCTGTATGATCGCGCGACCGACAGCCGCGAGGAGATCGGTGGCCGGATCGCCGAGGAGCGCGGCTTGACCCTGATCCGGCCCTATGACGAACCGGAGGTGATCGCCGGCCAGGGCACATGCGGCCTTGAGATCGCGGCTGATGCAAAAGCATGCGAAATTGATGAAGCCGACGTATTGGTTTGCTGTGGCGGTGGTGGTTTGACATCCGGCATCGCGCTGGCCTGTGCGGCCGATCACCCCGGTCTGACGGTCCGAACCGTTGAACCCGAAGGGTTCGACGACGTGAAACGGTCGCTTGAAAGCGGAACAATCCAGACCAATGACCGGCGCGACGGCAGCATCTGCGACGCCATCATAACGCCCGCGCCCGGTGACCTGACCTTTCCGATCATGGCTCGGCTTTGCGGCCCGGGCCTCACCGTGACAGAGGAAGAGGCCCTGCGCGCCATGGGGCATGCCTTTCAACGGCTGAAACTCGTGGCCGAGCCGGGCGGCGCCGTGGCCCTGGCGGCGGCCCTGTTCCATGGCGACCAGCTCAACCACGACACTGTTATCGTCACCATCACCGGCGGCAATGTGGATGCCGCCATGTTCAAGAAGGCACTGGATACGCTCTCATGACCCATTTCACGATCGCCAGTTTCAACGTCAAGAACCTCATCGGGCCGGACCAGGAATACTACGAATTCCAGTCCTACACGCCGGAGGAATACGCCTGGAAAAAGGACTGGCTGGCCGACCAGTTGCTGACGATGGATGCGGATATCGTCGGCTTCCAGGAGATTTTCGAGGAAGACGCCTTGCGCGACGTGGTGGCCGAGGCTGATAGCCGTGGCATTGCAATGAACAGCGCCGCGATCCCCGATGCCTCCAAGCGCTATCACCGCAAGGCGATCTTTCGCAAACTGGCCTACACACCCTATTCCGGCGCCGAACTGGCCTTCGCACCGAATATTGCCGATGCCGGTCCCGGCAAGCGGCGACCCGGCGTTGCCATCCTGTCGCGCCACGGGTTCGCAGAGCCGCCCGAGGTGCTGCAAGACCTCGACGATCCGCTGGAAATTCCCTTTCAGCCCTTGCGCGGGCTGGAGGGCGAGGCCGGGTCGTTCACCCTTCAGCGGCTGTCCCGACCGATCCTCAAGGCCCGGGTCGCCGTTGGCGGCGAGGTTATCACCGTCTTCAATTGCCACCTGAAATCCAAGCTGGGCGAATACATCGTGCCGCCGGGCGCGGATTTCGCGCGTGAAGAGGTGCTGACGCGATATGACCCGCTGGGGCGCGCGATGGGCAGTCTGCGCGCCGCGCTGCGCCGTATGGCCGAGGCCTGGGTGCTGCGCCGGGAAATCCTCAAGGAACTGAACCACGGCAAGCCTGTCATGGTTCTGGGCGATTTCAACGACGGGGAAAACGCCGTCAGCTCGGAAATCATCTCGGGCGAGGTGCCGTTCAAGAATTACAGCTGGATGCTGCGCCACGACGCCAAGGATTACGGCGACCGCTATTCGAAAGAGGAAAACGTCCAGATCACGGAAAGCGTCGAGCGGGTGCGCCTGCATTCCGCCGAAAAGCTCTTCGTGCGCAAATCCAACCGCGACATGGTTTTCACCTCGGCCTTTGGCGGCGTTTTCGAATCCATCGACCAGATCTACATGTCGCGGCATTTCCACCCCGACTACAAGCGACGCATCGGCGAGATGGAGTATTTCAGCGTCCTCAACGACCACCTGACAGACGGGTCACACCCCGAGGCGCCCTATAACAAGCTGGCCTCGGATCATGGACAGATCATCGCGCACATGCGGATCGGGACAGAGGCGGAATGAAGACGGGTTCGGTAGATCGGGGCGGATACGCCATAACCTACGAGATGGCGGGCGACGGACCGGACGTCGTCTTTGCCCATGCGCTGGGGCTGGATCGGCAGATCTGGGACGATGTCGCCTATCACCTGCCCGATCATCGCACGATCCGGATCGACATGCGCGGTCACGGGCGCTCGGGCGTTCCGGACGGGCCATATTCGATGGGTGGGCTGATCGCCGACACCGAGGCCGTCTGCGATGCGCTTGACGTGCGGGACGCGGTCTTCGTCGGCCTGTCGGTTGGCGGCATGATCGGCCAGGGTTTGGCGGTCAAACGGCTGGACATGCTGCGCGGGCTCGTCCTTTCCAACACGGCCGCGAAATTCGGGCAGCCGGGTCCGTGGCAAGAGCGCGCCGCCCTGGTGCGCAAACAGGGCATGAAGGCGGTGGCCGACATGACGCTGGAAAAATGGTTCGGCCCGAAGGACCGCGACGGTGCCGCCGCGACCTGGGCGCGCGAACGCCTGCTGCAATGCGATCCCGAAGGCTATGCCGGATGCTGCGAGGCCATCGCGGGCACGGATTTCTATTCGCCGACCAGCGGGCTGCGCCTGCCGACGCTGGGTATCGCCGGGGATCGCGACGGCTCGACCCCGCCGGATCTGGTGCGCGAAACGGTCGAATTGATCCCGGGCGCCGAGTTCAAGCTGATGCGCGGATCGGGTCACTTGCCCTGCCTCGATGCGCCGTCGGATTACGCCCGACTTCTCTACGGTTTCTTCCGGACGATCGGGCATGTCTGAATTGCTCCTGGTTCACGGTTCCTGCCACGGGGCATGGTGCTGGGATCGCCTGATCCCCGAATTGGCCGAGCGTGGCTTTCGCGCGCGGGCCATAGACCTTCCCGGGCATGGTGCGGACAAGACACCATTGGCCGAGGTCACGCTGGATGGCTACGCCGAGGCCATCCTGGCAGAGATGGATGGCCCCACCGTTCTGGTCGGCCATTCGGCGGGCGGATACGCCATCACCGCCGCCGCGCAAAAACGTCCCGATCTCGTTGCCGCCTTGGTCTATGTCTGTGCCTACGTGCCCATGCCGGGAAAGTCGCTGGCTCAAATGCGCCGCATGGCCCCCAGCCAACCGCTGATCGAGGCGGTGCAGGTCGCGCCGGACAGGGTCAGCTTCACCATCGACACCGCCATGGCCCCGGAAAAGTTCTACCATGATGTCGCGCCGGACCTCGCCGCCTGGGCCACGGATCGGCTTGGACCACAGCCCATCGCGCCGCAGGATACCGCGCTGGCCGATACCGCCCGGGCCGAAGCCCTGCCCCGGCACTACATCCGGTGCACGCAGGACCGCACTATTCCGCCAGACTTCCAACGCACCATGACAGAGGGGTGGAGGGGCGGCCGCGTGGTTGACCTGCCGATGTCGCATTCGCCGTTCCTTGCCGACCCGGCCCGGCTGGCAAAGACAATGGCGGAAATCCTGACCGACTGAGGCTTTCCGAACCGAACGGTTCAGATTAAAGCACGCGCATGGAACGCGCACAGCGCCGCCGGGCGTTCACATTCATCCTCATCACGCTGGTGATCGACGCCATGGGCATCGGTCTCATCCTGCCCGTCCTTCCCGATCTGATCGCGGAATTGAACGGATCGGGCATCGGGGCCGCAGCGGTGTGGGGCGGCATCCTGACCACCAGCTTCGCTGTCATGCAGTTCCTTTTCGGTCCCGTCCTCGGCTCTCTATCCGACCGGTTCGGACGACGACCGGTCATTCTTGTCGCGCTTCTCGTGATGGCGGTGGATTACCTCATCATGGCCTCGGCCCAGACCATCTGGCTGCTGCTGTTCGGACGCGTCATCGCAGGGATCACGGCCGCGACCATGGCCACGGCCAGCGCGGCCATCGCGGACATGTCCAGTCCGGAACAGAAAAGCGCCAATTTCGGCCTGGTCGGCGCGGCCTTCGGCGTGGGATTCGTGCTCGGGCCGATCATTGGCGGCCTGCTGGGAGAGCTGGGCATCCGGGCGCCGTTCTATGCTGCGGCAATCCTGGCCGGGGCGAACATGATCTTCGGGTTCTTCGTGTTGCCGGAAACCGTCACCGACGCGATCCGCCGCCCCTTGGATCTGCGCCGAGCCAACCCGTTCGGGGCTTTTCGCAAGTTGTCCGAGCTTGAGGGCGTGCGGCGGCTACTGTTCCTGTTCTTCACCTATGAATTCGCCTTCATCGTCTACCCGGCCATCTGGGCCTATTTCACAAAGGCGCGCTATGACTGGACCCCCGGAATGGTCGGGCTTTCGCTGGCCCTGTTCGGGATCGGCATGGCGATCGTTCAAGGCGCGCTTATCGGTTCGATCCTGCGCCGGTTCGGGGAACGCATGACCATCGTCTATGGGCTGGTCTTCAACCTTGCCGCCTTCGTCGTGCTGACCCTCATCGGAAATGGTTGGCTGGCGCTGGCCTTCATCCCTCTGACCTCGCTGGGTGCGGTCGTCACACCTGCCCTGCAGGGCCGGATGAGCCGTATCGCCAGCGATGACCAGCAGGGCGAATTGCAGGGCGTGATCGCCTCGGCAAAATCACTGGCCCAGATCGTTTCCCCCCTGGTCATGACACAGATCTTCTGGGCGGCCACAGATCGCGGGGCGCTGCATTTCCCCGGTGCGCCTTTCGTGCTGTCAGCCTGCCTGATGCTGGTCTGCCTCGCGGTGTTTCTGGCACCGGCTCCAAAAGCGGACAGCGCAGCCCTCTGAAAGTCGATTTCCGACTTGCGGCCAACCTCGGCAAACGCCACCCTGCCCCAACAACAAGGGAAGGTCCGGAAGATGACACGCATCAAGGCCGCCGTGTGCCATGAATTCGGCGCTCCGCTGAGCATCGAAGAGATCGAGATTCGCCCGCCCGAGGGCAGTGAGGTCGAGGTTAAGCTGGCAGCCTGTGCCGTCTGCCATTCCGATATTTCCTATGCGGACGGGGCCTGGGGCGGCTCGCTGCCCGCCGTCTATGGCCATGAAGCGGCCGGGATCGTGACAGCCGTGGGGGATCAGGCCCGCGGTGTTTCCCTCGGTGATCGGGTCGTGGTTACGCTGATCCGGTCCTGCGGCACCTGCCCCAGCTGTTCCACCGCGAAACCCACCAATTGCGAAACGCCCTATGACGGCGATCATGGGCCCATCAGGACAGCAGATGGCAGCACGCTGCATCAGGCCATGGCCTGTGGCGGTTTCGCCGAGAAGGTTGTCGTCGATGCCTCTCAGGTGGTGGCCTTGCCAGAGCAGATCGACCTCGACGTGGCCTCCCTGATCGCCTGCGGCGTGATCACCGGTGTCGGCGCGGTGGTCAATGCCGCCGGGCTGCGACCTGGACAGGACGTGGTGGTGATCGGAGCGGGCGGCGTCGGCCTCAACGCGATCCAGGGCGCGCGCATTGCCGGGGCACGTCGTATCGTTGCCGTCGACATGACCGAAGAGAAGCTGGCCGTCGCCCGTGACTTCGGCGCAACCGATGGCGTTCTGGCCAATGGCGAGGCCCCCTGGCACGATGCAAAGGCGGCCCTGGGTCGCGGGGCCGACGCGGTTCTGGTCACCGTGGGTGCGGCGGCAGCCTATGATGTGGCCCCGCGCTATCTGGCGCGCGGCGGCAAGGTCGTGATGGTCGGCATGCCCGCCACCGGCGCGACCTCGACCTACGAGGCCGGGAATTTCGCCGCCGCCGGGCAATCCATGATCGGCTCCAAGATGGGCGATGTGGTCATCAAGCGGGACATCCCGTGGATCGTCGATCTTTACCTGCAAGGCCGCTTGAAGCTGGACGAGTTGATCTCGAACCGCTGGCCGCTGGAACAGATCAACGAGGCCATCGCCGACACCAAGACTGGCACCGCCAAGCGCAACGTGATTGTCTTCGACACATGAAACTGCATGACCTCGACATCATCGTCACCGCGCCGCCTGCGCCGGGCTGGGGCGGGCGCTACTGGATCCTTGTCAAGGTCACGACGGATACGGGCGTCACAGGCTGGGGCGAATGCTATGCCTCCTCCGTCGGGCCGGTCGCCATGCAGGCCGTCATCACGGACGTGTTCGAGCGGCACATGGCCGGTGAGAACCCCGAAAACATCGAGCTGATGTTCCGCCGCGCTTATTCCGCCGGCTTCACCCAACGCCCGGACCTGACCGTGATGGGCGCCTGGTCGGGGCTTGAAATCGCCTGTTGGGACATCTTGGGCAAGGACCGCGACCGGCCCGTTCATGCCCTGATCGGGGGGCGCATCAATGAAGGGATCCGGGCCTATACCTACCTTTACCCCCGGCCGGATCATCCGTTGCCGGAATTCTGGGGTAGCGCCGACATGGCCGCCGAGGTGGCGCTGGAGCTGGTCGAAAAGGGCTATACGGCGCTGAAATTCGACCCCGCAGGTCCCTACACCATCCGGGGCGGGCATCAGCCCTCTTTGCATGACATCGAGACATCGGTCGCATTCTGCAAAGCCATCCGCGAGGCGGTCGGCCCCCGTGCGGATCTGCTCTTCGGCACGCATGGGCAATTCTCGACCTCTGGCGCGATCCGCATGGGCCAGGCCATCGACCCCTATCAGCCGCTCTGGTTCGAGGAACCGATCCCCCCTGACACGCCCGAGGAGATCGCCAAGGTCGCCGCCGCCGTGCGCACGCCCATTTCGACCGGCGAGCGCCTGACGACCAAGATGGAATTCCACGCCGCGCTAAAGGCCGGCGTGTCGATCCTGCAACCGGCCCTGGGGCGCGCGGGCGGCATCTGGGAGGGCAAGAAGCTGGCCACGCTGGCCGAGGCCTACAACGCGCAGGTCGCGCCGCATCTTTATGCCGGGCCGGTCGAATGGGCCGCCAATGTGCAGCTTTGTGCCGCCATCCCAAACCTGCTGATCGCCGAGACAATCGAAACGCCTTACCATGATGCATTGATCAAATCCGCGATCCGCGTCGAGGACGGATACATCCCCGTCCCAGCCGCACCGGGCTTGGGCATCGAGGTGGATGAGGCCCTGGCCCGTGCCCACCCCTATGAGGATGACGGCCTGCATCTGCAAATGCAGGAACAGCCGATCAGCTACAGCGCGCCGAACCTTTTCGCGGGTGGGGCGCCGGTCAAGGACCAAGGTTAGCCGGCAAGAGGCGCTGGAGGCCGACAATGACGGCCTCGCCACCGCCGCATCATCGACCTGAAACAGGGCCCGGCGGGGCTTTCCAATCGGCTGCCCTTGCGTCAAGATTTCCAGATGAAACGCCTGTTCCGTCCGCTGCGCCGCCTGGCCGCCAACCTGGTGGGTCACGGCATCGCGCTTTTCGCGCGCTTCATCACCGCCGTGCGCGCGGATTGGCGCGGCACGGATCCGGCGCCCCGACAGCGCGTTTACTACGCGAACCATGTCAGCAACGCCGACATGCCGATGATCTGGACCGTGCTGCCACCGAACCTGCGCCGGCAGGTGCGCCCCGTCGCCGCCGCCGATTACTGGCTCAAGACCCCGCTTCGCGCCTTCATCGGACCTGAGGTATTCAACTGCGTCCTCGTGGACCGCCGCCCGGACAAGGATGCAGCCACCGGTGATCCACTGGAAAATATCCTTGCCGCCCTGGGCGAAGGGTCCTCGCTGATCCTCTTCCCCGAGGGCAACCGCAACATGACCGAGGACCCGCTTCTGCCGTTCAAGGCGGGGCTGTTCAACATCGCCCACGCCTATCCGGAGGTGGATCTCGTGCCCACCTGGGTCGCCAACCTGACAGAAGTCATGCCAAAGGGCGAAGTGATCCCGCTGCCGCTGATGACGACGGTGATCTTCGGCGAGCCGGTCCACCTGCGACAGGGCGAAGACAAGGACGCCTTCCTGTCGCGGGCGGCGGCGGCCCTGGTCGCGCTCAAGCCCGAGGATCATGCCCCATGACCGCGACCACCAGCGATATCCTCCTGTTGTTCTTTGGCACCTGCGGCCTTCTGCTGCTGTTGACGCTGTTCGGAGAGTTCATGCGGGCGCGCTACGGGCCGGGTGGCGACAACCCGGTGATCGAAACCTACATGACCCGCATCCACAGTTGGTGGGCGATGGTGCTGCTGGTTTCGCTGGCGCTGCTAATCGGCAAGATCGGCGTGCTGGTGCTGTTCGGCTTCGCCTCTTTCGCGGCCCTGCGCGAATTCCTGACGCTGACCTACAAGCGCCAGGCCGACCACATGACCCTGGCACTGGCCTTCTACGTCGTGCTGCCCCTGCAATACCTGTTCATAGGGCTGGGATGGCAGGGGCTATACACCGTGTTCATCCCGGTCTACGCCTTCCTGCTGTTGCCCATCGTCTCTGCGTTGCGCGGGGATGCGGACAGGTTCCTGGCGCGGGTGGCCGAAACCCAGTGGGGCCTGATGATCGCAGTCTATTGCGCCAGCCACGTCCCGGCCCTGATGCAATTGCAATTCGAGGGCTATCCGATTGATCGCGGCGTGCTCTTGATCGCGTTCCTCGTCATGGTGGTGCAATTCGGCGACCTGTTCGATTTCTTCTTCGGTCGGCGGATCGGCCGCACCCGTATCATCCCCGGTCTGTCGCCAAAAACGTGGGAAGGCATGATCTGCGGCACCGCCTGCGCCATGCTGGTCGGGGCCGGTCTCGCCTGGCTGACCCCGTTCGGCGTTGCCGGCGCGATGCTCATGGCCGGGGCGGCGTCCCTGTCGGGCCATTTCGGCGCCCTGGTCTTTGCGGCGATCAAACGCGACAAGGGCGTGAAGGACTGGTCCCACCTGATCCCCGGACAGGGCGGGTTCCTCAACCAGCTCGACAGCGTATTGTTCGCAGCCCCGGTCTTCTACCACCTGAGCCACCTCTTCTGGGCGGGCTGAGAATGGCGATCCCGCGAGGACTCGAACCCCGAACCTGCTGATTAGAAGTCAGCTGCTCTATCCAGTTGAGCTACGGGACCGCTGGGGGCCTTTTAGCGGGGCGTGACGCGGCTTCGCAAGCGGTCAATCACCGGGTTCGATCGGCAGGTGGCGGGCTGCCCCGGCCAACACGACGAGGGCCAGAAGCCCGGCCCCGGCATACCATGTGAGGATGCGACTTATTTCTTCATGTGGCATGGTGCCATCGGGCGACGCCACGCCGGCGGCAACCAGCAAGGACCCGGCGAATGCAAGGCGCGCCACAAGACTGCGCAGGGACAGGTAGGTGGCCCGGGCGTCATCATTCAGAAGCGGCTGAATGCGGGCCATGATGAACGGGCGTGACATGGCGTCCGGCACCATGCGCAGAAACAGGAAAACAACCGCGACCAAGCTGGCCGTCGCGGCCAGGACTCCCGCCAGCAGCACCTGTATGCCAAAGGCCAATATCAGGATCGCAGGTAATCCGATCCGGTTGCGCAGGGGCACAGCACCCCAGGAAGCCACCACAGAGACCAGCATCATCACCGTGGTGACGGCGCCGCTGACCAGAGGCGCTGCTGCTTCCAGGCCTCGTGTTTCCAGTGCTTGCAGGATGAATGGCTGACCAAATATGAATGGCAGGTGGCTGAAGCCATACATCAGCACGCCCAGCAGGAAGAGCCAGATCAAGACCGGGTGCAAAAGGGCCCGCTTGAGCGACCCCAGGCGCAGCGCCTCGTCCCCTTGTGGCACCGCCGTGCCGTCGCGATGCGAGGGCTCCGACAGTCGGAGGATGACAAGCAACATCGCGCCATAGGCCAGTGCCGAGAGAAGGAAGGGCAGCCGCTCCCAGATCAGGCTGGCCAGCCCACCACTCAGCGCCGAAAGCGCCAGCGCGGCAAAACTGAACCGCCAGGCCCGAACTTCCTGCGCCTCGACCTCGTCAGAGCGCCCGGTATCGGTCAGCGACTCATAGAGCAGTGCAGTGTCCGTGCCGCTGGCAAAGGCCATCCCCGCGCCGAGCGCGCCTTGTGCCATGGCAAAGGCCAGAAAGCCGTCTCCCAGCGTCAGCAGCACGCCTGCCAAGACCATGAATCCCCCCGAAAGGATCAGCGTCACCCGCCGCCCGAACCGGTCGGAAAAATAGCCGGAAGGAACCTCGAGCAGGGTCGTGGCAATATCGTAGATGGCGTAGAAAATCACCGCCTCGGCGGCGGATAGACGGCCCTGAAAGAACAGGAACCAGATGGCCTGCCAAAAGGTCAGGTTCTGAAAGAACTTGAACCAGGGATAGAGGCGAATGTTGCGGGCGGCGCCCAATCAGTGCGTCCAGGCACCGCGGCGGTTGGTGGCGAAGTTTTCACCATAGCCCATGGGCCGGATATTGGCGGAGCGCTTCTTGGGCTCCCGCACGATAGCGTCGATCCCGTGGGCCTCGGCATAGGCGATGGCCTCGTCCTTGGTGTCGAAGCGCAGACGCACCTGGCTTTGGGTGTCGCTGCTGCTGGTCCAGCCCATCAGCGGATCGACCTCACGTTGCGAGGCAGGCGCATATTCCAGCACCCAATGCTTGGTCTTGGCAGTGCCGGACTGCATTGCGTTGCGGGCGGGCTGATAGATTCGTGCGCGCATCTGGACCTCCTTGGGAACGCCGTCTGTATCGGATATCGCGCGGCCCGAGGCAAGCCCCGACGCGTGCCCGATCAGGTCTCCAGCGGGTGAAAGCAGGCCACGTAAGAGCCTTCTGGCGTGCGTTTCAGTGGCGGGACCTCTTCGCACTGCCCGCTGGCCCGCGGGCAGCGGGCGCGAAAGGCACAGCCCTTGGGCGGATTCATCGGATCGGGCAGCTCGGTTTCCCGGCCCTCGGGGGCCGACAGTTTGCGCCCGACGACCGGGGCGCTCTCAGCCAGAAGCTTGGTGTAGGGATGGCGCGGGCGGGCAAAGACGTCTTCCGCGCGGCCCACCTCGACCACGGCCCCGAAATAGAGCACGGCGACACGGTCGCTCACGGCCTCGACCACGGCAAGGTCATGACTGATGAACAGGTAGGTCAAGTCGAACTCGGATTTCAGATCGCGCAGAAGGTTCAGCACCTGCGCCTGAACCGAGACATCCAGCGCCGACACGGGTTCATCGAGGATCAGGATACGCGCATCTGCGGCCAGCGCGCGGGCAATGCCGATCCGTTGGGCCTGCCCGCCGGAGAATTCGTGCGGGTATCGGTCGAGGAACTCCTCGCGCAGGTTCACAGAGGCGAAGATTTCCGAAATACGCCTGGCCCGCGCCTCGCGGTCCATCCCGTGAAGGTGGCGCAGCGGCGCTTCCATGATCTGGCGAATGGTCTTGCGGGGGTTCAGACTGCTGATCGGGTCCTGAAAGACATACTGGATGCGCTTTCCGAATTCCGCCGGATCGGCGGTGTTCAGTGGTTCGCCCTCGATCTCGATCGTTCCGCCGCTGGGTTCCAGCAAGCCTACCAGCATTCGGGCCAGCGTGGACTTGCCACAGCCGGATTCACCGACGATGCCCAGCGTTTCGCCTTTCTCGACGCTCAACGTAACCGGCTGAACGGCCCGGACCAGCGCCTTGGGCGGACGCAGCAGGCGCTTGCCCACTTCGAAAGTCTTGGCAAGGTCGGTCAGTTTCAACGCGAGGGTCATTGGGCGGCCTCCGTCACCGGTTCAGGGGCAATGCAACGCACCGTCCGGGACGGGCCGTTATCAACCAGTTCGATCTCGCCCCGGCGGCAGGCCTCTTGGGCCTTGTGGCAACGGTCGGCAAAGGCACAGCCCTCGGGCAGTCGATCGACAACTGGCGGCAGGCCGGGGATTGCAGCCAGTTCGCGTCGCCCGCCGCCCAGTTCCGGCACGCAAGCCATCAGCCGCGAAGTATAGGGATGTGACGGGGCGTTCAGGATCGCATCCGTCGGGCCCTCTTCGACGATCCGGCCCGCATACATCACGGCGACCCGGTCACAAAGCTGCGCGACAACACCGAAATCATGGGTAATGAAGACAATCGCCAGCCCCCGTTCGCGCCGCAGGTCATCCAGCAGCGACAGGATCTGCGCCTGTACGGTCACGTCCAGCGCCGTGGTCGGTTCGTCAGCAATGATCACGTCGGGATCATTGGCCAGCGCCATGGCGATGCCGACCCGCTGACGCATCCCGCCGGACATTTCGTGCGGATAGCTGTCGATGCGTTTTTCGGCATTCGGAATACGCACCGACTTCAACAGGTCGATCGCATGGGCGCGGGCCTCGGATTTCGGTGTCGCATGATGGGATTGGACGGCCTCGATCAACTGATCGCCCACGGTATAGAGCGGGTGCAGCGTCGCCAGCGGATCCTGGAAGATATATGCAACGCGATCCCCGCGCATCTTGCGCAGATGGGCATAGGGGGCGCCAACCAGGTCCTGCCCCTCGAAATGCACCGCACCGCCGGTGATGACACCGGGCGGCGAAGCGACCAGGCCCATGACCGACAGTGCGGTCACGGATTTGCCCGAGCCGCTTTCGCCGATCAGGCCAAGGCATTCGCCGGGACGGACCGAAAGGGTGACACCCCCTACGGCCTTGTAGACGCGATCCTTGACGTGGAACTCTGTTTTCAGCCCGTCGATGGACAGCAGCGCGCCGCCCTCTTTCGGCTGCGGCACCGGGCCTTTCCGGTCCACCAGAGTCGTCGGCATGGGTCGGTTCAGCGCCCCGGATTTCAGGCGCGGATCCAACGCATCGCGCACCCCGTCGCCCAGCAGGTTTATCGCCATGACGATGATCAGGATCATCGTGCCGGGCACCACAGAGGTATGCGGGTTGGTGATCAGGGCCGACCGCGCTTCGCCCAGCATGGAGCCGAGATCTGCCACGGGCGGCTGACTGCCCAGCCCGAGGAAGCTGAGACCGGCGGTTTCAAGGATCATCCAGCCAACGGTCGTGGACATTGCAATGACGATGACGGGAATGACGTTGGGCAAAACCTCTGTCACGATGATGCGCAGATCGCTCATCCCTGACAGCCGCGCCGCATCCACGAATTCCTTGTGGACGATCCCCACGGTCACGCCGCGGATATTCCGGGCAAAGAACGGAATGTTGACGGCCGCAACGGCGATCAGCGCATTCAGCAGGCCGGGGCCCAGCGCCGCCACGATGGCAAGCGCCAGCAGGATATAGGGAAAGGCCATCAGCATGTCGACGCCGCGCATGATGATGTTGTCGGTCCGCCCACCGTAGAACCCGGCCACGATCCCGATGGCCGCGCCCAGCGTCGCCGCGATCACCGCGGCGGCGAACCCTACGGCAAGGCTCAGCCGGGTGCCGTGCAGAAGCCGGCTGAGCAGGTCACGGCCAAGATGGTCCGTCCCCAGCGCCGCACCTTCTGTAAAGGGCCGCTGAAACCGGTCGGCGGTGTTGGTGACGTTCGGATCGGCCAGCGGCAGCAGGGGTGTGATCAACGCCAGGACCACGACGCAGACCATCACGATCAGCCCCGCCAGCGCCAGGCGGTTGCGGGCAAGAAGACGCAGGAAACTCATGTCTTGATCCTCGGGTCCAGCAGGCTTTGCGCCACGTCCACAGCGATGTTGAACATCACGTAGCAGGCCGCGACGAAGACCACACCGCCCTGAACAAGCAGGATGTCACGGGTCAGGATCGCATCGACCAGCATTCGCCCGACACCGGGCCATTGAAAGACGATCTCGATATAGACGGCGCCGGACAGGACGAACCCGGCCTGGATCCCGAGGACCGGAATGATGCTGACCATGGCCGCACGCAGGGCATGGCGCCAGATCACGCCGCGTTCGCGCACGCCCTTGGCCCGGGCGGTCCGGATGAAATCCTGCCGCAGCACTTCCAGCATGGCCGAGCGAGAAAGCCGCGCGATCACGCCCGTGGCCACGGTGGCCAATGCCAGCGCAGGCAGGGTCAGGTGGCTGACCAGCGCCGCGAAATCGCGGGCGCCATAGATCGGCCACATGCCCGACACCGGAAACCATTTCAGGTTCACCGCGAAGATCAGGATCATCATCATGCCAAGGAAGAAGGACGGGATGGAAATGCCCAGCAGCACGACGAAGGTTATCAGCTTGTCAGCCAGCCCGTATTGACGCGCGGCCGAAACCACGCCCGCCGCCACGCCAAGCAAGGAACAAATCACGAAAGAGGTTCCGGCAAGGATCAGCGTGCCGTTGAACCGCTCCAGCACCTCGTCGATCACCGGACGGTTGAGCGAGAAGGAGCGCCCGAAATCCCCCTGCAACATGTTGCCCAACCAGATGAAATACCGTTGAACCAGAGGTTTATCGAGGCCGAGGTCGCGGTTCAGCTTCTCGACATTCTCCGGGGTGGCATAGGACCCGAGGATCGCCGTGGCCGGATCTCCCGGGATCATGGCCATGATCAGGAACACGATGATCGAAATGCCCAGAAGGACGGGAATGGCCGACACCAACCGTTTCAGGATATATCCGGCCATTCACGCCTCCGGGAGGATAGGGTCAGGACGCGGCCCGCCGCTTGCAGGCCGCGCCCGGCTTCAAATCAGTCCTTGGTCACGTCATCCAGCAACAGGAAGAACGAGGGCTGCAAGGAGAACCCGTCGACCCGGTCATTGGTGACCGCGTTCTGCTTCCAGTTGGCGACAAAGACCCAAGGCGCATCTTCTTGCACGATGGTCTGCATCTCGCGGTAAAGCCGCGCGCGCTCGGCCTGATCGGTTTCGACGCGGGCCGCCTCCAGCAGCTCATCGACCTCGGGGTTCGAATAATAGCCCGAGTTGAAGCCACCCTGGTCCGGCCAGGCTTCGGTGCGCAGGGCAAGGAAGGGCAGCGTGTCGGGGTCGTTGGTCATCCATGCCATCTCGGCCATGTCGGCCTTGCCTTCCAGGCCCGGGTTCACCTCGCCAAGGAAAGTGTTCCACTCATAGGTTTCGATGGTCACGTCAAAGCCAACGGCCTCGAGATCGGCCTGAATGGCCGTGCCCATGGCGACCGGGTCCAGCATCCCCGACCCGCCTTCGGTCACGTAGAAGGTCAATTCGGCCCCTTCGGCCCCAGCCTCGGCCAGCAACTCGCGGGCACGGTCGGGGTCATAGGGATAGGGCTCCAGCTCGTCGTTATAGGCCCAGGCGAAGGCCGGCGGGGTCGGGCCCGCGGCGACTTCGGCGGTGCCTTCAAGCACATCGTTGACGATCGCCTCCTTGTTGACCGCATAGTTGGCGGCCTGGCGCACGCGCACATCGGCAAAGGGGCCTTCCTTGGCGTTCAGGATCAGGAACCAGACATGCGGTCCGGCCTGTTCGTGAACGGTAAATCCGTCACCCTGGAATTCCGACAGCGCAACGGGCGGCACTTCGACCATCAGGTCAATGCCCCCGGCCAGCATCTCGGCGGTGCGGGTGTTGGCATCGGTGATCGGACGGAACACCACGGCCTCCAGCCCCGGCGCGCCCTCCCAGTGATCGGGGTTCGCCTCGACCACGACGGCCTCGTTGCTGCGCCATTCGACGAATTTGAACGGCCCGGTCCCGGCCGGGTTGCGGCCCACATCGGCGCCATGTGTCTCAACCGAGGTCGGTGATACGAGCAGCCCGGTCGGATAGGCCAGGTTGGACAGGAACGGCGCATAGGGCGCGTTCAGGGTGAATTCCACGGTCGTGTCGTCCAGCGCCTCGACGCTTTCCACGGCCGAGAAGAAGAAGGCCAGCGGGAACGGGCCGGTATCGTGATAGGGGTGATCCTCGTTCAGCATCCGCTCGAAGTTGAAGACCACGGCCTCGGCATTGAAGGGCGAGCCGTCGTGGAAGGTGACACCCTCACGCAGGTTGAAGGTGTAGACGGTGCCCTCCTCGTTGATGGTCCAGTCCGTTGCCAGCGCCGGCTCGACTTCCAGCGTGCCGTCCTTGTAGCGGACGAGCCCGTCGAAAACGTTCATCAGGATGCGGAAATCATTCACGGCGGTCACCGCCGCCGGATCCAGTGCCTTGGGTTCGGCGATCTGGCCGACGATCAGAACATCCTCGGGGGTCTGGGCCGTGGCCGGAACCGCGCCAAGGCTGAGCGCCAAGGCCGCCGTGGACGCCATCAGGGTCCGCCGTGTCAGGTCAGTCAGTTTCATGGGAGCCTCTCTGTTGCGGGTTAAATTATCATGATTAATTGCATTGAGACAAATTCTCATGATAAATTCAAGAAGATTGTTACAAAGGCCCCGGCATGACTTTTTCGATTCTCTCCTTTGACGAAGAAACAGGCACTTATGCGGGCGCAGCCGCCACCGGCAGCCTTTGCGTCGGGGGCTGGGTCCTGCGCGGCTGCATCGAATCGGGTCTTGTTGCCTCGCAAGGCACTGCGCCGAGCACATTCTGGCGCGACGAGGCGCTGCGCCGGATGCATGCAGGCGGGGCCGCTGACCGCGTCGTGGCCGACCTGACCGGGGCTGATTCCGGCAAAGGCCACCGCCAGTTGATCGCGCTGGACCGCCAGGGCGGCACCGGTGGACATACCGGTGCCGACAGCATTCACCATGCTGCGCATGATTGCCGAGCGGGACTGGCCGTGGCGGGCAACATGCTGACAGGCCCGGAGGTTCTGGAGGCCATGATCCGCGCCTTTGAACTGCCTGCAGAAAATGCCGCCGACCGGGTGCTGAACGTGCTCGAAGCCGCCGAAACCGCCGGGGGCGATACGCGGGGTCTGCAATCGGCGGCATTGCTGGTACTGCACCCCGATCACCCTCCCCTCGACCTTCGCGTGGATTTCGACCCTGCACCGCTACGCAGCCTGCGCACCCTGTGCGAGCGGGCACATACGTCACCCTATCATGACTGGCTGGCCGAGGTGCCGGTATTGTCAGACAGGTTCCGGGCGCCGAAATAGCGCCGCGCTATTCGGCCATGAACTGCCGCCGGATCTGTGCCTCTTGCGCAACCATCATTTCCTCGGCCCCCGCCATGTGCGAGGCCATGATCGCCCGCGCCTTGTCGGCGTCACCCTCGCGCAGCGCCGCCACGAGGTCGATTTGGTGCCGGCGGCCGCGCTCCCACAGCGCATGGTTGGGTGGCTCGTAAAGTCGGCGATAGACGGTCATCTCGCGCAGAATCCGGGCCATGAAGCCGATGACAAAGCCCAGCAACCTGTTATCCGCGAACTCCGATAGCCGAGAATGGAAGGCCAGCGAGGACACGTGCTGCTCCTTTTCCTCCTCAGCGGTTCGCGCCGGTTCCGGGTGCCGTTCGGCCAACGCCTGCAATTCATCCAATTGCGTTGGCGTCAGTGTCCCGGCGAGGTCGGCGGCCAGTTCGGGCTCAAGCAATTTACGCATCTGGTAAATGTCGGCCAGCGACAGTTCTTGAAAGTAAAAGTAATTCGCCAGAAGCGACCGTGCCCGGTGGGCCGAAACCTCGCCCACGAAACTGCCGCCGCCGGGGCCGGTGCGGGTGACGATCAACCCCTGCGCTTCGAGAATGCGCATCGCCTCGCGCACGGTGCCCTTCGAGACCCCGAAGGTCTGGATCATCGCCGCCTCATTGGGCAGCTTGGCGCCCTTTTTCAGGTCACGCTCGACCACCCATTGCTTGATCTCTTCCGCCACACGAACCGGGCGCGATCGCCGCGGGCGGTCGGACTGCTTGTTGCTGCCGTCCATCAGGACCTCGATACTTTTATCATGATAAAACCATAGACAAGCTGGGCCTTCATGTGTAGCCGATAATTTATCATGATAATTGGAGAATGGCATGGACTGGGGGCTTGAGGCCGAGCGCAGGTTGACCGAAATCGCCGCATGCAGCGAACCGACCGAGGGCGTGACCCGCCTGCCCTTCACGCCGGACCATGCGGCCGCGAATGCGGTGATCGGCGATTGGATGGACCAGGCCGGACTGGCAGTTCACCTCGATGCCGCCGGCACCCTGGTCGGGCGCAAAGCCGGCCCGGCGGGCACCCCCAGCCTGCTGATGGGCTCTCACCAGGACTCGGTGCGCAATGGCGGGCGCTATGACGGGATCATGGGGGTCGTCCTGCCCTGTCTTGCACTTCAGAAACTGGCATACGAGGGCGTGGACCTGCCCTATTCGGTTGAAGTGCTGGCCTTTGCCGATGAAGAGGGCGTGCGTTTTCCGACCGCGCTTGTCGGCTCTCGCGCCCTGGCCGGCACAGTGAATCCGGCCGTGTTTGATATGACCGACCGCGATGGCATCCGGATGGGCGATGCGCTGGACGCATTCGGCGGGGATGCCGCGGGCGTTGCCCGGATCGTCCGCGATCCGGCCCGCATCCTTGGCTTCCTCGAAACACATATCGAGCAAGGCCCGGTTCTGGAACGTGAAGACCTGCCGGTCGGGATCGTCACCGGCATTTGCGGGATCGAACGCAACGCCGTGCGGTTCACAGGAGAAACCGGCCACGCGGGCACCGTCCCGATGCAGGGGCGCAAGGATGCGCTGGTCGCCGCTGGACGGTTTATCAGCGCCATACATGATGCCGCCGGTCAAACAGCCGAATTGCGCGCGACCGTCGGCAGTATGGCCCTGCATCCCGACGCGGTGAATGCGATCCCGGACCGGGTCGACCTGACATTGGAAATCCGCGCACCCGAGGATGCCGCCCGGGCGGCTTTTGCCGCCCGGGCGCGGGCCGAGGGCGAAAGAATCGCCTCAGATGCGGGGCTCGGGTTCGCGATGGACCGGACATATGAACAAGACGCCGTGCCGTGCAGTCCGATGCTCCGGGAAGCCCTTGCCGAGGCGGCGCGATCCCATACCGGAAACGCGCTCCTGCTGCCGTCGGGAGCCACGCATGACGCCTCGGCGCTGTCAGATCTTTGCCCGGTGGGCATGCTCTTCGTGCGTTGCCGGGACGGCAAGAGCCACTCGCCCGCCGAATTCGCCAGCGCCGCCGATATGGGCGTTGCGATCGAGGTTCTGGCCGATTGTCTGCGCGGCCTCGTTCCCTGACAGGTCTCTGAGCCCGAGCTGTCAGCAGAGCCCCTTGCACCCCGCCCGGACCGTGCCACATTGGGCCCAAGGAGTGCCGCCCCATGCCCTATGCCCAGACCGACCGTTCCGACGCGGAAACCTATCTTGCCAACCCGGCCGAGGACGTGCGCACGCGCGAAAAGCTGGAGGGCGGCAAGACCTTCGTGATGCAGACGGAATACAGCGCCGCAGGCGACCAGCCCACGGCCATTGCCGAACTGTCCCAAGCGGTGAAACAGGGTGAACGCGACCAGGTCCTGCTGGGCGCGACGGGCACCGGCAAGACCTTCACCATGGCCAAGGTGATCGAGGAAACCCAGCGCCCCGCGATCATCCTCGCCCCGAACAAGACGCTGGCCGCGCAGCTTTACGGTGAATTCAAGGGCTTCTTTCCCGACAACGCTGTCGAGTATTTCGTCAGCTACTACGACTACTATCAGCCCGAGGCTTACGTTCCGCGCTCCGACACCTACATCGAAAAAGAATCCCAGATCAACGAACAGATCGACCGGATGCGCCACTCGGCCACGCGGGCACTTCTGGAACGCGACGACGTGATCATCGTGGCCTCGGTCAGCTGCATCTACGGCATCGGCTCGGTCGAAACCTACGGGGCGATGACCCAGGATCTGAAAGTGGGCGGCGAATATGACCAACGGCAGGTCATGGCCGACCTGATCGCCCAGCAATACCGCCGCAACGACCAGGCCTTCCAGCGCGGCACGTTCCGCGTGCGCGGCGACAGCCTGGAAATCTTTCCCGCCCACCTGGAAGACCGCGCCTGGAAACTGTCCTTCTTCGGCGAAGAGCTGGAAAGCATCACCGAATTCGACCCGCTGACCGGCGAAAAGACCGGCACTTTCGACAAGATCCGGGTCTACGCGAATTCCCACTACGTCACGCCCAAGCCGACGATGCAGCAGGCCATCATCGGCATCAAAAAGGAACTGCGCCAGCGGCTCGATCAACTGGTGGGCGAGGGCAAGCTGCTGGAGGCGCAACGGCTGGAACAGCGCACCAATTTCGACCTTGAGATGCTGGAGGCCACGGGCGTCTGCAACGGGATCGAGAATTATTCACGCTACCTGACGGGCCGTGCGCCGGGCGAACCGCCCCCCACCCTGTTCGAGTTCATTCCCGACAATGCCATCGTCTTTGCCGATGAATCCCATGTCTCGGTCCCGCAGATCGGCGGCATGTACAAGGGCGACTACCGGCGCAAGTTCACGCTGGCCGAACACGGGTTCCGCCTGCCGTCCTGCATGGACAACCGCCCTCTCAAGTTCGAGGAATGGGACGCCATGCGCCCGCAATCCATCTTCGTCAGTGCCACGCCCGCGGCATGGGAGCTGGACCAGACCGGCGGTGTCTTCACCGAACAGGTGATCCGCCCCACCGGCCTGCTGGACCCCGAGGTGGAGATCCGCCCCGTCGAAACCCAGGTGGACGACCTGCTGGACGAGATCCGTACCGTCGCCGCCAATGGCTATCGGGTTCTGGCCACGACCCTGACGAAACGCATGGCCGAGGACCTGACCGAGTACCTGCACGAGCAGGGCATCAAGGTCCGCTACATGCATTCGGATATCGACACGATCGAACGGATCGAGATCCTGCGCGACCTGCGGCTGGGGGCATTTGACGTTCTGGTGGGGATCAACCTGCTGCGCGAAGGGCTGGATATTCCCGAATGCGGGCTGGTGGCGATCCTGGATGCCGACAAGGAGGGCTTCCTGCGCTCGGAAACCTCGCTGATCCAGACCATCGGCCGCGCCGCCCGGAACGCCGAGGGCCGGGTCATCATGTATGCCGACCGGGTGACGGGCAGCATGGAACGCGCCATCGGCGAAACCAACCGCCGCCGCGAAAAGCAGATCGCCTATAATCAGGAACACGGCATCACGCCCGAGACCATCCGGAAGAATGTCGAGGACATCCTGCAAGGTCTCTACAAGGGCGACGTGGACATAAACCGCGTGACCGCCAAAGTCGACAAACCCCTGCACGGCGCCAACCTGGAGGCCCACCTTGACGGGCTGCGCGACCAGATGCGCAAGGCCGCCGAAAACTTGGAATTCGAGGAAGCCGCACGCCTGCGCGACGAGATCAAGCGGCTCGAGACCGTGGACCTCGTAATCTCCGACGACCCGTTGGCCCGGCAACAGGCGGTGGAGAAAGCCGTCGGCGACGCCGCCAAGGCCGAGGGCCGGTCAACGGCCGGGCGGCCGGGGCAGCGCGGGGGGAATGCTGGGCGGAGGGGGCGGTGAAGGGTCTGAAAACCATCAAAGAAAAAGAATATGCCTATTTGATCGACGGGCTACGCTACTCACTCTTCGCCACGAATTTAGCTTATCAACGAATATTACGGAGTGCATCTGAAATTGAGAGCATTCTACCAAATCAACCGAGTTTGATGATGGCCTTTGAAACCATGTCGGACTGTTGGCAGGTTTTGGATCACACGTATCGTTCACTGGAGATTTTCAAGGCTCTAGCACCACTTAGAATAAAGAATGCGAAGAGTCGAAAGTTCACACAGCAAGCTGAAAGAACCGCCAGTTTTCGGAGTTTCTATCACCACCTTAAAAAGAACATCCGCGAGATTCCTGATAAATCGCCCCCCGTAATTGGTTCTCTCACGTGGGCTCACTCGCAATCCCCACAAAAGTGCTTGGCGTTGTCAATCAGCTCTGGATCTAGTGAATTTTCAGTCCCATCCTTAACGGTTGATAATTGGACAGGAGAATTTGTAAGTAATTACATGTTCCATATGGCTGGAAAGCAAATATCCCTGCAGGAATTATGTGACAGTTCCACCGATATGGATTCGGTTATTGAAGAGTTTCTAGAAGAACGCGGGGCCTTAGGGTCAGGACTCATAGCCAGTAGATGACGAGTGCTGCGAGGGCGATGGCTGACAGGAAGACCTTCGGGCACCTGTCGTAGCGGGTTGCCACACGCCGCCAATCCTTCAACCTACCAAACATGATC
>NZ_QETF01000030.1 GCF_003129565.1 Salibaculum griseiflavum
TCGAACGGGACAACGGTAGATTTGGCCATGGTGGCATATCCTTTCTCTGTGAGATCGACGGCGTCTTTCAACACCGCCATGATATGCCGCCTACTTCAGGCCATCACCAACTTTCGGGCATAACTCGCCGCGCTCGCTATCCTGTGTGGACCAAGCCCGTGCTTACCTCGCTTGAACAGCATTATCGGATTTGGCGGGTGCACCAAGAGCAGCCTGACCTGAATTATATCCAGCTTGCCGATGCTGTTGGCGTCATGAGGGCCTATGAAGACAACTTGGAAACACGCAATAAAAAATCCGCCGTCGCCAGCCGTATGATCAAGCAGGCCAAGTTTATGATCGACCAGGCGGTCCATGGTCGCTTTCCTGTAATGAACCAAAAGCAGCTGGATGCGGGTATGGGCAAGTTCCCGCAAATTCCCCCATCTGGCCTGCCTGATGAAGAGGCCAGCAGAAGGGCTATTTTGGCCACCATTGACGATATGTTTGAGGATGACCCAGCGAAAGCTGCAGAAATGAAAGCAGCTCTGTTCCCGGAATTGTACGGCGACAAGTGAGTGAACACAGTGTGGCGACATTGGTTTTGCAACACACTGTTCCCACCCAGTTTCAGGACCACAGTGTTCCCACCCAGTTAAACCACCACAGTGTCCGCACCCGGTTTCAGGACCACGGTGTTTGCGCACAATTGGGATAAATACCTGTGTTGCAAACGGGAGTATGAGTATGTCGAGACAGATATTGGAACAGGTGCGTGATGAATTGGCCAGCTGCGGGGTGATCAGCTCCAATAGGGAGTTTTGCGTGAGCTGGTTGGCCAAGGACGAGAGTTATATGCGCGGTTTACGGTTCCGCGATCTGCCGCCAAGTGCGGATGCACTGGCCACCTGTGCCAGCAAGCTGGGGTATTATGCCTATCACTTCAACAAAAGCAGCCAGCCGGAACAGCGTGAATGGAGCGAGCGCTTTTATCGTCTGCGTGGTCTTTGTCAGCAGGCCATGGAAAACCAAGCCCGCGCCAAGTGGATGACAGTGGAGCGCATGGGATTATGACGGGGAAACACGAGGTGAAATTCCCCCTGCAGCCCAAAATCCATGCCGCGCGAAATCTTGGCGGGAAGTACTTATCGTTTCAGGGTGGTGATTTGGTGCCACTCCACATTACGGGAAATCCCGTATGCGTGTGAGCGAGGTGGTTGTGGGACAATGGCGCATACCCAAGCCCTCACCTGCGCCCATCCCTAAATCCGCCAAGCCAAAGCCGCGCAAGTCGCCCGATGCGGACCAGTTCAAAAAGCCCAAGCGGAAACGTCCTTTCAACAAACCAAAGCCAGACGAGTTGAGCTGATGGTGTCAACGACGCAGTATAAGCGCCCTGTGTGCGTCGGTAGGTGCCAATCCGCACGCCATGTAGCGAGTAACGACCAAACGCTGCTGTGTGTGCGGATTTGAGCGGATAGAGCACAGCTATGATGGTACGCTCTCCGTGTATCGAGTGCTTGATCAAATGGGGCAGGGGCATAGTCCAAATGCCGTGCAGGACGATTTGAATTATGTTCGCAATACGCAAGGCTATTCGACACAAAAAGGGCCACCCGAAGGCCGCCCCTTTCGTTATCGTGGGTGTTTTTAGAACTGATGTTCGAGGTTTAGCGTAAAGCTTGAGCGTGTGGTGTCGCCAACTCGATCCATGATGACGCGGAACTCGACATTGCTGAGGCCATCTTCAGACCGGCTGCTCAGCCCAAGTTCTGCCCCGCCACCGCAATCTTCTATGCGTTGCACTGTCTCACGCCGCTCGCAGATCAAACGCGGGGCGAAGCTCAGTTGCGAGTTGCTGTCGGCCACTGTGTCTGCATCCAGTGCCCAGATTACTTCAGGTCGCAGGGTGAGATTGGCAATGCTCACAGACCCTGCATCCAAGCTAAGTGTGTTGTCCACAAGCCCGTACGCACGGCCTGTAAAGCCCACATTGCCAATCCATGTCTTGCCGTAGCTAACGGCCAGTTCAGGACGGAACTCGTAGCGTTCGTACTCATAGACGCCTGACAGGGCTGCCCCCGCTGTGGCCGTGCGTGTGGTATAGTCACTGGTCAAGGCCAGCACGTCATTGGCCATTTCCAGATCATTGTTGCCGACCCCCATAGTGAGGAATCCATCAAGGTACAACTCATCTGCCAACTGATGCACGGCATACCCGCCAATGGTCACAGCTACCCGATCTTGATCACCTTCAAATGCACCTGAGATATTGGAAGAGGCAAGTTCGCCCCCAACAAAATAGCCTAGCATTGTCGTGTCGCTGGCCATCTGTTCCCAAGCCACACGTGCGGAGAGGGTGGCAGTAGTGCTGTCCGTGTCCGCATCATGCTGCACGTCAAAGTCACCGAAGAACAAACGACGATAGGTGCCTTCATAATTGCCAGTTTTCTCGAAGAAGCTGCCACGTGTACTCAGCGTGGTGCCGTTGAGCGCGAAGGTACCGTCCACATCGAAGGGGACGTTGTTGCGGGACACAGTACCAGTTTCGCAGCTCGAAGTTTCATCAGCTGTAGCATCTTCTTCAGCACATGCTTCGCGCTGTCTCTGATCAGCGACGAAACGGTTTAGAGCACTTTGCGTCATCCGTTGGTTGGCGGAGAGTGTGCTGCGCAGGGAACGTGTGGCCTCATCTACGAGCACTTGCTGAATTTCTTCTCGGTACTCTTCGAACAAGGTTCTAGGCGTGGCAAATTGAATGTTTAGGACATTGGAGGCTGTATTTCCATTGTCACTGATATCAAAAGCAACGTTTGCCAATACTGATATTTGGATAATGGTACCAGGCACAGGGTCGACGGTAGCGGTGTAACTGGCTCCCGAGCCAGACAATGCAGTAACCGTACCGTTGGTTACTGTTACATCTCCTATTGCAAAGCCTGTAACCGGCTCATTAAAGGAAATCTGAACATCAAAAACTGAGGTTACATTTTCTGCTGGACCGGTCAAAGTTACAGTTGGTGCGACAGTGTCCAAAGTAAGAACCAACGCTGCAGACGCGGCTGAAGTGTTGCCATTTACGTCCGTTGAAGTGGTTGTGATGCTATTGCTGCCGTTACTCAGCTGTCCTAAGCTAAACACAAACGTCCAAGCACCGTTTCCGTCAGCTGTGACAGTACCCTGGCTGATCCCGTCAATAAACACTTCCACAACCGCGTTTGCTTCAGTTGTTCCGGAAATAGTCGCTGTTGCGTCGCTTGTAATGTTATCTGTGACATCGCCAGTGTTGCTGGAAGCATCGAGGGTCGGAGCTGCCGGCTGACCGGGAACATTATTATCGACGGAAGAGTTTGTCGTATCGGCTGTTGTGGTCGTATTGCCGGCATTATCGGTTGCTGTGGCCGAGACATTTAGATTAGTCGTCGTAATTGATCCTGATGGAAGCAGATATTCTGCAGTCCATGTGCCTGAGCTATTAACGGCTGACACAGCACTACTACCGCCGAATGCGGAAAAGTCGAAAGTAACACCAGTAATCGTGTCGGAGTTATTGTCACCCGATGCGGTATTGTTCCAGTTCGCGGTGACTGTATCCCCAGCAATGAACACACCGCTCGTTCCGGAAGCACCAGCCACAGATATGTGAGTGTCAGTAAGCGTTGGCGCAATGTTGTCGAGTGTGCTATTGCTGGTGTCCGATCTACTCGTCGTGTTTCCAGCATTATCGGTTGCGGTAATTGTGATGTTTCGATTTGTTGCGTCAATGGAACCTGCAGTAATATTGTACGTCGCCGTCCACGTTCCTGAACTATTGGTTGCAGCGACAGATGATCCACCACCAAACTGTGAGAAGTCTACGGTAACCGAACTAATATCGGCGTTATTGTCACCGCCAGCCGTGTCATTCCACGTTGCTGTGACAGTATCTCCAATAATGAATGCGCCGCCAGTGCCTGAAGCACCAGTCACAGATAAGTTTGCGTCTGTTACAACAGGCGGTTCGTTATCGACAACCGCATTTGTTGTGTCGGCTGTGGTTGTACTTAATGGCGTTGGCGCATCGTCGTCCGTTGCGGTGACTGATACATTGCGAGTGGTAAGGTCTATGGAGCCTTCGGTAATGGTGTGGCTTGCAGTCCATATACCAGAGTTCTTGGTTCCTGGTACTGCATCCGGGCCGCCAAACTGTGAGAAATTAAATGTAACAGATTGAGTGTCAAGGTTAGCATCGCCGGTCGCTACTGTATCGTCCCATGTAGCTGTAACGGTATCGCCCACCTTATAAGCGCCGCTCGTACCGCTTGCCCCTGATATGGAAATATTCCCATCCGTAACAACGGGAGCAGATGTCGTGCTTGTGAAGCTGAAGACCGTTGTGCCAGCAGGTAAAACCGCATCCCCGCCACTATTGTCCCAATCTGATTTGTAAATTTCAACTACTTTCCCGGACCAAGTTACAGTAAAGTCGCTAGAGGTTAAACCTGTTCCGGTGCTATCAAACTGCACGTTGGTGAACTCTCCTAATTCCGAAGAAGTAGTGTTTTCAAACGTTAGTCGAAAGTAAGATATCACTGTCGACCCTGAATTGACAGCAATGGTAGAATTAACCGGATCAACGTCTACTATAACACCAGAACCCGACACCTCATTACCAGCGCCGACGGGATTGTTGTTATCGTTTATATCTGGTGAGCTAGGGTTATCGTTTCTAAGCAACACATCAACTTGTGTATTGGTTACGTCTGCAGACGCGGAAGTGCCAATAGTGGCGGCGATGGCTGCGCCCAACAAAAACCGCCTCAAAACCAGAAACAGAAGATGCAACGCCCCAGGGAAAAGTACAGGCTTCGATGTTGCCAGTGACGTTTTTGTGTCAGAGGTTGCTCCAACGCCGCCAGCCAGAGAAAGATATTTTGCCCCGATGTTTGTACTAAAGCTGACT
This sequence comes from Salibaculum griseiflavum, assembly GCF_003129565.1. Taxonomy (GTDB): domain Bacteria; phylum Pseudomonadota; class Alphaproteobacteria; order Rhodobacterales; family Rhodobacteraceae; genus Salibaculum; species Salibaculum griseiflavum. Next base: position 4,922 of record NZ_QETF01000030.1, read on the forward strand.
TCTGTGTTATCGCCTGACTGTGCAACCGGTAACGCATCTACAGGAGATGCAGTAAAAATTGCGGTACAGCCAAGACAGGAAAGCGCTATCCTTTTGCAGTGACTTGACAATTGGCGGAGGATCGAATGCATGATCATACCTATGGATTTCATGCGATGTAACTATGGCACCTACCGAAATCTGCACATTAAAGATTGTTATATTTTGCTCTCGAAAGCTCTCAGGTGTTCCACCGTGACTTGCCGCTTCAGTTAAGTTAAGCCACCCTTCAGGAACTCATTTTTTGCGTGGTGAACTTTGACTGAAGAACTTTACCTCCGCTTCGCCGCGCTCCTGGCGGCAGCGCTCCTTGTGCCATCGGTCACCTTTGCAATGTTTGCGGTGGCCCATAGAGACATGCCGTTTTGGCGGTATGCGAGTGCAGGAATGTTTTTGATATTTGTAGCTTCTGCGCTCAGCGCAATACGTGATGTGCTGCCGGGACTATTGTCACTCACGGTCAGCAACCTGCTTGTTGGCGCAGGATATTACCTTAATCTGAAGTCAGTTCTTAGTATATACCAACTCACGAATTGGAGGCGTCTGGACGAGGCTGCCCTGATAATTTACGGCGCGGCGGTGATCATAGTGATTATATTCTTCAATACGTACGAGAACCGAGTTGTTGTCGTGTGTATTGGTATTGTGTTTTTCTCGACTGCATTCGGGCTAAGTGTGTATCGCTCCGTTGCTAAAGATATGCGCTTGGGAAGGCTGATGTTAATGGGGTTTTCGACTGCTAATGTAATTTTTGCAGCAGCTCGTTTACTATCTGCCACTCCAATGACGGATGGGTTATTTTTATTGAGAATTTGGGATCCAGTGTTTTTCATATGGTCTATCGCTGCCACATTCTTGTTTGCTCTTGCGCAGTTCATAAACGGCAATGCGATCATCCAGCGAGAAAACCTAAAAGCCCTGCAGGAAGCCAAAAGACGATTGGAGCATGAAAAAGAGCTCTCCATTCAGTTGGCCATGGCAAATGAAGAGCAGCAGAACCTACAGAAACTGCTACTGCATGAATTTAAACGGCCACTTGCTGCAATACAAGCTGCGCTTCAAGCCCAAAGTTCTAAGGATGCGGTTTTAGACCAATCGAAGGCTTTGCGCTTGGACGCTTTAACGGCACAAGCGACTGAATACCTAGAAGGTATTTCACAATATCAGGATGTCGCTGAGCTGTTTGCGGAGCCTAACTGGAGCCATCTTCCAGTTGTTCAGATCGCACGGGATATAACAACCAAATGGGGTGTTGAGGTTTCATCTGAACCAGCGCTAGCGTTCCAAGAGTTGCGGTGTGATCCACTGCTCGTCGACATTGCGATCAGCAACCTTATTGAAAATGCACAGAAATTTGGGAGCGGTGCACAAGGCGTGTCGGTGAGGATTGGCAGTGTTGGCGGGAACGTTCAGATCGACGTTGAAGATGATGGTCCGGGCATCCCGAAAGCTGAGTGGAGTAAGGTGTGGCGCAAATTTTACAAGCTTGACGATGAAACTCCCTCTGCCTTGACGGGGTGTGGTCTTGGATTGCATGTTGTTGATCAAGTAGCCCGAGCGCATGAGGGTGCCGCGTATGTGGTGAGTGACAAGCCATCGATCATACGCTTGGAGCTTCCACTAGCCAGGGAAGACGGCGCTGATGGTTGATCCTGCTGAAATCCTGCTGATCGATGACGATCATGATTTTTGCGACAGTGTTTCGAGTTTTTTTGACGCTCGGTCGATACCGGTTCTCACTGCAACCGATCCGCGTCTGCTACAAAGTATGAGCCTTGATTGCCTTCGAGTGATTTTACTGGACATCGACATGCCGCGCTTATCGGGCATTGATGCCCTGCCAATCATCAGAAGCAAAAGCGATCTGATAACAACGATCATGGTTTCAGGGCATAGTGATCTGACGACCAGATTGTCAGCACTGGAAAAAGGGGCCGATTTTTTCCTTGGTAAGCCTGTCGACCTTCCAGAGCTTTTCTTGGTGGTCAGTCGCATTCTTGGTAAGCAGGCTGCTGAAGATGCAAGTATTAGTGAGGCGCATTGGCTGCTGTCGCGAAACCGATGTGCACTGATTTCACCAACTGGGGATGCTATTGGCTTGTCTGCTAGCGAGTTCCGCGTTGTTGAGGCTTTGTTTAGCCATGCGCCAGAGCCTGTGAGCAAGGAAGAGCTGACCGAGGCTGCAACAGGCAGGATTGATGTGGCTAAGACCTACAGTCGTGCGCTTGAGGTGCTGGTTTCTCGTGTGCGTTCTCGCGTTAACACAAGCGGCACGAAGCTTCCCATCAAAGCTCTGCGCAACGTTGGCTACGTGTTTCACGGCAATGGTGTAGTGATTGACTGAGCGGTGAGAAAACAGTGTGTGAAGAGACTGTGTTTTCGCATCAGTTCACAAACACTGTGTTCAAGTGCTGTGTTTTGGTTTAGTGTGTTGAACACAGTGTTTTGTGTCTTCACAGCGTCAGCGCAGCATCGCACATTATATCGCACACCTCGTTTTTTCTCTAAATAACCGTTTATTTTCAATAGCTTAAAAATAACGCAAGTCTTGAAAATCCTCGTGTCGGTGGTTCGATTCCGCCCCCGGGCACCATTTTAACTAGCAAATACAAAGACTTAAGCATCGCACATTTTTACGAAATGTGTTGCACGCTCATCGCACAGTTTTGTCGCGTGTTTGAGCGGTGCGGCTGGGTGATTTGCTGTGTTGAACACAGTGTTTGTGGTTGCTGTGTTCGACACAGTGTTTTCCAACACAGTGTTCGAACACGGTGTTTGCGAACCGGGTTGAAAACACACTGTTTGGGAACGGTTGTACGACGACAAGGTTGGTGGCAGTCGTGCTGCTTGATGGCTCGAAGGGCGGAGAGCTGACGGTCGTCACTTTTGGTGTGCACGATCAGATCTGCACCTGGTACGACATTTCTGCTATTTGAAATTAAGCTAAACGAATATACGACATGGAACCGTCATGAGCAGCAATAATCATTGGAACGAGGTTTACAGCAAGAAGTCTGAGGCTGAGTTGAGTTGGCATCAGGATGATCCATCCGTCTCTGTTGATCTGATAAAAACGGCGGGTCTGACCACCACGTCCGCCGTCATCGATATCGGCGGAGGAACTTCTCGCCTGATTGAACGAATGTTGGATCTTGGGGTCAGCGATCTCACGGTTCTCGATCTATCTGAAGCTGCGATTTCTACAGCTCGACACCGGTTGGGCGAGCGTGAAACGTCCGTGAAATGGATTGTCGAGGACATCAATAGATGGGAGCCAACGCAGACCTATGACGTCTGGCATGATCGCGCAGTGTTCCACTTCCTTGTGAAGCCTAAGGACCGCATTGCTTACATCCAGCGGCTCTCCCGAAGTGTCGTGCAGGGCGGACATGCGATCATTGCGACTTTTGCACCAGAAGGTCCGGAAAAGTGCAGCGGGCTTCCTGTAGCCCGCTATAGTCCGGCCAGCTTAGACCAGACGCTTGGAGCGAACTTCTCGCTCCTAACGCATCGGTTTTATCTGCATCACACGCCTTGGGGCAACCAGCAGTCGTTTCAGTACAGCCTATTCCTCAAACTAAACTGATATCGGCTATTCGCCGCGTATGTCATGAATAGTGGCGTTGGGCTGTAACCCGCTGGTTGGTTCTAAACCGGTTATACTTGGGAAGCGCCTTGTGGAAATGGTCAAACTTTCCGGCTGACAGCACCAACACAAAACCGTACTGTGCGATGACGCTTGGGAACACACAGTATGGTCGCACTCAAAGCAAGCACGCACACGCTGCTGGACGGCGAGGTCAAGGTTTACAAGCGCGGCAACAGCAAGCGCTGGCAGGCCACGTTCAAGATCGACCAACACTGGGTGAGGATCAGCACGGGCAAGACGGTGTTGGAGGAAGCCAAAACTGTAGCCCGTGACCAGTATCTTGAATACAAGTTCCGTGCCAAGCACGAGCTGCCTGTTGTAACAAAGCGCTTTGAGGACGTGGCCAAGCTGGCAATTGCGGATATGCAGAAGCAGCTGGACGCGGACGCAGGGCGCAAGGTCTACAAGGATTACATCAAGGCACTGAACCTCTATTTCATCCCGTTCTTTGGCAAGACCTTCATCACCAGCATCGACCACCAAAAAATTCAGGATTTCAATGCGTGGCGCAAGCGGGTGATTGGGCGCGATCCCAAAGCCAGCACCTTGAACACGCACAATTCCGCTATGAACCGTGTGTACGACGAGGCAGTGGCACGCGGGTTCATCACGCAGGGCAAGGTGCCCATCCTCGCCAACAAAGGCGAAGGTGCAAAGCGGCGGCCTGATTTCAGCCGAGAAGATTATCGCAAGATGATCCGTAAGTTGCCGCACTGGATCGAACAGGGCAAAGGCGGCAAGTCACGCGATATGCGCCACCTGCTGCGCGACTATGTTTTGATTGTGGCCAACACGGGCATGCGACCGGGCACAGAAGCGGAAAACCTGCGCTGGAAGCACGTAACCGTGTTCGAAGACAACGGCTTGGAGTATGTGGAATTCTACCTGCACGGCAAGACTAAGCCGCACGAAGCGATTGGGCGGGCTGGCACGATTGACTATCTCAAGCGCCTTCACTCGCGCACGGAAGCGATCAAGGACATTGAGTTCTACGCTATGCTCAAGCAGAAGCTGGACCTGCCCGTGTTTTGTCTGCCTGACGGAACAGTCACGGACAACCTGCGCCAGACCTTCAAAGCGTTTTTGACCAAGCACGATCTGTTGATCTGCCCCAAGACAGGCGACAATCGCGTGCTGTACAGCCTGCGGCACACCTACGCCACTTTCGCGCTAGTCAACGACGGAATGGATATCCACGCACTGGCCCAGCAGATGGGCACGTCAATTGGCATGATCGAGCGCCATTACAGCCACCTTACTCCGCGTATGAAAAAGGACATGTTCACGGGCAAGCGATATGAACTATCAGCGGAAGAGTATGCAGCGCAGAAAGCAGAGGGTGGTGCGGGTGTGGGCGACGAGGAATAGGGGAACACAGTTGTTGCACCACGCAAACGCAACACAGTTTGGCAAACCTGTGTGGTTCCACAGCGATTGGCTGGAAGGCTGGTTTGCGACGACGGGTGCTGCAAAACTGCGTACATCGCAAACGATTCCTTTGACAGGGCCATGATCACGCTTGTTCATCATCACGCAGAACGGCCCAGCTTCTACCGCGTAGATGTTGGATATAATCTGTTTGGTGAATATTCAGTGGTCAGAGAATGGGGCGGCAACGGGCAAAATGGCGTGCATCGCATCGCTTGGTTTTCCAACCTGCGTGACGCTGCAATAGTGGCTGATCGGTGGCACGTGAGGGCTTGTGCCAAAGGCTATCAACTGACTGACAGGGTGGTAGCTGGCTAAGGTATCCAGAAAAAAAGTTCAGAGCGTCTCCGGCTTGCCTGCTAAAAGTACTTTTGGCGTGACAGAACGACTACCGTCGTGTTTTTGAGTATGTAGCGTGCGCTGAACTTGAGGATGCGGGCGCGACAGTGGTGTGGTGCTCCGGTGGTTATCTTCGATCTTCTATAGGTCGTACTCAATGGCATGAATGAACTTTTTACCCATTTCGACAGCACGTGCTGCGCCGTAGGCAACACAATATTTTGGGTTTTCCGCCACAACAACTCTGATAGCTAAGCGTCTGGTGAGCTCGACATCCAAATCATACAAGAGGCAGCCACCGCCGGTTAGCGTTATGCCATCTTGGTACACATCAGACGCCAAATCGGGCGGTGTTCTTTCAAGGACACTCCTAATGGCGTTTTCGATGTTGTCGATCAATGGCTTCACAGCGGCAGCGTAGTCATGTTGATTCGTGCTTGCTGACTTTGGAACTCCATCCGTGCTGCCAACACCTGAAATAAGAAGCGGCTCTTTACAATCAACTAGATCTGGACTCGTGGCAGTTCCAATTTCGAATTTGATTTTCTCGGCTGTCGCCCCGCCTATGTTGAGATTTAACTTTTTTCTCGTTCTTTGAATTACCAATGCGTCAAAATGATTTCCGCCAATTTTTATAGAAGTTGCTTCAACTATACCCCCAAGGGCGACGACAGCAATTTCTGTGGTGCCGCCACCGATATCGACGACCATTGATCCTTTCGGTTTTAAGACTGGGAGGTTCGCCCCTAAGGCCGCCGCCATTGGCTCCTCTAGCAACCCAGCAGAGCTTGCGCCAGCCGCTTTGATCGCCTGCTGTATGGCTCTCTTTTCGACAGGCGTGGCGCCAAAAGGTACACAGACGACAACCTTGGGCTTCCAGTATCTACTACGCGGTATGGCCTTTTTGAAGAATTGCTTAATCATCGCTTCAGCGTGGTCAAAGTCTGCGATCACACCATCTCTCAATGGCTGGCTTGCGACGATGCTTTCGGGTGTCTTGCCGAGCATTAACTTTGCGTCTTCACCCACGGCCAGGAAACTCTTCTTGCCTTTGTACTCGTGAAAGGCAACAACAGAGGGTTCATCTAGCACGATGCCTTTCCTTACTGTTACAATGACGGTGTTCGCCGTCCCCAAGTCAATGCCAATATGGTGTGAAAACATTGGTTCGCCTTATTTTTTACATGATTGCGCATATTCTCAGCTTGATGCAAGCTACCAAAAGTATGCGATGTCGCCGTTAGGGTGGGGTGAGATCCTTGGAGTGCTGGACAGCATAGCGGCATACGAAGTTCGTTTATGGCTGACGATGTGATCTCGGCCGCTTTCATAACAGCTCAACTGCCTCGCTCAGTTGCTCCGCGTTCACGTCGATGTAGCGCTGCGTGGTTGAGATATGGCTGTGCCCCGCCAGTTCGGCCAGCAAGCGCACACCAACGCCCTTGTTGGCCAATCTGGTGATGTATGTGCGACGTCCGGAATGGCTGCTTGCGTCCTTCAAGCCCACTGCCTTGTAGATGTCGAGGAACAGCTGGCACATGGTATTGGCTGAGAAGTGCCCGCCCTTTTGGCTCTCAAACAGGGGACGAGCAAGATCGTTCAAACGGATTGTATCGCCGTACTCGCTGAGCGAGCGCCTCAATCGCTGGCTCAAGTACACAGTACGTGTCTTGCCGCCCTTGCTCTGCGCACCTCGAAGTACGAACTGCTCACGTACAGCGCTCTCGTCATCAAACACGTCACCCAACTTTAGCGCCGCTATCTCCTTGGCTCGCAGCCCTGCGTAGAAGCTGACCATGATGATCGTCTGGTCCCTGATCGGATGACGACGACTGCGGCAGTAGTGTAGTACTCGGCGAAGTTGAGCTTCGTTCAATGTCTGTGCTTGGCGCATGGCGCAATCTCCAAAAACCTCATGTTTTCATATGCTTGACTGTAAAGCCTGAGGTTTTGGGTGGTCGACCGAAAATGGCAGAAATTGGTCTATCAATGAATTCAATGACTTAGGCGAAAATCTCATAGAATACTAATTGTGTGAGATTTTTGCAGCTGCCGCGCAGCTCGTGAAAACCACGCGGCAGTTGCCCCTTACAGCTTGCTATGGGCGCCGTCACAGAGCGGTTGCTTGCTGCTGTGCTTGCAGCCGCAGAAAAACA
>NZ_QETF01000031.1 GCF_003129565.1 Salibaculum griseiflavum
ATCATGTTTGGTAGGTTGAAGGATTGGCGGCGTGTGGCAACCCGCTACGACAGGTGCCCGAAGGTCTTCCTGTCAGCCATCGCCCTCGCAGCACTCGTCATCTACTGGCTATGAGTCCTGACCCTAGAGTCAGAATGGAGAACACTATGCTTCGCCGTACCTTTATCGCAGCCACTGCCGCAACCACTCTCGCCACCGGCGCCTTCGCCGGCGGGCATTCGATGGACATCGTCGACACCGCCGTCGAAGCGGGCAACTTCACGACGCTCGTCGCAGCGGTCGAAGCCGCCGGGCTGGTCGAAACCCTGAAGGGCGATGGCCCGTTCACCGTCTTCGCACCCACCGACGAAGCCTTCGCCGCGCTGCCCGAGGGCACCGTCGAAGGCCTGCTGGAAGATACCGAGGCGCTGACCGCGATCCTCACCTACCACGTGGTCCCCGGCAAAGTGATGTCCGGTGACCTGTCCGACGGCATGATGGCCGCCACCGTGAACGGTGCCGAAGTCACCATCGGTGTGGGCGACGCCGTGACCGTGGATGGGGCGACCGTCACCGCCGCCGACATCGAGGCGTCGAACGGCGTGATCCACGTGATCGACAGCGTGATCATTCCCGAGTGATCCTGCGGACATGACACGGAAAGCCCCGCTTCGGTGGGGCTTTTCTTTTGCGCGGGTCTGGGCAAACCTGCCGGGGCAACGACGCAGGGGCCGAGATGACCGCGCAAATCACCATGATGGGGGTCAAGGGCGGCCCCGCGATCCGGCCCGGATCGCACATGCCCACATCGAACCTTGTCCGGATCGGCGGCAAGACCATCCTGGTGGATGCCGGGCTTGGCGCCACACGTGGCCTGTGCGATGCGGGGGTGCCGCTGACCGGGATCGACCTGATCCTGATCACCCACCTGCATTCCGATCATTACCTCGAGCTCGGCCCGCTTCTGCATACCGCCTGGGTCGCGGGGCTGAACCGTCCGGTGCCCGTGATCGGGCCATCAGGGCTGCGGGCCTATTGGGATGGGTTCCTGGATTCGATGGCCTTCGATGTGACCCTGCGGATCGCCGATGAGGGCCGCGTTCCACTGGCGCCATTGCTCGAAATCAACCGCTTGTCCAAAGGGGTCGTACACGAGGCGGAGGGGCTGACAATCCGGGCGATGCGCAACGTCCATCCTCCGATCAAGGAGAGCTACGCCCTGCGCTTTGAATGTGCTGGCGAAAGCATCGTGATCTCGGGCGACACGGCCTATATGCCGGAAATGGCCAAGTTCGCAGCCGGGGCCGATATCCTTGTTCACGAGGCCATGCTGATCGACGGGGTCGAGGCGCTGGTGGCCCGGATGACCAATGGTGACGCGCGGCTGCGCACTCATATTCTGCGCAGCCATACCAGCGCCGAGGATGTGGGCCGTATCGCCGCAGAGGCCGGTGTCGGGCAATTGGCACTGACCCACATGGTGCCCGATGGCGACCCTGATTTCACCGAAAGGCATTGGATCACCGAGGTCCGAAAACACTGGGCCGGCCCGCTGCATATCGGGCGCGACGGGATGGTCCTGACCGCCTGAAATGCGAAAGGCCCCGCCGTTCGGGCGGGGCCTTTGCCAAGTCAGCGACAATCAGTGGACGACGGCATCATCCGGCTTGGGGCGGTCGGTGCTGCCCAACCGTTCACCGACGATCAACCCGTCGGCCCCGGCACTCACCGGCACGGTATCACCATCCTTGATCTCGCCACCCAACAGCGCTTCGGCCAGCGGGTTTTGCAGGGCCGTCTGGATCACCCGCTTGAGCGGGCGCGCCCCGAAGACCGGATCATAGCCTTCATCGGCCAGCCACTTACGGGCGTCCTGGTCGAGTTCCAGCGAGATCTTGCGCGGGGCAAGCCGCTTCTGCAGGCGGGCCAGCTGAATATCGACGATCCCGTCCATATCCGTCCGGCTCAGCCGGTCGAAGACGATCATGTCGTCCAGGCGGTTCAGGAATTCGGGGCGGAAATGGGCCCGCACCGCATCCATCACGTCCTGCTTGGCCCGCGCGGCATCATCGCCCTCGCTCAGCGTGCTCAGCGCTTGCGACCCAAGGTTCGACGTCAGCACGATCAACGTCTGCTTGAAGTCCACCCGGCGGCCCTGGCCATCGGTCAGAATGCCATCGTCGAGCACCTGCAACAGTACGTTGAACACCTCGGGATGCGCCTTTTCGACCTCGTCGAACAGCACCACCTGGTAGGGGCGTCGGCGCACGGCCTCGGTCAGCACGCCGCCTTCGTCATAGCCGACATAACCCGGAGGCGCGCCGATCAGACGGGCGACCGAATGCTTCTCCATGAATTCGGACATGTCGATCCGAACCATGGCCTGGTCATCGTCGAACAGGTATTCGGCCAGCGCCTTGGTCAGCTCCGTCTTGCCAACGCCGGTCGGCCCGAGGAACAGGAACGACCCCAACGGACGGTTTTCGTCCTGCAGGCCCGCCCGCGCCCGGCGCACGGCATTCGACACCGCCGTGACGGCCTGGCGTTGGCCAATGACGCGTTTACCCAACTCCTCTTCCATCTTGAGCAGTTTCTCGCGCTCGCCTTCCAGCATCTTGGACATCGGGATGCCCGTCCAGCGCTCGACCACCGCGGCGATCTGTTCAGGGCGCACGGCCTCTTCCACCATCACGCCATCGGCTTCCTCGGCCCGTTCGGCCTCGGACAGCTGCTTCTCAAGCTGCGGGATGATGCCGTAGGACAGTTCCCCGGCCTTTTGCAGATTGCCCTCACGCTTGGCGATTTCCAGATCGGCACGGGCCCGGTCCAACTGTTCTTTCAGGTCACGGGCGCTTTCCAGCTTGTCCCGCTCGGACTGCCACTTGGCGGTCATCTCGGCACTGCGGTCCTGGAGATCAGCCAGTTCCTTTTCCAGCTTTTCCAGCCGGTCCTTGGAGGCCGTGTCATCCTCTTTCTTCAGCGCCTCGGCCTCGATCTGCAATTGCAGGATCTGACGGTCAAGCTGGTCCAGCTCTTCGGGCTTGGAATCCACTTCCATCCGCAACCGGCTGGCGGCCTCGTCCACAAGGTCGATGGCCTTGTCCGGCAGGAACCGGTCGGTGATATAGCGCGCCGACAGGGTCGCCGCCGAAACCAGCGCCGAGTCCGAGACCCGCACGCCGTGGTGCATCTCGTACTTTTCCTTGATGCCCCGCAGGATCGACACGGTGTCTTCGACCGTCGGCTCCTCGACCATGAGCGGCTGGAACCGGCGCGCCAGCGCCGCGTCCTTTTCAACGTATTTGCGGTATTCGTCCAAGGTCGTCGCACCGACACAGTGCAATTCGCCCCGGGCCAGAGCCGGCTTGATCAGGTTCGCGGCATCCATCGCGCCATCGGTCTTGCCCGCGCCCACAAGCGTGTGCATTTCGTCGATGAACAGGATGATTTCGCCCGCAGCCTCGGTGACCTCGGTCAGGACCGCCTTGAGCCGCTCCTCGAATTCACCGCGATATTTCGCCCCGGCGATCAGCGCGCCCATATCCAGCGCCAACAATTTCTTGTTGCGCAGGCTTTCCGGCACGTCGCCATTGACGATCCGCAGGGCAAGCCCCTCGGCAATCGCGGTTTTACCCACGCCGGGCTCGCCGATCAGGACCGGGTTGTTCTTGGTCCGACGGCTGAGCACCTGCATGGCGCGGCGAATTTCCTCGTCGCGGCCGATAATCGGGTCGATCTTGCCTTCGCGGGCACGTTCAGTCAGGTCCTGCGCGTATTTCTTGAGCGCGTCATAACCCTCTTCCGCGCTGGCAGTATCGGCGGTGCGGCCCTTGCGGATGTCCTCGACCGCGGCGTTCAGCGCCTGGGCGTTCACGGCACCCGCTTCCAACGCGGTCTTGGCCCCGGATTTCACCATGGCCAGCGCCATGAGCATCCGTTCCACCGGCACGAAACTGTCGCCCGCCTTCTGGGCGATCTTCTCGGCCTCGGCCAGCACTTTGCCGGTCGCACTGTCCAGGTAAACCTGCCCGGCATCGCCGGTCACTTTCGGCAGTTTCTCGACCGCAAGGTCGATGGCTTCCTGCACCCGCTTGGCGTTGCCGCCAGAGCGGTTGATAAGGTTGGCGGCCAACCCCTGGTCATCATCCATCAACGCTTTCAGAAGGTGTTCGGGCACCATCCGCTGATGGCTTTCCCGCATGGCGATCGTCTGGGCGGCCTGAATGAACCCCCGCGACCGCTCGGTGAACTTCTCCAAGTTCATGAGCTTTCTCCTTTATCAAGCACCCTTTGGCGGAACGCCCGACACGCGGCGCGCCCCTTTCTCGGGCCTCGCAAAAAAGATGGGAAGCGGATCGGCGTTTTCAAGCGGCGGCATTCTGCAAAAATTCCCCCGAACTTGCGCCTGGGGTCAGGTGGCCCGGCGCGGGCAAGTCTGCTAGTTCGGCCCCGTAGTGAGGGTTGTGTGATGTGCAAGACGAGTGAATGCCGGTCGTCGTCCGGCCTCAGTGAGAAAGCAAGGCGCCTGCTGGAAGCTCATGACAGGGCGGTTCAGGCTAACGCCGACAAGGCCGACGACAAAGTGCGGACATCCTCGACGGATGTGACCCGCAGCTGACTCGGGGCGAATCCGAGGTCGACCGCTTTCGGATCCTGCGGGACCGGCCGGCCGCAAGAGGCATGGATTTCGCGGATGCCGAGGCCTTTCACGAGCGCTGCCGCGTTCTCTGGCGTGATCCCGGCCCCCGGCATGATCGACACCGCCGTGCCGCCCGCCCGCACCATCTGTCTCAGCCGGTCCATGCCATCCACCGCCCGCACCGCGCCGCCAGAGGACAGTATGCGTCCGATACCCAGCCGGCGGGCCAGCTGCACGGCCTCGGCTGCATCCGGTGCCAGGTCCACCGCGCGGTGCAAGGTGATGTCCAGACCATCGGCCGCCACGACCATGCGGCTCAGCGCAGCCGCGTCCAATTTTCCGCCGGGATGGTTGGCGCCGATCACGACACCGGCCAACCCCCGTGCACGCACCTCCGCGATCTCTTCGCAGGCCATGTCGACCTCATCCTCGGTTAGAAGGAAATCCCCCGGCCGGGGCCGGATCATCACCATGACCGGCACCGCAACCTCTTGCGCGGCCTGCAACAGGCCCGGCCCCGGCGTCAGCCCGCCCAAGGCGAGGGCCGAACACAGCTCGATCCGGTCCGCACCCCCGGCCACGGCTGCATCCAGCCCCTCGATCGTGTCGATACAGACTTCCAGCAAGACCCGTTTCATGCGCACCCCCTGACCTGCCACGACACTTGCATCTTGACCTTTGAAGGGCCAGAGGTCAGGTCACCCGCCAAGCTAGGAAAGGAACACCGGATGAGCGCAGATGACCGCCTGATCGTCGCCATGGACGTGCCGAATGCGATCGAGGGGTTGCAGCTGGCCCAGACACTGGGCGACGCGGTGAATTTCTACAAGATCGGGCTGGGGATGCTGACCGGCGGCGGGCTGGCGCTGGCGAACGAGCTCAAGGACGAGCACGGCAAGCGCATTTTCCTCGATATGAAACTGTTCGATATCGGCGCCACGGTCGAGGCCGCGGTGCGCGGGCTGGCCCAGTTCGACCTCGATTTCCTGACCGTTCATGGCGACCCGCATGTCGTGCGCGCCGCCGCCGAGGGCAAGGGTGGCAAGGACATGAAAATCCTTGCCGTAACGATCCTGACCTCGCTGGACCGCGGCGACCTGGACGCCAGTTGCATCAAGGCGGGCGAGGTAACGGACCTGGTGCAGGAACGTGCCGGAATCGCCCTGTCGAACGGGGCAGATGGCGTCATCGCCAGCCCGCAGGAGGCCGCGCTGATCCGCGCCTTGCCCGAGGCCGAGGGCAAACTTATCGTCACACCCGGCGTGCGCCCGGCCGGGGCCGAGTTGGGTGACCAGAAACGGGTGACAACCCCGGCTCAGGCGATTGCCAGCGGGGCCGACCACGTGGTCGTGGGCCGCCCGGTCTGGCAAGCCGCCGACCCCCGCGCGGCGGCGCTGGCCATCACGGATGAATTGCGCTCACCACAGGCCATGTCCCCCAACGCCGGGTGACAGCGAAACGAAAATATCCGGTCAGTCGTTGATGTCGCGATCCCAGATCTTGACCTGGCCATTGCGGATTCCGAAGAACCGGCGCAGCGCGAGAAACGCCACCAGCGACAGAACGGCGAACACGACCAACGCCCAGGGCAGGCTGAACCCCGCAATCCCAAGGCCGATCATGGCACCCATGAAGAACGCGCCTATGGCGAAGCCGAGGAAGATGTAGCCGGGCGCGACAACCTCCAGGATGGCCAGCGCCACGGCGGCGGCCATCCAGACCCACCATTCATTGAACCAGTTTTCCATCAGCCGCGCCCCTTGAGCATCTTGAAGGCATTTCCGAAGGCCTCGATCGCATCGGCGGGCAAGACGATGGTGCTGTTGCCCTGCCCGGACGCCATGCCGTTGAGCGCCTCGACCTGTTTCAGGGCAACCTGGTATTGCGCCGCTTCAAGGCCATTGGCGGCAATGGCCTCGGCCACGACCTCGGTCGCATAGGCCTCGGCGTCGGCCTGCACCCGGCGAGCCTTGGCGGCCTGTTCGGCGCTGTAAAGCTCGGCATCGGCCTGAAGCTCGACCGCGCGCTTGCGGCCCTCGGCCTCGGTCACCTGGGCACGGCGCGCACGTTCGGCATTCAGCTGTTGCAACATCGCCTGCCGGGTCTGCGCATCGAGGTTCACGTCGAGGATCTCGGCACGGGTCACTTCCATGCCCCAATCGTCGACCTGGCTGACCAACTGGGTCTTGATCGCTTCGATCAGCGAGGCCCGGTTCGACTGCACCTGGTCCAGTTCGATCTTGCCGATCTCGGACCGCACGATGCCCGCCACGGTGGTCTGGATGGCGCCGTCCACGTCGCGAATGCGATAGACCGTCTTTTCGGGCTCGATGATGCGATAGAAGACGCTGGTTTCCACCTGCACCAGCACGTTGTCGGCGGTGATCGCGTCCTGGCTCATGGTCGGCAACTGGCGTTCCAGGATCGAGATCTTGTGCGCCACCCGATCCAGGAAGGGCACGATGAAATTGATACCCGGCCCCAGGACCGAGCGCAGCCGACCGAACCGTTCGACGACGAATTTCTCTGATTGGGGAACGATCTTGACGCCGGCGAGAACGCAGACAATCAGGAAGATCGCCAGCAGCACCAAGACGATGTTCCCACCAAGGAATTCAGTAACCATTTGCTCGATATCCATTCTTCGGCCTCGGATTCATTTTGCTTGGCTCTCTATAGGCCGTTCGATGAAGATTTTTTAGGGCAAACATCCTATGCGCGAAGAATTCTGCGCAGTGGTGCCTTCGGGACTCGCTCCAACTCGCCCCGAGATTCCCGCTAACACGCCGCCCCGAGGGCTGGTATTCTGACGCCATGCCAAGCCTGTGCCGAGACTGCCTGCACGATTTCGAGACCGCCGCCCGCTGCCCCCAATGCCGGTCGCCTCGGGTTCTGTCGCATCCGGAACTATTCGACCTGACCATCGCGCACATGGACTGCGACGCCTTCTATGCGAGTGTCGAGAAGCGGGACAATCCCGAACTGGAAGGCAAGCCCGTCATCATCGGCGGTGGCCGGCGCGGCGTCGTCTCGACCGCCTGCTATGTCGCGCGCATCAAGGGCGTCAAATCGGCCATGCCCATGTTCAAGGCGCTGCAACTCTGCCCGGAGGCCATCGTCGTGCGCGGACGCATGGACCGCTATGTCGAGGTGTCGAAACAGGTCCGCGCCCTGATGGATGAGCTGACCCCGGTGGTCGAACCCCTGTCGCTGGACGAGGCGTTCATGGACCTGACCGGCACGGCGCGCCTGCACGGCCACCCGCCCGCCGTGATGCTGGCGCGGCTGGTCAAACGGATGAAAGAGGAAATCGGAATCACCGGCTCCATCGGATTGTCTCACAACAAGTTCCTGGCCAAGGTGGCCAGCGACCTGGACAAGCCGCGCGGGTTCTCGGTGATCGGCAAGGCCGAAACGATGGACTTTCTGCGGCCCAGGCCCGTGCGGCTGATCTGGGGGATCGGCCCGGCGGCGCAAGACAGCCTTGACCGGGCCGGCATCCGAAGCTTCGACGATCTTCTGCGCTGGGACTTGCGCGATCTTCAGGACAGGTTCGGCGCGATGGGCGACCGGCTGTGGCACCTGGCCCGTGGTCAGGACGCGCGCCGGGTCAGCGCACACAGTCCGGTCAAGAGCCTGTCCAACGAGACGACCTTTGCCGAGGACACCGCCGATCCGGATATCCTCGACGGTCATATCTGGCGCATGGCCGAAAAGGTCAGCGCCCGGGCCAAGGCCAAGGACAAGGCCGGGCGCGTGGTCACGCTCAAGCTGAAACGCGCCAACCACAAGGGCCTGACCCGTCGCCAGAGCCTGCACCAGCCGACGCAGCTGGCCGACACGATCTATCGCACCGCTCGCGGCCTGTTTGAAGGTGCCGTCGGTGAGGGGCCGTTCCGCCTGCTGGGCGTTGGGATTTCCGAGCTTACCCCGGCCGCCGATGCCGACCGCGAGGGCGACCTGCTGGACCCGGACGCAGGCCGCCGCGCCGAGGCCGAGCGCGCCGTGGACCGAATCAAGGACCGGTTCGGCGCCGATGCGATCCTGAAGGGGCGGGCCTTGCGATAACGGGCCGGGGTTTGACGCGCCGAAGTGGCCCTTGCTAGGCAAGGGCCGCGATGGAAGGACAGACCCGATGGCACCAAAGACCCTCATGATCCTGTTGGGCGTCGTGCTTCCGCTGGCACTGCTGGCGTTGCACGCCTTTCTGCCGCACCGGTCGCGGGCCGGGTTGTGGCTGCGCGCACTGGCGCTCGGGATGCTGTTTCTGTTCTCGATGCTCTCGCTTGTCTGGCTCTTTCCGCCCTGGTGGACGCCCTATCTCTATCTGGCGCTCCTTGGGCTCGCGACGGTGTTCCGCATTTGGCGGGGGCCGCGCCCCTCTGGCGGGGCAGGGCGATGGATCGAGGGCATCATCGGTGCCGTCCTGCTGCTGGCGCTGTCGGTGATGACATGGCCCGGCCTGACTCAACGCACCCCGCCCGAGATCGCCATTGACCTGTCCCAGCCGCTAGGGCCAGGCCGCTACCTGGTGGTAAGCGGCGGTCCGTCCGAAGCGCTCAATGCCCATTACCTGACGCTGCAGGACGATCACCCCTATCGCGGTCAGAGCTTCGCTGTCGATATCGTGGGGACCGATGCATTCGGGCTCTATGCGCCCGGGATCGCGCCGGCGGATCCCGACGCCTACGCGATCTTCGGGAAGGATATTCTCGCCCCATGTGCCGGAACAGTGGCCCAGGCCCATGACGGAATGCCCGATATGCAAGTGCCGCAGATGGACCGAAGCCGGCTGGAAGGGAATCATGTTCTCATTCGGTGCGAGGGCACTGACCTGTTCGTCCTTCTGGCCCATATGGCGCAAGGGTCGGTCAGCGTGGCGTCCGGCGACACGGTCGCCGCCGGGCAACTGGTCGGGCGGGTCGGCAATTCGGGCAACAGCTCGACGCCGCATCTGCATCTCCACGTCCAGAGGGGCATGCCCGCGGATGCACCGCTTGGGGGCACCCCGGTCTTCTTCACGATCGAGGGCAAGCCGCCAATCCGCAATCAGCGCTTCAGCGTGAACTGACGGGTTACTCCGCCGCCATTGGCACGTCTGAGGACCGCCCGATATCCGCCAGCCGAGCGATCACGCGCCCCAGCGTCGCCTTGAAGGCCTCGAAATCAGGTTTCGGCTTGATTGTCGCTTCATCCATGTAGAGGGACCGGTCGATCTCGACCTGCACCGCGTGCCGGTGGCGCACGGGGCGGCCGTAGTGCTGGCAGATATAGGCCCCGGCAAAGGGCATGTTGCGCGCCACCTTGAACCCCGCTTCGGAAAATGCGGCTTCGACCTGTTCCACCACCGCCGAGGCCGCCGAGGCCCCGAACCGGTCACCCAGAACCACATCCGGGCGGGCACCGCCCGCCGGGCCGGTGCCTTCCAGCGCTTCGTGCGGCATGGAATGGCAGTCGATCAGGATCCCCTCGCCGAAGGTATTGACCGATTCATCCAGCAACGCCTGCAACTGGTCATGATAGGGCCGCCAGTAATCGCGGATACGGGCATGCGCCTCGGTCAGGGCGATCTTGCCGCTGTAGATCGGTCGCCCGTTCGACACCACGCGGGGGATGACCCCCAACCCCGAGGCGATACGCGGATTGTGGGCCGCGCGCCGCACCCCGCTGACCACCGCCGGGTCCAGCTCATCGAAGCCGCGATTGAGGTCGAGAAACGCCCGCGGCGCATTGGCGGCCAGAAGCGGTGCGCCATGCTCCACCGCCGAGGCGAACAGCTGATCGACAAAGGCGTCTTCCGACGACCGTACCTGCGCCTCGTTCAGGCAGGTTGCACGCATGAATGAGGCTGGATAGGCCCGCCCGCTATGGGGCGAAGCAAAAACAACGCTGGTCGTGCGACGGCCGGGGCGCGACAGGGTGTAGGCAGGGTGGGTCATGTGCTCTCCTCCCCCTATCCTAGCCCGTTTAAGGGAAATGCCAAAAGCCCTTGATCCCGGTTCCGACTCTTTATATAGACCGCGCTACCCGACGCGGTTCGCCCGCGTCCTATTTCGTTATGGGACGTGCGAATGGCTGACGGTAAGGGCGATTAGCTCAGTGGTAGAGCACTTCGTTGACATCGAAGGGGTCACTAGTTCGAACCTAGTATCGCCCACCACGGAACACCGCGCCGCATGGCGCAGAACGCAACCCAAGGCGCATCGCCGCGCCGCGACAGAAGGATACGCGCCATGAAGGTTCGCAACTCCCTCCGCTCGCTCAAGCAGCGTCATCGCGATTGCCGCGTCGTGCGCCGCAAGGGCCGGGTCTATGTCATCAACAAGACCCAGCGTCGTTTCAAGGCCCGCCAGGGCTGAGTTACGTCAAGATCGACAGGACAAAGGCCGCGCCCCGGATGGGACGCGGCCTTTCTCTTTTCGGGCGACGTCATGCAGGGGTCATCCTGAAATGGCATGACATGCGGCAGGGCCAAATGGGTGCCGGCATCACGGCGCCCGAGAAACGGCCATTTCCCCCTAGCGCCGGCCCAGCCTGGCGGACTAGGCTGAGCTGGAAATCGTCAATGTACAAGGAACTCCCGATGTTCAGATCGACCCCCCTTCTTGCCGCTGGCATGTTGAGCCTCGCCGCGACCGGCGCATATGCCCAAGACAGCAACCTATGCGGCGGGGTCGGGGCCAATGGACAGTGGCTGGGCGGGGACGAGGCAAGCTCGGATCTCTCGCGGTCGGCCGACTACCTGGAACAGATGGCGCTCGTGCTGTTGCGCAACGAATACGTGGCGCTGTTCACCATGTCGGAGCCCGGCGAGGTCCGGATCGAGGCCGAGGGGCGCGGCTCTGGCGATACGGTGATCGACCTGCGCGATGCGGCCGGCAATCTGGTGATCTCGGACGACGATTCCGGCGGCAACGGCGCCAGCCGGGCCGAGACCTTTCTGGACTCGGGCACCTATTGCGTGTCTTTGCGCAGCTTCGACGGATCCCCGCTCACCGGCTTCGTCCGGGTCGGGCGGCCCGAACATGCCGCACTGACCGCCGGCTTCGGCGCCACCTCGATGCCAGCCGGCGGCGAATGCGACCTGTCACGGGCCGCACCGATCACCCTGGGCCAGCCTGTCACGCGTTCGGTCGACGACACGCCGTTCTACAGCCTGGTGCTGGACCAGCCCACGGCGATTTCCCTGACGGCCGAGAACCCGGATGCTGACCCGGTGCTCGCGCTCTACGACGGACAGGGCAACTGGCTGGCCGAGAATGACGATTTCGACGGGCTC
The DNA here is from genome assembly GCF_003129565.1 of Salibaculum griseiflavum. Lineage (GTDB taxonomy): Bacteria > Pseudomonadota > Alphaproteobacteria > Rhodobacterales > Rhodobacteraceae > Salibaculum > Salibaculum griseiflavum. The sequence continues at coordinate 11,898 of NZ_QETF01000031.1, forward strand.
AACAGCCGTATCGACATGGCCGACCCGCTGGCGCCGGGGCAGTATTGCGTGGCGCTGCGGGCCCTTTCTGACAGCGGCCTGCCGATCACCACGACCGCAAAGGTCTACGATCCCGAAGAGGTGATGACGAACCTCTACGCCCGGGGCGAGGCCGCACCGGGGAATGTCCCGCTTGATGTTGAAACTTGCCTGAGTGGCGCAGCTTGATGCGAGGTTATGCGGCGTCCTTGATCTGGTCAAGCTGGTCCTTTTGGCGGTGGTCGATAAGGGCCTGCTTTAGGA
>NZ_QETF01000032.1 GCF_003129565.1 Salibaculum griseiflavum
TCATGTTTGGTAGGTTGAAGGATTGGCGGCGTGTGGCAACCCGCTACGACAGGTGCCCGAAGGTCTTCCTGTCAGCCATCGCCCTCGCAGCACTCGTCATCTACTGGCTATGAGTCCTGACCCTAATCAAAAAGGTGTACGCCGATTCATACGGCGAGGGAGCTGCGCATTCGGCTTTGTCTCGGGCCCCGAAATATGCGCCATCGCGCAATGGACCGTCCGCCACCAGGTCGAGGCGCGCAAGTCTCTTGACCGATTTCAACGCTTGATTGTCTGGGCGGCGCTTGATTAAAGAAATCATTAAGTTGGGAAGTGATTAATAGCTTGCGGCCACTCTGTAAGCGACTTTTGAATAGCGGCCGGATTCTGACATGAGCGTGCTTCAATTCGAATTGCTTCTCCTCGCCTGCTTGTCCTTCGTGATCAGTCGCCTGATTGTCGCCCATGGCGATCAGGTCTCCGTAAATGACAGGTGCGCGAACGATCTCGAGGCCGTCCAGGCCATGCATTTCCGCAAAACTCCGCGCCTAGGAGGCGTGGCTGTTTTCGCGGCCTTGGCGCTGAGTGCATTTTTTGCGCCGGAAAGACTTCAAGAGTCCTACCTGCAATTTGTCGCCGCGACGTCCCTGCTGTTCTTTGTCGGACTGCTCGAGGATCTGGGGTTCCATATCTCGCCGATGAAACGGCTGCTGGCTGCGGTAGTGGCCTCGCTTTGCGCGATTCTTCTACTGGGGGTCTGGCTGCCGCGCGTCGATATCCCTGTCATCGATATGGCGACGTCCTACTGGTTCGTCGGTGTTCCGATCACGTTGCTTGTCACGGCGGGCGTCGCCAATGGGTTCAATCTGATCGATGGCGTGCACGGCCTGGCCACCCTCACCGGGATCGGCGCCGCCCTTTCCCTCGCATCCATTGCCGACAGCGCTGGTCTGGCTTCGATCATGCAGCTGAACATGATGCTGGCGGCGGGGTTGGTCGGTTTCCTGATCCTGAATTTCCCGATGGGCTGGATTTTCCTGGGCGATGCGGGCGCCTACACGATCGGCTTCGTCATAAGCTGGCTCGGGATTGCCATCCTGATCAACGCCCCCGATGTCTCGGCCTGGGCGATTTTCCTGACGGTCTTCTGGCCGATTGCGGATACTCTGCTCGCGGTCTGGCGACGCAGCAGGCGCAAAGCCAATGCCATGGCGCCGGATCGCCTGCATGTTCATCAGATGGTGATGCGCGCTCTCGCCATTTGTTTCTTTGGCCCGGCGAAGCGGCACATCACGAATCCTCTCACAACAATCGTGCTCGCCCCCTTTGTCCTGGCCCCACAGATCGCGGCGGTCTACCTCTGGGATGATCCCGGCGCCTCCCTTTCTGCGGTCGTGATATTCGGGGTTCTCTTCGTCGGATCATATCTCGCCGCTCCCACCCTGATCCAGAGGTTCCGGCGCAGGGTCTGACGCGGTCAGTAGGTGTTTGCTGGATCCTGTCAACATCCGCAGGCGCGTCCTATGCAAAATTCTGGGGCGCAGGTGGATGGAATGGGACCTACATGGGGGGCGTGGCGGCGATGCGAGCTAGCCTGCAACCGGCGCGAAACCTCAATGGCGCTCGGACCCCAGCCAGTGTCGGAGTGATATCGCGCCCCCGGCAGATCCCGCGCAGAAGCTCAGCCCCGGCGACCGCGCTATCGGTCACCTCATGTGAGCGGAAGCCCGGCGGCCGCAATTGCTGGGCGCGTCTTCGTCATGCGAACCAGGCATGCCTTTATCCCCTTTGCCGGAGTGCGCAAGGATCGCGGCGCGGCTGCGCGACGTCAGCCCCAGGACACCAAGAGGTTTCGTGCTTCTCCAGTGGTGCAGGTCACTGTTCTTCGAACGCCTTCGAAACCGCCGCCGCGGCAGACTGCGAGGCCAGAATTCGTCTGCCATAACGCGCCGGCATTTCAGGTGATGACCACCGTCCTGCAATCATGATGGATGAGAGGTCACAGCCAAGTCGGAAGGCATCATGCACGCCCCCAACGCGCGTGCTGTGCGCTGACACGTCGGCGCGGCCTACGCATCGGCGAATGATCCGCGAGAGCGTGGCCGGGTCGAGGGGTGTGCGAAGACCACCCTTCTGAGACTTGGTGAGGATTGGATCGTTGTCGCACAGGCCTGCCTCCTCGACCCAGCGCAACACGGCAGCAGTCCCGCTCTCGGACAAGAAGGCAAAGGCGCCCCTATAATACTGATCGGTCTTTGACCTCGCGACACAAAGTAAGCTGCTCCCGTCTGTCTGACGCTCAATATCCTTGACACGAAAGGCAACAATTTCTGAGGCACGGCACCAGGTATCGGTTGCGATCCAGAGGGCTGCCGCATCCCGCAATTCGATGCGTGAAGAGCCCAGACGAGAGATGGCTTGCAAGACTTCTGCCTTGCCGAGCGGCGGCGCCTGCCGTGTCATGGCCCCGTAACGCCGCTTCACTGATTTCAGCGCGAGCTCCACCAGGCGGTGTCTCGTGGGCGAGGGCAGGAAGTTGGAGCGGTGAAGTTCAGCGATGCCCCAAAGGCGGGTCTCGATGGTGTTCGATGAGAGCCTGCCGCCCATGTCATCGACCCACTGCGCAACCGTCGTCGGTGCGATAGGAGGCTCGCTGCTCAACCCGCGTTCGGCACACCATTGCGTAAACAGTCGAATGATCATCCGATAGTTGCGTATTGTTGCGGGAGCAAAGGCCGCCTCCGAACGGGCCCTGTATTCTGCGATAAGTTCCTTGCGCTGGTCATCAGGCAGCCTCGCCAGCACGCTCAACAATTCTGCTCTCTGTGACTGCCGATCAAATCTCTCATCCACTTGTCCAGCCATCATTTACCCTTTCTTAATAAATTCTTGGTTCTATTGGGTCAGGGTTGCACAATTTGCAGAGTGGAGCGCAGATAAATGACCGAACTCGAACGAGAGCTTGAGCAGGCCCTCCTCGAATATGTCGAGCGCTATGGTTTGACGCCGAAAGCTCGTGCAGTGCTGGGCAGGTCGCCGAGCGAGCGCGTTGAACCTGGCGCGCAGCCGACTGATGTGACGCCTTCCGACGAAGCCGTCTCGAAATGAGCGCCGCGCGGCTGTTGCATGCAGTGCGCGGGCGCTCGGCGAAGGCTCTGGGTTTTCGTCGCCGCGGCAAGTTCATCGTATGGCCACACCATGCCTTTTTTGCATAGCGGACGCAGCATCAACCGTTTTTGAGGTTGCGCCCACGTGGCCCTAACGCACCATCATCGCAAGCCGGATCAGTGCGCGTTCCATGAGAGCGTGTGCCGGGGCATTGCTACTGGAGCGAAGTTGCAGATCGGTTTCTGTCAGGAGCGACAACGCCCGTTCCAGGCGGGCGCGGCCCCATTTGCCGGCTTGGCGGGCCATGCGGTCGCGGCGCGGGCCGTATATGGGTGGACGCAGGCGCCCTATGCCGGCGGCTGCACCGCCGGGATCAGAGGCCGCCGCATGCAGAGCACGAAAGTGGCGCGTCGTGCCGATGCAGAGCCCGACCGGTGCGATACCCTGGGCGTAGAGGCGGCTTAGGACCGGGCCGATCTCGCCATGCCGGCATTCCGCGACGATATGTAGAAGATCGTCCAGATCGGCTTCGTTCGAACGCGGGGCGCAGAGGTCCAATTCCTGCACCGTCACGGGGCTGCTATCGTCGCCTTTATAGAGGCCCAGCTTCTCGATGGTTTGCCGGAAATCTCCGGGATCGAGCGCCCGCGACAGGTCCGTGATCGCCGCCATGACATCGCCCGGCACCTGGCTTAGGCCTGCCGCCGAGATGATCGCCTCGATCTCGGCGCGGTCAGGCGGGTCATCATAAATGCCCGCAGCATAGGCGCTCTTGTGCCCCTCGAACAACTTGCGCAGGGCTGACCGCGCGTTCAGCTGCCCGGCCGTCACGATCACCTGGGCGTCTCCGGGGGCCCAATCGGCCAGGGCGGGCTCGATTGCCTTGGCCGTGCCATCGGTGGCATCCTCGACAAAGGCCACCCGGGGCCCGGGAAAGAAACCCTGCGCCTTGATCGCGTCATGCAGGAGGGCTGCATCCTTGCGCAGATCGGCGCCGCTGATGCGGGTCAGACGCATTTCCGCCTCGGCCTCGGGGCCGACCAGGGCCGCGATCACCTCCTGCCGCTTTGTCGCCACGCGCATCGCATCCGCGCCATAGATCAAAATGCCCGCCGCCTTTGGGTCGGGCTTGCGGAAATAGGCGGCGGCATCGCGACTGTTCAGCTTCATGGCAGGTCTTGCGCCGCGAAGACCAGGTCTGTGACGATCAGGTCGGCCAGGGCGACGGCCAGCCGGTCGCGTGCATCGTCCTGCGCTTCTTGTGTGGCCACCGTGCTGCCGAAGGCGGAATAAGCGGTGAAGGTCCCCACCTCGCCGCTGGCGAGCGGTGTGTCCGCGTCGAGGTCTTCGGCGGCAAAAAGCGCCCAGGTCGCCCGGCCGAGCAGGTTGTAGCGGTTGATGTCCTGGTCAGACGAGATCACGACCGCCTCTTCCCGGGTTTCGATACCGATCTGCAGCATGTAGTCGCCGCGTTCCACCCGGCCCAGACGGTCCTCCAGCCGGGCGCGGAGCCGGAACCCCTCGGGCGTTTCCGGCGCGCGATAGGCGATGCGGCCGCGCAGCGCCGTCGCCGCCCCTTCCGGCCCATAGACCGGTTCAAAGCCGCAGGCCGCCAGGGGCAGGCCTGCAAGCAAGGTCAGGAAACGGCGCTTAGATAACCACATTCACGATCCGGCCCGGCACGACGATCAGTTTCTTGGGCTGCCCACCATCGAGCGCCCGTTTCACAGCGTCCTCTGCCAGAGCCAGCTTTTCAACCTCTTCCTTCGGCATGTCCTTCGGCACGTTGATTTCCGCGCGGCGCTTGCCGTTGATCTGGATCGGCATGGTGACGGTGTCCTCGACCAGCATGGCCTCGTCCGCGACGGGCCAGGGCTGGTTCGCGATCAGGCCCTCGCCGCCCAGCATGGCCCAGATTTCCTCGGACAGGTGCGGGGTCATCGGCGACATCAGCTGCGCTAGCACCTTGGCCGCCTGCCGCTTGGCGTCGGCACCCGCCTTGGATTTCTGCAGCACGTTGGTAAAGGCGTAGAGCTTGGCGATCGAGGCGTTGAAGCCGAAGGATTCGATGCCCTGCGTCACGTCGAAGATCGTCTTGTGCATCTCTTTCAACAGCGCCTCATCTTCCGCCGACGCAACCGTGTCAGAGGCGGCAATGTCGCTGGCGATGCGATGCACACGGGCAAGGTGCTTGTGGGCGGCCTCGGCGCCACTGGCCGTCCATTCCACGTCGCGCTCGGGCGGGCTGTCGGACAGCACGAACCAGCGCGCGGTGTCAGCGCCATAGGTGGCGATGATGTTCATCGGGTCCACGACGTTGTTCTTGGATTTGGACATCTTGGCCGAGGGGATGATTTCGACCTCGGTTCCGTCCTTCAGGAACCCCTTGCCGTCGCGCAATTCCACATCCTCGGGATAGTGATAGACCGGACGGCCATCGGCCCCCTTGGACTGGTAGATCGCGTGCGTCACCATCCCTTGGGTGAACAGCGCGTTGAACGGCTCCTTGGATTTCTCCGGCAGATGGCCGGTGATGTGCATCGCCCGCGCGAAGAACCGCGAATAGAGCAGGTGCAGAATCGCATGTTCGATGCCGCCGATATACTGGTCCACGTTCATCCAGTACTCGGCCTCGGCCATGTCAGTCGGCGTGGTGGCGCGCGGCGCGGTGAAACGGGCGAAATACCAGCTGCTGTCCACGAAGGTATCCATCGTGTCGGTCTCGCGCCGGGCCGGGGCACCGCATTTCGGGCAGGCGCAATCGCGCCAGGTCGGGTGGCGGTCCAGCGGGTTGCCGGGGATCGAAAAGTCGATCGGCTTGCCGCCCTCGTCATAGGGCAGCTCGATGGGCAGGTTTTCTTTCTTCTCGGGCACCACACCGCAGCTGTCGCAATGCACGACCGGGATCGGGCAGCCCCAGTAGCGCTGGCGGCTGAGGCCCCAGTCGCGCAGGCGGAACTTGGTCACGCCTTGGCCCACGCCCTTGCTTTCGCAGAAGTCGATGGCGGCATCCACGGCCTGTTCGCCGGTCGCGTTCTCGGGCCAGCCAAAGCCACGGACCCAATGCACCTTGTCGGTCTTTGCGGGCACGAAGGCCTCGGTCAGATCCTCGGACGCCGCCGCATCGGGCAGGAAGGTCGGGATGATCGGCAGGCCGTACTTGGTGGCAAAGTCGAAATCGCGCTGGTCATGGGCGGGGCAGCCGAAGATGGCGCCGGTGCCGTAATCCATCAGGATGAAATTGGCGATATAAACCGGCAGCTCCCACGCGGTGTCAAAGGGGTGGCGGACCTTCAGGCCGGTATCGAAGCCCAGCTTCTCGGCTTTTTCCAGCGCCTCCTCGGTGGTGCCGCCCTGCCGGGCCTTCTTGCAGAATTCGGCAACCTGCGGATTGTCGCGCTCCAGATCCTTGGCCAGCGGGTGATCGGGTGAAATGCCGATGAAGGACGCGCCCATAAGCGTGTCGGGACGGGTCGTGTAGACCTCGACCCGGTCATGCCCGCCCTGCGGTTCCACCATGGAAAAGCTGAATTGCAGGCCGCGCGATTTGCCGATCCAGTTGGATTGCATCAGGCGCACCTTGGCGGGCCAATCGTCCAGCGTATCCAGCGCCTCCAGCAGTTCTTCGGAGAAGTCGGAAATCTTGAAGAACCATTGCGTCAGCTCGCGGCGCTCGACCTCGGCGCCCGAGCGCCAGCCCTTGCCGTCGATCACCTGTTCATTGGCCAGAACGGTCATGTCGACCGGGTCCCAGTTGACGGTGGCGTTCTTGCGCTCGATCAGTCCGGCATCGAGGAAGTCGAGGAACAGGGCCTGTTGCTGGCCATAATATTCCGGGTCGCAGGTGGCGAACATGCGTGACCAGTCGAGGCCGAAGCCCAGCGGCTTCATCTGGCTGACCATCGTGTCGATGTTGGAATAGGTCCAGTCCTTGGGGTGCCCACCTGAGGCCATCGCCGCGTTCTCGGCCGGCATGCCGAAGGCATCGAACCCCATCGGGTGCAGCACGTTATGGCCCGTCGACAGCTTGTAGCGCGCGATCACGTCGCCCATCGTGTAGTTGCGCACATGCCCGATATGGATGCGGCCGGACGGGTAGGGGAACATTTCCAGCACGTAGTATTTCGGCTTGCCCTCTTCGCGGCGGGCGGTGAAGGTGCCGGCCTTTTCCCAGGCGGCCTGCCACTTGGCTTCGATCTCTGCGGGGCTGTAGCGGGACATCTTTCATCCTTGCAAAGTAAAACGCCGGGCGTGTGCCCGGCGCGGTGTTAGCCTGTCTGGGCGCGAGGGTCTACAGCGCACCGTCACGGATACGCAGCTGTCGGGCGCGCGACAGGATCGCGTCCTCGACGGCCAGCACGGTTTCCTGCGCCACCGGGCCGGAGCGCGTCTGGATCGCCACGTTAAGCGAGCGCGCATCGAGCGCCGGATCGGTGATGTAGACCGTGGCGCGATAGGCCCGGCCACTGCCCGGCGGTGTGCCGTAGCCGAAGTCGATGACGCCCGTGAAGGGATCGACGCTTTCGACGGGCAGGAAACTGAGAACTTCGAGGGAGGCTGCCCAGATATACCGGTTCACCGCGACACTCTCGGACCCGCGGGCGCGTGCCGCCTGGCGCACGGATGGTTCGCCGCCGCCGGTGCCTAGCCCGGACCCGATCCCGGACCCGATGCTGCCCAGCGATCCGAACGGGTTTGATCCAAGGCTTCCCGAGCCGCCACATGCGGACAGCGCGGCAGTGCATGCAAGCGCAACGGTCCAATTACGAATTCTGCCAGCAAAGATCATGTTAAAGCCTGTCCTTCGTCCTTTTGCCCTGTCTATCCGAGCCAACCGGAATTCTAAAGAGTTTTGCGACAGCTGAAAGCGTCGCGCTGGCTCTTCAATGGAACATTCCGTTTTTCGAGGGCATCTATCAATGGCTTCAGGCGATCACCATAGCGCTGCCAGATGCGTTGCGAGGATTGGTAAATCGGCTTGCGGACCTGGGTGACGGAAAGTGTCCTGACATTTCCCTTGCCCTTGTAGAAGTCCAGAACGCCCGGGTTCCAGTCCAGCCCGCAGAATTCCAGAAGGGCTCGGGTCTGACCCGCCCCCCTGAAATCGGGCCGCTGATCCGCCCGACGCTTCGGACGCAACAGGAAGTGGGTGCCAAAGTTGTCTTCAGTCCTCCCTAGTTGTGCGTCGTCAGATAATTTGGGACATTTGAGCGGTTTTCCGTTTGGAGGCTCTGGCTCATCCTTGATTGAGTTTATGCGGTTTCAGTTTCGTGGCGCAAGCGCCGGGTGAGCATGGTTTTTCGTTT
>NZ_QETF01000033.1 GCF_003129565.1 Salibaculum griseiflavum
CACTGGAGGATGTGGTAGTCGTCTTCATGGTGTTGCTTCCTTTTTGGTTTGATCACCCCGAGCCTACGGCTCAGGGGAAGCAACGCCACCCTTTTTCAAAGTTTCAACATCCGTCGGGACATCCCCTTGTGTGGGTCCGTCACAGGTTTCTATAACTTCGGACGGTTCGATAGATTCCTCAATAGGCTATTGTCCACAAACCCCTGTCGGCGACAATTATCTGATTGATTATGATTACTTTGGGATGGGCCCAGATGAATATTATCAGGGTGTCGTGGTTTGGGCAAACGCTGGTATCAATTTTAACGACGACGAGCTTCGGGGCTTCGACATCACGGTCGACTACGTTGATAGTGCGGGGCAGCCACAAACGCTGAGCGGCGAAGACGTTAGCCTTGGCGTTACGACAGGCACCAACGATCCTAAGACAGTCACCTTTGCTTCACTCGGCGGGCCGGAAGCGATATCTGGTATCACCCAGTTCACCATTTCCGACTTAACTGCTCCTAGCGGGGACCCTTTTGCCACCTTTCGCGAAATTGCCCTTCTCGAGGCGACGCCCCCCGAGATATCCTTGGTAAAAACGGGCGTTTTCAACGACGCAAATAACAACGGCGTTGTAGATGTCGGTGATACGGTTACCTACACCTATGTCGTGACCAACACGGGCATTCCGACGGTCTTCGATGTAAATGTGACAGAGCCGGGTGGCGCGTCTTTCTCCGGCACGGGAACAGTGCCCGTGCCTGCGTATTCATCCGGCGGAGGCAACTACGATTCTGGTACCACGACCACTGATATTAGGTCGGGCGAGACAGTTACGTTCTCCGCAACATATACGCTGACCGCTGCCGATGTGTCGGCCGGCAGTTTGACTAACCAGGCCACCGCATCGGGCACGGATTTTCACGGCGTTACTGCAACTGACTTGTCCGGCACTGCGAATGATAATGATACAGCAACGGTGACGTCGTTTGAGTTTCCGGCCCTCACGCTTTTGAAGTCTGCGGATACGAGCGCGCTGTCGAACCCTGCTCAGGTTGGCGACCAGATCACCTATACCTTCACCCTGGAAAACACGGGCAACGTGGACCTCACGGGTGTGAGTGTTTCGGACGACTCGGGCTTCACGGGCGAGGACCCCTTCCCGACGCCCAGCTTTACTTCTGGTACGGGAGGCGCAACCGCGACCAGCATTCCAGCCGGGGAAACCGCGATCTACACGGCGATCTATACCCTGACCCAGGCAGACGTGGATGCAGGCGAGATCTCCAACCAGGCCGTTGCGAGTGCGGATGAGCTAACGGACGACGTTTTGTCCGACAACGATGACACTGCGGACGGCACTGCGGGGGACGACACCTCGACAGGCGGGACGGGTGACGACACCGGCGATGCCAACCCCACGCTGGTGGCGCTGACGGCGTCACCTGAGCTGACGCTTGTGAAGACGGGCACGCTGAACGATGACGACGGGACCGCCGGTCTCTCCGTGGGCGATACGATCTCCTACACCTTCGCGGTCGAGAACACGGGCAACGTGACAGTCGAGAACGTGGAGATCACGGACAATGACGCGGCGCTGACAGGTAGTGCGATTGCCTCGCTTGCGCCTGGGGACGTGGACGACACCACGTACACGGCGAGCTACACGCTGACGCAGACGGATGTAGACGCCGGGACGTTCGAGAACACGGCGACTGCGACGGGCGACAGCCCCACGGGAACCGATGATGTCACCGCGACGGACACCGACACGCAAACTTTCGACAACGACGCCGACCTTGTGACGGCGAAGACTGTTGACAAGGCGACGGCGGATGAGGGCGATACGGTCACCTATACGGTGACGGTGACCAACGACGGTCCGGCGGAAGCGACGAATGTGACGCTGACGGATGAGCTTCCAGCGGGTCTGACGGCGACGGCTGCGAATGGCGTCGTCGATGCGGGCAGCTACGACGCTGGCACCGGTGTGTGGACGATTCCGTCCCTGGCGGACCAGGCCAGCGCGACACTAACGCTTGTCGGCACGGTGGATGCGGGCCAGGGTGGCAACACGATCGAGAACACGGTTGCCGAGGCGAGCACGCCGGACCAGACCGACCCGAACACCGGGACGGACAGCACCTCTGCGCAGACGTTTATTAATTCTGCTGACCTTTCGATTGCGAAGGTTGTTGACAACGCGACGCCGAATGTTGGTGACACGGTGACCTTCACGCTGACGGCCGCGAACGCGGGTCCGTCGGATGCGACGGGTGTTGTTGTGACCGAGCAGCTTGAAGATGGTTACGAGTTCACCTCTGCGTCAGCGTCTTCGGGCAGCTACGATCCTGCAACAGGTGAGTGGTCGATTGGGGCCCTGGCCAATGGGGACAGTGCAACTCTGGCCCTTGAAGCCACGGTTCTGGCATCGGGCACATATACGAACACCGCCTCGATCACGGGCAATGAGGAAGATCCCTCGACCGAAAACGATGTGATCGATCCGCCGGTTGAGACCAATCCTGTTGTCGCTCCTGAGCTTGAGGACGACATTGCAATCAGCAACGATCTTGGCGAGCCCGTGACTGTCGATGTCCTTGACAACGACCAGGCTGGCGACAACCCGCTCGATCCGACCAGCGTGCAGCTGCTCGATGAGAACGGTGATCCTGTGTCGGAGCTGGAAGTTGCTGGCGAAGGCACCTGGACGGTTGATCCTGCGACGGGCGAGATCACCTTCACGCCGGAAGCCGGCTTCACGGGTGATGCGACGCCGGTGGACTACACGGCCACTGACGATCAGGGCACTCCGGCTGAAAAACCTGCGACTTTGGAAATAGGCTATACTAATCCTATCTCTGAGCTTGAGGTTGTCCTTACAGCTGATAACGGTGCATTGGCAGATGGTGCCCAAGAAGGTGACATCATTACCTACACGTTCGAGATTGAGAACACGGGTAATGTTGAGTTGGGCGACGTGCAGTTGTCTGACCTGGAGTTCACCGGATCTGGCGACCTTCCGGATGCTGCCTTCGTGTCGAACAGTGGGGACTCTCCAACAGGCACGCTGATGCCTGGAGAAAAGGGGACCTATACGATCAGCTATGCGCTGACCAAAGCGGATATCATTGCTGGAGAGATAAGTCTGAAAGGCGATGCAAAGGGTGTTTCACCAACTTCTGGTGTCGAAGCTTTTGCAACATCAAATCAGATGACAGTCACCCTTGTCGGCTTGATTGACCTGATTGCAGAGCCTCTCACAGATATTTTGGAGAGTGATCTGCGCGAGACCGTTGCTAAGCAGTCGCGGCTGTTTGAAGATATCGCACGTGGGGCGCGAGATCGTCTTTCGGACCGGTCGGCAGACCGCTGTGTGCGCGCATTGAACAGTCGGGTTGAAGAAGACCCGATCCTGTTTGCCACAGCGCGCGCCGAGTTGCGCCCTGAGAGCCGGGAGCTTGTTGACGAGCTTGCGGAGATTTTGGCGAGCTGTGAGGACGCACGTATCGAGATCGGAGGCCATACCGACTCTCGCGGTGGGGATGATTACAATCAGCGACTGAGCCAATCCCGTGTAGAGACGGTACTGCGAGCTCTGGCCGAGCGGGGCGTGGACAGCGAGCGTCTTGTGGCACGCGGTTACGGTGAGCGTGAGCCCGTGGCGGACAATGCAACCGCCGAAGGGCGTGCGCAGAACCGTCGTGTGGAGTTCCGAGTGAACGATGTGGCGCCGATGCGAGAAGAATGTGGCCAAGTGCGCCCGTTTGATGTGGATGGCTCCGCTGAAGCTTCTGCTGGAAGATTCAATACCGATGGGACCTTCGGCGAAGAGTTCTACAACTGTAAGACCGACCAGAGGCAGATCATTCGTGGCGAGTTCAGTCTGAGCCATGACAAAGACCTGGGCACGCAAGGCATGCTGACTGGCACGCTGCAGCGTGAGCGTAGGGTCAGTGAAGATCATCTGAGAGGGTATTTTCTCGGTGCCTATGCGAGCCGGACCAGTGTAACGAGCCGTGCCGATGGTCAAATTAACGGCTACGGTCTGTATGGTGGCCTCTATGGCGCAGCTAGGATGAATCAGGATATCTATCTTGACTATTACCTCGCTGGGTCGGCTGGTCATCACAGCTTTGATCTGCGCTTCTCAGAGGGCTTGTCGGAAGGCGTCGACGCGGATGGCTCCTATCAGTATATGGGCCTCTTTGGTGGCATGTCAGTCTCTGGTGAGGTGGAATATGGCGAAACACGTGTTACACCACGTGCAGGCTTGCACCTGACCTATGCGACAGCAGCTGATGCAGATGTGACAGCCAGTATTCCTGGACGCAGTGAATCCGGCACGTTGAGCCTGGACGATCAGAAAGGCATACGCTTCTTCGCTGAGATCGGTTTGGACTTTGGTGACGAGGTTTCAGACGAGGGCTATCGTAACCTTTCCCGTAGCTGGCATGTTGCACCGAGGCTTTATTGCGACATGGCGATAGGCTCGAGCAGCGAAACAGCTTGTGGAATTGGAGCAGGCTTGGAGTATCGTCTGACGAACCGCCTAAACGGGACTGACTGGGGCGTCGACATGGATCTGGAGACGAGCGGTGACGTAACCAGAGGCTCCCTCGGAATGTTCCACGAGCAGTCTATCTTTAATGAGCAAGGTAAACTGCGATTCGGAACCGATGTGTCACAACAAGGTAAACCGCATCTTTCGTTCGACCTCAATGTCGAGTGGTAAGGTGGAACTAAAGTGAGAGTGATTGATGCTGCGGCCCGGAACTGGCCGCAGCATCAAAATTTCTCTCATCGGATTGAGACGGGACAATGGCGGAAATCAAGTTAACTAGCCGCGGTATCCATTACGGGGATGTCCCGACGGATGTTGAAACTTTGAAAAAGGGTGGCGTTGCTTCCCCTGAGCCGTAGGCTCGGGGTGATCAAACCAAAAAGGAAGCAACACCATGAAGACGACTACCACATCCTCCAGTGC
>NZ_QETF01000034.1 GCF_003129565.1 Salibaculum griseiflavum
AGTGGCGGAAGATCAACGGGCCAAGCCGTCTGCCCGAGGTTATTCAGGGGATTGAATTCAAAGACGGGATCAAGCAACTTCAAGCCGCCGCCTGATGACGGCCGTCACCAACTTTTGGGCATATCTCAGCGCGGCTACCACCTGTTTCTGCTTTCTTGTTGGCCATCATGGGCTGCAACAGCGACCGCATGTCCGCCAAAACCCGCTCAAGATCAGCGTGAGCAGGCACAGAAACCACAAAGCGATCTTCTACACTGGACGCACCGATTGGCGGGTTTTCAAGGCGTAGGCTCAGCCCCGGCGGCTCGCAAAACAGATAACGGCCAAAACGCGGCCACCAGTCTCTAAACTTGTAATCGAAGGCACGGCGAAAATCGTGCACCACAGTACCTTCAGGAAGCGCACCGGTTTTAACCGCGTTGCGAAAGTCTTCGTTCAAGCGAATGAAGCGCCACCAGTAATAGTAGACGCTGCAATGCCAGCCGGGCGCATCTGGGTACGGCGGATTGGGCTGCTTCGCTGAAGAAACATCGTTTGACAGCAGTCGGTCAGGCTTCGGCGGCGCATAGCGGAAGAACAGCACATCTCCGCCACGCCGTCTGAAAAAGTCTTCGTACATCCGCGCCTCCACAAAGCACAACCCAAGGGTGCAATCGCACCCCCAGACCGCCAATTCCAACATCACTCATCCAAGATGGTTACTGGATAGAGTGTCAAGCGGCCATTTCAGCGACCTTCCTTTCACCGGCGCAGCCCCGCGTCGGGCCATTAACATAAGGAGGACCCAAGATGGCGAATACATACAAACAGAAACTTGCTACGGAGATCGAAGCGCTCAGCAGCCGTCGCGAGCAGTGGGAGAACGATCAGCTTAAAGCAGCAAACGAAAAGCTGTACGAGATCCTCGCTGACTGCTTCACGCTCATGAATGACGTGATGCGCAAAGACAGCAACGCGAAAGCGCTCAACAGCTTGCTGACTGATCTTGGAATGAAACCCAAGAACAACACGAGCATTGCCTTGCGTGTTATTCGCGCTGTTTTTGGAAAGGAAGGAAAGCGCGAACACGCTTACGCTCGTGTTCTCAAGGTCGCTGCGCTGGAAATTGCTGAAGATCAGTCGCTTGCGAGCTTCATTCAAGAGCGTGGTGGTATCGAAGAAATCCGTCGCACTCCGTCTGCGTCAAAGAAAAATCTTTCGAGCGAAGACTATAAGACGATTGCAAAGAGCGTTTTCGCCGAGACACCGAACACTGTCAGCGCTTATCAGCTTCCTGAAACTGTCAAGTTTACCGATGCTGATAAACAGTTCGCAGTCGCTGTCTTGCGTATTGATGAAAATGCTCAAGCGCACGTTCTACACAGCACGACGCACGAGAAGCTTGTCAACACCGCTCTGTCTGTCGCTGGAAAAGAAATCCACGACCTGCAAGAGAGCGCTGACACAACTGCAGAACACGACGAGTACATCAACACGCTCACATCTGTGCTCACCAAGTTTCACGCGAGCTTGACCTTTGACCCCGCGCAAAGCGAAGCGCCCGCGTCGACAGACGAAGCAGCTGCAAACGTCACCCTTGAAGAATCGTAACCAAAGCCGAATGCAGCGCGATTATTCGCGCTGCATTCCCTCGATGCACATCAAGCAGAAAAGGAAAAGACATGAACTTTGAGAAAAAATACGAACCGCAGACAATCCGTGACCTTGTGTTTGCAGATGCTGCCGCACAACAGATCGTGACGAAATATGCAAACAGCTACCCCAGCAAACACCTGGTTTTGTTTGGTGAGCCTGGAGCAGGAAAGACTGTCACCGCTCGCGTCATTGCGAAAGAACGATCGCGTCAATTTCACCAAGCTCAAGACTATCTTGAAGTGAATGGTGGTCAGTTCACGTCTGAAACGCTCGCGAAAATTGGAGGTTTCCAAAACTTCACCCGCCTCAGCGACGGACCCGTCACGGTAATCATCAACGAAATCAATCTTCTTGATCCGACACAAATGTCAGAACTCCGTGCCATTTTAGACAGCAACCAAGATTTGAGCATCATAGCGACAACAAATGAAACAACCGTCGCAACCAAGCAGCACAATATGCTCAAGAAAGCTTTTTATAACCGTTTTCTTGAGCTGCCATTGAAAGTGCCGCCTCTCAATGCGTGGATATCTCGTGCGCAAGCAATCCTTCAAGCTGAAGGATACAACTGGACGCCGCAACAAGTAGCGACGCTTCTGCAAGGCAGCGATAGCAGCGCACGCGACATTATCCTGAAAATCGAACTGAGCATCTGAACCAGTTGCAGCGCTGATCCCGACAGCGCTGCATGTTCTCCAAATGGAAAGGAAATCCTATGTCTAAAGTCACACTGAATAATATCACCGTGGACCTGACGCACCCGCTTCGCCGCAGTATTATCGAACTTAGCAATGTCGTAGAGGCAGCCGCCAAGCGACAGTCTGACTTGGTCTGGGATCATGGTCTTCTAAATGACTTTGTGTGCAAGATTGCTGTCGAACTGCTGGAACTCGTTACACAAGAGAAAAGCTATTTGGAGGCTACTCTAATGCGGGGCTATCTTAACAACACGAACACCGCTGATCTTGCATTTGAGCTTATCAGCCAAATCCGTCCGGATGCATACGACCCTGTCATCAGGCGTGTTTTCGGAGGAAGCGAGTAGATTTCGGTCGTTCTGCGTTTGTTCTGATCATACGCTTGCACTGTAACGCACTTACAGGAGCAAGCGTATGACCCAACTGAGCAAGCTTTCATTCAAAACTGTCGAACGTGCGAGCCCAGCAAAAGACCCGGTGCTGGAGCGACGCAACAAGCTGGTGGCGGCACTGGACGAACAGAAACTGGCGCTCGCTGCCACATTGAAAGGCGAAACCCACACCAAACAACACGCCAAATGGATTACCAACGAACAAGGCGAGCGTTTACAGGCGAAAACACAGCGGCCAGTCAAACCTTGGTTTTTTGAACAAGATGGCGGCTGGTATGTGCAATGCCGCTATGGCGCTCGCGTGTTGTTGGTTGACGGCAAAAACAACGCCGCCTTTGTCAGCAAGCTTGAACAGGTCGGTTCAGTTCTGGATGCTTTCCGCGCAGCCGCCCAAGCAGGTGAACTTGACACGGCCATTGCTCGTGCAGCAGAGCGCAAACGGACGGCCAAATGACAGAGGACCACACAGACCGCATTCGCAAATTGAATGATCAGGCGCGGCAGTCTTTTACGGGTTGCCGGGTCTTCATCACACCGGGCATTCAAGCGCTGGACGATATAGACGCGGTCATGTGCAAGGTGCAGCAGTTCGATGAATTCACCCCCGACAATGACCCCTATGGCGAGCACGACTTTGGGTCGTTCCGCCACAACGGCGACACTGTGTTCTGGAAATGGGATTATTTCGATCTGGACTTGCAGATGCACTCACCTGACGCAAGTGATCCAGCTGTCACGGCTCGGGTGCTGACAGTGATGCTGGCCGACGAATACTGAAACGACCGTATTCGAGCAGGTCATTCGTTTCCATCTGCTCGTTCAAGCCATTTGGCTGGCCTAAATGGTCACGCTGTTTCAGCAAGATAACACATCTGCGTCGCATCTGTGTGCTGTTCGATCTGTTCGCGCTCGCTATCGCCTCGCCTCACCGATCGTCACCGCGTTTTGTTTCAACTCGAAATCGCTCAAACTGCAGTGCTGATTTAAGTGATGTTTTGTGAAGGGATATTTTCTTTTGGCATCTGCAATGAGCCATCAGACCAACGCCTATTGAGGCGTCGGTCTAAAAGCGCATCGCTGCAATCTGCAGTCGCGCACCAGGCTGTGTAACCAAACCCAAATTGGGAAGAGCGGGTTTTGCGATCATCTCTATTACAGGCTACCACGCAAACATAGGACCCACACAGCAAGGCGACCCTATGTCATCACGGTTCTCTTATGAGGTTGTCATCCGTGTCACTTTTGCCGAGCGTTCCCGGCCAACCATTACGACTTCGCAAACGTCATATCACTTCCGTTTTTTCAGGATAAAAGGATGTCTCTCCAGTGGGATTGCGTTTCAGGCATCCTGCGCAAAGCACAGGGTAGTGCGAAGAAGACGAACAACGAGCAGTTCGGATTTGCTTACCCCCTCACATCAGGACGGATTTGCAGCACAATTATCGTCGGCGTGCTAACCTTGATCTCGTTTGTAGCCTGTTCAAATGCCTCGTCGTGTCTTGCCTTACTCGTTTATTTATCACTGACGCAGAAAAACCGCCTCAAAAACAGGTGCTGACGGATCAAGAAGCGAGAGAATACGCGGCAACATCCGACTGAATGGTTGCTGTCGCATTCTTGATCCAAGCACGAACAGCAGCAACAGGTCCAACGCCAATGCCTGCAATACCAAGGTATTGCACCTCAAACAGGCCTGCATGGCTATCGTCGCACCAATCACCGCCACTGTCCGAAATCCAATCGCGCATTTGTGCAACGGGATTGTCGCTGGCCTGTAGCAACTCGATCACTTCCTGTAGGTCGTGTCTCGCAGTCATTTTGCCCTCCACGTCTTGCAACAACGG
>NZ_QETF01000035.1 GCF_003129565.1 Salibaculum griseiflavum
TCGAACGGGACAACGGTAGATTTGGCCATGGTGGCATATCCTTTCTCTGTGAGATCGACGGCGTCTTTCAACACCGCCATGATATGCCGCCTACTTCAGGCCATCACCAACTTTCGGGCATAACTCGGCGCTTAAAATTGTGCGTGTTGTTTTTGGACAGGAAAGCAACAGGGAATATGCTTACGCACGTGTGCTTAAGGTTTGGTTTGACGAGCGCAGCGACACGCAAACGCTGACAAACTTTGTAATTGAGCGTGGTGGCATTGAAAACGTGCGGCGCACAGCAAGCAACACGCAAGCAAACAAGCTGACAGCGGATGACTACAGGGACATTGCTGCAAATGCACTGACAGGTGAGCACGCTTTGGCGACGTTTGGCTTGCACAACTATATGCTGAGCGACAGCGAAAACGACACGGACTACATGGTTGCGCTGGTGCACTGCGACAGAAACGGCAACGGTAAGGTTGTGTATGGCAGCAACAAGCGTGCGCTGGTGGACAATGCACTTGCTGTAATGGGCAAGGAGCTTGACGAGCAGCAAACAAAGGCAGCAAGCAAAGACACGCTGGACGATGTAAAGCAGCGCAAAACAGCAAATGTTAAGCAGTTTGCTGCACGCGTGCTTGCAAACAAAACAGCAGCGTAAATTTTAGCAAAAACAGTGCACGCAGGGCTTTTGCGCTTTGCGTGCACTTAACATTTAACAGGAGAAACATATGACATTTGAAGACAAATACGAACCGCAAACAGTTGCTGAACTGATATTTGCGGACAAAGCTGCGCAGGCAACCTGCCAGCGCTATGCAACAGGCAAGCCTTACAAGCCTTTGATGCTTTGGGGACCGCCTGGCACAGCAAAAACAACCACAGCACGGGTGATCGTGCGCGAACGCTATCATGCTGCTGGCTATGACGGGGCGATTGAGGAGTTTAACGGCGCTGATCTAAAACCAGCCGATTTTAAGAAGCTATTGAACGTTGCGAATATGCTACAATTTGCATGCGGAGAGGCGTTGTTGCTGATTAATGAGTTCGATGAAATTGCAGAGCAAGACCAGCCAAAGTTTCGCTCGTGGATGGACGATTACAAGTGGATCAACTTGGTTGTCACCACAAACGAGCAACCCGGTGTGCAGGGGGTGAAGCAGAAAATAATGGGCCCCTTGCAAAGCCTGTTTGAGCGAGTGGAACTGGCACCTCCCAGTTTGAAAGACTGTTTGCCACGTGCGCAAGCTATTGTGCAGCAGGAAGGCTTTACGGTCAGCACGCAAGACCTGCAGGTGCTGCTGAGCACATTCACAGGCGACATACGCGATATGCTGCCTTTGTTGGAAGAAGGCATCGAGCAGCTACGGCAAGGCACGCCGCCGCAGCCGCCCAAGCCCAGCTTGCAGGTAGTATCTTCTAAACCTAGCAAATAAAACCGATTGGGGCAGGCATCACAGTCTGCCCCTTTTTTTGTGAACAGGCGCGCGACGATGCCGTGTTCAAACGCTGTTGGCGAAACACTCTCGTCAAACACTGTTGTCGAAACACTGTGTTTTAAACTCTGTGTTTTTTGATCTGTGTTCTGCGCCGATTCCCTCAACGCATTGAAAATAATTGATTTTCGGTCGACCACCAACTTGGGGAGACCATACGCTTGCACTGTACCGCAAACACAGGAGCAAGCGCGTGACCCAACTGAGCAAGCTATCTTTCAAAACTGTCGAACGTGTAGGAGCCGTCAAAGACCCGAAACAGGATCGACGCAACAAGCTGGTAGCGGCACTGGACGAACAGAAACTGGTACTCGCCGCAGCAATCAAAGGCGAAACCCACACCAAGCAGCACGCCAAATGGATCACCAACGAACAGGGCGAACGTGTGCAGGTCAAAACACAGCGGCAGGTCAAACCTTGGTTTTTCGAGCAAGACCACGGTTGGTATGTGCAATGCCGCTATGGCGCTCGCGTGCTGTTGATGGATGGCAAGAACAACGCGGCGTTCGTCAGCAAGCTGGAACTGGTCGGCGCTGTGCTGGATGCATTTCGCGCGGCAGCTCAAGCAGGTGAGTTGGATCAAGCCATTGCTCGTGCGGCTGAACGCAAGCGGGCGGCCAAATGACAGAGGACCACACAGATCGCATTCGCAAATTGAACGATCTGGCGCGGCAAACATTCACGGGCTGCCGGGTCTTCATCACTCCGGGCATACAGGCACTGGACGATGTAGATGCTGTGCTGCGGGCAGTGCAACTGTTCAATGAATTCACCGCCGACAACGATCCATATGGGGAGCACGACTTTGGCGCTTTCCATTTGGGCAAGGTTCAGGTGTTTTGGCAATTCAGCTATTACGACGTGGACCTGCAGATGCACTCGCCTGACGCAAGCGATCCAGCTGTCACAGCTCGGGTCTTAACTGTTATGCTGGCCGAGGAATACTGAAATGACCTCATTCGAACAGGTCATTTGCGGTCATCTGTTCATCCACGCCATTCGTCTGGCCTAAATGATAACGCAGTTTCAACGAGATAACACATCTGCGTCGCATCTGTGTGCTGTTCGATCTGTTCGTGCTTGCTATCGCTGCGCCTAACTGATCGTCACCGCATGTTGTTTCACATCGAAATCGCTCAAACGGAAGTGGTGAAACACGTGAATGAATATTTTCTTTTAGGGACTGCAATGAGCCATCAGACCAACGCCTATTGAGGCGTCGGTCTAAAAGCGCATCGCTGCGGTCTGCAGTCGCGCACCAGGCTGTGTAACCAAACCCAAAATTGGGAAGAGCAGGTTTTGCGATCATCTCTATTACTGGCTACCACGCAAATACAGGACCCACACAGCAGGGCTGTCCTGTATCATCACGGTACTCTAGTGAGGTTGTCACCCGTGTCACTTTTCGCCGAGCGTTCCCGGCCAACCATTGTAACCGCCCGGTTTGAACCGCCTTGCGGCCTCAGGCGGCTTCGGTCTTGGGCGCCGCCTCTGACATGGGCGCCCAGTTCCACGGCAGAAGCTCATCGAGCCTGTTGATTTTGTGATCGTGGATGCG